>NZ_JBSWWZ010000006.1:0-471138 GCF_056160345.1 Alteromonas sp. ABV4_515
ATTCGAACCCCCGGAAGGTTTGACCCTTCGCCTGATTTCAAGTCAGGTGCATTCAGCCGGACTCTGCCATCTCTCCGTAAGTGCTGCGTATAATAATGATTTTTTTCGCTGTGAAAAGTCTTTTTTCTCACAAAATCAATCGAATGCGCAATCAATAAACAATGTGTGCAAATTTTGCCATATTGGCTGATAAAGCGACCAATATGCCACCAGTTTGCTGTCGTCTATCGTCACCGCTAAATCTAATTTTAAAGAAGCGATGACAAACAACATGCTATGGCTATTTGGAAGCGATCAATCTGCACAAACAAAAACACCGCCTGGGAGGCGGTGTTTTGTAGAATATGGCGGAGAGAGAGGGATTCGAACCCCCGGAAGGTTTGACCCTTCGCCTGATTTCAAGTCAGGTGCATTCAGCCGGACTCTGCCATCTCTCCGTAAGTGCTGCGTATCTTAATGATATTTTTATGGCTGTAAAGGGATAATTTTAAAAAACTGTTCAAGCGCTTATGTTTTAAACAAACTGGTCTGGATTTACCCCAACTTGCGTATTAATTAAACGTAAGATGTTACAAGGGGTGTCTTTGATGTGGAAAGCACTTGAAATATTGAACCAAAACCCATACAAATGACCTAAGATTACATCACCATATTTTTTTGGTTTTTAACGATATCCTTCTGGAGGAAACAATGGATCAACGTTCGATGTATGCAGGTGCATCTCAACAGTCAGTATTGCAAACCAATAAGGTGCTTCGCAATACTTATATGCTGCTTGCCATGACCCTGGCTTTCAGTGCTGTTTGTGCCGGCATTGCCATGGCAGTAGGTATTTCACCTATTATGTCTCTGGTAATGACCATCGGCGCTTTCATCACTTTATTCGTAGTTCAGAAAAAAGCGGATTCAGCTTCCGGTATTTACTGGGTATTTGCTTTCACCGGCTTGATGGGTGCATCTTTGGGTTATACATTGCAGTTTTATCTCGCAATGGGTGGTCCGGGCCTTATTATGCAGGCTTTAGGTGCAACAGCACTGGTATTCTTCGCGCTTTCTGGTTATGCACTCACCACTAAGAAAGACTTCTCATTCCTGGGCGGTTTTCTGATTGTTGGTTTGGTTGTAGCCATTGTTGCTGGTATCGCTAACATATTCTTTATGGTACCTGCGGTTTCACTGGCAATCAGTGCAGCAATTGTTTTCATAATGTCTGGTTTCATTCTGTTCGATACCAGCCGTATCGTTAACGGTGGCGAAACTAACTACATTCGTGCAACAGTATCGATGTACCTGAACATCTACAATCTGTTCACAGCGATTCTGCATCTGTTAGGTGCGTTCGGTAGCGACGACTAATCGTTACCCGTGAGTCTGGAGAAAACACCCCAAACGGGGTGTTTTTTTATTTCTATGTCTAATTACACCGTCCTTGTTACATCAGCGCCTTATGACGATCAGGGAGCGTCTACTGCCCTTGCCTTCTGTCATCAGCTCTTGGCTGATGGGCATCATATTGACCAAATATTTTTTTATCAGCGTGGGATTTATAATGCGATGCCCGCAATGGCCCCGCCGAATGATGAAACCAATTATTTCGCGGCATGGAAAACACTGAAGCAAAAACATAATGTAACCTTACGGGTTTGTATGACCGCTGGCGAAAAGCGCGGTATAAATGCAAATGACATTGTACCGTTTGAACAGACGGGGCTGGGTGAATTTTTTGCCGATTTACACAACAGCAAACATCTGGTGCAATTCTAATGGCTAAACTATTGATTAGATTGACCAGCGCACCTTATGGTACCAGCGATGCATCTGACGGATTGGATTTTGCACTTGCCGCTACGAACTACGGTCATGAGGTAGTGATAATATTCGAAGGGAATGGTCTGTATCAGCTATTGCCGCAAAAGAAAGTCAACGGGGTTAAAGATCAAAGCAAGCGACTTAAATCATTACCGTTTTTCGATATTGAGGAATGCTATTACGCGCAAAGCAATATAGAACGCCAGGGCATGGGCGCACAAAACTATTCGTTAGATATCGTATCAGACTTAGCTGAGCCTCTCGACGATGCAGGAATTATTATGCTTATCGAACAAGCCGATCACGTGGTGACATTTTAATGATAGTAACGATTAATACGGCCACAGAAACCCCGCAAATGTATCGCTACCTCGCTGCGGCGAATGTGGCAGGATCACCGGTGATATTGTTAGAAGATGGCGTGTATCAGATATATAAACTAGCCAGTTTGTGCTCAACACTGAAAGTACGTCAACTCGACGCCGAACAACGTGGTGTGCAGGTAGAAGACGCAGCCTTGTTAACAGACAGTGAAATTGTAGCGCTCATAGAGCAATACGGTAAACAGGTAGTAGTGAAGTGAGTGACACCCATTTTTTAGAATATAACGGCGCGCAAATAGCGGTAGACAAAAACGGCTATCTTTTGGACCACACACAATGGGACGAAGGCATGGTGCCGCTATTAGCTGAACAAGAAAATATTGAACTGACGGATGCGCATTGGGAAGTGGTGCGATTCGTTCGCGCGTTTTATCTGGAATACGACACCAGTCCAGCTATTCGCGCACTGGTGAAAGCCATTGCTGCTGAGCACGGACCAGAAAAAGGCAATAGCCGCTATCTTCAGCGCCTCTTTAAGAAAGGACCCGCAAAGCAGGCTACGAAGCTGGCGGGACTGCCGAAACCGGCAAAGTGTTTATAATTTTCTATCAGACACAAAAAAGCGGAGTTAACATCTCCGCTTTTTTACAGCTGCCAGAAATTATCAGGAAGGTTTAATTTCTGTTACGCCAGCCATGTAAGGAATCAATACTTCCGGCACTTTCACACTGCCGTCAGCTTGCTGGTAGTTTTCAAGAACCGCTACCAATGTACGCCCTACCGCTAAGCCAGAACCGTTTAATGTGTGCAGTAATTCTGGTTTATTAGTTTCAGGGTTACGGTAACGTGCTTGCATTCTGCGCGCCTGGAAATCCAGCATGTTTGAGCAAGATGAAATCTCGCGATAAGTATCCTGCGCCGGTAGCCACACTTCCAGATCATAGGTTTTGCACGAACCAAAGCCCATATCGCCGGTACACAACAGAACTTTACGGTATGGCAGGCCCAATTTCTGCAGAATAACTTCAGCATGACCGGTTAGTTCTTCCAGCGCATTGAAGGAATCTTCAGGCTTCACCAGTTGCACTAGCTCAACCTTCTCGAATTGATGCTGACGAATTAGGCCACGGGTATCGCGACCATACGAACCGGCTTCACTGCGGAAACAAGGTGTATGTGCGGTCATTTTTACCGGCAATTGCTTCGCATCAAAGATTTCGTCACGGGCAATATTAGTCAATGGTACTTCGGCAGTTGGGATTAAAGAAAGCCCCTGACCTTCTTCCGTGGCGGGTTTGGTGTGGAAAAGATCTTCACCGAATTTTGGCAGTTGCCCAGTACCGTACAAGCTGTCATGGTTTACCAGGTAAGGCACATACATTTCCTGATAGCCGTGTTCGCCGGTGTGGGTGTCTAACATGAATTGCGCGAGTGCACGGTGTAAACGCGCCACCTGGCCACGCATTACCACAAAGCGGCTTCCAGTGAGTTTAGTTGCCACTTCGAAGTCGGCGCCCTTACCCAAACCTTCCGCGACATCAACATGGTCTTTTACTTCAAAATCGAAAGAAGCAGGTGTGCCCCACTTAGTAATTTCAACATTATCGTTTTCGTCTTTACCCGCAGGAACAGAAGCATCCGGTAAGTTAGGAATACCCTGTGTCAATGCACTGATCTCGCTAAGTAATGCATCAAGTTCGGCTTTTGCGGCATCCAGATCATCGCCTAACTGCCCGACTTCAGCCAACAGTGGTGCGATGTCTTGACCCTGTGCTTTCGCTTTACCGATAGATTTACTACGAACATTACGCTCGTTTTGCAATTCCTGCGTTTTGGTCTGTAAACCCTTACGCTTATCTTCCAGTGCGTTAAATGCATCTACGTCCAGCGTGAAACCACGCTCTGCAAGACGCTTCGCGGTGTTATCGATGTCTGCGCGAAGTAACTTTGGATCTAACATGTAATTCTTTTTATCCTTTCATCATTGCTATGGCTGCCCAGCCTGCTAACAGGCAAAGGCAGACATTCAGTAACACATTGGCAACAGCTTTCATGATCAGGCCGTTTTCCAGTAGTGTCAGCGTTTCAATTGAAAACGTGGAGAAGGTGGTAAAGGCGCCTAATAAGCCCACACCGATAAGCGCCCGATACGGTGATTCCACCAGTTCGATCCGCTCTATGAATCCATATAAAAGTGCCAGGCTGAAAGAGCCAACCACATTGACGGTGAGTGTACCAAACGGTAACGCTTTTCCAAACCAGGAATCGATGTTTGAACTAACAAAATAGCGCAAGCAGGCCCCCATGGCACCGCCAGCGGCAATATAACAGTAAAGTACAATCCCTGTTGGCATTGTGTTATCCCTTTTTATTCCATGCTTGTTGATTGAGTGCGTCGAGAAAATCCCGCTTCGCTTTTAGTTTTTGTTCCAGCCCACGCTCGGAAGGCTCGTAGAACCGATTCCCAGCAAGTTCAGGTGGCAGATATACTTCACCCGCCGCAAAAGCGTTTGGCTCGTTATGGGCATACCGGTACTCATCACCATGGCCGAGCTCTTTAAGCAGTGCAGTTGGGGCGTTACGCAGGTGAATGGGAACAGGATAATCAGGTGCTTTCGCGGCCAACTGCTTCGCCTGCGAAAACGCCATATAAACCGCATTGCTCTTTGGCGCCAGGGCACAATACACCGCGGCTTGAGCAATAGCCCGTTCACCTTCTGCGGGACCAACACGATGATAACAGTCCCATGCAGTTACGCAAAGGTGCAAGGCTCTGGGATCAGCGTTACCGATATCTTCAGACGCAATCGCCAGCAACCGCCTTGCTACATACAGTGCATCGCCGCCACCATTAAGTATTCTGGCGTACCAATACAATGCGGCATCAGGATCAGAGCCCCTTACCGATTTATGGAAGGCAGAGATGAGATCATAAAACGCATCACCGCCTTTATCATAGGCTGCGACTTTTTCGCCTACAGCCTGTTCAATATCGGCTAGGACAATTTCATGACCTTCAGCAAAATCACTGGCTAATTCGAGGTACGTAAGCAATCTACGTCCATCGCCAGCACATAACCCAATCAGTGCACTGCGCGCTTCATCAGTAAGCGACAAACCACGACTGCCAAGACCTTTCTCGGTGTCGTGCAATGCCCGTTCGAGCAAACGATTCAGCGCCTCGTCGTCAAGCGCTTTGAGTACGTATACCCGGGTCCGAGACAGTAAAGCATTATTCAGTTCAAACGATGGGTTTTCGGTGGTAGCACCGATGAAAGTCACCACACCAGATTCAACAAAAGGCAAAAAGGCATCTTGTTGGCTCTTATTGAAGCGATGTACTTCATCGACAAACAACAGGGTTCGCTGACCATGACGTTTATCTATCTCTGCCTGTTCCATGGCCGCACGTACATCTTTCACACCCGCCGTTACTGCTGACAACCGGACGACTTTTGCATGAGTATATTGTGCAATCATTTCCGCCAAGGTGGTTTTGCCGGTGCCGGGTGGTCCCCACAAGATCATCGAGTGACACTGTCCCGCCTCGAGCATTTTTCTCAGCGGTTTACCCTCGCCTAATAAATGCTGCTGGCCTGCATATTCATCAATGCTGACAGGGCGCATCCGCGCCGCAAGCGGCGCGTAATCATCCTGAGAAAATAAACTCACCGCTGGTCATCAACTATGTAAGAATCAGAAAAAGAAGGCGTAAAGGCATCGGCTGCCAGAGGGAATTGGGTCTCAACGGCACTGAATTTTAGACTGCTAATTTGCTCCTGTGCATCTAGTGTGGTTAAGCCAACTAAGGCGTCATCACTGAAAATAAGGGTAAGTTCACGAATCTGTCCTTCCTGGTTCACCGGCGTAACAAAGTACTCGTCGCTAACCGCATCCGCTTTTCTCACCACGAACTTCGCCCAGGTCTCATCGTCCGTAGCAGTGATCAACATAATAGGGTTATCTTTAACCGCTTTTTTCTGATCGATAATCGTGACTTGCTCGACGAAAGGGTCGATATTCCAAACGGTTTCACCATCGGCCACCAAGGTATTTTCGTCTGGTGATACCGTTTCCCAGCGTAATTTATCTGGACGAGCAAGCATAATATTTCCATTGGCTTCATGAACCACATTACCTTCGGTGTCAGTAATGGTTTGTTTGAACCTCGCTTTATACTGACTGATATGAGAGAGCAAGGTGCGCAGTTCTGTGGTGGCCTGATCACCAGCCATCGCTACAGATGAAAAACTAAGAGAACATACCATTGCCGATAATGCTAAAACCTGACGCATACTAATTACTCCTTCGGTGCAGGTGGTGCCAGAACTTCCCGGTTACCGTTGTGTCCCGGTGAAGATACGACACCGTTTGCTTCCATTTGTTCTACCAGGCGGGCAGCGCGATTGTAACCAATTCTGAATTTGCGCTGAACTGAGGATACACTGGCCCGTCGTGTTTCCGTAACAAATGCCACGGCTTCATCGAAGAAAGCATCGTATTCCTCGTCGGTATTCTCTGACGCCTCACCGGGTAACAGAATTTCGGCTGACGATTCACCGTTTAGAATTTCATCGATGTAATTGGGTTTACCGCGCTTCTGCCAGTCGCTAACCACCGCGTGTACTTCATGATCGTCAACAAATGCACCATGCACCCGGGTAGGAACAGGGCTGCCTGGCGGCAAATAAAGCATATCACCCATGCCGAGAAGGGCTTCTGCGCCCTGTTGGTCAAGGATAGTGCGGGAATCAATTTTACTGGATACCTGGAACGCAATACGGGTGGGAATATTGGCCTTAATCAAACCCGTGATAACGTCTACCGATGGACGTTGAGTCGCAAGAATAAGATGTATACCGGCAGCACGGGCTTTCTGTGCAATCCGGGCAATCAGTTCTTCTACTTTTTTGCCGACGATCATCATCATATCAGCGAATTCGTCCACCACCACGACAATCGCAGGTAGTTTCTCGAGGTCAGGCGCTTCCTGTTCCATACTGTCTTCGGTACGCCACAGTGGATCTTTAATCGGCTCGCCGTCTTCAATGGCTTGCAGCACTTTGGCGTTATAACCTTTGAGGTTACGTACGCCCAGCGCAGACATTAGCTTGTAACGACGCTCCATTTCGCCCACACACCAACGCAAGGCATTGGCGGCTTCTTTCATGTCAGTTACCACTTCAGCAAGCAAATGCGGAATGCCTTCATATACCGAAAGCTCGAGCATTTTCGGGTCAATCATTATCATGCGTACATCTTCTGGCTTAGACTTATACAGCAAGCTCAGAATCATTACGTTTACGCCTACCGATTTACCTGAACCCGTGGTACCGGCTACCAACAAATGTGGCATTTTCGCAAGATCAACCACCACAGGTTTTCCGCTGATATCCGCACCTAATACCATGGTTAGCGCCGAATTATTACTCTGGAAAGCGTCGCAGGTGATCACTTCTTTTAAACTTACCATCTCGCGCTTTTTGTTCGGTAACTCAAGACCAATAACCGACTTACCAGGAATAACTTCCACCACGCGTACTGACATTGCAGACATAGCACGTGCTAGGTCTTTTGAAAGACCAGTAATCTTACTGACTTTCACACCAGGGGCTAAATCAAGTTCGAATCGGGTAATCACCGGACCTGGATAAACACCTACCACGTTCGCTTCAATGTTGAAGTCTTTCAATTTGTCTTCAACCAGGCGGGAAAGCATATCCATTTCCTCCTGGGTGATGGGGTTTTCTTTCCGATTCGGGCGATCCAACAGTTCAAATGAAGGCATGGGACCAAGTGCAGCAATTTCAGCTTTTTCTGCTTCTTTTGCAGCCACGGCCTCTGCCAACGTGGTAGGCGCTTTCGACTTTTGCGAAGCTGCAGGCGCAGTGCCCGACGTTTCAGGCTGTTGGGCAGCCGTTGGTTCTTCTGTCCACGGTGGCGTATTGATACCACTTTCCGTACTTGTGTTGTCGGTTTCTGAGACATCATCAAACGCAGAGAAAGTAGGTTCCGATTTTTCTACTTCGGGCTCTGATGGGGCTTTCTCTTTTGTTGGCATGACTTTTTCTTTTAAGCTGCTAAAAGAAAATCCTGAAGATTTGCTATCAACTTTGTCGCTGCTGCCTTCATTCAGGGTATATTCGGGTTCTTCTTCGTCAGCAAACACTTCATCTGGAATACTAAAAGAAGGTTCGTCCCTGTTTGAACTGCCATATGTACGGCCAGTGGACGCCTTCGTGGGCTTTTCATCATCTGCAGGAGGGGCAGCCCTCAACGTTGTCACATCGAGAGAATCGTCACTCCCCTGCCCCGCTGATTTTTCCGGAGAAGAAAGCGCAAGACGTGGCATTTCAAGACCAATGAGTTGCTGTGGTACCGTAATCGTTTTGCGTCCAAACCATATGGTGGCACTTCCCAGACCATCAATTATGTCCAACCAGCTGATGCCGGTTAGCAAGGTGAAACCGGTGCAGGAAAAACAAAGCAGCAGCAGAATGGTTCCGGCAGTATTAAAATACGGAATGAGCGCTGAACTGATGACATCACCGACAAAGCCGCCGGCAGAAAAGTTATACAAATCGTTGAAATTAATGCTGGCGATGCCTGTTACGCCCAACGCAATCAGCAAGCCGCCGATGATACGCAATCCGATAGTAAGATAATCGAACTCATCAAGATCTTTCACATGCTGGAAAAGAAACCAGCCAATGAAGGCAAAACAGAAAGGTAATAAATAGGCCAGCCAACCAAAGCTAAACAATAACAAATCGGCAACCCATGCCCCGGTAGCGCCAACCCAGTTATGTACATCGAGTTGCAGCCCGGCCTGACTCCACCCCGGATCGCCGGGATGGAAGGAAGCTAATGCCAGTAGAATGAAGAAAGCGAACACACTGGCGACAATCATGCCGGCCTCGAGTAATCGCTGAACACCTGTTAAACGCGCCATAAACCCTAATCACTAATATCAGCCAGGCGTTTGTGTAAAGGCATTTCCCTGCACACGGAAGACAACGCCGGCCTGTTTGAAACATTCATTATTATTTGCAACCCTGCTGAATCATGGCTGAATACAACCTGAAATTCCCTCGTTTCAACAGGTGTTTTTATAGCAAAAGCCTACCATAAAGGTAGCTTAGTTACCTATTTTAATCTGCCTACGGTACATCTGCATGACGACTTTCTAATCGAAATTGACCGACTCACAGCTCATTTGAGGTTTATACGTAAAGAGGTAGTACTTTTTACTTCCTCCATCACCACGTAAGTACGAGATTCACTCACGCCAGGAAGCCGTAATAATGTATCGCCAAGTAACTTTCGATAACTCGACATGTCAGCCACTCTGGCTTTCAACAAAAAATCAAAATCGCCAGAAACAAGGTGACATTCTTGAATGTCTTCCTGATCTTGAACGGCAGCAGAAAATTCTGCAAATATATCCACTGAAGTCTTTGTTAAGGTAATCTCAACAAACACCAACATAGCTGCGCCTAGCTTCTCAGGATCGAGGGTTGCGTGATAGCCCTTTACGTATCCCTGCGCCTCTAGCCGCTTGACTCTTTCCAAACACGGACTCGGACTCAACCCCACTGATTTTGCCAATTCAACGTTAGAAATTCTGCCGTCTTTCTGAAGTTGAATGAGTATATTCCTGTCTATTCGGTCAAGGTGTTTCGGGGTTTTTACTAGCATATTATATTCCGCAACTTGGCTATAATTCAGAATATAACATGGCATCTCAGAAATATTCAGCACAAACTTCGTTTTTTCATCACGTATACTGCGGCACTTCAAAACACAATAAAACAGCAATGATTGAGGGTTCTATGTTAGTAGGTGTACCAAAAGAAATTAAAAACCATGAGTACCGTGTTGGCCTGACGCCTGCCGCAGTGAAGGAATTTGTCACAAACGGTCATAGTGTCGTTGTGGAAACCAATGCAGGTACAGCGATTGGATTTACTGATGATATGTATATCGCTGCTGGTGCACATATCGCTGCAACAGCGGAAGAAATTTTTGCCGAAGCAGAAATGATCGTTAAAGTGAAAGAGCCACAGCCAAACGAATGTAAGATGCTGAGAAAAGGCCAAACCCTGTACACTTACCTTCACCTTGCCCCAGACCCAGTGCAAACAGAGCTTCTCATTGCCTCAGGCGCAACGTGTATTGCTTACGAAACAGTGACAGATGACCGTGGTGGTCTACCTCTGCTAGCACCAATGAGTGAAGTTGCAGGTCGTATGTCTGTTCAAGCAGGTGCGCACTACCTTGAGAAAGCGCATGGCGGCAGTGGTACGTTACTCGGCGGTGTACCAGGCGTAGCACCAGGAAAAGTATTAGTAATCGGCGGCGGCGTGGTAGGCATTAACGCGGCGAAAATGGCTGTGGGTATGGGGGCAGATGTCACTATTCTGGATCGCTCTCTACCTCGTTTACGTCAGATTGACGATATCTTTAATGGTCAGGTAAAAACAGTATTCTCAACAGTAGACGCTATCGAGCAATATTCTTCAAAAGCTGATTTAGTGGTTGGCGCGGTACTTATTCCGGGTGCGGCTGCTCCTAAACTGCTGAACGAAGAACATATCAAAGCGATGAAGCCAGGCTCAGTCGTGGTTGACGTTGCAATTGACCAGGGCGGTTGTTTTGCGACCTCTAAGGCGACCACTCACCAAGATCCTGTGTACATTATCGATGACGTAGTTCATTACTGTGTAGCAAATATGCCGGGCGGTGTTGCTCGTACGTCAACCATGGCACTGAACAATGCAACGCTGCCGTTTGGTCTGGCATTGGCCAACAAAGGGCCTAAGCAAGCCATGCTCGACGACAAACATTTGTTGAACGGACTGAACGTTCACGAAGGTAAAGTGACTTACAAAGCCGTAGTTGATGCTTTAGGTGAAAAGCTGGGCCTCACCTACACCCCAGCAGAAGAAGCGTTGAAATAATCAGTAGTAGTTACTGAAAAAGCCCCGCGGTGTGCGAACACAGCGGGGCTTTTGTTTTATAAACCACAATATATTTTAAAGTGATGCGTTTACTTCTTTTAATACGGTAATGGGCTCGTCTGCCTGGGTAATAGGACGGCCCATCACAAGGTAACTCACGCCGGCTTCCATCGCATCGACGGGTGTCATCACACGTTTTTGGTCGCCAACATCACTGCCAACAGGACGAATACCAGGCGTGACCAACAAGAAAGGTGCCTTCATGGTTTTCCGTAGAAGCACGGCTTCTTGTGCCGAACAAACAACACCATCCAGGCCCGCTTCAAAAGTGAGCGCCGCAAGCTTCTCAACCTGTTGGGCAGGTGTTACACCAGGAACAACACGTTGAAGTTGTGCTTCATCCATACTGGTTAATACAGTTACGGCGATCAGTTTGGTTTGTGGATGAGAGCTGGATTCAATGGCCAGTTTCGCTGCTTTCATCATTTCCAGGCCGCCACTTGCATGGACATTTACCATCCACACGCCCATTTCTGCTGCCGCTTTACATGCTTTGGCAACCGTGTTCGGAATGTCGTGGAATTTGAGATCAAGAAAGATTTCAAAGCCTTTATTCTGAAGCTTTTTAACCAGTTCTGGGCCGAATAAGGTAAACATTTCTTTACCGATTTTCAGCCGGCACAGGCTTGGGTCTAGCTGGTCAACAAATGCCAGGGCATTGTCTGCATTGTCGTAATCGAGAGCGACGATGACTTTAGGATCTTGCATGAGAGATTTATTCTCCGTCTAAGCCTTTGATGGGTTTTACTACATTCCATTTCTTACAGGATGGGCATAGCCAATACAGTTTTCTTCCGGAAAACCCGCAACTTGCACAGCGATACTTGGGACGCTGCTTAATCTGTTCTTCAACTAAACCTTTCAACAAACGTAAACTATCTGCGGATTCAGTATCGTTGATTTGGTCTATATAAAGTCCCATGAGGGTTTTGAACCCTTTCATGGTAGGACGCTTGCGCAATTGTTCAAGCAAATATTGGGCGGCTTCAGATGTTTTACCTTGGTGAATTTTAATATCGACCATGGCGAGATAAGACGTTGCACATTCTTGCCAATGTGAAGCCAATGCTTTCTCGAAACCATCCCAATCTCCGGTTTCGTTAGCGATAACTTCTAAGCTTGGAACCGCTTCACTAAACCAGTTCAGGTCGTGTTCTGCAACTTGAATAAAATAGGCATTCGCGTCGGAATAGCGTTTTTGGTTCAACGCAATATGCCCCAGCATAAGCCAAGGACGTACAGCATGTTCATCGGCGTTAACTGCTTTTTGTAGCAGTATTAGTGCATCGCCCTGCTGGCCATTGTTCTGCTCTATTTGTGCCTGCTCGCAATAAAAATGGGCAAGACGTTCACTCACATCATCTGTATCGCCATGGCATTCCACCATACGCTCAGCAAGCTCGATGGCGCGCTCCCATTCTTTGGTTGTCTGATAAATGCTGAATAATTGTTGTTGAGCCACCTGATAGTGTCTATCGCTATTCAATAGCTGCAGATAAGCACCTTCTGCACGTTCCAGAAAACCGGCCTGCATGTAATCTTTACCCAACTCTTTGAGCGCGTTTTCTTGCTGCGTTCCCTGAATTTCCTCTTTTGAAACCAGGTTTTGATGAATTTTGATGGCGCGATCTATTTCTCCGCGATGCCGGAAAAAGTTCCCCATGGCGATGTGAGTCTCCACCGTATCGCTATTGAGGTTGATCATCTTGATGAGTGTATCGACAGCTTTATCAGGCTGGTCGGATAAAAGAAAATTGAGGCCTTTATAATAATGACGAGATAATATGCTCGATTGTTTCCGCTGCGCTTGACGCACACTGTTGCGGCCCATTATCCAACCGTAGCCGGCAGCAACAGGCAAAAGGAGAAACAACAATTCCAGCATATTTTATTCTTTCGTCGCCTTGCGTAACCGGCCCCGCACCGCAACGAGCTGAACACGCAAGCTCAGCCAGCTAAGAAGCATCATGAGTAATCCTATTAGGATACCAATGGATAACGTAATAGCGATTAGCGTAGACATCCGGAGTTCAGACTGCGCTATCAAATAATTAACGGTCACTAGCGTTTCGTTCTGCGAGCCAATGGCGAATGCCATCACTAACAGGAAAACGATAACAAGAAGTGTGATTATTCCTTTCAACGTAAAAACCTTTGTTTTTCAACTAAGCAAAAGGATAGCAAATTGAAGGAAAACATAATATCAGAATCAGTAAAAATCTACGTTATGCTGTCGCTGCAGCCTGCTTTTGCTCAGCTTTAGCTTTGACCGGACGCAATTTTGCGCGCATCACTGCGCTGTGAAGAGCAGATTCGCTAGTCAAATACAATACATGACTATAAGAGGTCTGCATTACGCTGAAGCGATCGTACATGGGTTTATCGATACGAGAAAGCTGAGCCAGGCGCTTTTTAGACATAGTAGTTTCGTGGTTTTGGCATCGGCTTACGTCAACCTTGGTTACGCATAACTCAATTTTGTTTTCAGTCAAATGGTTATGCACCTGCTTTCTTAACACACCGAAGAAATATTCGTGTTCTGGAAGGTAAACCAGCTTGCTATCGCTTTTACGCACGCAATGCACGACATTCGCGGAGGTTACTTTTCCCTCGAACATTTCCGATAGCAAACGAGACTTAGGCTTATCCGCGTTTTTATCGGCGAAAAAGCCATGCATAGGCACCACATTTTCGATAACAGAAAATGGATATAAATCGCTGCATTCACTGGCCTGATAAAGTGTTTTCAAACGGTTGATTAAATAGCGGTTATTAATACACAAAATGCTGGCAGAGGGATGGTGTCGAACAGCCAGTTCCCAGGCAAATCGGTGGTTTCTTCGCTGAATTACCGTTAAATCGCGAGATTTAAAGTAACTGATATTTTTATTTACTAACTGATTAATGCTTGCACAAACTGTCTCTCGTTTTGCAAACAGCTTTAGCCGTATTACCTTCTTGCAAGACGAAACACCGACAACGCGGTAACGCTGAGACTTGAGTTTGAACTCGGGTACGGAAACCTTCAGTTCTTTCTCAGCCGACGATAGTGGTTCAGGCAGCTCAATACACATGCCATTGGGCGAGATGTCTTTTACGAACACCTGTTGTGATTTTAACAACCCCGTTTTAATTGCCCCTTCCTTCTCCAGCAAATATCGGGTTTCGGCACGCCGGTTAAGTTGCTCATCAAAAAGCAGCGAAATTTTCGCTTTCGCGGTGTCTTGCAAGAATTCATCGGGGATTGCTGGCATCGGCAGTCGCTGACTCAGAGCCAAGCCAGTCAAACTTTCCGTCGCATTTCGATAAAACATGACATGGGAAATCTGCATTAGCTGCTCGTTCTCGTTCGAGACAATGTCATGAATGGCAAACGCTTTTTGCTTATCTACGTTACCAACCTGCTGCAAGCGACAGTGTGCGCAGTACATCGAGTTATTCGCATTGAGCAAGTGAACAACCTGAGCGATTATGCCAGCTTTCTCGAGCTCACGAATTGTCGCGGCAATTCTTACCTCGCCCTGCTTTGTTTGTATTAACCCTGTTATGACAAACGACTCAGAGTACGTCGTCATCTCAGCCATGACTCGTGCGATAAGCTTTGGGCGAGTGAGATCATGAGTGGCAGGAATTCCGCCACTAAACTGTTCGTTAGCGGCCGTGAAAAGCACCGAGAGCGGTGTTACACCTTGCTTATTCACTTGCAAAAATACCGGAACCCACGGGCTATTATCGAGAATACGATCACGCTCAAGATCTTGCATGGCTCGTTCACTTTCCAGTTCACGCTGCAAAGGCTGTTGAAACGAAGCCATGTTCACATATTTTTTTAGTGCTGCCACTATTTTTGGGTCGGTACTCGGGTGAAGGCGAAAGTGCGTTTCGTATTTTTCGGTGTGCTTATTGAATTTAATCGCACTTACCATGTATCTAACAGCCTGCTCTTTGGGTATGCCTGGTATCTCGGGTAAATGAAAACTAAATACCTCTTTCGAGCTTACTTTCGGCGGGCGCTTGCTCTCAAGCGACATACTGTTACTGGCAAACGAAGATACCGTACAGCTACGCCCTTTTTCGAACTCAAGTGAAGACACGGGAAAATGGGGTGTAATTGCCAGTTCATCACCAAAATTAATGTCGTCTAACGTTTGGCTTTCGATTGTGAACGCATCAACGATTTTTTTATGATTTTCCTTCTTAAGGTGTTCTTTATAAAAATCAGAATTAGTGATGGTTTCAAAAACACCAACCGTATAACGCTCTCGATAAAGTTCGGACTCTTTTTGCAGTATTTGCGCCCCCACTTTATCGAGCCGCATTTCGACCCCAAAATGGGAAAATTTGAAAACAGGAAATTGTGCAAAGGAGGAATTGTCCGCTGGCGCGTCAGTCAGTGACGTGAGCCTGATGACTTCTTCTTTAATTGTTTTGCGAATAGAAGCCGAAACACGACCCGTGAACTTGTTCAGGCCTTCGAGCAGTCTATTATCTTGCTCGTAAGGAATAAGCGCTCTAATGAGCGGCTGATACTGTTTTATGACCTGTTGTTCTTCGGAAGCTGGCATTATTTTTATTATTACAGCAAAAAAGTATTAATTAGCACCTTTCTAATATATCGATTATGAGATCGTGGTCAAGTTTTAATCTTATAAATTAGACTTATTGATGAAGATGGTCTACCGCGTTCTTATTATGCTTCTTACGGAATGGGGATGCGTAGTTATGCGATTGCAGCAATAACAAAGAGCAGAAATAAAAAAAGCCGCAGAATGCGGCTTTTTAGAATTAAGCGCTGATGGCGCTATCTACCCGTTCACGTAATTCTTTACCGGGTTTAAAGTGTGGAACATATTTACCATCAAGTTTAACGGTATCTCCGGTTTTAGGGTTACGCCCAACACGCGGAGCGCGGTAATGCAGTGAAAAACTACCAAAACCACGAATTTCGATACGCTCACCCTTTTGCAGAGTTTGCGCCATCTGTTCCAGAATTTCTTTAATCGCCAGCTCTAAATCTTTTGCCGGGATATGTCGCGCCTGGTCCGCGAGCCGTTCAATCAGTTCCGACTTGGTCATCTAAAACCTCTCTCGTAAAAACATTATGGTACAGCTACTACGGAACGGGTGTGGGTTTAGCACACCCGTATTTGCATTATTCGCCTTTAGCAGCTTTAAATGCTTCTGCCATCGCGTTTGCGAAGCCAGCGTCTTCCTGCTGGTTAACTTTGTCGATAGCTTCTTTTTCGTCAGCCTGATCTTTCGCTTTAACAGACAGGTTAACAGTGCGGTTCTTACGGTCTACGCCCATAAATTTCGCTTCGATGCTTTCGCCTACGCTAACAACTTCAGAAGCGTCTTCTACACGGTCACGTGACAAGTCAGCAACACGGATGTAGCCGTCAACTTCTTCAGACAGGTTAACTGTAACGCCTTTCGCGTCAACAGCAGTAACTGTACCGTTAACGATAGCACCTTTCTTGTTATCTGTCAGATACTTGTTGAAAGGATCTTCTTCGATTTGCTTAACGCCAAGAGAGATACGCTCACGCTCTGGGTCGACTTGCAGAACAACAGCAGAGATTTCGTCGCCTTTCTTGAATTCACGAACTGCGTCTTCGCCAGTTTTGTTCCAGCTGATGTCAGACAGGTGAACCAGACCATCGATGCCGCCGTCAAGGCCGATGAAGATACCAAAGTCAGTGATTGACTTGATCTTACCAGACACTTTGTCGCCTTTCTCGTGAGACTTCGCGAACTCTTCCCAAGGGTTAGCAATACACTGCTTCAGACCTAGAGAAATACGACGACGCTCTTCGTCGATTTCCAGAACCATCACTTCTACAGTGTCGCCTAAGCTAACAACTTTAGATGGGTGGATGTTCTTGTTAGTCCAATCCATTTCAGAAACGTGAACCAGACCTTCTACGCCGTCTTCGATTTCTACGAAGCAACCGTAGTCAGTCAGGTTAGTTACCTGACCAGAGATCTTAGTGCTTTCTGGGTAACGCTGAGAAATGTCGTGCCATGGATCGTTACCCATTTGCTTCATACCCAGAGATACACGTTGCTTGTCTTTGTCGAACTTCAGAACTTTAACGTTGATTTCGTCACCAACGTTTACGATTTCACTTGGGTGCTTAACGCGCTTCCAAGCCATATCGGTGATGTGCAGAAGACCATCTACGCCACCCAGATCTACGAACGCACCGTAATCAGTCAGGTTCTTAACGATACCTTTGATTTCGTGACCTTCTTCCAGGTTAGCCAGCAGAGTTTCACGTTCTGCGCTGCTTTCTGCTTCGATAACTGCACGACGAGAAACAACTACGTTGTTACGCTTCGCATCAAGCTTGATTACTTTAAATTCAAGCTCTTTACCTTCCAGGTGAGTGGTGTCGCGTACTGGACGTACGTCAACCAGAGAACCTGGCAGGAACGCGCGCACACTGTTAACTTCAACAGTGAAACCGCCTTTAACTTTACCGTTGATAACGCCTTTGATAGTGGCTTTATCTTCGTAAGCTTTTTCCAGCTCAACCCAAGCTTCATGGCGCTTAGCTTTCTCACGAGACAGGATAGTTTCACCGAAACCGTCTTCTACTGCGTCGAGTGCTACGTCTACAGAATCGCCAACAGCGATTTCTAATTCGCCTTCAGCATTTTTGAATTGATCAGCTGGGATAGCACTTTCTGATTTCAGGCCTGCATCAACAAGAACGATGTCTTTGTCGATAGAAACTACGGTACCTTTAACAATCGAACCAGGGCGTGTTTCTAATTCCTGGAGGCTTTCTTCAAAAAGTTGTGCAAAATTTTCAGTCATAAGTTCAGTTAATTTATTCAGTTTAAAACCACATTACAGTCCGGCTAACGTGGGGTTACTAACAAAAGTCGTCACATCCTGTGTCGACATATCACAAAAAACGGAAATACAAATAAAGGTAACGCTGTTAATCAACGTACCTTTGTTCTTACAATTTCCATCGCTTTTTCAAACACCTGGGTAATATCCAGATGCGTGGAATCTATTACTACTGCATCTTGTGCCGGTACCAATGGCGCCACGGCGCGTTGGGTGTCTCGTTCGTCCCGAGCTTTGATATCGGTTAAAAGGCGCGCAATGTTAACATCCATGCCCTTATCTTTCAACTGACTATATCTACGCTCCGCGCGGGCTTCGGCGCTGGCAGTCAGAAAAAGTTTTACCTGTGCATCAGGAAATACAACAGTACCCATATCGCGACCATCTGCGACCAATCCAGGTTCTTGCTGAAACGCTCGTTGACGTCGAAGCAATGCCTCGCGTACACGAGGTAATGCTGCTACCTGTGAGGCAACCGCCCCAACCTGCTCGGTACGGATATCGTCTGTGACATCCTCGCCCTCAAGGATGATGCGACTGCTTTCGCCGTCGGTCTCGAAACTCACATCAAGACCTGTTGCCAACGGCACAATAGAAGGCTCATCGTCTACCGGGATGTCATGATGAAGTGCGGCTACAGCCAGCACGCGATATATAGCACCACTGTCGAGAAAGTGCCATTGAAGTTCTTTTGCAAGCAAACTGCTCAGGGTTCCTTTACCAGCTCCACTCGGTCCGTCAACCGTGACGACGGGGATCAGTTGCATAGCTGCTCCAGTTATAAGTTATAAAAAGGTTATAAAATCGCGCGCAATTATACCCGCCCTGAGTAGATTAGCAATGCCGCCTTCCAGGAAGATGGCATTGCGTTTCAGGGCGTTTAGTTAGAATGACAGAAGATGTGGAACACTTAGTGACAGATTGTTGCGAATCTGTCGAAGTAGTCAGGGAACGTTTTTGCTGTGCAGCCAGGATCGTTGATTGTCACAGGCGTATCACTCAGCGCAACGAGTGAGAAACACATGGCAACGCGGTGATCGTTGTAAGTATCAATGG
Organism: Alteromonas sp. ABV4_515; assembly: GCF_056160345.1. Lineage (NCBI taxonomy): Bacteria > Pseudomonadati > Pseudomonadota > Gammaproteobacteria > Alteromonadales > Alteromonadaceae > Alteromonas > Alteromonas sp. ABV4_515. The sequence goes on from NZ_JBSWWZ010000006.1 coordinate 19,071, forward strand.
CTGCGTGCTTCAGCGTCGTTGTTGGCCATACCGTTATGTAATCATGGCCCTCTTCTACCTTTGCACCTAACTTTTCAAGTTCTGTTGCCATCGCATTCAGACGATCCGTTTCTTTTACCCGCCAGTTATAGATGTTACGAATGGACGTCGGCCCTTCTGCGAAAAGCGCGGTAGTAGCAATGGTCATCGCTGCATCTGGGATATGGTTCATATCGAGGTCGACACCTTTCAGCGGTGCACCAGTCACAGTGATAGATTCATCATCCCACTCCACCTTAGCGCCCATAGCCTCAAGCACATCAGCAAAACGAATGTCACCCTGTATACTTTTGCTACCAATACCCGTGACTTTTACCGTCCCGCCCTTAATCGCGCCTGCAGCAAGGAAGTAAGACGCTGACGACGCATCGCCCTCAACCATAAAACGTCCTGGCGCTTTATAAGTTTGATTGCCCTTCACTTCAAAACTCGCGTAATCGTTGTTAACCACGTCGATACCAAATTTCGCCATGGTATCTAAGGTAATATCGATATACGGCTTAGAAACAAGTTCACCTTTAATTTTGATTAACGTATCAGATGCAAAGAGCGGCGCAGCCATCAGAATCGCGGTAAGAAACTGACTGGAAACACTCCCGTCCACCGACACTTCATCTGCCGATAAACTACCGCCGGCAATACGCAGAGGTGGGTACCCCTTGTTTTTCAGATAGGTAACATCTGCACCGGCTTCAAGTAATGCATCGACAAGATCGCCAATCGGGCGTTCTTCCATGCGCGGCTCACCAGTAAGGGTAACCAACACATCACTGGCTGCCAGTACCGCACAAAGCGGACGCATCGCGGTACCCGCGTTACCTAAAAATAACTCTGTTTCGCCGGTCACTTTAAATTTACCGCCGATACCCTGCACTTTGCATTCGGTTTTACTGTCGCTCAGTTCATAACGCACACCTAGCTTTTCCAGTGCCACGAGCATATGACGAATATCGTCGCTGTCTAGCAAATTGGTGAGTGTCGTTTCACCATCAGCCAAAGCAGCAAGTAACAAAGCGCGATTAGACAGGCTTTTAGAACCAGGGACGTTAACTTCACCGTCAATACGGGAAATCGGTTGTAAGGTTAACTGCTCCATAACTTACCCGTTTTCCTTTTCAAACTGTTTCATAAATTCAACCAGCGCAGCAACACCTTCCACTGACATGGCGTTATAAATACTGGCACGCATACCACCTACAGAACGGTGGCCTTTCAGCGCTTTCAGGCCAGCAGCATCAGATTGTTCAAGGAACTTCTGGTTCAGCGAGTCATCAGCTAAGTGAAATGGCACGTTCATGATAGAGCGGTTATCAGGATGTACCGGGTTGCTGTAGAAGTCACTACCATCGATGGCTCCATATAACAGCGCCGCTTTTTCTTCGTTGCGTTGCTGCATGGCAGTTAAACCACCATTGCTTTTCAGCCATTTGAATACAAGACCAGCCAAATACCAGGAGAACGTGGGCGGCGTGTTATACATGGAATCATGTTTCGCCATCAATTCATAATCGAAAATTGATGGTGTTTCCTTACGGGCTTTACCAATCAGATCGTCACGCACAATTAACACTGACAAACCTGATGGACCGATATTTTTTTGCGCGCCAGCATAGATGATACCGTGTGCAGACACATCGAGAGGTTTTGACAAAATGCAAGAAGACATGTCTGAAACCAGTGGTACGTTTCCAGATTCTGGTAACCAGTCAAAGGCAACACCATCTACTGTTTCGTTAGGGCAAAAATGCAGATAGGCAGCTGATTGGTCAACGTTAGCTTCCGTCACTTTCGCCACAGCCTGTAGGCCGTCTACTTCAACGGTTTCCCCAATGACTTTGGCGTTGTTGTATTTGGCAGCTTCGGCAACGGCACCTTTAGACCATGAACCAGTAACCATGTGTAAAGACGTGTCTGAAGAAGTCGAAATGTTAAGCGGTACAGAGGCAAACTGTCCACGGCCACCGCCGTGTGCGAATAACACTTTATAATTTTCAGGTACATTGAGAAGATCGCGCAGATCTTGCTCTGCCGTAGCGGCAACCTCGATAAAGTCTTTACCGCGGTGGCTCACTTCCATTACTGAACAGCCTGAATCGCGCCAGTTAAGGAATTCCGCCTGTGCTTGTTGCATGACCTCTGCAGGCAGCATGGCTGGACCTGCACTGAAGTTAAATACGTTACTCATAGATTTTTTCAACACCTGTAAACACAACAAGCGGCAAAAGCCGCTTGTTGAATAAGAGTTAAAACGCGTTTTTTACAAAGCGCGTAGACTTATTCTTCTGTCGTTGGCTTATCGCTGTCAGAAACAGCGGCATCATCGGTTGCTGATGCTTCAGCGTCTGCGGTGTTCTCTTCACCGTCTTCAAGATCGATGTCTTCGTCGATCACTTCTTCAATGCGTTGCAGCCCTACGACTTTTTCTTCATCAGCGGTACGAATAAGACGTACACCCTGGGTGTTACGACCTACCGTTGAAACTTCACTCACACGCGTACGTACAAGCGTACCCATGTTGCTGATCAACATGATTTCGTCAGACTCATCTACCTGAACTGCACCAACCACTTTACCGTTACGCTCGGACACCTTAATAGATACCACGCCCTGAGTCGCACGACTCTTCGCTGGGTAATCTTCAAGCGGTGTGCGCTTACCGTAACCGTTTTCTGTGGCTGTCAGAATAGCGCCATCACCCTGTGGCACAATCAGTGATACAACCCGCTGGCCTTCTTGCAGTTTGATACCTCGAACACCCGTTGCAGTTCGGCCCATTGGACGTAGTGCCTGGAGTTCTTCACCGGTTTCAGGATCACGCTTGATTTCGCCAGTTTCTGAATCGCGAAGTTTTTCGTTAAAACGAACCACTTTACCTTCATCAGAGAACAGCATGATGTCGTCATCACCATGGGTGATCGCGACACCAATCAATTCGTCACCTTCGTTCAGGTTAACGGCAATAATACCACTGGATCGCGGACGGGAATACAGGCTAAGGTCAGTCTTTTTCACGGTACCGTTAGCGGTAGCCATGAGTACGAATTTACCTTCCTCGAATTCTTTAATCGGCAGAATGGCTGTAATACGCTCGTCATTCTCCAGCGGAAGAATATTAACGATAGGTTTACCGCGAGCATTACGGCTGGCGAACGGCAATTGATATACCTTCAACCAGTACAGGCGGCCGCGGGTAGAGAAACACAGAATGTGGTCATGGGTATTGGCTACCAGTAGACGCTCGATGAAATCTTCATCTTTCATCTTGGTCGCTGACTTACCTTTACCACCACGGCGCTGCGCTTCGTATTCACTGAGTTTTTGATATTTCACATAACCTTCACGGGAAAGCGTCACTACCACGTCTTCCTGTTCGATGAGATCTTCAATATCGATGTCGTGACTGGCTGCGGTGATTTCTGTACGACGTTCATCACCGAATTCATCACGGATTTTTTCAAGTTCTTCGCGAATCACTTCCATCAGGCGCTCAGGGCTTCGCAGAATATGCAGAAGCTCAGCAATGACCGCCAGCAGTTCTTTGTATTCGTCGAGAATTTTCTCGTGTTCCAGACCTGTCAGCTTGTGCAGACGCAGGTCAAGAATAGCCTGGGCTTGTTGCTCGGTGAGGAAGTATTTGCCGTCGCGGATACCGAATTCTGGTGTTAACCAGTCAGGACGCGCTGCATCATCACCCGCACGTTCCAGCATGTCTGCAACATCGCCAAGGTTCCAACCCTGTGCAACCAAGGCTTTCTTGGCTTCAGACGGACTCGGCGAGGCTTTAATAAGCTCAATGATCGGATCGATGTTGGTCAGCGCAATGGCAAGACCTTCAAGAATGTGCGCACGGTCACGGGCTTTACGCAGCTCGTAAACGGTACGGCGAGTTACCACTTCACGACGGTGAAGGATAAACGCCTCAAGCATTTCCTTGAGGTTGAAAACTTTAGGCTGGCCGTTATCCAGCGCCACCATGTTTATACCGAATACCGTTTGCAATTGGGTATTAGCATAAAGGTGGTTAAGGAGTACTTCTGCAGATTCGTTGCGTTTCACTTCCACAACAATACGCATACCGTCTTTATCAGACTCGTCGCGCAGTGCTGAAATACCTTCAATGCGTTTTTCTTTAACCAGCTCGGCAATTTTTTCAATCAGACGGGCTTTGTTAACCTGATACGGAATTTCGTTGACAATAATCGTTTCTTTGCCACTACTGTCCGTTTCGATTTCCGCTTTAGCACGCAGATAGATTTTGCCGCGACCGGTGCGGTAAGCGTCATCAATGCCCTTACGGCCACTGATCATTGCCGCGGTTGGGAAATCTGGTCCAGGGATGAATTGCATCAGATCTTCGATTGTTACCGACGGATTTTCAATTAATGCAATACAGCCGTTGATAACTTCAGTCAGGTTGTGTGGCGGAATGTTAGTCGCCATACCAACCGCAATACCAGAAGAACCGTTAACCAGCAGGTTAGGTACCTTTGTTGGCAGTACATCAGGAATTTGTTCTGTACCATCATAGTTAGGTACAAAATCAACAGTTTCTTTATCCAGATCCGCCAGCAATTCGTGGGCGATCTTGGCCATGCGCACTTCGGTATACCGCATTGCAGCGGCTGAGTCGCCGTCTACCGAACCGAAGTTCCCTTGCCCGTCGACGAGCATGTAACGCAGCGAGAATGGCTGTGCCATACGTACAATGGTGTCGTATACCGCACTGTCACCGTGAGGGTGATATTTACCGATGACATCACCGACCACACGGGCCGATTTTTTGTATGGTTTATTGAAGTCGTTTTTGAGTTCGTTCATCGCGAAGAGTACACGACGGTGAACCGGCTTGAGGCCGTCTCTTACGTCAGGCAATGCACGCCCAACAATAACGCTCATCGCATAATCGAGATAAGAGTTCTTCAGCTCTTCCTCAATATTTATGGGCAGAATTTCTTTAGCGTTATCAGTCATAAACTGCTATGTCCCTTGATTCAAGTTCAAGCGTATCCAATATCACGCACCACCAAGTGTTAAAACCTGGTAATAAATGCAGCTAAGAACAGCGCTTTCTTATTATGGGTTTATCTTGAGGAGCCGGTTGACCCGCTCATAACCTCCTCAGGTAATCATTGAGTGTATCACTGGATGACAGATTTATGTAGCGCTTAATCAGTGCAATCAGGACAGTAGTGCCTGAGCGTCTACTTTTCGTTCAGTTAACGATGTTTCACTGACAAAACATGCCTTTTCACTAACGGTTGATGTAACCTATTACGCTGATTGTTTTCTTTCTTTTATATTCTTTAATAACGGTATAGAGCGTTTTCATGAGCAACGTCGACGAGCAAGAAATTGCCAAATTCAGTGAACTGGCCTCGCGCTGGTGGGACACAGAGAGTGAGTTCAAACCACTGCATCTAATTAACCCTTTACGTTTGGACTTCGTTCAGCAACATTGTGACGGCCTGTTTGGTAAAAAGGTGGTCGATGTGGGCTGCGGTGGAGGTATTCTTGCAGAATCCATGGCAAAACTGGGTGCCGAAGTCTCTGGTATTGATTTGGCTCAGGCGTCTCTTGAAGTGGCGAAACTTCACGGTCTCGAATCTGGTGTGTGTGTGGATTATCAATGTATCAGTGCAGAAGAGTTCGCCGCCCAGCATCAAGGTGAATTTGATGTAGTGACTTGTATGGAAATGCTTGAACACGTACCGGACCCCGTCTCTATTGTTGCAGCGTGTGCGCGCCTGGTTAAACCAGGAGGCCATGTTTTTCTGTCCACATTAAACCGTAACGTCAAATCTTGGTTAATGGGTATCGTGGGTGCAGAATACATTTTAAATCTGGTACCGAAAGGCACACATCAGCACGCCCGCTTTATTAAGCCTTCAGAATTAATGGCGATGACCGATAAGGTAGATCTGCTACCACGAAACACCACAGGCTTGCATATGGATCCCTTAAGCCGTCAATTTTATCTTTCAGATAAAAACGTCGACGTTAACTACATCGTTCATACGCAAAAAGCTGACTAGAAAACACAACATGTAGTGCTGATGAACATAATCTGCGCTACATGTCGTATTTGTGAGCAGTCATAATAGTAGCAGTTAAAATTTTTTAATTGCAGATCAAAAAAGTAAAAAACGGTTGCATTTGGCTGATTTGCCATTTGATTGCCTGTACTTGGTTAGTCTTCACTAACCATTTTTATTGCATAGTTTGATCGCTGGATTTACCACCAGATATTGGGTTGCATTAACGCGTAAACCTCACTATCTTGTGTCTTGTCCGACGGGTGTTTTATAACGAAAAGTGAGCAACAAAACACAGGATCCCGCCAGGCAGTAGGGATCTCTGCTGGATCAGGCTTTCAGAGCCAAATTACGTCAAATAATTACAGTGAAAATGGGTATTCATCCCGTCATTCATGCGCTAACAAACTAACGGCCAGTACAAATGAACAATAACTTGTATGTCACTAAACGCAATGGCGAAAAAGAAGCTATTGAGTTAGATAAGATCCACAAAGTCATTACGTGGGCAGCAGAAGGACTCAACAATGTTTCTGTTTCCCAGGTAGAACTCAAAGCCCAGATCCAGTTTTACGACGGTATTAAAACCGGCGAGATCCACGAAACCCTGATCAAATCAGCGGCAGATCTTATCTCTACTGATGCACCTGATTACCAATATCTTGCTGCGCGACTCGCTATTTTCCACTTACGTAAAAAAGCATACGGTCAGTTTGAGCCGCCTAAACTGTTCGATCACGTGAAGAAAATGGTTGAACAGGGTAAGTACGACGAGCACCTGCTGTCTGACTACACCCAGGCCGAATTCGAAGCGATGGACGATTTCATCGACCACTGGCGCGATATGACCTTCAGCTATGCGGCGGTTAAGCAACTGGAAGGCAAATACCTGGTACAGAACCGTGTGACCGGTGACATTTACGAAAGTGCCCAGTTCCTTTACGTACTGGTTGCGGCATGCCTGTTCGCTGAATACCCGAAAGAGACGCGTCTTGATTATGTCCGTCGTTTCTACGATGCAACATCAACATTTAAGATTTCTCTGCCAACACCTATTATGTCTGGTGTGCGTACGCCTACCCGCCAGTTCAGCTCATGCGTACTGATTGAAACCGGTGATAGTCTGGATTCTATCAATGCCACAGCCAGTGCTATTGTAAAATACGTAAGCCAACGTGCCGGTATTGGTGTGAACGCGGGTCGTATCCGCGCATTGGGAAGCCCAATTCGCGGTGGTGAAGCATTCCATACTGGTTGTATTCCATTCTACAAGTATTTCCAAACGGCAGTGAAAAGCTGCTCTCAGGGTGGTGTTCGTGGTGGCGCAGCTACCCTGTTCTACCCACTCTGGCACATGGAAGTAGAATCTCTGCTGGTACTTAAAAATAACCGTGGTGTCGAAGAAAACCGTGTACGACACCTCGACTATGGTGTTCAGTTCAACAAGCTGATGTATCAGCGCATGATGAAAGATGGCTACATTACTTTGTTCAGCCCGTCTGACGTGCCGGGCCTTTATGATGCTTTCTTCGCTGATCAGAACAAATTCGAAGAACTGTACGTTAAATACGAACAGGACGACTCCATCCGCAAGAAGCAAATTAAAGCCATGGAACTGTTTAGCCTGTTCATGCAAGAACGTGCTTCTACGGGTCGTATTTACCTGCAAAACGTTGACCATTGTAATACGCATAGCCCATTTGATCCGGCTGTTGCTCCAGTGCGTCAAAGTAACCTGTGTCTTGAAATCGCCCTGCCGACCAAGCCACTGGAACACGTGAACGATGAAAACGGTGAAATTGCCCTGTGTACGCTGTCTGCGTTTAACTTAGGTGCAATTAAATCGGTAGATGAATTTGAAGAACTGTCTGACCTTGCCGTACGTGCCCTCGACAGTTTGCTGGATTACCAGGACTATCCTGTTCCGGCGGCATATCACGCAACAATGAATCGTCGTACGCTGGGTATAGGCGTAATTAATTTTGCTTACTATCTGGCGAAAAATGGCGTTAAGTACTCTGACTTCAGTGCAAATCCGTTGATTCACCGCACATTCGAAGCCATGCAGTATCACCTGCTCAAAGCCTCTGTGAATCTGGCAAAAGAGAAAGGTGCGTGTCCGAAATTTAACGAAACCACGTACGCAAAAGGTATTCTGCCTATCGATACCTACAAGAAGGATCTCGACGCCATTTGTAACGAACCGTTGCATATGGATTGGGAAGGCCTGCGTGCAGAAATGATGGAGCACGGTCTGCGTAACTCTACCCTGTCTGCGCTGATGCCGTCTGAGACGTCTTCTCAGATTTCTAACGCGACGAACGGTATTGAACCACCACGTGGTCACATCTCAATTAAGTCAAGCAAAGACGGTGTGCTTAAGCAGGTTGTACCTGAATATGAAAACCTGAAAGATGCTTATGAGCTGCTGTGGGATATTCCTTCGAACGACGGTTACCTGCAACTGGTAGGTATCATGCAGAAGTTTATCGACCAGACAATCTCTGCCAATACCAGCTATGACCCGGGCAAATACGAAAGCGGTAAAGTACCGATGAAGCTGTTGCTGAAAGATCTACTAACAGCCTACAAGCTGGGCGTAAAAACCTTGTACTACCACAATACCCGAGATGGCAACACAGACACCAGTTCTATGGAAGTGAAGCAGAGCCAGGCTCATCCTAAGAACCAGCAGGCCCAGACAGCCGTTATCGAAGAAGATGACGACTGTGCCGGCGGTGCATGTAAAATCTAACGGTATTAGCCAGGGCGCCCGCCCTGGCATTCGCTTTCTAACCGGTAATAAATCGAGCTAAATTGCAGTTATGAAATATACAACGTTTAATCAACAAAGCGTCAATCCTCTTGTAGAACCTATGTTTTTCGGTAACCCTGTTAATGTGGCCCGTTACGATCAACAAAAACACAGCATTTTTGAGAAATTGATTGAAAAGCAAATCAGTTTCTTCTGGCGTCCTGAAGAAGTCGATGTAACTCGTGACCGCGTGGACTTTCAAAAGCTGACTGAACCAGAGCAACATATCTTTATTTCAAATTTGAAATATCAAACACTGCTCGACTCAGTGCAGGGCCGCAGTCCTAATATTGCATTTCTGCCCATCGTTTCATTACCGGAACTGGAAACCTGGATCGAAACCTGGTCTTTCTTTGAGACTATTCACTCCCGGTCTTACACGCACATTCTACGTAACCTGTTTTCTGATCCCAGTTCAATATTTGAAGATATTGTGGTTAATGAGCAAATCAAACGCCGTGCCGCAGATATCTCCCGTTATTACGACGACCTCATCTTCCACACCCAGCTTTGGCAAACCCAGGGCGAAGGCGTTCATACTGTCGACGGTGAAGTGTACGAAGTGAATATGCGCGTACTGAAGAAGAAAATGTACTTATGTATGAACTCGGTTAACGCGTTGGAAGCTGTGCGTTTCTATGTATCATTTGCATGTACCTTTGCGTTTGCTGAACGAGAGTTAATGGAAGGTAACGCGAAAATCATCCGTCTAATTGCCCGTGATGAGAACCTGCATTTGTCCTCCACGCAGCATATACTTAATCTGTGGGCCCGAGGCAAAGATGATCCTGAAATGGCTGAAATTGCCGCAGAGTGTCATGAAGAAGCACGTCAAATCTTCATCAGTGCTGTAGAGCAGGAAAAGGAATGGGCCGATTACCTGTTCAAGAACGGCTCCATGATTGGCATGAATAAGGAAATTTTGTGTCAGTACGTGGAATACATTGCGAATCAGCGAATGACTGCCATTGGCTTTGAAGCGCCGTATGAGATAAAAAGTAATCCACTACCCTGGATGAACAATTATCTCAATTCGGATAACGTTCAGGTAGCACCTCAGGAATCTGAAATCAGTTCCTATCTGGTAGGACAAATCGACTCTTCCGTAGGTGAAGACGATTTCGCCGATTTCGAACTGTAAGCTTCCCATCGCGAATGGGAAAACCCGACACCACACTTCGCATCGACGTTGTCGATGTGGGGTGTGTTGATGCCATTTCCGATAAAACTCTGCTTGAATGTTTAGAACATGCTGGCGTGGAATGTCACTTTAATTGTCGTGATGGATTTTGTGGTGCCTGCCGCACAAAGCTAATAAGTGGTGAAGTCAGTTATACTGTCGATCCCCTCGCCTTCATCGATGACGATGAAATTCTTCCCTGTTGCTGCAAGCCTCTGACCAATTTGAAAATTGACGTACCACTATAGTCGAAAAAAAAGCCCGCAATTGGATGACAAATGCGGGCTTTTTTCATTAATGGCAGCAAAGATTATTAGCAATCCTTGTCTTCTAAGTCCATTTTCTCTTTCATTTTTTCGCAATTGTCTTCAATGGCGTTGCCTGCGTCATCAGCCCAGTCTTCTGCCTTATCCGCCGCATCTTCAGCAAAATCTTCAGTTTTATCTGCTAAGTCTGACGCGGCATTTTTTGCGTCATCCATCATATCACTGGCTGCACCTTTCATTTTGCTCATTGAATCTTCAGTTTGCTCTTGCTTCTCTTCACTACAAGCACCCAGTACACAGGTAAACAAACCAATACAGGCAATCGTTGATAACTGTTTTACTATTTTCACAGAAATTTCCTTTTACTCGTTAAAATTAAGCAGAAACCGTTCGTGGATCCTGCCGTTAAGATACGTATGGTTAAAATGATTACTTATCAGCCCGACTCTGAAACTTACGTTCTTCGGTATTGATCTTAATCCACTCACCAGTACTGATGTACTCAGGGACTTGCACGACTAAGCCCGTAGAAAGTTTGGCCGGCTTGGTACGCGATGTAGCTGATGCACCTTTAATTGACGGATCGGTTTCAACCACTTCCAACTCCACACTCATTGGTAAGTCCAACGCTACTGGCACTTCACTGACAACCAATACTTGAATACCGTCTGTTTCTTCATTAATAAATAATGCTTCATCAGCGATGCTGTCTTTATTCAGATGGTAAGGCGTGTAATCTTCCTTATCCATAAACACATATTCTTCGCCATCGATATACGAAAACATGGCTGGGCGTCGAACTAAATCAGCCATTTCCAGCATGTCTGAGTCCTTAAAGGTCTCATCGTACTTGGCACCGCTCACTACGTCGTACATGCGCATACGATAGATACTGCCGCCGGCGCGGCCCTGTGGTACGGAACGCTCGATGTCACGAACAATGCAGGTCTTTCCATCGAAAATAATCGTATTATTCTTTTTTATTTCACTTGCCTTAGGCATGGCGATTTCCTGTAAATGAGAGTCAGGCGCAAATACCTGATAACAATTCCAGTTGGTATTTTCCGCCATTTCGCTTTGCTTAGAAAGCAGTTTTATTATTATCAATCCTTAATACTGTTTTAACCACATTGGATTTTCAATATTACACATTGATAGCAGAAATTAATCAGAAATATTTTTGCCTGAATGGTCAAATTCTGGCATCGTCTACGCCCGTTAATTAAGGAAATCTGTTTATGACCTGGGCCGTCTTGTCCGTTTTTATCCCAACATTCTTCTTTGTGTCTATTACACCGGGTATGTGTATGACAATGGCCATGACATTGGGAATGAGTATTGGTGTTAAGCGTGCACTGTGGATGATGCTCGGCGAATTAATTGGGGTTGGTTTAGTCGCCACACTTTCTGCTATCGGTGTAGCAGCATTATTATTAAATTACCCTACTGTATTTTCTGTTCTCAAACTCATTGGTGCCGCCTATTTGGCTAATACCGGTATTCAAATGTGGCTGTCCCGCGGAAAAATGGCCCTTACATCAGAAGAAACCCAGCCCGCAAGTCGTACAGCGTTAATCTCTCAAGGGTTTATCACGGCCATCGCCAACCCCAAGGGGTGGGCATTTTTTGTCGCATTATTGCCTCCGTTTCTTAAATCGGAGCAGCCGTTAGCCGAGCAACTCATAACGTTAGTCGCCATAATCCTCACTTTAGAATTTAGCTGTTTATTAATTTACGCGTCAGGCGGCCGCTCGCTACGAACGTTACTGCTGCAAAGCGGTAACGTACGTGTGATGAACAGAATTGCCGGCAGCCTAATGATTGGCGTAGGTGCCTGGTTAGCGCTTAGCTGATTTCTTTATCTAACTGATAAATCGACTTAATTATGTGTGCGGATACTTGTAAACGTGTCTGCATAACTGTCACACCGGTTTTCAGATTGCTCACAGAAAAACATTAATCTACGATTAAAGCTCCTGAATTATTACGAAAATATCATTTTGAAAACAAATCGTTATGCCCAGGGCTTTACCCTCATAGAACTCATTATTGTCATTATTATTCTTGGTGTTCTTGCCGTTACTGCAGCGCCTCGCTTCATTGACTTATCTGACGATGCCAATGATGCTGTAACGAATTCAATGATGGCGGGTTTCAAATCTGGCCTAACCTTAATGAATGCGAAATATATAATCAGACGCACATCGCCCATTATAATCAATGGCCAGTCTGTAACGTTCTCTGATAATGGCTGGCCTAAAGGCTCGACAAACGACAGCTCGGGTTGTGCTGAATTATGGTCTAACGTGTTTGCTGATCCGCAGCCTGTAAACGTAATGAATGATTTCGGTTCAGCAATGACAGCAGGTTGGAATACGGTTTATTATGCTGATTCCAGTGCTGAAGTGTGCGCGTACTTGAAAAGTAGTTCAGGGGGAACGCTTTCTGGCTATTCCGACCCTTATTTCGTTTACTTTATAAGCGATACTAATTATGCCGCGTATGGCTATGAAGGTAGTCCCGGCCAGGTGCAAATGTACAATTTATAACCCCACTTGCTCAGAAAGCATGAATCAAAGCATGTCAATTTACGCTTCTTTTGCTTTTAATGACTAGCACAATACCACCGATTATCGCCAAACTGGCAAGAACTATGCGCATTGTGATGGTTTCGCTAAGGAACAGCCATCCCATGAATGTGGCGATTACCGGTACACTGAGCTGCAACGTAGCTGCATTTGTGGCTTCTAACTCGGGCAATACAAAGTACCACAACGCATAGCCCAAGCCCGAGGCAATGGCGCCCGAAAGAACGCCATAAATGATGCCTGGATCTGACATGGAAAAAGGTTCAGCCATCACTAAAAATAAAACAACTGCAAAAGGTGTCGTACGCAAGAAATTCCCTGCTGTCATCAAAAGCGGCGCAGCAACCCCCTTACCCAAAATAGAATACACGCCCCAACTCACGCCCGCCAGGATCATAAGTGATGCAGATACGAGCGGTGGCGCAGTAACACCTGGCAATACCAGATATACCAGCCCGCAAAATGCGATGAGAAAGCCTGCTGATTGCGCCATTGAAAACCGTTCACCGCGGAAGAAGCCAATTCCAATCATGCTAATTTGTACCGCACCAAATAGCAGCAGTGCTCCCGTGCCCGTCGTTACATGTTGGTAGGCGAATGAAAAACCCGCTGCATAGCAAAACAGTGCAATAGCGCCTACCCAGCTACCCTGCCTTGCCGGCTTATGCCCTTTGAAGTGGATAAGTAGACTGAGAATAAGTGCACCGCTGAGCAGCCTGACAAATGTGAATGTAGCGGGACCAATATCGGTCTCGACCAGCGCCATACGACAGAGTAAAGAATTAGCGGCGAACGCTATCATGGCAAGACAGGCAAACAGGTATGTGGATACTGGCATGTAAATCTCCCTAATATTTTACTCACCATCCCACGAAGAAATAATAATGACAATGCTACTAAGGCACTGTTTGCTAAAAAATTGTAAAAATAAAAAAAGCACCCGAAGGTGCTTTTTTCAAAATTGCTTTTATTAAAGTTTCAGGCCTAAACGCTCAGCAACTTCGATATAGGTTTCAACAACTGAACCTAACCCTTGACGGAAACGGTCTTTGTCCATTTTCTTACGGGTTTCTTTATCCCATAAGCGACAACCATCCGGGCTGAATTCGTCGCCGAGAATAATGTTGCCATCGGCGTCGAGACCAAATTCAAGTTTGTAGTCGACCAGAATCATACCGCCTTCATCGAACAATGCTTTAAGCACATCGTTCACAGCGAATGTTAAGCGCTTCATTTCAGCGATTTGCGCTTCAGTGGCCCAACCGAATGCTGTGATATGGTAATCGTTGACCATAGGGTCATGAAACGCATCATTTTTGAGGAAGAACTCAAAAATTGGCTTATCATTCAGCATTAACCCTTCTTCAACACCCAGACGGCGAACCAGTGAACCCGCTGCAACGTTTCGTACAACACATTCAACCGGAATCATATCCAGTTTCTTAACCAAAGAGTCGGTGTCAGACAGCAGTGCTTCTACCTGGGTAGAGATACCCGCTTCTTCCAGCTTGGTCATGATGAAGTGATTAAATTTGTTGTTCACCTCGCCCTTACGGTCGAGTTGCTCAATCTTTTCACCGTCAAATGCCGATGTGTCATTTCTGAACTCAAGGATCAGTTTTTCACTGTCGTCAGTGAGGTATACCGTTTTCGCTTTACCGCGGTACAGTTCTTCGCGCTTTTCCATCATCAATCTCGAAATTTAGATATCCAGGTTATCTTCTGTCATTACACGAGCAAATTGGTCGTATAAGTCAGCAACCTGATTAGGTTCAAACGGTTCACTCTCATCGTTCATGAAAGTAATGCTCGTTTTGTTTTCGCCAATGGCCTGAACTTTCAGACGATACTCACCCTTTTCAAGCAAATCTTTATCGTCAGAAAATAGTCCACTCCACCAACCGCTGTCTTCATCATTATAGGAAACAAACAGCAGTCCAGTTGATTTGTCTAAATCTTTAACGTCGAAGCCCATCTTACGTAAAACGAGTAACATTCTGGGCCATGCAATATCGTATTGTGCATCAACAACATAGGCTGGCGCGCCATCGCCGTCGAAGCCCATTTCGATGTTTAAACCGCTACGGATTTGCGCAATACGTTTGCTTTCGTCTAATTTAATCTGATACTCGTAGTGACCAAGCACTTCATTAAGAATACCAATCTCTTCACGGCGTTCTGTCATTTCGTTGATCGACGCGAGTGTTTCGGCATCACCAGACGAAGACTTCATTTTGTAGTCATCTAAGCTAGCGCTTAACGCTGCAGAGCGACCATGCGCTTTTACGTCGAGTTGGAAAACAAATCGGCGAGAAACTTCCGATGTTTTAGCATCAGAAAAATCGTACCAGGAGTCATCAGAAACGATACGCTCTACCGTCCAGTCGGTCACCAGTTTTCCTGCTGCTTTATCGAAGCTTTCGACACCTATTTGCTTTTCTTCTAAAAAGCTAAGTACGGTGTCCCAGATAGCATCTTCTAACGGCTTGCTGTCGTCGACCTGATCAAAAACCACGACGGCTGAATCGCTGCCTTCTTCAACACGTGAACCAGCAACGAGGGGCAAAACCAGTGCGGGTGATTGCACTGAAAGACTACGTCCAATCAAATTGTTGTCTGCACCGTCACCGACATTGGGTAACTCATACTGCTGACTAAATTCAGGTGAATCGAGGCCTTCCGGCACCTTTACAGAAGCGCGTTGGGATACGTCAAGATAGTCATAACTGCCTGAAGCCGTTTGATAATCTTGTTGGCTTGAACAACCAGCTAGGGCCAATACAGACAGGCCACTTAGCAAAGCCAGTGTGTTTTTCATCGGAATTCCTTCTTAACCAGAAATCAATGCGTGTTTTTTTAGTAGTTCTTCGAGTGCTTTTTGGCTCGCAAGTTCCGGTAAAACCATCGGTAATCGTAATTCGGCGCTATTTATTAGCCCCATTTTGTATAAAGCCCACTTTGGCATGACAGGATTTGGCTCGATAAACATGCCGTTATGGAGCGATGCAATACTAGCATTAATTGCGCGACATTCCTCTGCATTTCCTGCCAGACCTGCTTCACACATTTTTGAAATGGCGCCAGGCACCACGTTGGCTGTCACCGAAATAACACCGTGGCCGCCCTGACACAAAAATTCTGCACTGGTACCATCGTCGCCGCTTAACAGCACAAAGTCATCGGGTACCAACGCCTGAGTAGCTTTAAGACGCTCTAAATTGCCGGTGGCATCTTTCAGACCAACAATTTTCTTGTGAGAGGCCAGTTCTGCAACAGTTTCAGGCAGCATATCGGCAACGGTACGACCAGGTACATTATAAAGCAGTACCGGTAAGTCAGTCGCATCGGCAATCGCATTAAAGTGCGCCACCATGCCACGTTGCTGTGGTTTGTTGTAGTAAGGTACAACGCTGAGGAAGCCGTCAATTCCCAGACCCGCCATTTGTTCACTAAGGAAAATAGCTTCGTCGGTGGCGTTTGCACCACTGCCTGCTATCACCGGGATACGACCCGCGGTAACAGCAACTGTTTGTTTGACTACTTCAATATGTTCTTTAAATGGCAACGTCGCAGATTCACCGGTAGTACCCACTGAAACAATACCATGTGTGCCCTGCTCGATATGAAACTCTACAAGTTTCTCAAGCGCAGGATAATCTATCTCACCAGTCTGAGTCATTGGTGTGATTAGCGCAACGTAACTGCCTTTAAACATATTATCTCCCACATTTTGTGAGCGCACATGGTAATGAGGTAAAGGGGTAAAAACAAGTTATCGGGCGGGCTTTTTAGCAGGAAATCGCCATCGTTATCCTAAATACTGAATATTTTATGAAAGCCGCATTGTAAAACCCTTGCTATTGACGGTTTTCTGGGCAAGCGTTCGACAATGATTCTTAATCGCCGCGGATAAGAAACTGGCATCGAAATTTTAGGATGTGTTACCATTCAAAAGGTTAACAGAATGATAAGCCACCACATGAACCATCAACTCATTGTCACTATTCTTGGTACAGATCGCAGCGGTATTCTCAGTGAAATAGCCGATACGGTTTCCGATGCTCACTGTAATATCCTCGATAGTCGGCAAGCTATTTATGGCAAAGAATTTTCACTGACGATGATAATTGAAGGGTCGCATCAAGCTATTACCCGCGCCGAACTGGCTATTCCGCCGGTTTGCCAACGTCTTGATTTGCTCTCGATGATGAAGCGTACAAGTCATCATGAAAAACAGAATCTCGACCACCTTTATGACGTGGAATACAGTGGTGTAGACAGTCACGGACTTTTACGGTCTGTTACCCGCTTTTTTGCAGAAAGAAATGTGTCTATTAGCGCATTCAGACAGCGTACATTCACCAATAAGCAAAGCGGTCAGGAAATGATGCGCTGTAAGTTTATTGTCAACACACCAGATACTCTTGATATTGCCCTTTTGAGACAGGAAGCTGACGAACTGTTTTCTTCCATTGGTCTCACCGGCAGTATTACCAGGAAAGATTAATCCGCTAGATTTAAGGAGCGTTATGAATACCTTGGCGGCCGGCGATAAAGCGCCAGCATTTACTTTACCCGATCAAGACAATAACCCGGTAAACCTCACTGACTTTGCCGGAAAAAAAGTTTTAGTTTATTTTTACCCCAAAGCGATGACACCCGGTTGTACCGTCCAAGCGCAAAATCTGCGTGATAGCAAAACCGCGCTGGATGATAAAAACGTGGTGGTATTAGGAATAAGCCCTGATGCGGTTAAACGTTTGCCAAAATTTATTGAAAAAGAAGGCCTTAACTTTACCTTATTGTCTGATGAAGACCACGCCGTTGCAGATGCGTTTGGCGTATGGGGGCCGAAGAAGTTTATGGGCAAGGAATATGATGGCATTCACCGTTTAAGCTTCCTCATTGATGAACATGGTACGGTTGAACATGTTTTCAATAAGTTTAAGACAAAAGATCACCATCAGGTCGTGTTGGATTACCTCGGAGGTTAAACTTCACTTAACCCTAGTCACATAACAAAAATCCCCCGAGTTCGGGGGATTTTTTTATGCTTTTATTGCTCTGGCAATATCACTTCCGGGCCTGACCAGGCAGTAATGACGGCTTTCACTAGCGTTGCCAGAGGTATGGCGAAAAACACGCCCCAGAACCCCCACAGACCACCAAAGAAAAGCACCGCTACAATAATGTAAAGAGGATGCAGGCTCACCGCTTCAGAGAACAATAACGGCACTAACAAATTACCGTCCAGTGCCTGAACAATACCGTAAGCGATCATCAGGTAATAAAAGTCCGGGGTTAGCCCCCACTGAAATAAAGCAACGACGGCCACAGGGATGGTTACCACTGCTGCACCAATGTATGGGATTAGTACAGACAAGCCGACTAAAACCCCAAGCAGAATTGAATAGCGTAAATCCATTAACGCAAAGGTGACACAAGACACCGCGCCGACAATAACAATTTCAATTACCTTACCGCGTATGTAGTTAGCAATCTGTGTGTTCATTTCATGTCCCACCTGGGTGATGAGACGCCGCTCCGCCGGGAGCAGATTGGAGATACTGTCAAGAAAGAACATTTTGTCTTTGAGCATGAAAAATACCATTAACGGTACCAGTATCATGTATACCAAGAGTGCGGCCACATTGCCCAGCGAACTTACCGATGCAGACAAGACTGTCTGACCGAACTCCACCATGTGATCGTTAAACCCTTCCATCATCTGTTGAATTTGATACACCTGAACGTAATCAGGATAGCGATCGGGTAACCGCAATATCCACTCCTGCGCGTTTTGCCAAATGAGCGGCGTTTCCTGAATCAAATTCACGCTTTGCTTACTGATAGTCGGCACTAATCCAACCAATAACAAAATGGTAATCGCCACAAAGGCGATCATTACCAAACTACATGCCAAGGTTCTGCCCACACCCACGTTTACCAACCGTGTAACGGGCCAATCAAGCAGATAGGCAATCACAGCCGCCACTAAAACAGGCATTATTAGGCCACCCCAGACAACCAAAACGGTGGCAGATAATAGGATCAAGATGAGCAACATTGCTGCATCAGGATCAGAGAATTTTCGGCGGTACCAGCGGCCGAATACACTGAATAAACTCATAAATTCTGCTCAACAGGAACAAAAAGGAATCGCATCATAGGAGATATCAACCGTCGCCCGCAAGGGCAAACCATTGATGTCGCACACTAACTACGGGATTTATCGCTATATTATACATACCGATTTATAGCATTAACCGGTATTGTACGGCACAATAGTTAAATATTGCGATGGATAATTGAAACTTATCTATCCGGTCACCACTCTATGTGTTAACGCTTTGGTGGTACTCTACAGTAAAAGGTTCGATGAGATATTTAGCGCGCAACGGAATGAAGTTAGGTCTGTTTCTTCTGGCAATGAGTTTTTCAGTTATTGCACAGGAGAGTAAATTCAATGATCGTAATGCCCTGCCTGAAATTGGCGTGGTAGCCTCTGACGTTCTTTCTTTAGATAAAGAGATGCTGATTGGCGATGCCGTTATGCGACAAATGCGTGGCGGCGCCCCTGTTATAGGCGATCCTGTACTCGACGAATATCTACAGGATTTAGGGAATCGTCTGGTCGTTGAAGCCGAGAACACGAAATTTCCATTTGAATTCTTTTGGGTGAATAACGACGCCATCAACGCTTTTGCATTTTACGGTGGTCACATCGGTGTACATACCGGCCTCATTCACAATGCGAAAAACGAAAGCGAACTGGCCTCTGTTTTGGCCCACGAAATTTCACACGTTACCCAACGTCACCTTGCCAGACATATTCAAGCCCAACAACGGGCCGCGCCAATCGCCATCGCGAGTATGCTTGGTGGTGTGTTGTTAGCCATGGCCGACCCGCAAGCAGGCATGGCAGCAATTTCCGCTGGGCAAGCTACGTCAGCGCAAATGTCTATCGACTATACCCGTTCTAACGAGCAGGAAGCTGACCGTATTGGTATCGGAATGTTAGCCCGCGCAGGTTTTGATCCGGAAGCAGCGGCGACATTTTTCCAAACCCTGACAGCGCAATACCGCATGGTATCCAGACCGCCTGCACGATTAATGTCTCACCCACTGACCGAAACCCGGGTTGCCGATGCGCGAGCCCGAGCAAGAGACTTTCCGAGAGTGCACATACGCGAGAGCCTCTCATTTCATTTAGCCAAAGCGCGCGTTATGTCTCGCTACACGTTCGATAAAAATTACAGCTTGGATTACTACCAGGACGTATTGCGAAAGAAAGACTACGTGATGAAAGAAGCCGCTGAATATGGCCTTGCACTCGCTTATCTGCGGAATGAAAAGGTGGTTGAAGCGAAAGAAATTATCGATGCGCTACTGGCAGGTAACCCGGAAAATCTGTTTTATCTTGATGCGGCAACGGATATTTCGCTGGCACAACACAATGCCGACGAGGCCGTGGCAAGGTTAAAACCTCATCTTGCACGCACGCCGCGGAATCAGGTACTCGCTCTAAATCAAGCGAATGCAATGATTGCCGCCGGTGATAATACTGACGCCATTATTATTTTAAAAGACTTCCTGCTGGTACACCCAGACTACGAAATTGCGTATCAATTGCTTACAGAAGCTTATAAAAATGAGAAAGATTTTCAAGGCATGCATCAAAGTAAAGCTGAGTTAATGGTATTAAATGGCGCTTATAAGCCCGCAATTGATGAATTGCAGTTTGCTTACAATTTTACTGCTGATAAACACCTTGCAAAGCAACGGATACGCGCTCGTATCAAACAGCTTCGAGAACAACAAGAACGACTAGAGCGTTTGTAGCTTAGTGCTCATCTGCTTAGTGCGCGCCGGCTACTTCTTGCTTTAAGTGATTCAGCCGCTCGCGCAGAGCCGTCTCGGTTTGCTCCCCGTAAAGCGTTTGGGCGACCTCACCCGAAGGCGATATGAGGTAGGTAGCAGGTAAATAGCCAGGGAAAGCCATAGGTAGCGTAATGTCGTCGCTAGTATTTAGCACGTCGAATTCAACGTTTAAATCAATCACCAATTGCTGCAGTACTTGCAAACTTCCCCCATCATAACTCACACCAATAATCTGTACGTCATTCTCAAGGGAACGATGCAATCTATTGAGTGCCGGTATTTCGCGTAAACAAGGCGCACACCAGGGAGCAAAGAAATTCACCACTTTCCAATTTTCGCTTTGCCAACGGATCGGCTTTCCCGTTAGCGTTGTGGCATCAGCCTGCATAAAATGACTGACCGCAATACCCGCCGTCATCGCCAACAGGCAAAGGAAGGCAACCATAAATAAAAAAACCGTTTTTTTTACGCTATTTTTGTTTTCGGTCATGTGAATATCCAACCTATCCTTGCTAGAATTCCTGATAACGAAACTATAACACAAACAAAGTGATGCCAATGTCTACCATTCAGATCCTCCACAATCCGCGCTGTTCTAAAAGCCGTCAAACACTGTCTTTATTACAGGAGAATGGCGTTGAGCCCGAGGTCATTGAGTACCTCAAAAATCCACTCAGCAAAACTGAACTTGAAGCGTTGGCAGAAAAACTAGGCGTAAATTCTCCCCTTGAAATGATGCGCACCAATGAAACTGAATTCAAAGAACAGGGTCTCAAAGCAAAAGATATCACAGCGGACCAGCTATTTTCCGCGATGGCAGATACGCCTAAGTTGTTAGAACGGCCGGTTGTGATCAATGGCAATAAAGCCCGCATTGGCCGTCCCCCTGAATCCGTGCTGGAAATTATCTAATGACAAAAATTCTGGTGCTGTATTATTCCCGGACCGGTAGCACTAAACTGCTCGCCAACCAGATAGCAAAAGGAGTAGAAAGCACGGGGGTCGAGGCCATGCTACGCACCGTTCCGCCAATGCCTGATTATTTGTCGACCCAACCCGCAGTACCAGAATCTGGTGCACCTTATGTTGGTCAGCAGGATCTCAGCGACTGTGATGGGTTAGCATTGGGCAGCCCTACCCGATTTGGCAATATGGCTGCACCGTTAAAACACTTTCTCGACAGTACCAGTCAGGCATGGCTGAAAGGCACGCTAATTAATAAGCCCGCCAGTGTTTTTACCTCCACCGGCAGCATGCACGGGGGACAGGAAACCACGCTACTTACCATGATGCTGCCTTTGCTGCATCACGGCATGGTGCTGTGTGGTTTACCCTACTCTGAAGCCGCACTCCATGACACAGAAACCGGTGGCTCTCCCTACGGCGTTTCGCATGTAGCAACGAATCACCAACAGGCCTTGTCAGAACATGAAAAACAACTGGCATTTGCCCAGGGTAAAAGACTAGCCCTACTTGCGAATCAATTGAAAGGAAGTTAGCCATGGCACCCATGTCATCGAAAACCCGGACATTTCGCTACCTTGCGTTAACCTGCCACTTATTGCTGCTGGCTTGGGTAACACTGTGGCAGTTTTCATTGGTTAATGAGCGGGTATACAGCACAACATTTATTGCCGTAGTTTACATTCTGCCTTTATTGCTGCCGCTGCGCGGTATAGTTGCGGGCAAACCTTACACCCATGCCTGGGCTAACTTCATTGTCCTATTCTATGTCATTCATGGGTTCACCGCAGGTTACGCGGCACCAGATGAGCTCGCCTACGCGATTATTGAACTCATACTCGCCACCGGTATGTTTATTGGGTGCAGTGCCTTTGCCCGAATGCGAGGCCGCGAATTAGGAATGGGTTTAAAGAAATTAAAAGATGTTATGCAGGAAGAAAAAGACCGTTTCGAAAACCACTCTTAATTATCTATTCCCAGCTCTCGTTTTATCATCGCCACCGAGAGCTTTTTCTGCTCCTGCAATGAGCGGGTATCTAACCTCGCCAGCAAATTCATCAACGTAGGTAAATCACGCTCACAATGGTTCATTAAGAACATTAACGCTTGATCTGAGAAGCCCATTCCTCGTTGTGCAGCACGATGTTTCAAAATGGCCAAACGATTGTCGTCACTCAGTGCGTGGAGTTGATACGTTATACCCCAGCTTAATCTCGAACGTAAATCAGGTAGTTGAAAGGCAGGATGATTCGGGCCCATGGACGAAGCCCACAATAAGACCGATGTGTGATGATCGACCACCCGGTTGATAAAGTGAAATAACGCCTCTTCCCATTCCGCAATACCCGCAATGGTATCGATATTATCGAGACACACATAAGGTAATCGCTCTAAGCCATCGAAGATAATTGGCGTCCACTCTTTGTGATCACGGAGGTTAAGATAGATATGCGATGTGTTGCGTGCAGCAAGCTGATGACAAACCGCATAAAGCAAGTGGCTTTTTCCTTTACCTGGCGCACCAATTATACCTACCGCAGCGAGAGGACTTTTATCAAGTGAGCTGAAAGCCGGGTTACTGCGCCATTCACTACCGCTTTGACTCAAGGCACTAAGAAAATCTGCCAAATCCTGATTATCACCGCCGACATAACTTCCGAACGTTTCATCTACGGGCAGAGAGACTGGAAGCGGTAACTGCATAGCGGACTTATTCGTTCCAGTAGAAGTTCTGCCCTTCCAGTCTATTTCCTGCCGCATCTGTAACAGGTTTTAGTCTGGAGTCGAGCTTGATGACTTTGTAAAAGTCTTCTGGCCGAGACAGTAAAGTTAATGAGAATGTGGCAACAGACCCTTCTTGTTCAATCAAAGAGACGGCTTTCACCATACTCATTTGTGTCATGTACTCTCGTGCATGCACATACTTTTCTAATGAGTCCACATTGGCAACAGAAATGGTCATCAGATCTTCGGTAATGTTCTCTTCAGTGGTGTTTACCGAAAAATGCTTGCCGAGAAAATCGCTGTAATCTTCGAGAAAAAGCGCGGCCAGTTCTGCCGGATCATCCGCGTAAACGCTGCCAAAATTGATATCAGTATTGTCGATAACTACCCAATCCAATGCGTAAGCGCCATCCTGACTCTGATTACCCATTTCCTCAAATTCGCTGCGGGAAAATGCTGGCGCTTTTACTGCCTGTACCAGATCGTCGACCAAATACGTATTTAAATCTTGTAAACCATTATTGGAAAATGCGGGTCGGTAGCTGTCATATTTGAGCTTTCTGACCTGTTCCTGGGTCTTTTTCGCCTCTTCGATATCGGGAACGGCATTTTCTTCTACTTTATAAAGACGCGCCCCTACAATGTAATCTGGCTGATAGCGCGTTGATGCTTCCTTGAGACTAACGGCAAACCGCCCCCATACGTCGTAAACACTAATACTTAAGCTATCATCCAGGTCCATTAACGGGAACACCACCGGCACACCGCGCTCCATGGCGACTTTACGTAATGCTTCAGTGATGTCGTTGGCAGTACCGTCACTGATAATCTCGCGATTTGAATTATCATCCTGGGTAGCCAACCACATAAGGGTATCTGGGCGACGCTGGCCCCATATGGGTAATCCTGCCTCACGCAATTCCTGAATAACGGTTTGCGAATCAAATTCGCCCACATAAAACAGTTCGCCGTTATTCATTTCGAATCGATAGGCCCGCAAGTAGCGTTGCGGCTCGGATAGCATAGCCCTCACCGATGCCTGTTTTAGCGCATCCCTTTGTCCTGTAATTTTCACAACCACTTGTTCAAGGGCGGTTCTCGTTGCAGCACGCTGCGTGCGGGAAGACTGATTTTCCACTGCCACACTGGCTTCGTTAACGGATACGGTTGTACTGGCAATAACACTCACACAGGCAACTGAGGTAAAGACCAATACACAAGCTGGAATAAAGCGAAGAATAATACGTTGAAAAAACATGAAGATTTAGCGTCGCTCCGGGAAAGTGAAAGCTGATGAACTAAAGAAATCGTATTGTGAGTTATTTGACAGAATTTTTCACCACTAAAATGTAAAACTTTGACAGCAACTGGTTTTGCCACAACAATTTCGTAACCCGTCGCTGTTGGACTTACCGCAACTTGCTGGTAGAATCCGCGTCTTTCAAACCACCGCACCAGGGCCATACTCGTGAGCGAAAATAAACAGTCACTTAGCTATAAAGATGCAGGCGTAGATATTGATGCCGGAAATCAATTGGTTGAACGAATCAAATCCGTTACCAAACGGACTAGCCGTCCTGAAGTTCGTGGCGGTTTAGGTGGCTTTGGCGCCCTGTGCGAATTACCAGCAAAATATAAGCGCCCGTTACTGGTTTCTGGTACCGATGGTGTGGGCACTAAATTACGTGTAGCGATGGATGCCAAGCGTCATGACGGCGTGGGTATCGACCTGGTAGCCATGTGCGTTAATGACCTGATTGTACAAGGTGCTGAACCCTTGTTCTTCCTCGATTACTATGCAACAGGTAAGTTAGATGTTGATGTTGCTGCTGACGTGGTTACCGGTATCGGTGAAGGTTGTGTGCAAGCCGGCTGCGCATTGATTGGTGGTGAAACCGCTGAAATGCCTGGCATGTACCACGACGGCGACTACGACATTGCGGGTTTCTGTGTGGGCGTGGTGGAAGCCGATAACGTTATCGACGGCACAGGTGTAAAACCCGGTCAGAAAATTATTGCGTTGGGCTCTTCTGGTCCGCACTCCAATGGCTATTCGTTAATCAGAAAAATTATTGAAGTAAGTGGTGCAGACGTCAATGCAGATCTCGACGGCAAGCCGTTAATTGACCACCTTCTTGCCCCTACCCGCATTTACGTAAAAGCCGTATTGGCGCTGCTTGAAAAAGTAAAAGTAGAAGCGATTTCACATATTACCGGTGGTGGTTTCTGGGAAAACATTCCGCGCGTTTTACCTGACGATGCCAAAGTGGTTGTCGAGGAAAACAGCTGGGAATGGCCAGTAGTGTTTGACTGGCTGCAGGAAAACGGCAATGTCACCCGTCATGAAATGTATCGTACCTTTAACTGCGGTGTAGGTCTGATTATCGTGGTTGACGAGAAAGACGTAGACGAAACCATTGAGATCCTGACCGCTGGTGGCGAAAAAGCCTGGTTACTGGGTCACATTGAACAACGTAATGACGGTGAGCAGGTAGAGATCAACTAATGTCTGCAGCAAAACCACGCATTTGCGTACTAATTTCCGGAAACGGTTCTAACCTTCAGGCAATGATAGATGCTGTTGAAGGTGGCCAGTTAAATGCCGAAATTGTGGCGGTTATTTCAAACCGCCCTGGCGTTTTCGGCCTGGAGCGCGCTGAGAAAGCAGGTATACCTGCACATTGTCTCGACCACAAAGACTACCCGGTACGTGATGAATTTGACGCAAAACTGCAATCACTGATTGATAGTGTAAAACCTGATGCTGTTGTACTGGCAGGATTTATGCGCATTCTGACTGCAGAATTTGTCGAACATTTTTCCGGTAAACTATTGAACATTCATCCATCTTTGTTGCCAAAGTACAAAGGGTTAAATACCCATCAACGTGCTATAGATAACGGCGACAGCGAACACGGTGTCAGCGTTCATTTTGTTACCCCGGAACTCGATGGTGGTCCGGTCATCATCCAAAGCCGAGTACCGGTGTTTGAAGATGACGCCGCCAGCGATTTGGCTGAACGGGTGCAGGAGCAGGAACGCCGCATTTATCCACTCGTATTACAGTGGTTTGTAGCCGGTAGACTGACGATGAAGGACAATAAGGCTGTACTTGATGATCACATTCTTCCGCCACAAGGCTACGCCAGCGAATAATTATATTTCTTTCACTGTATCGTTGTTTATGCTGCTGATGACATCATCAGCAGCATTTGCTGACGATGGTCCGGTCATCCCACCGTTTGAAGCAGAGTATACCGCTTATAAATGGGGTGGGGATGTAGGCAATGTCTCTATCAAACTTGAATATCTGAAAGATGAGCAGTATGCCCTCACCTATCATTCAGATGTGTCAAAGTTTTTCCTCTCTGACGAACGTTTCGAACACTCCGTTTTCTTCGCCTCTGAACAATTCATTCACCCGTTTTCTTACTACTATAAACGAACAGGAACCGGTCCGGATAAAGAGCTTGAAGTAAAGTTTGCCAGCTATCCGGAAAAGCAAATTGAGATTAAAGGGAGCGAGACTCTGCCTTGGAATGGCGAAACTGATAACCAACTCTACCGTATCGACTTAGCCCGAAAATTGGCCGCCGGTGAAACTGAAGTCAGTTATGACTTCGTCAACTATCGCGGCGAACTCAAAAATTACGACATTAAAGTCACTGGCAATGAAACCCTCGATTTACCTTACGGCAAACTCGAGACCATTAAAGTTAAATTACTTCGCGACCACAGCAGTTCTCGGGAAACCTTTGCTTGGTTTGCCCCCTCGTTGGATTATAACCTTGTTCGCTTGCAGCAATTTAAAGATGGTGACGAACAGGGCGATATTCGTCTAAAAAGCTACCGTCATCTTTAATTGACTGACTTCTTTTATTATTCATCTCTCGTTCCTTGACCTTTTTTCATTGAGGGATTAGCTTAAGGTTATTGGTCTGGTCTGACCTCATAGTGATGCTTCCTAAAAGCATTACATTCTCATACGGTAAAGGAGCTTAATATGGGTGAACTCGTCTGGTTATTGGTTTTCCTGCTGACAGCCAGTGTCGCAGCATATAAACGGATGACGTTGTCTAACACTGTTTCACTTTTAGCCGGCGTGATGGTACTCGGAACCTTATTCGGTAGTATTGGTTTTTTCAGTTGGTTGGTTTTTCTGGTTGTCGCCGTACCACTTTCAATCCCGGATATTCGTCGACCTTATATCACTAAACCCATACTGGCTTTCTATAAAAAAGTCAGTCCTGAGATGTCAGCCACTGAGCAGGAAGCCATCGATGCAGGTACCGTGTGGTGGGATGGTGAGCTGTTTTCTGGTAAACCCAATTGGGACAAGCTTCACGCAATTCCTAAAGGACGACTAACACCAGAGGAACGGGCGTTCCTTGATGGGCCAGTAGTTCGGGTCTGTCACATGGTTAACGAATGGCAAATTAACCATCAGAATGCGGATTTGCCACCAGAGATTTGGGCCTACCTGAAAGAGCACAAATTCTTCGCCATGATCATTAAGAAGAAATACGGTGGCCTGGAATTTTCTGCTTTTGCCCAATCAAGAGTAATTCAGAAGTTAGCAGGCTGCTCAGCCGTGCTATCAAGCACTGTAGGCGTACCCAATTCACTGGGTCCGGGCGAGTTATTACAGCACTATGGTACGCCAGAGCAACAAGATCATTACCTGCCGCGGCTGGCAAACGGAGATGAAATTCCCTGTTTTGCATTAACCGGCCCGGAAGCCGGCTCCGACGCCGGTGCGATTCCAGACGTAGGTATCGTTTGCAAAGGAGAATGGGAAGGCAAAGAAGTGCTTGGTATGCGCCTGACATTTAACAAACGCTACATTACCCTGGCACCGGTTGCCACCGTGGTAGGCTTGGCGTTTAAATTAGAAGACCCTGATGGTTTGTTAGAGCACGATGCCTCAGGTATCACCTGCGCCTTGATCCCACGAGATACCAAAGGGCTCGAAATTGGGCGCCGTCACTTTCCATTGAATACCCCTTTCCAGAATGGTCCCGTCAAAGGCAATGACATCTTTGTGCCGCTTGATTTTATAATCGGTGGTCCGCGAATGGCTGGTAAAGGTTGGCGAATGCTCATGGAATGCTTGTCTGTGGGACGTTGCATCACGTTACCCTCTACCGGTGCAGGTGGCGCGAAATCTGTGGCCCTTGCTACCGGAGCGTATGCCCGTATTCGTCGTCAGTTCCGCATTCCTGTTGGGAAAATGGAAGGCGTTGAAGAAATGCTGGCGAGGATCGGAGGTAACGCTTACCTCATGGATGCAGTAACACGCTTTTCCACTGTTGGCGTTGATTTAGGCGAAAAGCCCTCCGTCATCTCAGCCATTGCCAAATATCACTTAACCGAAAAGATGCGCCAGGTGATTAATGACGCCATGGATGTTCACGGTGGTAAAGGCATCATGCTCGGCCCGAACAACTACCTTGGTCGTGGTTACCAGGGGGCGCCTATTTCCATTACGGTTGAAGGGGCCAACATTCTTACCCGCAATATGATGATATTTGGTCAGGGGGCTATGCGTTGTCACCCTTATGTGCTGGCCGAAATCCAAGCCGCAGGCTTAGAAGATAAACGCGAGCAGTTACGCGCCTTTGATAAAGCCGTTTTTGGCCATATTGGCTTTGCTATTGCTAACAAGGTGCGTAGCTTCTGGTTCTCTATAACTGGGGGTATTTTCCATCGTGCCCCATTTAACGATGACACCGCGCGCTACTATCAACTGTTACAAGGCTACAGTGCTAACCTTGCCTTTCTGACCGACATTTCAATGGGAATGCTCGGTGGCGACCTGAAACGTCGAGAACGACTCTCTGCCCGCCTTGGTGATATTCTCAGTGGATTGTATCTGGCCAGTGCCACGCTCAAGCGTTTCGACGAAGACGGCCGCTTGTTTGAAGATGCGCCAATGATGCATTGGGCGATGCAGAATACACTGTTTGATATCGAAGAAGCCCTCGATAACTTTATCGCAAACTTCCCCAGTAAACCCATGTCTGTGGCAATGCGGCTTCTGGTATTGCCTTTCGGACGTCGTTGTAAGCGACCTGATGACAAACTGGAACACAAGATTGCCACTGTACTACAAACCCCTGGTACAGCGCGTAGTCGACTAGGTGACGGACAATATTTAACACGAGAAGAAGGCAACCTGTTTGGCGACCTCGAACAAACTCTTGACGACATTCTCGAAGCGGAACCTATTGTTGAACGCATTAGTAAGCAGAAAAAAGCCCGTCTCTCTTTCACCAACCTCGATGCGCTGGCGAATGAAGCCTTGGCTGCAGACTGGATTGATGAAGAAGAAGCTGCGCTATTGAAACGCGCTGAAGCGGGTCGATTACGCACGATAAATGTGGATGACTTCGACAACGAAGAATTGGTGGCGAAAATCAATACATTGTAATGTCGATTTCCAGATACAAAAATGCCGCTTTAATATGAAGCGGCATTTTTTTGTACAGCAGTAAAGGTTAACTAAACTGAAGTTTATCCATCAGCAGTACGGCTTGAGTACGGGTGTTAATCTCAAGCTTTCGTAGAATGGCACTAATATGCGCCTTAATGGTGGCTTCAGTTACATTCATTTCATGGGCAATTTGTTTGTTCATCAAGCCTGCCCGTAAGAAGCTTAAAACCTGAATCTGCTTTGGCGTGAGTTCGCGGAATCGTTTCAGGAGAATGGTCAACTCCTCATCTACGTTCTGCAAATCTTCTTTCATTTCTTCAGGCACCCAATTCTCACCGCTTTTAATAGCGACAATTGCAGATGCAATTTCTTTCGTCGGTGAGGATTTAGGGATAAAGCCTTCCGCCCCAAGCCCCATAACCTGTGCAACCACATCAATAGATTCGTTTGCCGAGATAACTGCAACGGGTAAATCTGGATATTCATCTTTAACAGTGATCAATCCATTGAAATATTCACCACCAGGCATGTTTAAATCTAATAACAATAAATCAATCTGCCTGTTTGCAGCCAGTACAGACATCATTGCTTCAAGACTGCCAGCTTCGAGAATTTCAGCATCTTTAAAGTACGGCTCAAGGGCTGCGCTAAGTGCTTCTCTAAACAGTGGATGATCGTCTGCGACTAAAATACGGGTCATAAATGCGTGCTCGATCTTTTATAGAAATTTGCTAATCTGTATAGCCTAATACTTTAGGCTAAGGATATAAAGTCAATTTAGCGCACACGGCTTGATTATTCATAATATTTTTCCTTTTATGTGAAAAAATTCTGCCAATCCTTTAAAATCGCCGCCTGTTTTTTTCAATTTTTCCATCCGGACAGCTTCTGTGCAAAAATCAGACACTATATTTGCGAATCACATGACCCAGGTCAGTGACTTCCGTTTCGATGAACATGTTGCCGATGTTTTCCCAGACATGATTCAGCGCTCGGTACCGGGCTATCAAACCATTCTTCATACTATTGGCGAACTAGCCCGGGAACGGGTAACGAATAACAGCAACGTGTATGATTTGGGTTGTTCATTAGGCGCTGCCAGTTTATCTGTGGCCAGAAGCACCGAGCACGTTAAGTGCAATATCATCGGTATTGATAATTCCCAGGCCATGGTTGAGCGATGCGAACGTGTGGTCTCCAGCTTTAACTTGCCTAATCCGGTTTCCATTCGTTGTGAATCAGCATTGGAAACTACCATTGAAAACGCCTCAATGGTGATCATGAACTTCACTCTCCAGTTTATTCCGCCTGCCGAACGAGAAGGGTTACTTGCGACTATTTTCGCAGGGCTCAATCCCGGCGGTATTTTGGTGCTATCAGAAAAAATTCAGCATCCTAGTGAAGCCGGGAATCATCTGCTTATCGATTTGCACCATCAATTTAAACGCAATAATGGTTACAGCGAATTAGAAGTGAGCCAAAAGCGAGCTGCTTTAGAAAACGTCATGCTTACCGACACCTTTAAAGTTCACGAAGACCGCCTCAAAGGCGTAGGCTTTACTGATGTTGTAATGTGGTTCAAGTGTTTTAACTTTACTTCCTTGGTGGCGATTAAAGCCCCACAGGAGTCTGGCAATGAATAAGCTTGCCGATAGCTGGTTCAAAGATTGTTACGAGCAGGTATTACACTCGCCGCTGTCACATTGGCTGGAAACCTTACCTGCCCAAATTACTCACTGGCAGAAAAACGATTTACATGGTGAGTTCAATAAATGGTGTAAGTTGCTGGAAAAGTTACCTGATGTACCTGCTAGTAATGTTGACTTACTCGACTCGGTAACGATTGGCGATGCCAACAGCGTAACAGACTATCAACAAAAGCAAATTGAAGGGTTGCTAAAGCAATTCATGCCATGGCGAAAAGGCCCCTTTCATCTGCACGGTATTCATATCGACACTGAGTGGCGTTCAGATTGGAAATGGGATCGCGTGCTACCGCACATTAGTCCATTACAAAATCGCTACGTACTCGATGTGGGTTGTGGCAGTGGTTATCATATGTGGCGGATGCTCGGTCAAGGCGCGACAGGGGTATATGGTATCGACCCCTCTCAGTTGTTTTTGATCCAATTTCAGGCGATTAAACACTACAGTCAAAATTCAGCAATTCATTTCCTGCCACTAGGCATCGAACAAATGCAGCCAGTGAAAGCCTTCGATACCGTATTTTCAATGGGTGTGCTATACCATAGAAAGGATCCAATGCTGTTTCTTGCTCAACTGAAAGATCAGCTACGTAAAGGCGGTGAGCTGGTACTCGAAACGTTGGTGGTAGACGGTGACGAGCAAACCGTGCTGATGGCCGGTGAACGCTATGCGCAAATGCGTAACGTATGGTTCTTACCGAGCGTGAATGCACTCACCTTATGGCTTGAGCGACTCGGTTTTGAAAATATCTGCGTTGCCGATATTAATACCACCTCGCTGGAAGAACAACGTACCACCGAATGGATGACCTCTCAGTCTTTGGTCGATTTCCTCGATCCTGAAGACAATAGTAAGACCATTGAAGGCTATCCTGCACCACAACGTGCCGTTTTAGTCGCCACGAAAAAGTAGCTTTTACGCCAACATAGTGACCTATGTTGGCATAATTGTTGTAGTTACTACTCTCATAAGATTGTGCTGAGATGCACGCCACATAGGTAGTAACATGGATATTACGGGCTTTCTGACCGAACACCAATTACCGGACAGCTATCGCACCACTGCACTAAAGTGGTTCATGCCGCTCGCAGAGGAAATTGCAGAGCACCAAAAGAGTGCAAACAAACCTTTCTTTGTTGGCGTTAATGGCTGTCAGGGTTCAGGAAAATCCACCTTATGTGATTTTCTGGTTCATTATTTTACTTCTAAAAACCTCACCGCCGTGACGGTGTCTCTCGACGACTTCTACCTTTCAAAACAGTCCCGCGTTGAGTTAGCTGAATCTGTACACCCGTTGCTTAGGACCCGGGGCGTACCTGGCACCCACAACACGCAACTCGCGCTGCAAACATTTGCTGCATTAGGTAAAACAGGTGACGTTGCCCTTCCCCGGTTCAATAAAGCCATTGACGACCCTTTCCCATCGGCGCAGTGGCCGGTTATTCAAGCCCCCGTAGATATAGTACTTATGGAAGGCTGGTGCTGGGGCGTAGATGCACAAGCGCCAAAAGCACTAAACGAACCGGTTAACACCCTAGAGTCAGAGGAAGACCCGGACGGCACGTGGCGCAGCTTTGTTAACGATAAAATTACTGACGATTATGAATCTTTATACCGATTTATGCAGTATTGGGTAATGTTGAAAGGTCCATCGTTTGAACACGTGTATAAATGGCGATGCGAGCAAGAACATAAACTTGCAGCAAAAACCGGGAAGCACAGCGCTGGCATTATGTCTGATGAACAAATTCTACGCTTCATTCAGCACTATCAACGACTTACCGAACATGCATTTGCCACGCTGCCAGATAAATGCAATCAGGTATTTGAACTCGACGAAAACCGAATAATAAAAGACGTAATCAGGAAGTAGTAATGAGCAACGCTAACACGCTAATTTTCACTGATATGGACGGCACTCTGCTGGATCACAACACTTACAGTTTTGCCGCCGCCGAACCCACGCTAATAAAACTAGAAGGCGCAAACATTCCGGTGATCCCAACCACCAGCAAGACATTTGTTGAATTATTGGAGCTACGCCAAACATTGAGTCTGAACGGACCGTTTATCGTCGAAAATGGCGCTGCGGCCTATATTCCTCATGGTTTTTTTAAGAAGAAGCCAGCAGGTACGGTTTGGCAAGATGGATTTTGGTGCAAATCCTTTACTTCATCAAAAATGTACTGGCTGAAGTTACTTGAAAAAGTGAAACCGGATTTTCAGGATGAGTTCACCCATTTCAGTGAAATGACTATTGAAGATATTTGTGAAGCAACTGGCCTAGACGCTGCCGACGCCACACGTGCAGCGCAGCGTCAATTTGGTGAACCGGTTTTATGGAAAGGTTCTGATGAACGCAAAGAGGCATTCATTAAATCGGTAACCGAGCGCGGGGCCTACCCTCTCGAAGGCGGGCGCTTTATTCATATTTCCGGCGACTGCAATAAAGGGGCTGCTTTGGAATGGTTTGTTGATGAGTACCGTCGACAAAGTAACGAAGACGTATCCAGCATAGCGCTGGGTGACGGCAAAAATGATATTGCGATGCTGGAAGCGGCGAATATAGCAGTAAGAATCGCTTCTCCCAGCCATCCACCACCACCATTACAAAAAGAAGAAAATGTATATACCAGTACCCTACATGGCCCCGAAGGCTGGACTGAAGTATTGACCCAATTACTTTTTAAATAGGACACGGAGAACACATGGCTGATTTTTATCAAAATGGCGTAGTGACCACGTTACACAACTTATCTAGACGCCCCACAGAGGAACTTGAGGCTGAACTTTTACGATTTTCGCAGAAGCGCCCAATGGCTCTTATTTTACCTTCGCTGTATTCTGAACTTGAAGGTGAGGCACTCCCTAACATCGTTACCGAACTGACCCAAGTTCCTTATCTTTCTGAAATCGTCATTGGTTTAGACCGCGCCGATAAAGAACAATACAAGTCTGCACTGAAGTTCTTTGAAAAGCTTCCACAGCATCACCGTGTTTTATGGAATGATGGCCCCCGTTTAAAAGCCATCGATGAAGAATTATCTGCTCTTAACCTGGCACCTAAAGAGCTCGGCAAAGGCAGAAACGTATGGTATTGCATGGGTTACATTCTGGCATCTAACCGCTCAGAATCTGTTGCGCTACACGATTGCGACATTGTGACTTATACCCGCGATTTACTTGCGCGCCTGATTTATCCGGTGGCTAACCCACAATTCAACTATGAATTTTGTAAAGGCTACTATGCCCGTGTTGCTAATGGAAAAATCAATGGTCGGGTTTCGCGACTGCTGGTTACTCCATTATTGCGCGCGCTTAAGCGTACACTAGGCGACCACGAATACCTCGAATTCATGGACAGCTTCCGTTATCCGCTAGCAGGTGAGTTTTCTTTCCGTCGCGATGTATTAAGCGATATTCGAATTCCAAGCGACTGGGGTCTGGAAGTAGGTGTACTTTCTGAAATGCACAGAAACTATAACCATAACCGTTTGTGTCAGGCAGACATTGCCGATAACTACGATCACAAACACCAGGATCTGTCTTTTAATAACGACCAAGGCGGCCTGTCCAAAATGTCTATCGACATTACCAAGGCACTGTTCCGCAAACTGGCGACACAGGGCTTTACGTTTAGCAACGAAATGTTCCGTTCGATTAAAGCGACATATTACCGTATTGCGCTGGACTTCGTTGAAACCTACCACAACGATGCGGTAATGAATGGCCTTACGTTAGATATTCACAACGAAGAAAAAGCCGTTGAATTATTCGCCAGTAATATCATGAAAGCAGGCACTAGCTTCCTGGAAAATCCGATGGAAACACCGTTTATTCCAAGTTGGAACCGTGTCACCAGTGCGGTTCCAGATATTCTTGACCGCCTGCTGGAGGCTGTTGAAGCAGACACCGCTGAACTACTAGGGTAACGCATGACGACAAGTTGGGATCAATTACACGAAAAGGTTTGTAATCAATTACAGGCTATCTATGCGGATGTGCATCTGGAAATCCCGGTTGGTGAACTGGCCACGGAACTATTAGCAACCATGCGCCTGAAGGCTGACGAAGATATCGTTCAGCCAACACCTTACTGCAATTACTGGGATGAAGAAGACATCATTATGATCACCTATGGCGATAGTGTGATCAGTGAAGGTGAACAGCCATTGTTCACACTCGATAGATTTCTCCATACCTACTGTAAGAACACAATAAACAAAGTACACATGTTGCCGTTCTTCCCCTATAGCTCAGATGATGGTTTTTCTGTTATCGACTACTCCAGTGTGAATGAATCACTTGGAGACTGGGGTGATATCGAGCGATTGGCTAAACACTACGGACTGATGTTCGATTTAGTGATTAACCATTGCTCAGCTCGCAGTGCCTGGTTTGAGAATTTCCAGAAAGGAGAAGGGATCGGTAGCGATTTCTTCTTCACCGCTGATCCCAGCGATGATTTATCTATGGTTACCCGCCCCCGGGTTTCTCCTCTATTGCGAGAAACCCAAACAGCCACAGGTACGCAATATGTTTGGTGTACCTTCAGTCATGATCAGGTCGACTTTGATTTCCGCAACCCCAAGGTGCTCCTGGCGTTTGTGGAAATCATTCGACAGTATCTGGACAAGGGCGCGAAATTGTTCCGTTTGGATGCTGTCGCTTTCCTATGGAAAATAATCGGCACCTCATGTATCAATTTGTTTCAAACTCACGAGTGCATTCGCATGCTTCGGACGCTGATTGAACATGCCGACCCGACCGTCATTATCATTACAGAAACCAACATCCCAAACCGGGAAAACCTCACCTATTTCGGGAATGCTAACGAAGCCCATGCCATCTACAATTTTTCGCTGCCGCCTTTGCTGGTAAACACCTTGGTTACCGGAAATTGTGCCTATTTGAAAAACTGGATGATGAGCATGCCACCGGCGCAGAACGGCACCACGTATTTTAATTTTATTGCGTCTCACGACGGCATTGGTCTGCGCCCTGCGGAAGGCCTACTCGATGACGAAGAAATTTCTACCCTGGTTCACACCATGCAGAATTTCGGCGGAAAAGTGTCCTGGCGGGCATCCGACCACGGTCAGCAAAAGCCTTATGAAATTAACATCACGTTGTTTGATGCTCTGCAAGGTACCACGGCAGGGCCAGACAAATGGCAGATAGACCGCTTTATCTGTGCGCATGCCATCATGCTTGGTATGGAAGGTATTCCAGGGCTTTACATTCATAGTCTACTGGGTACCAGCAACGATTATGAAAAGGTGGCCAACACCGGGCAAAACCGCTCTATTAATCGTCATCGCTGGAATTTTGAAGAACTCGCTGCCCTGCTCGATTCGCCCTACTCCCAGCATCACAAGGTACTAACACGCATTTCGCAGTTAATTCGTATTCGTAAAGCACAACCGGCCTTTCACCCGAACGCCACACAGTTTACTTTACAACTCGGTGACACCTTGTTCGGATTCTGGCGACAGAGTCTTGATCGCCGGCAGAGTGTGTTCTGTGTAAGTAATGTGACTAACGAAGAACAGTCTATTTTGCTATCAAGTATTAACTTGATTGGTACCGATAAATGGATGGATCTCATCACCCGTGATGAGCTTGAAGATGTGGGTGGCTTTCTGCAGCTTAAACCCTACCAAACAGTGTGGATTTCAAATATGGAGTTTGAAGACTAACACTGCTATCTACCCCGAAAAACCAGCACCTTCCAGCACATGTTGTTGTGGGTGTTGGTTTTTTTATTTTGTTAAGCAATAATTCCTCTTTTCACCTGCGGTATACACATAATGACTATCTCGACTTCTGCCCCCAATGGTTGGCTTCCCTTGGAAGATGCACTTCATAACGCGCTGTCACACGTTCAACCTGTAGTAGAAGCTGAAGCCGTAATGGTTGGCGACGCATTACACCGGGTGCTAAGTAAAGATGTGGTTGCTGGTGTAAACGTGCCCCCTGCCGACAATTCGGCAATGGACG
The DNA here is from genome assembly GCF_056160345.1 of Alteromonas sp. ABV4_515. Classification (NCBI taxonomy): domain Bacteria; kingdom Pseudomonadati; phylum Pseudomonadota; class Gammaproteobacteria; order Alteromonadales; family Alteromonadaceae; genus Alteromonas; species Alteromonas sp. ABV4_515. The sequence continues at coordinate 56,700 of NZ_JBSWWZ010000006.1, forward strand.
GATTTGCGCTGTACGCCAGTGATTCGCAGTCGACACTGCCGTTACAGGTTGTAGATACGCAACTTGCAGGCATGCCGTTAAGAGAAGTGAAACTGGAAAAAGGTCAGGCAGTGCGTATTATGACGGGTGCGCTGGTTCCCAGTGGCGCAGATTGTGTTGTCATGCAGGAAAATACCTCGCGTACAGACACTGAAGTGGTCATTAATAAACCCGCCATGCCAGGTGAAAATATCCGTCGCGCCGGTGGCGACATTGCAACAGGCGCGACCGTTATAACAGCAGGCACCCAGCTCACCGCCAGTCACCTTGTTCTACTTGCTTCAATGGGCATTGCTTCTGTTCAGGTTTTCCGCAAACTTCGGGTGGGTATTATTGCCACAGGCGATGAACTAAAAACCGCCGGAGAAACGCTGGCTTCAGGTCAAATTTACGAATCCAACCGCACGGGTACCCGAGCACTGCTTGCCGCCGAACCGGTTGAGATCACAGATTTCGGGATTGTTGCAGATGATAAAGCGGCGTTAAGTGAAGTATTTACCAACGCTGCTCACACTCAGGATTTAGTGATCAGTAGTGGTGGCGTATCGGTGGGTGATGCCGATTTTGTTAAAGAGCTGGTAGCAAGTCAGGGTGACATTGGGTTTTGGAAAATAGCCATAAAACCTGGAAAGCCCTTTGCGTTCGGCAGATTAGGTAACGCAGTATTCTGTGGCGTACCGGGTAATCCTGTATCTGCATTTGTGACCACCCAACAATTGGTACTGCCTATTATTAAGCGCATGGTGGGAGCGGCTTCAGAACAGGTTATCAAGCCCCTTACGATTAAGGCGACTCTCACAACATCTTTGCGTCGCAGAGCCGGTAGAAAGGAGTTTGTGCGAGCGCACATGCAAAAAAACGCTTATGGCGATTATGACGTGGTTCCGCTGGCCAAGCAAAGTTCAGGTGTAATGACCACGGTCACGCAAGCCAACTGTTACATCATTTTACCTGCAGAATGTTCTGAGATTCATGAAGGTAATAGTGTTACTATTCAGCCGTTTTCATTGCTAGAGACCCAGTAACCTTCCATGCAAAGCTTCTTTTCTCCGCGTTTTGTTCTTGAGGGCAAACGCCTTATTAAACTCGCCTGGCCATTACTTATTGCGCAAATCACGCAAATGCTGATGGGCGTTATTGATACGATCATGGCAGGTAATTACAGTGCCATAGACATGGCTGCGGTGGCGCTGGGATTCAGTATCATTATTCCGTTACAGTGTTTTATTCAGGGCTTGGGCCTTGCCATGCCCCCCATATTGTCTCGACTTCACGGTAAAGGAAATACTTCTGATGTGGCTAACGCCGCGCAGCAGGCTGGTTATCTGCTATTAGCTTGTAGCCTGGTCATCATGTTGCTGTGGCCCTTTGTTGAGTCACTGGTAGCGCTGTTTCCAATGGACCTGCAACTGTTTGCCATTACAGTAGACTATGTACAGTTTGTGCTTCTCTCCATGCCCGCATTTGCCTTATATCAATGGCTGAGAAATTTCTGTGAGGGTCTGGGTACCACCAAGCCAACCATGCTTATTACACTGGTTGGGCTGGCATGTAATTTGGTAGGTAATTACATTTTTATCTACGGTGCCGGTCCCATTCCAGCATTTGGTGGCGCAGGTTGTGGCATAGCCACGGCAATCGTTATATACACCATGTTTTTTGCCACTGCAGTATACGTGGCGCTTTCAAGCAGACTCAAAAAATACCATTTGTTCACCCGTACCTATAAGCCTGAATTCACCATGATATGGCGAACCTTTAAGCTTGGTCTGCCGGTGGCAATGACACTGTTGTTTGAAGTCACACTCTTTGCCGCTGTTGCGCTTCTGTTAGCCCCTTTTGGTCCAAATACCGTTGCCGCCCACCAAATAGCCCTGAATTTCAGCGCGATTATGTTTATGTTTCCCATGAGCCTGGGCATGGCGTTATCGATACGCGTAGGATACCGGGCTGGCCAGAATAATCTGACGCAAGCAAAAATGGTGGTGAAAAGCGGGCTGACTATCGGCATGTTTGTCGCTGTACTCACTGCCAGTTTTACTGTTTTGGCAAAAAGTACCATTATCGCGCTCTATACACAGGATAAAGCCGTATTCGACCTCGCCAATTCGTTGCTGGTCTACGCCGCGCTATTTCAATTTTCCGACGCCATTCAGGTACTCTCTGCTAATGCGCTACGTGGGTATAAAGATACCACTGCCATGTCGGTAATCACTTTTACTGCCTATTGGCTTGTTGGCATGCCCACCGGGATTATACTGGGCCGCACAAATTGGCTCACTGACGAACCCATGTCAGCAGCTGGATTCTGGATTGGTATTATTGTTGGTCTCAGCGCTGCAGCTATATTACTTGGCGCCCGCGTTCGTTATATTCAGCGACGACTTTCGTGATCAATCGGCGCTTTCCACTGATCGCCAATGACCGGGTCGTCATCTTCCAACACTTCCCATGTGTAGACTTTGCGCACCGGTTTAGGGTCCTGCTTTCCAAATAATATTGCCGCGATTGCACCGCCTAATGCACCAAAGAAATGTGCCTCATAAGATATCTGCGGATCTCTAGGGAAGATAGACATCATCATGCCGCCATAAAGGAAAAAAGCGATCATCATGAGGCCCACCGAGCGCTTATCTCTGCGCAATATGGCAACCACAAACAAGTAGAAAAATAATCCATGGGCAACACCACTGGCTCCCAGATGCATTGATGGACGACCAAATAGCCAAACGCCGATACCAGAGCCCAGCCAGGCAAACAATAATACTTTAATCCGGGTTTTTGGGTAACCGTATACCAACGCAGAGCCAAGGATTAAGAGCGGCAATGTGTTATGGAAAAGGTGCTCGTAGGAACTATGCACCAGTGGTGCAGTAAAAATACCGTGCAGTCCCGCCATGGATAATGGCGTGATACCAAGTTCTCTTAAAGGTAAATGAAAAAGCACGCCAGCCGATTGGATTACCCAAAGCAACGCAACGAATACTGTGCTTAATTTGATGGCCTGAATTAGCGCATCACGATTGAGTTTTCTGTTCATCCAGAAAATATGAGGGCGCACAGCAATAAAACAATCGAACCCGCCACTTTGAGAATGAAACGAACAGATGACGTGAAGATTAGCGCCCTAATGCCCGCCAGTCAGATGGCTCATCGATATCTATTGCGGCTTCCTTGAAAGGGACTGCAATACAGTGAGGCGCGGCGGCATTGAGTAATTTTGCAGCGCCCTTTTGCCCTGTTAAACCTGTAAGTGCATCTTCATCGCTAAGCGGAAATATGGCAGGTGACATACGTACGCCTTCAGCTTCACTGGCTATACGCGCATTTGGAAATATACAGGCTTTGTCCACCAGCTCTTGCAAACCTTCTGTAGTGACAAGCGGTGTATCTGCTAACCCAACCATAAAGTGCGTAGGATAAAGCGAGGCGGGAGTAGAATCAGCGAGCGTCATTACGGCTCTTATTCCTGTACTGATACTCCCGCCCATGCCTGATTGCCAATCTTCGTTTTTTGCGATTCGTATAGCATGCCCTGTCGACAGTGCTTGTCGAAGTTCATCATCAAAGCGCCCGGTAACCACGGTAATTGGCAAGGCGGATAGTGGCTGATACTGCGAAATAACGTAGTGTAAAAGGCTGTCACCGCTTGGATGCTCACTCAGCAACTTGTTACTGCCGTATCGACGGGCTTCACCCGCTGCCAAAATAATAATCGCTAGTCTGACTGACATGGCCGCCCTTTGAGTGATGAACCAGACTTACCGTGCAACACAGCATGGGCTTGTGCCAGCATCGACAACGCGATTGATTCCGGGAGTTCTCCACCGATGGCAATACCCGCTGGCGCGTGTAACGTAAGCGGGAGTGAGTCTTCAGTAAGATCGGCTTCAGATAACACGCGCTCTGCACGGTGAGACGGCCCTAAAAGTGCCAAGTACTTCAATGACGCTGGCGTATCATTTACCAAAGCATTAAGCGTTTCACCGTCCAGGCGTACCTGGTGGTGCATAACGATGAGCGCATCGAGTTGGTGATACCATTCTGCCTGAGCAATGTCGCCGGCAGGTAAATCAGTTGTACTGGTAGCCGTTTTGAAGTCGCCGGCAGGTAAATCAGTTGTACTGGTAGCCGTTTTGAAGTCGCCGGCACGGGCATAACGGGCCCTGCTGTCGTTCACAATAACGCGCCAGCCAAGACGAGCCGCCATGTCACACAGGGGCATTGCGTCAACACCACCACCCGCAATACCAAGGGTTGGTGGAGGCAAAAGCTCACAACAGAAATCTTCCGAGTTGCTCGGCTTTTCAGTGCTGACCAGTCCGGCGGGTTGACCCGCTCTGGCTGGCTGCGAATACCAGATAGATTGTTGTTGCTGCAAGCTATCAAGCACGCTCTGTAAACCTATATAGTCATTGTCGGCATTTACCGGCTGAAGCAATAAGGTCACTTCGCCACCACAACCAATGCCCAGACGCCAGGCGATATCGCCTTCTTCTTGCATGTCATATGTGACAATGCGACTTTCACCGGTTTCCCAACAGCGCCTGGCCTGGTGCAGTAAATCGCTTTCCAAACAACCGCCGGAAACCACGCCTAATTGCGCGCCTTCTTGGCTAAAAAGCATCATCGCCCCCGCTTTGCGGTAGGACGACCCTTCAGTACTTATAATAGTGGCAAGTAACCAGTTACCTGCATCGCGCTGTCCGGCCCACGCCGACAACACATGGTAAATGTGGTGATTCATATACCTTCGCCTGATGTTCCGGCCTCGCTCGCTTTAGGAAGTACCTTAACCGAATGCCTGACCACCAATGTTTCTGCTATTTTATCTTGAATAGATTGTCTGTTTGCATCCCAGAAAATCTGCAGGAAGCCAAGCATGCCTGTGGCAACACCTGCTCCATATCCGCCATATCGGCCGAAACTTTCCCACAATGAAGGAGGTCTGCCGTCGAGCCTGAGTACCCGTATACGGGTGATCCACTTACCGGGAGTGCAGCCTTGCATGTATGCGGTAAACGCACTGTAGTAAAGTGCCGCCCAACCAAGACCGAGCCCCAACTCACTTAAGAATGCTTGTCCATCATGGAGAAACTCGCTTAAGGATTCAAAGAAGTTTGCCTCGGATCCTGACTCATCTGCCTTTTCTAGCGGCTCCTCGCTGTCGTCCAGAGTTGTATCGCTAATATGGCTGGCCTGGATCACTTTATAGTCGGAGGTGTCAGGCGGCCCGTCAAAGAGGGTAAAAACCATAAAACCCAACAAGCAAGCTGCGCCTAGCCGCAAGAACTTACCTCTAGATGTGCTGCCCTTACCTTTAATCACGTTACTCCCTGCGCGCATAAACGTGAGCGCAGCCAATATGCCCAAGACCAGAGCATTGGCGTGAGAGATAAAGTACAACAGCACCAAATCGATGCACTGCGCTGTGGCCCTTCGTGAAGGCGTAGCCAAGGGTTTACCGAGCAGCTCCGGCGATACCTGAAAGGCATACGGGGTAACGATCGTATTGTCTTCTTTTTCAGTACTAGACTGTGGTGGGGGTTCGTGAAGTGTGTTGTTTTCTTGTTTTTCTGCCATGTCGCAATCCTTGCCAATCGCATTTTTTAGTATTTATTCAAGTTTCAGCGCAAATAAAAATAACTTATATCGAAAAAGCACTTTTCATTTTGCAGAATGACACCAATTATATAACTGTACGCAAAAACCTGTACGGGAAATATGCTGAATCTACAATGATTCCCGTAAAAATTGTCTGCAGGTATTTTTAAACACTTAAGGAATAATAATGCAAGTATTTGACGACGCCTCTTTATCTATCGGCAACACGCCTCTGGTTAAACTTAATCGTGTTACTGGTGGTAATGTTTATGCCAAAATCGAATCGCGTAACCCGAGCTTCAGTGTTAAGTGCCGTATCGGCGCGAACATGATTTGGGATGCAGAATCACGTGGTGTACTCGGCCCAGGAAAAGAGATTGTTGAGCCTACCAGTGGTAACACCGGTATTGCACTTGCGTTTGTTGCCGCTTCACGTGGCTATAAACTGACATTAACCATGCCTAGCAGCATGAGTCTGGAACGCCGCAAACTGCTTAAAGCACTGGGCGCAAACCTGGTACTCACAGAAGCACCTAAAGGGATGAAAGGCGCAGTGGCAGCCGCTCAGGAAATCGTTGCATCAGATCCTGAGAAATATGTATTACTGCAGCAGTTCGATAACCCAGCCAACCCGGCAATTCATGAGAAAACCACAGGTCCTGAAATCTGGAACGCCACAGATGGTAAAGTTGATGCGTTTGTTGCTGGTGTTGGTACCGGTGGTACTATCACAGGTGTTAGCCGTTACCTTAAAAACACCCAAGGTAAAGCCATTACGTCTATCGCGGTAGAACCTAAAGACTCTCCTGTCATCACACAGGCGAAAAACGGCGAAGAACTCACACCTGGGCCACACAAAATACAAGGTATTGGTGCAGGCTTTATTCCAGGTAACCTAGACTTAGACTTAATTGACGAAGTTGAGCAAGTTTCCAACGAAGAATGTATGGAAATGACCCACCGCCTGATGAAAGAAGAAGGTATTCTGGCGGGCATCTCTTCAGGTGCGGCCGTGGTTGCAGCGAAGCGTTTCGCTGAAAAGCCAGAAAACAAAGACAAAATTGTGGTTGTTCTGTTAGCGAGCGGTACCGAACGTTACCTGAGTAGCCCATTGTTCGCAGGTGAATTTAGCGATCAAGAAGAAGTTCAGTAAGCATTTGTAAATTAAATAGAAAAGCGAGGTTCACACCTCGCTTTTTTTTTGTCATTATTTTCTGCTATTTTTACTTGTAGCATTTATAAATACCGGAATTATTATGACAATCACCCATTTCACCCTCAGCCGATTTACGCTTATCAGTTTATTGGCAATTGTGCTGTGCGCCTGTGGTGAAAAGAAAGAAGGACTTGGTCGTTATGGCATGATGGACGAGAATACCCCTGATTATGCCGCCCTCACCTTTATGCAAAGTATTTACGAAGGTAAAAACATTTCAAAAGCTATAGAACTGAGTTCAGATAGCATGGCTAGAATGCTTAAGCGCTATCGCACCAATCGTAACGTGCAACGTTACATTGTAAATTTGCGATATGACACCGTTACGATAACCCCTCAAGGTGGTAATGGCGTAGGACGCAGTGAGTTTTCAGAAAGCGCCAACGTGACGTTATTTTTTAGCGGCATGTACGGCGATGATAAAGTGGAAGATTTACGCACAGTGAATATGATCCGAGAAGACGGCCAATGGAAGGTTGACCGTATCGCCCCGGATCATTTTATGTAATTACTGGCCGACTGCCACCCCTTCACGACGGGGATCGGCGCCGCCAATTAGTTTACCGTCTTTAACCTGAATTCCGTGCAGGCCAGAGTTGAGATCCATGATTTTTACATCATGCCCTAACGCTTCCAGCGCCGGTTTCAAGCTTTCAGCCTGAGTACCTGCTTCAAGAGCAGTATAGTCATTGCGGTTGGTCATGCGCGGCAAATTAATAGCTTGTTGAATATCCAACCCAAAGTCTAATACACCAAACAGCGTCTGCGCCACGTAATCAATAATACGACTACCGCCGGGAGAACCCACAACCAGTTCCAGTTGATTATTATCGTCGAACACCATGGTGGGGCTCATTGCACTGCGAGGCCGCTTACCAGGCTCTACGCGGTTAACAACCGGCCAGCCGTTGATATCTGGGTTAAATGAAAAGTCAGTGAGCTGATTGTTTAACAGAAAACCCTCGACCATCAAACCCGAACCAAACATAAACTCAATGCTGGTGGTAATGGAAATGGCATTGCCGTCTTTGTCAACGATGGAGAAATGGCTGGTATTGGGCTGCTCGCGGTTCATACCCAAGTGCACATTTGCGTTGGTATAAGGCTTACCGGCTTTCGCTTTCCGCCAAGATTTGTCAGCGCCGATGCTGTCTGCTCGTCGCTTCAAATACGGTGCATTAATAAGGGAGGCGAATGGAATATCATTAAAATCGCTGTCTGCAATATACATTTCGCGGTCAGCAAAACTGAGTGCACTGGCTTGAGCAAACAAATTGGCAAACGCTGCACTGTCTGGAGTTAATGAAGCAATATCCTGCCCTTCAAGCAACTTCATGATTTGGTAAACATTTACACCACCAGAGCTGGGAGGCGCCATACCGCATATTTTGTGGTCACGGTATTCACCACACACTGGCTTTTTCTCTAATGGCTTGTAACTGGCAATATCTTCCGGTGTGATTTGACCGGGATTAATAGACGCACTGTTTACCGTTTTAGCAATCTTTTCAGCCACAGGCCCTTCATAAAAATAGTCTGCTCCGTCGTTAGCAATCCGCGTCAGCGTATCAGCCAGCGCTTTGTTTTTCTTAATCATGCCTTCCTTAAGAGGCTTACCTGCCGGATAAAAATACGTCGCACTAGATGGAAAGGTCTTGAGTCCCGGATGTTTTTCAAGGCCAACCAGGTGCGCTAGACGTGCAGAAACCCGAAATCCATTGGCGCTGGTATTAATGGCATCATCGAACAACTCTTTCCATTCTAGTGTGCCAAATTTTTTCTGCGCCATTTCCAAAGCGCGAAGGGCGCCCGGTACACCCACAGATTTACCGCCAACCACAGCCTCAATCCAGCTCATTGGCTTTTTACCTTCATAAAACCAGTATGGAGATACGGCGGCAGGCGCAGTCTCGCGTCCATCAAAAGTATGCAGCGTTTTGGTTTTATTATCCCAATACAGAATAAAGGCACCGCCGCCAATCCCCGATGACTGTGGCTCCACCAGCGTTAACATGGCCTGAACGGCTACCGCAGCGTCGATGGCCGAGCCACCTTTTTCAATAATATTTTTACCTGCCCAGGATGCATAAGGGTTTGCAGCAACAACCATATAATCTTCAGCAATATGGGCCTTTTTCTGCTCATAACCAGTAGCAGCCTCAGGCTCATTACGCTCTACCGCATAAGAAGTCGCGGTAAGTGATACGGATAAACAAACGACTTTAATTGTCGTTGCAAGGATTCCCTGACTAAACTTCAATGTTCGATTTCCTCTGGGTTTATTTGAACTTGTCCCGGTTTACAGGACGCTTATTGATGAATGCATCGAAGGCTTCTTTGGCCGCTTCAGAACTAAGAGCTTCGAGAAAAATATCTAATTCAGTGCTGATCTGCTGTTGTACGGCATCTTGCTCGTTGTTCATAAGTAGCTTGGTTTGCTTTAATGCAAACGACGGTTTCTGCGCCAACTTCTTACACACGTTACTTACGTGTTCATCAAGTTGGTTTGCAGGCACGATGCCTGTAACCACACCATAATCACAGGCTTCCTGCGCCCCAAACGTTTCTCCGAGCATCAGCCACTCACTGGCTTTACGTTTGCCCGCGATGCGCGGCAAAATGTAACTTGATGCATATTCCGGAACCAGTCCGAGGTTAATAAAAGGCAGGCAGAAAACACTTTCTGGCGCACTGTATACCAGGTCGCAATGTAACAATAAGGTAGTACCAATGCCAACAGCAACGCCATGAACTTGCGCTACAACGGGATTAGAGCATGCGCAAAGGGCGTTCATGAAAGCCACCACCTCAGCAACATTATCGCCTTCATTGCGATGGGCAAAATCCGCTATATCATTTCCAGCGGTAAAACCGTCTCCCTCACCTTTCAGTAAAATCACTTTTACCTCGGAATCTTGCTCTGCAGCGATAAGCGCATCAGCAAGTTGCTGATACATTTCCCTTGTCAGTGCATTTTTTTTATCAGCACGATTAAAACTGAGTGTCAGTACGTGGTTGTCAAAATGACTAAGAATGGATTGCATTGGGTACACTCCCTTAAAAATTCAGGCAATTTGTAGTGAGTTTTCTGTATCATAGCGACTTAATGACAAAAACTACAAAACTCCATGACAGATAAATCCAAACAATTCATTACTGCCTATGGTGGTCCTGTCCTTCTTGCGTTGATTGCACTGCTCGCACAGGCATTCGAACCCCTCTCAGGACAATGGCTCGCTTACGATCGCTACGCTGTTGAAGGTATGGAAACCTGGCGTCTCCTTACCGCAAACATCGTCCACACTAACTTTTATCATACGCTGCTGAATCTCACCGGTTTACTCTTGCTCAGTCTGCTACATAGTCAGCACTACCGTATTATTCGCTTTTGGAAAGTGTTCTTGTGGTGCGCAGTACTCACCAGCGTGGGCATTTACTTTTTCTCCCCTGGCCTAATTTGGTATGCAGGTTTGTCTGGCGCCCTTCATGGCATGTTTATCTGGGGCGCCTGTATGGACATTCGCGCCGGCCTGAAGTCAGGCTTTCTGTTGTTGGCAGGTGTGCTATTAAAGGTATGCTATGAACAATTTTATGGAAGCTCAGACGAACTGGCGTCGCTGATAGATGCCACAGTAGCAGTCGATGCGCATCTATACGGAGCAATAGCAGGGATGATCATTTTTGTGCTAATGATCATCCCCGCCCGCCGTTCGCGATAATGACGAGTTAAGCGGGATCTGTCCAGGTATAAGCCGACAATCCAAGTCCATCAATCACTTGATTAATATGCGCCAAGGCTTCATCGCTAGGGCCAGGGTAATCACCGGCAATGGCAACATTGCCCTGATAACCAATATCCTTTGTGCCCTGAGGCGAACTGAAGTACCCCGCGAGAACGAGTGCTCGTAAACGGGCAAATGACTGAGCGGGTCGTTCAAACGCCGCAGGGGTTTGCGCATTTAGTGTCGCTATATCATCTAAGATTAAACGTTGTAGCTCAGGCGCAAGTGCGATAAATGACTCACCACCTCTAATGACTGCCTCATCATTTAGCCAGGTTAAAAGCGGTAAAATCATCTCACGGTCTCGCTGTTGAGAAGCGTAAGGCGCACTTACCCACTCATCAATCACGTCGGGTACTTTCACTTGAGTGGCAGATGGATACTCTCCTTCTGCTGGTACAATTAAGTCAGACAAAATGGCCACAAGGTTTAATTGATCAGAAGAAAGGGTGCGCGGCCAAACCTGTGACGGAGGAGAAATAAGATCAGGATCTTTTCCATATCCCGGTGCTGTTATTGGTTTTAGCGCTAACTCTGGCCAGTGTCCGGCTGTGGTACCAACCTGCTTGGCTTGCCCTGCCCCCGATGAACATGCACTGAGACCAGGAAACGCCACGCTCGCCGCCATTATACCCATCCATTTCAATGAATCGCGACGTGTCATTGAAGGCGCGTAGGATCGAATTTTGTTTGTGTTATCACCCATCATTACATTGCTCCCTGCTTGATTTGCTTAGCCAGCCAGTCTGCATTCCGCATCGCCAGTGTCATAATGGTCAACGTACAGTTCTTGTGAGGATTCGATGCAAATACGCCAGCATCCATGACAAACAAGTTGTCACAATCCCACGTTTGCCCCCACTGGTTGGTCACTGAGTTTGTTGGATCATCACCCATTCGCGTAGTACCCACTTCGTGAATGATTTGCCCCCCTTTCAAAATCGCATCTTCGGGATCAGGCAACGCGCCTACCTCGGCGCCCATGTTGGTGAGAATTTTCTTCGCCGTTTCCAAACCATGCCGAACCTGATTAATTTCATTTTCCGACCACTTCCAATGGAAGCGTGCAACCGGAATGCCCCATTTATCCGTTACGGTTTCGTCTATGTCCATGTAGCAATCGTCGTTGGGCAGCATTTCACCGCGAAGGGCGAAGCCAATATAGCTACCATAAGCCGCGCGGGCTTCTTCCTTCACTTCGACACCATAGCCTTGAAAATCACCGGCTACCCAAGCGCCGGGCTCGCGAAAGCCACTCCCAATTTCAAAGTGATACCCACGTGGAAAATCAAGCTCACCTTTCGCCTGTGCATCGTGTCCCCACCAAGGAATAAACAGGTGGTTAGACGTATGTCCATCTTCATTGTAGCGTGGGCGATTACGCAATGCGGGGATATATGCGCCAAGATTGGCACCGGTTGAGTCCATCAGGTTTCGTCCAATCTGACCGCTTGAATTGGCCAGTCCTGCTGGGTGCTTTTCAGACCGGGAGTTCAACATAATACGGGCTGATTCACAGGCACTGGCAGCCAATATAACCACAGGGGCATCCAGCGCAACGTTTTCCCCACTGGATTTATTCACATAAGTTACGCCGATCACTTTTCCAGTATCATCAGTGCGTACTTCCCGCACCATGGCATCGGTGATGACAGTAAGGTTTCCGGTGGCTTTTGCTAGGGGAATGAGTGATGTGGTTGTTTGAAAGGCCGCCCCAATTGAACAGCCACGTCCACAAGAGGTAGCGTATAGACATTTTTGCCGTATATCCTGAGAACGGGTAAGCACCGCACGGTGCATGGGTGCCATGCGAATACCTTCTTTACCGGCAGCCGCCGCAACCAGTAATTCTGTTACTCGCGCTTTAGGGGGTGGCTGCAGTACACCCGGCGCTGAGTCTGGCATATCCTCGTGGCCTGTGTTCGCGCCACACACCCCCACCAAGGTTTCTGTTTTGTCGTACCAGCTTGCAATATCTTGGTATTCGAAAGGCCAATCAGCACCATGACCATCACGGGTTTTGCCCTTAAAATCATGCTCGGAAAAACGCAAAGAGAAACGGCCCCAGTGATTAGTTCTGCCACCCAGCATTCTTGCACGCCACCACATGAATTCGGTGTCTTCATCCATGGTGTATGGTTCATCTGGCACAGACCACCCGCCGTCTACGGTGGCATCGTAGAAACCAAAATCTTTATCTTTATTACCCGAGCCCAACAGCGGTGCATCGGCATTGCGATTGAACATGGGTGTTTCAGCACGGGGATTGTAATCACGGCCTGCCTCGAGCATTAATACCTTGATGCCCTGGCGCGTAAGCTCGTAAGCCGCCATGGCGCCACCAGCACCAGACCCAACAACCAGTACCTGGAAATCTGTATTCGCCATGATTACAGCTCCTTGATACGCATGTTCTTAAACCACACAACATTGCCGTGGTCTTGCAGACCTAAATGCCCCGTTTCGTTGGCCGCAAACCCGTTCCAGTTTGCAAATTTACTCGCTGCAACTAGATTGTCCCAGGTCGAGGTGCCGAGAACCACATTGGTGGTCATGACATCGTTTTGCCAAATTTGTAGCAACTTATCCTGCAGCTTTATCCGCACGGTGTTCCACTCGCCAGCGGGTTTTAACGCGGATGAATGCACGGCCACCATGTCGTAGAGAGATCCTGCAAGATGGGTATCGATTTTATTGTCGTGGGCTTTTTCGTTATCCAATATCTGAATTTCTGGCGCATGGGAATAAATCATTTTTCCTTTTTCATCGGCCAGAATGAAAATCCCGCTGTTGCCAGCTTCACTGATTTTCCAGTCGATATAAAGGTCGAAGTCGCCAAATGCCTGCTTACTGATGAGATCCCCTGCACCGGCTTTTTCCAATTTAAGCGCACCGTTTTCGACTACCCAACCTGGCTGAATATCGCTCTTTTGATAATTACGCCATGCCGTCGGGGCTTTTCCATCGAATAACGATATCCATCCCTGTGCTTTTTGTTCAGCGGTGAGTTGATTATCCTGTGCAAGCGCAGTGGTCGTGGTGGTGGTACTGACTATCAATGCAGATAGAAGGGTCTTGAAACGATTCATTTCCGTTACCTGTTCGTTAAATTATTGTCGTTATAGTGTTTTTATCCTTCAACACTACGTTAACGCGAACAGGGGATGGTGTACAGATGACAGAGGTGAAGAGGATAGCTGTCATCGACAACAGCTATCCTGGGTGCGGTGAATTACAGATTTGTCTCAAACAATTTGTAGATCCGACGGTATTCGTCTAACCAAGAACTTGGTTGTACAAAACCATGAGGCTCTACGGGATATATCGCCGTTTCAAAGTTCTGCTTCTCTAGCTCGATAAGGCGCTGCACCAAACGAACAGAATCCTGGAAAAACACATTGTCATCGACCATAGGAGATATGATCAGCAATGGATTCTGTAGCCCTTCAGCAAAGTAGATGGGCGAGCTTCGTTCAAATGCGAGTGGATCGACATCTGGCGTATTGAGGATGTTAGCAGTATACGGCGCGTTATAGTGAGCCCAGTCAGTTACTGGACGTAGCGCTGCACCGGCTGCAAACAAATCAGGATCGGTAAACATAGATATAAAGGTCAGGAACCCGCCATAGGAACCACCGTATGTACCAATTCTTCCGCGGTCGACGTTGGCATTTTCAATCAGCCAATTAACGCCATCGTTAAGATCTTCTACTTCAGGTTTCCCCATTTGACGATAAATCGCGGTACGCCAGTCTCGGCCGTAGCCTTTAGAGGCGCGGTAATCCATGTCCATCACCACATAGCCTTGCTGCACAAGCATGCTGTTAAACATGTATTCGCGGAAGTATCCCGACCATCCAAGGTGAGCATTTTGCAAATAACCAGCACCATGGTTAAACACCACGGCACGTTTTTTCGCGCCTGCATTTTCGCTCATTGAAGCAGTGTCGTTTGGCAAATAGACGCGGGCGTAAATGGGCTGGTCAGTATGACTGGATGGAATGGCGACCACTTGTGGCGTTGCCCAAGGCATAGACAAGAACTCGTCGCTGATAGTATCGGTGATTTTTTTCGCTGCGGCGGTTTGCCCCACTTTCTTTATATACAGCTCTGGTGGACGATTAACCTTACTGTGCGTCAACAGTAATGTTTGTTGATCCGGACTTAACACGTAATCCGTCATACCGTTTAGTTCAGTAAGCGCTTCACTCGCACCGGTCTCTACGTTCACACGGTAAATTTCGTAGATTCCAGGATGTTTCTTATTTGCACGGTAATAAACATACTTATCATCGTCAGATAAGGTAAGGTCTTCGACTACGAATTTCCCCGCAGTTAATTGGCGTGCTGTTTGCCCAGGTTGCTGAACATAAAGATGCGAATAGCCATCTTTTTCCGACTGATAATACAAGGTATTAGAATGATTCAACCAACCCATTCTATTGTGGCTATAGTTGATCCAAGCATCGTCGTGAAGCCTTTCCTGCGTGACCAGCTTTGCGTTGTCAAAATCGACAGTAACAATCCAACGATCTTTATTATCCCAGGCTTCCAGCATTAGCGCTAACCCGTTGCCGTCGTTACTCCAACTCACAGAAGGGTTGTTGGCATCCCAACTGCTCATCAGGGTAATGTCACGAGGCAAACGATTAACCTGGTAGTCCTCACCTTTGGCTTTGGCATTTTCTGTTTTTACAGCAGCCAGCACATCATCGTTGTAGCCAGGCAGACTCACATAAGACAGTTTCGTTTTCTTATTGGTTTTCAGGTTCACCAGCCAGGCATCGTGATTAGCCGACTTTACATCGGCCACACGTGCCCGGGCACGAACCGGTTTGATGCGTGCATCTTCTTGAATGTAGTGCGGCATGATGTCAGTTTCATCACGATAAGGCACATCTTTCGTTGTCACTACTACAGCATATTGGCCATTTGGCGATACCGATGCCGTGACCAACCTGTCACCTTTTTCAAAATAAACAGGCTCAGCGACAAATGCCGGACTGACTTGCTTAAGGGTTTCGGTGCGGTCAGCGGAAGCCTGACGTTGCTTGCGCTTTTTATCAAGGTAACGAATGAGCGAAAGCTGCTCTTCTGCGATGTAATCGTTCGGCGCAGATACCGCTTCGGGTTTATCTGCAAACTTCCACTCCATAAGCTGTTCACGTTTACCGTTGTCTAAATCGATGGCGACGATATGTGAACCTGCTGAGAACATCAGTCGACCATCGGTCATAAAACGTAACGCACGCAGCGACTCGCCGCCACGTACTAACTGTTCAAGCGGTTGACCGTTGCGTTTCACAAACAGGCTGTCGCCAACTCGAAATGCGGTAACGGTACCGTCAGCATTGGTGGTCTTCTCATCGAATCGATAAAGATACTGCTCTGAAAGTGGTACTTGCTCAGCATTGCCAGGATTATTAATAGACGCGGTATACACATCACGCAAATGGCTATTTTCACGCTCCTGTTCATACACCAGTTTGCTGCCATCTAGGTTCCATCCAGGACGACTGGGTGAACGTCCCATCCACTGCGGATCAGACATGATTTTCTTAAGGGTAATCGTGCCATCAGAATGCGTATTTTCAACAATTGGATTTACCACTGCAGCCGGTGCTGGCGATTGCACAGAGGTAGAAGTAGCAACAGGGTGTGTTTCACTAGTCGTAGACGCACAACCAGAGACTGAGCCACCTAAAGTAGCTGCAATTACGAGGCTTAACATTTTTTTCATTATAGATCTGTCTTTAGTATGTTATTTATAAGCAGGTTAATTATACGCAACAAGCCATGTTCGACAGCGGGATTCATCGAATTAACTTGTGAGATCATCCCAGCCTAACGGTGTAAAGTCGGGTTAGTCAACCCAACCGCCACAGCGGTTTCCGCTTTGCTGAGACTGTGCGACACTTCCTTCACATCATTGAGGATATTATGAAAAAAACACTTTTGTTCGCCACGCTCGCCATGCTTTCAGGGTCAGCGATTGCAGATTCCTGCCCTTCTGTACTTAAATTCGTAAAGCGTAAACTGAACTCCCAGGAAACCGTCAACCTCTGTGAAGCATACCAGGGCAAGGCGTTACTTATCGTAAACACTGCAAGCTATTGTGGTTTCACGCCACAGTTTGAAGGCCTTGAGGCAATGTATGATAAGTATAAAGATCAGAATTTTGCGATTCTTGGATTTCCCTCGCACGATTTCAACCAAGAAGCCAACGATGAAGGAAAAACCGCTGAATTATGTGAATTGACGTACGGTGTGAAGTTTCCCATGTTCGAGCCTACCGTTGTGACCGGCGACGATCAGGACCCACTCTATCGCATGCTAACCAATGCAACGGGTGAAGAGCCAAGCTGGAACTTCAATAAATACCTGGTAGATAAAAACGGAAAAATTGTTAAGCATTATGGCAGTCGCGTGAAACCTTCCGACGATAAACTGGTTGCCGATATCGAAGCGGCCATGTAATTCTCTTTGCATCGCCCATAAAAAAGCCCCGCAGAATCTGCGGGGCAATCAAGCACACTCAACTTGGAACACACTTTAGCGGTAACGTTATAAGCTGTTAAGCTCTCCCTTAACGTTAATTGCTAACTGCATTAATTTAGTCAATGGTATTATTCTTTAGTTCAATTTTTTCAGAAAAATTTTGAAATATTTCTCATATCGGGCTGAATTATTTCTTAAGTAGTTGAAATAGAATGAGAATAAAATATAAGAATTAAGAGAAGTGAAGCAAGCAGCGGACTATCAAACATCACCCGGTATCGAAGTTCGCCAAAACGCCAAACGAGAAAAACGACTATCCGCTTACTTGCTGAAATCAGCTTAACAGAGTTGTAGCAATATAGCTTCTAAAATAACCACATATTTACAAATCTGAGCAGCGTGGCGCGATAGTGTTATCACGCCACTGAATTAAACAGTTCTATTAAGAAAATTTGCTGAATGCCTGTTTAAAGTCATTAACCAGATCATCGGTCTCTTCAATACCAACAGACAGTCTAATCATGCCTTCGGAAATCCCCATCTTCTGGCGTTCTTCCAGTCCATTCTCATAAAAAATTGTTGAGGCAACGGGTAGCGCCAGTGTGCGATTGTCGCCAAGATGCGTTGCACAAATCACCAACTCAAGGGCATTAATGAAATCACGTGGGCTGATACGGTCGACTAAATCTACGCTAAGTATTGCACCGTAGCCACCGTGCATGATTTCGCGGGCAATAAAGTGCTGAGGATGCTCAGACAAGCCCGGATAATGCACTTTCTCGACTAACGGATGATTATCCAGGAAAGTCGCCAACTTCATGGCGTTTTCACAGTTTCTGTTCATGCGCAACGCCAACGTTTCCAAGCCTGTAGCAATGGTAACAGCTGACGCTGGTGCAAGTGTCGCCCCCATGTCGCGCAGCCCTTTCTTCTTCACCTGCATCAAACCCCATTGCGCGGTATCTGCCACCTGGTAATTGGATTTGATATTTGGAAATTGCGTCCAGTCGAAAGTACCTAAATCGACTACTACGCCACCAAGGACATTCCCGTGACCAGATACATACTTAGTCAGCGAAGAAATCACCATAGAGGCACCGGCGGCTTTGGCATCAAACAGCGGCGGCGGGGTCATGGTATTATCGAGAATAAATAACAGCGACTTTTCTTTACAGAATTGACCGATGGCCTGTACATCTGCCACCTGTGTTGCCGGGTTCGCAACCGTTTCGGAAAACACGGCACGGGTATTCGGTTGATAGAGCGCTTTTACATCGTCTACTGATGTCACATCCGCAAAGCTAATCTGAATACCTAAATCGGCCATGGTGTCGGCAAAGCAGCGGGTATTACCAAACAGGTACTGACTCATAATAATATGGTCACCGGCTTTTAAGAGAGACAATAACGTCCCACTGATGGCTGCCATACCCGTTGCAAAGCACACCGCCCCTACACCGCCCTCAAGCTCATTAAGAATATTCTGCAATGAAGCAATTGATGGCGAAGACGAACGAGAATAAACGTGGCCGAGAACTTTGCCCTGAAACACGTCAATGATGCCCTGCGCATCATCGAAGGCATAAAGTACAGAATTGGTAGTCGCCGTATGTACGGTGCCATCAGCTGGTTTGTTAAGCACACGGTCGGCATGGACCTGACGGGTAGTGAATCCCTGTTTATTCACGCTGAAACTCCACGTTTGAATGGTATTGGATTGTGCAGAATCACTTCGAAGATGATGAGTAGTGTCCGGGGGCAGAACGCAAACAGCACAAGTGACTATGCCAGTGGGACTGAATATTAACTTAATCAGCGGCTTTCGCCCAGTGTCAATTCAGACTATGAGTGCAAGTATACGCTTAGAGGTAAAAATACAGCATGTGATTAACCGTGCTATTTCAATAAATTCGTCTATACATTATGTTTTATTCCAAATTGTCAGCATAAAAATTGTTATTAAGTCTCGTATTTTGCGCGGGCAGTGGCATAATGCCGTCCTCGCTTAATTATCACGCAACGTGAGGAACTATCGTGTTTGAAGTGTTACCCCAACTATCCCCAGATCCAATTCTTGGTTTATCCGCCTCTTTCCGTGAAGATACAAATCCGGCTAAGATTGATTTAGGTGTTGGCGTTTATAAAGATGAGCAAGGCAAAACTCCTATCATGTCTTCTGTGGCTAAAGCCCAGAATATTCTGTTAGAAAGAGAAACCACTAAAACCTATATCACGCCACAAGGTCATCAAGGTTTTATCGACGGCCTGCTGAAACTGTTGCTGGGCGAAAACAGCAAAGTGATGATGGCTGACCGTGTAGCGGCTGTAATGGCACCAGGTGGTTGTGGCTCTTTGCGCATTCTTTCTGAACTACTTGCACGTTGCGGCGACAATCTGAAATGCTGGGTGAGCGATCCTACGTGGGCCAACCACATTCCACTGATTGGTTCAGCTGGCCTCGAAATTAAAACCTATCCGTATTTCGATAAAGAAGCCGCGGGTATCAATTTCGACGCAATGATGGAAACCCTTAAGCAAACGGGCAAAGGCGACATCGTGTTACTTCACGGTTGCTGCCACAACCCAACGGGGGCTGACTTAACTAACGCACAGTGGGATGAAATCCTGGTTCTGGCACAAGAACGTGGTTTCCTGCCATTTATTGACGTTGCTTACCTAGGTTTTGGTGACGGCCTGGAAGAAGATGCTTACGGTATCCGTTTGCTCGCTGAAAACCTGCCAGAAGTTATCATTGCTGCATCTTGCTCAAAGAACTTTGGTCTGTACCGCGAGCGCACAGGTTTAGCTGCAATCGTTACTAACGATTCAGCAACCCGCAAAATTGCTCAAGGACAAATTCAGTCTGTAGCCCGAGCAATCTACTCTATGCCACCAAGCTGGGGCGGCGCTCTGGTAGATATCATTCTGGCTGACACGGCACTGAAAAACGAGTGGATGACAGAAGTGAATGAAATGCGTAACCGTATGTCTTCACTGCGTACGATGCTAGTAGATAAACTTACCGAAAATGGTGCAGATAAAGATTTCAGCTTCTTAAATACGCAGAAAGGGATGTTCTCTTACTTGTGTATTACCCCAGAGCAAGTTCGCGAGATTCGTGCGAAGCACGCGGTTTACTTTGTGGATTCAAGCCGAATTAACGTTGCAGGTATTAACCAAAACAACGTTGATACGCTAGCAAAAGCACTGATTTCAGTACTGTGATTTAAGACAGTGATGAAAACGAAAAGGGTGACATTGTGTCACCCTTTTTTATTTAAAAATACTCTAACCCGCTAAGTTCATCGTCTATTTCGGTTTGTCCGAAATCACGTGGATGGATGGAGAATGCCCGTAGCCGGGTTTCCATTCTGCCAATAATTCCTGCAGCAAGGGATTCGAGATTGATAAAAGCGTCTTCCGTATTACTGGTTTTAAGTTCCTGCTGAACAATCTCTACCAGATCTTTTCTTAAGTTGGGCTTTAATTCACTGAACGATGGATTTTCTAACACTTTACTTGCAACAGCTTCGCTCAATGCAAGACTACCTGCTCGGCTTGAAAGAAAGGCATCGTGTAGATGATTTTTCATTTGTACAATATCATGGTTCGATTCTTTAAGTGCATGCTCCTGCATCCAGGCCAGAAAACACATATTCAACGCGGGAAGCAGTTTAGTGCCCAAATCAATAAGCAAACTCTGACTGACAAGCTCTGCAGATGCTACCTGTTTAACAAGCAATGAAACATGCTCCGCGTTAAACATTACTCGCTCACCGAAGCAGAACACCGGGCCTTGTTTGCGCAGCGTGGTAAATACTTTTACTGTGGTTTCGTCGCAACCTCCGGCGCGATTATCAAAATACAATGGCCTGTTTTGATGACGGAACTCCAGGCAGGCGTAAATGCCCCGCTCTTTCAAGGCCGACAAGGTAATGCGCGCAATATCACTGACATCCTCAGCTTCATTGAGATGTGATAATAACCCCATTCCCATACTATAAAGTGCAGCCTGATTAACGGCTTGCCGGGAAGCGAGTTCTGTTTGCTCATTACTCAGCTTTAAACGTTTTAGCGTTTCAGACTGACTTTGAATGGCCACCAGGGTTTCATGCAGCGGTACAACGTTATATGGCTTAGTAAAATAGTAAGCCACCCCCTGTTTGTACGCGTCTACCATGACTTCTTCGTCTTTAATGTGACTGACAACGACAACAGCAGGCGTGGTGATGGTATCTGGATCGGATTTCTCGGGTACCAGGCAGACTGCCACTTCACCGCCAATTTCCCATTCACTCACCACAATCAAATAACTTTTTTGCTCAAGCATAGATTTAGCCTGAGCAAAGGAGTTTGCTATATCAACGGTGAAGATATCCGACAATGACAACTGATGTATTTCTGCCTGTATCTCATCGGGTTCGACGACGAGTAAATTCAACGGTGCCTCCGGTGCATTTTTGCCATATCAACTAAGGTATAGCTTCTGAAAAGCAATCTTGCACGGAATGCCCTGAAATAAAGGGAAAAAAGCTACCCGCCCCGTTGGGTCGAAGGCCAGGTAGCGGGGAAATTAGGCCGCGAGCACGCTTGGCGTATCAGCAATCTGCCGATACGTTCGGCTGACCATTTTTTGAATTCGACGGCAAGCCTCGACATGCCTGGCATCACGCTGGAAATACACCTGCTCGATCACAGCGCCGGATTCATCAATGAGAAAACTGGCTAGCCGGGCTTGCTTGTGAGGTAAAAACCACTGCAATAAACGCAACTGCTTTTCTTGTGGTGTCTGCAAAATCTTCTGCATAATGCAAAACGGCATTTTCACGGTGTTAACCCGAAAATCGCCACCACAAAATGTGGTAAGTGATTGAGATTTATCTTCACCTTCCTCAGTGCGAACACCAAAGGAATGGATTAAATTGTCGATAGTTTTTAGGCCTGTGTTCATAACACCTCCAAATACTGTACAGGTAAACAGTACTGTATAAACGAACACATATCAAGCAAATTGTATAAAAAAAGCCCGAATCGGGCTTTTTTTAATTTATTGCTGATCGACCGCTTGCGGGTCGCTCGGCTGATAATGCCCCACATGCTGTTGTTTTTTGCGGCCACGTAGCAAGTTGCGTACGTCGTGCATCATCATGTACAGACAAGGCACCAGCAACAAAGTAATCACAGTGGCAAATAAAATACCGAATGCCAGCGATACTGCCATCGGGATAACAATTTGTGCCTGTAAACTTTTTTCTGCCACGATGGGCATTAAGCCCATAAAGGTAGTCAATGACGTTAATACAATGGCGCGGAAACGTTGTGTTCCTGCCTGAACGGCAGCATCAATCAATCGGTGCCCTTCTTGTCGTGCCCGGTTTACAAAATCAACCATAATAAGGCTGTCGTTTACCACTACGCCAGATAACGCAATAATGCCGCATATCGACAATACACTCACCGCCAAGCCGAGTACCAGGTGGCCAAAAATAGCGCCAACAATGCCAAATGGAATAACCGACATGATAATAAACGGCTGGCTATAAGACTTCAGAGGAATGGCTAACAGCGCATATATCGCAAACAGCGCGAAGATAAGCCCCTGCGCAAGCCCCAACATAGCGTCTGCTTCCTCTTTTGAGTTACCTTGTAACTTAAAATTCACCCGTGGATAGCGTTCAAGTAAATCTGGCACAATGGTCATCGTGACTTCACGGGTAATTTCACCCGGCTCAATGAGATCTTTATTCACTTTGGCGGTAACCGTAACCGAGCGATTTCCATCAACCCGAAGAATCGAGTCGTACCCTTTGCCCAGGGAGATCTCGCCCACTTCTTCGAACGGAATATCATCGCCATTTGCCGCGCGTACTCGCATTTCTTGCAAATGACTGATAGAGGAACGCTCTTCTTTGGGATAGCGCACCATCACCTTCACTTCTTCTTCATCACGCTGAATACGTTGCACCTCAGCGCCGTAGAAGCCGTATCTTACCTGCTGTCCAAGTTGCTGCAGCGAAATACCCAACGCATCTGCCTGTGGTGTCAGTGATAGCTGAATTTCATCACTGCCCCCAGCAAAGGTATCATTAATATCGGTTACACCTTCAAAGGTCGACAAACGCTGTTTTAACTCAGCACTGATAGACCGTAACGCGTCGATATTGGACGAAGTAAATTCAAAACTGAGGTCGGCACCGCCGCCGAACCCACCGCCAGCGCCGATATCCAGTGTTTTCATTCCAGGTATTTCAGGCAGCTCATCACGCCAGCGTTGATGGATCTCAAAGTCCTTCATTTCACGGCTTTCACCTTTGGTCAGTTCCACGAAGATCTCACCCCCTGTGGAACCGCTGTCAAATGCTACGGCATGTTTGACGATGGCGGCACCAGTTTCGTCAGTGATGGTTTTATCCATACGGCTCATGGCTTCGAGAAGCGTATTGAGAGTTTGGTCACGCTGCTGGATTGACGAACCAGGCTCAAGCTCGAAGGAAGCCTGCATAAAATCGCTGGGAATATTGGGGAAAAACACAAAGCGAACCAAGCCACCCGCAAACAGACCAATGGTGAGGATCATCATTGCCACAAATACAGACAGCGTTAAATAACGATAATGAATAGCTTTGCGTAAAAACGGCGCATACTTTTTGTCGACAAAGGTTTTAATGCCTTCAGCAAAGAAGTCTCTGAAACGCTGGAAACGATTCGCTTTTGCCGGGTCGTAAGGCTTGAGCTTCATGTGTGCCAAGTGAGCAGGTAGGATAAGTTTGGATTCCAACAAAGAGAAAAGTAAGCAAACAATCACCACCCACCCGATTGTATTCCAAATTACGCCCATTGGTCCGGAAACCAGAACCATTGGGGTAAACGCAGCTACCGTGGTTAATACGCCGAAGGTGGCAGGCATTGCCACTTTCTTCACGCCGACAATCACGTTCTCGGTAGAGTGGCCTTTTTTATCTATTTCCGAATACGCGGATTCTCCCATGATAATGGCATCATCCACCACAATCCCGAGCACCAGAATAAACGCAAACAAACTCAACATATTGATAGAGACATCGATAGCGTCTGTTGGCATCACCAGCAACGTGCCTAAGAAGCACACGGGTAGCCCCCATATCACCCAGAACGCCAGTTTAATTTTCAGGAACAACGACAGCACGATAAACACCAATAAAGCGCCGAAGAACATGTTCGACAACATCATATTTAAGCGGTCTGCTAAATAAAACGAACTGTCACCCCACGAATCGGCTGAAATATTCCCCGGGAAGCTGTCGCGGTTTTCGTCGAGGTATTGATTAACCTGCTTGGAAATTTCTAATGCGTTTTGATCGCCCACGGCACGAACGCGAATATGCACTGCATCTTTGTGATCAAACTCAGAGAATTGATTGTCTTCAACAAAACCGTCGTTGATCTCAGCCACATCACCTAAGGTCACCCGACTGCCGTTGCTGTCGGTGAGCAGAATGATACGGGCGAATTCGTCGCCGCGGTAAGCCTGCCCTTTGGTGCGCAGCAGAATGTCGCCATTTTCCGTTTTTATCGAGCCACCAGGTAAATCAACACTAGAAGCACGTACCACATTTACAACTTCTGAAAATGTCAGGCTATATTTTTGCAATGCAACTTCAGACAGTTCAATAGACACTTCATAGTCACGGGCACCTTCAACAGACACGCTTGAAATACCCGGCAAATTTGCAATGTCATCTCGCATGCTTTTGGCAAATTCTTTTAGCTCACGCTCGCTGGCATCACCGTACACCGACACCCATATAACGTCCTGCTGAATTTTTTGACGGTATACCACGGGCTTTTCGGTATTGTTAGGAAAACTGGGAATGGCGTCGACGAGCACTTTTACCTCGTCCATCACATCCTGTACGTCGTAGTCGTCTTCCACCTCAATACTTACCGTGCCCATGCCTTCCACGGCGGTTGAGTTAATCTGCTTAATACCTTCAACTTCTTTGATGGCTTCTTCGATTTTAAGGATGACACCCTCTTCCACTTCCTGTGGGGCGGCACCCAGATAAGGCACTCGAACGTTAATCACGTTAATTTCAAAGGCCGGAAAAACCTGTTTCTGAATTGAAAGGGCTGAAAAAATGCCGCCGATGATCAATATGATCATCAATAAGTTCGCCGCTACACTGTTTCTTGCGAACCAGGCAATGACGCCTTTTTGCGTGTCAACTCTACTCATCGCTACCACCTGTAACATTCAGTTCAATAGCGTCAGCGTCGGTATCGTTTTCCTGCTGGAGTTCTTCGCCAGAAATTCTCACTTTCATGCCTTCATAAGGGTTTGGCACTACACTGAATACCACTTTTGGCTGTTCGGGTAACCCGTCGTTGATATACACATGTTTAGCGGTGGCACGAATCACTTCAACGTCGTTTATTTGTAGCGTGTTCTCATCAGAAACAGTGAGAATAGAATTGTCTAGTCGTAAGACACTGCGAGGAAGTACATAAAGGGGTTGTGACTGTGTGCCTGTTATCTCTGCCTCAGCAAACTGGCCAAATCGCAGTGTGGCGCGGGCAGGATCTTTATTCATATTGTACGGGTCGTTGATCTGAGCAACGGCATAAATAACCCGACTGCCTGAATCGAGAATACCTTCGGTACGCATTAATTTAGCTTGCCAGTGTTGTCGTTGTCCTGCCACTTTAGCTGAAAGCACAACCTCAGTGTTGTTGGCTAATTCAGCTTGCAAATCAATATACGCCAATTCAGATTCCGTAATCGGTAAACGCACTTCCGCCACATCAGTGGAATACAGCGTACCGACTTCGCTCCCCGATGATACAAATTGCCCCAGGTCGATATTGCGAGCAATCACAATACCGTTGTACGGCGCCTTAATTTCAGTTCTGTCGAGGTTACGACGTGCTCTTTCGAGTTTGGCTTCTGCGGCTTTCACGTTCGCCTGCTCACTGGCGAGTTGCGGTTTCCGTAAGCCCAATTCTGGCGGAACCTTGGAGTTCACCGAGCGCCATTCGGTTTCAGCCACCTTGCCGCGGGCAATCTCTTCTTGCAATGCTGCCACAGCTTGCGCCAATTCAGCTTCAGCGAGTTTTAATTCGGTTTCATAATCGGTTTGTTCCAGTACCGCCAGAACATCTCCTTTATTAAACATGCCGCCCACTTCAAACACGTCTGCAAGCGACACAACCTGACCACTTACCTGGGCACTAATTCGTGTCTGATTTTTTGGCACCACATTGCCCTGTGAACTCACCACAAAAGCGGTTGCCTCACGATTCACGACTTGTGCTTCTACCAGAAAATCTTTGGTCACCACCTCTTTTTGCTCAGGTGGCTTTTTCGATGCAATGAAAATGATGGCCAGCAATACGGCGATTAAAAGTACAAGTAATGGTCCGATAGATCTGACCCAACCGCTTTTAGACATGGTGCTTCCTTTATGGGATATCGTTTTGACAGGTAAAGACGCAGCCTGAAGAAGAATGCAAATTACCCTTATAATAATGATGGCGCTAAGTGTAACCGCCTTCCGTAAAGCTGACTGCTTTTAGATTGTTAAATTTTATTTCTAAATCTATAAACCTGTTACAAATAATGTATAGCCTATAAATGACGTTTTAATGCACAGGTTTTGTCTGTCGCTCGCCGCTAAAAAACGTCGAAAAGCTGATACGGTTAAAATATCTTCAAAACATCTTGAACTGTTGATATTTTAGACTTAAGTTGTATAGGTATTAGTCGTTTAGCACGAGGGATCCCATGAGTCTAAAAAAACAGTATTTGAAATCTAAACCAGCTTGCAAAGTCACTTTCAGATTAAATGCCAATGAAGCCAAGGAAGCAGAAACCGCGAAGCTTATCGGCGATTTCAACGAATGGGATTTAGAAGTCACGCCTATGAAGAAACTGAAAAACGGTGACTTTACGCAAACGGTAACGTTGGAATCAGACAGCGAGTATCAGTTCCGCTATTTGTTAAATGATGATGTTTGGGAAAATGATTGGGAAGCAGACGCTTATACTCCCTCCCCTGTCTCTCTCGAAGAAAACTCTGTGGTCAGAGTTTAAATACGATTAATCACGGGTAAAGCTCCTGATCATGCAGGAGCCTCAACGGATTCACTGAAAAAGCGCTGTTTAAAGCGCTTTTTCCAGTTCCGGCAGAATTTCAAATAAATCGCCTACTAACCCGTAATCAGCGACCTGAAAAATCGGGGCTTCTTCGTCTTTGTTTATCGCAACAATGACTTTGGAATCTTTCATCCCGGCCAAATGCTGAATGGCGCCAGAAATTCCTACTGCAATGTACAAATCAGGGGCGACGATTTTACCGGTTTGCCCCACCTGCATATCATTTGCAACAAAGCCCGCATCTACCGCGGCTCTCGACGCGCCAATGGCCGCACCGAGTTTGTCAGCGATGGCTTCCAACAGTTTAAAGTTTTCACCATTTTGCATCCCCCGGCCGCCGGAAATAATCACGTTGGCCGCGGTCAGTTCAGGCCGTTCCGATTTAGCGATTTCGGCACTGATAAACATCGATTTATCTTTGCCTGCTGGCACATTCACCGACTCGACAGGTGCGCTATTTCCTTCTACTGCACCTTCGAATGCCGATGTGCGCACCGTAATAACGTGCTGAGTTTCATCTGACTCAACGGTAGCAATGGCATTGCCAGCGTAAACTGGACGAACAAACCGGTTAGGCGCTTCAATGGCGATAATGTCGGAAATCTGCGCAACATCGAGTACTGCAGCCACCCTTGGCATAATATTCTTGCCCGTAGTGGATGCGGCGGCCAGAATATGACGGTAATCGCCTGCCAACGTCACTATCAATGCGGTAACTTCTTCCGCCAGCTGGTGACCTAACGATGAACCGTCTGCTAACAATACCTTTGCCGTAGACTCAAGCTTCGCCGCTGCATCTGCTACAGGTACACAGTTTTCACCCGCAACAAGAATATGAATCTCGCCGCCCAACTTAGCGGCTGCCGATACCAGTCTTGCGGTTTCCGGCTTCAGGCTCAGGTTATCATGTTCAGCAATAATCAGTGTTTTCATGAGATCACCTTCGCTTCATTTTTCAGTTTATCCACCAGTTCTGCCACGTCCGCCACTTTAATCCCGGCACTGCGTTGAGCGGGTGGCGTGACTTTTATGGTTTTTACTTTGGATACCAGTGAAACTCCAAATTCATCTGCCTCGATGGTATCCAGAGGTTTACGCTTGGCCTTCATAATATTCGGCAACGTGGCATAACGGGGTTCGTTCAGTCGCAAATCGGTGGTAACCACAGCAGGCAAATTAAGGCGTAGTGTTTGCAACCCGCCGTCGACTTCACGGGTTACGGTTATTTGGTCATTTTCTACAGAGACTTCAGAGGCAAAAGTACCTTGCGGCATATCTGCCAACGCAGCCAGCATTTGTCCGGTTTGGTTATTGTCTGAATCAATGCTTTGTTTACCCAGAATAACCAATCCAGGTTGTTCTTTTTCAACCACCTTATTGAGTAATTTTGCGACCTGTAAGCTATCAAGACTCAGCTCGGTGTTAACATGAATACCCCGGTCTGCCCCGAGCGCCAGTGCCGTTCTTATTTGCTCATGACAGGCTTTTGTTCCAATCGAAACCACCACAACTTCAGAAGCCAAGCCCTTTTCTTTCAGGCGAATCGCTTCTTCTACTGCAATTTCGCAAAATGGATTCATCGCCATTTTAGCATTGGTCAGATCAACCCCGGATTCATCTGCTTTAACACGCACCTTTACGTTGTAGTCCACAACGCGCTTTACGGGAACGAGTATTTTCATTTTGCACCCCATTCTGTCGGTTAATTTATCGCCATTTAACGTGTGGGCCTTTACTTCTTCAACGACAAGCAATAATGCACTGTCAGCATTTGTTACCACTTTTCGAAGCAAGCCTTCTTTCTGTTACCTGACTTTATCTTTACGTTAACGTAAACTTAGCATGCAATTTACTTTCTGTTGACGTAAACGTCAACCTGATTACAAAAACAAGCAATGCGGAGGAGTCATGGAAAGAGAATCGATGGAATTTGACGTTGTTATCGTTGGTGCTGGCCCAGCAGGCCTTTCTGCTGCGTGCAGGTTGATGCAGCAAGCTTCATCTTTAGCTGAACCTCTGACGGTGTGCGTAGTTGAAAAAGGTTCAGAAGTCGGTGCGCATATTCTTTCCGGCGCTGTATTTGAAACAACGGCATTAAATGCGCTGTTTCCTGACTGGAAAGAAAAACATGCACCACTGCATGTGCAGGTAACGGAAGATGATATTTACTATCTTCGTGATAAGCAGCGAAGTCATAAAATCCCCAACAGCCTTGTTCCCCGCACGATGCATAACCCTGGGAACTACATTGTATCTATGGGTAATGTTTGTCGGTGGCTGGCAGAACAAGCGGAAGCCTTAGGTGCAGAAATTTTCCCGGGTTTTCCGGCAGCAGACATTCTGTATGATGACAATGGCGCCGTGGCCGGTGTGATTACCGGTGATATGGGCGTTGCCAGTGACGGTAGCCATAAAGAGGGGTTTATGCCCGGCATGGAACTGCGGGCAAAATATACCCTTTTTGCCGAAGGTTGTCGGGGACATCTGGGAAAGCAATTAATTGAAAAATTCAGTTTAGATAAAGATAGCCAGCCTCAACATTATGCGCTTGGATTTAAAGAAGTATGGGATATCGATCCTGCGCTTCATCAACCTGGCAAAGTTATTCATACCACGGGTTGGCCACTTTCAGAAGCCACTGGCGGCGGCTATTTATATCATGCCGAAGATAATCAGGTATTTGTCGGATTAATTGTAGACCTTAATTACACCAATCCAACTTTGAGTCCTTTTGATGAATTTCAACAGTTAAAACACCATCCTGTATTTAAACGCTATCTCGAAAATGGAAAAAGGGTTTCTTATGGTGCCAGAGCCATTGCGAAAGGCGGCTTTAATTCCTTACCAGAAATGGCTTTTCCTGGCGGTATGTTGGTGGGATGTAACGCGGGTACCTTGAATTTTTCTAAAATAAAAGGAAATCATACGGCAATGAAATCCGGTATGCTCGCCGCGGACACCCTAATTAAACAAATGACTCAAAGCTCCCAACAGTCGTTAGAAGCAGAATTTAGCCAGCAATTTAAACAAAGCTGGTTATTTAATGAACTACATAGTGCAAGAAACTTTGGTGCTGCAATTCACAAATATGGTGCATTCTGGGGCGGCGCATTTAATACTTTTGAACAGAATGTACTGAGTGGTAATTCAAAATTTGAAATTGCCGACAGGAATGCAGATTACGTTTCAATGAAAAGTATTCAAGATAGCGAAGTTCACACGTACTCTAAACCCGATGGCATTCTTAGTTTCGATAAGCTTTCATCCGTGTACCTGTCGAATACAAATCACGAAGAAAATCAGCCTTGTCACCTTAAACTCACCGATGAATTAATTCCAATTAATGTGAATTTGCCAAAGTTTGACGAGCCAGCGCAACGTTATTGCCCTGCGGGGGTTTATGAAATAGTAGAAGATGGCACGAGCAAAACTTTACAAATAAACGCACAGAACTGTATTCACTGCAAAACCTGCGACATTAAAGATCCTTCACAAAATATTCAATGGGTAACACCTGAAGGGGGTGGCGGTCCAAACTATCCGAATATGTAAGCGCTCTTAAATAGTGATCTATCTCATTTTTTATGAGTATTTATCGAATTAAATAAAAAAAGCAGTGTCACGCTGCTTTTTTTAGACTAAAATTTAAATACCCGTTTAATTACATAGAAAACTAACACAAGGTTGATTAATGAGCGACTTTTTAGAAATTTTAACTCACGGAAGACGTTTACAAGGTGCAGTAAAGGATTTAAGCACAGCCGAATTAGAATCTGTACAGGAAAAATTAACCAACATTATCGAGAAGCGTAAAGAAAAAGATCTCGAAGAACAGAAAGAACAGCAAGAAAAACTGCAAAAAATTGCAGACATTCAGAAGCAGCTCCAAGAAGCTGGCCTTGATGTTAGTGATTTAGAATCCGCACCTGCAGAAAAGAAATCTACTGGTAAGAAACGTCCTGTTAAATACACGCTAACAGACAGCGATGGTAAAGAGCATCCATGGACAGGTATCGGTCGTATGCCTCGCGTATACAAAGATGCCCTTGAAAGCGGTAAATCTCTCGAAGATTACGCGATCTAATTTCTAAATTTACGTTAATTTACAAAGGCGACATTGGTCGCCTTTTTTAGGTTATGACATGCCCTCCCCGCTAAATTACTCTTATTTTGAAAAAAACGATTCCGATGTACTTTTAGTCGTTATTCACGGTCTATTTGGCACCATGGATAATTTATCTGTGGTAAGACGCCATTTTGTCGATTCCACGAATGTACTCACCATCGACCTGCTTGATCACGGTGAATCCAAACACATTGATAAGTTTTCACTCGACGCCTGTGTGGATGCGTTACTTCCCCTTGTTCAGCAATACAAAAAATCGAAAGTGGCTATCGTTGGTCATTCTCTTGGCGGTAAAGTGGCCATGCGGTTTGCACTGCGTTATCCCAATGAGCTGGATTCGCTGATTGTTGCAGATATCGCTCCAGTGACCTACAAACCGCGACATGACGACATATTCAAAGGGCTGAATTCGGTTGATCTCGGTGCAGTGAACAAACGCTCTGACGCAGATGCAGCGATGAAACCGTTCATCCAGGAAGCGGGCGTACGACAGTTCCTGTTGAAAAGCTTGTATCAAGGTGAGCAGAAAAACTGGCAATGGCGATTTAACCTTGCTGGTCTGGAAGCAAATTATCAGGAAATTATTGGCTGGCAGACTATTGATGCCGTATTTGATAAGCCAACATTGTTTATCAAAGCGGGTAATTCAGATTACATCGATATGAATATGCAAGGCACCATTGCTGATTATTTCCCAAAAGCACGTGCTCATGTTATTGAAGGCGTGGGACACTGGCTGCACTCTGAAAAGCCAGATGCATTCAATCGGATTATTGAAAAACAGTTGGCGCGCCCATAACAACTGATATAGCGCAAAAATGTCATTCATTTCACTGCGAGTGAGATAAATTGTGTGCTATAGTTTGCGCCGATTTTGGACTAAGTAAAACTATGCTTGCTGAAAATTACGAAACCATCGAATCCATCATGTTCACTTTGGGCCTGATTGGCCTGTTTCTGTTAATGGGCTACGCCGTTCATGATGTTTTGAAAAGTAATGATGTACCGTTGATTGGTCGCGTGGTGGCCTACGGAGTACTTGGCCTGGGTGCACTGGGTTTCGTTGCCAAAGGTATCATTGAGTTGTTCTTCCTGAGCACTGGCGTGTAATTTCACAAGATATATCGGACAGAGGTTAATTATGGCAAGTGTTGGCTTGTTTTTCGGTAGCGACACAGGAAATACCGAACACGTTGCGAAAATGATTCAAAAAGAATTAGGTAAAAACCTGATTGATGTTCAGGATATCGCAAAAAGTACCAAAGAACAGATCGCAGAGTTTGATTTGCTTATCTTCGGCATTCCAACCTGGTATTACGGTGAAGCACAATGCGACTGGGATGATTTTTTCCCTGAACTGGAAGAGATCGATTTCAATGATAAACTGGTCGCGATTTTTGGTTGCGGAGACCAGGAAGACTACGCAGAATATTTCCTGGATGCCATGGGCATGGTACGCGATATCGTAGAACCCCGTGGTGCTATTCTGGTTGGTCAATGGCCTACTGAAGGTTATGACTTTGAAGCCTCCAAGGGCATGGCAGACGATGATCATTTCGTTGGCTTAGGTATCGATGAAGATCGTCAGCCTGAACTCACTGAAGAGCGTGTTCGCGCCTGGTGTAAGCAGCTTCACGAAGAGTTATGTTTAGCTGAATTGGCTTAAAGCATATACTTTTAAAAGAAAACGGGCTGCAGCCCGTTTTTTTGTACCTGTGTTAAGTTGTTTTAATTTAAACCTTAAAGCGCTCAATTACCGCCCTTAAGCCCTCCATTTGTTTGTCTACACGGCCACTCGACTCATTGGCCTGGCGTGTGCTTTGCGCACTTTCGTCTGCCAATTTAACAATCGCATCAAGATTACCTGCCACTGCGGTTAGTAATGCATTCTGCGCATGGGTATCTTGTACAAAAGATTCATTGAAAGCCTGTAGCTTAGCGATAACATCGCTAATGTCGTTCACTTGCTGATAAACCTGCTCACTCACCGACACGCCCTGTTCTGCTTTTTCTTTACTGATGTTAATGGCTGTTACCGCGTTTTGCGCATCACGCTGTAAACTACCAATCATACTCTCAATTTCTTCTGTAGAATTCTGGGTACGGTTGGCCAGAGTCCGTACTTCATCAGCCACCACCGCGAAACCTCGCCCCTGCTCTCCTGCCCGAGCTGCTTCAATGGCAGCATTCAGCGCAAGCAAGTTTGTTTGTTCTGCAATGGTTTTAATGACATCAAGAATAGAGCCGATATTTTTACTGTTTTCTTCAAGACGACCGATAATAGTTGCAGATTCCAGCGCCTGCGCAGATTGCTCTGCGACCTGCTGACGATTTTGCTTCACCATATCAGACGTTGCCCTTGCTTGTTCGGCCACGCCATTTAACTCATTAAGCGCTTGTTCAATCATCGCCAGGTTTTTCTGACTGGTTTCACGGACATTATCGGTGTCAGCTGAAGTTTGGTGCACCCGATCTCGTTGTTGATCCACCAGCGACAAACTGCGTTCGCCCATTTTCATGCTTTCCTGAGCAACGCTAAGTACGGCACGCTCTTTATCCTGAATGTTACCGATAAGTTCTCGCAGAGCATCAGCCAAGCTGTTTACCTTTGCAGCGAGATCAGCAAATTCATCGTTACCATCTTGTGCCAAACGATAAGATAAATCCCCCTGACTCAAGCGCCCGAGCCCAGCGTTAATTCTGCCCAGTGGCCCCGCGATGCTCTTTCTCACGGTTAAGGTAAGTACGACAGCTGCCAACAGGCCAATACCGCACACAATGAGAGTATCGAGTAAACTATCCTGAACCGTGTCGAGAATAAGGTTTTGTCCTTCGAGGGTTTCTGCAGACACTTCATCATAGAGCGTATTAATTGTCGCCATGGCGTCGGTGAAGGCATGATTGGCAATAAGTCTGCTATTTGCTGCAAGCTCGATACGCGCTATTTTATTTTCTTGCAGAGCAATTATGCCGTTGTCACCTTCAATAAATCGCACTACCTCGGCATATTCAGATTGAAATTTCTCTACAATGCCGTCTGTATCCATGCCGTCGGCTGAGCGTAAAAAGTACGCTTTATCAACATCCAGGTTGCTCAGTTGATAATTGAGGTCTGATAATAATTTAGCGGACTGGTTTGGTTTAACCGATTCGACAAGTTCACCCACTAACGCACTGAGCGTAATGAGCTTGTTATCGATGTTCGTCCCCAGGCCCGCTAGCGCATCAAAACCAGGCTGGTCCGACTCAAGAAAGCTTAAATCCATCATCAACGCACCAGCTTCATTGATGTGCGCCTGGGCACTGGTTAGTTTCTTAGCCAAAGCAAACTGGTCTTCTTTGCTCTCTTCCAGGGCAGCATACATTTTCATGCTTTCACTAATAAATAACTGAGTGGACTCTACAGCCTGTGCAGCTTCCTGATTATTCGAAAAGTGCGTGTCGAACACCGACATCTCTTCAGCCAATACTTCACTTAGTGCAGCGAATTCCGCGTGGTTTTCTTTGAGCGCTGTGGCTTCTTCGGTGAAATAACCGTTTACCGATATGTTGGCCAATAGCTGGCTATCGGTTTTAAGCGACATCATACTCGTTTGCAGCGGCATTTTTTCTTCTACCACGGCACGGGCAGATTGCCGAATGTCGGTTAAACCCAGGTAAGCAAGCAAGCTGGTAGTAAGGAGCAGGGAGCCAAATAAAGCAAAACCCAATGTGATTTTTTGAACTACTGTTAAGCGCATTAGACGGTCTCAACCCTTTGTAATCATGAAATCAGTGCATTGCACTGATAATCTTAATTTATATTGTTATTTTTTGCGTAATTCAGTCGAAAATTAACATCGCCTTTTGACCTGCATATTGACTGAATTACAAGAGGTCATACCTGTCTTTAAGATTAACCTTATTAATCTGATAATAAAATAACATGTTTTATTTTTGTTAAAATACTGAGGGAAATCGTTTTACTCTCACATCGTTATCACTGGTGAAAAAATGAATAGTGCGCATCAACAAGCGCAAATAAATGTGAAGAATTCGTCGGCATGTACTTTCAAATGAAAACAAAGTACCTATAATGAGCGATTAAATAAAAGTGCGTATAGAAGTGGTTATCTATGGATCAAAATAAAGAACTGAAAAAAGCGGGCCTAAAGGTCACGCTTCCTCGTTTAAAAATTCTGCAGATACTGCAGGAGCCGGCTAATCAGCATATCAGCGCTGAAGACGTGTATAAGATCCTGATTGATCAGGGCGAAGAAATTGGTCTGGCTACCGTGTATCGCGTCCTTAACCAATTCGACGATGCGGGCATTCTTAACCGTCACCATTTTGAAGGCGGTAAGTCAGTTTTCGAAATCAGCCATAAAGAACACCACGACCATCTCGTTTGCCTAAAGTGTGGCAAAGTTATTGAGTTTGAAGATGAGCTTATTGAACAACGTCAGATCGAAATTGCTGAACGGAACAACATAAAGCTAACGCATCACAGCCTCTATCTTTACGGTGAATGTAAAGACGGCAACTGTGACAAAACAGAATAAGAAAAAAGCCTGCTTTGAAGCAGGCTTTTTTTACAACTCAAATTTGTGGCGATTAAACACGCGAATAGCTTGTAGCCAAATATCCCCGACTTTGCCGCTACCTACCGGTTTGTCATCTACCGATGTCACAGGCGCGATTTCTTTGCTTGAACTGGTCAACCAAACCTCATCGGCATTATCCAGTAAGGCTTTCGTTATGGGCTTCTGCTGCACCTCAATCCCCTCAAGCTTGAGGCTGTCGATCACCAGTTTACGGGTGATACCCGGTAGAATTTGATTATCGAGAGGTGGGG
The DNA here is from genome assembly GCF_056160345.1 of Alteromonas sp. ABV4_515. NCBI lineage: Bacteria > Pseudomonadati > Pseudomonadota > Gammaproteobacteria > Alteromonadales > Alteromonadaceae > Alteromonas > Alteromonas sp. ABV4_515. The sequence goes on from NZ_JBSWWZ010000006.1 coordinate 92,931, forward strand.
TCATAATTACGCCGTCTTTTACGACAAATACATTGCACGCACTTGCTTCGGTAACTTCGCCTTTGTGGTTCAGTAAGATTATTTCCTGCTTTCCGGCACTTTTGCCTTGCTGAAAATGCATTACGTTACCTAGCAAAGAGGTCGATTTAATATTGCAGCGTTGCCAGCGTTTATCTTCACCGGTGATCACGGAAAAAACAGGCACTTTGTTTATGTCTTCAACTGGCGGCGCAGCCGTAGCAAAAGCAAAGGCAAACACCGTTGGCGGAATATCTTCCGGATACCCATGCGCCCTATTCATCACGGTGCCTCGGGAAACCTGAATATAAATTCCAACAGAGTCAGACTGAAGATGTTGTGCGTTTTTCTGCACCAGCGCAGAGACCAGTTCACGCCATTCTATTTCGGATTTAGGATTGGTAATAGACAACGCATCAAGACCGTCTTGCAGTCGAGACAGGTGTGCGCCCATGCCAACGGGCTTGCCGCCAAGAGTGGGAATTACTTCATAGATACCGTCGCCAAAGAGAAAACCACGGTCCATAGGAGATATTCTGGCTTCTTCCAGCGGAAGATACGAATCGTTTAAAAAAGCCGTTGTCATCAGTAACACTTATTCCTGAAAAAATCGTTTAATCTTAGTTTCTTTGAGAAGCCAGATACTTCTGGCATTGTTTGCATCGACAGGTGTAAAAGCAAGTTCACTTCCTGCCACGGCCTGGGCTAATCGCGGGATGTCGTAACTGGCAACAACGCCAATTTTGGGATAACCGCCCAAGGTTTGCCGATCGGCGAGCATTATAATTGGCTGACCATCGGATGGCACCTGTACAGAACCGAAATTAATCCCCTCTGAACGCATCGCCGTTAACGAACTTGGCACAGCGGCCCCCGACAACCGCATGCCCATACGATCGCTTTGCGGCGCAACGGTATAAACAGATGAATAGAAGGTTGCTTGCGTCACGCTGTCAAAGGCAAGATGCTGATAACCCGGAATAATGTCGACAGCTGTGGATAATGAAAAATCAGGACGTAACGAAGACGGTATTTTTCTGGTCGGAGTTATTGCTCTTGCCTTCATTGGCAAATCATCTCCCGCCTTCAGCGGCGAACCGTCCCCTCTAAGCCCACCCAGTTTTTCTCGCATTACGGTACAAGCCGAACCTGCCACTGTGGGAACCTGCCAATCCGCCGACACCGCAAGATAATAGCGCTGCCCTATTTGCTCAGCCGATACTTGAATAGTTTGCCCGGGCTTTACCGTTACCGTTTGCCAGGTCGGAAATTCGCAGTCATCAATGGTGAGGTGAACATCGGGCCCGCATAAGGCAATGGTAGCCGCCATATTAAAACGAAAAGCGGCATTCCCCACAATTTCGATGGCTGCGGTGTCGATAGCATTACCACACAACCACTGAGCAAACCGAAAACTCATGGGGTCCAACGGACCAGAGCCTGAGAAACCCTGGTCCTGCATACCAATTCGACCGCCATCCACCAGCAGACTCACAATTCCAGGGCTGATTACGTTAAGCGCCGTCATGCTTGTATATCCCACTGTCGAAATGTGTCTTCGTCGATACCATAAAACGATACCGTATCGCCCATGTTTAATAGCGCCGGTTGCTCTGCCCCAGAGCGAAACATGGCTACCGGCGTAAGTCCGAGTAACTGCCATCCGCCGGGCGAGCGCTGCGGGTAAACCGCACTTTGTTTATCGGCCAGGGCCACAGCACCAACGGGAACGGCGGTACGAGGCGATTGTCGTCGGGGCACGTTTAAGGTATCAGCACTGTCACCCAGGTAAGCAAAACCTGGCGCAAACCCCACCGCGTAAACACGATATGTGGTGGCTGTATGGGTATTGATAATGCCATCTTTACTGAGGCCGGTTAAACGAGCAATATCTTCCAAATCATTGGCTCCAGGCGCGCCGTACCACACGGGAATACGGTGGTGTTTACCGGCAATGACATTATCCTGGCTAACGGGTAATTGGCGAATAAACTGATACACACCATGATCATCAATAGCGAATGGATCGAAGATGACTAGCAGAGAATCAAACGACGGTATGGCTTCACGAAGCCAAATTGGCGAGGCGGCTTTCAATGCCTGATGACAATTCGACACTCTGGCACTGGTTGCCTGAGTATCGTTGTCTGAGAAGTATAATATCAGTCCATCCAACCCGGCATACTCAATACGGCTGACGGCATTAAATGGCTGCATCATTTAGCATCGTCCTGAAGGTTTTTACCATTTCCACAGCGCCGGTTGAATCGCCGTGTACACATAACGTATCGACTTCCAGCGGTAGCTGGCGGCCACTTTCTGTTGTCACAGTGCCATCGGCAAGTAGTTGACGCACCTGTGTTTCAGCTTGTTGCGTGTTAAGCACAGCCCCCGCGAGTCGCCGAGACATCAGATAGCCATCATCGGTATAGCGACGATCGGCAAACGCTTCAAACATCAACGGTAGTGAAAACTGCGCCGCTTCTTCACGCAACAGATTTGCCGAAGGGTGCGCTTGAATCATCAATGTCAACTTGCCGTTGCCGATTTCAGCCACCGCCTCCATCACGGTCTGACGGATGCGCTTGTCTTGCATCAAATCGTTATACAGTGCGCCGTGGGGCTTAACGTAGCGCACGGTTTCACCTTCACACACTGCCATGCCGCTCAGGGCCGCCACCTGATATTGAATACAGGCTTTGAGTTCTAAAGGGGACATGGCCATTGAGCGTCGGCCAAAACCTTGTAAATCAGGATAAGAAGGATGCGCACCTATTGTTACACCAGCGCTAGCTGCGGCTTTAATTGCCTGTTTCATAACAACCGGATCGCCAGCATGAAAGCCACAGGCAATATTGGCCTGGTCGATATAATCCATTACCGAGGCATCTACCGGCATGGTCCAGGCCCCAAAACTCTCACCCAAATCGCAATTCAACTTCATAATGGTTTAGCTAACTCCGACAATTCGTTATCATACTACCTGTATTTACTTTTACAGTCAGTCCCTGATGATAGACATTGGAAAAATCAATCTTTTACGCGTTGCCGAAGAATTACCTTTCGGCTTTCACCTCACTACCGGTGACGACAACGATCCCCTTGTACTGCTTTCTCACGAAAAAGCCACAGATTTAGATCAGCCTGTTAAGCCAGGAGACGAGCTTAGTGTGTTCGTTGGTCTGGATGAAACCGGCAATCTCGAAGCCTGGCCCAATGCTCCCATAGCGAATGTGGGCGAAACGGTGGTACTTAAGGCCGTGGGTGCGACACATTTTGGCGGCTTCTTCGACTGGGGTGCAGACCGTGATTTGCTGGTACCATCAGGGATGCAGGAAACGCCGGTAAATGAAGGCATGCACTATGTAGTGCATATTTATATTGATGAAAGTACTAACCGTATTTTAGGTGCCACCAAGCTGCATCGATTCCTGAAAGAAAGTGCGCCTTATTTGAAAGCCGGCGATGCGATTAATTGCATTGTTTACGGAAAAACCGAACTGGGCTTTAAGGTTGTCATCGAGAAGCAATATCTGGGACTTATTTTTCACAGTGATGCCTACAAGAAATTACGCATCGGCCAGGAATTGGAAGCGTTTGTAAAAACGGTACGTGAAGACGGCAAAATTGATGTTGCCCTACAGCGCACCGATAAAGCCGGTCGTAAAACGTTGGAAGAAGCCATTCTCGACGATTTAGAGGCGCATGGCGGCGTTTCCACGCTAACCGACAAAAGTAAACCAGAGGAAATTTATTCACATTTTAATGTGAGTAAGGCCGCTTATAAAAAGGCGCTGGGGGCACTGTATAAACAGCGTCGTATTTCCATTGATAAAACTGCCATTAGACTGAACAAATAAGGTTAAGGACAAGGTATAAATGAAAGCAAAAGTTATCTGGGACAACGACCTTACGTTTACCGGTACAACAGATTCCGGATACAAAACGGTGATGGATGGCAATGGCCAGGCTATTTCCCCCATGGAATCGGTGTTGATTGCGGCGGGAAGTTGTTCAAGTATTGATGTTGTGGATATTTTAAAGAAAGGCCGTTTTGAGATTGAGCACTGTGAATGTGAGCTCAATGCAGAACGGGCTGAAAACCCACCTCGGGTATTCACTAAAATTCATGCTCACTATGAAGTGAAAGGCACCGGTATTACCGATAAAGCCGTTGCTCGTGCCGTACAGTTATCAGCAGAAAAATACTGTTCCGTGATGCTTATGCTCGCCGGCAATGTGGACATTGAAACCAGCTACGAAATTCTCAGCTAAAAAACGAATACCAAACATGTGAAGACGCCACTCTGGCGTCTTCGTTTTATTTCTCTCAATCGCTTAATTCCAAAAGGTAAACCAGATTTTGACCTGGATATTTCTTACCCTGGGCGCTGTCCTTTTTCAAACGTTCAGAAATGCCTTCCAAAGCAAGCTCGGTGCAAAAGTAAATACCTCCGGCGTTACCCTCGCCCGCTTTCTTTTTGCTCCACCTATCGCGCTTGTATATCTTATCGGCCTGTATCAGTTTTATTCGGTATCGGTACCTTCATTTTCAATGAAGTTCATTGGGTTTGTTTGTATATCTGCAGTGATGCAAATTGTCGCCACCTTCTTAATGGTGACGCTGTTCAAACAAAAGAACTTTGCCGTAGGCGCAGGGCTGGCAAAGAGCGAAGCTTTGGTGGCAGCAGTCCTTGGCACGCTGTTTTTCGGTAGCCAGCTTTCGCTACTCGGTTGGGTTGGGATTGTTGTAGGCGCTGTTGCTGTTTTTGTATTAAGTGGTGCAACCCGAAAGGGTGAACTAAGCATCAAAACGGCGCTAATTGGTCTTGCTTGTGGCGGTAGCTTCGCCCTTACCTCATTGTATGTCCGTGAAGCTGCTCAACTTCTCGACGTACCGTTTCCGGTTAGCGCCGCCTGGGTATTGTTATGGGTGCTGTGTGTGCAAACCGCGTTACTGGCCGGCTACATCGCGGTAAAAGAACCCGAAGTGTTTGGCCAACTTCGCCGTCAATTACCGCTCACGCTGGCTGCCAGTACAACCAGTTGCTTTGGTTCTATGTGCTGGTTCAGTGCCATGAGTATTCAGTATGTGGCTTATGTGAAAACACTCGGTCAGGTTGAAGTGCTCACCACCATGTTGATATCCGCATGGATGCTTAAAACTCCGGTTAAACGGAACGAAATAGCCGGCTTGCTGTTAATTTCGGCAGCGGCCATTTGTGTCATGTGGACGTAACAACGCCTCGCCTAATGCCGCCATATAACAATGGCGGCATTCACCATTAAATAGTTATTCAGACCACATTTAGCGACTCTTCAAATTCACCACATCTTACAAATAAAAATAACATACTGATTTAAAACATATTATTTTGTTCCCCACACCTTGGCATGCACGATGCTCATAATCGCCTATAACTAATAACAGTTCACCTTGCGGGTTTTGACCATGGAAACGAAGAAAACACATCTCTTAGCTGCCTCTCTTACTCTAGGGATGCTCACCTCACTACTCACTGGTTGCGGCGATGCTGGCGCCGTAGACGATAAGAAAAAAGACGTTATTGTTGTTAGCATTCCGGTGGAAACCACCACCATTACGCGGGGTGTCATTTCTTCAAATTACGCCACCACAGCGATCCTCGAAGCCAAGGAAGAAGCGTTTGTGGTCGCCAGAGCAGCCGGGATCATTGAACACATTTTGGTTGAAGAAGGCGATTACGTCGAGAAAGGCCAGGTGCTGGCGCAACTCGATAAACGTCGATATGAATTGAACCTCGAAAAGGCTCGGGCTGATCTAGCTGGTATCGAGCAGGAACTGGCGAAAATTAACAAGGTTTACTCCCGTAAACTGGTGAGTGATGATGCATTTCAAAAGCTCACGGCACAGTATCAATCTGCACGCGCCAATGTAGAGTTAGCCGAATTGGATTTAAAAGAAACCACCATTACCGCACCAATCAGCGGCTACATTGCAGAGCGTAATGCCAAGGTAGGGAACCTCACAGAATCCTTCCAACGTGAACGCATGTTCCACATTGTTCAGCAAAAAGCCCTACAAGGTATTGTTTACCTGCCAGAAAGCGAGCTCTCTCGTATTAAAAAAGCACAAGCCGCTACCCTTACAATTCCAGCCCTGGCGAATGAAACCGTGACCGCCCGGGTAGAACGAATCAGTCCGGTCATCGATGCCACCACCGGCACATTTAAAGTGACGCTAACCGTTCCTAACGACAAAGAACAATTAAAGGCTGGCATGTTCTCCGAAGTTGCACTGAATTATGACACCCGTTCAGATACACCACTGTTACCGCGCCAGGCATTGATCAGTATTGATAATCAAAGCACTGTGTTCGTGGTGCGCGAAGGAAAAGCGCTAAAGGTACCCGTTACCTTGGGTTTCGAAAACAGCGATATGGTTGAAATTACAAGCGGCCTGGTAGGCAGCGAGACCGTGGTTACCGTCGGTCACCAGAACCTCAAGGACCAAACACCAGTTGAAGTTGTAAACAGCTGATTTGTTTTAAAAAGGACTGTTTACTATGAATATCGTAAAACTGGCGGTTAACCGCCCGGTAGCTATCGCCATGTTCACCGCAGCCATCTTACTTTTTGGTATGGTGTCGTTGAGCAGGCTTTCCGTTAACCTACTCCCTGAACTCTCCTACCCAACCTTAACCATTCGCACAGATTACGAAGGCGCAGCGCCTGCCGAGTTGGAACAATTGGTAAGCAAACCTATTGAAGAAGCGGTCGGCGTGGTAAAAGGCGTAAAAGATGTGCGATCCATTTCCCGGGCCGGACAATCGGATGTCGTTTTAAAGTTCAGTTGGGGTACTGACATGGACTTTGCTGCGCTTGAAGTCCGTGAAAAGCTCGACATTCTGCAATTGCCGCTAGATGTTGAGAAACCCCGCCTATTGAAGTTCAATCCAGGCATGGACCCGGTGATGAAGCTCGGTTTGTCACTTAATGAAAATGCCGCAAGCACCAATACTGAACAGCGAATTAGTCAGATGAAAACGTTGCGACTTTTTGCTGAAGAACAAATTAAACGCAAGCTAGAGTCGGTGGAAGGTGTCGCATCGGTTCGCTTGGGTGGCGGGCTGGAAAATGAAGTTCAGGTATTAGTAGACCCACGTAAAGCCAGTCAGCTCGGCGTAAGCGTGAGCCAGATCATTACCCGTCTACAAGAAGAAAATGTGAATGCCGCCGGTGGGCGCCTAAACGCGAGTTCACAGGCTTTCCTGGTACGCACACTGAACGAATTCGACAGCCTTAACGATATTGGAAACGTGTTTCTCAGCCAGTTCGAGGGCCGAAATGTTCAACTTAAAGACGTGGCAAGCATACAAAACAGTTACAAAGAGCGAGATGCTATCACCCGTTTTAACGGTGTTGAAGGTACTGAAATTGCCATTTACAAAGAAGGTGATGCCAACTCCGTAGATGTGGCTCGCCGTGTTAATCAAGAGCTCACTTCTCTGCATGACGCTCTGCCACAGAATTATTATCTGGAAACCATCTATAACCAAAGTACCTTCATAAAGCAGGCTATCGATGATGTAAAAACATCAGCGATTATCGGTGGCTTACTCGCCATGCTGGTCATCTACCTGTTCCTTCGAGATTTCTGGACCACCCTGATCATTTCCGTATCGATTCCTGTTTCAGTTATTGCCACGTTCAATTTAATGTACGGCAACGATATCAGTCTGAACATCATGAGCTTGGGTGGTATTGCCTTGGCAGTGGGCCTGCTGGTAGACAACAGTATAGTGGTACTCGAAAACATCGACCGTCACCGCAAATCTCAACCGGGTGACAATGCCCGGGCTGCCGAGCGAGGCACCCGAGAAGTAGCAGGTGCTATCGTTGCTTCAACCCTCACAACCATGGCTGTTTTTGTACCATTGATTTTTGTAGACGGCGTAGCCGGTCAGTTGTTTAGCGACCAAGCGATGACGGTGTCATTTGCTCTCGCTGCGTCTTTGATAGTCGCATTAACTTTGATCCCAGCACTGGCAGCCCGTTCACGAAATACCTCGCCCGCCCACGCTGATACCTTTGAGACACCACCAAAGCCGCCACGACAGGGCTTTGTCGCCTGGGCAGTATTTGCGCTAACCTTGCCGTTTCGTGTGGTATTTGTTTATTTACCCTATGTACTAATGACACTTTGCCTGGGCCTGTGGCGGGTAACATCGATGGTACTGGGGTTTATATTTCGACCGCTTACCGCTTTTGTGGCAATAGGCTTTTCTGTGCTTGGACGCACTTACGATAGCATTATTCGTGCAGCACTCAAGCAACCCGTGCTAGTGCTTGGCATTGCTGCCCTGCTCACCGGTTCATCCTTATTGCTGATCCCTGGCATTGGCGTAGAGCTTATTCCTAAAATGTCGCAAGGTGAATTTTACGCAGAAGTAAATTTACCGGCTGGCTCCCGGGTTGAACGTACCGATGCGCTCTTGGCGGAACTGGCTGAGGTGACAAATGCACAACCCCATGTGGCACGTACGTATTCTCTTGCCGGAACCGGTAGTTTGCTAAGTGCTGCGCCCTCGCAAGGCGGCGATCATTGGGGACAGTTAAACGTAGTGATGCAGCCAGGCAGCAGTCAATTAAACATTGATGCCGTTAAACAAAGTATGCGTGTTTTTTTGGCGTCTAAAGCCGGTGTACAAAGCAAGTTTGGCGAGCCAGAACTCTTCAGTTTTGCCGCTCCACTGCAAATACAGCTTCAGGGGTATGAACTGTCACAATTGCAACGTTACAGTCAGTTAATCATGGACAGACTAGCACAAGACTCCCGATTTACCGATATTACAACGACGTTGCAGTCTGGTAATCCCGAGCTCAAAATTGCCTTCAATGAAGCTCGCCTGGCCAGATTAGAGCTCGATGCAAAAGCGGTATCTGATGTTATTGCTGCTCAGGTTGGCGGCACAGTGGCAACACAATACAGTCTTGAAGATCGAAAAATCGATGTATTGGTTCGCAACCAGCAGCGACAACGAGATAATGTAGACGACGTACGCAATATTATTGTTAATCCTGACAGTGATTATCCCGTACCGCTCTCTGCTGTAGCCGATGTTTTCATGAGCACCGGTCCGGGGGAAATTACCCGCGTGAGTCAACAACGTGTGGTGCTAATTAGCGCTAACCTGGCTTATGGCGATCTGGCTGAAGCCGTTAGCCAAGCTGAAGATCTCCTCGCTACAGTGTCACTCCCCTTATCCATGAAGGCCAAAGTAGCCGGTCAAAGCGAAGACATGGAAGAAAGCTTTGCCTCACTACAATTTGCACTCGCGCTGGCAGTATTCATGGTGTACCTGGTTATGGCCTCGCAGTTTGAGTCGCTTTTACACCCCTTACTTATTTTGTTTTCAGTACCTTTAGCCGGTGCCGGCTCCCTGTTCGGATTGTGGCTCACAGGTACCAATGTATCCGTGGTGGTGTTTATCGGTTTAATCATGCTATGCGGCATTGTGGTAAACAACGCTATTGTACTGGTGGACAAAATTAACCAATCGCGGGCAGCAGGCATGCAGAAACAAGCAGCCATTATCGACGCAGGCAAAAGCCGACTGCGCCCCATCATTATGACCACCCTCACCACTGTACTGGGGCTATTACCCATGGCTATTGGTTTTGGCGATGGCGCGGAAGTGCGCACACCAATGGCTGTAACGGTCATTTTTGGACTGGTGTTTGCCACCCTTCTCACACTGGTGTTAATTCCAGTTTTGTATCAATTGTTTGATACCAAAACGTTCCGTACGACAAACACGGAACTGGCGAACGAAAGCGGAGAGCGCACTTATGGATAAGCAAGAAGTACCGTCGCCGCGCAGTTCAGGAGCGGGTTTAGCCAGGTTTGCCCTGAGTCATCCGGTCACCGTGTGTATGTGCTTTTTATCAATGCTGATTTTCGGTGCCGTGGCGTCACGTTTACTGCCACTGGAAAAATTCCCAGGTATTGATATTCCACAAATCGTTGTGGAAGTCCCCTACGAAGATGCCACCCCCGCTGAAGTTGAGCGCATGATCACTCGTCCGCTTGAGGAGGTACTCGCTACCATGTCGGGTATCAAGCGCATACAGGCCACATCTTATGAAAACCGTGCCCAGGTGTTCATTGAATTCGACTGGGATGAGAACATCAAAGCCAAGAGCATCGAGGCCCGGGAGAAAATTGATACCATCCGCAACACCTTGCCAGACGATGTAGAACGCATTCTGGTGTTTAAATTCAACACCAATGATATGCCCGTTTTTCAGTTACGGGTGTCCAGTGAGCGAGATTTGAGTAACGCTTACGATTTATTAGATCGCAATCTTAAAAAGCCATTAGAACGCGTACCCGGCGTATCAAAAGTGGAACTCTATGGTGTACTGAAAAAGCAAATCGTGATCCATCTGAATCCCACCAAATTGGCTGCTATGAACATCGATACGCCAGCATTAGTGCAGCGCTTGCGTCAGGTTAATTTTTCAGCCAGCGCTGGTGCCCTCGGCACAGAAAATAAAGTGTTGGTGAATCCCATGGGCGAATTCACCCACATTGACGATTTCAAGAACTTTATCGTGCGTCCCGGCGTGAAATTAAAGGACATTGCCGACGTTGGACTTGAAAGTCCTGAACGCGACGAAGGGCGTCACCTTGATCGCACTTATGCCGTTGGCTTTAACATTTATCGTGAATCCGGAAGCAACCTGGTTGAAGTGGCCGACAGCGTGATGGCGGTCATTAAAAAAGCAGAAACGGACCCAGAATTTAACGGTATCAACTTATTTGTCATGGAAGATACTGCTAAAAGCGTGAGCTCCTCCCTTGGCGATCTCATTGCCGCCGGATTGCTAGGTGCGCTGCTATCGGTGATTGTTTTGTATGCCTTCCTCAGACAGCTGTCATCTACGCTTATCGTGGTGCTCTCTGTGCCCTTTTCAATTTGTATCACCCTTGGCCTCATGTACCTCATGGGTTACACGCTAAATATACTGTCACTGATGGGTTTAATGCTGGCCGTGGGCATGCTGGTAGACAATGCCGTTGTCGTCACCGAGAGTATTTTTCAGGCTCGTCAGACCGACAGCAACGCGCTGCGCGCAACACAAACCGGCATAAACCGGGTGAGCTTGGCAGTTATCGCGGGTACCGCCACCACCGCCATTGTGTTCTTGCCAAATATTGTTGGCGTCAAAATCGACATCACGATTTTCCTCGAACATGTGGCCATTGCGATTTGTATTTCTCTGTTTGCTTCGCTGTTATTGTCGCAAACATTGATCCCGTTACTGGTGTCAAAAATAAAAGTGCCGGAACAGAAAAGCCTGAGCCAACCTGGTTACATTATCCGCTATGGCAACGTACTAAGATGGTCGCTAAAGCACCAAAAAGTCACCGGGTTGATAGCCATGATTATTTTGATCAGCACGGCTATCCCCATGGGAGCTGTGAGTGGTGACGATGAAGGTAACGACGACGAAGACGGTTTCTGGCTAAACTACCACGTTACCCAGAATTATAGTTTGGAAGAAGTAGAACGCACCGTGGTTAAAATGGAAGAATTTCTGTATAGCCACCAGCAGGAATACCATATAAAGCAGGTTTATAGTTATTTCGAAGCGGGACACGCCACCTCCCGTATTACCCTGGAAGATGATCTGCCGATCCCGGCGTCAGACATTAAAGAAATGATCCGCGAAGATATGCCAAAGTTTGCTCGTGCTCGTCCGTCTTTTCAATGGAACAGCGGTGGTGGCGGTGGTGTTCGAGTAACGTTATTGGGCGATTCCACTACCCGCCTGCGAGAACTGGCTGACAATATCGTCCCCGTGCTCGCATCTATCGATGGGTTAGACGATGTGAAAGCCGACGTAGGTGCAGTAAAACAGGAATATCAAATTAAGGTTAACAGTGAAAAAGCCTGGCGCCTGGGCATAAAACCCAGAGATGTTGCCAGTCTTATCAGCACGGCATTACGTGGCAGTAACTTGCGAACTTTCCGCTACGGCGACAGTGGAGAAATAGGCGTTCAATTGAAGTTTGGTGAGCCTGCTGCAGCGTCGTTACAAACACTAAAAAGCGTTGTGATTAGCCAACAAGATGGTCGCCCAATAACCCTTGATATGGTGGCGAATATCACCATGAAGCCTCAACTTTCTGAGATCCGCCGTTTTTATCGCCAAACCGCTCTATCTATTGGCGCAAACCTCAGTGAAGATCTCACTGTTGAAGAAGCGCGCGAACGCATTGAAAATGCCATGCAATATATTGTCATGCCTACCGGCTATCAGTGGACGTTAGATGGCAGTTTCCGTAGGCAAGACGAAGCGGCTGCAGTGATGCAGATGAACATGCTGTTGGCCATCTGCATGATTTACATCGTTATGGCTGCCCTGTTTGAATCAATCTTGTTACCTACAGCGGTGATCACGTCGTTGTTGTTCTCGTTTACCGGCGTTTTTTGGGCCTTCTTGATTACAGGCACCGCTATGTCGGTAATGGGAATGATAGGGATGCTAATCTTAATGGGCATTGTGGTAAACAATGGCATTGTGCTGGTAGACCGTATCAACCAACTGATTGTTCAAGGTATGTCTTTATATGAAGCGGTCATTGAAGGTTGTATGACGCGTATTCGCCCGGTATTAATGACAGTAGCCACAACAATTTTGGGTCTGATCCCGCTCGCTGTAGGTACCACAAGAATTGGCGGCGATGGCCCCGCTTATTCACCGATGGCGATAGCAATCATTGGGGGTTTGGTGTTTTCAACGCTTACCAGCTTAATTCTGGTTCCACTCACGTATGTGGCGCTATTGCGTATGCGATATCAAGTGGGCAAGATGCTAAGAAGTAGCAAATTGAAAGTGGACAGATTGCTGAGCGCTAAGTCCGAGTAGAGAAAGTTGCGGTGCTATTGAGCAGGGCGAATATCCAACGGAGGAATGGTATTCACCCTGTTCTTTAGCCAACCCACAATTAGCTACGTGAAACCAGGAACTCGTGTACGTCTGATGCATCACGTTTTACTGAGAAATCAACCAGGTTTTCACCGTTACAAGTCAGACCGTCTTCAGCAGTAACCATACGCAGAACTTCACGTTCAGTAGCAGCGATACGACCTACGTTACGGCTCAGGTTAACGCGCAGTGCACGAACGTCGTTAGTTGCAACAGCTTTACAGAAACCAGCAAATTGCGTGTCACCTACAAAACGGTATTCTTTGTCAGCAGCAAGTGCAGGCGAAGATACAGCAGCAACAGTTAATACAGCAGCGATAGATTTTACGATAGCTTTCATAGTTATTTCCTCAGAAGTTTTGGCGAACTTGTTGTTATTGCCTCAAGGACCCTGTGCCCTCTCGACGTTTATATTTATCCTACAAAATGCGCGTAAATGCTGTTGTATTATTGTTTCAGGTGGGTAACAGGTTAGTAAAACCTAATGCGCTCATTTATTCACATTTGTAAGTAATTGAATTTACGAAACAAACAAGAGCCCGATATAACAATAGAGAATATAAAAATTTAATTAATGATAAATAAAATCTAAAAAATATGCTTGAAATGACACTTTTTGCCGTAGCCAAACTGAAAGTTTAACAAAATTTAACGGCTTTTACGGGGTCAAGGACCTATAAATAGCACCAAATTCTGTAATAAAACTACATTTCAACCCTACTTTTGACTAAGTAAAGTGGTATTTTTTTAGGCAAATATGCATCACGAGCGATATTGCCCTGGCTAAATTTTATGCGTTCCTGTTACTTAATTTCGTGTTTATAGCACCACTAATTCGCCCTCTAACGATGAAAGCTATCTGAGTCATTTGCTGGTAATCAAATCAATGGGTAAACACTATTTTGCAATATCAGTATAAAATGATGATAAAGATAACAAAATCCACTTAACATCCCCCTGCTCTATGGGATACCCTGTCTGACCTTATTTCACGACTAATCGATACCGCAATGAAACCTGTAGAACGCTCTCATAAACTGGACAATGTATGCTATGACATTCGAGGTCCAATTGCTGCGCAAGCACGCAAAATGGAAGATGAGGGGCATCGCATTTTAAAACTGAATATTGGTAACCCAGCGCCTTTCGGCTTCGAAGCGCCAGACGATATTCTTAAAGATGTGATTTATAATCTGCCCACATCCCAGGGATACTCAGATTCTTCAGGTATTTATGCTGCCCGTGTAGCGGTAATGCAGTATTACCAGCAGATGAACATTCAGGACATTCGCATTAACGATATCTTTATCGGTAATGGTGTGAGTGAAATGATCATGATGTCCATGCAGGCGCTGTTGAATACCGGCGATGAAGTATTGCTGCCTGCGCCAGATTATCCGCTGTGGACAGCTGCGGTTAGTTTGTCATCTGGCACACCGGTACACTACCGCTGCGACGAAGAAGCGGATTGGTTCCCGGATATCGACGATATTAAAAGTAAGATCACCAGTCGTACCCGTGCTATTGTGTTGATTAACCCGAACAACCCCACCGGTGCTGTTTACGATAAAGCACTGCTGCAACAAGTGGTCGATGTGGCGAAAGAGCATGGCCTGGTCATTTTCTCCGACGAGATCTACGACAAGATCCTTTACGACGGCTATAAGCATACCTGCATTGCGTCGCTAACCGACGAAGTCTTCTTTGTTACCCTTGGCGGGTTGTCTAAAAACTATCGTGTTGCGGGTTTCCGCGCAGGTTGGTTGCTGGTAAGTGGCAATAAGCGTGTCGCTAAAGACTATATTGAAGGGATCAGCATGCTCGCCTCTATGCGAATGTGTGCCAATGTGCCCTGTCAAAGTGCCATCCAAACGGCTTTAGGGGGTTACCAGAGTATTAATGACCTGGTACACGACGGTGGTCGCCTAAAAATGCAGCGTGACGTTGCTGCTAACATGCTTAACGATATTCCTGGCATTCACTGCGTGAAACCCAAAGGTGCCATGTATTGTTTCGCCCGGGTAGACGCGCAGAAATTCAACATCAGCAATGATGAGCAGATGATATTCGACCTGCTGAATGAAGAGAAAATCCTGTTAGTGCACGGTCGCGCCTTTAATCTACAGGAAGGCTGCTATTTTCGCCTGGTGTTTCTGCCCCATGCAGATATTCTGCAACCCGCCCTCGCCCGTATTGGTTCATTCTTTAAACACTATCGTCAGCACGGTCCGGCGGTATGATCGGTTAACGGGGAAAGTCAGTACCCGTTAACGTAACCTTCTTTACGGACAACCTGATATGAAAAAGCAAAGCACCTTCCTGGCCTGGATTTTACGCATGCCGCTGATCAAACGCTGGTCACTCATGCACACTGTGAAACAGGAAAATATAGCCGAGCACTCCCATCAGGTTGCTGTTATCGCGCATCTGCTGGCGGTGATCCGCAATGAACATTTCGGTGGTACCCTAAATCCGGACAGAGCAGCTACCGTAGCCCTGTATCATGAAGTTTCAGAAACCAAGTTATCTGATATTAACCATGTGACCAAATATCATAACCCCCATATTACTCGCGAGTTTAAGAAGCTTGAAGATGTGGCAGAACGGGAATGTATCGCCTCGTTACCAGCCTCACTGCAAAAGCACTTTTCCTCATTAGTCATACAACAGCAGGTTGATCCGGAATACAAAACACTGGTTAAAGCAGCCGATTTAATTTCTGCCTACCTCAAAGCCTGCGATGAAATTGCGTTTGGTAACCGTGAATTTATTCCCGTTCGCGATCGTCTCGACGGCATGCTGGCGCACTTTAAAGAAAAGTTGCCAGAAGTTCGGTTTCTGTTCGATACCTTCACCGATAATTGTTTAGTCAGCGTTGACGAACTGTCCCAGCAAGATATTTAAAACTTTTGCTTTGCCGATTTGATAATGCATGTACAAACCGCCAGTTGGTGTAAACCGTCAATCAGTGGTATGTTTTAATTTTAGCCAATTGCCTGAAAAGCAGTGACAGGTCAGTAACATAATGCTGGATTTTTCTTCTCCCTGGTGTGAACGACGCCTTCCCCGTAACCAATCTCGCGATGGTGATCATCGCAATCCTTATCAGCGTGACAAAGCACGGGTGCTACACTCCGCCGCATTCCGGCGTTTACAGGCAAAAACACAGGTTCTCGGTGCCGGTTTAAGCGACTTCTACCGTACCCGCCTCACCCATTCATTGGAAGCCGCGCAAATTGGTACCGGCATTACCGCCCAGTTACAAGGTAAGTTTCCAAAGCAAACGGAAGAGTTACAACTGGACGCCAGCTTAATTGAAACCCTGTGCCTGGCTCATGATATCGGCCATCCGCCGTTTGGTCATGGTGGAGAAATTGCCTTAAATTACATGATGCACGACCACGGAGGGTTCGAAGGGAACGGGCAAACGTTTCGTATCATTTGTGAACTTGAGCCCTACACCCAAAACCACGGTATGAATCTGTGTCGGCGCAGCGTACTTGGGCTGGTAAAGTATCCGAATTTTATCGACACCCTTACCAATCCAGCCTGTTTAGGCACACGGCCATCTTCATACCGACAATTACAGGCGTCACACTGGCATCCACCAAAGGGCTTGTATCGCTGCGATCAGCCCCTGTTTGACTGGTTACTGGAGCCTCTTGATCATCACGATCGTGAACAATTCATGGGCTTCACCCAATCGGATGTTAAACACGGCAAAACCCGCTTTAAATCGTTTGATTGCTCAATTATGGAACTGGCTGACGACATCGCTTACGGCATTCATGATCTTGAAGATGCCATTGTGATGAAGATGGTAAACCAAAGCACCTTTATGGAAGCCGTTGCGGTGCCATTGAACAAACTTGGTGTGCCTTGGCTTTCCGACAACATTTTATCGCTGACTGAGCGCTTATTCAGTAATACCCATCACAAGCGTAAAAATGCCATCGGCGCACTGGTGAACAGCTTTATCACCGCCATCGAAATTCGTAGCCTAGAGGTATTTACCCACCCTCTGCTGCGTTATCAGGCAGTAATGCCTGAAGACCACTCTGCTGCACTGGCGCTTTTTAAAGACTTCGTTCTTAAATTCGTGATCCGCAAAACCGAAGTACAAATTCTTGAGTTCAAAGGGCAACAAACCGTAATGGAATTGTTCGAAGCATTCAGTGCTGAGCCAGAACGATTATTACCAGACAACACCCGGGCACGCTGGCAGAGAGCGCAACAATTCGACAACGGTTTTAGAGTTATAGCGGATTACATTTCTGGCATGACTGACGATTTCGCAGCACGTATGTATGCTAGCCTGTTTTTGCCCAACCAAACGGCGCAGTTCGACGGATTTAACTAACCTGCCAGCGGTCAAGTCAAAGCTTAGAAGTAGCGGTTTATTCTGGATGACAGAAATTTAATTGAAATTTATCCGGTCTGTTTGTGGTCCATTGAGTATCAATGAGTAAATAGCACAACTAAAGGATTTCAGATGCCTCGCCTTTTCAAGCCATCAGTGAAGCTTACCGACAACGACGTTACCGATGAATCGGTATACGCTCAACGCAGACAGTTATTGAAGTCCATGGGTTTCATCGGACTGGGTTCGTTGATGAGCCAACCCGTATCGGCTTTCGGCTGGTTTACCGACGACGATGAGGAAAAGTCGGTCTTTCAAAGTCGTGATCTCGATTATACCCGTAATGAAAAGTTCGCTATTGATGAAACGTTAACGCCGTATGACAAGGTCAGCTCATTTAATAACTTCTATGAGTTCGGCACCGACAAAGGTGATCCGGTTGAAAACGCACAAGGCTTTAATGTTGATCCCTGGTCGCTCACCATCGATGGTCTGGTAGAGAAACCGCTTACTCTGAACTATGAAGATCTCTACAGTAAGTTCGCGCTTGAGGAGAGAATTTATCGCATGCGCTGTGTGGAAGCCTGGTCGATGGTGATCCCATGGACGGGCTTTCAGTTAAGTAGCGTACTTGCAGCCGTTAAGCCATTATCCAGCGCCAAATATGTCGCCTTCCAAACGTTGTACGATCCGAAACAAATGCCCGGGCAGAAAAGCCGCTTTGTCGGTGGTGGCATCGACTACCCCTATGTTGAAGGTTTACGTATCGATGAAGCTACTCACCCGCTGACTATGTTGTCGGTCGGTGTGTACGGTAAAACCCTTCCTCCGCAAAATGGCGCGCCCATTCGACTCGTTGTGCCATGGAAATACGGCTTTAAAAGCATCAAATCGGTGGTGAAAATTACGCTTACTGACAAAGAGCCCCCTACAACCTGGAAACGACTGGCCCATCAGGAATACGGTTTTTACGCAAACGTGAATCCTGCGGTAGATCACCCTCGATGGAGTCAGGCCAGTGAAAGACGTATCACGACAGGTGGCTTGTTTAACCAGAAGCGTATCCCAACGTTACCATTCAATGGTTATGAGGAAGTGGCAAGTTTGTATACCGGCATGGATTTAACCAGAAACTATTAATGAAAACGCTGTTTAACCGACCCGTCCGTTTAACAAAGTTGCAGGTAAATGGCATCAAGGCTCTTTATCACTGTCTGGCACTTGGCTATCTCGTTTGGCTATTCATGGCTGGGGTGAACGATAATCTTGGCGGCGACCCCGTTGAAGCATTGTTGCACTCAAGCGGCATTATTGCGTTGCTCATGTTGTTTTTCAGTCTTTGTCTTTCACAGCTCGCTCGGCGCCTTCCCTGCGGCGATTTAATAAAATGTCGGCGAATGGCAGGCGTATATGTGTTTGTGTATGGACTGTTTCACCTGTTTACCTATATTGCGTTTGAATTGCAGTTTGATATGTCGCTGGTGGCAGAGGAAATCGTTAGTCGGCCCTACATTCTTGTGGGCATGCTGGCACTGCTTATTCTGTTCGCTTTAACTATCACCTCCCCCATGATTGTGCGTAAAAAAATGCGACAGAAGTGGCAACCATTGCATAACTTAGTCTACCTCGCACTGGTGCTTATTGTGCTCCATTATACCTGGTCGCTGAAAACGGCTTGGCAAGAACCTGTATACTACTGGATAGCCGCAGTACTGCTCATCGCCTTACGATTTACAAAGCTAAAAAAATTTTAGATAAAAAATACCATTAAATCATAACCTTAAAAAACACCGCACAACCTGCGGTGTTTTTTTATGCAAAAAAAACTTGCCCAATATACAAACACAAAGTACTGTACACCTATACACTGTACAAACAAACAGGCATTGTTATGGCACATTCAAATAACGTAGTTCAATTAAGTTTTGCATTCGATGGTGAACCTAAAGAAGTAACCCGCATCCGCGGTTGGTCTTATCTACTTGCCGAATCTGTTGCGTTTAAAAAAGATGTTCCGCACACCATTCGCATGCAGAAGCCCGCCGAAGAACAAGTCCCAGCATGGATCTCCCGGTTGATCACTTCTGGTCAATGCACAACCATATATGTTGAGAACTTAGCATTAGATGAAGCACAACGGGTTATTATTAAACAGTTATGTCAGCGTTATGCGGTTTCTGTGGTTAACCTGAAAGTCACTAATGAAGAAAATGGCCAGCAACGTAAGAACGTTGTTATGGGCCCTTGGTAATTATCAGCCTAGCATGTACACTCGCCCCAGATTCTTCAGGAGTGTAAAACATGCTTTGTTACTGCAACAGTCAACGGGAATATAAGCAATGCTGCGGCCCATTATTAGACGATGGCATTGCCGCGCCTAACGCAGAACAATTAATGCGTTCCCGTTATAGTGCATACAAAGTCGGGCGATTTGATTATGTTCTGGCGACATACAGCCGAGAAAAACGAAGCCAGCTAACCACTCAGGATCTACAGGCCAGTGCAGCCAATACACATTGGTTACATCTCGATGTGTGTCACGCAGACACAGACACAGTGGAATTCAAAGCTTGGTTCAGCGAAGGAAAGAAACTCGGACTCATGCACGAAACTTCGTCTTTTGTGCAGGAAGATGGACACTGGCTTTACCATAACGGTGAAATGCATGACGATACTGGCAGTGTTAAAATGGGCCGGAACGATCCATGTTTTTGCGGCAGTGGCAAGAAACACAAACAATGTTGCATGACCAAGCTGCGGTAGATTTCGTTAGTCGTCAGGTCCTGCAACGGTAAACAACAAATGTCGACGCATATCTCTTAGTACCACACCCTTTTTAAGAAGCATAGCGCTTAGGCATCGTTGCCAGCTTTTCAATTCCGGCTCCGCCGATTGCAGCGCCTCTTCATTTTCAAACTGAAAACGCAACAACAGTGAGCCAGGAAACTGGTGATATTCAACACTGAACCAGCATTGAACAAATCCTGCCAGAGCCGCTCGCCCTTCGGATTCAATGGTATCGCAGACGTCGGCAACAATAGCCTGTTGCTTTAACTGTACTGAAGAGAGTTTTTTCATTACATGTGCTTCTGAATGTCGACTTCCAAACTCTGGCTCGTTTCCGAACCATCAATGGTTAACCACATTTGGCCATCTTGAATGGTAACCTGAATTTGCATTGAACGCTGAACAGCTTCAGCCAATTGCGCGGCCAAGCTTTCAGGCACAGTAAATACCAATAAATTCTTCCGCATTTGCAGTTTGCTGCTTTCTTTTTTCCACCACACATCAAAGCTATTGTCTGCATAGGCATAAATCATCATCTGTTGACTCTGATTACAGCCTTTCTTAATTCTCTGCTCAGACGGCTGACCCAGCTCAATCCAAAGCTCGATTTCATCACTGTAACTTTTCTGCCAGAGATCAGGCACATCGTCGTCAGAAAGCCCTTTTGTAAACTGCAGACGCTCGTGGGCATTAACAATAAAGGCAATCAGCCGCAGCATCATGCGCTCGTCGTTCTCAGAAGGATGTCGAGCAATGGTTAAGTTGTGATCGTTATAGTAATTACGGTCCATATCGGTAATCGAAATGTCCGCTTTAAAGATGGTCGCTTTCAGTGCCATGGTATGTCCGAATAAGTGCTGATCCGGGCATCATAATTGGTTGATATTCTTGCCCGGTAATGTCGCCGCGTATAGTATCAGTAAAACTCAAGGTGCGCTGTAGTCGATTTGTTTTGATGAATTGCTGATGGCTTGGTTGAATCGCGCCGGTAAATTCGGAGGCGGGTTTGGTAGCGTTGAACGATATTTGAACGTTCATGCTCTCGCCCTGAGAAGCGGACATCCTGTTCACCTTGAATGGCTAGTCAATATAACCTAATTTCTATCGGTTGTTCGAGTAGGAAACAATAGTTAAGAATTAGGTTCAAAATCTTTACCCAACTCTGCTAACGTCACCTCTCCAAATCGCTGAAGGAGAACCGCTTCTGCATCATGCATAGCATCCGCTAATGCACGATTTACTGCATGCTCAATCAAACAATTATTGTGCTCATCAGTAAGACCGATTGTAAAAACGCTGCTTTCACCTAATGCCAGGTGTATATCCAATAAGGTAATTTCCGCTAGTGGACGATTCAGCGACCATCCACCATTGTGCCCTTTAATAGATTCAACATACCCGCACTTCCGCAATAGAGCCATTGTACGGCGAACAACGACAGGGTTGGTTGTGAGCATTTTTGCAATGCTCTCTGACGTCACTGGATGCTCATGCACATCCAGGTGAATCAACACATGTAGTACGCGTGAAAGTCGACTGTCTTTTCTCATTCTTGTTTCTCTTTGATATGCAGACAAATCTTAACACGAAACTTTTAAAGTTACATGAGTCATGTTAGCCTATCTCAAGTAACAACAATTGTTACATTAAAATATTGGAGCTTAGTAATGATGTATGACGTGATTATTGTAGGGGGTAGTTTTGCTGGTCTTGCCGCAGCTATGCAGTTAGTTCGTGCACAGCGAAAAGTCTTGGTGATTGATACCAACTTACCAAGGAATCGCTTTGCCACTGCATCGCACGGTGTATTTTGCCTGGACGGAAAAACACCTGCCGAAATTCGTAAAACTGCTCTAGAGCAACTTCTCGTTTATCCTACTTTCGAATTCTGGCAAGACGCTGTAACTACTGTCGAACAACAAGAAAACCAGTTTTCGATTCAAACGCAACAAGACATGAGAGCCAAGGCCAAACGGTTAATTCTGGCTTGTGGGATTACTGATAAATTGCCTGAATTGACCGGGCTTCAAAAGTATTGGGGAAAAAATGTAGTGCATTGTCCGTATTGTCATGGATATGAGTTGCGGAACACGGCGTTAGGTGTTCTGGCCACATCAGAATTGTCGATGCATCAAGCCGCGATGATCCCTGATTGGGGAGATACCACTTTGTTTACTCAAGGAGTTTATTTTCCGGAACCGGCTTTCGAGATGTTTCTACGTGGGCGCAATGTGAATTTCGAGCACTCGCCTGTTGTTGCGGTAAACGGCAACGATGAAAAGATGGAGTCAGTAGAACTCGCTGATGGAAGGATAATTCCACTAGGTGGATTGTACGTCGGCCCCAAGATAGAAATAACCTCCCCTCTAGTGAATCAATTGGGTTTATCTTTGTCAGATGCTCCGCTAGGGAAAGTTGTCGAAGTGAATGAATTAAAAGAAAGTTCTGTAAAAGGCGTCTACGTTGCGGGAGACCTGTCCAACCCGATGCAGAGCGGTACACTAGCAATAGCATCTGGTACTGTAACCGGCATAAGCACACATCAATCATTGATTTTCGAAGGTTTAGGGCAATAAAGTTCCAGGGATAAACAACAAGTGATAGTAAACCGTCCAACCGGTGGTTTATGGTTTTAAGCTGCTATCACAGAGCGAATAGCGATTTCCGCTATTCGCTCAAACCAGACACCTTACCCACTAATGCCTCTCGTTAATCAACGAGGTTATCTGTTCATCCAAAAGAATATTCAGCTCGTCCATCACCAAGGTGGCGGTTTCAAAATAAGTTTTGGCAGGTACTGTCGTTTTATCACTGTCGATAAATTCGCGCTTAATGAGGGCGAGGAAATCGTTGCAGTTTTCTCTTGCGTGACGTACTTGGCTTAGGTTTTCTGACAGAGATCGTGTTTCGATTTGCCGGAAAACCCGATCGGTAAGGTTGGCTATTTTTTCTAGCAGGTAGCCAAGTTTCACTTTATCAATCTGCGTGCTGCCGCCTTTAGTGGCGACAGCCGAACCTGTTGCCCTGGCCTGCCCGACGAACTCAATGGCGAAGGGAAAATCATGCCACACAAACTGGCTGAGTTCCGGGTCTTGATCGTTTGAAAGGAACTGAAATTCTTCGGCTACATCTTCAAGAATGTACAGCAGGTTTTCGATTAGGTTTGTATGTTGTAAAAAACTGTTTGGTACCGTGAGTGTCATATAGGTACCGCTCAAGCGCTGCCAATGGTCCATGTAGCTTTGCCATCGGGATTGCTTAATAAGGTCGGTGGATGTGCTCAATCGCTGAATGGTTTGTTGGATGCTTTCCTGCAGCGCGATGATATGTTGTTCCGACTCGGCATTTCCTTGCAGAAACGTGGCGGTGTGCCCTCTGTGCTTTTGCGAAAACCCTATCAGGCTTTTCACATCTCTTGCGTAAATCAATACTTGCTGAGCCCGCTTTTTATCTTCCCTTTTACGATACTGGCGCTGAAACACAATTAAGGCCACCAGAAGTAAAACCATAAACGCGATAATGGCAATTAACATAGTGCATCAGTCCTTTAAAGCGAGTGAACGGAGGTATTCAGCAACGGTTGACGTTTGTTTTGCCAATTGCGCGTTATCATTCGAGCTTTCCACTACCTTCTCAATATTCCTGGATATCTCTTCGGTTGCCAAGCTTTGTTGGCTGGTAATATCTGCAATATCCGCAACTTGCTGCTGCACTATTTCTGATTCGTGGCTAATACTGTCTAAAAGTGTGCTGGCCTCTTCGGCTTTAACAAAACACGCCCTCGCCCGTTCAGTTACTGATTCCATGCTTGCCAGTACCAAATCACGTTCGTTAACTAACTCACCAACTCTGCTGTTTATGACTTCAGCCGATTGGCGGCAATCTTCGGCAAGGTTTCTCACTTCATCTGCCACCACGGCAAAACCTCTTCCGGCTTCTCCGGCCCGGGCGGCTTCGATAGAGGCATTCAGGGCAAGTAAATTGGTTTGCTCGGCTATTTTTTGAATAGAGCCGGTAAGCTCCATTACTTTTTCCATACTGTTGTTCAGTCGTTCGAGTGCGCCTTGCGTATTAATTACGTCAGATTCCACCTGAGCAAACTCAGTGGTTAACGATGCCACCCGCGTTTTACCGGCTTCGGAATGGGTTCTGGCATTAATAGCAGCCTGATTGACCTGCTCAAAGGTATCAACAACACCAGCGAGGGATTGGGTTAACTCATTCACAGCTGCAGCGGTAGAGGTAGTTGCGGCTGACTGTGTAGTGGCATTATCGGCCACTTTCATCACTGACGTGATCATCTGGTCGGCGGAATAGCGCATTTCAGATAAGAACTCTTCAAGATGCTCACGCTTACGACTCATCTCTTTAAGTACGTCAAATATTACTTTCACATGAGCCGGCAATAGCCATTCGTTGGCGGGTAAGTTCCGATAACTTTCAGGATCACTCTGTGTGCTTGTCAGTAAGTTGTCCAGGGAATGAAGCTGATTAGCGAGTAAAAATGAATGAGAAGCACTGAGCCAAATCATCAATACAGCACAAATTATAGGGGCAAAAAGAAAGTCAGGCGGGGCGATAAGAATAAACACAAAACCCGCCGCGATGATAAAAGAAACCAATGCTGTGGCGTGTTTCAGACCAAATCCATTAATGATGGATTTGCTCGGCCACAGTAAAAATGTCGGCATAGGCAAAGGAAACCTGTAATGAGAAATTTAGCACTACTGCAATGCAGCAATTGTCATTCCAGATCAGGGTGACAAAAAAACCTTAAAAATCATAAAATAAAAATACAGCGAATGCTTTTATTAATATCAATGCACTAACATAGACATACTAGTGCACTGAAATGATACTGAAAGTTTAACCGTTTTCGTTTACCAAAGAGCTAAAGTGGCCGTTTTGCCTGCAATATCTGTTTGTTCTACCCTACTCGCTTTTCGGTTAGCCAGGCCATAACACACATGCAGCGGCAATAAATGCTCTTCTCTGGGATGGCAGAATCGGGCATGGGGCGCTGTGGTCTCCCAATTGATTAATCGCTCAGCACGCTGCCCTTCGGTCAGTGATTCGCTTTCAACGGTTTCTTTAAGCCAGTGTTGGAACGCATCGTTTTGTTCATCGGCACCGGGTATGTGTCTAAAAAACACTTTCATGTTGTGAAAAGAGAAGCCAGAACCAATCACCAGGGTATCAGTCAGGTCGGCAGCTTGCAGCGCTTCACCCAGCCGCACATGCAACGACGCATTCAGACTGGCAGCCAGCGAAAGCTGCACAATCGGAATATCTGCATCGGGATACATAAGTTTTAACGGCACAAACATACCGTGATCGTAACCTCGCTTCGCATCGATGGCTATCTTCGTACCACTTTTCCAGGCCGCCTCGCTTAATGCTGCGGCAAAGTCAGGATTACCTTTTGCGGGATACTGGATGCGATACGCTTCCTCAGGAAAACCGTAATAATCGTAAATCAGCTCGGGCTGCGGATTACCGGTAACGGTAAAACTGGATTCTTCCCAGTGCGCACTGATCAACAAAATTCGCTTCGGTTTCGCTATCGTTGCGGTTACCGCTTTTAACTGCTCTACCATATGCTGGTGCGATGGCTCACCGAGCAAGGGAAATGGGCCGCCGCCGTGGGAAAGATAAAGAATATTTGATGGCGTCATTATCATGGTGTTACCTCATGGTTTAGCTGATCCACATCAGCCTGTTCATGCAACAAATGATACGCCTCTGATGACAATTGTCTTTGTCCTAAAATCGGACATAAAAGTCTATTTAATGGAATGATGTCAGGGAATAACAGAAACTGAAGACCACTGCCCGTCTTGTAATTGATGAAGTTCTCGATACTGCGGGTTAGCTTTTAGATTAAGGTAATCAACTTCGGCAACATGAAAGTTAATCTGGCAAAAATGCGGCGGTGGAGACGAATTGTCTGGCACAGTAGCCTGCAATGGGCCGTCATCCACACGAAGCGTTTTAGGCTCGCCCCAAAGAAATTGCTTTTTCCCCTGCGCTGATAGTGCCTTCCACTGGGAAGTGAGATCCACACCATCAATACCGTGCACCAGAATGGTAGTAGAACAAGCGAAACGGAATTGCTCTCTACTGCGGGTGAAATACCAGCAAATGGAAGCACGCGGATCACCCTTCAACTCTGCAATTTTTGGAGTACGGAGATCTGAAATCACCGACAGCACAGCGCTGTCGGCATCTAAAGAGCGAAAAACCAATGTGCGGTTTTGTGGCACGCCAGACTCATCAATTGTCGCCACCTGGAGAAAGCGACTTTCCGGCATGTCTTTACTGATCTGCAAACTTTTTTGCAATCGAGTAGCCCAAAGCGGTTGGGTATTAATCAGCACGTTGAGTCCGGTTGAACAAGCGGTAAAAGTTTTCAGTGGTCTGACGGGCCAATTCTTCTGCCGTTACCCCTTTCAGTTCGGCGATAAACTCAGCCACTTCTACCACATAGCCAGGCTGATTCTGTTTACCACGATGCGGCACCGGAGCCAGCCAGGGTGAGTCGGTTTCAATTAATAACCTGTCTAGCGGTAATGCTTTCACCACTTCACGCAATTCATCGGCAGAATTAAACGTAACGATGCCTGAAATCGACACATAGAAACCCATTTCAATAGCTGCTTGTGCCATTTCCAGGCTTTCGGTGAAGCAATGCAACACGCCGATGGTGTCAGGATCTTTATATTCCTTTAGAAGATTCAGCGTATCTTCCCTGGCGTCACGAGTATGAATGATCAAAGGCTTTTTGAGCGCGTTAGCCACTTTGATGTGGTCGATAAACGAACTGAGTTGTACTTCACGGGTATCGGCGCTGTAAAAGTAATCCAGCCCAGTTTCGCCAATAGCGACAACCTCAGGTTTATCAGCTTTTTCTAATAGCGTCTGATAATCGCAGGCATCCTCCTGATGAAGCGGATGCACACCACAGGACACCGATACATCGGGATACCCTTTTACCTTGTCATACATGTCGTCGAAATCGTTCACCGCTACGCAAACACAAAGAAAATGCTCGACGCCACGCTGGCGAGCGAATTTCAGGGTTTCTCCAAGCTCAGCATCGTCCATTTTTAAACGGTCTAAGTGACAATGAGAATCTACAAACAAAATGACTTACCTTTTTATAAAAATTTAAAGAGGATTTACCGCGAATACATCCAGCACGCCGGTAAGAATAACGGTTTTATTCACACCCGGGTGCTCAAAATGTTTCAGCGCCTGCTGACAGTAAGAATACGCGTCGTAATCGGCTGGCAAATAATTTTGTACGTACTTTTCATGGGCAGCGGATTGCAGCCAACTTACCACTTGCTTACCACTATCCTGCCATTTGGATGCGAGCTGCACAGACGAATCAGTCCCCGACATCAACCTACCAATGCCTTCCTGGAATTCACTGAATGAGAGCCCTTTTGACTCATCTTCCAAACTGGCTTTCACTAAAAACGGCGCATTGCCATATGCTTTTATTGTGGCAGGCGTGACATCGTTGTGCCCCTGCCCGGCTAGCCAGCTGAGTGTTTCACCTTCTGCTGGTAACTTGAGTATGTGCTTCTCAGAACGACTAAGAATTGTGGGTAGCAACGCATTTAATTTACTGGCTAAGAGTATGAGATAGGTATTAGTGGTCGGTTCTTCAAGGGTTTTTAACAAGGCATTTGAAGCGGCTTCTGTCATGGTATCGGCGTGATGTATGACTAGTACCTTGTTGTGACCAAGCTGCGCGGTGCCTGAGAGTTTTGCAATGCCGCCACGAATGGTATCTACACCAATTTGCTTTTCACTAACCAAAGGGTGAAAGTCTGGGTGGTTCCCGGCAGCAAACAGCTGACAGCTTTGACACGCGCCGCAACTGCCCTCCGCAGTTAATTGTTTACACAGCAGTGATTTGGCCAATTCATCGGCCAATGCAGCCTTACCTAATCCAGCTGGACCAGAAAGTAGCAACGCATGGTGCAATGTCTGCGACTGAAGGCGACGTATAAACTGCGAATAAACCGATTGGAACCAGGGCAGCATCATGCCAATCGAGCCTCCAACGCGGCAACCACATCCTCGTGTACCTTTGCCATAGGCTGCATGGCATTAATTGTAACAGTAGTGGAAGACGCTTGCGCGAGTTGCAAATACTTGTCACGGGTACGCTGGAAGAAATCCATGCCCGAGCGTTCAATACGATCGAGTTCACCACGACCCCGAGCGCGTTTCAAACCTTCTTCAGGGTCGACATCAAGATACAATGTTAAGTCTGGTTCAAAGCCCTGCAAACACAATGTACGAAGTGCCATCAATTTATCTTCAGGTATTTGTCTGCCACCGCCCTGATAAGCCAATGAGCTCATATCATGGCGGTCACCGAGCACCCATTCGCCTTTGGCCATTGCCGGATGAATCACATTCACGAGTAACTGTCTACGAGCGGCATACATCAGCATCAATTCCGTTTCTTCGGCAACAGTTTCCTGCCAATCACCTTTCACACACTCGCGAATGGCTTCAGCCATAGGCGTGCCGCCGGGCTCACGGGTGCAAACACACGTTTGACCCAGTGCCTGAATAAAATTGCGTACAACCTCAATAACAGAGCTTTTACCTGCGCCTTCTAGGCCTTCAATGACAATAAATTTACCTGACATAGTTTACTTACTACTCATGTTTCGTTGATATTCGTTCACGGCCTGATTGTGCTGTTCTAACGTGGCAGAAAAAACATGAGTGCCATCGCCTCTGGATACAAAATAAAGCGCATCGGTCACCGCAGGATGCAAGGCTGCATCAATCGCGGGTTTACCTGGCATCGCGATGGGCGTTGGTGGCAAACCACTTACCGTATACGTGTTATAGGGGTTTTTCTCGCGCAGGTGTCGACGGGTTATGTTGCCATCGAAGTTATCACCTAATCCATAGATCACCGTGGGGTCGGTTTGCAGCCGCATATCTTTCTGCAAACGGTTGATAAACACCCCGGAAATAAGCGGTCGCTCGTCTGCAACAGCGGTTTCCTTTTCAATAATAGACGCCATGATAAGCGCTTCATACGGCGTATCGTAAGGCAATCCTGGCTGACGTTGTTCCCATGCAGATTGCAGATATGCAGACATGGCGTTGTTAGCACGTTTCAATATACCGGAAACCGAAGCACCGGCTGTGTAATGATAGGTATCTGCAAGAAACAGTCCTTCCGGATAACTATCAACCGGCGTGCCTTCTAAAGCAGCAGCGTCTGCGGCTGCGACTAATCCGCTCACCTCGTCAACCGAGTCAATGTCTTGCTTAAGCGATGGCGCATTCTCTAGTACGGCTAACCATTGCTTGAGTGTAAAGCCTTCGACAAGTCCTACGGAAAACTGAAATTCCTCGTTACGCGCAATCAGATACAGGGCATCGAGTAGCGACATATCAGGCTGGAGCTGGTAGGTACCGGCTTTAACGGCGCGGGCCTGCTCATCAAGCTTCAACCAGATTTTAGCAACCACGTCTGGGGTATCAGCATAACCTTCGTTATCCAGCTTTCGCACTACCGAAATAGCAGAACTGCCTGGTTCCACAGCAAATAATGCAGGTTCGCTAACGGTGAGCGGCGCATTCACAGATTTAAGCACCCAGAATGCCAGCGCAGAACCAAATGCCAGCAGCGTAAACAATATCGCTGTAATACTAATCAGTCGCTTCATTTTCCCTCTCGTAAGCGGCTTTAATCTTGTCTTGTAAATCTAATACAGGCGACTTGTCGAAACGGGTTAATGTAGAGTGATGCTCGACGGCATTGACAGGCACAACCCCCATCAAGGTATTACAAAGAAACACCGCAGATGCGTGCTCCAGTGATGCAACATCAAAATGACCGGTTTGTACTGCAGTTCCCTGCGCTTTAAGTACATCAAGAACAAATGCCCGGTACACGCCAGCAACACCGCATTGGTCAAGGGCGGGCGTCACCCACTGACCGTCCATCATCCAGAACAAATTGCTGGCACTGCCTTCTATGAGGTGATTATGGATATCGCACACAATGGCATCATCACGCCGCATTTGTTGCTTAATTAATACTTGCTCGAGCCGGTTCAAATGTTTTATCCCCGCCAGCAATGGTTGTAAGCCGAGCTTAACCTTGCTCACTTCGGTAGTGATGCCCTCAGTTCGCCATTTCGCGTAATGGGCCGGTACAGCATGCTCTGAAAGACGATATTGCATATCCGGATGTTCAGGTCGCGCGTAACCTCGGCCACCCACGCCAGAAGAAATATGTAACTTGAGTACACTGTTACTAAGCTGGTCAGCTGCTGCTGCAACGTGTTGCGATAAATATGATAAATCGAGCTTTAAACCAAGACGAGAACTGTCGTGCTCTAAACGCGCCAAATGATAACGCCAAAGGCTCACCCTGCCGTTTTCCACTCGCATGGTGGTAAATAATCCGTCGCCGTAATGGAATGCCCTGTCCTGATATAGCTTTTGCGTCATTTGAATGTGAGATAAATAAATATGGGAGGGAGTATATCAGTACAAGCTGTTAATTACAGTGTGCGGAGTAGGCAATCAAACCGATGGCACTGAGATCGATGTTACTTCCCATTAAATGCGTCAGGGAGCGGCGGAAATTAGTTACGCGTAACCAGGTAAGGTACAAAAAAGGCAGCGTTAAGCTGCCTTTCAATGCTTTCGCCTTTAAATTAGTCGTCGAGACGTTTAAAGACCAGTGAGCCGTTCGTTCCGCCAAAGCCGAACGAATTACACAGTGCAAGCGATTCGTTGAACGCTTTCGCTTTATGCGGAACAAAGTCCAGATCGCACCCTTCACCCGGGTTATCCAGGTTAATGGTAGGCGGTGCCATTCTGTCGCGCAGCGCCAGTACGGTGAAGATAGCTTCAACAGAACCTGCCGCACCCAGAAGGTGACCCGTCATGGACTTGGTAGAGCTAACCAGCACCTTCTTGGCGTGGTCGCCGAATACACGCTTAACCGCAGCAACTTCTGCGATATCACCCGCAGGCGTAGAGGTACCGTGGGCATTGATATAACCAATGTCTGCAGCATCGATGTTGCCATCACGCAGTGCATTCTCCATAGAGCGTGCCGCGCCATCACCGTCTTCCGGTGGCGACGTCATGTGATAGGCATCGCCGCTCATGCCAAAACCAACCAGCTCAGCGTAGATTTTTGCACCACGGGCTACTGCCGAATCATAAGATTCCAGCATCATCACACCAGCGCCCTCGCCCATGACAAAACCATCACGGTCTTTATCCCATGGACGGCTCGCTTGCTGTGGCGCGTCATTGTTTGAAGACAATGCACGGGCTGCAGCGAATCCGGCAACACCTAACGGTGTGATAGACGCTTCAGCACCACCGGCCAGCATGGCATCGGCATCACCGTAAGCGATGGTACGGGCCGCAACACCAATATTGTGAACGCCTGTAGTACACGCTGTCACGATATTCAGGTTCGGACCTTTCAGACCTTCCATAATAGACAGAAAGCCAGAAATCATATTCGTAATCGTAGAAGGCACAAAGAATGGCGAAACGCGTTTTGGACCGCTGTTCGTCAGCTTAGTGTGGTTCTGTTCGATTTGTTCGAGACCACCAATACCTGAACCAATTGCTACACCTACACGGTATGCATTGTCGTCAGTGATTGCTAAGCCTGAATCGGCCAAAGCTTGTTTACCCGCTGCAATACCCAGCTGAATAAACCGATCCATCTTTTTTGCTTCTTTTTTTTCGATGTAATCTTGCGGGTCGAAATCGTTGACCTGACCGGCAAAACGAGTGGAATAGTTACTGCAATCGAATAAGGTGATATCACCGATACCGCTTTCGCCTTTTAACAGACGAGCCCAGGTTCCTTCAACAGAAGAATCCAACGGTGACAGCATACCCATGCCAGTAACCACTACGCGACGTTTTGTCACAAAAAGCCCTCGTATTGGATTGAACGTTAGATACGAAAACGGCTCTTAACAGAGCCGTTTTCGCAAATCTCAAGACAGCTAATTAAGCGTCTTTGTTTGCGTTGATGTAATCTACAGCAGATTGAACGGTAGTGATCTTCTCTGCTTCTTCATCAGGAATTTCAGTATCGAACTCTTCTTCTAAAGCCATTACCAGCTCAACAGTGTCGAGTGAATCTGCGCCCAAATCATCAACGAAGGAAGCTTCAGCTTTTACTTCTTCTTCTTTAACGCCCAGCTGTTCTACGATGATCTTTTTTACGCGCTCTTCGATGTTACTCATAATTCTAGGTTTCCCTTAACGTCACTAGATAAAAAAGTGCCGCTAGTTTATTTTGCAAGGTCTCTCCTTGCAAGTACCAAGTCATGTAAAAACTGTGGTCAAACCAGCAACTAACCAATATTTATACAAATTTTTAACACCAACACCCTGTTAAAACAAGACCTTGGCTCGAAAATGCTGCAAATGCAGCTTAGTTCATATACATTCCACCGTTAACGTGGATTGTTTCGCCAGTGATATAGGCAGCGCCATCACTGACTAAAAAAGCAACCGTTGATGCAATTTCTTCAGGTGCGCCCAGACGGTTCGCCGGGATGTCCTTAAAGATCGCTTCTCGCTGGTCATCTGTCAATGCTTTCGTCATATCTGTGTCGATAAAACCAGGGGCAACCACGTTAATCGTGATACCACGGGAAGCAACTTCACGGGCCATCGACTTAGAGAAGCCAATCACACCGGCTTTCGCTGCCGCGTAGTTTGCCTGTCCGGCGTTACCCGAACTACCTACAACAGAACCTACGTTCACAATGCGGCCATAACGCTTTTTCATCATGCCGCGCAGCACTGCTTTAGACAGTGTGAAAATAGAGCTCAGGTTAGTATCAATGATATCCTGCCACTCGTCATCTTTCATCCGCATTAGCAGGTTATCGCGGGTAATGCCCGCATTGTTGATCAAGATATCAATGCCACCAAACTCGTCAGCAATCGCTTTCAGAGACGCTTCTACAGACGCTTTGTCAGTCACATTCAGCGCCAGTCCTTTTCCGCCACTGGCAGCCAGGTACTCACTGATAGCCGCTGCACCGTTTTCACTGGTTGCGGTACCAATTACGGTCGCCCCCTGTGCAGCAAGTGCTTCGGCAATCGCTTTACCAATGCCGCGGCTCGCACCTGTTACCAGGGCAATTTTTCCAGATAATTGAGTCATGTTTTTCCTACATGTCAGATTATAGATCAGCCAGTGTTTCTCGTGTATTCACCGCTACACTGGTCAATGCTTTATCGATGCGTTTGGTCAGACCGGTAAGCACTTTACCCGGGCCGACTTCAATGATTTTTTCAACGCCTTGCGCCGCCAGAAACTCTACAGTACTGGTCCACTGTACCGGACAATAAAGCTGACGCACCAATGCATCTTTAATAGCAGCTGCTGAAGATTCAACGCTCACATCAACGTTATTAACCACCTGAATAACAGGCTCGCTAATGGTAATGGCAGCCAGTGCATCGTCAAGCTGATCAGCAGCAGGACGCATTAATTCACAGTGTGAAGGCACGCTCACGGCGAGTGGTAAAGCGCGTTTAGCCCCCGCTTCTTTACACGCATTGGCGGCTTGCTCTGCGGCTACTTTCTCACCGGCGATAACCACCTGACCTGGTGAGTTATAGTTAACTGGAGCGACTACATCACCCGTAGCGATAGCCGTTTGCTGACAACAATCCGCAATGGTCTCGTCGTCAAGACCGATGATGGCGTACATAGCACCCGCACCTGCAGGCACTGCCTGTTGCATGAACTGTCCACGGGCTTCAACCAGTTTAACGGCGTCTTTGAATTCAATGGCACCGGCACAAACTAGCGCTGAATATTCACCCAAGCTGTGACCAGCCAGGTAGTCAACCTCTACACCCTTCTCCTGAAGAACACGCCAAATTGCGAAACTCGCTGTCAGCAATGCGGGTTGAGTAATATGGGTTTCGTTCAATTTGCCATCGGCATCGTTCTGAACCAGATCCCACAGATCATAACCCAGCACATCTGAAGCTTCAGCAAAAGTCTCGATAACAACTGGGTGATTTTCCGCCAGTTCTTTTAACATGCCTACAGATTGGGAGCCTTGTCCCGGAAATACACAGGCTGTACGAGTCATAAAGTTTCCTTATTCTTATCGTTATATCAGCAGGATATAATGCGTGGGCTTAATATCTGACAAGTGCAGAAGCCCAGGCAAAACCGCCACCAAACGCCTCAAGCAGTAAATGCTGACCACGTTTAATGCGGCCATCTCTGATCGCGGTATCTAATGCAGTGGGTACCGTCGCTGCTGAGGTATTGCCATATTTTTCTAGAGTAAGCACGACCTGGTCAAGAGACATGTCCAGTTTTCTTGCCGTGGCTTTAATAATTCGGAAGTTTGCCTGATGTGGTACTAACCAGTCCAGATCAGATTTAGCCATGTTATTGGCCGCCAGTGTCTGTTCTACGGTTTCAGATAACTTGGTAACGGCGACTTTGAAAGTCTCGTTGCCTTTCATAGAACACCAATTTTCTTCTACAGACGCCGCATTACCACGTTGTGGATTACCGGCATACAGCAGCTCTCCGTATGACCCGGCAGCATGAATATGGGTAGATAAAATGCCTGGCTCATCGCTGGCTTCAATGATTGTTGCACCCGCACCGTCACCGAATAAGATAATAGTACCGCGATCGGTGGGGTCCATCATTCGAGTAAGGCAGTCAGTACCAATTACCAGAATGCGCTTTGCCATGCCTGTTTTGATGTACTGGTCAGCAACACTTAACGCATAGCAGTAGCCTGCACATGCCGCTGCTACGTCAAAAGCAGGAATACCGTTGATATCTAACATAGCCTGAATTTCACAGGCTGTACTTGGGAAGGCATGGGCACCACTGGTCGTGGCACACACGATCATATCTATCGTTTTGGGGTCGATTTGCGCCGCTTCGATGGCGTGCTTACTGGCTTCGAATCCCATGGTGGCTGCAGTCTCGTCTGCACCAATAATACGTCTTTCTTTTATGCCCGTGCGTTCAGTGATCCATTCGTCACTGGTATCGACCATTTTTTCCAGGTCGGCGTTGGTTCGCACTTCACTTGGATAATAACTGCCGGTCCCGATAATTCGTGAATAATTGCTCAAAGCTGCTCCAACAATACCGTTTCTATTTTACTTTTTATTTTCTCAGGGATGCCCATTTTGGCTTCTCGCATACCCTGATGAATCGCGTAGTAAAAAGCGTCAGCGGAAGCGTTTCCGTGACTCTTGATTACAATGCCGCGCAATCCTAACAGACTCGCCCCATTATACTGGTCGGGGTTCACCCTGTTGTAGATGCTTTTGAGTAGCGGCAACGCTATTCTGGCCATCAAACGACTCAAAAGGTTCATTTGAGATTGCCTTTTTACTTCATTTATAACCAGTTTTGCTAAACCTTCGGTAGATTTAAGCGCCACATTGCCGGTAAAACCGTCGGTTACCACTACATCAGCATGGTCAGTAAAAATATCATCGCCTTCTACATAGCCAATGTAATTCAGCGCTTCTGCATCGCGGAACATCTGATCTGCAATTTTAACCTGCGCATTGCCCTTAATGTCTTCTTCACCCACATTCAGCAACGCGACTCTGGGCTTTTCAATGCCCGACACTTCCTGAGCCAGTACGCTGCCCATCACCCCATATTGAAACAAGGTTTCTGAGGTACAGTTTACGTTCGCGCCGAGGTCGAGCAAAAACACCTTGTGCTGGCTTGCTGTGGGCATGGCCGATACCAGCGCGGGTCTGTCGATGCCCGGTAATGTTTTAAGGAAGTAATAAGCCAGTGCTAAAAGTGCACCGGTATTTCCCGCACTCACACACGCGTCGGCTTCACCAGATTCCACCAGCTCGATAATGCGTCGCATCGAAGAATGTTTTTTATTACGTAACGCAAAAGCGGGGGCATCACCCATTTCGACCACATCTTCACAATGCTCGATGGTGACTCTGGCACGTTGCTCAGGCAATAAATCGGCTACAACAGGTTCAATAATTTCCTGCTTGCCGCAAAGAATGAAATTAAAATCTGGGTGTTGCCGGATGGCTTTGAGGGATGCGGAAAGGATAACAGGGGGACCATGATCGCCCCCCATGATATCTAACGCGATGGTTAGCTTAGACAAAAGTTGTCACCTACTGATTAGCGGGCGATTACTTTTTTGCCTTTATAGTAACCGTCTTCGGTCACGTGATGACGACGGTGTGTTTCACCCGACGTTGAATCGACAGACAAAGTCGCGCCTGTCAATGCATCGTGTGAACGACGCATGCCACGCTTAGAGCGTGTTTTACGATTTTGTTGTACTGCCATAACTTACTCCTGGTCTCGCTTAAGTTCTTTCAAAACCGCGAAAGGGTTTGGTCGCTCATTAGCCGAGTCGATTTTACCAAATGTCATATCATCTTCACCCACTTCGCAATCCTCCTCTGCATGAAGGGCTACGATAGGTAATGAGATAATCAATTCATCTTCAAATAATTGAAATAAATCAACTTCTCCGTGGTCGTTGACCTCTACCGGTTCATAAGCTTCGGGTAATGCATCTGCCTGTTCCTGATCTTTCCCCTGCACCGGGCTAAAACAGAATTCAGTATAAAGGGAGTGGTTAAACTCGCCATTACACCGTTGGCAGACAAGTGTTACCTGTGTTTCCAGATGACCGTGAAAGACAGTAAGACCCTGCGCGTCTTTTTCGAACTGAACTTCGGCGTTCACCCATTCATCACAGCTGACAACAGCTTCATTCAATCGTTCCAACTCTTTGGTGGCGATAACGCCTCGATAATCGGAGCGTTTAACGGCACTTTTGACCGGATCGACGGTATGAGGTAATTTCACTTTTTGCATAGGGCGCGCATATTATAGATTTGGTTAGTCTGTGTCAAAAGATTAATCGCCAATCACCGCTATTAACCACGGTTCCAACGGGTTTTGCATGTTTACAAAGCCCAATATTAGCAATAATCCATGAAATATGGCCTACTAGCGGCCTGTTAACTAGTTTCTTTCCCGGTCTGCTATGCCCTCGCTAACAACAAAACAATATCCGAATTTTATTCTTGCTAGTTCATCGAAATATCGTCAGGCACAGTTTGCCTCGCTAGGTATTACCGCTGAAGCCATTGCCCCAGACATCGATGAATCTGCCCATGATCACGAATTGCCACAGGCATTAGCGGAAAGACTCGCGAACGCCAAAGCGGCAAAAATTGCAGGCCATCATGCCGATAGCATTATTATAGCCAGCGACCAGGTTGCTGTGGTTTGTGTAAACGATAAGCTTCATCAATTAGGTAAACCAGGCAGCTTT
The DNA here is from genome assembly GCF_056160345.1 of Alteromonas sp. ABV4_515. Classification (NCBI taxonomy): domain Bacteria; kingdom Pseudomonadati; phylum Pseudomonadota; class Gammaproteobacteria; order Alteromonadales; family Alteromonadaceae; genus Alteromonas; species Alteromonas sp. ABV4_515. The sequence continues at coordinate 130,449 of NZ_JBSWWZ010000006.1, forward strand.
GAAAAAGCCCGCGAACAATTACAAATGTGTAGTGGACGTTGCGTTACCTTTTATTCAGCATTAACCGTACATCATGCCCAAACTAATAAGGTTATAACTGATACCGATGTGACACAGGTTTGGTTTAGGGAACTGAGCGATGCACAGATAGATGCTTATCTTCACAATGAGCAGCCTTACGATTGCGCTGGCAGTTTTAAATCCGAGGGCAAAGGCGTGCTGCTGTTCGAACGCATCGATTCAAGAGATCCCAATGCGCTTATTGGGCTTCCGGTTATGCTACTGCGTGACATGCTGGCCGAATTTAATATCGACCTGCTGGTGCTTGCCACATCAATGGGCCAATAAATACGCTTGCAGTTCACCTAAGCTGTGTACAATGGTTTGAGGGGCATAATTTTCTAAATGCACCTGCGCATGTACGCCGAAAGAAACACCAATGCGATCAACGCCAGCATCACGGGCCATTTGCATATCAAACGTAGTATCGCCAATCATTACCGCCTCTTCCGGCGCTACGCCCGCTTCCGCCAGTAATTGGAGGATCATATCGGGTGACGGCTTAGATTCAGCGTCATCGGCTGTGCGCGAATAGCTGAAATAGACGCCCGTGCCGGTATTATTCCAACAACGATCAAGCCCTCTTCTCGCTTTGCCGGTAGCCACAGCCAATGTGCGATTGTCTGCTTTCAATGCTGAGAGCAACGTATCTGCGCCATCAAACATGGGGCTTGGCGTTTGATCTTGTTCGATAAAGGTATTCTTATACGCTTCAAACAATTGATCGGTTAGCACCTCGTCGGTGGTGTTAAACAGTTTCTGAATGGCTGGGCGCAAGCTAATGCCAATAATGCCCCCCACCTCTTCTGCAGAAGGAATAGCGACACCACATTGTTTTGCAGCCAGCTGCATACAATTTACAATCTTGGCCGCCGAGTCCATCAGCGTGCCATCCCAGTCAAAAATAATAAATTTATACTTCATTTAACTGCTTTAGTGCGTTGTTAAGTTGAGCATCTAATGGGGCTTGAAAACGAATTTGTTCTTCGGTGCCCGGATGCAGAAACTGAATACTTGCGGCATGCAGGAAAAGGCGTTTTAGCCCAGCCCGGTTCATTTGCTGGTCAAAGTCCGCATCACCATACTTTGGATCGCAAGCAATGGGATGACCAGCGTGCAAGCAGTGCACACGAATTTGGTGCGTACGGCCAGTTATAGGCGATGCTTCTACCAATGTGGCATTTTCGTAGCGGGTTAGAATGCGATAGCGGGTTTCCGATGGCTTGCCGTTTTCGTTTACACTTACCAGACGTTCACCCGATTGCAGCACGTTTTTCAATAGTGGTGCTTTAACCTTAAAACGGTTTTCAGGCCATTGCCCGGCAACCAGCGCCTGATAACGCTTATCCATTTGGCCTTCTCGCAGTTGAGCGTGAAGGTGGCGCAATGCCGACCGTTTCTTGGCGATGAGAATACAGCCGGAGGTATCGCGGTCGAGCCGATGAACCAATTCCATGAATTTGGCATCGGGGCGCAATGCACGCAGCCCTTCAATAAGCCCAAAACTTAGTCCGCTGCCACCATGAACCGCCGTACCGGAAGGCTTGTTGATGACTAAAATACGATCGTCTTCAAACAGGATACAGTTTTCCAGCTCGGCCACTTTTTCCAGTTTTGGATTAGGCGTGTCTTTCTCTTCCGCTACCCGTACAGGTGGAATACGAACCAAATCGTCTGCCTGCAGTTTATACTCAGGTTTTACACGACCTTTATTTACCCGCACTTCGCCTTTTCGCAAAATACGGTAAATCATACTTTTGGGCACACCTTTTAACTGAGTGCGTAGGAAATTATCGATACGCTGACCGGCGAGATCGGACTCGATGGTCACAAAGCGTACTTTTTGAGGAAGTTCTTCTTTCATGGGCGGCAGTATACCTGAGCCCCCCGACTTACGCTAAAGCTAAATAGCAAACAGTATTAAAATGTTACCCGTCGAGTGAGCAATCCAGATATTTCACAACTGTCTCAAGAATCATTATTCTTTCATTTAGTTCCCCCTTTAAATTCACTTTACCCCATGAATTAAATGTCATAAACCTGCTCAAAACATGGTTTATTCACGCCCCTTATAAAAAACCACACTTTAAATGCTGGTTTTTAGTACAAAAGCAGCATAACTGTGCTTGCTAATATCGTGAGTATGGTGAGATAATCACGAGGATTTTGCAGTACACTTGCTTAGCAAAATCCGGTTCGAACTTAAGTAATGAACCATAATAGTGTGCGGACAACTGAATAAATGCATTCGTCCGGTTCCATGGGGGCAGCACAAAACCTCCAGAACCTCAGCACAACTGATGAAAATAAAGTTCGCCGTTTAGCAAACAGAATTGAATTGACCTTCGCCCCTGGCAACAAAAGGGGTGAGAATATAAAAGACAGTAAGGGCTTGTCGTTCCCGACACTCGCAATTATCCGTCAGGCACCTGAATAACCTGTGCCGACAATATGAGTAATACGGCGAAAACAACAAATCCCGCACACAGCCGTGAGGCTGGGTGACGCGTATTTGCACGTGTCATTTTGATTTTGTGTCTAAGCGGCTGTTCAAAAAACAGAGTTAGATACAATGAAAAGAATGTTGATTAACGCAACTCAGCAAGAAGAGTTGCGCGTTGCCCTGGTAGATGGGCAACGGTTATATGATCTTGATATAGAAAGCCCGGGGCATGAGCAAAAGAAAGCTAACATTTACAAGGGTAAGATTACCCGTGTTGAGCCAAGCCTCGAAGCTGCCTTTGTAGACTACGGCGCAGAACGTCATGGTTTCCTCCCTCTAAAAGAAATTGCCCGCACTTACTTCCCGAAAGGTTACAAATTCGAAGGCCGTCCAAACATCAAAGAAGTGATCAAGGAAGGTCAGGAAGTTATCGTTCAAATTGATAAAGAAGAACGTGGCCAGAAAGGCGCCGCCCTGACGACTTTCCTGTCATTAGCAGGTAGCTACCTGGTACTGATGCCAAATAACCCTCGTGCCGGCGGTATTTCACGTCGTATAGAAGGTGACGAACGTAACGATCTAAAAGATTCACTAAGCCGCCTCGACTTGCCAGACGGTATGGGCTTAATTGTGCGTACAGCGGGTGTAGGCAAATCTTATGAAGAACTTGAGTGGGATTTACGGGTTCTGCTTAAGCATTGGGACGCCATTTCTGAAGTTGCTGAAAATCGTGCAGCACCTTTCCTTATTCATCAGGAAAGTAATGTCATTGTTCGCGCTATTCGCGATTACTTGCGCCGTGACATTGGCGAAATTCTGATTGATAAAACCAGCATTTATGAGCAAGCACTGCAGCACATTGAGCTGGTTCGCCCTGATTTCGCAAACCGCGTAAAACTGTACAAAGGCGATGTGCCGCTGTTCAGCCATTACCAAATCGAAAGCCAAATTGAATCCGCATTCCAGCGTGAAGTGCGTTTGCCTTCCGGCGGTTCAATTGTTATCGACCCAACCGAAGCGCTTACCTCTATCGATATCAACTCTGCCCGCGCAACCAAGGGTGGCGATATTGAAGAAACCGCACTGAACACCAACCTTGAAGCCGCCGACGAAATTGCCCGTCAGTTACGTCTTCGGGATTTAGGTGGCTTAGTGGTTATCGACTTCATCGATATGACCCCAGTGCGCCATCAGCGTGAAGTTGAAAAACGCATGCAAGACGCAGTGCGTTCCGACCGTGCTCGTGTTCAGTTAGGCCGTATCTCGCGTTTTGGTCTGCTGGAAATGTCACGTCAACGTCTTCGTCCGTCTCTGGGCGAATCTGCGCACCACGTGTGCCCTCGCTGTTCTGGTCACGGTACGATTCGTGGTACTGAGTCTCTGGCACTGTCTATTCTGCGTATTATCGAAGAAGAGAGCATCAAAGATAACACCGGTCAGATTGAAGCTCAGTTACCCGTACCGGTAGCGACTTACCTGCTGAACGAAAAGCGTAAGTCCATTAATGTGATTGAAAAACGTCACGGTGTTTCACTGTTGCTGATCCCGAATCCGCATCTGGAAACGCCGCATTATGAAGTGATTCGCCACCGTCCTGATGAAATCATCACCGACGCCAGCTACGATGTTGAACTAAAAGAGCCGGATGAAACGGAAAAGTATCAGCCAGTAGCGCAGCCTGCAAAACGTGAAGAACCGGCACTTAAGGGCTTAGTAGCGCCGACTCAGGCACCACCTACTCCTGTTGCAGCCGCTCCTACCCCAGCCGCGCCACAAACCCCGCCAACTGCAAATGGTGGCAACCTGTTTACCAAACTGGGTAAGTGGATTTCTTCCATTCTGGGTAGCGACGAGAAAGAAGAAGTTAAAGAAGAGTCGACTGAGAAAAAGACATCTTCACGACCGCCTCGTAATAAAGACAACCGCAACCGCAAGCCTCGCAACAACCGTAACCGCCGTGGTGGAAAGCAGCAGTCTGATAACAACGAGCGTGGTGAGCGTAACGACCGCAATGATCGCAATGTAAACGATGAAAACAAGTCGCAACAGAAGCGTCAGGATGATAAGCGTAATCGTCCTAAGAGCCGTCGTAAGCCTCAGGAAGACAAGCAGAGTAAACCAGAGCAGCAGAATGCCGCTGTGGAAAATGCTGACAACAATCAGGAGCAGCCAGAACGTAAGAAGCAGGTTGCAGAGCGTCGTAAGCGTCGTGACAAGCGCCGTAGTGTTCGCGTAAATAAAGATGGTGCGCAAAACGCTCAGAATACAGAAGAGACGCCAGCTATTGCAGCAGAAGCTAAATCTGCACCGGTTGACGCAGTTTCAGAAGTAAAAACCACTGACGCGCCAAACGTTGAAGAGCATAAAGCACCTGAAGTGACTAAAACTCAGGAAAAATCTGCTGTAACAGTGGAAGGTGAAACGACAACAGACACGACAAATGGTGAAGAAGCAGGTCAGAAGCGCGAAAGCCGTGGACGTTCACGCCGTTCTCCACGTCATGTTCGTGCTGCCGGTCAACGCCGTAAGAAAGAGCAAACGCCTGTTGATGATGCAGAGCAATCGAGCGCTGCTGAAAACAACGAGCAAAATGATGTCTCTGTGGCTCCAGTTGTTACTGCGCAAGCTGAAGAAACAGTCAACGCTGAATCGACTAGCCATGTTTCTGACGACACCAAGCCTGCGAACACTGAAGTTCAGGAAAAACAAGACAACGTTAAAGAAGCGGTAGCTGATGCGCCTGCACAGGACCAGCTTAACTTTGAACTTGCTCATCCTGAAACTGAAGAGAAGCCTAAATCAGCTAAACCACGCGTGCGGGTTGAAGGTGACAAAGTTGTTTCTGCGGATGTGTCGCCAGAACAGGTAGAAATTAACCTGAACGACAATGCTGAAGCGAAATCTAAAACCGAAGCAGTTGAAGAAGCGCGTGTCGCTGATAAAGCGGAACAAGCTGCGCCGTCTGCAGTCGTTGAAGCAGAACCTGAAGCCACAACTGAAGTTAACGAAGTTGAAGCCCCTGCAGAAGAAGCGACATCAGCGCCAGAAGTTGCTGAAGCAGAAGTAAAAGCAGAAGCTGAGAAACCAGTGGTGGCAGAAAAAGCCCAACCTGCTTTCGTTGCCACTTCCAGCCGTGGTCGTAGGCACGTTTCTCATCCGATGACGTTACCTGCGTCTGTTGATGCCGTATTCAATGATGTTGCATTGACGGCAAAAGCAGATGATGCTCGCCCTGCCCTGATTGTTTCGGGCAAAGCCGCATCAATGAGCCAGGCAACATCTTCTGCCTCTGCGGGCATGACATTGCCAGGTCAGAGCAAAGCAGAAACAGCGGAAGAAACAGCTGAGGTATAATTACCTTAACAGTTGAATAAACGCGATAGGGCCGTACTCTTAGTAGTACGGCTTTTTTTATTTGTTTGTCAAAGTGAGCAGTATGTCTGATAGCCCTCTTTTGCCCTTCCTGAACTGGCTAAATCAAGTTTCTGATCTAGAGTTCGAAAACCCACAACATATTCAAACACTTTGGAGCGGCTACGGCGCATGTTTCCGCGCATTTTCAGTACAAAACCATGAACCGGTTGTCATTAAATGTGTAAAGCCAGAGCAGGCATCCTCTCATCCGAAGGGGTGGAAAACATCTGCGTCTCATGAACGAAAGTTGCGATCGTTTGAAGTTGAACACTATTTTTATAAACATTTGCAAAAGCACACAAATAACCAGTGTCGGGTTCCTGATTATGCAGGCGGATGTCAGGAACAGGATTCCCATTTAATAATCCTCGAAGATTTAGATGCAGCCGGGTTCAGCCGCCGCGAAAGCGTTTTATCAACAACGCAATGTGAAGTGGTACTTATCTGGTTGGCTGAATTTCATGCCAGCTTCCTGGGCCTGGAAGACGAACACGTATGGGAAGAAGGGACATATTGGCACTTGAATACCCGGCAGGATGAATGGCATGCGATGGAAGCTGGCGAGTTAAAAGACAAGGCAGCTACCATTGCCAGCGCATTGAAAAATGCAAAATATCAGACGCTACTGCATGGCGATGCCAAAGTCGCGAATTTTTGTTTCACCGAAGATTTATCACACTGTGCAGCAGTAGATTTTCAATACACAGGTTACGGTGTGGGCGTGAAAGATGTGGCCTATTTTATTGGTAGTGCGTTGTCTGAACAGGAACAGCGCGATACAACAGCACACTGCCTCAACGTTTATTTTAACGCATTGCAGCAGGCATTAAACAGAAAACACCCCTCGGTGGACGCTTCGAAATTAATCACTGAATGGCGAGGTTTATACAACCTTGCATGCGCAGATTTCTACCGTTTTCTGGCCGGTTGGAGTCCGGACCACTGGAAACTAAACAGGCCACTCAGCGATGCGTGTAAAAGCGCACTGAATGGCCTGTAGTAAATTGAGGGGGCTAGTAACGAAGCAAGTACAACAAAGATGAGTCTATGAATGCCCGTCGATTGAACCTCTACCAGGTTAAATCGTCTGGAATTTCATAATCTGCATACCAGTCTTCTTCGTCTTCCTGTTTACCGTCGACGTCTTTGGTATCCAGAACGGCGCGATAAATCACAAAACTCTCGTCACGTTGCGCAATTTTATCTGCAACGGGTGTTGGTACCAGCTCATATGCTTCATCGAGTAACACCACAACCAAGCGGCCTTTTGTGACCTGACGATGCATTTCTTCACTCACGTACATGCGTTTTACCACATTGTCGTGAGTGAAGTTTAATACCACGTCGCCTTTACGCTCTTGCTTATTCACATTAATAAGCTGTTTAATTTGCGCAATCACCGAACGCTTTTCGCGCTCTTGTTGCTGTTCAGCATTCAGGGCGCGGTCTTTCGCTTTTTTCTCTTCTGCTGCTTGTTCGGCAGCAATTTTGGCGGCATCCGCTTCAACTTGCTGATTTTTATTTTTCAGTTTTTGTTTCTTGCGCTTATCCGCCCGGGCTTGTTTGGCTGAACTTTTGTTCGCCAAACCCGCTTTCAATAGTTGATCTTGTAATGAAGCCACTAATCACCTACTTCTTTTTCTTGTCCTGATCGACCCACTTGCCACCTTCATACCATGAAGACCAGCCCGTAGATTTGCCCTCGCTGTTTTCAGACATGACATACTGCTGTTTTGTCTTTCTGCTAAAGCGAACAATGGCTAAATTACCGTCTGGGTCAGCTTTGGGCGCATCGGCCAGATATTGGAATTTCGGCGAAATTCTGTCACGGAAGCGAGCAAGTTCCTCCACTTTCGGCGCACGAGTCTCCCTAGATTTAGGGAAATTATGGGCCGCTAAGAAAATACCTGATGCACCATCTCGCAGCACAAAATGCGCGTCAGATTTTTCGCAGGGCAGCTCGGGTAAATCTACCGGATCTTCCTTCGGTGGCGCGGCTTCACCGTTACGCAGCAACTTACGGGTATTCTTACATTCTTCGTTGGTACAACCAAAATACTTGCCGAAACGACCGTTTTTGAGTTCCATGTCGCTACCGCATTTATCGCATTCGATAACCGGACCGTCATAGCCTTTAATTTTGAACGTGCCTTCCTCGACGTACGTACCCGGACAGGTTGGCGTGTTACCACACACATGCAGCTTACGTTTTTCATCAACCAGATAACTGTCCATCGCCGTACCACAAATGTCACAGCGACGTTTAGCACGCAGCGCTTCAGTTTCCATTTCCTCTTCGTTGTCTACTTTCACCACTTCTTCACCCGGAGTCAGGTTCATGGTGTTAGTACAACGCTCTTTCGGCGGCAGGTTGTAACCTGAACAGCCAAGGAATACACCGGTAGAAGCCGTGCGCACATTCATCTCGCGGCCGCACTTGTCACAGGTAATACCGGCAGGCACTGCCTGATTCGGACGCATACCGCCCTCATCAGCATCTTTCTCTGCTTTCAGCAGTTTGCCGTAGAAATCGGTGTAGAAGCTATTCAGCACTTGCTTCCAGTTTTCTTTTCCTTCGGCGATATCGTCGAGGTGCTGTTCCATGTTCGCGGTAAAGTCGTAACTCATCAAATCGTCGAAGTTTTCCATCAGACGATCGTTAACGATTTCACCCATTTTCTCAGCATAGAAACGTTTATTTTCAAGACGCACATAACCGCGATCCTGAATAGTAGAAATGATACTCGCGTAAGTAGACGGGCGGCCAATTCCACGCTTTTCCAACTCTTTAACCAGCGAGGCTTCGTTAAAGCGGGCAATAGGCTTAGTGAAATGCTGTTTTGGATCCAGTGCTTTAAGATCCAGGGTATCGCCCTGCTTCACATCGGGTAGCAGTAATTCTTCTTCGCCTTTCTTGCGGATTTGCGGCTGTACCTTAGTCCAACCGTCGAATTTAAGTACGCGACCTTTTGCCGTTAATTCATAATCGCCAGCGGCAACACGAATAGTCGTGGCATCGTATTTTGCGTTTGTCATTTGGCATGCAACAAACTGACGCCAAATAAGCTCATACAAGCGCTGAGCGTCTCTCTCCATGTCTTTCAGAGATGCTGCCTGTACTTTTACGCTTGAAGGACGAATCGCTTCGTGAGCTTCCTGAGCGCCTTCTTTGCTGCCGTAGCGAATTGGCGAGGCTGGCAAATACTTAGCACCGAAATTCTCGTCGATGTAAGCGCGGCAATTATCCAGTGCTTCCTGACTCAGGTTCGTGGAGTCGGTACGCATATAGGTAATGTGACCGGCTTCATACAAACGCTGGGCCAGCATCATGGTTTTCTTAACACCGAAACCCAGACGGGTACTCGCCGCCTGTTGCAACGTCGATGTAATAAATGGCGCGGAAGGCTTGCTCTGCGTTGGTTTGGATTCGCGGCTTTCCACCACGTACGCGGCATTTTCTAAATGGCCAACCGCAGTATCCGCTTCTTGTTTGTTCTTCGGCTTGAAAGGCTGGTCCTGGTAGCGGGCCACCAGCATACGCAGTTGCTGTGCCTTGCTTGCTGCAACATCGGCATGAATATCCCAGAACTCTTCCGGTACAAAAGCCTTAATTTCACGCTCACGCTCAACCACCAACCGCACGGCGACCGACTGTACACGACCAGCTGACAAGCCACGGGCAATCTTTTTCCACAACAGTGGCGACACCATGAACCCTACAACCCGATCAAGAAAACGGCGGGCTTGCTGCGCATTCACGCGGTCAAGATTCAATTCACCAGGATGAGAGAAGGCTTCCTGAATGGCGTTTTTGGTGATTTCGTTGAAGACTACACGCTGATACGTTTTGTTTTTCTCACCCAGAAGTTCCCGCAGGTGCCAGGCGATAGCCTCCCCTTCGCGGTCCAAATCCGTTGCGAGATAGACAGTGTCAGCATCTTTCGCCAGCTTTTTAAGTTCGTTAACGACTTTCTCTTTTCCCTGCAATACCTGGTAGTGGGCATGCCAGTCTGCTTCTGGATCGACGCCCATGCGATCGACCAGTTTGCGGTACTCGTGTTTGCGCAGGTATTCTTCCCGCGCTTTGTCGCTCATCGTTTTTAGTTCTTTTGCCGGTTTTTTCGGTTCGACGTTACCCACGGCCTTGGTAGGCAGGTCGCGAACGTGGCCAACAGAAGATTTTACGATAAAATTTTTACCGAGATATTTATTTATCGTTTTAGCTTTTGCTGGTGACTCGACAATAACCAGTGATTTTGCCATAAAAATTGATTAAACCTGTTCGTAATCAGAGACTTAAATCGTCTCAATGAATATTTAGGTGTAGTGAGTGGCGATGGTGCACTACCCTTTCTTTTTTTAACATATATCTACAAAGTGAATGGAAAACAAGATCTTCTTAATAGTTATTCTGTCGCTTGCTTCAAATACCGCCACAAACTGTTCATTATTTAGCCTGCGACGTTGGCAAGCCTAGTAAAAACCGTATAATGCCGCCAATCCAATAGCCAGAAAACCCGCTTTATTCGTTGCTCTGCCTGCATTATCAGGGTGAATCGCTCAAATTCAAGCAAGCATCGGTAAGAAACGGAAATCTATGAGTTAAGAGGCGTAAATATGCAGCAATTCGAAGTAAACTTTGACGGCCTGGTAGGCCCCACCCACAATTATGCGGGACTATCTGTCGGCAACGTGGCATCACAAAGCAATGCCAATGCTGTAAGCAATCCAAAGGAAGCGGCCAAGCAAGGTCTGGCAAAAATGAAAGCGCTGGCTGATATCGGTATGCAACAAGGTGTACTCGCGCCGCAGGAACGCCCGGACATGGTCATGCTCCGTCGTCTTGGCTTTTCTGGCAGCGATGCAGAGGTGTTAGAGAAAGCCGCCAAGCAAGCGCCACAGGTCTTTCTTGCGTGTTGTTCGGCTTCAAGCATGTGGACCGCAAATGCGGCCACAGTATCACCTGGCGCAGATACAGCCGATGGTAAAATTCACTTCACGCCAGCGAACCTGACCAACAAATTTCACCGTTCGTTAGAACCTGAAGTCACTGGCAATATTTTAAAGGCCACCTTTGCCGATACGGCCCATTTTGCTCATCATGTACATCTGCCAGATAACGAACATTTTGGTGATGAAGGTGCTGCGAATCACACGCGTTTGTGCTCGCAGTATGGCGAAGCGGGAGTAGAACTTTTTGTATACGGACGCTATGCCTTCGACAGCAGTAAACCTGCCCCGACACGCTACCCTGCTCGCCAAACAATGGAAGCCTGTCAAGCCGTAGCGCGTTTGCATGGTCTCGATGAGCAACGTGTTGTTTATATTCAGCAAAATCCCGACGTGATTGACCAAGGCGTATTCCACAACGACGTTATTTCTGTGGGTAACCAAAACGTGCTGTTTTATCACCAGCAAGCGTTCTTAAATACGCCTGCGGTACTCGATGAAATAAAAGCTAAATTTGGTGACAACCCGTTGCACTTTATCGAAGTGCCCACCAGTGCGGTTTCTGTTCAGGATGCGGTAAGCACCTACCTGTTCAACACGCAGATCATTACTCTTCCTGAAGGGCATATGGCCATTATCGCGCCTTCAGAATGCGAGGAAAATGCGGCGGTTTCAGATTACCTGAAAACCCTTACCACACTGGGCTCTCCCATTAAGGAAGTGAAGTTCTTTGACGTGAAACAGAGCATGCGTAATGGCGGTGGTCCTGCGTGTCTGCGCTTGCGTGTGGCGATGAATGACCAACAGCTTGCAGCAACTAACCCGAATACGTTGATGAACGAGGCGCTTTTTGCCCGTTTAAACCAGTGGATAGACAAGCATTATCGCGATCGCTTATCCGAACGGGATCTCCGCGACCCGCAGCTGCTTATTGAAAGCCGCACAGCATTAGATGAACTCACCCAAATAATGCACCTTGGTTCGGTTTATCCGTTCCAGCAGGGCTAATGCGCATAGATTAGTTCTTAAATAAAGAAAAAGCCGGGTCACTGTGAGGTGACCCGGCTTTTTATTTGTAATGCTAGTTAGAAGAAGTCACTACAGTCAGAAGATGTTCCGAAAGGACTGTCGGGTGGAGATACACTCTCGTTAGTCAGGTCGGTAGATAACACCTCGTAATCATACAGAATTGATTGCTTAGACTCGCTACCCGTAGATTGCGCATAAATGGTAATCTCCGACTCATAAAATGCACCATATTCTCTTGGGTATCTCACCTCTAGTGTTGCTTGGCCATTCGCATCGGTAGTACTCACACCGTCTTTGAACGCTATGGAGCCGACAATACCAGGCGTTAGGAATGTATCGCCATTATCGTCTTCAAGAGGGTCTAGCATACCGTTATCGTTATCATCTTCATTAGGGCATGATATTGTGTAATTCACTCGCCATAGCGTACCATCCCACGTCCAGTCACCTTTGTGATATTGTCCGCTAAAAGCGGTAGGTACCGGGACCAACGATGCCGTTAACTCAATGTTTTCAATCGGACGTCCAGCAGAATCAGTCACAAAAACAGCAAATTCTTTCAGGAAAATGGTGTCATCAGGGGCGCCTAACAAGTTCCCTGTTCCAATTGACACATCAAACGCACGATTTCCCACTGTCATTGAAACCTGTGCCGTCACTTCTGGTTCATCTAATACAGTCGCGGTGATTAATACAAACTCTTCACTCGTTACTGCTGCAGATGTGAATACGGTAGATGCAATACCGTTACTGTCAGTGGTGGCTTGCGAAGGTGAAATCGTACCGGTGCTCGTATCATTTACATTGAAACTAACTACCTTGTTTTTAACTAGATTACCTGCCGGATCGCGAACAATGGCGGAAATAGTACTTGTTTGACCATCAGGACCAATGATATCCGGCGATGCATCTACGTACATGATGTCAGCATCTGTGGCGATAAATTCTATTTCAACCGTTGCAGTGACTTCATTACCTGCACCGTCATTACCAGTTGCGGTAATTTCAGCAATGCCAGCATTCGTCGAAGCGATGTCGAATGAAATTTCGCCTGAAGCATCAGTGGTACCGGTTTCGTCACCAGGCCGAATATCGCCGCGTGAGGCTGTGAAAGTCACATTACCACCGGCAAAAACGGCGTTGTCTTTACTCCAGGAAACGGTCAAGGTGGTGTAATCACCAGCTTCATAAGCATTATCTGGTGCTACCGGTACTTCTTCGGTTGGCACTGTTGTAAAAGCAAAATCATCTTCTTGAACAGTAACCGTAAATGTTGTTGTTGACCCCAGTGCAGTACCAGAAATTGTCGCCGTTCCAGATTCAGAGCCTGTAAACGTTACGGAAGCCTGACCATTGGTGCCTGTGGTCACTTCTGTCGCAGACAGCGTGCCGATATCAGTACTTAATGAGATAGATTGGTTTGGAATGTTTGTGCCATCAGAGTCCTGAACACGAAGTGTAAGGGTCGCAGAATCGTTAATCGTAATTGAACGGGAACCATTAATGGTGACTTCTGTACCGTCTATTTCAATTTCAATGGTGCGCACTACGTCTCCTGCTGTAGCGGTTACGGTGACAAAGCGGTTACCTGCATTATTACTGGTGCTCAGTAATGCTGAAGCAGTACCATTTTCCAGCGTGGCATCGTCTACTTGCTGAATTTCTACGCCAGCGGATGCAGGAGCAGAAAAGCTCACCTCAACGCCTTCCATAAGCACACTTTGAGAGTTTTTAACCAGAGCAATCAGTTCAACGCTATCTGAGCCGCTGGAAGGTAAGAGCACTGAAGAGGCATAAAACTCCATTTCAGCTGGCACTTCAGTAACAACAGAGGCGCCCGCAGAAGAAAATGTGGTGGTTTGAGTAGATCCATCCGGCAAGGTAGCAGTAACTTGGCCATCGCCCGCGGAAGAACCCACAAGCAATCCAATAGTCGCTTCGCCGCTGTCGTTAGTTCTAGCAGTGCCAGTGTCGTTAGAAAACTGTGCAATATCGTCATTTGACAGGGTAAAGGTGATGAGTGCGTCAGTTAACGGATTACCGCTAGCATTTACCGCCGTAAAATTAAGGGTGAGCGGATTTTCAGAAGATAAATCACGGTCAGCTTCCCCTCCAGCATTGGCTAACGATAGTGTCACCGTATAGTTGTCTGATGTTGCACCTGTACCTGTTGCCGAAAACGTCGTTGTGCCTGTGGTGCCGTCAGGCGTTGTTGCCGTAATCTGGCCATCACCACTGGCGGTGCTGGCGGTTAAGTTGATGGTAGCGACACCGGCATCATCCGTTCTGGCGGTACCCGTATCGTTGCCAAACGAAGCCAGGTTTTCATTAGATAGGGAAAAAGTAACGAGAGCATCAGCTAGTGCTGCGCCGTCTTGATCCACCACCGTCGCTGTAAGAGTCAGCGGATTTTCTGAAGATAAATCACGGTCGGTTTCGCCAGCCTGATCGGTAAGCGAAAGCGTTACTGTGTAAGTGGGATCTGTGGTGGTGCCCGTGTCTCCGCCGGTGTTACCGCTGCTGGTTTCGCGCTCAAGTGAGCCTCCGCCGCCTCCGCAGGCAAATAACATTAACAGCATACTGAACAACGTCAGAGACTTGGAAAGTGTTTTCATAGTTGTCTTCCTGGACCTCTAGTAAATGACATTACTGAAATATTTCTCATTTCAATCTGATAAGATTCTGGCAAACTAGCGCTATAACAAAATCAAGAAACATCTGATGTTAGGGAACCTTCATGTCTCAATCTTCTAAAAAGCTAAGTTTGACAGCCAGAATCTTTATCGGCATGGGTGCCGGAATCATTACCGGCGCATTACTTCAGCTTCTGTTCGATGATAGCGGAGATTTACGCTTTTCGATATTCGGCTTCGAGTTTTCCACGTATACCTTTTTAGTAGATGGTATATTCTCAACTGTCGGCGCCATCTTCATCGCCAGCTTGAAAATGTTAGTGGTACCACTAGTGTTTATCTCGCTTGTATGCGGTACATGCAGTTTAACCGACCCCAGTAAATTGGGTCGATTGGGTCTCAAATCCGTATCGTTATATATACTCACAACCGCCATTGCAATTACACTGGCTATCAGTCTGGGATTAGTGATAAGTCCGGGTAGCGGCGTATCCATGCCCACCGATGCAACCTATGTCGCCAAAGAAGCACCGACTTTCAGTCAAGTGATTATCAACATGTTCCCCACCAACCCGATTAAATCGATGGCGGAAGGTAACATGCTGCAAATTATTATCTTTGCCGTGCTGTTCGGCGTTGCAATGGCAATGACTGGCGATGCTGGTAAGCGTTTGGGCGCAGTATTTGAAGATTTGAATACAATCATCATGCGCTTGGTGACGATTATTATGAATCTTGCACCGTACGGTGTGTTTGTATTGATGGCGAAACTGTTTAGCACCATTGGTGCTGAAATGCTGGGAAGCCTAGCGAAATATTTCTTTCTGGTGATTGTCGTGCTTATTTTGCATGGCATTGTAACCTACTCCGTCATGCTGAAACTCGCGACCGGTCTCAACCCTGTTATCATGCTCAAGAAAATGCGTGATGCTGCCTTATTTGCCTTTACCACATCAAGCAGCAGTGCCACCTTGCCAGTGACCATGGAAACCGCACGTAACAAACTGGGTGTGGGTAAATCGGTTTCATCTTTCACCCTGCCGCTGGGGTCAACCATTAACATGGATGGCACCGCCATTATGCAAGGTGTGGCAACCGTGTTTATCGCGCAAGTTTACGGTGTCGATTTAACCCTTGGTGATTACATCATGGTGGTGTTTACCGCCACGTTGGCCTCGGTGGGTACCGCAGGCGTGCCTGGTGTTGGCCTTATTATGCTGGCAATGGTACTCCAACAAGTCAACCTGCCAGTAGAGGGAATTGCACTTATCATTGGTGTCGACCGCTTACTCGATATGACCCGTACAGCGGTTAATATCACCGGCGATTGTATGGTGTCTTGTGTGGTAGCAAAAAGTGAAGGCGAGCTTGATGAAGCCGTGTTCAACGACCCTGATGCCGGTACAAAAGAAGAAACCATCGACTTCGAGCACTTTGACAAAAACAGTTAATTAGATGATTCAAAAGAAAAGGGGCGCATTTTACCAATGCGCCCCTTTTTTATATTCAATTCGAACTGTTAGCGGTTCAGTGCCTGGGCAGGATCAACATTCACAGCCCGTCTTGCCGGATACCAGGTTGCCAGCAAGCAAAGTGTAAATGCCACTACGACCGTAAGAATGACATCGGTCCATTGCAGTTCCGAAGGCAAAAAATCAATAAAATAGATATCGCCGGAAAGCAGTGTAATGCCCGTCCATGACTCAATGGTTGCGACAATGGCTGACAGATTCGGAGCAATCACCACTGCTGCTACCGTACCGCACACAATGCCAATGACACCGTTAATCATGCCTTGCATCATGAAGGTACGACGAATCAGGCTGTCAGGCGCTCCCATGGTACGAAGAATAGCTATTGCCCCCTGCTTTTCTCGCACCGACATAACCAGTGTGGAAACAATATTAAAACAGGCCACCGCAATCACCAGCGTCAGCGCAATCATCACAACAACACGCACCAATTGAATGTCGTTGTATAAGTGACCTTGGGTACGCATCCAATACGAGATATACACGGGTTGGTCAAAGTTATAACCGATATCCCGCATCGTTTCATAAGCGCTGTAAGGATCTTTAAGCATGAAACGTAACCCCTGAGCCCCGGTGATGACACCGGATTCCGTTGAGGCTGTGGCCAGGTGCATCATGGCCAAGTAATTATCCATTTCACCGCCAACTTTGAGCCTGCCAGCAACAGTGAGATGCATGAGGTGCGGCGCTTTAAACGACAAATCTTCCGTGGCGGTAGGAATGAGTACGCTAATGCGATCTCCCGCTGCGAGTTCAAGCTTGTCCATTAGCCCCTGACCAATCAGCACTGAATCTTCGTCTGCCTTGAATTGTTGCCAATCTTCAGCCGAGACCTGATTTAGCCAACGATCGTGACTCGCTCGGCTCATATCAAGTCCGGTGAGTTCTACAGCCCGCAGATTCCCTTTGTGCTGTAACATGCCAGTAATTCGGGTGTAGGGCTCAATGCTTTCGACTCTGTCATCTTGTTCCAACAACGCGATTTCGCTTTTCCAATCGCGGATCCCTTCACTGTTTACTGAATAAAGTTCGCCGTGAGGAATGACGGCTAAAATCCGGTTTAAAAGCTCACGTTCAAAGCCATTCATGATTGATAGCAGCACAATGAGCACAAAACAACCGAGACCAATTCCCAGTGTTGAAGAGAATGAAATGAACGAGATATAGCCGTTTGTCTGTTTAGCCCGGCGAAAACGAGAGGCTAATTGCCACGCAAGACTCAAGCGCTAGCCTCCCCATGAAGCACGCCATCTTTGATGCGTAGAATACGGTCCATTCTCGCTGCTAACGCGTTATCGTGTGTTACAACCACAAAGCTGGTACCTAAACTTTCACTGAGTGATGTGAGCAGCTGATAGATCTGCTCACCGGTTTTATTGTCGAGATTGCCAGTTGGCTCATCGGCCAGCACCAAAGCAGGACGATTCACCAATGCGCGCGCAATGGCTACACGCTGACGTTCACCACCAGACAACGCAGAAGGCTTGTGCTGCATACGGTGAGACAACCCTACTTTTTCAAGTATTTCCTGGGCTTGCTTCGTTGCGTTGGTCGGATTTTCGCCACCAATCAACAGTGGCATGGCCGTGTTCTCAAGTGCGGTGAATTCAGGTAACAAGTGATGAAACTGATAGATAAACCCGATTTTCTGGTTTCTCAGCGCAGCAAGTTGCGCCGATTTCATCGAGGTAATCGATTTTCCTTCAAACCACACCTCACCTTCCGTAGGCTTGTCTAAACCACCCAGTATGTGAAGTAATGTGCTTTTACCAGAGCCCGAACTGCCAAGAATAGCAACATGTTCAGACGGTTTTACAGATAAGGATACGTTTGACAGTACAGGCGTGTCAGTCTGTCCGTCGTGATAGATTTTTGTGATCCCGCGACAGGCGAGTAATGCTTCCATTTATTTAGCGCTTCTAATTTCGTTTCTGACAGTGCAGATACTATCGCGCCTGTGATGAATGGCAAACAAAGAAGCGTTTAAATTGCAGAACGGCAGGGAGAAACCGCTCAGAGCGGCTGTTTTCTTCAAATTTGATTTACTGTTTTAATCCGATAACCGTGTACTGACCTTTTACATAGAGTTTAACCACCACAGGTTCCCCACTGTAGTTCCGCCAATACCAACCATGGCTACCCGCAAAAGGTGCAGTAAAACTTCCTTTCATTTCGGTGGATGTGGATATCGTGTAACTCTCAAAATATCCTGTGGTATCACCCTCTGGCTCGCCGTGTAAGTCGAAATACAATGGTGTTCCATCGGTTATCCATTCGTAGGTCATTTTCGCGTACTGTGGCATCGAGAATTTATACTCCACGCCCTTTCCTGCCGGAACAGTAACTTTAATTGCCTCGAAGCTATCGCTAACTGCTATCTCATTCTCACTCTGTACAGGCTGAGCTATTTCTTCACTTCCCGCGAATACAGTTAGCCCAAGTGCCTTACCTACGCCAGTAGGGTCAATGTTGTACTCAGCAGGAAGAATAACGGTCAAAAGTGTTATCGCAGCGAGGAGCAATGCGGTTAATGACGCTTTAATTAGTGTTTTTGAACTAACGGTATGTTCCATAATGCTCTCTGTGCGTTAACTGAGGAAATAGCCGGTAAGCTGGTAACCCATAAGCATAAGTCCGGCACTCATTAGCAGTGTATTGGTGATAGTTGCAAAATGTTGAAAAGACGGCAATTTACGCCAGGCAGTGATCAAAATCAAAATTACAGCCAACGCGCTAAATTGCCCCACTTCCACACCGAGGTTAAAAGCAACGAGGTTCGCAAACAGGCCGTTTTCAGATAGTTCGAATTCTTGCAGTTTAGTTGCCAATCCAAAACCATGACATAAACCAAAAATAAAAACCGCTAGACGGGCGTCGGGTTGCCAATTAAAACACCGTTTAAAGCCACCTAAATTGTCAAAACCTTTATAAACAACAGACAAGCCGATGATAGCATCGATAAGGTACGCATTAACCTGAATGTGCATCAGCACGCCCAATAACAAGGTGGTGCTGTGGCCAATAGTGAATAAGGTAACAAAGAGCAGGATTTCTTTACTGCGATACAAAAAGAATATGACGCCGAGTAAGAATAGCAGGTGATCGTAACCGGTCACCATGTGTTTAGCGCCGATATAAAGGAACGGGATAAATTGAATGCCTTCACTCTGCTGAAGAAAAGCGCGAGTGTTGTTATCTACACCGTGAGCAAAAACGTCTGTACACCACAATGTGGCTGCTACGCTAAAGAAAAGAATGCAGCATCTGATAAATGCAGCTGGCACTTGCCCGCTCCTTAAGACTTTTATCTTTTATATTAACAACGGAGTTTTACAAATTATCAAACAGATAGCGAGATTTATTGGTGAATAGACTCAATAACGAAGGCGTATTTTAGAAGAAAAATTTGATTACTAACGAAATTGGAAATAAACGATAAAACAAGAAGGGAAATGGCGGAGCGGACGGGACTCGAACCCGCGACCCCCGGCGTGACAGGCCGGTATTCTAACCAACTGAACTACCGCTCCAACGGCATTTTTTGTTCTGTACTCTTGAATGGCGGAGCGGACGGGACTCGAACCCGCGACCCCCGGCGTGACAGGCCGGTATTCTAACCAACTGAACTACCGCTCCACACAAGAGAAGACGCGAAACTAAATGGCGGAGCGGACGGGACTCGAACCCGCGACCCCCGGCGTGACAGGCCGGTATTCTAACCAACTGAACTACCGCTCCGAAGAACCATATTAGTTTTGCTATTGAAAGTGGCGGAGCGGACGGGACTCGAACCCGCGACCCCCGGCGTGACAGGCCGGTATTCTAACCAACTGAACTACCGCTCCACTTTTTTCAATTTTTTCAGCAGCTTGCAGAATCTTTATTCAAGTCTCTGCCCTGACTGCGGCGCAGATAATACGTATTCCCTATGGTCGAGTCAACGGTTTTTTTCGATAAAGTAGGTCAATTCGTTCCGTTTGACTGAATAATCGCCACAATGCTGCAATATAAATCAAATAGACTACCAGAGCAGCATTTTCACTGAGAAACAGATGTATAAGCTTTACTTTTTATGCGCCTCGAACAGTACCGATTCAATCGCTACTAGCCTCAGGTTCTTTCTTTTTCTTAAATTTAGCCAGTAAACCCGCCAGAAATCCCGGTTTCTTTTCAACGGGTTCTGCAGTCTCCGAAGTTTGTTCGTCTTTAATGGCCAACTTCTTCGCCGCGCGTTTTCGTCGCCAGATGATAATAATCACCACAATCGCGCCAATTAAAATGATACCGCCGTTGACTGCGCCGATGAGCAAATAAAGTGTCGCATCATCCATCCCCTGCTCTTCAGGTGGAATTACTGGCATTTCGGGCGCGTTCATTTTATCCATCAGCTGCGCTTCGAGATCGACAGGCGCATCGCTGCCGTCGCCTTCCTCGGCACTGTCTGGTGCTTCTCCACGAAAAGTATACTCAGGCACATCAAGGATCACGTCTCTGCCATCTACCGTAGTGGCGTAGGCAGTAATTTTCACTCTGAACAAGCCCTCACCGTACGCTAAAATGCGATGTAGCCTGGGTTCTGGGGATGGTTCGGTAATCGAGAAATTCTGCACGTCTCCATTAGGGAACCGCACTTTACCGTCTATTAATAACGACGCTATATCGATTTGGTCTCTTACCACATCTATATAAAGATCGTGATAACCCTGTTGGCCATCATTCAGCACTTCGCGCATGGTAACCGGGTTTTTATGTAACATGATGACCGGGTCAACTTGCTCCCGGGAAAACATAGGGGTGCTTACGGTGAATACAGGGCGCCACTCGCCCGCAGGAATAGCTAAGTTAAACTGACCAGTGAACACACCATCTTCCGGTGCCTCATCCATGCCTCGGCCATTGTCTTCGAAACGAGCAATCTGTTCGACGTTAGCACCGAAATTATCGTAATTCGGGTTATTCGTACTGCGCAATTCAATGGACACATCTACTACATCACGGAACTGCGAATAATCGATGGGTTTGCCACCATTGGTAAGATAGGCCGTTTGCTTAAGCACTTCTCCAGAGAATATGACCGCCGGCAACGGGTCGGCATGCAATTCTATTTCTGAAATCACCATCACGCGGCTTTCAGGCATTACCTGCCCCACCGCTTGCCATGGGCCGGGTACAGGATTTTTAATCTTTATCATGTCGAAGGTGTCATCATCGAACCATTCGACGTTATTCTTTTCAGCCTGACTGCTAAAAATTTTCGACCCATCAGGCCGCACGAGCACGACTGGGGCTGAGCCAAACTCACGGAAAAATATCAGCGTGACTTCATCGACTTCGTGGTCAATGCGAAAACGATTTTGAAGCAGAATGATGGAATTTTGGTAGTCGTCGCCCAGTGAGGTAAGCACGCTGGTATCGACGGGTTCAGCCACAGGCTGAGACTGCTGTGCCGCAGATAAAGGAATATAACAGGCTATCGCGGCAACGATAGCCAGGGAAATTGAAGTTATTAATTTTCGGAAGCTGGTCGCCACAAACACTTTCCACCGCTTTTTTGCACGATATCCAGACGTGCCTCATGTTGTTCTAATTCATCGGCGGAGGCACTGATAACCTTTAATTTATTTCCGTTTCGCTGCACTCTGCGAATAGCGCCGTCGTCACCACTGCCACTGTTTTGTCCCGCCAGATTCAATTTTGTCTGGCCGCCGGTCATTAACAGATAAACGTCAGCCAGGATCTCCGCATCGAGTAATGCGCCGTGAAGTTCACGGTGACTATTATCTATGCCATAACGACGACACAATGCATCGAGGTTGTTCTTCTGGCCAGGATGCATTTTTCTGGCAAGCAATAACGAATCAAGAACAGTACATATTTCAGCAGTTTTCACCGAACGCGTTGCCGGGTTCATGGCAAATTCATGATCCATAAAGCCCACGTCGAAAGCCGCGTTGTGAATAACTAACTGCCCACCACGGATAAAGTCGATAAAATCCTGTGCAACATCCGCAAACAAAGGCTTATCGGCGAGGAATTCGTTAGTGATACCGTGAACCTCAATCGCTTCCTGCTCAACAATGCGCTGCGGATTAATATAAACATGGAAATGATTACCGGTGAGCTTACGGTTTATCACCTCGACACAGCCTATTTCGATGATACGGTGCCCTTCTTTCGGCTCGATACCCGTGGTTTCCGTATCCAGAACAATCTGACGCATGTTTACAACACCTTGTTTTATTGCACAATTAAGAATGGTTAAAGGGATTTTCAGTTTTCGCTGGTAGAGCCCTTTTCACTTCTTTAGTATACCAAGCCAATCGCAGAGAAACACAATCTGAAGTAAAAAAGGCCTCACTATGGCAAAGAAAAAAATCGCTATCTTCACCGATGGATCTTGTCTCGGCAATCCCGGCCCCGGCGGATACGGCGCATTGCTGATTTATGGTAAGCACGAAAAGGAACTCAGCGAAGGGTTTAACATGACTACCAACAACCGTATGGAGTTGATGGCCCCATCGGTCGCGTTAGAATGTTTGACAGAACCCTGTCAGGTGGACATCACCACTGACAGTCAATATGTGAAAAACGGCATTAACCAGTGGATCAAAAACTGGCGCAAGAATGGCTGGCGCACCGCTGATAAGAAACCGGTTAAAAATGCCGACCTGTGGAAGCGTCTCGACGAAGCAGTGAAGAAGCACGATATCGACTGGCATTGGGTAAAAGGCCACTCCGGACATCCGGAAAATGAACGGGTTGATGATTTGGCCCGTGCCGCGGCGGAATCCCCTACGCGGGATGATGACGGCTTTAGCGGTTAATTAAAACGTGCTGCTCAAGTCCCCCTGATTGCAGCGTATATTCTGACACAGTTAGTTCAAAAAGAGATTCATATTGAAATCCGTTGAAGTATTTTTGGTGAATGCGTTCACTCACAATGGCCATGGTGGAAATCCTGCGGGTGTAGTTTTATCGGCAGCAAACCTGACTGACGAAGAAAAGCTATTTATCGCAAAGTCCGTTGGCTATTCTGAAACCGCCTTCGTGTCAGAGGATCCGGATACAGACTTCAGAGTATCCTTTTATACGACTACCGGCGAAGTGGATTTTTGCGGCCATGCAACGCTGGCCACATTTTCCACACTTTTTAGACAAGGTGTTGTAACCGCAGGGGTGTATAAACAGCACACTAATGCGGGATTGCTTCCAGTTACCGTTCACTCTGACGGTAGTATCATTATGGAGCAGGCTTTACCACAATATCTAGCCACTTTTACCCGTGAACAGATTTCACCGCTAATAGGTTTGTCCACTGACATTCTGGCCTCTACAGGTTTACCTATAGAGGTCGTGTCCACCGGCCTGCCGGATATCATTGTGCCTGTTCCAGTCGGCTACCTGGATAAAATCCGCTTAGACGATAAAGCAACCAGTGAATTCTGCAAACAGCATCAGGTCGTAGGTATTCATGCTTTCGAATTAAATAAACACAAGAATCTCAGCACTGCACGGTGCCGTAATTTCGCTCCATTATTTGCTATACCGGAAGAGTCTGCGACCGGTAGTGCCAGTGGTGCACTGGCTTGCTATCTTGTAAAACAATTTGGCAACCATAAACGCAATTTTGTCTTTGAACAGGGCCGCCTGATGGGCGCCACATCTCAGATAACCGCAGAACTTGAGTATAAGGATAATCAGATGGTTCGTGTGTTAGTTGGCGGGAAAGCAGGCGAGATCGGAGTGCGCCAGATTTATCTCTGACTATTCAAAATGACCTGGAACACAATACGTAACCTATTGGCAGTATTTTTTGAGTAGATATAAATGGGATCTTGACGATCCCATTTTTTATTTGTATCGCTTGTCAAACAACCCGAGCTCACTTATTCCAATAAAGCGTTTATTCAAATTAATGAGCACTTTTTACTTCACCAATTACATTCTTCAACTAGCAGCCTGACAAGCGCGTCGGCCGGCAGCGCCCTTTTCAGCGGAGCACCCTGACCAGAGACCAATAAGCCGCAAAATCAAAATTACCTTGCTTTGATGCCCCGCTGTGTAACTTTTTAGCGGCATCATATGCCAATGGAGGCTGCAGCAGCTAATGTTGGCGTTGACACACCCGCCATTGGAGCCTGAACAATAGGATACTGAATGCCTACATCGGTGCAAAACCTGTTCTGCTTATACATACACTTCCCGTTTATTTCTCATTGAATATTTTATTTTCCTTATACATCACTCCAGAGAAAGCGAATTAATTCGCTTTCTTTGTGCTTTTCAATTTGTTTTCTAAGCGCTGTACATTCTCAACAAAATAATCGTAGTAAGGAATATCTTCTGTAGCGACAGCCAACGCTTTTTTCGCGTACGTCAGCGCTTCCCTGAGTTTGTTTTGTCCTTCATAGCCATACGCAACACCGGCAATTGCATCAGGGTTTTCAGGATGATGAGACATATTATGCTTATACAGCATCATGGCTAAATGGGGCTTTTTCTGCCAGTCAAAGTAGTAACCCAATTCGCGAACCACATTTTCTGGTGGCGTTGAGTCTATACCCCATTGTTCACCTAACCGCCGATAGTAATCGTCGATCACTTGCATATTTGCAGTCACTTTCTCCCGGGGAAATGTTTTACTTAGGAAAAATGATTGATAAGCGTTAAAAATGCCAGCCGCCGATGTGAGCCCGTGAGAAACACCAGTATGTTCGTTTACGACTAAACTTAGATGGGGGTTTTCATGATTTGAAAACGCCGTTAAGAGCGCGTCGTAATACGGTCGCATTGGAAGCCCTTCATTCCCCATATTCATATAAACATAGGCAGATTCAGAAGGTTTAGTAGACAGCCACTTTTTGGTTCGTTCCACCATTGCCCCCGCATTCCACCAAACCGCAGGACTATAAGCGATATGCGCATTGAAAAGGCCCGGGCGCTGTTGCATGGCATACAAACTAAACACGCCAGCAGCTGATGCCCCGGCGATAATTCGGGTTGAATGTGTGCGATACCGTTTTTCCACATCGGGGATCAGTTCTTGCTCGATGAACGTAAGAAAATTTTTAGCCCCGCCGCCAATACCAACCGGGCCATTTCTGTCCTGATTAACTGTGGGATACATGTCGTGGAGTCTGTCGGTATTTTCAATCGCAACAATGATAACGCCGGGAGCGGCGTCAGCTTTTTGTAATCTGCCTAATACCTCTTTCATCAGAGGAATATTCTCAGCGCCGTCAAGCCGGTAAATTACGGGATAATTTTGCGATGTGGCGAAATAATCCTCTGGCAGTAAAACATGATATTGCCGCCGTTCGTCCAATACCTCTGAATCTATGTTCACCACTTCGTAATCATTTGCCAGACTTTGAAACGAAGACGCAAGCAATGCCGCAGTAAACAACCATTTGAAATACTTCATACTTATCCTTGTAATTTTTTCTTCTACCTTAACAGCTTATCAGTGCATGTTGTGTTTTTGTTTGCACATTATTTTTGTCACAGGTTACGTGATAGTCTTGCGATGAGTACGAATGTACTTAGTTCAAAGAAGTGTCTATTGTCACCCAAGCAGCACTGGGATAACGACGCACTGTAGATCTGTATGAAACGTATAAAAGGAGCTTTAGCACAATGAAAAGGAAGTTTGTCTTAGCAATATTTCTTATCTTCTCTTTATAGCAGGCAGCTCACGCAAATATAGATTATATCGCCACCACTATCACTCAGCCTGCACCGGCAAATACACCCTACTTTGCGCCTCTTCCAAAGGCACATCCGGGTAAAAGCGCAGTCGCTCTAAGAATGGTGGGAATTGTTCGAAGTCCCAGTCATAGCCCCCTTCGCCAATAACCTGTTCAATACGCCGCTGTAACTTGCCGTCGCTGCCAGTTTCTATCCAGCTTAAACAATGCAAAGCTGGAATGTGGGCTTCAGATACGCCCTGCTTATTTGGCGCTATGCCTTTGTCGTGCTCAGCAGCAATACCGAAGGTAAAGGCCTCAAGTTCAGTAGTGCTAGGATCTGAATAAAAGATGTTAAACGTTCGGCTTTGAGAAGGCGGTAAGCCATTCAACTTTCGCCATTGAATAAAGGCACCAACGGAAGCCATCAGCGTTTGTGGTGACCCCATATGAAGAAGCTGTGCCAACTTAACACCTTCAAACTGAACTAACGCCGGTGCCGACGTATCCGTAGCGGTATTATCTGGAGTCTCACTGTCCAGCAACCTTACCGCATTGGCGAGCTGTGTTATGCGCTCAAGGTCCGGAGAATGCCGGAATTCGCTGGGTGTCACGCCGGTCTGACGTTTGAAAGCCCTGCTGAAGCTCTCGCTGTTTTCATAGCCTGCCTCAAACCCAATATCAGTGACAGACATAGAATGGCGATAAGCGAGTTGCCAGGCGGCGCGATGTGTCCGAACCCTTCGCATAAGCGTTTGTAGGCTAATCCCGAAGGTCGTAGAAAACTGGCGGTGAAAATGATGCCGGGACAAACCAGCCACCGCCGCCAGTTCGTCCAAATTCGGCGTTATACCACTATTAGATTCCAGCCAGGCTATGACTTTTTCAAAAACGATTCTTGTATCAGCGCGCATTCTGTCTCATCAGGTCACGGGGTAAAAATGTTGCTGTAGTTTACCGGCTTCCCATCTACTGCGCCTGACCGTTTTTGCTGTTTGAGGGGATTCACCAAAACATACCTGTCAGGTGAATCTCGCATTCATTACCATTCAACAATGATTTTGCCGCGACTATCGTTGGCTTCAAGGCGGGCATGGGCAGTGGCGACCTCTTCAACCGGCAATACTGTATCGACATTTACTGTGAGCGTACCGTCGTCAAAACCCGGTAAGCCGTGTTCGCAGAAATCACGAATTAAACCAGCTTTGTAACTGTCACTGCGGTTTCTCAGTGTTGATCCCTGAATGCGGGCGCGTTTGCCCAACATCAATGCCATATCCAACTTGTCAGCAAAGCGACCAGCCAACATGGCTAGGTAAACAATGTGTCCGTCTTGCGCGAGTACTTTTAAATTGCGGTTCAGGTAATCCCCTGCCACAAAATCGAGCACAAAGTTCACGCCTTCGGGCCAGGTGTCTTTCAAGACGGCTGCGAAATCCTGCTCCTTGTAATTAATGGTAAGGTTAGCGCCCATTTCACGACACTGTGCTAGTTTATCTTCAGAAGACGCGGTGGTCGCTGTGGCAATGCCCTTCAGTTTGCAAAGCTGCAGTGCAGCTAGGCCAACACCGCTGGCACCGGCATGAATAAGGGCTTTATCTTGAGGTTGCAGGTTACCAATGGTGAATAATGCTTGCCAGGCGGTAAGAAACACCTCCGTGAGCCCTGCTGCGTATGTCAACGACATACTCTCTGGCACTGGCATTAGATGACGGGCATTTACCGCCACATATTCAGCATAGCCGCCGCCCGCGACCAAACCGCACACCTTATCGCCCACTTTCCAGTGAGTGACATCATCGGCAACGTCGGTTACTTCCCCGGACACTTCGAGCCCGAGAATGTCGCTTTCACCTGGTGGTGGCGGGTATTTTCCCTGGCGTTGTAAGGTGTCAGCACGGTTAACCCCAAACGCGTGCACTTTAACGAGTACCTGGCCACTGGCAACAACAGGGGGGGTTATTTCACTGATCTGCAAAGATTCAGGCCCCGCGCCCTTTTCGAAATCGATATATCGCATCGCTGTACTCCCTGGTTTGACGATCTGAATTCAAAGATACCTATGGTCGTCACAAATATTCGGTTCAAAAGTCGCGCCGGATAATGAGAAAAGCTATACTGCGCGCCACTTTCATCTAAGGGTTATCATAACAATGTCTGCCACCGTCGTCTTACAACCTCAACGTGATAAATCACTGCGCCGTCGTCATCCCTGGGTTTTTGCCAGCGCTGTCGCCACGGTAAACGGACGTTGCCGCAGCGGAGACACCGTTGATGTGGTAAGTGCAGAAGGTGACTGGTTGGGCCGTGGCGCCTGGTCACCTGAATCACAATTACGTGTACGCATGTGGACATTCAACAAAGATGAACCCGTAGACAACGGTTTTTTTGTTCGTCGTCTTACCACAGCCTTCACCCTTCGTGAGAATCTGGTGATCAGCGAAAACACCAACAGTTATCGCCTTATCGCTTCAGAATCCGACGGATTGCCTGGCGTGACTATAGACGTGTACAACACGGTGATTGTGGTGCAACTGTTGAGCGCCGGTGCTGATAAGCAACGAGACAAGATTGTGTGGGCTCTGAAAAAAGTGCTGCCGGGCAAAGACATTTTTGAACGCAGCGACGTGGATGTGCGTGCAAAAGAAGGGTTGAAACCCCTGGTGCAGACGCTTCATGGCGACCCGGAACCGGTGGTCACTATTCTCGAGAATGGTATTCAGATCCAGGTAGACATTCGCAACGGCCATAAAACCGGTTTTTACCTCGATCAGCGTGATGCCCGTGCCGCTGCCGGCCGCTACGCCAAAGATAAAGAGGTGCTGAACTGTTTCAGTTATACCGGTACATTCTCGTGCTATGCGCTACAAGGCGGCGCGAAACATGTCACCAATGTGGATGTGTCTGATCCGGCACTCGCTCTTGCAGCCAAACACCTTGAAATCAATGAGCTTGACAGTGCGCGTTGCGACATGGTGAACGGTGATGTGTTTCAGGTTCTGCGCAAGTATCACGAAGAACAGCGCCAGTTTGATATGGTGATCCTCGACCCACCCAAATTTGTCGACAGCAAAGCGTCGCTGGGTCGCGCATCACGTGGCTACAAAGACATTAACATGTACGGAATGCACGCGGTGAAATCAGGCGGATTACTGCTGACATTCAGTTGTTCGGGCCTGATGCCAGCCGATTTATTTCAGAAGATTGTGGCCGATGCCGCGCTGGATGCCGGCAAGACAATTAAGATAGTTGAACGCCTGACGCAGGCAAAAGACCACCCGGTGATAGGAACGTATCCGGAAGGCTACTACCTAAAAGGGTTGGTATGCGAAGTAACTGATCTGTGATCAGTTACTTCATTTCTGAGATTTCCACACCGATAATACAGCTTTCTTCGGTTTCCGGAACACAGCGAACCACGGTTGCCAGTGCGGATAACGATGGAATTTGCGAGCTGTTAGAGTCTATAGATACATTTACCTGTGTACCCACCTCTATAGACGGCTCTTCTACTTCCAAAGACATTCCAGTCGCGCTGATGTCTTTACATACAGCTTGGTGAGTCCGGCTCGATTCTTCATCGTTGATTTGAACCTGACAGGGTGAATTCACCATCATTCTGAAAAAATTTCTTTTATCGTCGTATCCCAACACGTTTACTTCTCCCAACCTCAGTTACAACTTAATAAAGTACCCATCTCTTATAGGACGGGACCCTGCTTATGTCAACTTAGTTTACCCGCTAATAGCGCAAAGTTTGATATGCGAAAGAATATGATGGTATATCCCTCACCCCTTTAAATTAAAGGTGCGATAGCACTCTTACTTTATTACTAGAAATTCTCCAATGCATTCAATACCCGTTTGGCTGAAACGGGATAAGCCGTTCCTAGCTGTTGAGCAAACAATGACACTCTGAGTTCTTCAATCATCCAGCGAATTTCAGCCAATTCTGCAGGCACTTTATCCGCCGGGAATTTATTGCACGCTTTTTTATACGCCGCTTCTGCCTTCTCAACGGTATGCTGATGCATGCGATCTTTATTCGGATCGATAGGCAGCTTCTCAAGACGACGGGCGAGCCCCTTGATATAACGGTTCCAGTCGCTCAGTCGTTGTCTTCCAAGACCGGTAACGAATCCAGGGTAAACCAGTGTGCCAAGATGCTGTTTTACATCGCCCAATGCGCTAACCATGTTCAGCGGCACGTTTCCTTTCATTTGTTTCTGACACTGGTGTGCCAAGGTGAGGCCTTCCTCGACTTGTTTCGCGATATCCAGCACCACGTCGTTAATTTCTGCACGCACAACATCCAAACAGGCTTTAAACGTGTCTGCGTCACGAACCTCAGAGTTGTGTTCTTGCATAAAGCGGCGAGTTAAGTCATCGATTCCAGCCAAAATACAATCATCAATCAGGGCTTTAATCTGACCAAACGGATTAAAGTACAATCCCAACTTGGCTTTATTCGGTAACTTACTTTGCAAATAACTCAGCGGCGATGGCATTGCATTTCGAATCAGTACGTTGACACCACGTCGATGTTCAGCACGGGCTTTGTCAGCTTCATCCACCAGCACGATGTCAACTTTATCACCTTGTGGTACCAGAGCAGGAAATGCTTGCACCTCAAAGCCGCCCATCTTTTGGGTGAAGGTGGCTGGCAGTTTATCAAAGTCCCATTCTTGTAAGCCTTTACGCTCAAGTTCTGGTGTCGCTGCTTTTTCAAAGGTCGCTTTAACCTGCCCCTGACATTGCTTTTTCAGCGCTTCGAGGTCGTCACCTTGCTCAATCACTGCGCCTTTGCCATTGACTACGGCAAAATGCATTTTCAGGTGACGTTCCAACTGATCGGTTTGCCACTCCTCTTCCTCTATTGTGACACCTGTCATTCGGCGAAGTTTGTCAGATAGCGCCTGCAATATCGGTACAGGTTGCCCTTGCTTATCAAACTGATTGATATCTTCCAGACAAGCGTCAGCATAGTTGGGGGCCGGCACAAAATTCTTGCGTAAGCGTTTTGGTAGGCCGCGAATAAGGCTCACGATAAGTTCATGACGCAAACCCGGTACCAGCCAGTCGAAGCCTTTTTCACTCACCTGATTCAGAATCGGTAATGGAATTGTAACGGTAACCCCATCGTCTTTGGCGTTTGGCTCGAAATGATAGCGTAAGGGTAAGGTAATGGTGCCTTGCTTCCACACATCCGGAAACGCATTGGCAGTAGCTTGACCTGGCTGCTGGCGATACACGTCGTCTTCGGTAAACGCTAGTACCGACTTGTCCGGCTGCTTTTGCCACCATTTCCTAAATGCCGCTTCGTTGTTCACGTCAACCGGCAAGCGCATGGCATAGAAGTTAACCAGCAATTCTTCGTCTACCAGAATGTCACGGCGACGGGTTTTCTTTTCCAGCTCATCAACCTGCTCGAGCAGCGCTTGATTGTCCTGCAACACCTTGTCATTCAGCTTGGTGTCACCCTCAATCAGGGCGTGGCGGATGAATAAATCTTGCGACACATGGGCGTCGATTTTGCTGTACACCACTGAACGTTTCGGCACGATGGGTAGGCCAAACAGCGTCACTTTTTCAAACGCGATCACCGCACCTTGTTTTTTCGACCAGTGCGGCTCGGAATAGCTCGATTGCGTCACGTGTTTTGCTATCGGTTCTACCCAGGCAGGATCGATCTTCGCATTCATGCGAGCGAATAAACGGGACGTTTCCACCAGCTCTGCAGCCATGATCCACTTTGGCTGCGCTTTTGATAATCCCGAGCCCGGGAAAATCATGAATTTGGTATTGCGTGAGCCTAAATATTCCCGTTCTTTGTCTTTCATTCCAAGATGCGACAGCAAGCCACTGCATAGCGCCTGATGCACAGACTGGAAATCTGCTTCCTGTTTACTGATCCCAAGACCAATTTCGGCCACTGATTTTTTCAACTGGCTGACAATGTCTTGCCATTCACGCATGCGCAGGTAATTAATAAAATTCGTCTTACACCATTTACGCAATTGATTATTGGTCAGTACAGCCTGCTGGTCGCGGAACGCCTGCCACAGATTAAACAGACTGATAAAATCGGAATCTTTGTCGCGGTGTTCGTTATGCTTCTCATCGGCCTGCTGACGTTTCTCTTGTGGCCGCTCACGGGGATCTTGAATAGATAAACCGGCAGCGATAACCATCACTTCCCGCAGTGCATTGGTTCGTCCGGCTTCAATCACCATGCGGGCATAACGAGGGTCGATAGGTAAACGGGCAATATTACGACCCATTTGCGTGAGTTTCGGCTGCCCTTTGCTACGAGCTATGGCTTGAATTTCTTCCAGTAAACGGAAACCGTCGGTGATATTACGACTGTCTGGCGGCTGTACAAACGGGAACGCGCCGATGTCACCTAAGCCCAGTGCCAGCATCTGAAGAATAACCGACGCCAGATTAGTACGTAGAATTTCCGGATCGGTAAATTCCGGTCTGCCAAGGTAATCGTCCTCGCTGTATAAGCGAATACAAATACCATTAGAAACACGGCCACATCGTCCGGCCCGCTGGTTCGCGGAGGCCTGGGAAATCGGCTCAATGGGAAGGCGCTGTACTTTGCTTCTGGCACTGTAGCGAGAAATCCGCGCGGTACCCGGATCAATAACATACTTAATACCCGGAACGGTGAGCGAGGTTTCGGCCACGTTGGTGGCAAGTACAATACGCTGGCCACTGTGAGACTGAAAAATACGGTTCTGTTCAGCTGCCGACAAACGGGCATAAAGCGGCACGATTTCCGTATTACGGTATTTTTGTTTTTCCAATGCGTCCTGGGTATCGCGGATATCACGCTCACCACTTAAAAACACCAGGATGTCGCCGGGGGCTTCATTGCGTAGTTCATCTACGGCAGCGACAATGGCTTCAGTTTGATCAGCATCATCGTTACGATCTTCGGGATCGTGATAGCGAATTTCTACCGGATAGGTCCGACCGCTCACTTCCACAATGGGCGCATCGTTAAAGTGTCGGCTGAACCGTTCTGGGTCGATGGTCGCCGAGGTGATAATAAGCTTCAGCTCCGGACGCTTGTCGAGAAGCTGTCGCAGATAACCCAGCAAAAAGTCGATGTTCAAACTACGTTCGTGGGCTTCATCGATAATGATGGTGTCGTACTGATTAAGGAAGCGGTCCTGCTGCATTTCAGCCAGTAGCATACCGTCAGTCATCAGTTTCACGTAGCTGGCATCGCTGACCTGATCGGAAAAGCGAATTTTAAAACCGACTTTGTCACCCAGCGGCGTTTTCAGTTCTTCCGCAATACGGCTAGCCACGCTGCGGGCCGCCAGTCGTCGTGGTTGGGTGTGGGCAATCATGCCGTTTACGCCCCGCCCTAATTCGAGACAAATCTTCGGCAACTGAGTGGTTTTACCTGAACCGGTCTCACCGGCAACAATCACAACCTGATGGGCTTCGATAGCGGCTTTGATGTCGTCTTTTTTATCGCTCACCGGCAGCGGCGGATACTCAATCTCTGGCAGGTTATCTGCCCGCCACTGACGACGTGTTTTCGAATCTTCAATGCGCTGAGTCACATCAGCAACAGCTTCACCCGCTTTGGGCGACTTTTCTTTAATCAGTGAAGACACTTTTTGCAGTCGACGACGCAGAGGGAAGCGGTCGGCCAGCATACAGTGTGATAATTCATTAAACAGCGAAGAAACTGACGGTGCGGCAGGTTCTGAAGACAAGACACTTTCCTTACAACAAGACTAATCAGTAATTTTGGTCGTTCCGGATAATTACGACAAAAAAGACAAATAGTTTATCACAATGTCACACCGCATAAAGACGCATGTCGTAAAACACTGTGTCGTTATCATTCGGCCTGAAAGACACGGCACGCTGCGTTTAGTGACCTCTGAGTTCGCTAGGAGTACGACCGGTCCAGCGTTTTACAGCCCGGCGAAAATTGGTTAGGTCGGAAATGGCCATGTTCAGCGCGCTTTGCTCGTTAGTTAATCGGCAAATGCGCAGTAAAAATACCGCCTGTTCACGGCGCACTTCGTCGTTGAGTGCAGAAAAGGTGGTATTACATTCTTTAAGTTTACGTTTTAGCGTGGCGGGGCTTATATCAAGGGCTTGAGCCACGTCCAGCGCAGCAATCTGAGGGTTACGCGTAACTAGATTTCTAATAATTTGCGGTAACAAGCCCCCTACTTTTCGCGTTTTTGCGAAATGGTGAACCGAAGCCATAAGCAAAAAGCTGTCGGCCCTGGAAAACGGTTCAACCAATGCGTTTTCAGGAACAGTCACACTAAAACAAGGTGAATCGAAATGTAACTTTCGGCCCAGATACATTTCGAATTCTGCGATGTGTCTGGGGCGGCTGAAAGGGAAATGGAAGGTTAGCGGTAACCGGTGACCACACCACAGTTTACTGAGTGAGACCATGGCTGAACAAACAATCATCGATGCAATACCAAACGCTTTGTGATGGCCAGCGGCATCTCTAAACGTGAACAATCTGGCACTGCCCTGACGATACTCCCCAAATGATACCAGTGGGCATACCTGATTAACAAAGGCCGACAGTAGCCGTAAAGCCTGATTTAAATCGCGGCTGTAACCCAGGGCATTCAAAAACCCTTTGTTGTGTGACGTTGCCAACGCTTGTCCAATAACAAACCCTAGCTCTCTTGCACCGCTCAGTTTTTCCGCATTAACCAGTAATGCGGCCAATTGCAGCGCCGACACCTTTCCGTTATCCCGGATGTCTGCTTCAAATATCCCTGTACCGCGCAATAATTTATGTTCAGCCACGCCCCGGGAGCGACAAATATCGACCACGACCTGGCATAGCGGCTGCGCAGGAATATACCGTGTGTCCTGAGCTATCACCCTGTTAGACATCATTAATTGCCATTTACTCATGCAGCGTGGAAGTCCCGGCTGTTGAGTCGGCTTTGCAGTATACACAGTAGATTATCGGCATTAGTGCCATCGTTAATATTCAACACTGACACCCGGGCAGACTGGAACAATGCCGTGGTATTTGCCCCGCATTTAAACGCGAGATGACGTATGGATACCTGAATATCACTCGCTAATCTTGTTGCGGATTCACAGGATAGTTCCGGCATTAGGAACACAAATCTGTCACCGGCAAAACGGCACACGAGATCCGATGCTCTGACATGCATTATTAGTAAGCGGGCTATGTCTTGTAAGAAACGATCACCTTCCTGGTAACCGTGATTTTCGTTGAACGACGAGAATCTATTAATATCCAGCATCATCACACAGCCGCTAAGCTGATGAGATTTGGCATCGTTCACCCGCGCCCGCCAATAGTCGGCCTGATAAAGCTGCGTCACCGGATCGATTTGCTCGTGATTCCGATACGACCACTCTCTGCGCTCAAGCTGGCGATTCAGCGCCTTTTGTTCCTTATGCCAGCCTATGAGTGCCGCCGACATCACCACCATGCCAAAAGCAGCTGGCATGGATTCAAGCATACTCAACCATTCATGGGCAGCCGAGTAGCTCATACTCTCATCGAGAAAATCGAGTAATGCGGTAAACGCAAAGCAATTGAGTCCTGCCACTAACAAGGTGGTTACCCTGCCCGGCGGACGACTGATGATCGCGGCGACGATCCAGGTTAAAGCGAACAACAATACGCAGCCTTCGCCAAGTACATCAAACCAATCGATTTCTGCTGCAGGACGCAATACACCGTGGGATAAACTTAAGTACACAGCAATGCTCTGCGCGCCTACACTGGCACCAATCAGATGACTCTGTCGGTAACGATATACAGGATTCATAATACCTCGATTAATACAACCATCAAACTGGCTGTCATGGTGACTTGATTCGATTTAGCAGACTTAATATCTTGCCAGCCTGACAAAGAACAGGGTCATATTGGCTCATGAATGTGACAATCCCATGATAACTTTCTCGCCTAAACCGTGAATTTTCCTAAAAAGCGCTATGACATCAGCATGTTAGCGAAGGGTCATTTAGGCTCACGCTTTTATCGAAACATCAGAATTTTATTAAAAACAGTGATTTATGACAGTCTCTGTCACGTTTCAGTCACAAATTTGTCATCAATAGTTTTTAGCGTAGCAGCCAGCATTTTGACTCAACAATAAATTTCTTTGCAGGAACGCACACATGCCACGTCTTTCGAAACTGACTCAACATTGCCTTGCAGCACTCAGCTTAAGCACTTTTGCACTTACTGCTAATGCCGGTGAAATTGCCGGCCAGCTGACCAATAATGACAACAGCCGGGTTTTCGCCGGCGCTCAGGTGAAAATCCAAGAACTGAATCTCACTACGGAATCTCGCCGCGATGGCACGTTTCGTTTTACTGCACTCCCGGCAGGAACCTATACGCTTCATATCAGCTACCTGGGCGCTCAGCCGGTAACAGAAGTGGTTTCGGTAACTGAAGACGGTGTTGTCACTCCGGTCATTTCATTGTCTGACAACGGCAAAGCCATTGCTGATATTCTGGTGAAGGGTCAACGCAGCGGCCAGGCCAGCGCCATTAACCGTCAGCGCGTATCAGATAGGATCTCTTCGGTTGTTTCTGCCGATGCCATTGGACAATTTCCCGATCAAAACGCCGCAGAAGCCTTACAGCGCCTACCTGGCCTTTCCATCGAGCGAGACCAGGGCGAAGGCCGGTTTGTTGGCATTCGCGGTATCGATCCTAACCTCAACAACGTGACCATCAACGGCCTGAACATCCCTTCTCCGGAGTCTGGTGTACGTTCTGTCGCCCTCGATGTTATTCCTTCCGAACTGATTCAAACCCTGGAAGTGTCTAAATCTGTTACACCAGACATGGATGCCGATGCGATTGGTGGTTCCGTTGAAGTAAAAAGTGTCAGCGCATTTGATTATCAGCAAGACACCGCAAAACTGACCCTGCAGGCCAGCCACAATGAGCTGGTAGATGAAACAAGTCCTAAGGTTTCTGGCAGCTACACACATCGTTTCAACGAGTCGTTTGGTGTTGCTGCTGCGTTGTCCTGGTTTGAGCGCGACTTTGGCTCAGATAATGTGGAAAGTAACGGTGACGACGAAGTAGAACAACGTGATTATCAAATCACCCGGGAACGTCTGGGCGCAGCGGTTAACTTTGATTTCCGTCCAGACTTCAACAATCAATACTTCCTGCGCACGCTGTACAGCGAATTCTCTGATGACGAATTCCGTCAGGCTAACGTTTTCACTTTCGACGGCGAAGACTCTGAAATCGAGCGTGAGAGTAAAGACCGTAAAGAAACCCAAACCATTCTTACTATCGCCGCAGGTGGTGAGCACCAGTTGGACAACTGGGATATTAACTGGCAGTTGGGTTATGCAAAATCTGACGAAGATGAGCC
The DNA here is from genome assembly GCF_056160345.1 of Alteromonas sp. ABV4_515. NCBI lineage: Bacteria > Pseudomonadati > Pseudomonadota > Gammaproteobacteria > Alteromonadales > Alteromonadaceae > Alteromonas > Alteromonas sp. ABV4_515. Next base: position 167,592 of record NZ_JBSWWZ010000006.1, read on the forward strand.
AGGCGGCGTTTACTATGTGTTTAAGCAAGACAACAGCAGTATTTCAGCCGATCTCGACACCATGAAGCCCCAGGTTCAGCAAAATGCTGAAGCCATGGACTTGTCACTCTACGACCTAGACGAAATCAGTTATGAAGATAATTACACCAAAGATGTTGAGAAAAGCGCCAAAATTGACTTCATTCGTTCCGTGCAATTGGGTGACTACGCGGGTGAATTTAAGTTTGGTAGTAAGTACCGTTCCCGGGAAAAAGATCGCGACAGTGGCATCTATATTTATGACGGCGATTTTGAAGGCATCACCGGAGAGGCTTTCGCAGCCGCGCAGCCAGACTGGAACATTGGCAACTTTGGCGATGGCCTGAACCGCGGAGCCCTGCGCAGCAACTTTGAGGCTAACCGCAAAGCACTGGAACTGGCCGAGTTAGACTCGGAAGTTGAATCCAATGGTGCGTCTTACGTGAATAAAGAGGACATTTTTGCCGCCTACGCCATGTTAACCGCCGACATTGACGCACTACGTGTTGTCGCCGGTTTGCGCTACGAAAAAACCGACTTCAGCACCAACGGCATGCGTGTAGAGCTGGTAGAAAACGAACAGACCGACGTTGAAGAAGTCATTAACACACCGTGGAATTCAGATCGTGATTACGATTACTGGCTACCCAGTGTAAACCTGCGCTACGACTTGAATGACAAAGTGGTTTTGCGTGGTGCTTATACACAAACCATTGCCCGCCCAAAATTTGAGGACGTGGCCGCTTTCCAAATTATCGAAACCAAAACAGAAGAAGACGGCGACAGCTTCGTGACAGTTCGTGAAGCTGAAGTGGGTAATCCTGAATTACAGCCATACGAATCAGATAACTTTGATTTATCAGTAGAATATTACCCTGGCGCTATCGGTGTGGTATCTGCCGGATATTTCTACAAAGATATCGACAATTTTGTGGTTTATGCCGACGTTGCCGGTACCGAAGGTTGGGAAGGTTATGATGAAGTCATACAGCCGTTGAATGGCGAATCTGCCAGTCTGCATGGTTTGGAATTATCATGGGTAAAAGCCTTCGATAACGGCTTTTTAGTATCTGCTAACGGCACCTTCTCAAATTCCGATGCGACCACGCTGGTTGACGGTGAGCGCTTTGAAACCAGTTTACCTAATCAGTCTGACCGTATTGGCAATCTCACGTTAGGTTATGAAAATAATCTGGTGAGTCTGCGTTTAACCATGACGTACAAGAGCGAGAACTTTGAGGAAATTGATGGCGATATGCTGCGCATGGAAGACGATCATCACCAACTCGATTTTTCCGGCAAGTACTATATCAACGACGATATGATGTTGTATCTCAATGGTGTGAACCTCACTGATGAGCCATATTACAACTATTTCGACCAGCGTAACCGCAATGCACAGTATGAAGAGTACGGCCGCACTTTTGAAATTGGCTTTACCTGGCAGATGTAAAACGCCGGCAGATGCGGCCGCTGGTCGCATCTGATCTCTCATAGATTTATCGTTTTCTCATAACATTAACCGAGACTTCCAGTGAAAAATACCTTCTTCCCCCTTTCCTTTTTATTCTCCAGTTTGCTCCTCGCACCTTGTAAAGTAATGGCTGACGATGTGTTCGCAATCGCAGAGCCTCAGGCGTTTTCTGTAAATGGTGCTCAGCTCACCCCGCTAGCAATGAATGAAAAGCTTTTCTACCTGGTGACCAGCGAAACCGAAGGTTTAATCCTTACCAATGAAAAAGAACAGCCTGTTGCGACCCTGGCCGGTCACTTCGCTCAGTCCGATGTGCTCGTCACCGACAGCGGCTTTATCGTTGCAGCACTCAACAACGATACCTATGGTGTTGAATTGTTCCGTTATACATTCGCCAATCATGCATTTTCCCCGCTCACCACGGTAAATGCAGGCTCCGCAGATTTGGAAGCCGTCTGCCTGTCATCGGTAAACGACAAACTTAATTTGATCACGGGTGATGCCCTCGGCCGCATGCAGCAGTTCTGGCTTGAACACGACAAAAACATTGCCATGCGTACAGTAAACGTGGGGACCGGGCTGAAAAACTGTCAAATCGACTCGATGAATGGAAAGGTATTGCTAGCAGATGAAAACGTGGGCTTGTGGCAGTATGACAATTCAGTAGAAGCCGGTGATGGCCGTGATCTGATTACTTTACCCGATATGGCGGGCATAGAAGGCGTTGGCGTTTATAACGGCCTAACAATGCTGGTATCACCAGATATCAACGCCGTTGGCGTATTGAACGACTCAACCATTAACTGGACCACCACCAACGGCGATCACAAATGGGAAACCATCCGGTTTACGGCATACAACGATAACGCAATTATAGGTCTGTACGACGATAAAACGGAATCCCTTTATACCGTGCGCTTCGCCCTGCCCGCCGAGGCGGAACCCAAAGTTTCCACAAGCGCGAGAGTCGACACCTACCTTACAGCCTTCGCGCAAACCGATACCGTTGCACGATTTGGCGATGCTGCTGATGATCCGGCTATCTGGTATTTGACCGATTCGCCGGAGAAGTCCGTCATATTGGGTACCGATAAAAAAGGCGGGTTGGACTTGTTTGATTTATCCGGCAAACGTTTACAGCATTTGCCTGTTGGCAGGGTGAACAATGTGGATGTGCGTACCCATTGGCAATCGGAGCAAGGCACGTTCGACATCGCCGCTGCATCAAACCGCACTAGCCGTACCGTTGATATTTTTTTACTCGATGCTGATACCCGCACGGCAAGCACCGCGAGTAAGCTAAAATCTAATTTGAATGATTTGTATGGCCTATGTATGTATCACAGTGACAAAGGTGAACTGGACGTACTGGTTAACGATACCGACGGTCACGTTGAACGCCACCGTTTAACGATGCAAAACGATAGCATCACCAGCCGAATTATTGATACCTTTACCGTGCCTTCACAGCCTGAAGGTTGTGTGGCTGATGACGAAACTGGCATGCTGTATTACGGCGAAGAAGATAAGGCGGTGTGGATACGTGATCTAAATAATATCGACGCCACACCGCGCATACTCGCTCGCGTTGGCGGACCTATCCAAGATGATATCGAAGGCATGTCGTTGTTCGATGTAGATGGCGAGCGCTATCTCATCATTTCGAGCCAGGGTAATCATCGCTATGGCGTGTTCAGTACCAAAGACCATCGCTTGTTGGGCACGTTTGCGATTGCTGCAGACACAGATGCGGGAATAGACGGCGTGTCTGAAACCGATGGGCTGGAAAGTTTGTCAGTATCTTTTGGAGAAAGCTTACCGGAAGGTCTGCTGGTGGTGCAGGATGGCCATAACGTTATGCCTTCGCAACAGCAAAATTTTAAGCTAGTATCGGGCTATCAACTGGCCGAATTTATTCGCCAGTACCGCTAAATAAAGTGATTCTATTTAGAAAAACAAAGCCGGCTCGCAACTGCGATCCGGCATTTCTATTTAGCTGGCAATGCGGCTGTAACCCGATTCCAATTGCTTATCGATAGCCCGGAGGATGGCCGCACGGTTTATTACGCCTACCAGTACGCCATCTTCATCGATAACCGGAAACACCCGTGGTCGTTCGGCAATGAGGCGCTGGGCAACTTCAAGCACAGAATCCCAGGGTTTTACCGCGCTTATTGTGGTTTGCATGATGTCTTTCACCCGACAAACCTGTTCACGATAATAAGTCGATTCAATCATTTGTTTGAGACAATCCTGCTCAGACAAAAAACCGACAACCTGCCCTTTACTATCTTGAACGGCTCCCCCTGTTTGTTTGCTGGCCAGCAATGTCTCCACCGCGGCTGCTACCGTCATTTCTTCGGTTAAATTCACCGGATGATGGTTCATATAATCGCTTACTTGCAAAGATTCCATATTTAGCCTCCAGTCCGCCACATTAGCGCTTTCTTTCAGCCTAGACGCTGTTATCAGGTTATGCGAGTTGCCAGCCGCCAAATCTCACATTTTTTTTACAAGTCGGCCCATTCACCATAAATTCCAACAGAAAGCTTACCGTGCTTATCAATTTTGGCCCGATACATTCCCGCAGAATTAAACGGCGTCGCAATGTTACCCTCGTGGTCGATGGCGATAATGCCGCCGTCCCCGCCCACCGGTTTTAGTACATCAAAAATAACGGTATCAGACGCGTCTTTAAGACTCATATTCTGGTACTTCATACGCGAGCAAATATCTGCCGCCACGTGATAGCGGATAAAGTACTCACCGTGTCCCGTTGCAGACACCGCACAGCTGTCGTTATCTGCCCAGGTTCCGGCACCAATCACAGGCGAATCGCCGATGCGGCCGTAACGCTTGGCGGTCATTCCGCCGGTGCTAGTGCCGGCGATGAGGTTACCTTCGGCATCCAGTACCACTGCGCCAACCGTACCAAAACGTTCGTTGCCTTGCTGATCGCCGTATAACCCCGCATTTTCCATGCGCTGTTTTACTTTTTTCAACGACTCAAAACGGCGTTCCGTATCAAAAATGTGGTTATCCACCTGCTCTAAACCTTGCTCTTTGGCGAAGGTTTCGGCTCCTTTACCAGATAGCATCACATGTGGCGACTGATGCATAACGGCGGCTGCCGCTGCAATGGGACTACGAATGGTTTTCACACCCGCTACAGCGCCTGCATTTCGCGTACCGCCATGCATGAGCGACGCATCCAGTTCATGTTCACCTTTCCAGGTATACACCGCACCAATACCGGCATTAAAAAGCGGTGAGGTTTCCAGGATCTGAATGGCGGCGATTACGGCCTTTTCGCCCGGCTCGCCCTTTTCTAGAAGGGCATACCCGGTAGATGCCGCTTCTGCCAGCTTCGCTTTATAAGCTTGCTCAAGTTCCGGGGTAAAATTCTCTTTTAAAATAGTGCCTGCACCACCGTGAATAACAATGGCAACGGGCTTTTCGGCAGCTACGGCTGGGGTAAGTAAATTAGCGGCACCGAATAAAACGGCGGTTATGACTGCTTTCATGTGTGAATCCTTTATTATTGTTGAGTTATTAACCGAATTGGTGTGTCAGCCAGCCCCTTCGGCTAGCATGGTGAAAACGGCGCTGGTATAGTGCCTGCGCACAGTAATAACACAATGGACATGCATTACCAATGACACAAAACACGCCTTCCCTGCTATGGTACGATTTTGAAAGTTGGGGGGCCAACCCACTCAAAGACAGTCCTTGCCAGTTTGCCGCAATACGTACAGATATGGCACTGAATGTCGTTGGTAAACCCATCAATATCATGGCGCAAATCGCCAGCGATACGCTTCCGCATCCACAAGCCTGCCTGATCACCGGACTCACCCCCCAGCAATCACTTCGTGATGGCATGACAGAGGCTGAATTCGCACGCAAAATTGCCGAGCAGATGAGTCAGCCAAATACCTGTGTGGTGGGTTATAACAGTATCCGGTTTGATGATGAGATGACCCGCAGTCTGTTGTATCGCAATTTTTATGACCCCTATAGCCGTGAATGGCGAAATGGCAACTCCCGCTGGGATATTATCGATCTTGCCCGTGCGTGCTACGCCCTGCGACCTGATGGCATTACCTGGCCTACCCGGGAAGATGGCAGTCCGATATTTAAGCTTGAAGCCTTAACCAAAGCCAATGATCTCGAACATGGCCAGGCCCATGATGCGTTGTCTGACGTGAAAGCAACCATTGCGCTGGCTAAGCTTATTAAACAACACCAGCCGAAACTCTATGACTACGCGTTTAGTTTACGCAGTAAGCAAAACGTCATGAAACAAATTGACGTGACTCAACCATCGGTGGTGTTACATGTTTCTTCCAGGCTGCCTGCTTCACAGGGCTGTACCACCTGGGTCATGCCCGTAGCGATGCACCCAACCAATGCCAACGCGATTATTACGGTGGACTTGTCGCAGCCTGTCGATATGCTCCTTGAAGATGACGCAGAGACCTTGCGGGAAAAGCTGTACACGAGCGCAGAGGATCTTGGCGATACGCCCCGCCCCGGGCTCAAACTGATTCATATTAATCGCTCTCCGTTTGTTACCACGGCGAAAGCGATGACCGAAGAGAATGCCGCCCGTCTAGGCTTGAATCGTGAGCAGTGTTTGCAAAACTACAAAACCTTAGCCAACTATCCGGATCTGCAAGCGAAACTTTCCAGCGTTTACAATCAGCCTTATGAAGAAAGTGACGATGATGCAGACCATACGCTTTATAGTGGCGGTTTCCTCTCCGATGCAGACCGACGTTGGTGTGACGAAGTACGTGAAACACCACCTGAACTGCTTGATCGTTTGAGCGAGCAAACGCAAAACCCAACATTACGCACATTATTATTTCGCTATCGTGCGCGTAACTTCCCCTCAACCCTCACAGCCGATGAGCTTCATCGCTGGCAGGCCCATAGACAGTACCGTCTTACCGACAAAGATTCACCGGCCACAATTACCCTGGAGCCGTTTTTAATGGAACTGGAACAGCTGGCGCATGAGCATGAAAATGATCCCGATAAACAGGCGATTTTGCGTGCACTTTACACTTACGCGCAAAACCTTTGACGGAAACGCAAAAAAGCCGATAGAGTAAGCCTAAGGTCATGAATAAATGTAAAGACTTAGCGGCATGATGCCGATAGGTATGAAGCGCAGCAGTATTGTGGATAAAACATGAAAGGAATTGCTTTCAATTATAATAGCGACACGCAGTATGTTTCACTTATTTTGCTTCCTGGGGACATGGAAAAGGAGGCGGATATGGACTGGATCAAAAACGCATTGCAAGAAAATGGTTACGGTGATTTTTACCTGTCGCAAAAGGCGTTGAAATCTGCCTGTGATAAAGCGAATTTGTGTTTTAAAACCGGTGACAAAACGGAAGTGTCTGCTGAAATCGCCCAACTGCGCCATGCAGAAGTCGACTTCACCATTAGTGAAGATAACCTCTCTGCGACTTTGCGCCTTACCACACCCTATGGTGGCCGTATGCCTAACGCGATCACCATTCGCAATCTGGCTTATAAAAACCGTATCACCCGCGGTGTCGGCATGCGCCATATTAATAACCTGCTGAAAGCTGCTGAGCGTGCCGAACCCGGAAAAGTATTTGAAGAAATCATTGCCAAAGGATTGCCGCCGCGCACGGGTAAAGGTTGTCGGTTTATTCCGCTGGTGCCCAATGCTTTAGAACGTATCTTACGCCCTCAACTTGATGAGAACAGTAAATCGGATCTGCGAAATTTAGGCGACGTCATTTGCGTGAAAACAGGCACGCCTGTGCTAAGACGTACCCCCCCGACGCAAGGCCGCAAAGGTTTCGATGTTAGAGGCAACGTGCTCTATCCCAAACCCGGCGAATGGACAGATTTTAAAATGGGCACGGGTACCAAGGTGTGCGAAGAGGATGACAATATCCTGCTGGCAACTAAATCCGGTATGCCTAAATACAATGACCTGCGAATGAACATTGATGAGACCTTCATTTGTAATGGCGTGAATGTGGGCACGGGTCATGTTACCTACGATGGTGCGGTGCTGGTAAATGGTGACGTGGCAGAGAACATGCGTATTAAAGCCACCAAAGACATCACAATTAACGGCTTTGTCGAATCCGCGACTATCGAGGCTGGTGGCGATATCATTATTACCGAAGGTGCCATGGGTAAGGTGACATCCAACACCGATGGCTACGGCTGCGTGCTTATTGCTGGCGGTAGCATCCATGTTCAGCATGGTCAGGGTATTGAAATTAAAGCCGGTAAAAACCTGACTGTTGGTCGTCAGTTGGCCTACAGTAAAGTGCAAAGTGGCGGTTCTGTCACCGTGGGTAATATCCAGAAGCCCATGGGCAATTTGTTTGCCTGCGACATTACGTGTCAGGATAAAGTCGAAGCAGGCACCTTAGGGGCTATCTCGGGTAGCACCCTGAAAGTTGATTTTTCTGATGGCATGAGTGCCCTGCTTGAACGAAAAGAGTCAACAGAGGAATTGCTTCGACAACTCAGAGAAAACAATTCCCGCCATCGTGAAAAACTCAATGTGATTACCAATCGCATTTTACACAAAGGGTTAGAAAACAAAGTCAGCGAGGCAAAAAGTTTACTTACCAATGAAAATGCTTTACTCAATTGGTTAGAACAAAAGGCAGCAGAACTGGCTTCCATGAAAGAGGAATATCAGCGCCGCATTTGTTTGAAAGCGAATAAGCGGATATACGCCGGTGTATCGGCAAAATTAAACAACAGAAACTGGCGTTCAGAACGGGAATATGAACGCTGTCGTATTCGCTACGAAGGTCATAAATGGCACTACGAGCCTGACACCTCAGCCTGATAAAAGCTACCAGACCGACCTATTCAGACACCATGACACAGTTCCCGCCCTGGCGACGGGAAGCACTGATAGCCCGGTGCAAATCGTCGCTCCATTCCTGGTACGTTTGGCCATTCTGAAGCTCTGCTACGCCAATATAATACGTATTCGCAGGCTCTGATTCATCGATTAACATAGAAAGCAGACGTTGCGCTAGGTGACGTGCTGCAGCAAGTTCTGTTTGCGGGCAGAGGATCACAAATCGGTCTGGCTCACTTCGCCCCGCTATGTCTACATCTCTCACCGTCGACAAACAAAGTGATGCCAGCTTTTTACACAGCGCATCACTTGATGGGCCCGCCGATAGCGGCTTTTGGCCGACCATAATATTTACAGCGATAAGCGTACACGGCGAATGGAAACGTTGGAACCGTGAAATTTCTTCTTCACATTTTTGCAGTACATAGTTTCGGTTATACAAACCGGTCACGGCATCACGGGTGGAGAGAAACTCCAGTGTTCGGTTTCTCTCTAATAACGAGGACTGCAAAATTTCGATTTCTTCGTCTTTGTAAGCGATTTCGCGTCGATACTGTTTCAATAAACGCTTGCGCCATCCTATAAAACCAATAAGTGCCAAACCGAGAAAAGCCACGGTGATTACCTGGACGTAACGGGTTTGTTTTACCTGTCGGACTGAATTCCATCTTTTATAAATCTCAACCCGGCGAACTTCTGGAATTGCATCAATGGCTTTGTTTAGCTTTGGCAGTAATTCTGAATAGTTTTTATTCACGCCAAAAGACAACATATCAAACGGCTCCGCAAAGCCCACGATCTTCAAATCAGTCAGGTCGTTCGCATTTATGGCTGAATAAACGCCCATGAGTGAACCGACCATGAGGTCAATATCTCCGGAAGCCAGTTTGTTCAGACCATCCAGTTCCGAGTCAACATACTCAGTAAGAATTTCTGGATAGTATCTCGCCAAGTATTCGGCATGACGATACCCGCTAACAATGCCTACCACCCGATTTCCAACAGCCTCAAAACCTTGGAGCATAGGCGTATTGTCTTGACCGATAATCACATTAGGCACTTCAAGATAAGGATGCGAAAAAAGGAGAAAATGACTTCGGCTGGGGGTACGATTGATCATAGTAGTCACCATACAGCCACCGGACTCTACAGCCGCCATGGTGTCTTGCCAGTTTTCGGTAGGAACCAGCTTGAATTTGTAGCCGGAAAGCTTACTGATAAGAGACAAATAATCAGCTGAAATGCCTATGTGCTGACCATTCCGCAATGCTTCGTAGGGCATCCAGTCTGGATCGATACAATAAGTCACTGTGTCTATTTCTGTTTGTGCCGCGAGTGTTTGACAAACAAACATCATCGAAAACACAAAAGCAAAACACAATTTGGCGAAACGCTTCAACAAAAACAACCTCTTAGAAAATTACAGCGACAACCTTATCAGTATCTCTTATCAATACGCACTAACGCAATGCTACTTTTTGAGAGTTAATATTGTAGTGACAAAAATGACAAATAAGTATTACTTTAATCGAATCATCTAGTCTATTCAAAGCAGGTATTAGACGCATAAAAAAACCTCCCGAAGGAGGTTTTTTAAAAATAAAACTTGCAGCAATTAAGCGCGGCGACGTGCAACCAAACCACCCAATGCCAGGGCAAACAGCGCCAGGATTGATGGTTCCGAAACATCAACGAAAGAGCGTGATGTTACAATACTGCCGTAAGCGGAAAAATCTGGCAGGTAACCGTCCACTTCGCTAAACGTTTCAAAATAATTAAAAACTGGATCATAATCATCAATAACAAATTGATAGAACCAAACATCACCAGGATAGGTATCTTCGATGTCAGCAGACAAAAATTCAATACCGGCAAACAGGTTATCTACATCAATTGAAGCGTCGATCTCATTAAGAATTTGAGGGATCCCAGCTGAGAAATATACCTCAAAGTCAATAATATCAAAACCTATATCATCTAGAACATATACCTGCCCCATACCGGAGTTAATCAGCATATCGTCCAGCTCGAACGTTAAACTGGCTACATCAATGCCATCAATAGATACTGTTTCGGTGATGATTGCAGCATTAGATTGGGCTGCAAACATCATTGAACTCGCAGCTAATAATGCTGCACTAAAAAATGATTTTAAGTTTTTCATGTGTACTTCTGCCTATTTTAGTGAGAGCGCAGCACCAGTGCTGCGCTCAATTTTTTAAAATTATTGTTTAATGGCTTCTACCAGGGTCGTGCCTTGATTCACACCTTCACCATCGAAGAAGGTAACTGTTCCAAGGTAAGGCAGGCCAGATTCCATACCACGAGTTGTAATGTTCACGTTGTTAAGACGACCATCAACGGCACGTCTTGACATGCTGAAACGACTGCTACGATCCTGCCCTTCAGACACCCAAACTGGCATCTGGAAGGCAGTTTCTTCAGCACCGTTTAGATCCCAACCGTGCACCCAAACAATATAGAAGTCACCTGCCCCTGCATTCGCAGCCGGCTCGGGGTTAACCAACGTAACTTCTTCATCAGAACCTGCTAATGCCGATACGCCTACTTGTGAACAAGAGTATGAAGCACAACGGTAAACGTAAAGGTCTAAGTCCGTCCCAGCTTGTTCTACCAGACTGTCATACAGACTGAAGCGAACGACACCGGTGCCTTCAGGAATTTCAAAGAAAGACGTGGATAAACCAGGTTCGTTGAACGAGAAGCTGCTGTCAGGGTCTTGTGCTACGGAATCGCTTAGCAGGCCAGGCGCAGCCAGGCTGGTGTACTCGATAGAAGCACGACCGGTATAGTTCATCTGCGCCGTGAAGAATCCACGACCACGACTATTAATAGGCACCGCAACAGCCTCTGGCGCTACGATGGTTTCATCTGGCACAGGCATTACAGCTACCGGGCTACGAACTACGGTACCGTCAGCACCAGTTAGAACGATTGCACCAAATACCCACTCGTCAGCTACTGTCGACGCTGTTTTAGCGATAGTTACCTGGAATGGTGAAGTCGCAGCAGGGTCAACTTCCAGCATGTTACCGGCTAACGGTTCTTGCGCAGTGTTGTAACCTTGAACAGTCACATCTAGCGTTTCCAATCCTTCAACAGAAATGGAGTAAGCACCGCCAGAACCCGTTGCATCGGTTACCCAGCGAAGAATCGTTTCTTCACCTGCCAACTCACCAATCGCAATTGACGGATAGTTCAACTGTGAAGGATCAGTTGGGAAGTTATACGCTTCGTAGGTTGCACAATCGATACCAGACTCACTGATAACGAAAGACTCTTCATCTAAACCACACATAAAGCTCATGTAGTCGTAGAAGGTCGCATCGAAAGTCAGGCCAGGTTCCATTGCAGAAACCGGCGCGGCATGACCTGCACCAAAGTCGAAAGGATCGGCGGGTGTAGAACCATCTTCTTTCGTTACACCTTGATACGCCGACGTCATCAGTGCAGATTTAACCTGCGCCGGTGACCATTCTGGATGTTGATCCATCAGCAGTGCTGCCATACCCGCAATATGCGGAGAAGACATGGATGTACCACTCAAGTAAGCAACCTGACTGCCCGGCTCACCAAACATTGGCGTGTCGGTTGTTGCAGCAAGAATACGTACACCCGGTGCAGTAATATCAGGTTTAATCACATCCAAGGTTGAGCCATTTGGACCACGGCTTGAGAATTCAGCCATGATATTACCCACTTCCTCAACAGGTACGAACGTACCAGCGCTCATAGTGACACTTACATTGCCACCTTCAAGCGCTGCAGAGTAAAGCGCGCTGCCCACGTCAAGGGTAACCATACCACCCGGGATCTGGCCAACGTAGTCACCGCCCATGCGGGTTACACCACCGCCATTGTCGTATACCACTACGGCAGTAGCGCCAGACTCCACCGCACGGGTTACTTTTTGTGTAAATGCACAAGAGCCACGTTGGATAAGCGCGATATTGCCTTCGATGTCGGCTGCGTTATCTAATGGTGTTGCGGCATCACCCACGTAACAAGCTTCTAGCGGCTCTGCAACAACCAGTGAGCCAGTCACTGGGCCTGATTCGCTAAGCGGCAGTGTGATAGAACCTTCGGTGAATGCAACCGTGTCGGTTTCGTCGTAAGCAGTCACTTCAAGACCATTCGCAACAGATTCGCCATCGTAAGTCGAGGCAGCAACGGTTGTTACCCATGGTGCAGGTGTGCCAATAGTGGAAGGCGTAGGGCCTGAGTTACCCGCAGATACAGATACAAAAATACCTGCCTGAGCAGCACGTAACATAGCAGCCGTTGACGGATAAGTCAGGTCGGTACGGCTACCACCAATTGAGAAGTTGATAACATCAACACCATCAACAATGGCTTGATCGATGGCGGCCATGCTGTCACTGGCAAAGCAGCCAGCTTCATCGTTGCCTTCAGGGCTGGTGTAGTTAGAGTTCCAGCAAACCTTGTACATGGCAACACGAGCGCGAGGAGCAATACCACTCATCACACCAATTTCCGTGCCATTCATGATAGCTGGCACGCCTTCGTTACCCGCCGCCGTGCTGGCAGTGTGGCTACCATGGCCATCAGCATCACGAGGTGATTCAAATTCACCTAGCCCGTATTGGATGTCATAAACGGAACTGAACGTTTCATTGAAGTAACGTGCACCGATGAGTTTATTATTACAGGTAAAGGTACCCTCTTGGGCTTCTTCACCGGTATCACAAGCGCCGCTCCAACCTATGTCACTGGGGTCGCTGTATGTGCCGTCGTCGGCGAAACTTGGATTTTCTGGCGTGATACCCGTATCGAGTACACCTACAACAATGTCATCACCTTTAATGCCCAGAGTGTGTTGGCCATCAGGGCCTGTGAGCCCTAAAAATTCTGGGGTACTGGCAGTATCAACTTTAACCAGTTGATCTTCCCATACATTGGCAACGTTTGGATTTGCGCGAAGGGCTTTAACCTGCGCTGGAGTCAGCTTTGCGGAGAAACCGTTGAAGCTGTGAACATAGTTATGAATGATTTTAACGCGGCCAGATCGATTAGCTACGATGGTCTGTTGGCGTTTTAGCTGATTAGTGTAACGACGAAGCCGATTGGATTTGGCGGAATACTGGTTGCCTTTACTGGCAACAAGTTGTCGATGTGGGATAAGTTCCCCAATTTCCTCTGCGTAGGTGATACCTGGTTCCTTTTTCATCTGAACGATGTAAAGGCCAGAACTTCTTTTGACATTAGCTGAAGCTTCACTGAGTGAAATCTTCGACAAGTCTTGAGGAGCAATCTGTTGAGCGTTTACTGCGGTTGTCATACCCGCAGATACCGCCATTGAGATTACTGTTCCCAATAGTTTCTTCTTGAATGTCATATTGCTGCGTCTCCCATTGACACTTTTTGTTATTGCGGCTTCCGTCAAAATCGCAGCAAGCGCTGCGTTAAATCGGGAATTATTCTACGAAATATCCACTTCGTCAGAACCCGCTTCTGGATTTACTGCATTTATTATTATTCCCGATGTATTTTTGACTTCCGTGACATCGGTGAGGAATAAGTTATACAAAAAATGCACCAAGAAATATAGGAGACTGATATAAAAGAACTATATTTAATTGTGTAATATGAGATTTTACTAAAGTGTAAATTAAATTGACATTTTACGGCTCAAAAAACGAGCAATTTCAGATATTTACAATTAAATTAATATACAAAAAAGCAGCATAAACATGCTGCTTTTTGAATAAACCGCTTTGATGAATATAACTAGATCATTTCAACAGCCAGTGCTACACCTTCACCGCCGCCAATACAAAGTGATGCCACACCTTTCTTAGCACCTTTATTAGCAAGTGCATGTAACAGAGTTACCAGAATACGCGCACCCGATGCGCCGATGGGGTGACCTAGCGCACACGCACCACCGTTAATATTCACTTTGTCTGCATTCAGACCCAGCTTTTGAATGGCAAGCATGGTCACCATGGCAAACGCTTCGTTAATTTCCCAAAGGTCAACGTCGTCTTTTGTCCAGCCGGCTTTATCCAGGACTTTCTCCATCGCGCCGACGGGTGCCACAGTAAACAGTTCTGGTTCAATGGCATTGGTCGCGTGAGCCACGACTTTAGCCAAAGGCTTTAAGCCCAATGATGCCGCTTTAGATTCAGTCATCACCAACAACGCGGCTGCGCCATCAGAAATCGAACTGGAGTTTGCCGCTGTGACAGTACCGTCTTTTTTGAAGGCAGGACGCAATGAAGGAATTTTGTCGGGGCGAGCCGCGCCAGGACCTTCGTCAGTGTCTACAATGACATCACCTTTACGTGAAGACACAGTAACGGCACAAATCTCGTTACCAAAAGCACCGCTGTTGATGGCTTCGTTTGCACGCGACAGAGAAGTCAGCGCGTATTCATCCATCTGACCACGGGTCAAACCTTCGTTGTCTGCCGTATCCTGAGCAAAACAACCCATAGACTTACCGTCGTAGGCATTTTCAAGGCCGTCCATCATCATGTGATCGAGCACTTTACCGTGACCCATACGATAACCTGAACGAGCATTTGGCAACATGTAAGGCGCGTTACTCATGCTTTCCATACCGCCAGCCACAACCACGCTCGCACTGCCCGCCTGAATAATGTCATGGGCCAGCATTACCGCTTTTAAACCCGAACCACAAACCTTATTGAGTGTAATTGCCCCCGCAGACAACGGCAGTCCGGCTTTAAGTGCAGCCTGTCTGGCTGGCGCCTGCCCTAAACCTGCTGGCAACACACACCCCATAATGACTTCGTCAATTTCACTTACGTCAACATCTGCACAAATAGCTTTGATTGCCTCAGCGCCCAATTCCGTGGATGGCACAGAAGATAAACTGCCATTGAACCCACCCATGGGCGTTCGCTTTGCTGCCACAATTACTACCGCTTCGTTGCTCATAGTTGTATTGCCTCACTTGGTTAGAAAAAGATCCTTTACTCGTACCGCGTAAATTATAGCCAGTACATCATACATTTGAGAAAAACGTAACAGAAACTTTGCAGTTATTGACGCCACATTATTCATACATTACCTTAACGTTAACTATCATTTACGTTAACGTAAACCTGCAAGGATGATTTATCGTGTTGTTCATATGTCAACATGGCGCACCAATGCAGGATTTACTGGTTTAAAAGGCATGCTCAATGACTACCGACAAAAAAGAACAGCAAACTTACACCATTGGTGAACTGGCAAAGGAATTTGACATTACTCCCCGGTCAATCCGGTTTTACGAGGAACAGGAATTAATCAGTCCAACCCGAACGGGAATGAACCGGATTTATAACAATAAAGATCGGGTACGGCTAAAACTCATATTACGCGGCAAGCGGTTGGGCTTTTCGTTGGCGGAAGCAAAAAACTTGTTTGAGCTTTACGACAGCAACCCGGATTCCGCAATGCAGCTTGAAACCATGCTTAGTATGACCGAACAAAAACGCGCTGTTCTTCTTCAGCAGCTGGAAGATATCCAGATGCTAATGGGGGAACTCGACGAAGTAGAAGCGCGTTGCCGGGAAGAACTGGCTGAATTAAAACGAGGACATAAAGAATGACAACACCTTACCCTACCCTGAATTTCGGCCTTGGCGAAGACATTGACATGTTAAGAGAACACGTCAGTCAGTTTGCCAGCCAACAGATTGCCCCACTGGCCGGTTCGGCCGATGAAGACAATCAATTTCCAAATCAATTATGGACAAAATTCGGGGAGATGGGTTTGCTGGGTGTCACCGTATCAGAACAATACGGTGGCGCAGAGATGGGCTACCTCGCCCATACCGTTGCCATGGAAGAAATCAGCCGCGCCTCAGCGGGGATCGGTCTCAGTTACGGCGCCCACTCAAACCTTTGTGTGAATCAGATCTATCGAAACGGTAATGACGTCCAGCGCGAAAAATATTTACCGGGGCTGATAAGCGGCGAACACATCGGTGCCCTGGCCATGAGTGAACCTAATGCGGGTTCTGATGTGGTTTCCATGAAACTGCGCGCAGAAAAGCAAGGCGATAAGTACATTCTCAATGGTAATAAAATGTGGATCACCAACGGTCCCGACGCCCACACTTTTGTCATTTACGCAAAAACCAACACCAATGCCGGACCCAAAGGGATCTCTGCTTTCATCGTAGAAAGGGATTTTCCTGGTTTCAGTCGGGCGCAAAAACTCGACAAACTCGGCATGCGTTCCTCAAATACCTGTGAACTGGTATTTGAAGATTGCGAAGTGCCTGCTGAAAACCTGATGGGTAGCGAGGGTGATGGTGTACGCATCCTCATGAGCGGCCTGGACTACGAACGACTGGTACTTTCTGGCGGTCCACTTGGCATTATGCAAGCCTGTATGGATGTGGTTGTTCCTTATATTCACGACCGTGAGCAATTTGGCAAATCCATTGGCGAGTTCCAACTGGTGCAGGGCAAAGTGGCTGACATGTATACCCGCATGAATGCCGCAAAGGCTTATGTATACACGGTAGCGAAAGCTTGTGATCGGGGTGAAACCACCCGCAAAGACGCTGCCGGTGCCATTTTGTATTCTGCTGAACTTGCCACCAGCATGGCGTTAGATGCTATTCAACTGCTCGGTGGGAATGGCTACATCAACGAATATGCGACCGGCCGTTTACTCCGCGATGCCAAGCTTTACGAAATTGGCGCAGGCACGTCAGAAATACGCCGAATGCTAATTGGCCGCGAGCTGTTTAAAGAATCGGAATAATAACAAGAAGGTGGCTGAAGCCATCTCATTTACCTAACGTCATTAAGGAGGGGTTATGCCCGTTCTGTCTTCGTCAGTTAATCCCGCATCAGGGAGTTATCAGGACAATGCTGCTCACATGCAAGCATTGGTAGAGGATTTACAGCAGAAAGTTGCCCAGATCGCCCAAGGTGGCGGCAGCAAGGCAGTTGAGAAGCACCACGAGCGAGGAAAGCTGCTCGCCCGTGAACGTATTGACGCCCTACTCGACCCGGGCTCACCTTTTCTGGAAATTGGTCAGTTCGCTGCCTGGGAAGTATACGAGGACTACGTTCCCTGTGCTGGCGTGGTAGCGGGTATTGGATTAGTAAACGGGATACAGTGCATGATTGTGGCGAATGACGCCACCGTTAAAGGTGGCACTTACTATCCGCTCACGGTAAAAAAGCACCTCCGCGCGCAAACCATTGCGGCAGAAAATCATCTTCCCTGTATTTATCTTGTCGACTCCGGCGGTGCGAATCTGCCCCGGCAAGATGAAGTCTTTCCCGACCGCGAACATTTTGGTCGTATATTCTTCAATCAAGCCAATATGTCAGCGCAGAATATCCCCCAAATTGCTGTTGTCATGGGCTCGTGTACGGCAGGCGGCGCCTATGTTCCCGCCATGGCGGATGAGAGTATTATTGTTAAACAACAAGGCACCATTTTTCTTGCTGGGCCGCCTTTGGTAAAAGCCGCCACCGGTGAGGTGGTAAGCGCAGAAGAACTGGGCGGTGGCGACGTGCACACCCGCACGTCTGGCGTGGCCGATCAATTGGCGAACAACGATCATCACGCCTTGGAAATGGCCCGCAATGCCGTAAAAAGACTGAATAGAAGCGATACGGCTTGCCAGGCTTTCAAGCACCAGTACGCAGAGCCCCGTTACCCCGCTGCCGATTTATACGGGTTGATCCCGAAAGACAGCAAGCAATCATTCGATGTGCGTGAAATCATTGCCCGGCTTGTTGATGATTCCGATTTTCATGAATTCAAACCCCTCTATGGCACTACCTTAGTGTGTGGCTTCGCCAGCATTTTTGGTATTGAAGTTGGCATTGTTGCCAATAACGGCATTCTGTTTGGAGAAAGCGCCCTCAAGGGAGCACATTTTGTGCAGCTGTGCGCGCAGCGTAAAACACCGTTGATATTTTTACAGAACATCACCGGTTTCATGGTAGGCAAACAGTATGAAACCAGCGGCATCGCGAAGCATGGTGCCAAAATGGTGACCGCCGTCGCTTGCGCACAAGTACCGAAAATTACCCTGCTAATCGGCGGTAGCTTTGGTGCTGGAAATTACGGCATGTGCGGCCGCGCTTACGATCCTCGCTTTTTGTTTATGTGGCCTAATGCCCGTATCTCTGTAATGGGCGGTGAGCAGGCTGCTGGCGTACTGGCGCAGGTAAAACGGGACCAGAAAGCCCGCAACAATGAGGCCTGGTCAGAAGAGGAAGAACAAGCTTTCAAACAACCTGTTATCGACACCTATGAAAAGCAAGGTCACCCATACTATGCATCGGCACGGTTATGGGACGATGGCGTGATCGATCCTTCCGATAGTCGTCGGGTGCTTGGTCTGGCTTTAGCCGCATCGTTAAATAAACCGGTCGAGGAAACACGTTTCGGCGTGTTCCGCATGTAAGGAGAACGCAATGGAATCCATCAATAAAATGGTTAGCTGTGAGCTAGACCATCGCGGCGTAGCCCGAGTTACGTTGAATAGACCGGACAAACACAACGCGTTTGACGATATGATGATCAATGCACTTGATCAGATATTTTCATCCCTCGACGAGGATCACCAGGTTCGGGTGGTTGTGCTGCAGGCTATCGGCAAATCTTTCAGCGCGGGGGCCGACGCAGCATGGATGAAACGAATGGCGAATTTTTCCGTTGAAGAAAATCAACGTGATGCACATTGTCTTGCCACCATGCTAGAAAAACTGAACACGTTAAGTAAGCCCACTATTGCCCGGGTGCAAGGCGCAGCATTCGGTGGTGCCATTGGCCTTATTGCGTGTTGTGATATGGCAGTGGGTACCAAACTCAGTAAATTTTGTCTCAGTGAAGTCAGAATTGGTCTTATCCCTGCCACCATCAGCCCTTATGTGATTGCCGCCATGGGCGCACGGGTTTGTCGTCGCTATTTTCAAACCGCTGAAATGTTCTCAGCCCGACGTGCTCGGCGTTTTGGTTTACTCAGCGAGGTGGTAACAGAAGATGAACTGGACGACACCATTGAAGGCTTAATTACAGCCCTGCTTAGTAACGGTCCACAAGCGATGAGCCGGGCAAAATTACTGATAAGCGATATGGCGAACCGTTCAGTTGACGCACAATTGATGGATGAAACCAGCCAGCGTATTGCCGAGATCCGCGTCTCAGACGAAGGTCAGGAAGGACTAACTGCCTTCCTCGACAAACGTCGTCCGGCCTGGCAGGAGAAAACCGAATGATTACAAAATTACTGATTGCCAACCGTGGCGAAATTGCTTGCCGGGTGATCCGCACAGCCAAAAAACTGGGCATCCGCACCGTGGCGGTATACTCCACCGCAGACAAGCACGCCCAGCATGTGCAAATGGCCGACGAAGCGGTATGGATAGGTGAATCACCGTCTCAGAAGAGTTATCTGCGTGGCGAACACATTGTCGAGCTTGCCAGTGCATTAAACGTGGATGCTATTCATCCCGGGTACGGCTTTTTGTCTGAAAACGCGGCTTTTGCAGAAAGCTGCGCTGCCAAAGGAATTATCTTTGTCGGTCCTCCCGCCGATGCGATCCGTGCAATGGGATCTAAATCTGCTGCCAAGCAAATTATGCAGCAAGCCGGGGTTCCATTAGTGCCTGGCTATCATGGCGACGATCAGCGAGAAGCGGTTTTACGAAACGCTGCCGATGAAATGGGATACCCGGTGCTGTTAAAAGCTGCTGCAGGTGGCGGCGGTAAAGGCATGCGGCAGGTTTGGCACGCCGATGAGTTCAGTGCGGCTCTTGCGGCCGCTAAACGAGAAGGGTTGGCAAGCTTTAATGATGATGCCATGCTAGTTGAAAAATACCTTACCCAGCCCCGTCATGTGGAATTCCAGGTATTCTGCGACCAGCACGGCAACGGTGTATATCTTTTCGAACGGGATTGTTCACTTCAGCGTCGGCATCAGAAAGTCATTGAAGAAGCCCCAGCACCAGGCATGACAACGGCGTTACGGGAACAAATGGGAGAAGCAGCGCTAAAAGCGGCCCAGGCGATTAATTATGAGGGCGCAGGCACCGTAGAATTTCTGCTGGACGAAGACGGCAGTTTCTATTTTATGGAAATGAACACTCGCCTTCAGGTAGAGCACCCGGTTACCGAAATGATCACCGGTGAAGACTTGGTGCATTGGCAAATACAGGTTGCGGAAGGTAAACCATTACCCAAAAAGCAGCATGAACTTACTATCACGGGTCATGCATTTGAAGCCCGTATTTATGCTGAAGATCCGGATAACGGCTTTCTGCCAGCAACGGGCATGTTAACTACATTATCACCTCCTCACGAATCCGAGCATGTTAGGGTCGACACCGGTGTTCAGCAAGGTGATGAAGTGTCGGTTTACTATGACCCAATGATCGCCAAGCTGATCGTTCATGACGAAAACCGCGAAACAGCCCTGCGCAGACTGGCGATTGCCCTGCGTCAAAACCAGATTGCGGGTGTCACCACGAACACCGATTATTTACATCGCCTGGCCACACATCCAGCGTTTGTTGAAGCAAAACTCTCGACCACCTTTATCGATAAGTACGCCGAAGATTTAACAGCAGAAACGGAATCGTCTGATTTTTTACTGGCTGTGATGGCAGTATCCACGTTGCTCACGGAGAGTCACCACTCGGCCTCGCCCTGGCAGGCAAACAGTTGGCGCATGAACAGTTGTAAATCGCAGCAGGTCACATTAGCTATTCACGAAAAGCACTATGTTGTATCGGTTACCTGGCCATCGGCACGACAACCTCAATGGCATATTCATGTGGGTGACCAATGCATAGAATTGGAGGCACAGTGGCAACAAGCCCAACTCGTTGTCTCGCACAACGCAGTGCAGCGTTGCTTCACGGTAGCGAAAGGAGAAACCTGGACGCTATTTTCAGATTTAGTTCCCATTGTCTATCGGCCGGTTGCACCGGATTTGGGTAACACAGATGACAGCGCAGGCGATCAACACTTTAAGGCACCGATGAATGGCACGGTGGTGGCATGTCCAGTTGCTGTGGGCACACATGTCACTAAAGGTACCGTTTTGGTGGTCATGGAAGCCATGAAAATGGAACACAACATAACCGCCCCCTGCGATGGCGAAGTTAGAGCATTACATTGTTCGGCGGGCAGCATGATTGACGGTGGTGCCATATTGCTGGAGTTTACCGCTGATGACGTTTAACTATCCATCTTCGGTTTCACTGGTAGAGGTGGGCGCCCGCGACGGCTTGCAAAATGAAAAGGCGGAAGTCACCACAGAACAGAAGGTAACGCTAATCTCTTTGCTAGCAGCAAGTGGGCTTAAGCGAATTGAAGCAGGCAGCTTTGTGTCTGCTAAGTGGGTGCCGCAAATGGCAGATTCTGCAGACGTGTTCGCACGTCTTGCTGCGTTTGAGCCTGCCTCGGGCGCTCAGGTAACCTACTCTGCCCTTACGCCTAATGTGAAAGGGCTAGAAGCCGCACTCAGTGCGGGTGTCAGCGAAGTGGCTATTTTTGGCTCCGCGTCTGAATCATTCTCACAAAAAAACATAAATTGCAGTATTGATGAGAGTCTTCAACGCTTCGAGCCAGTGGTAAAGTTGGCCCACGCAAACCGCATCCGGGTTCGCGGGTATGTTTCATGTACCCTCGGTTGCCCCTATGAAGGCGAAATTGCATCTTCAGCCGTGGCCAGGGTAAGCCGACAACTCAGCGAGATGGGCTGTTATGAGGTCGTGATCAGCGACACCATTGGTATCGGCACACCGGTTAAAACCGCAAGGGTGCTTGATGCCGTCATGCAACACGTTCCGGTAAATCAACTTGCCGTGCACTTTCATGATACCTACGGACAAGCACTGGCCAACATTCACACTGCCTTGCAACTCGGGGTGAGTTCCATCGACAGCGCCATAGCAGGACTTGGCGGTTGCCCCTATGCCAAAGGCGCAAGTGGCAATGTAGCCACAGAAGATGTGTTGTATATGCTTAATGGCATGGGCATTCAAACGGGTATCGATCTATCGGCCTTGCTTGAAGCGAGCCTATACATCAGTAACGTGATAGGTCGCCAACCCCAGAGTAAAGTGGCAAACGCATTACGCGGTGGTTAACTGTTTTGTGCTTTCTCACCGGGCAGGATACCGGTGAGCATGATGCCTATAAACAGAAAGCCTGCCATGATGTACACCACACTGAATGCCAATACCGAAGACAAGTACGCATACAGTGCGCCGAACAACAGTAGAATAATGCCAATGGCGGTGTTGGAAAATGCCACTAGTTCGGTGCGTTGCTGCCCTTCCCTCACATCCAGGCTATAGGTTTTCCGCCCTGTTCTTACGCCGGTATGCGCAACGGACAAAATGAAAAATAGCAATGCCGAAACCCAGACTGTCGACGCCCCAATAAACAGCAACGCGCAAACCGCAACTAACGCTAACGTACCCGCAAACTGCAGGGTTGTTCTCGCACTTTTGTCAGCAATTTTTCCCCAGATGATAGAAGAAAGCATGGTCGCACCGGCCTGAGCGGCCAGATACAGCGGTAGTAACGTTGTGGCATCGCTTTCACTTTCCAGCATAAAGTAAGGTGCGATTAATGCCGAATGCACAAACAACCCGCGAACCAGAATGAAACGGTACACGACGCTGTCGAATTGCCAGAAACGGGTTTTATTCTCTTTTTCGGTGGAAGACGTGCCTGCGTCTATGCGGGTTTTCACTGGAAACAAAATAAACAAGCCGACGATAAAGGCAATCAGGGCGAGTAGAATGATCACAGAGGTAGCTAGCTGCCCAAGTTGGTCTTTATAAAACACCAGGGGTACTGCCAATAACAGGGTTAAGGTGCCCGATATTGTTGAAGCGATACCGAGCAAATGTCCACGTTCGCCTTTAGCCGCAACATCGGCTTCGATGTCTTTCACCGTTAAAGAACAGGCTGAACGCCCCAAACTTAAGAGACATAGAGCCGCCATTACTGTTGCACCCGCCGTCACCCCATCGAGTAGCAAAGCCGTTGCCAATATGAGCGCAACGCCAGAAGCCTGAATAATCATGCCTACGCGCCAAATCACATGCCGGGCAGGAAATCGCCGCAGAATTACGCCAATCGCAGCCTGCGGCAGCAGTGCACCCGATTCTCGAATTGGTACTAACCAGCTTATCATCCAGCCAGGCGCACCTAACGAAAGCAATAACGCTGGCAGTGTTGTTTTAGCGGATATGAGTAAATCAGCCAGTTTTGTACTGGCCAGGGAAGAAATGAGTCGTTTCTTGTTAGAATTAGCCACGGTGAATAGTGTTGCTTAGCCTGGTCGTAGCGTAACTATAACCAGGCAAAAGGAGGAAAAGAAATACGTCGTTGGTCGCTATTTTCGCTTTACCCTTAGCTTCGGTTCTCAACCACCGTTTTCAGGTTTTCTAAACCAAGTTCAAAATCAGGGCCAATCATTCCGTCTATCATCAGGCTCATATAGCGATTAACGGGGTTCATGCCCAAATCCCCGCTGTCAGACCAGGTGACCAGCGTGCCTTGATCGGTGTCTGTTAATTTTATTACCCCTGTGGATGACATTTCGTAATCGGGGAAATACAAATGATAAATAATTTCCCGATTATGCTTCAGTGACACGATTTCCATTTCACCATCACCTTGAGTTTCACTTTCCCAGGATGTTTGCATACCAATTGCACGGTCTGGACCACTAAAAGAAACCGCCATATTAGGGTCGCGCATAAACCAGACAGCCCATTGTTGCCAGGATTTCAGGTTGACTATATTGGGATAAATCTTTTCTGCAGAAGCATTAATGGTAATTTCTCGTTGCACCTGGTAGTTAGATGGCAGGATAAAACCCACAGCAACAAACAGCGCAACGATAGCAACACAGGTAATGAGTATCTTTTTCAACCAAGCCATCGGTAATCCTTGAGTCTTTTTATCAACAGCAAATATATAACACTTGATTAACATTTGCAGTAGAAATGTCGTTAAACTGGTCGATATTCACTGAACGTCAGTAATAACCTTATCGACAAATACCTAAATATAAAGAAAAAAAGGAACCTTATACTGGCTTCGATAAATCTCACATTGGCGTTGAAATTTATCTTGTGTAATATGAGGTTAACATCAACGGATACGTTACCAACCGATTGGTGACATTAAGCATTAGTCTTACCGGCACAGCCGTATCGTGCTGACAAAATGGAGAACAAACATGGCTGATAACAGTTCACGCTATATCAGTAATCTGACTCGCGATACCTATGCATTGATTTTGGCTGGAGGTAAAGGGTCAAGACTGCATGAACTGACTACCTGGCGCGCTAAACCCGCTTTGTATTTTGGTGGTAAATTTCGAATCATCGACTTTCCACTGTCCAACTGTGTTAATTCAGGGATCCGTCGAATTGGTGTTGTAACGCAATACAAATCGCACTCGTTAATTCGCCACCTGGTGCGTGGCTGGGGTCACTTCAAGAAAGAACTGGGTGAATCCATCGAAATTCTGCCAGCTTCGCAACGTTTTTCAGATAATTGGTACGAAGGCACTGCCGATGCCGTGTTCCAGAATATCGATATCATCCGCGATGAACTGCCCAAATATGTAATGATACTGTCAGGCGATCATATCTATCGTATGGACTACGGCCCTATGCTTGCTCGTCACGTGGAAAGTGGCGCTAAAATGACAGTTTCCTGTATGTCTGTACCGCTGCAGGAAGCCGCGGGTGCATTTGGCGTAATGACCGTTGATGAAGATATGCGCATTCACGAATTTACCGAGAAGCCAGCAGAACCGGCGCCGCTGCCAAACGACCCTAGCCGCTGTCTGGCATCGATGGGTAACTATATTTTCGATACCGAATTCCTGTTTGAAGAATTACGCCGTGATGCAGAAACATCGGGCTCACAACGTGACTTCGGTAAAGACATCATTCCCTCAATCATCAAAGACCACAAGGTAATCGCCTACCCGTTCGAAACCTCGAACGATGAGCAAGCCTACTGGCGTGATGTGGGTACTATTGATTCGTTCTGGGAAGCCAACATGGAAATGGTCGCGCCTGTTCCTCAACTGAATCTTTACGACCGTAAATGGCCAATCTGGACTTATCAAGAACAACTCCCTCCCGCCAAATTCGTTTGGGACGAAGATGGCCGCCGGGGTGAAGCGATTAATTCAGTGGTTTCGGGGGGGTGCATCATTTCAGGCTCGACATTGCGCAGAAGCCTGTGTTTCTCAAACGTACGTTTACATTCATACAGTACCATTGAGGAAGCGGTTATTCTGCCAGACGTAGAAGTGATGCGTAACTGTCGCCTCAAAAAAGTCGTCATCGATCGCGGTTGTGTGGTGCCTGAAGGAACGGTCATTGGTTATAACCATGACGAAGACCGCGCCCGGGGCTTCCGCGTATCAGAGAAAGGGGTTGTGTTGGTTACTCGCGAAATGCTGGGTATGCCCGTGGGCAGTCTTAACGGCTAACGCTTTATCCAGCCCTCTAATGTGGTCGCGATCAATGCGGCCACGCCTTCAGGATCTTCGAGGGGAAACATGTGCCCACCGGCATACATTTTTACCTCAATATCGTTATCTTTAGCAAACTGGGCTCTGTCCGCTGAAGAAGAAACATGAGAATCCGTTCCGCCAACCAGTAATCCCGGACACTTCAGTTTCCCGGCAAACTTTTTTAGGTTATGAGGAAAATGTCGGAAGATGTCAGTTTCAACCTGATTACTGAAGGTTAAATTGCGCGTTTCCCCTTCTACACGGGTGGCACTGTTCACATAATCTCGAATACATCGCTTATCCATGGTGCGGAACAGTTTTTTAGCCGCGAAATAGCCCTCAATATCGTCCTCTTTGTGCCACTGTGTCCGTCTGATCCTGGCCAGTTTCGAGGGGGTTATGTTATCCATTAAATTAAACCATTTTGCCGATTGCACCACGTACCGTTTAACCCCATAAACCAGGGGTGGATCTAGCATAATGACGCCTTTTACCCGCTCTGGATGCCGGCAGGCGGTCATAAACGA
The DNA here is from genome assembly GCF_056160345.1 of Alteromonas sp. ABV4_515. Lineage (NCBI taxonomy): Bacteria > Pseudomonadati > Pseudomonadota > Gammaproteobacteria > Alteromonadales > Alteromonadaceae > Alteromonas > Alteromonas sp. ABV4_515. The sequence continues at coordinate 194,022 of NZ_JBSWWZ010000006.1, forward strand.
CACCACTGCGCCAAACGAATGCCCCACCAGCCACACGGGCTCATCAACATCACATCTGTCGAGAAAATGGATTAACTCATCGACCTGATACATCCAGTTTTGTGACACGGGAAATTCCGCGCAATGACCGAATTGTGGATTGGCGAGAATTTGCCAGCTTTCGGGTAACCCGTTAAATATCGTTTTGTATGTGGCCGCTGGAAAACCATTCGCGTGAGCAAAATGAATAATGGTCATGTAAAACGATAAACTCCTTTTTATGATTGGAAGGTTTGGTACTTTTTGCTAGCATACAGCAAACTCATCCGACCAGAAAGATTATGCACGTAGATGAACTTCTTAACCAACCGGAAATGACCGCCCTGAGTGATAACCAATGGCAAACCGGTGCTTTAACCATTCCTTCTGACTGGGCCCAAGGAAGAACGGCATTCGGCGGCATCTCCGCAGGGATGATATATCAGGCTATCAGTACTCAGGTTCACGATAACCGCGTACTACGTTCCTATACTACAAATTTTGTGGGGCCCCTAGCCCTTAACGAACCTTTTCGCATTGTGGTGACCAGCCTGCGCACAGGTAAAAATGTGTCCCAATTTACCGGCGAAATCATACAAAATAATGCCGTTTGCGTATTTGTTCAGGCCTGCTTTGGTACGGCCCGACAATCTGGAATACGTGTCACCAATACAGAAAAACACGATATGCCAACGCCAACTAAGGCTAAATTTATCCCGCAAATTCCAAAGGTTACCCCTAAGTTCTTCCGTCATTTTGACCTGGCAATTAATGCCGGTGGTATGCCATTCACCCGTAAAGATACAAGTTTCTATCATGGTTTCATGCGCTTCACGCAGCCACCGCAGGAGATCACTGACGCGCACCTTATCACCATGATCGATGCCTGGCCCCCTACACTATTGCAAATGTTACGCTGGCCCGCACCGGCAAGTACCGTAAGTTGGAATCTGGAATTTATTCATCCGCACAAAACGGTTTCCGGGCACGACTGGTTTGCTTATCAGGTACATACCCGTCAGGCCGCAGATGGATATGGCCATACGGAAGCGACCATTTGGAACAGTAATAATGATGTGGTGGCATTAAGCAGACAAACCGTGGCCGTTTTCGACTAACCACGGCTTGCAAAGAAAGTGTAAGAAGGTACAACCCTCAATAAACGATAAATGAATTAGGGTTGAATAACGACATAACGCTGATGCATTGTAAGTTGGTAATATCCAATGCATCTTCTAAATCTTGTTGCTCAAACGACAGCCGGTCATAGAGTTCGGGAGTCAAGTTGTGATAGCTCGGGAAAACTTCTGGATTCACATTATCCAGTGCCAGCACGTAGCTTAGCTGAAGAATGAGGGTGTCTTTATCCATCACACCACTGTCGGTATCGTGGATTAATGACACCGGACGATAAATAGTATCGGGAATGCCCCATCGTTTTACTAATGCGGCAGATAGCTCTGCGTAGGTAAAACCTAGAATGGCGGTTTGCAATTCAGCAGGGCTGACTCTGGCATTGAATGCCAAACAGCGCGTCGCTTCCTGTGGCATTGCATCGACAACAACCAACTCCCCGAGATTATGCAGTAAGCCGCAAACAAACAGCCTCTCAGGCTCTCTAACTCTTTTCGCTTCAGCGAAATATTTAGCCAGAAGTGCGCAACTCACGCTCTGCTCCCAGAATTTATCTAAATCGATGACTTTTGAATTCACTTCTTTGAACGCGTAAGTGATGCCATACGCCAGCGCCAAATCATAGGCCGAGCGCGTACCAATAACTTGTAACGCTTTGCTGATGGTTTCAATTTTGTTGGGGAATCGGTAAAGGGCACTGTTGGCCACTTTCAGCATTTGCGAGGTAAGTCCGGGGTCGAAGGCAATGATCTCAGCAATATCGTCAATGCTTGCCGCCTGGTCATCCATACATTCTTTAAGCCGGGTCACGGCATCTGGTAACACGAAAATGTTGCAGGCTTTATCAGCGATCTCTTGTGCATTCATATGAGCACTACTCCGTAAATCATGTTCATACCATCTAAGATGACGCATCCATTACGTCACACTACCTTTTTATATAGGCTAAATAATGACAACCTGCCAATAAACTCTGTTGTTTCAGTAAATCAGAATTTGCCAGAACAGAAGAGGAAGCGGTGAAAATTCAATCTACCAATGCCAGAAAACAATCTAGCAGTCATTCGTTTGTACGCTACCAGCAGCATCCTTTATTCGCATCTGATAACATTCTTCAAAAGTTTGTATAAAGAGACGCTAGATGTCACAGCACCATTCCACCTCTCATAAGCAACGCAATGTCGTTATCATCGGTTTTGTCTGGCCTGAGCCAAATTCGTCTGCAGCAGGCCAAAATATGATGGGGCTCATCAACAGTTTTCTAATAGCAAACTGGCAAGTGACGTTTATGTCTGCTGCAACGCCATCTGAACAGGGCGCCGACCTTGCTGAATTGAGCGTGCATTCTGAAACAATATCATTGAATTGTAGCAGCTTCGATGAACGTATTGCTGCCATTCACCCAGATGTGGTGATATTTGATCGCTTTATGACTGAAGAACAATTTGCTTCGCGGGTGCGCGAAGCATGTCCGTCTGCAATGCGTATTCTGAATACTGAAGACTTGCATAGTCTTCGGCATTTACGACACCAACAAGTTCGCGATGGCGAAGCCACGACTATTCCCACTGCGAGTGTAAGCAATGATCACACACTACGGGAGATTGCGGCTATTTTACGCAGTGATCTTACACTGATAATTTCATCTGAAGAGTTGCAGCATTTACTGGCACACTACCCTGTGTCTGCGTCTCAACTACACCATGTTCCACTTTTTACCAGTAAGGTTTCGACCCCCTTGCCAGCATTCCAACAGCGACAACATTTTGTCTTTATTGGTAACTTTCGTCACGCGCCTAATTGGGATGCCGTTTTACAACTTCAACAAATATGGCCAGGCATTAGAAAGCAGCTTCCTCTTGCTGAATTAAACATTTTTGGCGCGTATCCGCCCAAAAAAGCCATGGCGATGGATAACCCATCGAAAGGATTCAGAGTAAGGGGCTGGGCAGCGAGTGCAGAAGATGAAATTGCCAAACACCGCGTAATGTTGGCTCCGTTGCGCTTCGGTGCCGGGGTAAAAGGCAAGTTAGTGACGGCAATGCAATGTGGTACCCCGTCGGTTACTTCAAGCATCGGTGCAGAAGGTCTTGGTGATGATAAGCACTGGCCTGGTATGGTTACACATAACCTCGATGACTTTATCAATGCCGCTGTCGCTTTGTATACTGATCCCAATATATGGCAGCAATGCAGCGATACAGGCCAATCTAGTTACAAGCAGCAATTCGATGATGCGTTACACGGTGAAAGGCTGACCGCATTGATTGAAAAACGTCTTGATGACCTTGAACAATGGCGGCAACAACAGTTCCTTCAATCATTACTTTGGCATCAGACGCTACGTGCGACCCAGTATATGACCCAGTGGATTGAAGCGAAAAATTCTACCTCATCGCCTTCATCCTAAGCCTGAGCTCAAAATTACGCACAATTTTTAATCAGGTTGCTATGCTTATACAATTAGCCCGGGAGGCAACATGATTAAACATCTACTCGCATCTGTTTTTCTACTCATGTCAATGAGTACGTTTGCCGACCAGGAATATACGTCTGGCGCGCAATTTTGCCATGGCGTCGGTCAGGCGGTTGGCATGATTCAATATGGTCGTGCCACGGGCGTAGAAGACAGCGAAAATGAAGCCGTGCACTTTATAGATACATTGTCTGTGCAAACCAAAACCGACTTACTCGCGTCTGTCGATCAGTTTATCCGTTCTTCATCGCCATTGCCCTCAGCATGGACAAGAATGCTTTTTACTCACGCTTGCATGTACAATTACATTGAGGATCTTGAGCAAATAAAACGCATATCGCGACGCGTGCCATACCAGTGTAACGTTAAAAAGCCTGATGTTGCCTGCTTGAAAGGGGTTGTAAACAGAATAGCCGAGAATCAGATCATCTAATTTCAGCCAGCCTGTTAATGACGTGTCGAATGCCGCTGGTTCGCGATTCACTCAGATAACGTGCCATACCTAACGATGCAAGATAAGCCTCATAGTCCGTTTCGTGCTGATCATTCTGACTATTGGCTTTTTCCAACAACACTGCCAACACCCCCCGAATAATTTTCGAATCGGACCAGGCCATCACACCTGAATCGCTTTTCACTATCCACACATCGCTTAAACACCCGCCAACTTTATTTTCAGCAATCCGATAGGATTCGTGCAATTCTGGCAAGGATTTACTTGCCAACATGATTTCACGCATGGTGGTATCCCAGCCTTGCGCTGTCGCCACTTTGTTGGCCAGGGGCAGCGATATCTTCTCCACTACTTCGCTTCTTCCTCTAAACTCTGTTTTAACTCTTCAGCAGTCATAACGATACCGGCATCTTCTTCGGTGAGAGGAAAGACACACATACCGGTTTGGTTGGCTTGCAAACCCGGTAACCAGGTATTTAAAAATTCCGGCAGTGCCACTTGCTCCGGAGTCACGTCACTTTGCGCAGCCACATCCCAGGTCATCACTAAATCTGCGTGGGGCCACACAGGGAGAATGATGTCATCGCCGTTTTCAATCATCACGAAACCGTTAGTACCTTTTGCAAGCCACACTGCTTGGGCTTTGGTCGTATATTGAAGCAGTAATGCGAGTCTTTCTTCAGCCGAAAGTGACGTGGATTGCTTGACAACGATGTCTGCAAGTTTGTCTGAAATTGTCTCTGGAAACATAGGTGGTTCACACTGATTTAAATAAAATTTACGGTAATTATACTGCGAGTCGGTACGCGAAACTAATACTAACTTTAGTGTCTCCGTGCTATTCTATTTTCCTAATTGGAAAGAGAAACTATTCATGGATTCTGTATATTGCATCCAGTCCCCCGGTGACAACGTTTTAATGCCTCTTGAAGAAGAGCAGTTTCGCGAACTCAAGCGTGCTAGAAAGCGACTGTCGTCGGCATATGCAATTCGCCATAAGTTTCGCCTGATAAAAACAAACTACGCCCTCATCGCTAACTCCCTAAAGTCGTTGGGTTATTCATATCTTACAGAACTCACATCAGAGCAAAGACAAGACATTAAAAATCAGGTTAATGCTAATGTCAGCAATTACATTCTGAGTGCCAGAACATTTACAGCACAATTAAAACGTCATGTTCAAGCCTGTCTGCCTCAGGAACGTGTGGAAGTGAACCGTTTAACCCGACGTATGGAAATAGAGTATCAACGTTCTTTTGCTTACCGGTTTATAGATAGTTTATATGACTATATTTCTTACTATGGCATTAGCGTTCACAGTGTTGATGTTTTTGGTAAGCCATCGCCGAATAATACAAACGAGCGCGTGTACGAAATCAAGGCTTACATTGAACGCGCTTATCTTGGCGGCCCTACTGATTTCAGAGCATCAGTACTTAAAGAAATGCCAGCTCGTGTTGAGCTCATAGAGTTACTTGATGCTTATATGGAAAGTTTAGATCGAATCTATGATTTGGCGTGTAAAATAACCGATGAAGCCACCGAGCAAAGTCAGCTATTGTTAAGAGAATTTCTTAACGTATTTGAAGGGGTTAACGCTACCCGCGCTGACAATCTGTTCGTGGTGCATTCCGTAGGTGATTCTCCGGATAAAATCTACGATTCCTTCCCTATATCCATGTATTCCGCGCAAGCTGAAATTTACGATAATAGTCCCTAGGAAATATCCGCATGGAATTTACCGCTAACACGCCAATAAGTCGTTCGTTTCCGAATGGTTACGAAACGCTTTATCGCGTTTCATACAATTACCGGTCATTTGCCTTACTGTTAGATACATTGGCAATAGAATCTGTCGGGAATAAGTCGGTAGAAATCGTTTTACCATGGTGTATTCATAGAAGCGAAGGTGAGGAAGTCGATATTCATGTTCTTAGGCTTATCGATTTTGCAATAACACTGCTTCACGAACTACACGAAAAAATAAATCACTTACAGAGCAAAGTGTATCTGCTTGATTTAGATATGAATCGATGTGTTTTTAAAATCGCCACAAATCAACCGCAAGCAGTGATAACCACACTGCAAAATATGCCGTGTCCTGAAGTTTTTAGTTTACCGCAAATTAAAACTGACTCTGGCAATCCCACGGATATTAGGCAACAGTTTGTTGGCTAGGCAGCCACGCACTTGTTAGGCGTGCTGCTTATGGTTTGGCGATATACGTTTAATGATTTCTGTCAGTGCTCGAGGACGGTCGTAAAAGTACCCTTGCAATAAATCGGCTCCCATCTTTCTTGCAAACACATCATGCTCAAATGTCTCAATACCTTCAAACACAACTTGTTTGCCAAGTTTTTTGTTCATCGTCACCAAAGATTCAACCAATACCTGCATTTGCGGATTCTCGGATTTCGCCAACCAGGAATTATCGAACTTAATCATGGTGGCCTCGTTATCTGTCAATTCTGATAACGCCACCAAACCATGACCAAAATCGTCGAGAGCCACAGCAAATCCATATCGTCTTAATGTGTTTATGAGTCTAATGGTTGTAGATGAAACAATGGATCGTTCAGAAATCTCAATAACGATACAAGAGGGCTCGATATTGTAGTCTTCAAAAAACGTGACAAACTGTTCAATCAATGAAGGCGAACTTAATTGCGACGGTGACACATTGATGTGAATTTTAATGTGAGCAAGGTTATTGGCCTCTAGCAAACTGCAGGCGATGCACACTTCGCGAAGCATTTTCAAACCCAGCGGGGTGATCATGCCGGTCTCTTCTGCCACGGAGATAAAGGTTTCTGGTGCCACATCTTTCACGTCTTTTCCATGCCAGCGACAGAGCGCTTCCAGCGCGACGATTCCCCCTTGTGCATCAACCAAGGGCTGGAACAGCGCAAAAAACTCATGATTCTTAATGGCTCGGAACAAGCGTTGCTCAATGAGCAAGCGATATTCAATGGCCGTTTCCTGACTTTCAGAATACTTTACGGTTTGATTTTTACCCTGCTTTTTTGCTTCATACATGGCGATATCGGCACGCTTAAGTAACTCTTCCGGCGTATCGTTGTCGTTAAGATCAGCAATACCAATACTGGCTGTGACAGTTAGCGTAATACCCTGGCAGATATACGGCTTACTCAGGCTCTCCAGCATTCTTTCAGTGAGCTGATGCACATCACTACTTTCCTGAACCAAAATGACAAATTCATCGCCACCGTGGCGTATCAGTGAATCTGTTTCTCGTAATTCTGATTTCAGGCGTTTGGCACACGCGATAAGTAAGGCGTCACCAATTTCGTGACCGTAGCGGTCATTTATTTGCTTAAAACCGTCGAGATCGATGAAGACAAGGGATTGAATGAAATCGGCGAAATGCGCTTCTTCGAGCAACAATTTCATATAATTTCGATTCCCCACATTGGTAAGCGGGTCACGAAATGCGAGTGCTTCTAATTTCTTCTCAGCCCTGGCCAAGTCAGAAATATCAGAAACGGTGAGCACAAATTGCTGTTCTTCGCTGTCACGCTGTAAACAAGACATGGTGATAAATGCAGGAAACAAATCATTGTCCAGGTTTCGAAGCGCAATTTTATGTCGATAAACTTTATTCTGTTCCGACATTTTAAGACAAGCCTCAAAATGGCTTGGCAGCAACCCGAAATTAGTGACCAGTTGACCCGGTAACCGCGCAGGCTCCTGACAAAATAACTTGCCGAGCGCACGATTAGCATCGTTTATCCGAAACTGCTTATCTACAATCGCAACACCTTCAGAAAGCTGGTCGAGAATAATGCTAGAAAGATGATGGCGCTTCTCGACACGCCCTCTGTCACCTTTTGTTTCAGTCTCGCTAAACTGGTTATTCAGCATGGCTTCTAGGTCGTTAACGTGACTCAGTTTTTGTTCTATTTCAAAACGCTTTAACGCCGTTTCGCAACTTACTTTTATCGTTTTTGTATCAAAAGGTTTAACAATGTAGCCATATGGCGACGTTTCTAACGCCTGCTCTAGCGTGGTGTCGTCAGAAAAAGACGTTGTGTACACAATGGGCAACGTATGTTTTTGGTTTATTTGCCTGACAGCTTCAATGCCATTGCCTCCATCGGCGAGATGAATATCCATGAGGATAAGTTCAGGGCTAAATTCATCGGCCATGGCTATCGCTTGTTCTTCAGAGCGTGCCAGACCAACCACTTGTGCACCCAGGGAGGTTAACTCTCTAGCCAGGTAAGTAGCCGCAATGGTGGTATCTTCGACGACAAGAACGCGCTTATTCTCAATTAAACTCATAATACTTTCTGTCGGTGCCTCATTTCAGTTACCACTTCGCCATTCCTTACTCTTTTTAATGCCAATAGAAACATGATCAATCATCTTTTTGTTTATTCAACAACTGGGCCAATGTAAATTTGAGGTCCTGATCGGCTATCGGTTTGGTGAGTACCGGCACAGAAACCAAATCATCAGGAATAACGATATCTTCACCATAGCCGCTTACTATCATTAACGGCACATGTTGCTGTAATAACTCCCTGGTGAGGTTAAAGCTTGTCTCTTTACCAAGGTGAATATCCATAACAGCTAAACCGATTTGCCGCCCCGCGACAATCCTTCTCGCCGCGTCGGTGCTGCCAGAAACCAACACATTGGGTATGCCCAAATTTTTTAGCTTTTTCTGCATATCTAGAGCAATTACCAGGCTATCTTCTACCACCAAGGCGGAATCTGGTAGTGAGTTCAGAATTTGATTGTCTTCACTGGGCAGATCATTTAATTGCTTATCAACAGGATGAGTTTTAACGACCAAATATCGGTTGGGGATCATCAGCGTTGCTGACACACCGGCAGGGTGAAAATTGATGTCCACATCGCCCTCAAGCTCATGGGGGATAACGCTACGAATCATTGTCATGCCAAAGCTTTCATGGGCGGGAGGCGACACAGGCGGCCCACCGCTTTCGCACCATGTTATCACCAAATCAGAACCCCGATTGAGTGACCAGCTAATTCGGACACAGCCTTTCTCGTCAGAAGCTGATAACGCACCATATTTAGCGGCATTGGTGAACATCTCATGAATCACTAACACTATGGGTGTCGCAGCATAAGGAGATATCAGTACGTCTTCACCATGAAGCTCGATGTTATTGTCCTGATTGATATAAGCTTGAATTTCAGTTTCCAATAACTTGCGAAAGGAAACTTCAGACCATTCAGATGCCGTGAGTTGGTCATGCGCTGACGCCAGTGCCACAAGACGACCGGTTAGTACTTCAACGAAATCCCCTAGCGTACGGCCGTTTTGTTCCGTTTGAACCACTATCGCGTTAACCAGATTTAGAATATTACGAACCCGGTGATTCAATTCTGAAATAAGGATTTCGTGTTTTCGTGATGCCTGCTGACGGATGGCTTCGCGCTCCTGTACATGGCGAATCATGACTTCCAGCAATGTCACCCTAAGCGACTCTGCATCGGTAATCACTTGCTCCTGCCATTTTGCGCAGCTATCGGTATGGGTTTGCTGCCAAATTTCAAAGCTGGTGCGAGGTAGTAATCGGCTTCCATTTGGCCCTAAAGAAACCGGCTTTTCTGGATTACCGGCCCAGTTTACGGTTCGTGTTTGCGGTTCGCGGAAGAACAATAAGTAGTCCCTGGGGCTTTTCGAAACCGGCACAGCAAGCACGCCAGCTACGTGATGATCTTCGGTGACATAACCGGGTAAAAAATCCGCAAGGGTATCGATGGCTGCAACTTCGCTCGGCGCCAAAGCATTAAGACTGCGAGATAATTTTTTCAGCATATCAGCGTTAAGGCAAAGCCCTTCACTACGCACTTCACCGTCTACAATTACTGCAATACCGTGGCAGTTGACCAGGTCTCTAATAACACTGAACTGCGCGGCGACACTGTCTATCAGCGACTCCGATGTGGACATGGTAGACATAATACGATTATGGACATGGCGAACACGATCGCGCTCAAGTTCATTCTCAGCCATTAACCGTGATGAAAGTTCTAGCGCAAACACCTCGGCGAATAATTCCAATTCAGTTCGCTGAAAATAGCTGGGCACTTTGGGTTTGTAATGGTGACACGCAAATAAGCCCCAAAGTTTTCCTTTCACAATAATCGAAACTGACATGGATGCCTGAACGCCCATGTTTTTTAAATACTCAATGTGAATTGGCGACACAGCGCGTAAGGTAGAAAATGACAAATCAATTTGACTATCTAATGACAGCACCTTTGGCAATATGGGTACGACTTCGTCATCCACATCGGCAATAACACGCAAAAGGTTTTTCACGTAAAGCGCCCTAGCCTGCTTAGGTATATCTGAAGCTGGATAACGCAAGCCAACAAAGGGTTCCAACTGAAAGTTCTTATTCTCAGCCACAACTTCACCAGAACCATCAGGTAGGAAACGATACATCATCACCCGGTCGTACCCGGTAATTAACTGTAGTTGCTGGGTAACCTGTTCAATTAAATCATTGCTGTCTTTTGCTCTGTAGAATTGGGTAAGCAGTGATCGCACGAACTGTTCATCTTTCGCCCGTTCTGCTTTTATTTCTTCAAATTCAACAATTATGTACTGACCGTTGTGGTGAACGGAAATATCTACAGGCATGCCAGTCGCGAGCACTTTTTCATCGAACAGACGCTCGTTTCTTCCAGTGATCATGGCAGATTGTAATGCTGAGCGAATATGATGTACGGTGGTACGGTCGAACCAGGTTTTCAGTGGCTCACCGATAACCTCGTCCACACTTTTTCCCAGGTACGCGTCGACGTTTTCTGAACAAAATGCCACCAGCCAGTCGGCTCGCATAGCAATAAAGCAACCGAAAGATTGAATATTACCGAGGAGATGGATAGGCTCTCTGTCACAGTTTGTCAGATCGACATCTTCATTTAGGTAGGTAGAGTTGTTCATGTCTGCTCGTTTGCCGAACTTTTTGTCTGACTTACATGTTAGATATCATTACAAGTTAATCAGAACTTTAGATCAAGTCATTGATGAATATAGACAATCTTTTTCAAACACTCCGGCAGCAAACCGGACAGGCGCATCGAAATCTGGAAGCAACTTATCCGTTTAACCAGCACATGCGCTCAGCGAGCTTCAATGCGCAAGCCTATGCCCGGTCACTGCATGTACTGAAAGCGTTTCACCTTGCTGCGGTTCAACCTATTGCTCTGTTACCGGTGCCGATCACGCAACTTATCGATGACAAACGTGTTCTCAGTGCTATAAACACTGACATAGCCAGTTTGCCTTCGCAAAGCGATGCGCTCCCGATTTTTAGTATAGACAACAAAAATGCCCCTGCAGAGACAGCCATTGCTTTTAGCTATGTATGGATGGGTTCGTCGATGGGTGGCAGCATTATCAGTAAATGGTTGCAGAAACATCATCCGGAATTACCCGTGAATTATTATCTGAGTATGGCCGGAGCAGGTTCGCAGTGGGAAGCCTATAAAGCCTCAGCGCTAGAGTATGCCCGAGAGAGTAATATTGATGTAGCGGTTTGCGCTGCACAAGCAGTAAAGGTGTTTGAAGGCATTATTCAGGCTGCGTCATGCTATCAAGCCGAGAATTCCCCTTCCAATTGATCTGAAATGGCATTTTTGCCAGTCAGAATGAATTAAAATAAATTAACAAGTAGAGTTTCAATGAAAGTAGTATCGTTCAATATTAACGGGATCCGTGCTCGCCTGCATCAGCTTGCAGCACTTATCGAAAAGCATCAGCCAGATGTCATTGGTTTGCAAGAAATTAAGGTGCATAACGAGCAATTTCCGGTGGCCGATGTAGAAGCCTTGGGTTATCACGTTTTTTTCCATGGGCAGAAAAGTCACTACGGCGTGGCAATGCTGACAAAAAACGCGCCCACAGATGTGCAGTACGGTTTTCCAACTGATGACGAAGATGCCCAGCGTCGCATGATCATGGTAACGCTAACCGGGAAAGACGGTAAGCCTGTGCGTGTTCTGAATGGATACTTCCCCCAGGGGGAGAACGAGAAACACGAAACCAAATATCCGGCAAAACGTAAGTTTTATGCCGATTTAATGGGTTATCTGGATGCTGATGTTACCGCAGACGATAACGTTATTATCATGGGTGATTTAAACATTTCACCTGCCGACATCGACATCGGTATTGGCGAGGACAACAGAAAACGTTGGCTGAGAACCGGTAAGTGTTCGTTCTTACCGGAAGAACGTGAGTGGATCCAAAAGCTTTACGATTGGGGCCTTACTGACAGTTTCCGCGCTCAGCATCCGGATACTGACGACCAGTTTAGCTGGTTTGATTATCGCTCGAAGGGCTTTAACGATAACCGTGGATTGCGCATAGACCACATCCTTGGCACCGCAACGGTACACAATACGTTAACCGAAACAGGCATTGACTACGAACTGCGTGGCATCGAAAAGCCATCTGACCACGCGCCGATATGGGCGGTGTACGACATTTAATATGAGGTAATGAGTGACAACCCTACAGACGCTTGCGACATTAACATTACTTGTTATCAGTGGTTATATCGTTGTCAGCGTGTCCTGGTCTGGGTTGCTTGCGAACAAACGGCAGCAACATTTGCTGTTTGGTTTTACTGCACTGTTGTTTTTTATGTGGATATTCAGGGCTGGCATTTTCGAAGGTCTGAATGTCCACTTCTTATGGCTCACCGCTCTCACTCTCACTCTTGGTTTTCGCTGGGCCGTTTTAGCCGGTCTTATTGCGCTAATCGGCGTGACATTCAGTGGAAACGAGAGCTGGCATATGTTGGGTGTGAATGGCCTAATTGGCGTGTTGATGCCGGTTAGTGTCAGTTACCTCATTTTCATGCTGGCATTTCATAAAATTCCGAGAAACCTGTTTATTTATGTTTTCGCCTGCGCGTTTTTTCCCGGCGCATTGGTGATTGCGCTTAAAATGGCGATGATGGGTGGATATTATCTGTGGGAAGGGTTTTATGACTGGCCTACCGTACGAGATAACTACTTACTTATCATTCCGCTTTTGCTATTCCCTGAAGGATTATTAAACGGCATGACCATGACGTTACTCACAGTGTATAAACCCAACCTCGTTTATACCTTCCATGACAAATTCTACATAGACGGGAAATAGCATTTTATCCCCTTGCAAAGGGGCAGATGTCACTGAGAGTTTTAAGTAACAGGAAAAGCTTACGGGCCAGAAAGGCCCGTAATAATGGCTGCTGACAATCAGACCTGGAGATGGATTTATTTGTCAGCCAGCAGGTGAAAGGCGATTACTTGTCGCCTTTTCCGTATAAGATGTCCATGACGCCAGACAATTCTTTTTTGCCTTCGCGCACTTCTTCTTCACTCAGGCCCGCGATTTCATGCGGGAATACTAGCCACTCTTCACTCTGATTTACAAAGTAGTCAGGTACGATCTCGGTTTTGTTGTTTTGCGGCTTGTACCACGGGCATGCAATACGAATGTCCTTTGGTAAATTAAGACGCATGAGTTTGCGTACTTGTTTGATCAGCGCATCAACAGAACGACCTGAGTCAAATACGTCATCAACAATCAGCAATTTGTCGTCTGCATTGGCGTTTTCCACCAGATAATGCAAACCATGAACACGAATTTCTTTAGACTGTTTATTAATGCCGTAATAAGAAGACGTACGCACAGCGATGTGATCAGTTGGCGCGTTTTTGAATTCAAAGAATTCCTGAACGGCGATACCGATTGGCGCACCACCTCGCCAGATCCCAATGATAAAGTCAGGGCGAAAGCCGTCTTCATAAACCATGGAGGCCAGACGGAATGAATCTTCGAGCAATGATTGGGACGTAATAAAATTTTTGTTCATATTGGTAATCCGGCCTGTTTTTCAGAGGGCGGGCAGTATAGTGAAATTCCGCATTGTTTGCACGTAAAATTAACCATTTGGTCAAGCTTACAAATAACTTACATCACTCATTCTGTAACGCATTGGCAGGTTGTACTTTCATCGCACGTACTGCGGGATAAACGCTGGCGAGCAAACACAAAGCCATCGAGAACAACGTCACCCAAACCACCTGATGCCAACGAAGATCGACGGGTATTCCCTGCCCGTCGGCAGAAAGCGCCAATTGAATATTCAGCAACGCCAGAATGTTATTAAGTTGGTAAGTTACCAGTATACCCAGAATCAGGCCGATTATCGCGCCCTTCACGCCATTAAACAGGCCGTTCAGTAGAAATACACTGCGTATCTGGCCAGGCTCCATACCCTGAGTTTGTAAAATGGCGATATCACCTTGCTTCTCAGTGACTACCATTACTAAAGCAGAAACAATGTTAAAAGCGGCTACCGCAATGATCAGTAGCAGCATCATGAACATCATGTTCTTTTCCATTTTCACCGCATCAAATAATGGCCCCTGACGTTCACGCCAATTATCTGAGTTCAATTCCAGCGCATTCAATTCATCTAATACAACCTGGTACTGGAAGGCATCGTTAAGAAAAAGACGGGTATCGGTGTCGGCGTTTTCAGGCTTTCTCAACAAACGCATTAAATCGCGCAATGACATAAAAATAATCTTATCGTCCATTTGCGAACCAACGCCATAAATACCAGCCACTTCCACAATGCGTTGGCTAGGCATGCGACCTAATGGCGTATATACACTTGCCCCGGCTACCATTAAACGCATTTTGTCACCGGGGCGAATATCTAATTGCACCGCCAACGCGCGACCAATAATTACTCTGAATGCGCCGCTCTCAAGGGCATTCATACTGCCTGAGAGCATGTTCTGAGCCACTATAGACTCGGCCATTTGCTTCGGCACAACCCCCTGGATCTGTACACCGCGTAATCCGTTGCGCGCTTGTATCACACCTTCGGTCTCGGTAAACGGCATTGTCTGTTTCACGGCATTCGACAATGCAGGCATGTTTTGAGGAGCCTCGTGCACCACCACATGTGGCACCAAACCTAATATCCGCTGCTTTAATTGTTGCTCAAACCCATTCATGACCGACAGCACAATGATCAGTGCCATCAGACCCAGTGCAATACCGGCAACGGAAAAAAAGTTAATGAATGAAACAAAACTATTTTGCTTATTCGCAGTAGAATATCGAAGAGCCAGAAAGGCGGAGACGGGTTGAAACATGTAAACTCGGCGATTCGGTGAAAAAAATCCCTGACGGGGCATGTCACATTAGTAAAGTGGCTAGTCTACGTGTAAGCTTTAGCACGTACAAGATTGATGTAAAGGGAAATAAATGAGCAACGACACCCTGGCAGAGAAGAAAGCACAATTCGACGAATACTTCATGATTGCCCATGACATTCCGGTGAATGTGCAGCCAGTGGCTGATAATGCTGTGCCTGCAACTGCAGATTTAGATTCCTGTATGCCTTATGCCTTTCGCATTGCCGGTGAAATGGCCGCTATCGAAGCACAAGCGCTACGCCCGTTACGTAATCTTGGTGACCATGCTGCCGCGCTGACCGAATACCTTAATCATCAGGCGCGAAAAATAGATTTAATGATGTCTTACATTCTTCAGCAACAAGATGATGAAAAGTGTCGCTACACAACCACTCGCTTCGGTGGGGGTGGCATTGTGGTGCAATCGTCTGAACCCTTTACGCCCGGCACTCACGCAGAGCTAAAAGTGTTCCTTAATCAGGAAGCCGCCGCCATCTATTGTTTTGGCGAAGTTATCGCTTGCGAGGCGCAGGAAGATGGTTACCATATCTCCTTTATTTTTAGCAGTATTCGCGAGCAAGACCAGGAATTACTGGTTCGGGCCAGCCTGCATTTGCAAACCCAGCAATTACGCAAACGCGCGCAGGACAAAAAGGACTAATTTTTTTTGCCACAGGCAAAGCAATAATCACTAAACAGTTTTATAGGTAACATGACAGCCTCAATTTTTTCTCTTCCGCTGCCAAAAAGCAAAAAATCAGACGCTCCCGGTGATCATCAGCAATGGGGACAGTTAAAAGGTAGTAGCCGCGCACTGGCGATCAGTCAGGCCTATAAACAACACAATGGCCCGGTTGTTGTGATCACGGCTGATACGCCTTCAGCCATGAAGTTGCAGCGTGAATTACGCTATTTTCTCGACAATGATCGCTCGGTAACCACCTTATTCCCAGATTGGGAAACCCTGCCCTACGACATGTTTTCACCGCATCAAGACATTGTGTCTCAGCGTATGGAAACCTTGTACCGCATGGCCAACGAGCCCAAAGGCATTTTCATCGTTCCGGTAAACACCCTGATGCAGCGTTTAGCACCAGTCGATTACCTGAACAAATACCTGCTGATGTTACACAAAGGCGAAACGCTGGACCGCGACCAGTTTCGCCGCAATTTAGAGCAAGCGGGATATCTGCATGTGAATCAGGTGATGAGCCACAGTGAATTCTCTATTCGCGGTTCCATTATCGATTTGTTCCCCATGGGCAGTAACCGTCCCTTCCGCATCGACTTGTTCGACGACGAAATTGATTCTATCCGCTATTTCGAACCCGACACCCAGCGCTCTTCCGATGAAGTTAAAGAAATAAGACTGCTACCGGCCCGGGAATTTCCCACCGACAAAGAAGCGATTACCCGTTTCAGGGCCCAGTATCTGGACACGTTTGATAATGTCAGCGCCCAGGAAACCATATTAAGTCAGGTGTCAAAAGGCACTATGCCAGGCGGTGTGGAATATTACCTGCCGCTCTTCTTCGAAAAAACCGCTACGCTATTCGATTATTTACATAACAACGCCATGCTCATCATGCATGGCAACATCATGGATGCCGGTGAATTTTTCTGGACGGACGTTAACGAGCGCTATGAACAGCGCCGCTATGATTTATCTCGCCCACTGTTATCACCCGACACCCTGTTTTTACCGGTCAACCAACTTTTCGAGCGGGTGAAAGTGTGGCCACGGGTGACGTTGCACACGGATGAAATTGAACAAAAGGCGGGGAAAGTCAACCTCGCCTGCGAGGCGATTAACGACATCGCTTTCAACCCGCAGAAAAAGCAACCAGCGCAAGCGCTGCTAGACAAAATGAAAACGGCGCGGAACGCGGGAAGCCGAGTGTTGTTTGTCGCTGAATCACAGGGGCGTCGGGAAAATCTACTTGGCTTGTTGGGTAAAGCTAAAATTAAACCCGAATCGGTGAATCAATTTTCCGAATTCATCAATAGCAGTACTGCCATCGGGATCTGTATTGGTTTAATTGAAAACAGTTTTGAATGGCAGCGGGCAGAAGGCAATCTGCTGCTAATCACCGAAACCGAACTACTTGGCTACAAGGTAAGCCAGCGTCGTCTTCGTGATAAACGCCAGGCCACCGATGAGAGCGCCATTATCCGTAACCTGGCCGAGCTCTCTTTGGGTCAGCCCGTGGTCCACTTCGATCACGGTGTGGGACGTTACATTGGCCTGCAAACACTGGATGCAGGTGGTGTTCTCACCGAATATGTCTGTATCGAGTACGCCAAGCAATCCAAACTCTATGTGCCAGTATCATCATTGCACCTGATTTCCCGCTACACCGGCGGTGACGTAGAGCATGCGCCATTACACGCTATGGGCTCCGACGCCTGGAGTAAGGCGAAACAAAAAGCGGCAGAGAAAGTCCGTGATGTAGCCGCAGAGCTCTTAAATGTTTACGCCAAGCGTGCTGCAAAGCCGGGCTACGCTTACGACATCAACTGGGAAGATTATCAGAGTTTTGGTGATAGCTTCCCTTTCGAAGAAACGCCGGATCAGATGCAAGCCATCAATTCAGTGATTCAAGACATGGGCTCACCACAAGCCATGGATCGCTTGGTTTGCGGGGATGTGGGCTTTGGTAAAACCGAAGTGGCCATGCGTGCAGCTTTCTTGGCGGCTAATCATGGGAAACAGGTTGCCATTCTGGTTCCAACTACCCTGCTCGCCCAACAGCATTTTGAAAACTTCAAAGACCGCTTTGCCAACTGGCCATTTAATATTCAAGTCATGAGCCGGTTTGTAAGCGGCAAAGAACAAAAGTCTGTCGTAGAAGGCATTAAAAACGGCAAAGTCGATATTGTAGTCGGAACCCACAAACTGCTCAGTAGCGACATTGAGTTTAACGATTTGGGCCTGGTTATTATTGACGAAGAACACCGGTTCGGCGTACGCCAGAAAGAGAAATTCAAAGCCTTGCGTGCCGATGTAGACATTCTCACCCTCACCGCAACCCCCATACCGCGTACGCTAAACATGGCGTTATCGGGTATGCGTGATTTGTCGATTATCGCCACACCGCCAGCCCGCCGTTTGTCGATAAAAACCTTTGTTCAGCAACGTGACAAAGCGGTAATTCGTGAAGCCATCATGCGGGAAATTCTACGGGGTGGTCAGGTTTACTTCCTGCACAACGAAGTGGATACCATAGAAAAAACGGCAAAAGAAATTGAAGAAATTGTGCCGGAAGCCCGTATTGCTATTGGTCACGGCCAGATGCGTGAGCGCGAACTGGAAACGGTAATGAGCGATTTCTATCACCAGCGTTACAATGTGTTGGTGTGTACCACAATCATTGAAACGGGTATCGACGTGCCGACAGCGAACACCATCATCATGGACCGTGCTGATCATCTTGGCCTCGCCCAGCTTCACCAGTTGCGTGGCCGTGTAGGACGTTCCCACCATCAGGCCTACGCGTATTTGCTCACGCCGCACCCGAAACGTATGACCAAAGATGCGGCTAAGCGCCTCGAAGCGATTTCCAGCCTGGAAGATTTGGGCGCTGGTTTTGCCCTTGCCACCCACGATCTCGAGATTCGTGGTGCCGGTGAATTGCTTGGTGATGGTCAGTCGGGGCAGATCGCCTCCATTGGTTTCACATTGTATATGGACATGCTGGATCAAGCCGTGGCTGCACTTAAAGAGGGCCGAGAACCTAGCCTCGAAGATGCATCAGCAAATCAAACTGAAATTGAGCTGCGTATTCCTGCCCTGCTACCCGATGATTATATCGCCGATGTGAATCAGCGTTTGTCACTGTACAAGCAATTAGCCAGTTGCCAGTCGAAAGAAGCCATTGATGAATTCCAGGTTGAATGTATCGATCGCTTCGGTTTGCTGCCAGTACCGGCAAAGCAATTGATTAAGGTTGCAGAGCTCAAACTCATCGCAAAACAGCTGGGTATCACAAAAATTGACATGACCAGTGTTGGCGGTTCCATTGAATTCAGGGAAAATACCCCGGTAGATCCCGGATATATTATTCAGTTGGTACAGACACAGTCAGACACCTTCCGGTTTGAAGGCAGCCAGAAACTCAGGCTAGTGAAGAAAACCGAAACGGCCGAAGAACGTCTGCAGCTCATTGAAAAAGTACTTAATAACTTCGCCATGGAGACCAGGTAGTGAAGAAGCGGTTATCGACTCTTGCAGCGTGCCTAAGTGCAGCTTTGTTCGCATCGGCACCCGCAAGCGCGGCGGATGACTGGTGGTTTGATATTGAAGTCATCATCTTTGACCGTAACGTCAGTATCAGCGAATTAAATGAACAGTTCGCGCAAGATGACTTGCTGGAACCCGCCGTTGCCGATATGAACCTGATTGAAGGTTATCTGCGTCCTGATATCAATTACGTGAAACAAGCCCTGGGTACGTGTGGTGTCCCTGCCAATCCATTGTGGATAGACAAACCTTCTGTGGAGCAAATTTTAGCAGACCATGAACAATGGAAAGCCACGCAGACGCCGCCGCAACGCGCACCGGATGATAGCGGCATTTCCGGCACAGGGGCTGACTATGCGAGCAATGACAACCTTAACACAGATGATTCGTTTGATGGCGTTAACCCATCCGCTGCACGGTTGAATGAGGAAACTACACGCGATACCCAGGAACTTGATTCACAAGAAACGGTTTACGAAAGTGAAAATCGTTTCTCCGATGGACTCAATGACCATTTTGCTTCGCAAGATAACAGCATGGCGACAGAAGATGCGCCCTTAGAGCCAGAAATCATACCAGTAACAGATACGGAGATAGCCAGTTACTGGGTAGCCTTCTCCGGAATTAACGATGCAAAACCGGTTTCCGTACCCGCGTTTAGGTTTTGTGAACCTCAGCACGACTGGTTAAGTCTGGAAAACGGTAAATGGAAAACATGGCAACCGGATAACAGTCTACCCGCACCATCAGAAGTGCCTGAATTTCTTGATGGACGCGATTGGCAGGCCGCCGCATCGGCGCATTTACTGCCTTATGACAGCCTGGAACTCACCAAGCTCTCTCGCCAAATTCGTCAAACTCGCGGCATTAATCGTCTGCTTCACGTTGCCTGGCGTCAACCGGTGAAGTTTGGTGAAAAAAAAGCAGATGCGATGCGCATAATTGCAGGTAAAAACTATGCGGAAAGTTTCACCTTAGATGGCGAAGCTATTGAACCAGAAAGCGGCTTTTCATTTACAGATATTGCAGATAATGAGCAAGATGATCAGACACTCAGTCAGGATACGTTCTTTAACAAATTGAACGCCCGCCTGGATACGGCTAAGCCAGTGTCATTCAATGCATTGATGGCGGCAACTGCCACGCAGCAAACACCAACAGACAATCCGTCAACTTCGTTGGCGCTTGTGGGCCAGGGTGAAAACCCAGCCATCTGGCAACTCGATGGCTACCTGAAAGTGTATTTGAAATATATAAATCGTGTGCCGTACCTGCACATCGACAGTGAAATGGATTATCGCCAGCCAATTGCGAAAGAAGAGCCTGGAGAAACTGCAGACGTGGGGCAATCTTTGGAGTATGAGTTAAAAACCGTGCCGTTCCATCAGGTAAGACGGGTGATCAGCAAGCAAATTCACTACTTCGACCACCCCATGTTCGGCATGGTCGTTGAAATCCGCCGACATCAACGACCCTAAGTTCAAACGCCGTAGCGGTTACAGGCGAGTAACAATCACAACGCCTGTAACCACAAAAGCCACCAGAATATTCAGTATGGTCCCTTCCCTTATCATCGTCTTCATATCTATATGACCGCTACCATAAACAATGGTGTTGGTGGGCGTTGCTACTGGCATCATAAACGCACAGCTCGCACTAATCGCTGCAGGCATCATAAGTACAATCGGGTCGATATCCAAAGCAACAGCGGCACTGGCAAGAATTGGCATCAGTAGTGTAGCCGTGGCGGTATTCGACGTGACCTCTGTGACAAAGCTTACCGCCAGGCAGAGCACCAGAATAAGTAACATGATGGGTAAAACAGAGAGATCGGTAAGTGCATTACCTAACACCACACTTAAGCCCGAAACGGTAAATGCTTTCGCCAGACAAATTCCCCCTGCGTACACCATGAGTAACCCCCATGGAATTTGCGCAGCGGTATCCCAGTCGAGGATTTGACCCGGCTTTTCTTTGTCGCCATCGGGTATTAAACACATCATCACCACGCCAGCAA
This sequence comes from Alteromonas sp. ABV4_515, assembly GCF_056160345.1. Classification (NCBI taxonomy): domain Bacteria; kingdom Pseudomonadati; phylum Pseudomonadota; class Gammaproteobacteria; order Alteromonadales; family Alteromonadaceae; genus Alteromonas; species Alteromonas sp. ABV4_515. The sequence goes on from NZ_JBSWWZ010000006.1 coordinate 215,578, forward strand.
TCGCAATGGTGCTATCGCTCACGAAAGGCATGTTTAACCACTCTGTCCAGAAAGGACGGAAAACCCAGGCCAGCGCAATAATCAAAAATGAAACCAGCACACGTTTTTCAGCGGGCTTCCACTCGCCACTTTGTGGCAAAACCACTTCCGGGATTTTACCAAGATTACGGGTGAGCCACAGTGCCATAACCGGTATAGCCAGCAATACAACCGGAATACCGGTTTTCATCCAGTCGAGGAAGCTAAGCTCGGTGCCGGTTGTTTGTTGATATACGCTCATGAAGATGATATTAGGCGGCGTGCCGATGGGCGTACCCACGCCACCGATACTGGCCGCGTAAGCGATACCCAGTAAAATTGCGGATGCCAATGTAGGGTTACTCACTGAGCTAATAATGGCCAGGGCAATGGGCAGCAACATTAAACAGGTCGCGGTGTTCGATATCCACATACTCAGCACCGCAGAGGTTAACATGAACCCCAACACCAGTCGTTTAGCGTTTGAAGCACCAGTAAGTTTAAGCATGTAAACCGCAAGGCGACGGTGCACGCCCGACTTTTCCAATGACTTGGAAAGCATGAACCCGCCCATCAAAAGAAGAATAACATGGCTACCCAGTGATGAAGACGCATCCTGATAGGTCATCACCCCTGCCATGGGAAAAGCAAAAAACGGAATTAACGAGGTTACTGGAATTGGCATGGCCTCTGTCATCCATAACATGGCAATGAGAACGGCGAGCCCGGCTGTCATACTCATCTTCTGATCAAAGCCATTGGCAAACATAATAAAAAACACAATCAGGCTTGCCACTGCCGACAGGCCGAGAAACTTGTACTTTACGTGCATAAATAAAAATCCGGACGCGAGAAGCGCCTACTACATAAGAAAAATTCTGAAAGGCGTGATTATTTAGTTAAATCGTTGACAGTGATAACATAAAAGCAGACGCTTATGCAAAATGAAACCGATGACTTACGGCGTATATCAGCCTAATAAGAGACAAATGACACCCGCCATAAACTTGCTCAAAAAAAATAAAACGCCTCATTCTGTATTGAAATACCAACACGATCCTGCAGCGCCATCTTATGGCCTGGAAGCCACAGAAAAGCTAGGCTTAAACCCCGCAACGGTATTTAAAACGCTAGTGGTAGAACTAGACAAGCAACAATGGGCCGTGTGCATTCTACCGGTTGCTGAAAAACTCAGTATGAAGGCCGCGGCAAAAGCGGCAGGGGCAAAGAAGGCCGGTATGGCAAAACCACAAGATGTTGAACGAATGACGGGATATATTCTTGGCGGCGTGAGTCCGCTTGGTCAGAAAAAACGACTGCCCACATTCATTCATGACAGCGCGACGGTGTTGGAAACGATGCATGTCAGTGCGGGCAGGCGTGGCCTGGAAGTGGCCTTAACGCCTGCAGACTTAAGCCGTGCTACCAACGGACACTTTGCACCCTTAATTGTTACCGACGGTGGCGAGTCTTAGTGGCTAGCATGCCTTGCTCTTCTTAAATTACGATGGATTTTCGGCTTGCTGGCGGTAACGTTGTTGCCATAAAGTGCGGGCTTCATCTAACTCCGCTTCAGTCGGTGATTGCCCTGGTGAAAACGTATCGGCAATTTGTGAGATGATCTGATCACGTTTTTCTATCAGTGCGTCCACTTTAGGAAATAGGTCTTTCGCTTCCGGGTAAGCCTCTTTCAACGAATCGATTTCCTCAAGGGCATAATATCGCTTCTCAAACTCATCGTTAAATAAGCTACGTTTGGCATTGAATTTCACATAATCAATGGCACGTTGTGAATTCAGATAAGCCATATCGTTTGCCGCCAAACCCGCTTGCTCACCCACATGAGCCGCTTTTTCCATCCAGGTAGCCAAAGCTTCGCTATCGTTTTCAATAACGGCTTGTTTTATGCCTGCTTGTAAATCCGTAGCATGGAGAATATCCATCACGGTAATCACTGGCACAGTTTCAGATTCAGAAGAAGTATCAGAAAGGTAGATGAAGTATCCGATAACGCAAACTGCAACCAGGCCAATAAGTAAACCTGCCTTTTTCATTATCACTCCAAGCGTTTTGTAAACATGGAAAAAGGCAAAGCGCTACACGCCTTGCCTTTTACAAAGAAAAGTAAAACAGCGTAATCAAGGCGCTAGACGCGCCCTAATCGTTACTCTGTTGGAGGCTTTGAGTTTTCAACCCGGCTTTTCAGCTTCTGTCCGGGACGGAATGTAACAACTCGACGGGCCTTGATCGGAATGTCTTCCCCGGTTTTCGGGTTCCGGCCAGGACGCTCGTTTTTGTCACGCAGGTCAAAATTACCAAAACCTGACAGTTTCACTTGTTCACCGGATTCTAACGCTTCTTTGATTTCTTCAAAGAAGGCTTCCACCAAATCCTTAGCGTCTTTCTTGTTAATACCCAGTTTTTCGAATAAGTGTTCAGCCATTTCGGCTTTGGTCAATGCCATAATCTACTCTCTTAACGCTGCCCCAAACTCGGTTTCAAGCCCTTTAACCACGGTTTCCACTGCTTGTTGAATTTCAGCTTCTTCCAAAGTTTTATCGGGATCCTGTAGTATCAGAGACAATGCCAGGCTCTTGAAGCCAGGCTCTACACCTTTGCCTTTGTATACGTCGAACAAGTTTAGGCCAACTAGTTGATTTACGCCAATTTTTTCTACAAAAGAAAGAATGGCTCCAACGGTAACCTCGTCTTTGACCGTAATTGCGATGTCCCGACGGTTCGCTGGGAAGCGGGAAATCGCACTAGCCTGTGGCAAGTTACGCACAGAAATCGCTTTAAGATCAAGCTCAAAGACAAATACACGACCGTTAACACCCAGTAACTTACTGAATTGCGGATGCACCGCACCCACGTAACCGATTGATTTTCCGTCAAGGAAAACTTCAGCAGTCATGCCAGGGTGTAACGCTGAATGCGACGCTGCAACAAACTCAACGGACTGTGTATTAGCCGTTAATGCTAGTATAGCCTCAACATCACCTTTAATATCAAAAAAATCTACGCTGTTATCGTCACTTAGCCAGCTTTCTTCGCTACGACGGCCAGCGATAACACCGGCAATAACAGGTTCCTGACGCACCCCGTTAGGAGCAGATTCGTCTGGCAGAAAACGCAGACCCGTTTCCATCAAACGAACGCGAGACTGTTGACGCTTCTGGTTATAGGCCGTTGCGCCTAATAATCCAGGCCAAAGACTGACACGCATCACCGACATATCAGATGAAATCGGATGTGGCAGTACCATACCCGGCTGTTCAGGGAAAAGTGCATTCTGAATTTTCGGATCAACAAACGAATACGTTATAGCTTCGACGTAACCACGGGCAGTAAGTTCAGTTTTAAAACGGGATGCTGGAATATCAGATTCCTTACTATCCAACATCTTAAGTGAACCTTTTGGTGCCTGATCAGGGATACTGTTGTAACCGTAGACACGGGCAACTTCCTCAATCAGATCTTCCTCAATGGCGATATCGAAGCGATAGCTTGGCGCTTTCGCTTCCCAGCCCGCTTCCGTCACGGTGACATCCAGCCCCAAACGGGTAAGAATGTCAGTCACTTTGTCATCGGCAATATCGATACCCAGCACACGGCTTAACCGGGCACGGCGCAATACAACATCAGAAGACACTGGTAAGGCGCTTTCTTCGACGGCCTCAACCACAGGACCCGGCTGACCACCACAGATTTCAAGGATAAGCGCAGTGGCGCGTTGCATCGCTTTATGCTGAAGTAATGGATCGACGCCACGCTCGTAGCGGTGAGACGCATCAGTATGTAAACCATACTGACGTGCGCGACCCGCAATAGCATCACGATTAAAGAACGCGCTTTCAAGCAGGATGTGTTTTGTTTCTTCGTTCACACCGGAGTGCAAACCACCAAAGATACCCGCCATTGCCAGTGCTTTGTGGTCGTCGGCGATAACCAGCGTGTTGTCTTTCAGTTCAACGGTGTTTTCATCGAGCAGAGTAAGCTGTTCACCGGCATGGGCCAGGCGCACATTAATATTGCCGTCGATGGCGTCTAAGTTGAACGCGTGCAGTGGCTGACCCAGTTCAAGCAGAACGTAGTTGGTCACATCAACGATAGGATCAATAGAACGCACACCACAACGACGCAGCTTTTCTTTCAGCCACAGCGGGGATTCTGCTTTTACGTCTACGTTGCAAATAACACGACCAAGATAACGGGGACACGCTTCTGGCGCACTTAAAGTAATCGCCAGTTTGTCATCGATAGACGCTTCTACGTCGTCGATAGTCGGCTCTGTCACATCAGTGCTGTTCAGTACACCCACTTCACGAGCCAACCCGCGAATACCCAGACAGTCAGCACGGTTTGGGGTTAAATCCACTTCAATGATGTGGTCATCGAGGTTCAGATAATCGCGAATGTCCATGCCAAGCTCTGCGTCTGCAGGAAGCTCAATGATGCCGCTATGATCCTCTCCCATGCCAAGCTCAGAAAAGCTACAAAGCATACCGTGAGAAGGCTCGCCACGAAGTTTGGCCTTTTTAATTTTGAAATCACCGGGAAGAACTGCTCCGACTTTCGCTACTGCAACTTTCAATCCTTCGCGACAGTTAGGCGCACCGCATACGATGTCCAGTAATTCCTCTTCACCGACATTAATTTTTGTTACTCTGAGTTTGTCTGCATTCGGATGCTGACCACACTCAACCACTTTACCGACGACCACACCGGAAAAATCCGCTGCAACCGGTTCGACGCCATCAACTTCCAGACCAGCCATGCTGAGCTGTTCAGATAAGGCATCGGTAGAAACCTGTGGGTTAACCCACTCTCTTAACCACTGTTCACTAAATTTCATGATTGCTTTGCCTTAATTGAACTGCTTCAGGAAACGAAGATCGTTTTCGAAAAATGCGCGCAGGTCGTTAACGCCATAGCGCAGCATGGTAAGGCGTTCAACGCCCATACCAAAAGCAAAGCCAGTGAATTCTTCAGGATCGATATTAACCGCTTTCAGTACATTCGGGTGCACCATGCCGCAGCCCAGTACTTCCAGCCATTTGCCACCTTTACGACGCACGTCTACTTCCGCTGAAGGCTCTGTGAACGGGAAATAAGAAGGACGGAAGCGCACTTCCAGTGACTCTTCGAAGAAGTTTTCCAGGAATTCGTGAAGAATGCCTTTCAGTTCCGCAAAGTTTACGTTGCGGTCAACCATCAAACCTTCTACTTGGTGGAACATTGGCGTGTGCGTTTGGTCGTAATCGTTTCGATAAACGCGACCCGGTGAGATGATACGCAGTGGCGGCTTTTCCGCTTCCATGGTGCGAATTTGTACGCCAGAGGTTTGGGTACGTAACATCACGTCGGGATTAAAATAGAAGGTATCGTGGTCTGCACGTGCCGGGTGATTCGCGGGAATGTTCAGCGCATCGAAATTATGGAAGCTGTCTTCCACTTCAGGACCGGTTTTTACCGCAAAACCCAATTCACCGAAGAACTGTTCAATACGGCTGATAGTGCGAGTAACGGGATGCAGGTTGCCTGGCAACTCAACACGACCCGGCGCAGATACGTCTACGGCCTCTTCGGCAAGCTTGGCATTCAGCTCAGCGCTACGAAGGGCTTCGCCTTTCACGCTGATCAGTTCCTGAATCTGTTGCTTTGCAACATTGATTTTTTGCCCTGCTGCAGGACGTTCTTCGTTAGACAGTTTACCTAAGCCTTTCAGCAGGTCGGTAAGCTTGCCTTTTTTACCCATAAACTCGACACGCACCTGATCGAGTGTTGCTGCATCTTCGGCAGCGTCAATCTGACTCCGGGCCTGACTGATTATCGCTTCAAGCTCCATGTTATCCTCAATTTGGCATGGTAGTGGTTGAACAAACAGCATTTCTGTTCGCCCTTAATATAAACCCATAGTTTACACGACAGACGAAGATAACGGCTACCCTAACAGGCTGAATATTCCAACATTTACGGGATTAATTTGTATTTTGGCGCGTTATTGCCAGAGGTGGCGGAAGAATGGAAAAATTTTTGCGAAGAAACGAAAAACGGCGAGCATCCTGCTCGCCGTTTCCCGAAAGAACTTAAACTTAATTTGTTAAAAAATTAAGCTAATGCGCCTTTAGCCGCTTCGACTAATGCGCTGAATGCTACCTTGTCATGTACCGCGATGTCGGCAAGGATCTTACGATCGATTTCAACAGACGCTTTCTTCAGACCGTTGATGAAACGGCTGTAAGAGATACCATTTTGACGAGCCGCAGCATTGATACGTGCAATCCACAGTTGACGGAATTGACGCTTACGCTGACGACGGTCACGATATGCATATTGACCAGCTTTAGTTACGGCCTGTACCGCTACGCGATAAACACGTGAACGTGCACCGTAATAACCTTTTGCCTGCTTGAGGACTTTTTTGTGACGAGCACGTGCAATAGTGCCGCGTTTTACTCTAGCCATTAATCAGTCTCCTAAGTCTTATACGTAAGGCAGCATGCGCTGAACTAATTTAGTATCAGAGTCATGAACCAGTTTTTTGCCACGCAGGTGACGTTTACGCTTAGAGCTCTTCTTAGTCAGAATGTGACGTAAGTGAGACTGTTTGCTTTTAAAGCGGCCAGAACCCGTTTTCTTGAAACGTTTGGCGGCACCGCTTACAGTTTTCATTTTAGGCATTGCTAAAACTCCGCATTGTTTAATAACGACATTCAGTGTGCAGTCACCGTTTGTCGATTGATGTTTGCAGCAGGGTGTTTCAAAGGTGCAGATTCTTTGAAAACTTTAGACCACTACTACCTCTTAATTGGGGCAAGCACCATGATCATCTGGCGGCCTTCCACACGACGTGGAAAGGATTCGCAAGTGGCAATGTCTTCCAAATCGGTTTTAACGCGATTCAGTTGCTCAATGCCGATCTCTTGGTGGGCCATTTCACGTCCGCGGAAGCGAATCGTAACTTTAGCCTTATCCCCACTTTCCAGAAAGCGACGCAGGTTGCGCAGTTTTACCTGGTAATCGCCTTCATCAGTGCCAGGGCGAAATTTAATCTCCTTGACCTGAATTTGCTTCTGTTTTTTCTTCTGCTCTTTCTGAGCTTTACTTTTTTCAAAGAGGAATTTGCCATAGTCCATAACTTTACAGACTGGCGGCTCAGCATTTGGACTGATTTCCACTAGGTCCAGACTGGCAGCTTCTGCCGTCTGCATCGCTTCTGCGAGGGTAACTACACCTACCTGTTCGCCATCTTTACCGATTAAACGTACTTCGCGAGCACGGATTTCGTCGTTAATGCGGGCTTTATCGCCCTGAGCCTTATTGTTAGCGCCTTTAATGTGCTAATCCTCCAAAAATTAAAATCTAGTGCCCACCTGTTTCTCATGCAAGCGGGCTGAATCTTATACACTCACCATTACTTAATGGTTTTATCCGCTACTTCCTTTTGTGCCAGTTCGATAAAGGCATCAACAGACATTGAACCTAAATCTTCACCTTTACGGGAACGAACGGCGATGTGCCCTGCTTCGACTTCTTTGTCACCACAGACCAACATATAAGGAACGCGCTTTAAAGTGTGCTCGCGGATTTTAAAGCCAATCTTCTCATTTCTCAAGTCAGACTTTACTCTAAATCCAGCATTCTGCAGTTTTTGTACAGTTTTTTGCACATATTCTGCCTGATTGTCGGTAATATTCATCACTACCAGCTGCTGAGGAGCTAACCAGAGTGGGAAGAATCCGGCAAATTCTTCAGTAAGAATACCGATGAAACGTTCAAGAGAGCCTAAAACCGCACGGTGAATCATTACCGGAACACGACGCTCACCGTCTTCAGCAACATAGGTTGAACCTAAGCGGCCTGGCATGGAGAAGTCGAGCTGCACGGTACCACACTGCCATGCACGATCCAGACAGTCATACAAGGTAAATTCAATTTTAGGGCCGTAGAAAGCACCTTCACCCGGCAACCAGCTGAATTCAATGCCTTTACTGTCCAGCGCTTCCGCCAGAGCCTTTTCTGCTTTATCCCAGATTTCATCACTACCTACACGCTTTTCAGGGCGGGTAGACAGCTTAACTTCGATTTTTTCGAAGCCGAACGCTTTATAAGCGTCGAAAATCATGTCGATACACAGACCCACTTCACTGAGAATTTGTTCTTCAGTACAAAAGATGTGGGCATCGTCCTGAGTAAAGCCGCGAACACGCATGAGACCATGTAACGCACCAGAAGGTTCATTCCGGTGACAACAACCGAACTCTGCCATACGCAGCGGCAGATCACGGTAGGATTTCAGACCCTGATTAAAGATTTGTACGTGACCCGGGCAGTTCATCGGCTTAATGGCATATTCACGCTTTTCAGATTCCGTAGTGAACATGTTTTCAGCGTACTTGTCCCAGTGACCGGATTTTTCCCAAAGCACGCGGTCCATCATCAGCGGGCCTTTTACTTCGTCGTAGGAATAGCTACGCAGCATCTTGCGCACGAACTGCTCAAGTTCAGTGTAAATAGACCAGCCGTCATTGTGCCAGAACACCATGCCCGGGGCTTCTTCCTGCCAGTGGAACAGGTCAAGGGTTTTACCGATTTTACGATGATCACGCTTTTCCGCTTCTTCCAGACGCTGCAGGTACGCCTTCAGTTGCTTTTTGTCAGCCCATGCTGTGCCGTAAATACGCTGCAGCATTTTATTGTCACTGTTACCGCGCCAGTACGCACCGGCCACTTTCATCAGTTTAAAATGCTGACAGAACTTCATGTTAGGCACATGCGGACCACGACACATATCAATGTATTCTTCGTGGTGATACAAACCCGGGAAAGAATCCTTTGGAATGTTCTCATCGAGAATTTCTATTTTGTACGTTTCGCCGCGAGCTTCGAAGGTATCCCGCGCTTCCTGCCAGCTCACATTTTTCTTAACTACGTCGTAGTTAGTTTTCGCCAGCTCCAGCATGCGCTTTTCGAGCTTCTGTAAGTCTTCTTGCGTGAGGCTGTGCTCCATATCGACATCATAGTAAAAACCGTTGTCGATAGTAGGACCGATAGCCATTTTGGCATCTGGCCATAGTTGTTTGATCGCATGACCAATTAAGTGAGCACAGCTGTGACGGATGATCTCAAGACCGTCTTCATCTTTTGCAGTGATGATCTGTAACGCAGCGTCTGATTCAATAAGGTCACAGGCGTCTACACGCTCGCCGTTAACACGACCGGCAATGGTGGCTTTCGCCAGGCCCGGGCCGATATCGGCGGCCACGTCCATTACAGAAACGGCAGAATCGAAAGCGCGCTGGCTTCCATCGGGAAGAGTAATTACAGGCATGAAAGTTCCTTTACAGTGGTGACGCCTACTCTGCGCCACTTGCATTAAAAATGGGTGTACAGCTAAGGTCGACAGACCATTAAAAGACTGCAATGATAAAACACAGATGCCTACCCGCATCTGATAAAGAGACCGAATTATAACGGCTTAACCGTGAGGTGCAATGGCCCATTTCGGTAAATCATCAAGCGGGGTTTTAAAACTGTTGTTCAGAATTAGCAATCGCGGTGATGTTTGCCATAATTTGCGGAGGTAATGAAGAGCGAATGAATATGTGGCATTTCATTTGTGAACACATCAGTGATGTAACACAAACATTTTTCAGCATTGCAAAGCGCAATGCGGTTAGTGGCGGAGATACCCATTCTGCGTTTGTGATTAACGACCAGTCGCATCGGTATTTCGTGAAGATTAATCCGCTGGTTAACGGTCAACGACTGCGCTATGAAATGGATGGTCTGCAGGCACTGTCTGCATCTGGTACCATGCACATTCCTCAGCTTATTTGCTACGGGCTTGCCGATGAGGGCGCAAAGCAATTTGAATACATGGTGTTAGAACATCTACGCTTTCAAAATCCGCAACCGGAAGCCTGGTACGAACTGGGCGCCCAGCTAGCGACGCTGCACCAAACAACGACAACTAAGCAGAGCGGCTGGCATGAAAATAACTTCATAGGTCAAACTGCACAACGTAATACATTCAGCATTGACTGGGCCCGCTTTTTCGCTGAGCACCGTATTGGCAATATGCTGGAACATTGTGCCCGACGGGACTTGCGTGTTGCCAACATCGATGTGCTGGTCACTCAGGTCCATCGTTTGTTGCAGTCGCACAAACCTCAGGCTTCGTTGTTACACGGTGATTTATGGCAAGGCAATGTTGGCTTCTGCCGGTATGGCCCAACAATATTTGATCCAGCAATTTACTACGGCGATCGCGAGACCGACATCGCCATGACAGAGTTATTCGGAGCCTTCCCCAGTCAGTTTTATCAGGGTTATAATAATGTATGGCCGTTGGCCGCAGAATATGAACCGCGAAAGCACATTTATAACCTGTACCATTTACTGAACCATGCGCTAATGTTCGGCGGTCACTATATTGATTCGTGTAAGTCACAAATAGCCCAAATAAGGAACGTTCACTAAACGATGTTAAGTACTTTGCGTCGCGTGCTGATGCGCGGACTCGTTGCTATTACAATTCTCTCTGCACTCAGTGCCTGTAGCTTGGAGTCCGGTATAACCAGCGATTTACATGACTACGCTGAACGATTATCAAGGGTTGTGGGTACTGACCTCATTTATCATTCCCCTGTAGCTACACTAAATTATCCTGCTGAGAACCAACTTGTCTGGCCCCTGCAAACCTTCGAAATTTCGCTTACTGAATTCTATTCGTTGCAATCTTGCCAAATTGGCAGTTTGGTGGCTGAGCGGAACACGACGCTTGGCAAGCAACAGGATCAGGCTGCGGCTTATGCTTATGAAGTGTCGCTTGTTAGCACCCTCAACGACTGTATTCGTTCTCTTGATGATGAACACAGTCAACTCGCGGAAAAATTACAAGATTGGCAACGTGTAAAGCGCCAGCAATTACCAAAAGTATGGGCGAATATGATGCAGTCCGTCCGGGAAAACAGACTCGCATTGTCTAAAAGCACTGAATTGCTGTCAGTGGAAAGAGAAGATGATGACAGTGCCGGGGTCACCGCCCTCGCCTATCTTGTGGGTTTGTCGGCAGCCACTGACGTAAGACTGGATGAGCTTAACCGGCAATTAAAAATTCTCGATGCCTCGCGCTTTCCTGCAAAGCTATGGCGAACGCAGAACCTGCTTGCGGCCAGGTTGAATGATTTAACCACCGCACTCAAAGTGACGCTACCAGATGTATCTTGTGAAAACGGACGGGCGTCCGAACAGGCTGAGATCCTGCGTAATGTGTTCTACCTCTTTTTCATAGAAAAAATTCAACCGGTAGGCAGCCGTCTCAACCACTTCCACTACCAGCTTACGCCAGTGCTTGAACAGCTACAGGCATCACCGTCTATTCAGCCCGCATTCAAACAATATATCGAAGCCCGGAACAGCGAATTTCGCGCCTATCAGGCAGCCATGAGTGAACACGTGAAGCTGTGGCAGACCTTTCTGGGTAGATGTCATTTATCGCCACAGAAGCCTGGTTAAATTGCACATAAACCAGCATCTGAACAGCATTTCTGATAACAGCTATTCATGATATTTACGAATTACCGCGACTCTTCCGTCTTCCAGTTCTAATACTTCCATCATTTTCTGAGAGTACTCAACAGGCTGATTATTTTCAGGATGAACACCTTTAGCATAGTTATGATATCTGATTGCGATTGCAGACTGATTAAAGGTGAATACATCTAACAGTTCTGCTTTGTAATCTGTATGTGCTCCCAGATAGAAGGTCATACCTTTTCGCATATCTGCTTTCCCTGAAGGTAAACGGGAGTCATCAGTTTGCCAGGGAAGATGTGAGTGACCAACATCGTCAGTCAGCAGCGCCAGATATTCTTCAAGTTCCTTTTCTGTGGCATCCGGGCTTTGCGTGGCAATCATTTTTTCAAAATACAAATTCGCAAATGCGTTGAGATCTGTTTTGGATTCCTCTGCAAATAAAAAGCTGGAAAACAGCATGGAAAGTGAAAGTAGCAGTATGTTTCTCATAAAAATCCTTTTCAAATGCCAGAACACACTTGATGTGACTGTAGTAAACTGTGAACGGTTTATTTTTCTGCAAAAATATCGGTAAGTCCCTTTCTGATTATGTACATACAGCACCTTACACTCAAACAAATAGTGTGAATGATTCTACATTTTTAATTGACACAAGTTTGTTCGTTATATAGAACGTTCCATATAACGAACAAACGTCTAAGTTGATGGATAAACCTGATTTCGCTGTGCTGGGCCAGAACCTCCAGTTACTGCGCAAAAACCGTAAGCTGTCTTTGTCTCAACTCGCCAGCAATGCCGGTATCGCAAAATCTAACTTGTCGCGTATTGAGCAAGGTGAAGGGAATCCGACCATTGAAACAATCTGGCGACTTGCTTTACAGCTGGATGTGCCCTTCGGGGATCTTGTCGCCAGGGCTGATAGCGCATGGGGAGAAAACGGGGTTCAGGTTCGGCTTATTGACCAGGGCAATGATAATCCCAGAGTCGATGTGTACTGGATGTCGTTAGCTCCGCATAGTCTGAAAGAATCTGAACCACATTTCGACGGCAGTGTGGAAGCGGTCACTGTAATTAGCGGTTTAATACAAGCTGGCAATACCGACAATCCACAGCACCTGCGCGCAGGGAATTACTGCAGCTTTGACGCAGCTAAACCACACTTTTATCAGACCACGGATAGCGCTGCCAATATGATTGTCACTATTACATACCCTTCAGGACATTCGGATAACAAGGGAAACGTACGCCCATGACGACAGCCACTTCGCAGGATATTTTGTCGCCATGAAAACAGGGAGTGAAAGATGCCCTGCCGCTGTTCGGTGGCTATATTCCGGTAGCCATCTCATTCGGATTAATATCGGTTCAATCCGGTTTCGGCGTGTTGGAAACAATATTAATTTCATTATTTATATACGCCGGCGCATCCCAATTTCTGTTTGTTGCTATGGTGGCGTCAGGCGCGCCAATGTCCCTGGTGGTCATTATGACCTTGTTTATAAATGCCCGTCATATTGTTTATGCCCCGAATATAGCTCCCTATTTAGGTAAAGATAAGCGTTGGCTATTTCTGATGCATGGCCTGACTGATCAGCTCTTTGCGTTGTCGTTATCCCGGTTGCCACAAATAGCAAAAGCTGATCGGATTGCATGGTATACATGCACTGCAATGCTCGCCTGGTTTAGCTGGGTAGCCGGCACGGCAATTGGTGCTATTGCAGGTGATGAAATTACCCAGCGCTGGCCAGTCATTAATGATGTTCTGCCTTTTGCACTACCCGCACTGTTTCTGGTACTGGTAGCGCCGCGTTGTAATAACCGGTTATGGACACTAACACTTGGCGCCTCAGCGGTTTTAGCCTTGTCTCTCAGACTTCTGGGGTATCCAAACCTGGCTATTCCTGTTGCCGCCCTGTCCGGCGCAGTCGTTTTTTATGCACTTCAATCAGGTAAAGCGCGAGGTAAAACGGTATGAATCAGGACTTGTGGGTAGCGCTTTTCATCATCGCTGCAGGCACCTACCTTCTTCGCGTGATACCGCTTATCTGGATGCAGCGGAAACTAATACAGCATGAAAAGAAAGGCAGCGTAAAACCGCCGCCCGACTGGCTCACCGTGCTCGGACCAACCATGATTTCTGCGATGTTTGGCGCATCGCTCGTCCCCGCTCATCCCACATTCGCAGCCTGGATAGCTACAGCCCTTGGCATGCTGGCAACCCTGGCAGTGTGGTTCCGAACCCGATCAATGGGTCTGCCCACGCTGACAGGTGTATTTGTGTTTGGCGTGATAATCGTTCTGTTTGGCTGAAGCGTGATGGTAAGCAATGCTGAAGATCGAACCCGTGATGATGAAAATATTGAATCGGGTGAGAATGGTCAAATTACCAGCAAATCTGGTAGTTTGATCATTTTTGACTGGTTTGTGATTCCTTCTAAGAAATTAGGCTGTTCGATAGAGTACTAAAATAAGTAACCGTAAACTGTGCGCCCAGTTCCTGCTTAAGCTCATTATGAAGCTTTTTACCCTTAGTTTCGAACATGACAATGGCTTCCAGAGAGGAAAAACCTGAAGAAACTGGGTCATCATGATTTAGCGTTTTGTCATACTCATCACCCCAAGCATCAATTCTCTCGGCTAAATCTTCAGAAATAGGAAGTGACGAAGGAGCTATATTATCTACCCCATCATCGAACTCTTCCCACACTGGGTAACACTCATAATCCGCCATTAATTTAATTTTTCTCATAATTACCTACCTAGCTGGGTTAGCACCAACAATAAAACCGTTTCTTGATGTTGTTACAGCAATTCGATGGGTTTGCCCCCCAAAGCCAACTTCATATATTGGCCTACCAGTTCCTTTCCCTTGATAACCGACAACCCTCCCCCGAGTGACGGCTGCCATTACAGCTTGGGGAATTTGGGCTTGGCTTATGCCTCGATTGGCAAAATCAACCTCGTGTCGTTGAATTATGTGCTGCAATCCTGCATCTGCTTTTCCAGTCTCAAGGAATATTATTTTCCCGTCAGCATTTTTACCTATTAGCACAATATTAGCCGGGGTGTGTTTGATTCCTTGTTGATCAAGCTGTCTAATTAAGGAAGTGGATGTGCTGGTGCGTATTACAGGAACCATGGCAGTTCCTACGGCAGCAATTTTCCTAAAGTCATTAGCGACCTCTTGGGCAATCTCATTATCTACATCTACCCATTGGTCCATCCTGCCTAGCGAACCTGAATCTTGATGAAGAAATTGCTCAGTCCAGTCAGCAATGCCGTTGACCATATCTGGAATCAAATTACCGACCGCTGCTGCGGCTCCATTACCAATGGTTGAGGCTGTATCGGAGTATAATTGACTAAGTTGGTCGCTACTCAATCCTCCACTGGCGCCAGAATTTTTTCCAACATCGCCTTTGTCAGAATTACTGCTGCCTTTAGCGTTGTTCTCTTGTCCGCTTACTACAAGTAGTGCACCTGTCTCTCTATCAGTACACGACCTACGCGACCCCAACATACCATTACAGTTATCGTATCTTTTGCGTGTGGGTTCAGTCGTTTCTTTTGCGATCGCATCTTCACTGGTAAACCCTGTAGGATCAGTACCCGCGAGAGGATTATTCATAATATAACTGTAAGGATTTACTGATTGACTATCAGTCGGACTTTGAATGAATGGATCAACACTCATAAACCGCCCAAGGTTATAATCGTACACCCGCCCGTTCATATGAATTAATGCGGTGTAGAAAAAACTAAACTTTTTAAAGAACAAAACAATTAGGCTGAAATTACCGCTTATTCTTTGGTGTTGATTTAACGATCACGCCATCAGGAGTCGGCACTGGAAACGGGTATTTTTGAACATCTGCGCTTGGGTTCTTTTTAATTGCACTAAGCTTTTCGTCTGAAACCAATTCAATTAAACCCTGTGTATCACCTTGAAAGCCATGAATAAAAGGTTTTATCAGGTCAAATCCTCGTGAGTCGTGGGACTGATAATAACGGTAGATCCAGTAGGCAACCATATCAGATAATTGAATAAGTCGAGATGCTTTTGAATCCAAAAACAACGGCACTTCTGCAAAGTTTCTAAGTTTGCCACGTTCATGCCCGTCATGTTTGAAGGTATACGAAAGTAGCTGAACATTCTGCTCAACAATGGATTTATCAAATATTACGATACCGCGCTGAGGGTTTTTGCCTTTAGATTTTCGGTAGCAAGCCGCAAGATAATCATCAAAGCACGTTGCTAGCTTTTCAAAAGCTAAGGGGATAATGTCTGAGGGGGAATAAAGCGATTTTTGAAGCACACACGCAAACACTTTGAGTCGAGATTGTGTATTGGCGAGCAGTTGAAGAGAATCGACGACAGCTTGAACTCTGTCTTCAGCATTAAAACGTTCCCAGCCGTCTCTGCCTGTCCGAATCGGTCCCGCATGTAATTCTATTTCATTTGGGGCATTTGGTGAAAACCGAGCAGCTATTTCAGTAAGCTTTCCATCTACCCAATGGGTTTGGCGCTCAAAAATACATACACCTGCAAGTACAAAAGTGTCTGAGTTTGGATCATCAATTGAGCCTGACTCATCAGCATAGAGCAGATACACGACTTCCTCCTTAAACGAAAACAGGCCGCTTCCTTGCGGCCTGTATATATTCGGTAAGCTGAGTGAGGCAATCGCTCAACGCTCTGCAATATTGGTCAGCGCTCTCAGCTCAATATTCATAATAATTCAGCGTCACATAGCGTGTCAATGGGGACTCGAACCAGTCTCACATCAGTCGGTTAACCCCCGACAATAGTGCCTTGATTGCGGCGGTAATAATGTTGCTGTCGCTGGCGCAACCAAAGGTAGATTCAGCACCTTGTAGTTTTACCTCGATGTAGCACACCGCTTTTACGCCCGCGCCTTCACCAATGGCGTGTTCATGATAGTCTGCCACTTCTACTTTCTTATTCAGGAACGTACTTAACGCATTGGCCGCCGCTTCAACCGGCCCGTTACCGGTGCCTTCAATAGAATACACTTCGTTATTTAGCGCAAACTGTATATTCACCAGTTGTTCTGAATTCCCTACCGACGAGATTTTGCTGCTGGAATAGGCAAAAGGAATGGTAGCATCGAAGTATTCCTGTTCAAAAACTTCTTTCATACGCGCTGCTGACATTTCCTTACCGGTACTGTCGTTTTCTCGCTGCACAGCACGGCTAAATTCAATTTGCAGTTTTCTGGGCAACTGTAAATTCGCTTCCTGTTCCAATAAGAAGGCCACGCCACCTTTACCAGACTGGCTGTTTACGCGAACTACCGCTTCAAATCCACGCCCCACATCAGCCGGATCGATAGGTAAATAAGGTACACGCCAACGACCGTCTTTGCTTTGTACCGCCATGCCTTTTTTAATAGCGTCCTGGTGCGAGCCGGAGAACGCGGTGTATACCAGTTCCCCTGCATAAGGATGTCGGGGGTGAACCGGTAATTGATTGCACTCTTCCACTAACTTGCGAACCTGATCGATATCGGAAAAATCCAGTTGCGGTGATACGCCCTGGGAATACATGTTCATCGCCAGGGTAACAATATCCACATTACCCGTACGCTCACCATTGCCGAACAAACACCCTTCAATGCGATCAGCCCCCGCCATTAGCGCCAATTCAGCCGCAGCCACGGCGGTACCGCGGTCATTATGCGGATGCACACTTAATACAATGCATTCCCTTTGGTTCAGGTTGCGATGCATCCACTCAATCTGGTCGGCATAGGTATTCGGCGTATTCATTTCTACCGTTGCCGGTAAATTGATGATGATCTTGTTGTCTGTGGTTGGCTGCCAAATATCCACCACTTCGTCTACAACCTCTTTCACAAAGTCAATTTCGGTGCTGGAAAACACTTCCGGCGAGTACTGATAGGTCCAGTTCACTTCTGGTGCATTGGCTGTGAGTTCTTTCACCCAGCGGGAGCCAGTTAATGCAATGTTTTTCACGCCAGCTTTATCGGTGTTGTAAACAATCTCCCGGAAATCCGGCGCTAGCGGATTATACATGTGCAAAATCGCATTCTTCGAACCACGCAGGCTTTCCACTGTGCGCTCAATCAACTCATAACGAGCCTGAGTCAACACTTCAATAGTGACATCGTCAGGAATATGGTTGCCTTCAATGAGCAGCCGCACAAATTGAAAGTCGATATCTGATGCGGATGGAAAGCCAACTTCAATTTGTTTAAAACCGATATCAACCAGCTTTTTAAAGAATCGAAGTTTGGTCTCGATAGACATGGGGTCGATAAGCGCCTGATTGCCATCGCGAAGATCGGTACTCATCCAGACTGGTGCTTGAGTAATTGCATTGTTTGGCCACTGGCGGTCAGGTAACGATACGCCAATGAATCGCTGATATTTTGTTTGAGGATGAGTAAGCATGTAACGAAGGCTCCGGGAAAATAACGGTTCACCTAGTGTACGACATTTCGATTAGCAGAGAATTGCAAACTCTTGCCAACTTTACCCCACTAAGGCAATAATGTAGCGCGATACATAAAAATTACAAACTTTTATGCCTCACGGAGAAAAAATCGTGGAATTAGACAAGATTGACAGACAGATCCTTGAAACGCTACAAAAGCGCGGCAGGATCTCAAATCAGGAGTTGGCTGAAGCCGTCAACCTTTCACCTTCCCCCTGTTTAAGACGGGTAAAACAATTAGAAGACAGTGGCTATATTGATGGATACATCGCCTTGGTCAACGCGCGGAAAATGGGTCTCACACTGCTGTCGTTCATTCAGATTGTCATGGACAAGCACACGCCAGAGCGGTTCAAAAAATTTGATAACGCCATTGCCGCTTTTCCCGAAGTTTTGGAAAGCCATTTAATTACGGGGCAATCAGCAGATTATTTACTAAAGGTTATTGTAAAAGACATGGATGATTTTCAGCAGTTTTTGCTGAACAAGCTCACCCGCGTTGAAGGGGTAAGCGGTGTTCACTCATCATTCGTATTAAAATCGCCCCGAAAGAGTACAGCGATACCGGTTTAGCATGATTTACCTGAACTTATTTCGGCATAGATAAATCTAGTTCGGGTTTAATTTGTTGAACAACAAAGACGCCTTTGTTCGGTATGTATTCAAAATCTGGCACCGGGAGTTCGTCAGCCGCTTTGGTTACATACACCATCCAATATTCAACATGGGGCGTGTTGGGGTCGGAATAAAATCCCACTCCCATGTATTGTTGTTCACGATAGAAGTCGAGTTCACCCAGTAAATGCTGTCGATGGGGCTTGGAGTCTTTAAAAGAGCGCCATACTGATTCTGACGTTGAGTACCCGCCCGCAATGGCTTCTACTTGATTGCCCATGATCACACTGTAATACCGTGGTAAGGGAAAACCAATTTCGCGCAAGCGGCTGTTGGGGCTGCCACCAAGGTTGTGCATCACCGCGCCGAATTCGGCCATAACCCTGGCTTTGTCTTCTGCTGCTTGAGCAAGCAAAGGATGGCACTTAATGTCGGTACGCTGCTGTCCTGAGTCCTGCTGAATGAGTCGGGCGAGAGCAATGGCTTTAGCACTAAAGCCACATGCGGTGACATTCTTTTCAGCAGGTTGCTCGCTCGCACCTACGGTGAAGACGTTTATTGAAAAGATGAGCGTAAATAATGTAGCAATTCGCAATGCATTTCCTTATGTCACAGTCAAAAATGGAGTTAAGGCCGTACAATATCCCTATGCTCTACCCTATCGCTTCAAATAAATCCGTCAAGTAAGGTGATAAGAACAAACCGTATGATGAGGTTCTGCCTTACATCGGTCCAAGGCTTTATCTTCGCATATCAAGGCGGTGAAATAACCAGATACGACCCTAATCCAACAGTGAAAATAAAGCTGCCCCAGATAGCGTGTTCCACCACCACGACGGGCGTTGAGCGGGTTTGCATGTAGCGGTAGCCAAACAACGCGCCGCCAATCCACGACAGCACCATAGCCACCCAATTGCCGTACACCAGATGAACAAGCCCGAACACAAAGGTACTCAGGCCCCAGCGTGCCGTTTTCGAGGGCAAAATTTGTTTATAACGATGGAAAAAGAAGGTGCGGAAAATTATTTCCTGGGGGATCACCGATACAATGGGATAAATCAGCAGGGTAAGCATCCATAATTCTGGTTCCTGCATTGGCCACTGCAAAAATAACTCCGGCTTGATCAGATATACCACCGCAGCAAGCAGACAGGCCCAGGGAATAAACATTTTCAGCGTGGTGCGAAGGTGGGCGAAGAAATCCTGCCAGTGCCAAAGACGAAAACGTTTAAACTGCTTATCAGCCAAAAGCACGGCTAAACAGGCAATACCTACCATGCCAAGTAACGGCATAAGATAATCAGCCACTTGATTTACCCAATAAGCAATTGCGACAGGTAAAGCAAAAAACAGCAATACCATTTCAATCCACAGTCGCATCCAACAGCCCTCTAACATAGCAATATGACAATTCAGTGACAGTATAATGGGAAATACGACATTGTGCTTAAAAAATCACCTTTATCTCACGTAATTTAATGTCTGTAGCCTCGTTGTTAATTGCCGGAGAACGGCTAAGCCAATGCGCCTGAAGCAAAAAATGGGCAAGTACATCACCGGGATTAAATGCCACTAATGGTTGGCTACTCGGCAAATTTGTTTTACCTTTGGCGCAGAACCTTTTTCTACAAGTGTGATTAATGGCCTCGCAAACCGATCTCCTGGGTTTAATTGAACAGCAGTACCCTTCTCTTTCACCTTCCGCACAGCAAATTGCAACGTTTATTCAGCAACATCCTATTGCGTTGGTGAGCAAAAGCACCGCCGAGATCGCACGTTTATCTGGTACGTCGAAGGCAACAGTCAGCCGGTTTTTTCGCCAGTTAGGTTTCGACTCTCACCAGCAAGTAAAAGATGCCATGCTGTCAATGCGGGAAAAAGGCTTGCCGCTGCCTACGGGAGAAGGAGAATCTGACCACTTTCAGCAAGAGATGCGTAACCTTGCGCTTACTTTCGAGGGGCTGAAACCTGAAACAATAGAACAAGTGGTGTCGCTACTGGCAGATTCACAGCGTATTACTTTGATTGGTTACCGCAACGCGTATCCTATTGCGCTGCATTTTCGTCAACAGTTAAAACAGGTTCGCAGTACAGTTAGACTGTTGCCCCAACCAGGCCAATCGCTAGGCGAAGATCTCATTGATATTCCGGCTAACGAAGTTGTTGTGTTACTTGGTTTTCGTCGCCGTACCCGTATATTTAAACGTATTGTAGACGCCTTAAGTGACCACACCACCATTCTCATTACCGACCCAACGGGACAAGTTTATAGCAATAAAGTTGATCACCTTTTGGTTTGTCATCCAGGTCAAATTAGTGCATTTGATAGTTATGCTGCACCAATGAGTCTAATTTCCTTCCTCGCCAATAAAGTGTTCGAGCGTTTGGGCGACCAAGCCCTTCGGCGAGCAACCCAGATTGCCGCCATGTACGACCAACTTGATGAATTGGAACCTTAATCCCTTCCCTGCAGTCATATTAATCAATCTTTTTTTGTATAATCTCGTAAAAAAAAGACCACACTTATTGATTACTTTTTGACCTTTGTGACAATATTAGGGCAATGGACTACGAATCTATCGATGTTGAACAGGTTTCAACCTCACTTTGATTCCTCCCTGAACACAATGGATGTGATACACAGGAGTTTTATGCAAACATCAATTATCCCTCTGGAAGAAGCGTCGAGCGTTCTGGCTTTTTGGTTTGAAGAGTTAGATCCCGGGCAGTGGTTTCGTGCCGATGAGGGATTAGATAATCTTATCCGCTCACGATTTGGAAAAGTGCATGCGGCTGCGGCGCATTGCGAACTGTGGCCTTGGCGTGCAACGCCTTCAGGTAGACTGGCCGAAATTATCGTCCTCGACCAATTTTCTCGCAACATGTATCGCGGCTCAGCTAAAGCATTTGAATGCGATAAAATGGCACTGGCGTTGTCTCAGGAGGCGCTGAGGGTTGAGGCAGACAAAGCACTTACCGTAAAACAGAAAACTTTTCTGTTTATGCCCTTCATGCATTCTGAATCGTTAGCGATTCATGATATGGCAATGGAATTATTCAATATTGATGGTCTTGAACTGCAGTTTGAATACGAACAAGAGCACCGGGAGTTATTGTTGCAGTTTGGTCGCTATCCACAACGGAATGAGGCGCTGGGTCGGTCGTCAACCCGGGAAGAAAAAGCCTTTCTGAATAACAACTATATTGAGGCGTAGGTCAGATTAAACAAAAAACGGAGCATCGAGCTCCGTTTTTAATTAATAGCGATTAGCGGGTGTAAGGTTCTACGGGTAGGCCTGCTTGTTTCCAAGCGTCAAAGCCGCCTTCGATATGCACAACGTCGTCAAAACCCATATTTTGCAATGTGCCAGTGGCTAGCGTAGAGCGCCAACCGGATTGACAATAAAGCACGAATTTCTTGCCACCGCCGAAAACGGGTTTGAAATACGGACTTTCAGGATCGACCCAGAACTCGAGCATCCCCCGGGGCGCGTGAATAGCGCCTGGGATTTGACCTTCCCGTTCAAGCTCGCGCACGTCTCTGATATCCACCAGCACTACATCGGCTCGGTACACCGTTTCGTTCGCTTCACTCGCACTCATTGTTTCTATTTGTGCTTCTGCTTCCCGTAAAAGCGTTTTAAAGCCTTTTTTCAGTGTCATCTTTATTACTCCAAAGTTAAAAACTGTTGTCTTACCCACAAAAGATGAGCGCTTTATCTGGAAGAAAAGTGGCAGACTCATAAGTGAACCATACTGCAGTGCAGCATTATTTTACAAATTCATAACATATATAGTGGCTATCATCCTGAACGATGGGAAAAAATTGTTGCCAATGACAACCGTTTCCCTTGACAGAATCATGAAACGATTGTTTCATAGAGCTCTATCCCATGGTTTCTCTCACAGGCAAATTCACGTCATGCAAACGACGAATAATCCGTTTATGGCTTTTCAACAAAAGCTACAGGCGCCCTCGCTGGATGCGCCGATAAACAGTGCCGTGCCGCTTGGCAGTTATCGCTTGGCGGTAAAAGATCTGTTTCACATTGCGGGTATTCCCACGGCTGCGGGCAACCCTGATTGGTTAGCGTCTCATGATATCTCATCAGAAACTGCGTCAGTGGTAACGACGCTATTGGAAAATGGCGCGCGCTATGTAGGAAAAACTATTACTGATGAGCTGGCATATAGTTTAAACGGGCAAAATAAACACTATGGCATGCCTCTTAACCCTGTTACGCCTGACCGTATACCCGGTGGTTCAAGTTCTGGCTCGGCTGTGGCAGTCTCTATGCAATTGGCGGATATCGGATTGGGTACCGATACCGGTGGCTCAATTCGTGTGCCAGCCAGTTATCAGGGTTTATTCGGTCTGCGCCCGACTCACGGGACTATCGCTATGGACAACATGGTAGCGCTGGCACCCAGCTTCGATACCGTTGGCGTACTCACTAAAGATTTAACGACACTGTCTCACACCATGGAAGTGTTACTTCCCGCACAAACTGACTCTGTCACACTGCCTGTCGTAAAAGTCGATAACTTAATTGCAATGGCAGCCCACGGTGAGCTTATTCAGACATGGTGGTCGCAAAACCAGTCACAGCATTCTGATCTTTTATCTGGGACCTGCTCTCCCGCATTCGGTAACTGGCCTACCGGCGACATGTTCAGAATTTTACAGGGCAGCGAAATTTGGCAGCAGCACGGCAACTGGCTGAGCACGACAAAACCGAATATTGCAGATGATATTCAACTGCGTCTTAACAGCTGCGAAGCGTTGACTGACGACGAAATCGCCACCGCACAGGAACAACGTACGGCGTTCACCGAATGGTTCAAAAACCTGGTTGAAAATCAAATTCTGCTGATCCCTACTACCCCCGGGCTGGCACCATTGATAGACGCCAAGGCAGAAGAACTGGCAGACTATCGCAGCAAGCTGCTTGCTTTGACCTCGTTGGCAGGACTCAGCGGTTGCCCGCAATTACACATTCCAGCACTCACACTTGACGGTGCGCCTTGCGGCTTTTCGCTGCTAGGGCCAAGGGGCAGCGATAAGACCCTGATCCGTCTGGCAAAGACCCTATATGGAAATAATGATAATGAACAATAAACCAGTTATTGGCTTTACTGCGCCCCACTACGCTGCCGCGCAGGTAGGTAATAATATTCTCGAGAAGGGCGGTACAGCAATTGAAGCAATGGTCGCGGCTGCGGCCTCTATTGCGGTGGAGTATCCGCATATGAATGGCTTAGGCGGTGACGGCTTCTGGCTGATCAGCGAACCAGGTAAAAAACCTGTTGGTATTAATGCTGCTGGTGTTGCTGCAAAAGGCGCAACACCAGAATTTTACCAAGGTGAGGATGCCATTCCCAACCGAGGCGGCAAAGCAGCACTGACCATGGCGGGGGCAGTCGCAGGCTGGCAAAAGGCACTGGAAATCAGTGCAGGCTGGCAAAGCCCATTGCCACTGGCCACCTTACTCGATACGGCGATTAATCAGGCAACCTGGGGTATCGAAGTCACCCAGAGTATGTCAGACGCAAGCTTTAAAACCTTTGACGATTTGGGACACGATCCAGCCTTTGGCCAGTTTCTAATCAAAGAAAAGCCATTAAAGAAAGGCAAAATTGTAAAATTGCCTCTCCTCGCGGCAACGCTGAAGCAGCTCGCAGAGCGCGGCCTGGATGATTTCTATCAGGGTGATGTTGCTGAACGCCTTGCTGCCGACCTGGCCGCCGCGGGCTCGCCGATCACATTGGCAGACTTTCAGCAATATGAGGCGAAAATCGTTGAGCCATTGTCTGTCACTACTTCAAAAGGCACCTTGTACAACCTGCCTGCGCCCACTCAGGGTATTGCCTCTTTGCTGACCCTCGCACTTTATGATCAAGTGTGGCGCTTGGGCACTGACGATGCCGACATGGTGCACTTACTTGTCGAGTGTACTAAGCAGGCATTCATTAAACGCAACCAGTATGTTACCGATCCGGCTCGCCTGGATATCGATTTACAAACCCTACTGAGCCCGGCATCACTTGCTGCGATGAGAGCGAATATCGATATCGATAACGCATTGCCATGGCCACATGTGGCGAAACCAGGCGATACCATCTGGATGGGCGCCTGCGACAGCGAAGGCAGAATGGTGAGCTACATTCAGTCGCTTTACTGGGAGTTTGGTAGTGGCGTGGTAAGCCCTTCTACAGGGATTGTCTGGAACAATCGCGGTACCTCATTTTCGTTAGACGAAAACAGTAACCAGTATCTTCAGCCGGGCATGACCCCGTTTCATACCCTTAATCCCGCATTTGCAGAGCTGAATGACGGACGCAGGATCAGTTACGGCACCATGGGCGGTGAAGGACAACCGCAAACCCAGGCCGCTGTGTTTGCCCGCCATGTGTATCACGACAAACCGTTAGACCGTTCCATTGCACTTGGTCGTTGGTTGTTGGGTCGTACCTGGGGAGATGTGAGTCATAACTTGAAAGTTGAACGTGACGTAAATGATTACGTCGGCGAAGCGCTACTATCAAAAGGGCACGACATGGTGGTGGTCGATGCTTGCAACGAACTGATGGGACACGCCGGTGCGGTTGTGCGTCATGCTGATGGTTCAACGGAAGCCGCTACCGACCCGCGAAGCGACGGCAAGGCTTTTGCTGTTGCCATGCCATCCGACGAAGAGGAATAAAACTTGGAATTTATCAGTGAAAATCTGAATATCATTCTGGCCATGATGGGAACCGGCGTTTTTGCCGGGCTGCTGGCTGGCCTGCTCGGTGTTGGCGGCGGCATTGTTATCGTGCCGGTGCTGTTCTTTCTATTCCAGGCGCTGGGGATCAGTGCCGACACTGCCATGGTGGTCGCCACCGCCACATCACTCGCGACCATTGTGCCCACGTCTGTCAGTTCAATCATGGCGCACAAGAAAAAAGGCAACGTAGACGGCGAGCTATTGAAGTTCTGGGCCGTGTTTATCCTCATCGGCGTATTGGCCGGTAGCACGGTGGTAACTCGCATCGATGGTCAGTGGCTCACCTTATTGTTCGGTACCATCGCCACGTTGTCTGCGCTAAATATGCTCATCGGCAAGAAAACCGCTATCCGCGATGGTTTACCGGGTAAAACAGGTCAGGGAATCATGGCCACCTGTATCGGTTTTTTCAGCAGTATGGTTGGCATTGGCGGCGGTACCCTTACCGTGCCCACTCTGACATTTTGCAATTATCCCGCTCACCGTGCAGTAGGCACTGCCGCAGCCGTTGGGCTTATCATCTCTTTGCCTGCCGCCCTGACCATGTTAATCGTTGGTGAGCGACCGGCAGATGCCCCGTTTGCCACCTACGGATTAGTCAACCTACTTGGCTTTGCCTGCATCGTACCGTTAACGGTTTTGTTTGCCCCCGTGGGCGCCGCCATTGCTAACAAGCTCAATGCCGCCGTACTCAAAAAAGTCTTTGCAGTGGTTCTTATCATCACAGGTGTGCGCATGCTTGCCCAATCTTTACTCTAGGAATATCAATGAAACCCCTATCTCTCCCCCCGCGTTTGCTCATGGGTCCCGGCCCTATCAACTGCTATCCCCGTGTATTGCAGGCTATGTCGACGCAACTTGTGGGTCAGTACGACCCGGTAATGACGGGCTATATGAATGAAGTCATGGCGCTGTACCGCCAGGTGTTCAACACCAACAATAAGCAAACTTTACTGGTTGATGGCACGTCTCGCGCCGGTATTGAAGCGGTGTTGGTGTCGTGTATTGAGCCAGGCGATAAAGTACTGGTACCGGTTTTTGGGCGTTTCGGTCATCTTTTGTCTGAAATTGCAGAACGTGCTGGTGCAGAAGTACACACCATCGAAACCGCCTGGGGTGAAGTATTCACGCCGGAGCAAATCGAAGCCGCTATTCGTGAGATCCGTCCAAAAGTGTTGGCCGTGGTTCAGGGCGACACCTCTACCACCATGTTGCAACCACTTGAGCATTTAGGTGAAATCTGTCAGCGCTACGATGTACTTTTTTACAGTGACGCCACAGCCTCTATTGGTGGAAATCCGTTTGAAACCGATAAATGGGGGTTAGATGCAGTATCGGTAGGTTTGCAGAAATGCCTTGGCGGCCCCAGTGGCAGCGCCCCCGTCACGTTAAGTGAAAAATACGTCGAGTGCGTGCGCAAGCGTCATCATGTTGAAGCTGGCATACGGGATGCGCATCACCAATCAGCCTCGGGTATCCGTATTCGTTCAAACTATTTTGACTTGCCGATGATCATGGATTATTGGGGCGAAGAACGTTTGAATCACCACACGGAAGCTGCATCGATGCTGTTTTGCGCCCGTGAATGTGCAGTAAACCTGCTTGAAGAAGGCCAGGGAGCCGTGCTGAACCGCCACAAAACCGCGGGCGACGCGATGCTAGCAGGGATTCAAGCTATGTCGCTGCAGCCATTTGGCGATCTGTCTAACAAAATGACCAACGTGGTCGGCGTGAACATTCCTGAAGAAGTTGACGGTGAAGCAATTCGCAGCACCCTACTGAATACCTTCAACATTGAAATAGGCACCAGTTTCGGTCCGCTTAAAGGCAAAATCTGGCGGATCGGCACCATGGGCTACAACGCGCGGGAAGATGCGGTGTATCACACCTTGCAGTCTCTCGAAACGGTACTTCGCCGCAGCGGTATGTCACTGCCGCTAGGTGAAGCGGTTGATGCTGCTATGGCGGTTTATGCGGGCCGCGCTGAATGATTGATTTTAAGAACCTCGCCGGACTGGTGATGGCCCGATTAGAAGAATTGGGACAAATTAGTCAATCCCCCGCTTATCTTGACCGCCGTTATCTTTCCGAACAGCACCGACAAGCTAACCGACTGGTGGCGAACTGGATGAACGACGCAGGTATGACGACCTGGCAAGACGCCGCCGGTAACCTTTGGGGGCGTTATGAATGTGATAATCCCGACGCGCCCCGGTTTATTCTTGGCAGCCACTTAGATACGGTGCCAAACGGCGGCAAATATGATGGTATGTTAGGGGTTATTGCGCCTATCACGTTGATTCAGATATTACAGGGTTTGCGAAAAAAATTGCCTTTCCATCTCGATATCGTGGGTTTCGGCGATGAAGAAGGCACGCGATTTGGGTCAACCCTTTTAGGGAGTCGCGCACTCACCGGGCAGTGGCCAGAAAGCTGGGCGAAGCTTAAAGACGAAAACGGCATCAGTTTACCTGAAGCCATGAGCCAGTTTGGGTTGAACTTCGACGACATTCACCGTGCCGACATCACTTCATCCCGTGTTCTTGGCTACCTGGAATTGCATATTGAACAAGGCCCTGTTCTTGAAGATGCAAACTTGCCAGTGGGTATTGTGACGGCCATTGCTGGCGCGCGCCGTTTCAACATTGATATCAAAGGTATGGCTGGTCATGCCGGTACCGTGCCGATGACCATGCGACAGGACGCACTGGCAGCCAGCAGTGAAATGATATTGTGTGTGGAAAAACTGGCGGCTATGCACAAGGTGGTCGCCACCGTAGGCAAAATTGAAAATCGCCCAAATGGAGTGAATGTCATTTCCGGGAATACCCGCTTTACGCTGGATATCCGCAGTGAAAACGATCAGCAACGTGATGCGGTGCTCGATCAAATTTTGCAGCAGTGCCAAACCATCGCTGCCCGTCGTAATGTAAAAATGACGATTGAACAAACCCATAGCGCTGAAGCAGTGCATTGCGACTCGCGGTTGCAGGCTATTTTGCATACAGCGATTTCTGAGTGTGGCATCCCGCCGTTCTCGCTGCCTTCAGGGGCCGGGCACGACGCTATGGCAATGGCGGTTATTTGTCCGGTAGCGATGATGTTTCTGCGCTGCGATAAAGGCATTAGCCATCACCCGGCTGAAGCTATTATCAAAGACGATGTCGCTGTGGCACTGGCCGCACTACATGCAACCATAAATCACTTGGCAAATTAACACAGGGAGTTACTATGCTTATTTCGCGTATTTACAATGACGATGAAGGAAAAAGTCACTTTGGCGAAGTGGATATTCCCTTGCAAGATGGCGGTCCGATTGGTCTATTATCAGAACGTTTTGACGCAGGCACCGTGATTTTTAGGGAAACACCGGCAGACTACGACTTTAAATGGCATCCCGCCCCCGCAAGGCAACTTTTGTTTATCATTAAAGGCCGCGCTGAATTTAAAGTTTCTAATGGCGAACGGCGAGTCTTCGGCGCAGGTGATGTTTTGCTTTTAGAAGATACCGAGGGTGAAGGCCACTGCAGTCGTGCCATGTATAACGAAGTTCGCCACTCCATTTTTGTTACTCTGCCAGAGCACGTCTCGTTCTAAGATTAAGCAATAAACAAGGTTAACGTTTCAACGTTTCGTAAAGTCTATATAGCGGCAAACTCGCCCAATTGGTGAAGCCTTTCACCATTTGGGTGCAATCGAGTTAACTGCCATTTAATCTAATCCATACTCTCTCACCATCAACGGCAAAAACTCGTTGCATATCAGTGCAATAAAAATGTCACAGCACACATGACCAAGTGGTCAACAATTTGCAGAATAGTTTGCAATAATGACCCGCAGATCCCTGTTCCATTTTACTAAGAGTATTTGCACACGTGTTTTTCCGTTCTGTTTTAATTTCTACCACTTTATTATTTTCTTCTGCATCAGCCGTTTTTGCTTCTGAACCTAGCGTCGATTCGTCTATGTCGACCTGGTTCCGCGACTTCAAACAACAAGCTACTGAACAGGAGTTGTATCAGTTCGTTCATGCCCTGCCGAAAGGGGGCGATTTGCATCACCATCTTTCTGGTTCTGCGTTCAGCGAATGGTGGTGGGAACTGGCTACGTCGCCTGCGTTGAATGGCGGTTATGAATACTATACCCGCACTGCCCTCACGCTATGCGATGGCTACGATGCTGATCCGTTCGCACTATCCGCGCCCTATTTGCTTTTTAAAAATCTACAGAAAACGTCTTACGATGCGCTGTCATCTTGCGAAAAGAAAGGCTACAAGAAGCTGACGTCGCTAACGGAAGAAGAGAAACAGGCCTGGCTTGACAGCATTCGCCTTGACCGACCAAGCGAAGGTCGTGACGCATTTTTTCAAACACACTGGCAACGGCTAAACGAACTGTTTCGCAATCCCACCATTCTCGGCGAGTTGCTGATTAAAAACATGCAGGCTTACGCCGCCGAGAACGTACAGTATTTTGAAACCCAAACTGGGGTTCATGGCATGCTGAACCCAGACGGTACCGTGATGGTCCCAGAAGAAGCGCTGGCAATTTTAGATGCCGCCATTCACAGTGAACGCGGCGAAGAAACCGGCGTAACAGTGAAATTTCAATATGCTTTAGTGCGCTTCCTGCCTAATGTAGAAGAACTACTGAAAGACCGCTATGCCTTTGTAGATGCGCACCGCGAGCACTATGTGGGCATTAACCTTGTTGGTCGTGAAGATAACGACAAAGGTTACCCTCGTCGCTTCTTGCCTGTTTTTCGCGAGTTGCGCCGAAACCTGCCTGGCGTTCCTCTGTCTATTCATGCTGGTGAAGTAGACGAACCGAATCAGCATGTACGCGATACCCTGTTGATGGGGGCAGACCGTATTGGCCATGGCCTTAATACCATCACCGATCCGGATACTTTATTGCTCATGCGCCACGGCCCTTATCTGATTGAGATTAATCTTATTTCGAATCTGTTACTGGAATACGTGGACGACTATGCCAACCACCCTTTCGGTGAATATCTACGATTAGGGATCCCAGTAGCCCTGTCTACCGATGATCGGGGGATGTGGGATTCCACCCTAAGTGATGAGTTTTTTGTTGCCGTGTCTGAATTCAATCTGTCATGGAATGAGTTGCGCACAGTGATCACCAATTCAATTTCTCACAGTTTTTTACCTGGAGCAGAAAAAGCCGATGAGCTTTCAAAACTCAATGCCGCACTGGATCGTTTTGCTGAAGCAAGGCTGAAGAAGCAAGCACTACCAGATTACCAGGCACCTCATCAATTTATCTGTCGCTTTAAGCCGGCAGTCTGCAACACCACAAGGAAGACGGAATGAGTGACAACCATGAATTGCTTTACGGCCTTGAAGACAGGCCCGCCGCTATCAAAACGGTAACGGCGGCTTTTCAACATGTCCTTGCCAGTTTTGTGGGTGTCATCACGCCCACCCTCATTATCGCAGCCGCGTTAGATTTACACGCACATATTCCTTTCCTCGTCAGTATGGCGCTGTTTGTTTCAGGCATTGGCACCATCATTCAGACAAAATCTTTCGGCCGTATTGGTAGCGGCCTGGTTGCGGTTCAGGGCACCAGTTTTGCATTTGTTAGCGCACTCATTCTGGCCGGTATTACCGTGCGTCAACGTGGCGGTTCCGACGACGACGTGATGGCGTTATTACTTGGCATCACCATGGCAGGGGCCATGGTTGAAGTGGTACTTAGCTTTTTCATCCACAAACTCACACGACTGCTTAACCCGGTTATCACCGGTATTGTTATTACCTCCATTGGATTGTCGCTGATAAAAGTAGGTATGACCGATCTTAACGGCGGCTTTGGAAGCGTAGACTTTGGCCAGTTGAATCATGTGAGTTTGGGTTTATCTGTCCTCTTTGTGATTATTTTTCTGAACGCTTCGAATAATCTATGGGTTCGACTGAGCGCAATTTTTATCGGTATGGCGCTGGGTACTCTTTGCGCGTGGAGTTTCGGTAACGTGTCGTTTGCGCACTTGTCATCCCTACCGGTTCTGGCCATTCCTACACCGTTTAAATACGGTATCGACTTCGATTTTGCATTGTTCCTGCCATTGGCGTTAATTTACCTGTTCAGTGCCCTGGAAACCGCAGGCGACCTTACTGCCAATAGCGTGTTCTGCAATCAGCCCATTACCGGGCCAGTTTATCTAAAGCGCATTAAAGGCGGTATTCTGGGCGACGGTATTAATTCTGTTTTAGCCGCTTGCTTCAACACGTTTCCCAATACTACCTTTGGACAGAACAACGGTGTGATTCAGCTAACCGGTATTGCAAGTCGACGAGTGGGTATTGCGATTGGTGGCTTTTACGTACTTTTTGGCATCTTCCCTATAATCGGTGGCATTCTTCAGGCTATCCCTAAAGCCGTACTTGGCGGTGCAACCCTTGTTATGTTTGCTATGGTGGCAGTGGGTGGTCTAAAAATTCTTATGCAACAGAACTTCGATCGCCGTACTAGCTTAATCACTGCCTCAGCACTGGGATTAGGCATGGGCGTGATGATGGTACCGGAGATGACCCTGGGTTTTCCGCAGTGGCTGGGTAACATCATCGCTTCTCCGGTCACACTGTCTGGCCTGACAGCGGTATTTCTCGATATGACGTTGCCTAAGCAGGTGCATTTACCAGATCTCAACACGCAGAACAATTCCCCAAAAGAACAAAAGAAATCCCCTCCTGATTTAGTGCAGAATACGCGCCTTTCGCACCACGAGAGTGCAAGTTAGTCCATTTTAACAGCAAAGTTTCGCACGTTAGTTCTCTTAATTTTTTCTGCAAACAAATTTAAATATTGTAAATCATAGATTTACAGAAGATTTTAATCCTGACCAATTGGACAACATTTTGGCATCTAACGTGCTACGTCATGTTCGGCATTTGTAAGCCGCCCGTCAGAGGCAGTTAACTTAAAACAGAGGAAAATCATGAAACACACCCAATTTGCGGTATCGCCGTTAACCAGAGCCATTGTATTTGGTCTGGCACTGGCACCAGCTTCTGCCTTCGCACAGGAAGCTACCCCTCCTAGCGACGAAGACGTCGAAAAAATCGAAGTTACGGGGTCACTAGGCAGCTTACCGGGTCAGGATGTTGAAGCCGTATTTGGTTTTGGTAAATCTATCCTGGAAACACCACGTTCTGCATCCACTATCTCCGATGAGCAAATGGAACGTTTTAACGTATCTGATATTGACGAGCTGGTGGCATTTGCGCCTGGTACATTCACTCAGTCTTTCTTTGGCGTAGCCGGTTCTTTGGATATTCGTGGTAATCCTGGTGAAGCTTACTTCCGTGGCGTTAAGCGCCTTGATAACCCAGGTAACTACCCAACACCAATCGGTGCTTCAAGCCGCATCGATATTGTTCGTGGTCCGGCATCACCTATTTATGGCCCGGCAAAAATTGGTGGTTATCTGAACTTCAATCCTAAGTCGGCTGCGGTTGGTCGCGGTAAATACATTGACGAACCAACAGGTGCAATGTCTTACACCATGGGTAGCTGGGATAAAAGTGTACTGACCGCTGAAGTTGGCGGACCTGCAACCCTGGCAGGTAAAGACATGGGTTACTACCTGTACGGTGAAATCGAGAACTCCGATAGCTACTACGATAACACCCAAACTGACCAAACCATTGTCCAGGCTGCATTCGATGTAGACGTAAGCGATAACATCAATGTTCAGTTTGGTGGTATGTACCACGACTATGCAGGTAACCAGGTTGCTGGCTGGAACCGACTGACACAAGATCTCATCGACAATGGCACTTATATCACCGGTACCGCGAAAAACATCGATACCGATGGCGATGGCTCTATTTCTCACCAGGAATATGATGCGGTTGAAGGGTTAATTAACCCATTCATCTTCCCGAGCCCTGCAGGCATGACGGCGGCTGACTTCGATGATTTGATGCAACTGGATAACCCTGGTACTGCGCAGCTTTCTGGAAATCAGGTTCTGGTTGCTGCTGATGACCGCCTGGAAAACGAAGTAACCACGCTTTATTTCGACGTGATCTATTACTCAGATGCTAACTGGGAAGTTAAAAACCAGTTGTTCTATGAAGCGTATGAGAACATCAACGAAAACGCCTATGGTTTTTCACAGTTCCACGATAGCTGGGTTGTAGAAGACAAACTGGTATTCAGTGCAGATTACGAGTTCGATTCATTGTACGCTCAGGTACAGGTTTCGCCTTCCCTGCGTTACACCGACTTTGAACACGGCGACGATTTCCACCATGAATTCTTCGACCGTCGCGATCTGACCATGCCATCAACGGCGCTGGACAGACGTTTACTGTCTACCCGCACCGATTCCGACTATACCGATTACTACATCGGTAACTACCTCGATTTAGGTTTCGCGGTAATGACCGATTTAACCTGGGATTGGGGTCTTAATGTTGTCCTTGGTGCACGTTACGACAGTGTCGACCTGGAAAGCCGTATTCCTGTAGACAAATTGCTGTTCGGTAACGGTTCTAACTCGTTTATCAGCTTGTCTGAAGACGGCCAGTCGATTCTTGGATTTGGTGGCGAAGGCGACGTGACTGCGCCGGTTCAGGCATCAAACACACTGGATGGCACATCATGGAATGCGAGTATTTCCTATAACACGCCATTTGGTTTGATTCCTTACGTGACCGTTGCCGACCAGACAACCCTGGTTGCCGGTCAAGGCGCTGAGATCTGGACATCGAACATCGAGTCTGGTGCAGCCATGGATACCTCTGAATTGGTTGAATATGGTGTGAAAGGTTCATTCCTTGAAGATACCCTGTACTTCGCGCTGTCTATTTACGAGCAGGAACGTACCGACCTCAACTCTCAGATGGTGATCACAAACAACACCACTAAAACAGAAGGTACTGAGTTTGAGCTGCGTTGGGTAGTAAACGAAAGCCTGGTTGTCACCGCCGGTTACTCTAATACCGAAGTGACCAACATCACGGCATTGGATAACGGCTTCCAATTTGGTTTCCTCGGTGCTGAAGACTTCCCTGATCTGGAAGATCCTTCTGCTATCTACGGTGGTTTACCAATTGGTAACTTCGCTGTAGGCGCTGGCAGCAGCAACCCTGGCGCAATCAAGGCGGGCGTGCCTGAGAACATTTACTCTTTGACAGCCACCTATGATTTCCAGAACGGTTTCGCCAGCAGCGTTAGCGTAATTGATGCTGACTCCACCAAATCTGGTTTCTCTGGTGCGGTAACGCTTCCAGCGTACACGCTGGTTAACGCCGGTATTTCATATCAGTCAGAAAATTTCGATGTTAACTTAACAGTGAAAAACCTGACAGATGAGCGCTATTTCCGTGCAAACTTCCCTGACCTCTTCGGTGGCCAGATAGTACTGCCTGAACTGCCTCGTCACTTCAACATCAAGTTTGGCTATAAGTTCTAAGGCCCTTGTTGTTATTCTATACGGCATGCAATCGCATGCCGTTTTTATTTCAGGAGAGTATTTTGAAGCAATTGTTATTGGGTTTGGCGGGTCTTTTCCTGTTGCAGGCATCGCCTTTCAGTCATGCAGCAAACGCCCCATTAAAAGTGAAAGCCGTTGTTGTTACGATGTTTGAAATTGGCGAAGATGAAGGCGATAAAGCCGGTGAATTTCAAATGTGGAAGGAACGCTACGGCCTTGATACACACTATCCGTTTCCGCAATCTTTTCATGACATCTACGCTAACGAAGATAAAGGCGTGCTTGCCATTGTTACAGGCATGGGCACGGCACGGGCATCCTCTGCCATCATGGCGCTGGGACTCGATCCTCGCTTCGATTTAACGCAAGCCTACTGGCTGGTAGCCGGTATTGCGGGCATGGATCCCCAAGACGGCACCATTGGTTCCGCCGTTTGGACCCGTCACCTGGTCGACGGCGACCTTGCACACGAAATTGATGCGCGGGAAATACCAGAAAGCTGGCCTACCGGCTACTTCCCACTGTTCGCTAATGGTCCGCAAACCGATGCAGGCCGCCCTGCTGTTAACGGCGAAATGTACAAACTGAATACTGACTTAAGTGAGTGGGCGTACAACCTCACCAAATCGCTAAAGTTGATGAATACCGACGCCATGGATGAACTGCGCGCTCGCTACAAAAATTATCCTAATGCGCAAAGCATGCCCAAAGTCATAATTGGCGATCACCTTGCGGCTTCCACGTTCTGGCACGGCAAGCTGCTGAACGACTGGGCCAATGACTGGGTATCGCTGTGGACCAAAGGTGAAGGTAACTTTATGACTTCTGGCATGGAAGACACTGGCAGCTATCAATCGATGATTTATCTCGATCGTGCAGGAAAAGCAGACAAAAATCGCTTTATGGTGCTTCGAACGGCAAGTAACTTTACTATGCAGCCAGAAGGCCTTACCGCTGCTGAAAATCTGGCGATGGAGCGTGAAAACGGTGGATACGCTGCCATGGTACCGTCGTTAGAAGCGGCTTATCTTGTTGGTAGTACGGTAGTAAACGAGTTGATTAAAAATTGGGATAAATACCAGACCCAGACACCAGAGTAACCGGGTCGCTACTGACCACAGATAACCATACTAAAACGCCGCTGAAAGACAGCACTTTCAGCGGCGTTTTTTAACGTTGTGGCAGAGATATTATCAACATCGACTTACGCAGCGGGCGGATTCAGCCCTCAGACGCGTTTACACGCGACAGCATCCACCTTTTCAATCCACTTTTGTTTTTCTTCATCAGACAGGAAACTCGCGGTAAAACTGTTTTTCGCCAGTTGTCGACACTGTGATTCCGTCATTCCTAAAGCAACATCCAGCGCTTCAAAATTTTCATTCAAAAATCCGCCGAAATATGTTGGATCGTCAGAATTCACCGTAACCAACAAACCTGCATCCAGCAGCTTGAGGATATTGTGCTGGGTCATATCGTCTATCACGCACAGCTTTAAGTTGCTCAGCGGGCACACAGTAAGCGGGATTTGACGATGCTTAATTAATTCCATGAGCTCTTCATCTTCCTGACACCGAACACCATGGTCGATTCGATCTACACTTAACAGATTAATAGCCTGCCAAATGTAATCGGGCGGCCCTTCTTCACCTGCATGAGCAACCACCTTAAACCCTAAGTTTCTGGCTTCCGCAAATACACGCTCGAATTTTTCTGGTGGGTGTCCCAATTCAGAACTGTCTAACCCGACGGCATCAATAACATCGTACCAGGGCTCGGCGTCCTGTAGGGTTTGTAGGGCCTGCGCTTCACTTAAATGGCGTAGGAATGACATGATAAGTTTCACACTTATTCCGTACTCACTCTCAGCAACCTGAATCGCTTTTAAAAACCCTTTCATAAACGTAGAAAACGGTACGCCTCGATCTGTATGGGTTTGCGGATCGAACATGATTTCTGTGTGAACCACATTTTCCTGATGGCACCGCTGTAAATAAGCCATCATCAATTGATAAAAATCGTCTTCGTCGCGAAGGACGTCCGCGCCGGCATAATACAAATCTAAAAAACTCTGTAAGTCAGAAAAGTTGTAGGCCTTTTCAATTTCCTCAACGGAATGATACGGCAGCGAAATACGATGTTTTTGCGCCAGCTCCCACATGAGCTGTGGCGACAATGAGCCTTCGATATGAAGATGTAGTTCGGCTTTTGGTAAAGCACTTATCAGATGTTTTAGCGACATAACACTGTTTCCTCGTCGCGGACCCAACCTGACATGGATTAATTCCGCATAGCCTCGTAATGAAGGCGTGTTTGTTATCTATTTCTCTTGCACCAAAATAACACAAAGCGCATCACATTGTGCTTCTTAATGGTGAAACTGGGGACTTTACATGCCTTTTTTGCCCCGAAATTTGTTACAATCTCGCGCAACAAGTTGATGAAATTTATCAAGGTTTTCTTGTGAACACTTAATATTATTCAGTGAAATCAACAGGCCGAACTTCATCAGCTGATACAGAGCTGAAAAGAAAGCATAATTTAAACCATTTTTGACTAAATGGTCAGGAATTTGCACAACCAGCCGCAGTAATAACGATAAAAATCAGAGAAATCTCATGACAAGCACATTTCTGGACAGGCTGTTCAAATTACAGTCCCATGGAACTACCGTTAAAACGGAAGTGATTGCCGGCTTAACCACTTTCGCCGCCATGTCTTATATTCTGGTAGTTAACCCTGGCATCCTCGGACTCAGTGGCATGCCCGTTGCCGGACTCATCACCGTCACCGCCCTTGCTGCATGCTTAGGCAGTTTATTGATGGCTGCGATGACGAACTACCCCATCGCACTCGCGCCCGGTATGGGCCTCAACGCATTCTTTACTTTCAGTATTTGTATGGGTCGGGAAGTCCCCTGGGAGGCTGCGCTGGGTATTGTATTCTGGAACGGCATCTTGTTTTTGTTGCTTACGCTTACCGGTGTGCGAACCAAAGTCGCTGAAGCCGTTCCCCCTTCACTGAAGGTAGGTGTGCAATGCGGCATAGGTTTGTTCATTGCCTTTATCGGCTTAAAAAATGCGGGCCTGGTCGTCGATAACCCTGCAACATTTGTGAGCTTAGGCGATTTATCCGACCCAGCAGTCATGCTGGCGTTCGCCGGTATTTTGCTCACCATTGTAGTGGTAATGCGAAACATTACTGGCGGCATCTTACTGTCGATTGTCATTTTGTCGATTATTGGTGCATTTATTCCAACGGAGAATGGTTATCTTACCACCCATCCTGATGCCATTTTTGGTATGCCCGACCCTATCGATGACACGTTTTTTGCAATGGATATCTGGTATCCCATCGAACATTTTGATGAGACCTGGGATCTGATTTTTGCGCTGATGTTCGTAAACATGTTCGACACCATTGGTACATTAATAGGCGTTTCGCGTCGTGCCAACCTGCTCGACAAAGAAGACAAGCTTCCGAAAATTGGGCCCGCGATGACCGCTGACGCGTCTGCCAGTGTCGTCGGTGCAGCGCTCGGTACCTCACCGGTAACGAGTTACGTTGAGTCAGCTGCCGGCGTATCCGCAGGCGGTCGCACGGGTTTGACAGCGGTGGTTACCGCGCTGTGTTTTGTACTGGCCTTGTTTCTTACACCATTAATGAAAGTGATTCCGTTAATGGCCACAACACCAGCGCTGATCATGGTGGGTATTTTGATGATGGATTCTATTCGCCAGCTGGATTTTGACGATTTAGGCGCATTGGCAACAGCATCGGTGGCCTTGTTAGCCATGCCTTTAACGTTCAGTATTTCTGAAGGTATCGCCCTTGGTTTTATCACTTATGTAGTCACCATGGCTGGCAGTGGCCGTGCTAAAAAAGTGAGTAAAATTACCTGGACATTGGCGTTGGTTTTCCTGCTGCGTTACATCTTCGACCTCAAGTAGCCGCCAACCATACGAACCTAATAAAAAGGCCTCAATGTGAGGCCTTTGGTTTATCTGTTACTGAAACGAACCATGTCATGCATTCCACTTACGCTATTTTAAAGCGGAAAATGCGCTTTCCAATGTAAAGCAATTTCTTCTCGGGTAGCCAACCAAACTTTGTCATGGCTTTGCACATATTCAATAAAACGTTTCAGTGCGGCCAGTCGAGCTGGACGGCCTATAATTCGGCAGTGCAAGCCAATCGACAGCATCTTAGGGGCCGTCGCGCCTTCCTCATAAAGCACATCAAACGCGTCTTTCAAATACTGAAAGAACTGTTCCCCGCTATTGAAGCCCTGAGGGGTAGCAAACCGCATGTCATTGGTATCCAGCGTGTAGGGCACCATGAGTAACGGCTGCCCATTCTGAATGTCGTAATACGGCAAATCATCTGCGTAGGAATCGGCGCAGTAAAGAATATCATCCCGTTCAGCAATGAGCTTCAGTGTATTCGGGCTGGTGCGGCCGGTATACCAACCTGCAGGTTTTTTTCCGGTGAGCTTTTGATGCAATTTAAC
This sequence comes from Alteromonas sp. ABV4_515, assembly GCF_056160345.1. Lineage (NCBI taxonomy): Bacteria > Pseudomonadati > Pseudomonadota > Gammaproteobacteria > Alteromonadales > Alteromonadaceae > Alteromonas > Alteromonas sp. ABV4_515. The sequence continues at coordinate 254,979 of NZ_JBSWWZ010000006.1, forward strand.
AGCGTCTTCGATTTGTTGCCGCTCGGTGTCGACATCCATATCCTGAAAATGAATCCAGCGCATGGCATGGCTGGCAATTTCCCAGTCGGCCTCTATCATGGCTTTTAGCGCTTCAGGGTGGCGTTCCATCGCCATGGTCACGCCAAACACCGTGACCGGTATATTTTTCTCGGTAAGTAAGCGATGCAATCGCCAAAAGCCCGCACGACTGCCATATTCGTACAACGATTCCATGCTGAGATGGCGATCAGGATAAGGTTGTGCGCCAACAATTTCAGAAAGAAAAATCTCTGAATGGGTATCGCCGTGCAACACGCAATTTTCGCCACCTTCTTCGTAGTTCACTACAAATTGCAGGGCAATACGTGCATTTCCCGGCCATTTCGGATTGGGCGGGTTTGCGCCATAACCAATTAAATCCCGGGGGTAACGGGTCGCCTCTTCACTCATCGTGTTTCAATCCTGTATTTTTCGGGTACGTCCAAGCCGCAGCCATTTAATGTCAGCGTAACCAGGTGTTTTGTTGCTTCTGCGAAATCTGCTTTTTTCATCTTTGCGCCGCGAAGTCGCGTAATTTGAATAGAAAAATCCGCATAATGCTGCGTACTTGCCCAAATATTGAAAAGCAGGTAATGCGGATCGATAGGCTGCATTTTTCCTGACAAGATCCAGCTATTGATAATAGAAACTCGGCCTTCCATCCACTCGCTGTGCTCTTCATCGAAGTAGTTATTCAGGTTCGGCGCACCATTAATGATTTCCATAGCAAAAATTTTAGAGGCTAAGGGATTGGTTCGAGATAACTCCATTTTTTCAGCGATGTAGTCGGCTAACATCTCGGCCGGCTCATCATTTACCGTGGCGCGGTCGAAACTGGAGTTCCACAGCGTCATGGTTTCCTTTAATACTGCGAGATAGAGTTCTTGCTTTGTTTTGAAGTAATACAGCACATTGGTTTTGGGCAAACCGGCCTGATCTGCGACTTGTTGTACAGATGTGCCTTTGAAGCCTTGTGCTGCAAACGCTTTTTCGGCGGCAGTGAGGATAATTGCACGATTTCGGGCTCCTACACTGGCATCCACTTTAGTTGCTTGACTCATGACAACTTACGATTCCTGTTAATTCGGTCAAACCTGACTATTCAGTCATAGTGCCACAGTTACCAGATTAGATGGGATTTTTTTACGCCTGATCGGGCCACAGGCCGCGAACCCCGCTGTGCACAAATCTTGCAGTACTCTAGACCAAATGGTCAGACTAGCTATTAGGTCCAGTTCTAACGTCGGCAAATCCAAAAAATTGCGTGTCGGCGCATCATTAAAGTGCACTTTATGGTGCAATTGCACCGTAATGAAACGTAATGCTAGATATGACCTTTTTTTACCATAAATATTTGACCAAATGGTCTACTTTTAATTATAAAATGCAGATATAGTAATGCGTTCAAGCGATTTTAAAAATACATGGAGTTCGGTATGGTCCGTTTTCTGTTGAACAATGAACCTGTCGAACTACAGGTCAACGACCCAAATATGACTGTGTTGCGTTTCTTAAGGGAACGTCAGCGTAAAACCGGTACTAAAGAAGGGTGCGCTGCTGGTGATTGCGGTGCCTGCACAGTGGTTGTTGCAGCACCAAACGATGAAGGGAACTCACTGTCCTACACTACGATAAATAGCTGTATTGCTCTGCTCTCGTCTTTGCAGGGTAAACAACTTATCACTGTTGAGGATCTTGCCGACAAACAAGCACTGCACCCGGTTCAGGCCTCAATGGTCGAGCATCATGGTTCCCAGTGCGGCTTCTGTACGCCGGGTTTCGTTATGTCAGCATTCGCCCTTTATCACAATGCGAGTAACCCTCATCGGGAAGAGGTCGTTGATGCCCTTTCGGGTAACCTTTGCCGGTGTACGGGCTATCGGCCCATTATTGATGCTGCGCTATCGGCGTGTGCAGATAAAACCGACGACAAATTTGATGCCCAACAATCGCAAACATTGGAAAAGCTGGCTGCGTTAGCGCAGCAAAGCACTCCGGCGGTTAACGCAAAATTACTCATGCCTGCTACCCGCGTAGCCCTAAAAGCCGCCATTGCTGCAAACCCTGATGCACCTCTCGTGGCCGGCAGCACCGATCTGGCATTAGAAATTACGCAGAAGAATATCCATTTCGAATGCCTGATTAGTCTTTCGCAAATGGCAGCGCTTAAAACCATTGCTTCCGATGACCAGGGCATTCATATCGGTGCCGCGGTGCCGCTAAGCCAGGCAATGGAAACTCTCATTCAGTTTTATCCATCACTGAAGGAATTGTTCACCCGGTTTGCATCGCTGCCGGTGCGTAATCAAGCGACCTTGGGCGGCAACGTGGCTAACGCCTCGCCTATCGGGGATACGCCACCGCTGTTGCTGGCATTAAACGCGCAAATCATTGTCGATGATGGCATCGCCGAGCGCATGATTGCTGCGAAGGATTTTTTCCTCGGTTACCGGAAAACTGCGCTCAAAGCAGGCGAATGGATTAACCGAGTCACTTTCCCATTGCCCGTAGCCAACCAGCATTTAGCCGCCTATAAAATTTCTAAGCGCATGGAAGATGATATTTCTGCGGTACTGGCGATTTTTAACGTTGTAATTGAAGATGGTGTGGTATCGAAGGTAAGCACAGGCTTTGGTGGCGTGGCAGCCACCCCTGTACATTGTGCGCCGTTAGAACAGGCGTTAACCAACCAAAACTGGCAGGACGCTGCATGCAAGACAACCGGTAAGCAAATTCTCACCGACGCGTTCAGCCCCATCGATGATGTTCGCGCAACCGCCGCCTACCGAAAACAGGTTTTAGGGAATTTGTGGCATCGATTCTGGCTAGAAAACCAAGCTAACAACGCTATTGAAACACGGGTGGTGACCCATGCGTAAACTTGTCCAAACCTTACCCGGTATCGACCATCCAACCCGTCAGCAAAATAGTCCCCTTGGGAAAGATAAGTCACACGAAAGTGCGGTTCGTCAGGTTAGCGGGCAAGCGCGTTATGTCGACGATATGCCAGAACCCGCCAATATTGGCTATGTCGCGCTTGGCACGAGCGAATGTGCTGCCGGTAGGATTGTATCTATCAATCTTGACGCTGTGCGCGAAAGTGACGGGGTTATTGACGTTATCACCATCCGCGACATTCCCGGTCATACCGATATCGCGCCCGTTTTTGATGGCGACCCGGTACTGGCTGATGAAGAGATTTTATTTTATGGCCAGCCCGTTTATGCGGTATTGGCAAGCACCACGGAACAAGCACGCTCAGCAGCTGCAAAAGGTGTTATTACGGTTAGCGATGGCTCTCCTACCCTCACTGTCGGTGACGCATTGGCGAAGCAGTCCTTTGTGCGTCCTACCCATGTTATTGGCAATGAAAGTGCAATTTTAACGGTTAACAGGGCAGCCCATCAGCTATCAGGCTCATTGTTTGTTGGCGGTCAGGAGCACATGTATCTCGAAGGTCAGGTATCTATGGCAATTCCTGAAGAAGAAGATCGCATGATGATTTACACCTCAAGCCAGCACCCCAGCGAAGTACAGAAACTGGTGGCAGAGGTGTTGGGTACGAAGTTACACCGGGTTACCGTTGACATGCGACGCATGGGAGGCGGCTTTGGCGGTAAAGAAAGCCAGGCAGCGCAATGGGCCTGTATTGCCGCCGTTTTGGCGCAACGTAATGGTTTGGCAGTGAAGTGTCGTTTGCCCCGCTCTTTAGATATGTCGGTCACCGGCAAGCGTCACCCATTTGAAAATAGCTGGCGAATTGGGTTTGATGAAAACGGCATGATTCAGGGCGCAGACATCACCGTAAACGGAAACTGTGGCTACAGTGCAGATTTATCTGACGCCATTGTCGATCGCGCCATGTTCCATGTGGATAACGGTTATTTTCTTGGCGACAGCCATGTTGTCGGCCACCGTCTAAAAACGTCCTATGTTTCTCACACAGCTTACCGCGGATTCGGTGGCCCTCAGGGCATGATCGTCGCGGAAGCCATGATGGACGGCATCGCCCGTAAGCTAGGCGAAGATCCACTGACCATCCGTAAGCGCAATTTATACGGAGAAACCACCGGCAATACTACCCCTTATGGCATGGATGTGGGTTTTAATCTGCTACCCGACATGATCAGTAAATTAGAGGCCAGCGCGGATTACTGGCAGCGCCGTGAAGCGATAACCGCCTTCAATAAATCCAGCCCTGTCATCAAAAAAGGCTTAGCGATGACACCGGTTAAATTTGGCATTTCGTTTACTGCCAAACACCTTAACCAGGCCGGTGCATTAGTTCATATTTATACCGACGGCAGTATTCAGGTGAATCACGGTGGCACAGAAATGGGTCAGGGTTTGCATACGAAAATCGCCCAAATTGCCGCCCATGAATTCGGTGTCGATACTGCTGACATCGAAGTTACCTCTACCCGCACAGACAAGGTGCCTAATACCTCGCCCACAGCCGCATCTTCGGGCACCGACTTGAACGGTAAAGCCGTACAAAATGCCTGTATTACGTTGAAAGAACGTTTAATTGACTTCTGGGCGGCGGAGTGTGGCGTGTCGCCAGAAGGCGCGAAGTTCGAAAATTATCAGCTGACCATTGGCGAACACACTATCGACTTCCCAGCGCTGATCCAAGCGGCGTATCTGGGACGCATTTCACTGTCGAGCACTGGTTACTATCGAACGCCGAAAATCTACTACGACCGTGAAACCGGCACCGGCCGCCCCTTCTTTTACTTCGCTTATGGCGTTGCGGCCTCAGAGGTGTCAATAGATACCCTCACAGGGGAATACAAAGTAGAAAAGGTGGATATTCTGCACGATGTAGGAGCCAGTCTTAATCCGGCTATTGATGTTGGCCAGATTGAGGGCGGCTTTATACAGGGCATGGGTTGGCTCACCAGTGAAGAACTGAAGTGGGACGACCGCGGCCGCCTTACCTCCAACAACATGGCTACCTATAAAATTCCTGCCATTGGCGATACCCCTGCAGAGATGAAAGTGAACCTGTATCGTCGCCCCAACGATGAAGACAGCATTTACCACTCAAAAGCAGTGGGTGAACCCCCGTTCATGCTGGCGATATCGGTATGGTGTGCACTTAAAGATGCGATTGCCAGCCTCAATGACTACCAAACCGATCCGTATCTGCCTACCCCTGCCACGCCTGAGAAAGTGCTTGATGCAGTCATGGCTATGCAGGCAAAGAGCGAGAGTGATGCAGCATGATGCGCCCTCGTACCTGGTTTGAAGCCATTGGCTATTGCCATCAACATAGCGAAGCCTACGTGTTAGTTACCGTGCTTAGCGCGGCGGGCTCCGTACCTCGGGAACAAGGCGCTAAGATGGTGATCACCGGCGACAGTCAATACGACACTATCGGCGGCGGTCATCTGGAGTTCGATGTGGTGAACAAAGCCCGCGCTTTCCTTGCAGAAAGCAATACGTCTCAGCATATCGAATCATATCCGCTCTCCAGCAAGCTGGGTCAGTGTTGCGGCGGCGCAGTAAAAGTGCTGTTTGAAATTAAAACCAGTCACTGCCAAACGCTGGCAATTTTTGGTGCTGGTCATGTGGCGCAAGCACTGGTATCCATTCTTGCGCAATTGCCACTAAGCATTCGATGGATTGATAGCCGTGATGCGGTTTTCAGTGCGATAAATATTCCGCAGGGTGTGTCCACGATTGTCGATGAACAGCCGCAAGGAGAACTGGCCTTGTTGCCAGCAAACAGCTGGGTGCTTATTCTCACCCACGACCACCAACTTGATTTTACATTGGCAGAAACCGCTCTAAAAGCGGGACGGTTTCCTTACGTCGGCATGATTGGTTCAGATACAAAAGCCAAGCGCTTTCGTACCCGTCTTGCCCATCGCGGCTTCGATGATGCCGCTCAGCAGCCGCTGGTGACGCCGGTGGGCAATCTGTCTATTCCCGGCAAGAAGCCTATAGAAGTGGCTGTTTCGATCAGCGCTCAAATTATTGCGCGTTTAAACACCCCGGACGAAGCAATTAACCGAACCATTACCAAGGACACAGCGATAGTATGAATGTGAAAGCACTCAACGCCCTGCCCTGGCAAGATGCAAAAAGCTGGTTTACCCAAACCTGTGCCGCTCAGCGCTGGGCCACCATGATGACCGACGACCGGCCCTATAAAAATGAGGAAGAAATACTCAGCCATGCTAACCGCGTTTGGTCAGGCATGGAAAAAGACGACTACCTGGAAGCTTTCACCGCCCACCCAATGATTGGCGATTTGGACAGTTTGCGGAGCAAGTTTGCCAATACCCGCACATTGGCCGCGGGTGAACAGTCTGGCACCGCTGAAGCCAGTGAAGCCACGCTCCTTGCCTTACGTGAGAAAAATCTGGCTTACCGTGAAAAACATGGTTTTATTTTTATTATCTGCGCTACCGGATTATCAGCAGAAACCATGCTGAAAGCACTGGAGACGCGTTTAAGTAATACCACCGCGCAAGAAATGGAAAACGCTGCAGCAGAGCAAATAAAAATCACCTGTTTACGTATTTCCAAAGCAATGAATTCGGAAGGATAACTATGATTTCTTTATCCAGTCATGTACTCGACACCACATCCGGTAAACCGGCCAGTGCATTACCGCTCACACTTACCTTCCCAGATGGCACCACCGCAGAAGGTAAAACAGACGACGATGGCCGCTGCAAAACCTGGGGCGACGTGAGTTTTACGGCGGGCACCTATCAACTTAGATTCCACTGTGAAGCTTATCTTCTTGCTCATCATGGAGACAGTTTCTACCCCTTTGTCGATATTACTTTTGTGATGACCGAAGACGGCGGCCACTATCATGTGCCACTGTTGATATCTCCATTTGGCTTTAGCAGTTACCGGGGTAGTTAGTGAGCGAACCGTTGCAACATAAGATAATCCTTTTCCGGGCCAAAATACTGCATTTCCCGCAAGCTACCGACACCCCTCAACAGGATTTACAATGCTACGCCGATGGTGGTCTGGCCGTTCAGGGCGAGAAAATTCTCGCTATCGGTAATTTTGGTGACATCCGCGATGATTACCCTGAAGCCGTAATCCACGATCATAAGCATCGCTGGATCATGCCAGGACTCATTGACAGCCACCTGCATTTTCCGCAAACCGAGATGTTAGCGTGCTATGGCGAGCAATTGTTAAGCTGGCTTGAAAATTACACCTTTCCCACCGAGAAGAAGTTCAGCGATAGGGAATATGCCGCAGCCATGGCAGAGGTGTTTTTGCGTCAGCTTTTTAAAAATGGCACCACCACGGGATTAGTGTACCCCACCGTACACGCCGAGTCGGTTGACGCATTGTTCGAAGCGGCTAGCAACAAGAACATGGCCATAGTTACTGGTAAAGTGTGTATGGATCAGCATTGTCCAGACGGACTCATCGATACGCCTGAAACCTCCTATGCCGACAGCAAGGCGCTCATTGAAAGATGGCACGGAAAGGGCCGCAACCTTTATGCTATTACGCCTCGTTTTGCGCCAACTAGCAGTCGCGAACAATTGACTGCTCTGGGGAAATTGGCGAATGAACACCCGGACGTATTCATTCAAACCCACCTAAGTGAAAATCAAAAAGAAATCGACTGGGTGAAGCAATTGTTTCCCGAACGGGATGGTTACCTGGATGTATACGACCACTATGGTCTGGTGCGGGAACGTGCGGTATTTGGTCACTGTGTTCACCTTACCGATAGCGAATGGCAACGCATGGCTGACGCCAAGGCGACGATTGCGTTTTGTCCCACTTCAAACTTGTTCCTAGGCAGTGGCTTGTTTGATATGAATAAAGCTCGCACGCTTAAAGTGCCGGTTACACTGGCCACCGATGTCGGTGCGGGCACCACCTTCAATATGTTTCGTACTTATGGTGAAGGCTATAAAGTGTGTCAACTGCAACAAACTGCGCTGTCGCCCATTGAAGGCTTGTACCTAATGACGCAGGGCGCAGCCCATGCGCACAAACTTAGCGCCGAAATTGGTAACCTGAATCCCGGCACCTTCGCTGATTTTATTATTGTAGAGCCAGCCTTTGACGAACTCACCGAACACCGCCTGAATAACCGTGATACAGCCGAAGAAATGCTGTTTGCACTGAGTATGCTGGGTGACGATCGTACCATTGTGGAAACCTGGATTGCCGGGTCACCCCAATACAAAAAACAGGAGATTTAAACCATGCAGGGACTCGACTGGCTCTCGCTATTCGTACGCTGGTTTCACGTAATCGCCGGTGTCGCCTGGATTGGCGCATCATTTTATTTTATCTGGCTGGATAACAGCCTGCGTACACCGCCAGAGTGGAAACAGAAGAAAGGCATTAAAGGCGACTTATGGGCCATACATGGTGGCGGTTTCTACGAGGTCGCTAAATACGCCTACGGCCCTGAAACCATGCCCACCACGCTGCACTGGTTTAAATGGGAGGCGTACACCACCTGGTTAAGCGGCTTCGCACTATTGATTATTGTTTATTATTTCGGCGCATCCGCTTATCTCATTGATCCTTCAGTAAATGCACTTACACCACTAAGTGCAATTTTGTCTGGCCTCGGCGTAATTTTTGGTGGCCTGGCGATTTATGAATTAGCCTGTAGAAGCCCATTGGCGAAATCCCCGAAGGCCTTTGCAATCTTTTTAATTTCCCTACTATGCTTTACCAGTTGGTTAACCAGCACATTATTCAGTGGCCGGGGCGCGTACATTCACGTGGGGGCACTGGTAGGCACCATCATGGTTGCGAATGTGTTTCTGAACATTATGCCGAATCAACGAAAGATGGTTGCTGCTGTTGCCAATAAAGGTGATATTGACCCCGCCTGGGGCGCAAGCGCTAAGCTGCGTTCAGTGCACAACAATTACCTTACGCTGCCATTGCTGTTCATCATGATAAGCAACCATTACCCGATGACCTACCAACATCCCCAAAACTGGTTGGTACTGATTGCGATTATGGCGCTATCTGCCTGGATACGTCACTTTTTCAACCTCAAACACCAGGATGTTAAAAAGCCTTCTATCTTAATTACTGGCGCTATCGGTATGTTGTTGTTAGCCATCTGGGTATCGATGCCTGTCACAACAAGCACGGCCAAAAGCCCGATAAGCCCGACGGCACAATCATCGCAGGAAAACACTTCGGATACGCTTCATCAGGATGGCAATGCACAAATCGTGTCGCTCATTGATAAACACTGCACAAGTTGCCATTCTTCGACACCTACAGACGATATATTTAAAGTGGCTCCCCTCGGTGTGAAGTTCGATAACTGGGCGGACATTCAGCGTTACGCACCACAGATATATCAACGTGCTGCGGTAACCAAAGATATGCCGTTTTTAAACAAAACCGGCATGACAGAAGAAGAGCGTCAGGCCATCGCAAACTGGTATCATCAAAGCACGAAAAAATAAAAAATGGTTTACCGGTGCAAAAGGCAGTTAGACGTTTATGTACCGGTAATTTTCTGTCTCAATTCATAAATGTTAAAAATAAATTAAAATAAAAGTATACATTTAAATTAAACCAGCGTACTCTTGTCTTGCTTTAGAAAAAGCGGCTTTATCTACTACTGTTCGATGCACCTCCTTTTCCTCTTTAATATATTTTCAAGATGAACTCGATTTAACATTGGCTCTAATGGTTAATGGTTTGTCTTAATTTCTATGGTATTTCCGATGAGACTTTTCATCACTAAAATAAATTAAAGGTATTAAATATGTCTAATTCAGTAAACGGTACAGTAAAGTGGTTCAACGAAGATAAAGGTTTCGGTTTTATCACTCCAGAAGACGGTGGCAAGGACGTATTCGTTCACTTCCGCTCTATCGTGTCAGAAGGTTATAAGTCTCTTTCTGAAGGCCAGCAGGTAGCATTTGTTATTGAGCAAGGCCAGAAAGGACCTCAGGCGAGCAACGTAGTTCCTGCGTAATCGACCTATGGAAAAGGGCCGCCCGGTCCTTTTCTAAAATATATTCTCCAGAAATGTTCTTTAGGGCAATTCAGCCCTCCACAGAAAGCTAAAACTCTCCCTTTCGTTTGAAAGAACATTCGCTGTAGTAAATTTAAGTTCTCTTTACAATCTTATATTTCTTCTAGGTAGTTATTCTATGTATTAGATAACGTTAAAAATACCTGGAACCAACCTAACGATGATATTCAAACGACAGGCGCCTGCTGTAAAGGCCTGACAAGGGTGGTAGGGTAATTTTACAATTTTCTTGTAATCTGACTCGGGTAACGTTAAAAACCACCTGATACCGGCTTTTAGATTGAAATTTATTATGATGTTTTACCGTGCTCTCAGCGTTTCCCTTCTTAGTTTAGCTATTGCAGGTTGTACTGCACCGCATTTCAGACCAGAAATCAGTAGCAGTGCACTCTCAAATGGTGGTGTGGTCTATTTTTCTACAGGCTCGGTGCAGGAGTGCACGGTTCATAATGTTTACTTAGCTCTTAAAGAGCTGAATGCTGAACAGAGCGTCAATAATGCAAAATCACAATTCCTGGTTACGAACCGGTTTATAGAAAAGGACTTCCCGGAGTCTCGCGGTTTACTGCAGCTTATTGCGTTGCCGTCAGGAAGCTACAACTTCTGGTTCGAACAGCGTCATCCCTCACTCGACATAGATTACCCTCAAAGCCTGTCGTCATTTAACGTTTCCAGTGGCGATGTAAAATATCTGGGTGAAATCCTAGTCGACGGCTGTCTTGATTTCGTCGTTACCGTCAATAATAAATACGAACGCGATACAGCTGAACTTCGCAAATATTATCCTGACATAGCTCAGTCACAAATTACCTATTCACTGTTAAACACTAATACAAAAAACTAAAAACCCATACCATCATCAGACGGTATGGGTCATGGTTTAATTAAACAAAAATGGGGCCGCTGTTTCTATCTGAAACGCTTAGCGAATTTCTTGCCTCAAAAAAGTTTATTAATCATGATTAGAACGTGTAATTTGCAGACACCAAGTAGCTGCGACCAGGTTCATTGAAGGTATTTGCACCTGCGCTGGAAGCCTGTGTACCTTCACGGCGAACGTCAGTATTGATGAAATTCTTCACCGATAAATTGAAGCTCAGATTTTCGTTGAACTGGTACACCGCATTTAAGTTTGCGACGGTGTAAGCATCGCGGTCTTCACCGGTAATAGCCTGACCAGAATTCTGACTGAGTTCCGGGCTTTCCGTTTTACCGTAGTGTTGACCACTCAATACCAGCTGGATTTGTTCCGTAGCTTGCCAGGTAAGCATGGCATTAACGGTATAATCAGGCACGATCGAAAGCGGTACCCCGGTTTCTTTGTCTTTGGTTTCTAGCATAACCGTAAGGTTGGTAGACCATTGAATACTGTCGGTAAGGTTAAACTGCAGGTTACCTTCCAAACCCCGTATCACGGCTTCTGGAATGTTGTACCACTGGAAAACCTGCACATTTGATTCACCGCCCTCTTCGCTAGGTAATACATATTCAGGCGCCACATTACCTGTTCCAATACGATTTTTGTAATCGTTGTGGAAGTAAGTGATACCTGCGTTAACGCCGTCTTCGTTGGTATAGTTAATACCAATTTCTTTGTTCACCGATGTTTCGTGTTCAAGATCTGGGTTACCAATGATATGACAACCACCACCAATGCTTGGGAAGTCTAATGGGCAGCCACCGCCTCGGGTGTAATACACGTAGTTTGGATTAAGCTGATACAGATTAGGGGCTTTAAATGCACGGCTGATACCACCTTGAACAACGATGTTCTTTGTTGCCTGCCAGGATGCATTCAAGCTGGGTGACAAATTAGTGCCCGCTTCACTGTGGTTGTCAAAACGTACGCCTGGCGTCAGCGTTACTGTCTCGGAAAGCAAAATGTTGTCTTCAACATAAACACCAATCAATGTGGCATCCGTTTCTGACGGACGACTTTCAGGATCGGCATTCGCCCCTGGGATCTCGCTTTCATCGGCTACGTTTAATGTTAGCTGATTACTCACGGCATCGTCCAGGGTCTCACCGCGAAATTCAGCACCAAATGTGGCTGTTTGAGCGAACCCACCCAGTTCAAGGGGAACGTTCCACTCTGTCTTAGCAGTAATGTTAGACAGTTTTATGGTGGTTTTATCCAAACTGTTGATGGCACCTTCACCACCGCCAGCTGAACCTTCCCCTAAACGGCTGTTTGTAGTGCCTTCATATTGAATGTAGCTGAACGAATCCCCGAAATCATACTGACCGGTATGCGTAATACCTAGCGTGCGGCGGTACATCACCAGCGTTTCTTCCCCAATCAGGGCCAGCGCATCCGTTTCGCTAAGCTCATCTTCCGTGGGAATAATTGGATTATCATTTTCATCCACACTGTAGCGAATTCCCTGAAACGCGTTATCCCCTGCATATTCGTTACCTTGACGACTAAAAGCTGCCTCGAAATCCCAGCGATGTTCCTGACTTTGTTGAAAGCGTACAAGGGTACGGAAGTCGATATTTTCCACACCTTCGCGGCCTGCACCAACGGCTTTTGCTTCACCACCCCGCCCCGACGTGGTATCGGTAACGTCCAGGTTTAACTGCGGATCATCCGCTTCCTGCTTGTTATAGTTCACAATGGTGCGGTGAGAAAAGCGGTCAGACAGTGGCGCGCTGCTAACCAGATTGATGCGATGGTTCCCGCCTTCATAGTCGTTTTGTGGAATTTCTGTTTGCAGAGACACCGTTGTAGAAGCAACTTCTGGCGACTTGGTGATAATGTTAATCACACCACCTGACGCCCCTGAACCATAGCGCGCCGCCGCAGGGCCACGAATTACTTCGATGCTTTCAATGGCTTCAGGCGGCACCCAGTTACTGTCTCCGCGTGTATTTCGTTCACCTGAACGCCCCATTTTCACTGAGTTACGGGATAACACTGGCTTACCGTCAATCAAAATCAAGGTGTTTTCCGGGCCCATTCCGCGAATATCAATCTGACGTTTATTGCCGTATTGGCCTGAAGATGAGTTACCTGTCAGGTTAATACCTGGCATGGTACGCACAATTTCAGAGATATCATTGGTGACTGGACGGCGTTTGAAATCTTCTTCTGTTATAACAGACACACCTTGCGCTTGCTTCAGCTCTTCTGAAGCGGCTTTAACAACGGTGACATCTAGCGTTTCTGCCTCTTCTTGTGCAAGTGCCGAGACTGAAAATAGTGAGGTAATAGCAGCAGACACTGCCGTGCAGACAAACTTCCGGTTTGTTCTAAACATGCGAGATTCCTATTTAAGTATGTTTACTTTATGAGAATGATAATAGTTCTTATTTTTATTGTGTTGCGCATTATACTTAAGTCGCATCTTGAATCCACCCTTCAAAAGAAATTCTTTTTTGATTAAGGCATTAACCGGGGAAACCAGACTAGTTGAACGCTGGCCGTGGCAAAATTCGCCGAAGATGTAAAAAGGAATTGCGGAAAAATTCGGTTTTTCGCGCACAAACAATGAATGTTGTTCATGTAACCATTAAATAATATCAATATTCATCATAGTTAAGTCGTCCTAGAATTAGCTCATGACGTAAAACGTCAATTTAATTTCGATCTTGGGACTTTAGATTATTATGAGTAGCAAATTCACTTACACCATTAACACTGTTCGCTTTGATGAGCACTACTCTCCTGCGGACGACACTCGCCTTACTACAAACTTTGCTAACCTGGCCCGCGGTGAAGCCCGCCAGGAGAATCTCCGTAAAGCGATAAACATGATCAATAACAATTTTAATAGCCTGGCAAACTGGGATAACCCGCAAAAAGACCGTTATTCTGTAGAGCTCGATATTGTGCATGTTGATGTTGACGTTGAAGGCAACGGTGAGACGTTTCCAACGATTGAAGTGTTGAAAACCAGTATCGTAGATCACTATTCGAATAAGCGTATAGAAGGTATTGTGGGCAACAATTTTTCTTCTTATGTACGCGACTACGATTTCAGTGTGGTATTGCGCAAGCATAATGAAGGAAAAGACCATTTCTCAGTGCCGGAAAATTACGGTGAACTGCACGGTAAAATGTTTCAGGATTTTATCAATTCCTCAGCTTATGAGGAAAACTTCAGTAAACCGCCTGTCATTTGTTTAAGTGTTTCAGACAACAAAACGTATCATCGAACCAGTAATAAGCACCCTGTGTTAGGCACGGAATACAAACCCGATGACACATCTTTAACAGAGCAATACTTCAAAACAATGGGGATGAAAGTACGTTACTTCATGCCTGCGAATAGTTCAGCGCCCTACGCTTTCTTTTTCTTCGGCGATTTACTGAACGACTACAGCGTGTTGGAACTCATCAGTACGCTTAGCACAATGGAAACATTCCAGAAGATTTATCGACCAGAAATCTACAACACGAATTCTGTCGCTGGCGAGGTATACAAACCCAGCTTAAGAAATCACGACCACTCAGTTACGCAAGTGGTATACGACAAGGAAGAGCGCGCTCGTCTCGCCATTGAGCAAGGTAAATGGTGCGAAGAAAACTTCATTCAGAAACATGAAAATACGCTTAAGCAATGGGCCTCTGACATTGCGTCTGCATACTGATTTTACGCTACAGGTAGTATTATAATGACAAAATTATTCCCGACCTCCACCGCCGGAAGCCTGCCAAAGCCATCGTGGTTGGCACAACCTGAACAGCTTTGGTCTCCTTGGAAACTAGAAGGAGAAGCACTGATTGCAGGTAAAAATGATGCCCTTCGGGTAACGCTGCAAGAACAAGAAAAATCAGGTATCGATATTGTCAGCGACGGAGAGCAGACTCGACAGCACTTTGTCACAACCTTTATTGAAAACCTAAGTGGCGTTGACTTTGAAAATAAAAAGACAGTGAGAATTCGCAATCGCTACGATGCCAGCGTGCCCGGTATTGTCGGGCCGGTAAGCCGCCAGAAACCTGTGTTCATTGAAGATGCTAAGTTCCTGCGGGCGCAAACCGATCGCCCAATTAAATGGGCACTCCCCGGCCCGATGACCATGGTTGATACCCTTTATGACGATTATTATAAAGACCGTAAAACGTTAGCTTTTGAATTCGCAAAAGCGTTGAATGAAGAAGCTAAAGAGCTTGAAGCCGCCGGCGTGAATATTATTCAGTTTGATGAACCAGCTTTTAACGTGTTCCTCGATGACGTTAATGAATGGGGAATCAAAGCACTGGAAAAAGCATGTGAAGGCTTAAAATGCGAAACGGCAGTGCATATTTGTTATGGCTACGGCATTAAGGCTAATACAGACTGGAAAAAAACATTAGGCGAAGAATGGCGCCACTATGAAAAAACGTTCCCTGCTATCCAAAAATCGAGCATCGACATTATTTCATTGGAATGTCATAACGGGCGCGTGCCGTTTGAAGTGCTTGCGTTGCTCAAAGGCAAAAAAGTGATGGTTGGCGCTATCGATGTGGCTACCCCGGAAATAGAAAGTGCCGAGGACGTTGCAGCGACGATTCGAGAAGCCTTGAAGTACATTGATGCGGACAAACTCTACCCTTGCACCAACTGCGGCATGGCGCCCTTGTCTAGAGAAGTCGCCAGAGGCAAGCTTGCAGCATTGGCAGCAGGCGCTGATATCGTTAGAGAAGAGTTATCAGCCTAGATTACACCCGTGATTTAGTTGAAGCACATTGACCGCGTTGAAACGGAAAATGTGCTTCCAAATTTACTTTTATCCAGTGAAAATCATTGGCTGAATGCAGACAATGGATGGCTAGATTGCAACGTTAAATGTACCCGCTGATCAGGCATGACCTTAAGCTCATGAGATACTCTGGCACTCACCGTTTCACCAGAATCCAGCGCAGCAAACAGTAATCGGCTGCCCCCTTCAAAACGACTCCGCAATACGGTGGCATTGGCATGTTCTGGGCTGTGCGACACAATCACATCATCCGGCCTAACCAGTAACTCCACTAACTCTTGAGAATTATCTGCGGTATACACCGGTGCGTTGCCAATGGCTGTCTCAACGTTACTACCTGCAATACGGCCTTGTAAAAAACTGGCTTCGCCAAGAAAACGGGCGACAAATTTACTGGCCGGCTTTTCGAAACACTGCTCTGGCGTCTCCAGTTGTTCCAGTACACCTTTATTTAAAATACCCACTCTGTCACCAACCGAAAGGGCTTCGTCTTGATCGTGGGTTACCCAAATTGCCGGCACACCTGCCTTCTTAAGCGCATCGCGAATATCCCAGCGCAAGCTGTCTTTTAGTGCTGCATCCAAATTTGAAAGCGGTTCGTCGAGCAACACATAGCTTGGCTCATGTGCCAGCGTTCTGGCCAGCGCCACCCGCTGCTTTTGTCCACCAGATAATCGTGAAGGCTTAGCCTGTCGGAAGTCACTGAGCCCGAGTAATTCCAACCAGTGATCAGCCAGCGTATTGTCTTTCAATCTGAACTGAACATTTTGCTCTACAGTAAGATGAGGAAAAAGGGCAAAGTCCTGAAACACCATACCCACATTACGTTTTTCCGGCGGGACTGATTTTTCCGGCGTGGAGATCCATCCACCTTGTGCAATTTTCCCTTCAGCAACAGGGATCAAACCCGCCAGCGCTTGTAATACCGTTGTTTTGCCGCAACCAGTAGGTCCGACTAACATTAAGATCTCGCTTTCGTTAAGCTTAAGATCTAAATTTCGGACCACGCGATTAGATCCATAATCGACTGATAAACCATTAACTTCTAGCATCAGGAATGTTGACTCTCGTTAACTGAAAATTCTGCTTTTCGCTCGCCAGTGAGCATCAGGATCAACCCAAGCCCGGAAATGAACACTAAACATAAACCCGGCACCGCAGCACGACCGAAATAGCCAGCTTCATAAACGCGCCACAAATAGGTTGCTAGCGTTTCAAAACCGGTTGGACCTAGCATCAATGTTGCCGGTAATTCGCGCATAACTTCAAGGAACACCAATGCGGCGCCGGCAATCATGCCGCGGGCTGTAAGGGGTAAGGTAACACGAAAAAAAGCTTCTTTCGGCGAAGCGCCCAGCACCCGTGCTGCGTTTACCAGACCACCGTCCTGATTTTCAGTGGTACTACGAACCGTACTCACCGCTAGCGGCAAAAAGCGCAATACATAGGCAATCACCAGCAAGCCCAGCGTTTGATACAGAACCGGAATTTGTAATCCTAAATATACTAAGGCTGTGCCCATGACAATACCGGGCACACCGAACCCGAAATAAGTAATGCGCTCAAAGAACCGTCCTACACGACCTGCAATGGCAGCATGGGCCACGGGTATGGCCAGAATGACAGCAACAACAGCGGCTAGCATAGACGCATAGGCAGAATTCCACGCATAGGCAATATCAAACCCTTCGGCACCTTCCTGCAAAAGCCACAAGGTAAAAATGCCTAAAGGCAGAACCAAAGACATGAGAACAACTGGCGAAAACAGCCCCACGAAACTAAGACTTTTCGCTGGATGCATGTGTATTTGAATATGCTTACCCGGCCTCTCCTTTGCGCCTCGAATTTGTGATTCAATAAACAAAATCAATACCACGATAAGCATGAGTTGAAGCGATAACATGGCAGCCTGACTAAGGCCAAAGGCATTGTATTCAACAAAGATGACCCGGGTAAATGTGTCCAGCCCCATGATCGCCGGCGTACCAAAATCAGATAACGCATAAAGCGCAGCCAACAGCGCACCAGCGGCAATGCTGTTCACCACCCGGGGCAATACAATGCGCCAAATACTCGCGGCTAATGATAAACCTAACGTGCGTGCAGCATTTATCTGACTGGCATCCAGACTTAGCAGTGCCGAGCGGGTCGTCATCATCACAAACGGATAGGTGTACAATGTCATGACCAAGCCGGCTCCCCATACCCCTTCCAGAGAAGGCGTCGTTAAGCCAGTTAAACTTTCAATCTCGCCACCGCGGCCGAAGGAAAAATACAGGGTAAATGCACCGAGGTAACTCGGCATTGCAAGGGGTGCTGCAAATAGGATCAGCCACAAACGCTTTAGCGGGAGGTTCACGTAGGCGGTGAGCAATGCCAACGGCACGCCAATCAGCACCGCGCCAAGCACTGTAAGTCCCATTAATGCCAACGTATTTAACAATACGGTGATATTTCTGGTATCAAAAAAGGCGGTATTGTCAGAGGCAAGACTAAATAAAACGCCAACTGGCAAAATTGCAATCACCGCAATGATGATTGCAAAGGGATAAGATTTAGGCAGGTTTTTCACAGAACGCCAACATTCCTCATCAAATCTAATGTCGGTCTTATATCAGCTAATTTACGAAGATCCAAATCAGGAGGAGAAATACTGCTCAGTGGGGTAAGTCCAACAGGCGGCGCAACACCAGCAACCAATGGGATTTCGTTAGCCTCCGTTGCCAAATAAGACTGCACTTCCTTAGTAAGCAGGTAGCGAATAAAGTTTATCGGTAAATCACCCTCAGTGAGAGAAATAATGCCAGAGGCATTCACCAGACATCCGGCGTCATTCTTGGTATAGGCAATATCCACCTTGGCATCTGGCTTACCGGCTTTTAGTCGCAACGTGTAATAATGATTGGCAAAACCCAAATCGACTTCACCGCGTTCAACGCCCATTACCACACCCAGTTCGCCTGCATATTTCTTCGCCTTGCTATTCACACCTTTCAGCCAGTTGGCTGTGGCTTTTTCGCCCTCAAGAATGCGCATTGCGGTGACAAAAGACTGGAAAGACGCATAAGCAGGCGCCCAACCTAATTTCAGATCGGTGTCGGCAAGGGCCATCACACTGTCAGGAATCTGGTCTACGCGCACTCGCTCAGTATTATACGGTAAGGTGCGAATACGCCCGGTTACTGGCGACCACATGGGATACTGAAAGCCCGTTTTTAATTGATTAACCACATCATCAGGCAGCGGCTTAGCCAACCCTTGATTAGTGATCATACCAATGGAGCCTGTATCTACGGCCCAGAACAAATCTGCTCGTTTAACACCGGCTTTAGCTTCGGCGACAAGCATATTGGCAAGCTCTGCCGTTGCACCGCGGCGAATTTGCAGATTCAATGCCGGGTTCTTTTTCTTTATCGCTTCAAGCACATTCTCGTAAAGTCCGCCCTCACCTCTGCCAAGATAAAGCGTGAGGTCACCTTTCAATTTGGGTAGTGAATCAACGGATACCGCATTAGCCGGATTGGCGAAGGACATGCCCGGTAACAGCCCCAGACCGCCAGCTAAGCCAGCCAGCCCTAAGCCCTGAACGAACGTTCTGCGTTGCATAATAAATCCTTAAAACACGCTTTTACGATTTTTTTCCGCTTCTGCCAGTAACGCATAGGCCTTATCTAACTTAACCTGCATGGCATTCACCACGTCACGCACCGCATCTACGCCTTTGTCTTGCTCAATAGCCTGCGGCAATAAAACATTGAAATCTTTCTCCAGATCTTCAACCAGTGGCGCATCAAGTTCAATTAACGCGCCCTCAATGCCTTCGAAGCGTTGCAGATAGGTATCAAAAACCAGTGTGGTTGCCACTTCAGACAATTGTTCTGCATACTTCGCGACAACACGGTCAAGACGCACTTTAATGTCATCAATCACTTCCGTTGGCGTTGTCGGTTCAGTTTCTGTGGTTTGAACCTGCTCAATTAGTCCTTTTTTCTGATATTGAGAAGCCAGTTTTACCGCGCCAAGGCCCTGCCATAAAGCATGCACCAGTTTTGCTTCTTCAGCACGAACGGCTGATGCATCTGCGCCCTTGTCGATCGCCGTTTTAACACCGTAAATACCTTGCCAAATGGTGGCGTAGACAGGCACATATTGAGTTTCAATGGCTGAATGGAAATCCACTTCTTCCCAGTACTCAATCATAACATCAGTATCAACTTTTCCTTTACCCTGCTTTTCATAAGCATCGACAACGGCACCGAATTTATCTTCCAGCCACTGTACTTCTTCTGCGTACTCGCCTAAATGCGCGTGAAGGTTGTTAACATGGTCTCCAATCGCACCATTAGCTGAAACCTGAAAAGAAAAACTACCAAAAGAAAGTGCCAGTATTAAGGCGATTTTACAACGGGCTGATCCTGAAAACGTCATGATTAATCCTTACGTATATAATTTTGCAAATGATACTTATTATCAATTAGCATGTAAAGAGATGGCTTCGTTGCTTATCCTTCGAACAGAGGCTTATGATGAAAAACAAATTGGGTTCAGCACACCGAAAAAAAATAACTTACCTTCACTCTACCAGTTGCCATCAGGCTTTAGCAAAAGAAGCATTTCTTTTAGAACAAATAATGGCGAATGAACTTGATCAAAGCTTGTTCTTATGGCGCTGTAACCAACCCACTATTGTATTTCCCGCAGGTCGGAAATGGATGATGAATGAGCAGTTATCAAACTGGCTCACTTCCCGTAACTGGCAATATATCTCTAGGAAAACAGGCGGTTCGCCGGTACCACAAACCAGAGGAATGATTAACATATCTCATCTATATCTGTGGTCGGAAAGTGGTACTAGCCCATGCCTGTATTCTTGTTGATGATGTGATTGAGCAAATTATTGAGCCTGTTAATGCATGCAACAGATTCAACGGAATACAGGATGAAATAGCAGAAACAGCACATACAAGTCTGAATACGCACCTCACCACAAAACAAACTTCAGAATCGCTGTTTCCCCGCATTACAGAGGCATTTATGCGACCCGGGGAATACGTGACAAATGCAAATATATAGCAATCAATCTTGTTTCATTGATGATGGACTTGCTATTCCTTGCAAACTACAAACCTCTCTGGATTCGCTCTCGAAAACTATTATTTGCTTTAGTGAACCCACCTGTTTTTTATTTTCACTTGACAAGCAAATGCTAACAATTATCATTTGCATTAAATTGATATGATATAACATTGCTAGGAATGAATTATGAAAAGTGGCATACACCCAGAATATCGAGACGTTGTATTTCATGACACCAGTGTAGACGAATATTTCATCATCGGTTCTACCCTGAAAACGAGTCGTACTATCGATTGGAAAGACGGAAAAACGTACCCCTACTATCCGATTGAAACATCATCTGCTTCTCACCCTTATTACACCGGCAAACAAAAAGCGATTCAATCAGAGGGCCGAATCGCAAACTTCAACCGACGCTTTGGGCAATTATCAAAAAAAGGTAAGTGATAATGAAGGTGGTAAAATCTTTAAAAAGTGCGAAAAATCGGCATCCCGATTGTCAGGTGGTTAAAAGACGCGGACGCGTGTATGTCATTTGCAAGTCTAATCCACGTTTTAAGGCTGTGCAGCACTAGTCTGCCGACTGGACTGTGCACGCCGAGAAAATCGTTCACCCTAGCTTGGTGAACGTTTAAGTACAACCTACCTTGAAACCTAACTTGGAAGGATTTTTCGATGTTTCCTTACCTATTTAGGTTGGGTAAAGACAAAACAAAGGTCGTGCCTTTGCCCAATTCACTCGTGCACTGTATATCTCCATTAAGTTGCTGAGTTATCAAATTATATAAAATGAACATTCCCAGACCCGTGTTACCATTGCTTCGATTTGTTGTGAAAAAAGGCTCAAATATGTTACTTGAAACATCAGCGCTCATGCCTTTGCCATTGTCTCTATACAGTAACTTTATTGATTCATCAGCTTGTTTGACTTCAATAATGATCTTTCCTGAACTATCTTCGTCAAACGCATAATCCAAAGACTTGGCTATAAGGTTACTTAATATTTTCGCTAAAGCATCAGGGTAGCTTGTTAATTCTATATTTTCATCACACTCGATACTGAATATAATATTTCTGCTTAAAAACTTATTAATATAGATGGAATTAACATCATCTAAAATTTCTTTTAAATTAAATTTTGTAATTTCCTCACTTGAATTACCCACACTTACCTGCTTGAAGTAGCTTATAAGTGTTGATGATCTTGACAAGTTATTCGCTATTAAATCTACTGTTTCATTAACAGATGAAAAGTACTCTATTAACTGAGACTCTGTTATTTCATTATCGCTAAGCGCAGTGTGTACTTCTTCCGTTATCTCTGTTATAAAAGACGCACTCGTAATACATATTCCAATCGGTGTATTAAGCTCGTGCGCAACGCCTGATACCAATCTACCTAGCGAGGCCATTTTTTCCGATTCTACTAGTTTTTTTTGAGTATCACGTAATTCTTCGGTTCTTTTCCTCACCTTTTCTTCTAGTGCTATCGTGGTTTGAAATAAAGAAAAGTCACTGGATTCACTATTAATACCTTGCTCAGCGCGCGTTGCCAGAACATCGATTATTTTATTCAAACGATTTATTTCACTAATATACTCTTGTTTTGATAAATCATTCATTTGAGAAGCCTATTGCTATTCCTGTGCAAGTTTGGTTTACATGTAAGCCATTTATTTGCTCGCCATAAGTACTAAACCCGACAGCATTATGTTTTACTAATAAATTGGAGACTTTTGATAAATTTTCAGTTTCTTTAAGCTCTAAGCGACGTAATATACAGTCAAAAGTAAGTAATCCTTGAATTTCTCCCATGTCGTTTTCAATACTTTCAATTGAGGCTTTCATACTGTCATGCAGGTCATTTCCCTGCGCAAGACGTAACACTATCCCGACATCAATAGCACAATAAAAAGTTAAACTGCCGTCATCATTAACGCATTTTATCGAACGTACAAATTCATCTTTCCCAATAACGACAACTGTGGGATGACTGGCAATTAATGCTTCGGTTAACTCTTCAGGCGAAGAAAGCCCAAGCATTCGAGCATATTCTTCAGCAGCAGGAAAACCATTCAATTCAGTAACAATACGATCTTTAGGTATTGCGTCAGTAACGATCATTCTCTTGCTCGTTGAATAAATATGTTGCGACTTCAATATGTTAAAAGGCAATGTAGTTGAAACTAACATAAGCGCCGCACAATCCACATGCATTTCACCTTTATAATATAAATAGGTAGCAACAAAATGTAGGTTATCGCCAGCAGAACCACCTACCAGTGGTACATTTGAAATAGCATTAGATACTGTTCTGACGAAGGGTTCTTCACAGCAAGAAACGCCATCAATAAGCAACAAAGAAAAAAGTTCACCGCTATTTTTTACATTATATAAATCGTTATGATTTCTATATAACCTCTGGGTTTTTTCATGCCAAACATTTAATTCCATTTTACTGATTGATGGGTAGATCAATGAACTTATCTTGAAATATTCCTTTGAAAAAGCGATAGCCGTTATGCTTTTTTCATCATAACCATTTAATCCTATTTCTCCTGATGTTGAACACCCAACTACTTCAACACAGGATAATGAGTTATTTATAGCCTTACTTAGTGAGCATCTGTTATATGAAATAGAAAAAAACAGCATAACAAACACGTTTGAATTCAAATCTAATTGCTCACTTATTTCTTTTATCGCTGCATCTGCGTCGGTAAGTTTAGTTGAGGTAATCGTTATGCCACTACTCATAGATATTTACTGCCTTTAGTTTAAGGTGTACTAAGTTCAGAATTCTTGTGCCAGAACCACAGCTTTGTATGAATTACTGCTATTCTATAATTTAGTCAAACTTCGAACTTTATCCAGTCTCGAACTCATATAATAAGTACATCATTGATAGCTTAACGGTGAGCAAAGATCGTTTGAAAGCTGTGAAGTCATTGAAGAGCCCTACAAACCGGTATCCTGACTGACTGCCGATGTGGGCAGCGTCATTTGGAATAGTCGACGGCCAATATGGCGGTTTTGATGACGCCGATATCAATGCCTACAAAGCAAGCGGGTCAGCAAACACCGCTATCAAAGAGATGTGTATCAAATAAAATAGAGAAATATTGACTCGCCACTCATTAATGATAATAATTCTCAATATCATTAATGAGATGTAATTGAATTATGCTTAAACAACTTGTTGCCAGGAAATGCCCTTGTTGTAGGCATGAAGTCCCGCTTTCTCATCGTCTATTGTTTCTAATACGCGAACCCGTTACCTGCCGTTATTGCACAAAAACGCTGAGACCAGATGTCCGAATTATGAGCGTTAATATGTTCTGGTTGAGTATAACGGTGGCGTGGGGAGTATTGAGATATACCGATTTATCGAATATGCCGGCTTTTCTGGTAGCCGTTTGCAGCGCGAATCTGCTCCTTCCTGCTCTCGATCTGCTATTTCCATTAGAAGAGAATTGATTAGCCCAAACGAGCAAACTGCGAGTTCGGGCTGTAAGAACCTAAAATTCAGCGTTATACGTTGTTTATGCCATACCCCAAAGTATGTACAAACCAAAGAGCAAAAAGCCTGCTGTCACAACAGAATAAAAGGTGTGGAAAACAGTGGCAAACCCGCCAATGGGTACTTTCTGCGTGTAGTCTGTTCCTATCTGCCATCCGGCAAGTAGCGAGTTCAGCATAACCACCACAAGCGTAATAGAGGCATACACTTTAAACCCCATTGATTGATGAAATGCAGTCCAGGTTTGATAGTCAACAGTGTCCATATTAAACACACTAAACAGGTAAAAAGCGGCAAAGATAAAAATCATTACATTGCTAATACGCTGAAAAATCCATTCTTTCACGCCATTGCGCTTAATATTCATTGTCGTTAACCCCACACCCAAAAACCGAACAACACACTTAAGAGAACGCCCGCGGCAATGGCTACCTGTGAAATGAGCTTACCGCCTTCCAATGTTTCGAAGTGACCAAATTCTTGGATAAGATGCTTGATCCCTCCCATGATGTAATAACCCAACGCAGTTAGAAATCCCCACAGGAAAAACTGCGCAATAAAATTATCTTGGATGAGCACCTTTGCACTACCAAAACTTTCTTCGCTTTGTAAAGAGACGAATAACAATGGCAAAAAATAGGCCAGTGAAAACCAGATAATCACTGCACATATCCGGTGTAAAATGGAGGCAAGACCCATAACCGGTAATTTAATTGTGGTTAAGTCCATATTTCGTGGACGTGTATCTTTCATTTAACAGTTCCTTTAGTTAAGGCACACTCGATAATAATTCTTATTTGCAATAAGATACTCCATTTTGCAAACGCCGACAATGTTAGCCAAAGGTGTACTACACAATTTTCACATATGAACTAAACTTCCCTCTCCGCTGTATCAGCAAAGTAGTCGCTCAGGAGAATTCAGTGAAACAACCTTTACCCATGCAGTTATTCGAGTTGTGGACACTGGCTCCCCAGGTCATCGCCAATCGTCTGTATCGAATGTCAACGTCAACCCGGTTACCGGCCAAGTCTGATATCTGGGAAATGAATGAAATGTGGATTGAAAAAGTCATTGCCGCAGGTACGGCCATGCAGGCTGTTACTATGGATTCTGCGAAGTTTCAGGCCAAAGCCGTATCGGAGATGGTGGGCACGGCATCGTCACCCGCTATGCTGCCTCAGGCGCTGTCTCAAATTATGTTTCGCTATGCACCTGCTGCCAGCATGAAGATGACAGAAAGTTTGGTTAAACCGTTCCACAGTAAGGTTAAATCGAACGCAAAGCGCCTGCTCTAGGCGCTTTCAAGTCTTTTTGTATCTGAGTAACACCTCAAAACTCGACAATTAACAGCAATGTCGCCGCTGTTGCCGCGCCCATGGTCAAGTTGAATCCGCGACGGCGGTTGGGGCTATTCAACCAATCTCGCAGTTTCGCTCCCGCCCCTGCCCAAAGAGAAATAGCAGGAAAACCGATAACCGCAAATGTCAACATGATCATCGCCCCTGAAAGCACGTAATCGTCGCCAGGCAGTGAAAACGTACTCACACTTCCTAGCGCCATCATCCACGCTTTTGGGTTTACAAATTGGAATAGGGCCGCCTGCCACCAGCGCAAAGGCTGACTGTCGATGTCATCATTCTCACTGATTGCCGCGACGGGTCCGCTGGCAATTTTCCATGCCAGCCAGAGTAAATATGCCGAACCGGCAACATTTAGCACCGAATACAGCGACGGATACAATGTAAACAGGGCGCCAAGTCCTAGTAGAACACAAAACAACAATATGGCTACGCCTATTACGATACCAATCATGTGCGGCAATGTGCGCGTGAAGCCAAACTGTGCACCTGATGCCAGTAACATCATGTTATTCGGGCCCGGAGTGACGGAGGTAACAAATGCAAAAGCTGCAATGCCAAATAATAAAGAAAGTTCCATGTTGTTTTCGCCGCTATATAAAGTTTTCAAATAAAGTGAATGCGTTATGACGTACTCTATTGAACTCGACTGTATTGTTTTATAGATAAATAAACAGGCAAATGACCATACACATTTTATGTTCTAGCACTGTATGGTCAAAAATCACCAAATCTGTATGGTTATTCTTACTAAAACTGTACGGTATATTACTGTGTATGTTTTTAAAGGATTGACTATGAGCCGATATCAGCAACTTGCTGCACGTCTGAAAGAGCAGATCCAATTGGGCTATTTCGCCCCGGCATCCCGTTTACCGTCTGTTCGCCAGCTTGCCAGCGAGCATGGAGTGAGTTTGTCTACTGTTCAGGAAGCCTATCGCGTACTGGAACGAGACCAGCTTATTGTAGCGCGTCCGAAGTCTGGCTACTTTGTTGCTGAAGAGCGAAAAGCCATTAATCGGCCTGAACAGTCCAAACCGCCTCAACGCCCCATGGACGTCTCATTGTGGGAAGATGTTTTAGCCATGTTGTTGGGTCATGGTGTAGATGCTGTTTGTGAGTTTCAGCACGCCATGCCTGATATGGCTTCATCCACGCTCAAGCCGCTGTTAAAAAGCCTTTATGAGCTGAATCGTCATCGCCCACAAGATGGCATGAAATACGGTCACATTCAGGGTGATGCGGGACTTCGCGAACAACTTGCCCGGCTTACGGCATCGGCCGGTTGCCATTTAATGGCTGAAGATTTTGTGGTGACGTCGGGCTGTCAGGAGGCTTTATCTGTTTGTTTACGGGCTGTGGCTGAACCTGGCGATATTGTCGCGGTAGAATCACCCGGCTTTTATGGCGCCATGCAGGCGATAAAAGCCGCCAACCTGAAAGCACTGGAAATTCCCACCGATTCCCGGGATGGAATGAGCATTGATGCGCTGCGTCTTGCCATGGACCAGTGGCCGGTAAAAACGATTCTGGTTACACCTACGGTAAATAATCCCCAGGGATATGTCATGCCGCTGGAAAAAAAGCAGGCCTTATATCAATTGGCCCAAGAATTTGATATCGCCATCATTGAAGACGATATTTATGGCGACATTGCCTTTGATTATCCGCGGCCTAAAACCCTAAAATCATTCGATGATGATGGACGCGTTCTCCTTTGTTCCTCATTCTCTAAAACGCTGGCTCCCGGTTTTCGTGTGGGCTGGATTGCACCAGGCCGCTATCGTGACAAAGTCACCCATATTAAGTATGTCAGCAGTTCTATGTGCCCTACTTTGCCCCAGCTTGCTATTGGCAGGTTCATCCGCGAAGGCGGTTATGAACGGCACCTAAGCGCCATGCGACAGCACTATCGTAAGGCCAGAGATCTCATGCTAGAGGATATCAGACGGTTTTTCCCCGAGCAGACCCGGGTAAGTTACCCGGAAGGTGGCTTTGTTTTATGGATGGAATTACCCAAAAAATACGACGCGGTAAAATTGGCGGAACGTGCCAAGCAAGCTGGCATTATTTTGGCCCCAGGCCAGATGTTTTCTGCAACGGGCAAATATCGTCATTGTCTTCGCTTTAATTTCATTGATAGAAACCATGCATCGAGGGAAGCGGCGCTTCGCACCCTTTCTGAGTTTTTGCCTGAATGCCAGTTGTCGCCGTCTTGATCTTCCGGGAAATATAAAGATACAGGCTTTCGTTGCCTGCCAAGACCACTATTTTCTCATCTACCACTTTTTGCCCTAGCGCCTATCTGCTACCATCAACAAATGATAATGATTATCACTATCAAGGCTAAAAAAGGAGTGTACCGTGATTTTTGGCAACCGATTTTCCAGACTAAGCCTGTTTTGCTTAGGCTTTGCCACTGCAATGATTTCAGTCTCGGGTTGTGCTGCGGATATGGCGAAAACTGAAAGCAGCTCAGCCCCTGCCCCATGTCAGTCACCCAGTTATGTATTTGGATGGCAATTTATAGAAGAAAGCTGCGACTTTTCGCCCCGGGGTGGCACGTCAACGGGCGCGCAAACCATCAAAGATTCCACACCATCGGAGCATTGGCGTAACCTGCAAAAAGATGGCCTTTCAACTTATGAGCGCGACCGTGAAGCCATTCTGGCCATGTCGGGTTACTTCAGAGTGAGCTTTGATTTTATCGAAACCATGGGATTTTCTCCTGATTATCAGCCTTCAAAACCTTATCGCTCCTGGGGCACGGAATGGGTAGCCGTTGTCGAAGATAAACCTGATTTTATCAGTCTGCAGCATATCATGGTCATGGTTTTCGTAGATGAAAACGGTCAAGCCAGTGAGCCAATGGTGATGAAGCATTGGCGACAGGATTGGCAATATGAAAAGTCCAGCGAATTTGTGTATGCCGGAAATCAAACCTGGGAAAACCATCCGCTTGATGAACAACAAAATGCTGGCCACTGGTCTCAGTCAGTCTTTCAAGTGGATGATTCTCCTCGCTATGAATCGCAGGGAATATGGGAACACAAAGGCAATCGTTCGCAATGGGTGAGCGATGTTACCTGGCGGCCGTTGCCTCGTCGTGAAAGCAGTGTCAGAAGTGATTACCAAGTACTGGAGGGTGTAAACAAACACATTATTCTGCCTGATGGCTGGGTTCAGGAAGAGGAAAACTACAAGTTAGTGTTATCCGACAGTGGAGAGCCCTCGACCACTTCACCCTATATTGCTAAAGAATTTGGTATTGCCCGATATGAACGCATTAAAGATCACGATTTTTCACCTGGTGAAACCTACTGGGAAAAAACGGCGAATTACTGGCGAGATGTCAGAACGGTATGGCACGAACTGGCAGAACAAAACAAAGCGATAGTCATCAGTAAAAAAGCGAACGGTGTATCGATGTTTATGCCGTTCTTCGGTCGCGCCCAGGAAATCGCCGACGGCGGGCAATACGACAGTGATGAAGAAATAAAACAAATCCGAAGCACATTGGCGCCGTATTTAAAAATGGTGACTGATCCGCAGGAACAAACTCAGTGAATCAGTGACTAACCTTTTTAACAGGGTAAAGTGAACAGACACCGAAGGCTTTTTAGCAAACTCGTAAAAGGAAACCTGACTATGTGCGATCATCACACTGAAGCGGATGCAGATAACGCCGTAAAAAACGCAACGACATTGAGCCGCAGAAACTTCCATAAACTCGTTGCAGTAGGCTCATTAGCTACCGCGTTTCCGCAGTTTACTCAGGCACGAGGAAGCGTTAAAACTGAAGAAGTTTCGGTAAAAACGCCTGACGGCGAAGCGGATTGTTTACTTACCTATCCTGAAGGCGGTGCCTTTGCTGGCGTGGTGATGTGGCCAGACATCAAAGGCCGTCGCACAGCCTTTGATTTAATGGGGCAACGTCTGGCAGCGAAAGGTTATGCGGTGCTGGTAGTGAACCCATTTTATCGTGATGTGAAAGGCGCAGCCTTGCCTCAAGGCATCGAGTTTCCCTCTGAAGCGGCCTGGGGCGTACTTAGCCCTATGCGGGCCAAACTTACCCAACAAAATACAAACAATGACAACCGTGCATTCTTTAATTTTCTTAACCAGCAGGATGCCGTTGACGCCTCGAAACCCAAAGCGGTTATGGGCTACTGCATGAGTGGCAGCTTTACTATTTTTGCTGCTGCCGCATTCCCTGATGAAGTGGGCGCCATTGCGTCGTTCCATGGTGGCGGTTTGGCGACTGACGACGAAAATAGTCCACACTTGTTAGTGAAAGACAGCAAAGCAGTTGCAATACACGCCGTTGCTGAAAACGATGCACAAAAGAGTCCGGACATGACGCCGCTGTTAACCGAAGCTTATGAGGAAGCGGGCATTAACGCAGATATTGCCATTTACCCTGGCACTTTGCATGGCTGGACGCCACCGGATTCAAAAGTGTACAACGAGAAACAAGCCGACATCGCCTGGAACCGCATGCTAGAGGTATTTGAAAAAGGCCTTAAGGGCTAGTCATCGGCGTAAAGCATACAAGACGTTAAAAGGCCGACGTTTTTCAGTATTCATGCTCAAATATCTGGTTTAGATATCTGAGCCATTGAACCTGTAAACGCCGGCTTTTAAGTTTTCACCTTGTCACAATGACAAACATCTCGCTATAACGCTTTAATATTATCATTGCCGTCTCTGTCGATGAGCTTCACGAAGGGATCAACCCCGGCGTAAGCTGGCATCTCAGGCACCGTTATAGCTATTTTATTCTCACCACTTGTTAGTTTATGTTTCGCCTTGTAAAGGATCTGGTTGTCTTCCTGGAGCTTATCAGGGCTCACCGTAAACAAGACTATATCGACCAACTCATTCAGCGGCTGTTCCGTTTCTCGCCCTTCGCCATCCGCTTCATACTTCGCAGCGGCAATGGTTAACGTTACTTCAAACTCTTCATTCACCTGGGTTGATTCCACATTGGTAATTTTAAGATCGTACAAAGTAATACGCGTGAACAAGTCTGCGATAAACCCTTGCTCTTCCGGGGTGGCAACGGCATTCAATTCTGCCAACAAATCAAGGGTTGTCGGGAACGGGTTCGATTGGTAACGGAATTTTTTCAGTAGCGACTGAAGTGCACTATTCAAACGCG
Source organism: Alteromonas sp. ABV4_515 (assembly GCF_056160345.1). Lineage (NCBI taxonomy): Bacteria > Pseudomonadati > Pseudomonadota > Gammaproteobacteria > Alteromonadales > Alteromonadaceae > Alteromonas > Alteromonas sp. ABV4_515. The sequence goes on from NZ_JBSWWZ010000006.1 coordinate 285,842, forward strand.
ACTCACCGAGTCTGTCTAACAGCGCCATCATCACCACAGAACCTTTGCGATAGTGAATGTAATTCTGGTTCTGACTACGCATAAATGGCATTTCTTCTAATATCTCGTTACTTCTGCCCATTAAGTAACGGTCTAGCTCATACTTCACAAACTTACGCATTTTGCTAGCGCCATAACGCTTTTGCAGCACCATCAATGCACTGTACTGCGATAAGCTCTCCGATAAAATTGCACTGCCCTGAACGTTCGCAGCGCCGAGCTGGTGTCCCCACCATTGGTGCGCCATTTCATGGGCGGTAACATAGTACACATAATCAATGTCATCAGGGTCACGCAGGTCAGCGGTAAACCCGATATCTTCAGAGTAAGGCACGGTATTAGCGAAACTTTGGGCAAAGGAGCGATAGCCTGGAAATTCAATAATACGCACCTGTCGATGCTGATAGGGGCCAAAGGCGGAGCCAAAATAATCCAGTGAATCTTTGACACTTTGCACCATGGTGTCGAGGTTCCAGGCATGTTTTTCATCGTAATAAATTTCGATGTTAATGCCTTTATACGCTTCACGTTTTACTTCATGACTTGCAGACAAGAAAGAGTAAAAATTCACCATAGGCGCGTCCATTTTGTAATGGAAATAGTGACGCCCGTTTTCACTCCAATCTTTTTGAAGGTACCCCGGTGCAATGGCGATCTGCCCTTCCAACGTTGAAATCGTGGTTTCAAAATCGATGAAGTTGACGCCCTTGCCGAAGAAGCTTTCGGTGTATTTACTGGTATCTTCCAGTTTTGCTGCCACAGGTCGCTCGGGTAAATCTCGCTTGCGACGTTCATGGCGGTCGGTAATAACCCTATCACCACGGAAGCCTATGGTTGGAAACAGTTCATAATTATTAATAAACGTGCCATTTTCAGCCACTGTTACATCGGTATTCCGATCGCGGAAACCATTGTGATCTCGAACCACAGAAAGGGTGCCGGCTATGGTTGACCCAGGTAACATGGGCGTTGCAAATTCAAGCCAAGCCGAATCAAATTCGTCAATATGTTCGACCACAGAGGCGCCAGGCAAATCGACCGCCCACTCCACGGTATTCGACGGCACCGTCAACAACACCCGTTTGATCGGTGTATCTGCACTATTTACAAAAACAACATCGGCTTCGGCCTCTATGCGGCGCTGTTCAGGAAATATATCGACATGCGCATCGACCTTGGTAATAACAGGAATGTTGTCGTCTTCATACTGAGCAAACTCACGCTCATACGCAGCTTGTAAGTCTAACCTTTCATCCTGACCAACAAATTCATTTACCACCTTAGTGTTGTAATGAATAAAACCGCCTGTGAGGAAAAATACCCCCAAACTGGCCGCTAACAGACCCTTGCCGGTGCGTCCCATCTGATACCCCAACAAACGTAACCGATCTTTCAGCTTATTCTCTGGGCCCCGTTGCCACAAACCAAAGCCAATGACAGATAACGCCAGGCTCAGCGCACCCCAGTAGAGCATGTACCAATTAAACCCAGCTAGGAACCAACCGAAACCGTTTAAATCTGAATACGGCACGGAAGGCCCCTGCCCGTAATGCCACATAGTGTGTTCAGCACCTAACTGACTCAGCACCATGGAACCAAGTAAATAGGCCGACGAAAGAAGCATACCAATGAACTTATTCGGGCTGAGTACCTGAATAAAAAAGGTGAGTACGCTAAGCCAAATAAATGGCATGAGTTTTACGTAAAATAACCCAACGGCGTACACATCAAACTCAAAGTGGGTATAGCCTTTTGATACCTGGAAGAAAAGCGTGAAAGCCATACCTATTAAACAAAGCACAACCAATACGGCCCACATGGAAAACAATTTGCTTACCCAGAATACGGCATTAAAAACTGGCGTTGATTCGATGATGTCACCCATACCACTGCCTCGTTCCCGCCACACTATTTCTGCGCTGTAATAGATAATCACGATGAGGAAGGTCAGGAAGAAGTTGTCGTATATGGCATCAACCATGTAACGTGTCAAAGGCCAGTTTCCGGTACCGTACATTCCCTGAAAATCCACGGCATACATGCCACTTAAATTAAACAGGGTAAAAACCAGCAGTACTATCATGGCGGGGCTTAGTAGCACCTGACGCATCTCAAACTTTAAACACGTAATGAACTTGTGCCACTGAAAGCCCCCGGAGGCTTTAGAACTGATTTTATTCTCGACAGGCGCGGGAACACGTGACGCTTTCGTCGGCTTTGCTTTGCGGTTACTTTGCTGCCAGCGCAGTGAAAATAGCCCGCCAAATGCGAGTAAGACAATACTTCCCGCGGCAAGCCATATGAGTCGGTTCTGCAACAGTAAACCACTAAATGAAATAAGCGAGGTGTTTTTGTCGAAGGCCGTCCAATATCGGCTTATTTCACCAAACGTTCTCACGGCAAAGGGGTCGAGCATGGCACCTATTTCTCGGTATTCAGGCTCATTGGTGAGTAAGCCACCCACCACGTAGGCAATAAATACGCCCATTGCTGTAAGGTAACTCGCCATGACAGAGCGGGTTCGATGGGCAACCGCGTAGAAAATCATGCCCATGGAAAAAAATCCAGGCACAATAATATAAAGATAAGGCGTGAGGTAGTAACTCAGTACCGTTGGCCCGAGGCGCTCAGGGTCTACCCACGGCATGAAAGACCCAATAAGTACGCCAATGGGCACCATGGCAAAAACGATTAGGCTGACCAAAACCGCCCCGGTAAAACGACCTAGTTGATACTGCAGAGGATTGACCGGCCGGGTATAGATAAGTTCGCTCATTTTCGATGTGTGGTTGCGGGTAGCGGTACCAGCAATAAAATTCACTAACAAAAATAGCGCGAAAATGCCCATGATGATGGTGATCTGCGCGATAGCGTAACTGCCGTTGTATAACGAGTTAGCGCCTCCAATCCTTACATTATCTGATACCGTCGCCAAGAACGGCAAAAGGAAAAATACCAAAGCAGTAACAGTAAATGAAGGCTGGCGTAAATAATAACGCCATTCAAAAGCAAGACTGTTCCAGAACATGATCCCGCCCCTTATGCAGCGTTAGCGGTGTGTTTACGTGACTGGTAAAGCGTTGAGAAATACACATCCTCAAGGTTTGCTGGTGCAGGAGAGAAACCGGATGGCGCCTCATCAGCCATAACATGTACCACATGTTTTCCAGCGATGAGACGTGATGAAATGAGCGCGAAATTTTGCTCTACTTCTTTGAACTCTTCCTGAGAAACTTGCTTACTCCAAATGCGGCTGTCCAGTTGATGAGTTAGTTCAATTGGGTTCCCTTCCAAGAGTATTTTTCCCTGGCCCAGTACAGCCATGTTAGGGCATAACTCGGAAACATCGTCAACGATATGGGTGGAAAGAATGATGACTTTCTCTTCCCCAAGACTCACTAGCAGATTATGAAACCGGTTGCGCTCTTCTGGATCAAGACCAGCGGTAGGTTCATCGACAATGATCAGATCAGGGTCGCCAAGCAAGGCTTGCGCGATGCCAAATCGCTGACGCATGCCGCCAGAGTAGCCGCTCACCGCTTTATCACGGTGTTGCCATAAATTAGTGTGAACCAATAAACCTTCAACAGCTTCCTTACGTTCTGCTTTGTTGTTGAGTCCTTTCAGTATGGCTAAATGATCAAGCAAACGCTCTGCGCTTATTCGAGGATACACACCAAAGTCCTGTGGCAGGTAACCCAATCGCTGACGCAATTCATTTGGCTGCGCCAATACATCTACCCCATCAAATTCGATAGTGCCTTGATCGGGAGTCTGTAATGTGGAAATAGTGCGCATTAGAGAAGATTTACCCGCACCGTTGGGGCCTAACAGGCCAAACATACCTTTTGGAATGGTCAAATTAATGCCGTCGAGGGCGCGAACGCCATTAGAATACGTTTTTGTAAGTTGGTTTATCGTTAGCATTGCAGTTCCATTTGCTTAGAGTTTTTCGTATTTTTTACTCTATACCAGCCCATTCATCATTGATTGCAGTAATTTGTAACCATTTATCTCAATCTAATGTATTTAACCCTAGATGTTAGAGAGCTTTTAAAAAGCTGATTTAATTACTACTTAATACGATAAAAATGCAAAATCACGCTGTTTGCTTTTCGCATTCCAGTAGAAATGATCAGTGCCTTATTCAACCAGGCATGCTGGCTGTCCGAGGCTATTTCAAGTTTAGCCGCAGTTCGCATGTAGTATGCAGCGGCGGGTAAATCCTCTCCCTTAGCAAGTCGCGCCAGTACCTCTGGGCTCGCGGTTCTTAAGCCTTCGTTATGCACATAAATGATTTCACCATCACTGGTTTGTAGACTGTAATCTGCCACAAGATCGGCCGTGCCGTCGGCGCGCACGGTCTGCCAATCTGCGCCACCGCTGAGTACCTTTCCGCTAAGCTGAGGTCCATGGAATGTTCCGCCGTTAATGCCGATAATACGACGCTTTCCGTAGCGTGTAGTACCCACCTCTCTGGGCGGATCTAGTGTGACTGTTGCTTCAAACAAAAACTCAAGCTCAGGCTCGGGGATATCCGCATAGACAGTGGAATCATCTGCCGCGCGGGTTGCGGCGGATAAACAGCAAAAGAAACAGCAAATGAGTGAGACCATACGTAAAACGGAAGGCATGACAGGCACCTTTGTTAATAATTTGTTTGATTTATTCCATACTGCCAGATTTCGGCTTTAAAGATAGTCTTTATCAAATGAATTAACCCGAATGTCGCTCAGCGCGCACCTAGTTTGCAGCACTGGCGGCGCCGGTGTTTCACAGAAACAGTCAAACATACCGCCACCGGAACAGAGAAAATGAAGGTGGACTTGCTACCAAGCGCGACAAAAATAAAAGACAATACAGCCTTATCCAGAATTTTAGCGCCACTGACTTTACATTGGATCAGCCTTGTTGCTCTTCGCGGGGCGAAACAGTGTTTCCACATCCGGGCTCTGAGCCCGGCTAGGATAAAATTGAGGTTTAAGAGCAAACTGATGCGCTTTTTCAAACGCATTCGCCGCGCTGAGCACGACTTCATCCTGCCAGGCGCTACTGATAAAGCTTAACCCCAACGGTAAGCCTTTTTCCGTTCCCATCGGCACACTTACGTGGGGATAGCCTGCAATAGCGGCCATATAGCCGATGCCAGTGAAACCTTTCGGCGCGTGGTCGCCGTAAACAGCATCAATCAGAAATGCGGGATTATTCGAGGGGGCTACCAGTATATCAACCTCGTTATCTGCCAGAAGTTGATCAATGCCCTCTTTGCCGGTAGCGTTCTGAACAAATGCGACAGCTGATTGATAAGCCTCACCACTTGCGCCATTCGTTTCCTCTGACTTAATGAAAATGCTCTGGTCAAACAGCTGCATCTCCCGGTCATCATTTTGGTTAAACGCGATCAATGCCTTAAGGGAACGAGCGGGTAACTGGGCTGGCGAGTCTGCCAGATACGCGTTTATCGTGGTTTTAAATTCGGAAAGCAGCACGTAATACGATTTATCCCAAAATTCATCTGGCATGGAGAATTCATTAATATCTATCAGCACGGCGCCCTGTGTTTTAAGGGTGTTTAATGCCTGTTCATAGGCCTCATTCACACCGTCGACGCGACTTGGTGAAAATCGCACCACGCCAATTCGCTTACCTTTTAACTTGCCTTCTCGCTCGCCGTTGAGCGAAGAAAATTGGCTTAAATTTACATTATGCTCAGCAGCAACTTTTTTGTCCGCCATGACCGATGCCATCAAGCCAGCATCGGCAACCGTGGCAGTAATAGGACCTGCCGTATCCTGGCTAGAAGATATAGGAACAATGTAAGTTTGCGAGATAAGTCCTACCGTGGGCTTATAGCCCACAACCCCATTGAAAGATGCCGGGCAGATAATAGAGCCATTCGTCTCAGTACCGACGGTTAATGAAGCAAGATTTGCAGCCATTGCCGCACCGGAACCTGAAGAGGAGCCACATGGCGTACGAGCAAGGTTATGCGGGTTGCGGGTTAGACCACCTACTGCACTCCAACCGCTGATGGAATCTTCAGAGCGAAAATTGGCCCATTCAGATAAATTGGTTTTTCCTAGAATAATCGCACCCGCTTCGCGTAAACCGGCCACCAGCGGAGAATCCCGGCCAGTATCATTATTGATTAACGCCATCGCACCTGCCGTTGTCGGCATGTCTTTGGTTTCAATATTGTCTTTCAACAGAACGGGAACACCATGAAGTGGGCCAAGCGGCTTACCGCTTTTGACATCAAGATCACGGTGCGCGGCAACCTTCATGGCTTCACCGTTCAGGCTCAGGATACTGTTAATTCGAGGATCGAGTGAGTCAATACGATTCAGGTAAGCAAAGACCAGCTGCTGAGAGGTAAGCTTTCCCTCGGCAATGGCTTTTGCTTGCTCACTGGCGTTGGCTTCTAGCCAGTTCTTCGGGCTAGCATCAGTTTGTGACTGGGCTTGAGCTTGAGCTTGAGCTTGAGCAACGTAAACGAAACAACATAAAAGAAGTGCGGTGAAAAATTGCATTTTTCTGTCTTTATTTGAATTTAATTCAAATTTTTATCATCAAACAACAGAAGATGCTACTTCGCTTGCGCAATTATTGGAAAGAAGGCAAATCATAAGAAGAAGAGAAAATGGTGCGTCTACCCTGATTCGAACAGGGGACCTCTACCATGTCAAGGTAGCGCTCTAACCAACTGAGCTATAGACGCATTTTCTTAAGATGTTCACCGCGATTGCTGTGAACGGCGCGTATAATAACGATGCCGCCCAAGGGGTGCAAGTGATTTTTTGCTTTTATCCACCGGTTGCAGTCCATTCGTTTGATTAACAATCAACAGGTGGCGAATTGGTTAGCAGTGGCCGAAAAAACTATCGGCCACGACCACTTAAATCAATATTCCACTGACGCTTTAATAATCTCTTTGGTAAGGGGTTTCACTAAATGTTTTTCGAAACCGGCTTTTTTTGAGTCTTCCAGGTAACGGTCGGTACCCCATCCACTTTGAGAATAGAATTTCACCTGCGCCGCTTCAGGCTGGATCTTTAATACTTTGCATAATTCGTAGCCATCTATATCGGGCATGCCGATATCGAGGAATACGCAGTTGGGTTTGAACGATTTAAATAACGCCAGGGCATTTTTAGGGTCAGAAACGCCTTGTGCCTTGTAACCCATTGATTCTGCAAGCATGCAATAGGTATCAACCAGGTCGGCGTTATCGTCGACAAACATCACCCGAGTTTCAGCCGTTGCCGCATGATCATCCGATCCCATCGTAGTTTGATCAAAGGCGACACGTGAAATAGGCAAACGAATAAAGAATGAGCTCCCCTTTCCTGCCCCATCACTTTCAACACGAATATCACCGTGATGCAGCGCCACGAGTTTACTCACCAATGTTAGTCCAATGCCTAAGCCACCTTTTGTGTGGGTAGAATGAGCCTCAATTTGCGTAAACATATTAAATACATCAGCCAGGCGTTCCTGCGGAATTCCCATACCGTTGTCGGCAATTTCTACCACCACCAATGAGCCTTCACCGCGAACACTAATTGCAATGTTGCCACCTTCTTCAGTGTACTTGGCTGCGTTGTGAATAATGTTGGAGAATATTTGGCTAAGACGCGCCTTGTCGCCGTAAACCGTTACGTGCTCTGCAGGATATTCCACGTCAATATGATGGCCTTTCTGCTGAATGTGTTCATCCACCATTTCCAGCGATTGCGATATGACATCGTGAATAAGCAGTTTTTCGAATTCCAGCTTTACTTTGCCCTGAGTAATACGGGACACGTCCATGAGGTCGTTGACCAGTTTTGACATGTAAGCAGCCTGACGACCAATGATTGAAGTGACCCGTTTGCGTGTCGCCTCGTCATCCACGCTTTCAAGGATTGCAGCCCCCGATGTGATTGGCCCCAATGGATTGCGTAATTCGTGGGCTAGGGTGGCTAAAAACTCGTTGCGGTAACGGTCTTGACGTTCCAACTCCTGAATACTGATATGCATTTTTTCCTGCACATCGAGGGCATAAACCAGAAACATGCGGTTTAGTCGGTTTGCCGTTTCGATATCAGCACGATCAAAGGGACTGGCGTAACCCATAATGGCCCGTTCGTTCACAGCAAACGAAGTGCGTGGTTTTAAACGTTCATCTTTCGGGGCATCTTCAGATTTTTCGTTTTCCACACCGACCCAACGCTGATAACGCGTATTCTCCTTTCGGAACCAGGCCGTGAAATAGCGCTTTTTCTCGAAAAGCGGAATGATCATAATACCCGCGATACCATGCTCTTTGGCCTCTGGCCACGCTTCAAACAGATTGTCACAGGTAAAGGGGAAACCATCGCTGTGACTTGCCTTCAAAAAGATGGCTTTTACCAGGTCGACAGGTAGCACATCGCCCAGAGAAATGGTCTCGTATTGAGAGAAATAGATAAACCCGTCTGAATTCAAAGCATTGAGAAACGCTTGTTCACCACTTTTCACTACCCGCCCAATGGGATTGGAAGGACCAATTTTATCCAGCATTAGATCGACGGCTTTATCGGTCTCTTCTTTTTTCACACGAGCGATTTCCTCTTCTTTTGCCCGCAAATGCCAGCTGAACAACTGGCTCAGGTTTTCGCACTGCAGTCGTACATCCTGAGGAATGTAGCAAGGCTCTCGGTGATGGCAAGAAATCAAGCCGTATAGTTCACCTTCCGTCACCAGGGAAATAGAAAATGACGCCCGCAAACCCTGATTACGGATGTATTGTAAATGAATAGGAGAAAAACGGCGCAACAGTGAACGCGACAAATCCAGAGGCTCTCTTCCCATCTCTTCCTGTGTGGGAATAAGCTTCGACGGCGGTAATTCAGTATCAGGCGTTAGGCGAACCCAATTAGTCTTATAGAGCTCTCGCGCCTGACTCGGAATGTCAGAAGCCGGAAAATAAAGCCCTTCATAGGATGAAATATCATCGGCTTTTGCTTCTGCGATAACTTTTCCGGAAAAGTCTTCGTTGAATTTGTATAAAACAACGCGGTCCATGCCTGTCAGATAACGGATGGTTGAGACCATTTCAGCGGCCATCTCGTTCAACGACGTCATTTCTTTGAAACGCGGTGCCACAGACATGGCATATAACTTTATAAATTGCTCAGCACTGTAGGTATCACGAAATTCTGTGGCCGGCTCGAATTCGACCACGTAATAGCCACTGCTGTCATACACCACAGCAAGGTAATCTTCGTCCTGATGTGATGCAAGTATGTCACGATTAAGGCGCAATTTAATGGGCAGACGTATTTTGCTTTTAGAAACACGGTCGAAGGTTTCTTGCAGAAACTGCTTTTCATCGGTTTCAGAAGACAACAAGGTGAGAAACTCCCTGCCTATCACCTCTTCAGTAAATAACTCTCTTACATTTTCACTGATTATTTGGATGGTGAGGTCTGATTTGTCGAAAGCGAGCAAAAATCCGTAACTCTGAATATTTTCAGGAATGTGAATAGGTTCATCTTCACACTTCTGATAAGGGAAGGATTTCGGGTCGTAACTCATTAATTTTTTTACCTTATTATTCGCTCGATACTTTCTCACAGACCGAGGTTTGTCGTTTCAGATGCTAACCTATCACACAACCAATGAGACTGATAAACATAACAAACTGTGATTCATTAAATGCGTTAAACGACATATATCAGAGACCATTTACTCCTGGCCAGTTTTAGCAATCAGAAACGCATGAAAAGCAGGTTGATAATTTTATCTACGGGTAGTATCGAGCGAAGATCAGCTTGAACCTGGTGCACCTTTTGCTCGGTTAATCAGTAGTCAATATCATCTAGCTTTGTCAGAGAATCCTCAAAAATGACCATTCCCGCATTCTTAAAGACCCAGGAAGCGATTACCCTCGGTATTATTCTCGCCGTGATCGTGACGCTGTTCATTGCAAAGCGCATCATATTGGTGCGTCTGAAGCAAAAAGCCCGGTCTGAGTCTAGCTCTATGGCTGGCATATATCGAATTTTGGTGCTGTCACTCGATGCCCCTCTCACCCTGTTTATCTTTCTGGTGATGGTAGTGCTTGGCAAATTTCTGTTGGAATGGTTGTCGATTATTAACGACCGCACAGAGTTGATTATCGAACATGTGGTGAAAGCAGGCGTCATTCTCACTTTTTTCCTGTTTTTCGAACGCTTTTTTACCTACTCCTTGCGCCGGTATCAGAATGAATCCACATTAGTTAAGAATACCAGCAGCATAGCCGGCGGAGCCATGCGGGCAATTCTAGCTAGCCTGGCCATCCTGGTAATACTGAGTACGATGGGTGTTTCTATAACGCCAATCATTGCGTCGTTAGGTATCACCTCTTTGGCCGTAGCCCTTGCACTTCAGCCCACCCTTGAGAATTTCTTTTCAGGTATACAACTTATTATCGATAAGCCGATTCGCGTAGGCGACTTTATCGAACTGGATTCCGGCGAACAGGGATTTGTGGAGAAAATTGGCTGGCGGTCAACGTGGGTCAGAATGCTACCAAACAACATTGTGATCATGCCCAACAGTAAGTTATCTAACTCTAAATTGATAAATTATTATTACCCTGAACGAGAATTGTCTGTGCCAATCGAGGTGGGGGTGCACTACTCGTCAGATTTAGAGCTGGTTGAAAAAGTGTGCCTGGAAGTGGCGGAATACACCTTGCACAACCATGAATACGGAGTACCGACCTACGAACCTTTCGTGCTGTTTCACACCTTCGATAATTCCAGCATTAACCTTACCGTCATGCTGAGAACGCGTGAGTATTTTAACCGCTTTTTTATAAAAAGTGCGTTTATGAAGATGCTGAAGCAGCGCTTTGATGAAGAAGGTATTGTGATTCCATTTCCAATCACGGCCATTAATGTGGATCAGGAAGATGCGGCAAACATATTGGCTTCCAGTAAAGCCAAAGCCGTAGTGCGGGCGCAGAAAAATTAACTGCGCCACACACATGAAGCCGCTTTAGCAGCTTGCAGAGCTACAAACTTGAGGCGTACGATTTTTCTGACGCATCATCATGTAGCTTAATCCCCACATGACAAAGCCACCAGCAAAAAGCAATGCTGAGGCATAGCCGGTTTCGTTAAACGTTGCACCGGAAGCCAACAGGCTGCCTCCCACCCATGGACCAATAGCATTAGCCGTATTAAATGCGCACTGCACGAGTGCACCAATCATAGCGTGGCCGGTAGGCGACACATCGAGTAGCATCGACTGAATAACCGCAGCCAGCCCCACGGAAGCCCCCAGACAAAACACGCTGAGGTATAACCAATAGATATCGTGGGCGGCAAACACGTACATAATAGAAATGCCCACACTACAAACCAACGCAATACCGGTGGTAGTAAGGGGAGATTTGTCAGCCATGCGTCCACATACCCAATTCCCAATGGTGGTACCCAAACCAAACATCATCATAGCAATGGAAATGGTGACTTCTGGCGCTTCTGTTACATTCATAATGGTGTCGGCAAGGTAAGTGTAAATACAGAACACACCACCAAAACCAACAAAAATGATCCCTGAAATTGTCCACACCAGTTTATTTTTAAGTACGCCGAATTCTTCACCCAAACGTGTTGGCTGAGTAATGGGGCAACTGGGTACAACAAAGCGAATCAGGATTGCAGCGGCCAAAGCCAGTACAGCGACGATAGCCATGCAAACGCGCCAACTCATCGCTTGGCCAACCAACGTTGCCATAGGTACACCTACGATGGTAGCGATAGTCAGGCCCATAAACACCATCGACATGTAGCTCGCACGCTTGCCTTTTGGTGCCATATCTGACGCAATCAATAACGCCGTACCGAAATAGGCACCGTGCGGCAGGCCACTGAGCACACGATAAAACACCATTTCCGGTAACGACGTCGCAATAGCGCTCAACCCATTGGCAATGAACATCATTGACGCAAACAAGACCAGGGCAGTTCGTCGGTTCGTTTTATTGGTGAGCAACATAAATAGCGGTGCCCCAATTACAACGCCAATGGCGTAACCGCTGATCACATTGCCCGCCATGGCAGGTGAAACATCAAAAGATGCTGCAATGAGTGGCAGCATCGACATTGAAGCAAATTCAGTAAGCCCAAGCGTAAACGTACCGAGCGCCATGATCATAATTGGCCAGAACGGAGACGCCGAAGTTGTCCCGTGGTGAGTTGTCATAAATACCTTCTGTCAGGAAAAATAAAAGCAATGTAACAACTGTCAGTAATTACCAAACGTTGTCCGGTGGATAAACCAACAATCATCATTTTAGAAACAGGGTGTAAGGTTTTTTTGCTGCGGGAATCTGAAATACGCAATCTTAGATTGCTCAGATTTGGCCGTCGATGTTATTAGAGTTTGACCAATCCTTTGGTATGACTGAATTATAACGCACTGGTGCCGGGTTTGAACAACGCTATTTATCACACGATTAAGGTGTTTCATCAGACTAAAAACGGCTTAATCAGAGAAATAAATATGGCTGTAACAAGCGCTTAATAATATATACAAATTATTGAATTTATCAGCGGCGTTGAAATAAGGTTTAATGGCAGGGTAATACCAATTTGCTCGACATCGGCCGAGTTGCGGTATCACTTTTTCCGGCTACAAAAGTGAGAATGATAGTCATTCTCTGCTTGAGTGGTTACACTAATAGAAAAATTAGAAAGACGTATGAGAAGAACACCAATATACTGGCTTTTAGTATTCGGACTACTTATGCCAGTATCTGCATTCGCCAATGAAGATATCGACGCTGTCATACAAAAGGTACGAGCGCCCTCTTACGATTGTCCCAACGATAACCTCTTTACTGAGCTTGAAGCCACGCTGACCCGGGAGTCATTGACGACGATTCAGCGAAATGCATTAATCAGTGCCAAAGGGCAATTTCTGATTTGTCGAGGTGACTTCGAATCCGCACTGTCACTGCTTGAGGATCTTGTGGACCAGCCGGACATCGATAAGGCTTCCTATACTTACGTGTCTGCGATAAACCAGATCGGATTTATTTACGATGCTCAGGAAAACCCAACGCGCTGTCAATATTATCGCCAAGCCCGCTCCTTATCATCGCCAGAAAAACACAGTGATATTTATATGAGCTCATCGTTGGGCATGATCAGCTACTGTTCAGAGTCAGACGATGTTTCAGAGCGGTTAGGAAAAATGTTCAATATCCTTGAACGTTTTTATGAAGACGGTTCTCCCGCTGAACTCGCACATATACACAACTCCATCGGCTTACTTTACGGCGGACTCGGACAACACGGGTTGGCAGCAGAACAATTCCTCAAAGCCCATGACATGGGCGTGCAATTTTACGAAGGAAGTAATAAGTTAAGCATGCTGATCAGTGCCATTGTTTCTCTGCAAAGCAGTGGTCAGAACGAAGAGGCTTATCGACGCATTGAAGAATATGCGGCGTTAAATGCAACCATAAACACACCGCTCACCAACTATTTTTACTATAACTCGCTGGTGTATTATTACCGAAAAAACCGAGATTTTGAGAATCTTGAAAAAACCCTGCCTGATTTCAAAACAGCAGTCTCCGCCGTATCCAGCTCATTCGGCACGCTAATTTATAAATGGCATGAAGCCGAAATTTGCCTCCACAACGGTAACCTTGTCTGTCTTGTCGACTATGTTCAACAATTTAAAGACGAGAAAAATAAAATACCACCAAGGCTCGCGACTAATCTGGACTATCTCAGCTTTAATCTGGCAATTTACCTGGCGCTGGGTGATGTTGAGAAAGCACGCGTTGCCAACGATGTATTCGCCATGGAAGCTGAGCGCAAGCGCATTAAACAACAAGATTCAGCTCGGGTGCTGAGTGCCGCAAACCTGTATAACCGGATTTATGGTTTGGAAGCAGAAGTTGAAGCTGAACAGCAAGCGCGTCAGAGAATTCTGTGGGCACTTCTTGCTGTATTTATCATTACCGGCAGTCTCGCCACTTATTTCTTGCGTCGCAAGTTCCTTGCCGCTAAAGCCATCGATCCTGTTACGCAGCTGTTGAATGCGGAAATCGCGATTAATCGCATTGGCAAGCTCAGTGCACCAGACAAAGGTCGCGCAATAGGCATTGCCGTCTTTGATATCAGTAATTTCAGGGAAATAACCCGATATCTCGGCCCGAGTAAAACTAACAGCGTACTTAAAGCCATTGCTCGAACACTACAAAACAACATTCGTGGAAGCGACATTCTGGGCCGATTTGGCACCGAGCAATTTATTATGTGTCTGCATAATGTTGAGGAAAGTAGTGCGCGCCCCTATTTTGAACGCATGCGAACCGCCATAGCCCAAGCGTTGGAAGAAGGTGATACAACCGGCAGTATTAAAGTGGAGTCGACGGTGAGTATCTTCATTACCAATGAAAAAATAACCGGCTTGCATGATATCCTTGATGACATGGCGACATCAATTGGTCTAAATCACCGGTCAGAATAACGCTGGCCGGCAGATCCTCCACTGTTAATTTAAAAGTGCGTGCTTAGCCATTCAAACAAGCAAACGGCAGCGGTTTTATCACATCCATCACGCTGCCATCTTCTGTCACCTTCATAAAGTATTCCCCTAACCGATCTGTTTCACTTAACACAGTTTGCCAGTATTTAATGCGGGTTTTGGCATCCATGGTATTGAAGTCTTTACGATCAGGGATTTTCCCGTAAGGCAAAGACTGAACAAACTCAGCAGACGGCACTAGCATCACCACATTGTCGTAACTACTACGATGAGGTAATCGTCGTTTCAAATTTTTATCAAACCACCCTGGTACGGGTTTATCGAAGAAATGAGGATAAAGTACCAGGCCCTTGCGGGGGCCAAACGATAAGTCAAAATGGTAGTCCACAATGCCGCCGTCTCGATACACGCCTTCAGGCACGCCAACAATTTTTTCCACGCCTTCTAACACCAGTGGAATTGAACCAGACGCGAGTAAGGCATCTTTCACATTAACAAACTGCAATTCGCTACGTTCAGTATTCAACTGATAAGGATCATGAATAGTGAGCTCGCTGCCCGGCGCTGAAAAGACATGACGGGTGTAAAACATATTCAGATTTTTTCGCCGTACCGCGTTTGCAGCAGCACTCATCAATAATCCGTTAAGCTGCGTATAACGGCCACGGCTGGCCATGGCATTATGGCAGCGTACGGCAAAGATGTGTGCTTTGAATCGTTCATTGCTGATGATTTCATAAGCCCCTTGTTTGCCTACAACATGGTGAAGCAATTCGCGGGCTTTGGTCGTGATTTCATTGGCAGTAGGCTTTTTGGAATAAACTGTAGTGGAATAGTGTTCTGCCAGTCGATTAATGGCCGCCAGCGGATCGTTTTGTACCGCACAAGCTGCACGAAACGCGCCTGCGGAAGAACCAATTACTTGCACCTGTCCGCCACGGGTATCGAACCATTCTGGAAACAATACCCTGTCGAGACCCGCAAGCACGAACCACTTCGGGCCCCCCGAGGCGCCGAGAAAATAATTAAACAGCAGAGGATAAAAGCCGTTTTCCTTAAGCGTTGCCAGCGCGCCTGGGCCAGCATAAATATTCAATGGCGCGGTCAACGTGATTTCCTTATTTCCGTTTTATTTTTCTTATACTGACTTTATCAGCCATCATCGGGATTGTCATTGCCTTGGCGTTATTAACTCTCTGAATAAAGGGCAAAATAGGCACCAGACGGATCGCTCACGTACACGAACCGAGCGGTTCCATGTTCACGCACATCACAGAGCAGTCTGCCGCCCTGCTCCACCACTTGATTCACAGAAGCATCGAAATTTCGGGTCGTAAAATAAGGTAACCAACCCGCGGGAACATTTGCGTTTGCCCCCTTTCGGTGACAAATGCCCCCCATGACTTTGCCTTCACTGTCTTTAACGATGAAATCATTGTATTCCCCCATGGAAAGTGCTTCTTTTTGCCAGCCCAACACGGCAACATAAAAATCGCTCACGGCAACAGCATCGTCTACGGTTAAATCACGCCAATCGGAAGTGGAATCACTCATTTTCTGCTCCAGAGATAGAATGAAGAGTCAAGACGAACAGCTTAAAGAATTTCGCTTTTTTTTCACATTTTTTTTCGCACAGCGGTAGACACAGATTGTGGAAAATGCTTGGAAATTCGTAACAGTTATCCACTGAACATGTTTTAACCACCTTTTTTTAACGCTTAAAATCATGCAGTTACAAATTCCACACACACTACTCAACAAACTTATCCACAGATAAAGTGGATAACACGTGGAAGTTATTCAACGATAGTGATTTAATGAGTTTCTCTCAAAAACTGAATTTTAAGCGATGACCAAACAAACGCTTGCCGTGATTAAAAATGAATTTACCATTCATGCCTTTGACCCTCACTCTGCGATTCCTGCATCCGTTCTGAACAGCGACTATTATTTTATTGGTAAAACGGAAGACACGCTCTCTGTTGTAGTGCCCTCTTCGGTTAAGCTGATGTCTCTTGAATCAGATGAAGGCTGGCGCGCCCTTGAACTGCTTGGCCCATTGGAGTTGTCTATGGTGGGTATTATGGCAAACCTGGGAACTGTTCTGGCCAATGCAAAAGTGAGTATGTTCATTGTTTCTACTTTCGATACGGATTTTTTCCTGGTGAAAGCAGATAAACTCAACGACGCTGTTACCGCACTTAGTGAAGACGGTTACACCATTATCGAGCAGTAACGCAATATGACTCACGCATTTTCGACAACCGCCCCCCAACAATATCAACGGCAGTTTGTTGTAAACTCACCGGTAAATGGCAGCCGCATTGACCTGAGCGCCCTTGATCTTCCTTTGCATGAGGCTGGCATGTGGGGCGCAACAATGGCCTTTAGATATAGCGGACATACCGTATTTGCGCCAACAGATTGCTTAATCGAATCCATACCAGAGAGCGGTTATGAACTTAAGGTTAAAACCAGCTACGGACTCAAACTGTGGATTAACCTGCTACCACACCCCCACCACTTGATGGGAGAAAAGTGTGAGCGCTTAGTAAAGCCCGGTCAGAAAGTAAAAGCAGGAACACCACTGATGCACTTTCAGCCACAATGGTTGAAACAGCAGGGTTTTGAGCCTACTGGAGTACTCTGTGTTCTCAATGGCGATAAGTGCAAAGCCGTGGTCGCCACCCATCTTCAACAATTTATCGCTGTAGAAGATCCGTTAATCCACATTTACATTTAGTCCGTCTCAATCTGATAATCTTTAATAGCACTTCATACGTTATTCACGTAAACATGCTATAAACTTTCAAAAACACGTCGTCTATAAAGGGTTTAACGTGAAAAATTTCGTGTGTGAATGCGGCAATACGCTGTACTTTGCAAATTCAGAATGCCTGGCCTGTCACCGCCCGCTTGGTTTTATCAGCCAGGAAATGACCCTGACCGCTTGCGAGATAGACGAAAACGGCCACTGGGTAAGTTGCCTGAATGGTAAACACTACCGACCTTGTCTCAACTACAGCCATAATAATGTCTGTAACTGGCTGGTTCCGGTGGAAGAAGAGGAAACCCTGTGTGAATCCTGCCGCCTGACTGAAACCATCCCCGATTTGTCCAAACCTGACAATCTTAACCTTTGGTTCAACATGGAGCAGGCTAAACGCCGGTTACTTTACACACTGGTCAAGCTGAGGCTGGATACCAGTGAACAATCCAGTGCGGATTCAAACGGCATGAAATTCCGCTTTCTGGAAGACGTTACCGAAGACGAGTATGGTGAGGAACTGACAGTAAAGTCCACCGTCATTACTGGCCATTGCAACGGCCTGATAACATTAAACCTGAAAGAGGCTGAGGATGAGTCTCGTATAAAAATGCGTGACGAACTTAATGAGAGTTATCGCACTCTCATCGGTCATTTCAGGCATGAGTCGGGACATTATTACTGGGACACGTTAGTCCGCGATACCCGCCACATCGACGAGTACCGGAAACTGTTCGGTGATGAGCGGCTGAGTTACACCGATGCCATGCAGACTTATTATGCAAATGGTCCGGTGCAGAACTGGCCGGCAAACTTTATCAGCGCTTATGCCAGCATGCATCCCTGGGAGGACTGGGCGGAGAGCTGGGCCCACTATCTGCATATTGTCGATACGCTGGAAACCGCCAATGACTATGGCATTAACATCTTGCAGAATCAATTATGTAACCCTCTGGCAGAAAGCTATCGGCGCAGTGCAGAAACAAATTTTGATAAAATTTTTGCAGACTGGTGTCGTTTGACAACCGTACTAAACGCATTGAACCGCAGCATGGGTCAGGATGATGCTTATCCCTTTGTCATTACAGAACCTGCAAAGCAGAAGCTGGCATTTATTCATAATCTGCTTCACGAATAAGATTAGCCCTGTCACCCAATACGAAACGGCACCATGAGGTGCCGTTTGCTTTATTCTTTAATTTTTTCCCATTCAAACCGGGGCAAGCGATTAAATGCCCGCTTCAGCCCTTCGGTCCACTGTTTCTGCAGCGATTTATACATTGTACTGTTCATAGTAAATGTCTGGTGATACGGCTCTTCAATCTGATTCGCAGAATGAATCGCCAGCTCTATGGGTGGCCCCACAGAAATGTTACTCCGGATAGTAGAGTCCAGTGACACTATGGCACAACGGGCCGCATCCTCCAGTGACGTAGCGCCGGAAATAATGCGATCCAGTATGGGCTTACCATATTTATTCTCACCAATTTGCAAATACGGCGTATCGTCAGACGCAGAGATATAATTACCTTGGGGATAAATCAGAAAAATCTCTGGTGACTGACCGGCGATCTGGCCGCCGATGATAAAATTAGATTCATTGCTGCTGCCTGAACGCTCCATGGCTTCAGCATGTTGCTTTTGTTCAGCCTGACTAAGCTTACCTACATAATCAGCCAGCTCGTGCAAATGCTTACCGGACCGCAGATTGAATTTGGCAGCCGGATTTTCCAGATCCCGTTTAATTGCATTTACCACCGCCTGTGACGTGGCAAGACTGCCTGACGTCAGCAAAACAATACTTCTCTCACCGGCCCAGTTGAACCGCCACATTTTGCTGTAAGTGGCAATATAGTCGACGCCAGCGTTCGTCCGTGAATCAGAGGCAAAAACCAGCCCTTTGTTCACTTTTATAGCAACACAATAAGTCAAATTACACCTTTCCTGACAGGATCTTAACAAGGATTTTAAAATCTTGATAAGCATGCATCCACATGCGATTGAACGCAATCTAATTCTGGCACATTTAACCTTATTAACGATTGATTTTTAGCCGTAAACAGAGTTATATGGGGAATAAATAAGCATTACTGTAATAAAACTGAAGGAATAGGCCATGGCAATCAGATGGGGAAATTACGCTACGGGCCCATTCTATGACGAGTTAATCAAGGGCAGGAATAAGCCAAGAGAAGCTGCTGTAGATTTGTGCTCTTACCTCAGGGGATTGTCCGACAAAGATATCGAAGAATACCGCGTGGCGGCCAGCACGGCCATTCACGTGATGGGCATTACGTTCACCGTGTACACTGAAGAAGAAGGCTCAATCGACAGAGCCTGGCCTTTCGATATCATCCCTCGCATTATCGACAAAAAAGAATGGCAACAAATTGAGCTTGGCCTGAAACAACGGGTAAAAGCGCTCAATATGTTCATCGACGATTTATACAACGAACAACGTATTCTGGGTGCCGGTATTGTGCCGGAAGACATTCTCATTAATTCTAAAAACTTCCTGCCGGAATGTCTGGGCGTAAAACCCAAACACGGCGTGTGGGCGCATATCTGTGGCTCGGATTTAGTGCGTGATCAGCACGGTACGGTTTACGTGCTGGAGGATAACCTGCGGGTGCCTTCAGGTGTGTCTTACATGCTGGAGAATCGCCACGTGATGAAACGGGTGTTCCCGGATATGTTCGAAAAGTACAACATACTGCCGGTAGATGATTATCCGTCTGAACTTTACGATATGCTTTGTCAGTTATCGCCGCGAGACGTGGCACAACCAGAAATTGTAGTACTCACACCGGGTATTTATAACTCGGCTTATTTCGAACACGCTTACCTGGCACAGCAAATGGGTGCTGAATTGGTTGTTGGTAGCGATCTCGTGGTTGATGACGACGATATCGTATACATGCGAACTGTTGAAGGGCTGTCACGGGTCGATGTTATTTATCGTCGCATCGATGACGCCTTCCTCGACCCGGAAGTATTTCAAGAAGATTCCATGTTAGGTGTGCCCGGCCTAATGCGTGCCTGGAAAGCCGGAAATGTCGGCCTTGCGAATGCACCAGGCGCCGGTGTGGCCGACGATAAAGTGGTCTACGCCTTTGTACCGGATATCATTCGCTTCTATCTGGATGAAGAGCCGTTGTTACCCAACGTTCCTACTTACAAGTGTATCAATAAAGACGAGCGTGACTACGTTATCGAACACATCGATGAAATGGTTGTTAAACCAGCCAATGAATCCGGTGGTTATGGTATGTTAATTGGTCCTCACGCCACCAAAGCAGAGCGTGAAAAATTTGTCCGCCTTATTCGCCGCGACCCGCGAAATTATGTCGCTCAGCCCATGTTACTGCTGTCCACTGCCCCAACGCTGATTGGAAATAAAGCCGAAGGTCGCCATCTGGATTTACGTCCGTTTATCTTATCTGGCGAAGATATCTCTGTGACTACAGGCGGTCTGACCCGTGTGGCCATGCGCAAAGGCTCTACTGTGGTGAATTCATCTCAGGGTGGCGGCAGTAAAGACACCTGGATTGTCGACATGGAGGGCGAATAAGATGTTGTCCCGCGTAGCTAACCATATTTACTGGATGGCCCGCTATCTTGAGCGTGCTGAAAATACCGCCCGTCTTATTCAGGTGAACACACATCTGCTGCTGGACTTACCTCGCAGTGTGCCGCTTGGCT
Organism: Alteromonas sp. ABV4_515; assembly: GCF_056160345.1. Lineage (NCBI taxonomy): Bacteria > Pseudomonadati > Pseudomonadota > Gammaproteobacteria > Alteromonadales > Alteromonadaceae > Alteromonas > Alteromonas sp. ABV4_515. Next base: position 306,870 of record NZ_JBSWWZ010000006.1, read on the forward strand.
GGGAGCCCATCGTGGATATGTTATCTATCCGCGAAACCTTTTATGCGAACTATGAATCGGCTGATGAAAAAAGCGTTATCCGCTTCATGGTGACCGACCAGAACAATCCGGGATCTATTATTAATTCACTGGCTGCCGCTCGTGAAAATGCCCGCATTGTGCGTGAAATCATTCCTTCTGAAGCCTGGGAGGAAATAAACAATATTCACTTGCAAGCCAAAGCCGATGGCCAAAGCGTGCTTACCCGCCGTCACCGCTTTAATTGTCTTAATAAAATAATTAAAGGTAACCAAACCATTACCGGTCTGGTGGGCGGCACAATGAACCGTGATGACGCTTATGCCTTTCTGCGCTTGGGCAGACACCTGGAACGCTGCGACATGACCTCCCGTATCATTGATGTGCGCTCAGCATCCTTGCTACCTCAAATGGCTGACGAACACCCGGCCTTTGAGAATATTCAGTGGATTGGCGTACTTAAATCACTGTCGGCCTATCAAATGTACCGCCAGGAAATGCGTTTACGGGTAAACCGTACCGACGTGCTGGAATTTTTACTCAAGCGCCATTCCTTTCCGCGAAGTATTTGCCATTCTGTCCATCAGATAAAAAAATGTCTGGAAGAACTACCACAGTCTAATGCTGTCTGTGACCAGTTTGAGCAGCTCTCTACTATCGTAGAAAAACTCGATATCCATACGTTGACCCAAGAGTCTCTGCATCATGTCATTGATGAAATACAAGCGGGTTTGATGGACATTCATCTGGCAGTAAATAAAGCGTACTTCTAGATAACGTTGTAAGCTGCGGCTCCCCAAGTAATTCGGGAGCCGTAAATATCTTCTACATTCCGCCCATCAATCCAACCATTCTACGTTGCGTAGTTGCACCCTTGCTTGCAGTTAATTAGACTGACCGCCATTCTCCCTTCGATGTTGAACTACTATGACCAAGCTATTCGGTATCAGCAATTGCGATACGATTAAAAAAGCCAAAAAGTGGCTGGAACAGAATGATATTTCCTTTACCTTCCACGATTACCGTAAAGATGGCCTGGAAGCAGGCTGGCTGGCAGAAACTGAAGCCGCCCTTGGTTGGGAAAGCCTGCTGAACAAGCGAGGCACCACCTTCAGGCAGCTAACAGACGAACAGAAAAATAACCTGAATAAAGACAATGCGCTAGGATTGATGCTGGAATACCCAGCCATGATCAAGCGTCCGGTGCTTATTCATAACGGCAATTATTTTTTAGGCTTCAAGCCTACACAATATGAGGAGATATTTGCCTGATGAGCCTGGTCATAGATGTCGCAAAAAATCTGATAAATCGTCGTTCCGTTACCCCTGAAGATGCCGGGTGTCAGGAATACATGAAAGCCTGGCTGGACGAGTCTGGCTTTAGCCACGAAGACATGGTGTTTGAAGATACCACTAACCTGTGGTCTCGCCGTGGTTCAGACGGTCCATTATTGTGCTTTGCCGGCCACACTGACGTGGTGCCCAGTGGCCCAGAAGATGCCTGGCAGACTCCCCCCTTTGTTGCCACCGAGAAAGACGGTTATCTGCACGGCCGCGGCGCTGCCGATATGAAAGGCAGCCTGGCAGCCATGATGGTAGCAACCCGCCGCTTCGTTGCCGACTACCCCGATCATAAAGGCAGTATTGCTTATCTCATCACCAGTGATGAAGAAGGTCCGTTTATTAACGGGACTACCCGGGTTATCGACACCCTGGAAGCCCGTAACGAAAAAATCACCTGGTGTATTGTGGGCGAACCATCGTCGACTACCGAAGTGGGCGACGTGGTAAAAAACGGCCGTCGTGGTTCATTAACCGGCGATTTAACGGTGAAAGGTATTCAGGGCCACGTGGCTTATCCGCACCTTGCCAAAAATCCGGTGCATGACGCCGCCCCAGCGTTAGCAGAATTGAGCCAGTCTCATTGGGACAACGGCAATGATTTCTTTCCGCCCACCAGCTTTCAGATCTCCAACATTAACGCTGGCACCGGTGCCGGTAACGTGATCCCTGGCTCTTGCAAGGTGTGCTTTAACTTCCGTTTTTCTACCGAAGTGACTGATCAGCAACTCATTGAGCGCGTGACCACCATTCTGGACAAGCACAATCTTGATTATGACATCGACTGGACTTTCAACGGTCAGCCGTTTCTTACCGATTCTGGTGCGTTGGTAGAGGCCACTCAGGCGGCCATTTCTTCGGTAACAGGCCGCGAAACAGAGCTTTCTACGGCAGGTGGCACTTCGGATGGTCGTTTTATCGCACCTACCGGTGCACAAGTTGTTGAACTCGGACCGGTAAATGCAACAATCCATAAAATCGATGAATGCGTATCTATGAAAGACTTAGAAACGTTAACAGAGATCTATTACGCGATGATGGTGCGTTTATTAGCATGAGTATAAATTCTGCGTGGCTCGGCATCGACAATCCGTTTCTTACCCCGGTGGATGACAAATTTGTTATTCACCAGGATGTTGCCGCGCCCTGGCGGGCCATGCAACAAGCGGCAAAAGATGACGGTATTGATTGTCAGTTAGTGAGCAGCCACCGGGACTTTTATCGGCAGTTAGCGATATGGAATCGCAAGTGGCGTGGTGAGGCAACGCTGTATGATGCCAGTGGTGTTGCCCTTGATTTTGCAGCCCTTGATGATAACCAAAAAATTGATGCCATCCTCACCTGGTCTGCCCTGCCTGGCGGCAGTCGCCATCATTGGGGTACAGATATTGATGTGTTCGACCGTAAATCGGTGCAGCACTGGGGGCAAAATTTTGAATTAGTCGATGCAGAATACCGCGAAAAAGGTCCGTGCTTTGAACTAGCGTGCTGGCTGGAAAAACACCTCAGCGTTTTTGGTTTTCACCGCCCGTTTCTGGAAAATAAAGGCGGCGTAGCTGTTGAGCTATGGCATCTAAGCTATACCGAAACAGCGGTGCAGTTTGAACAGCAGCGCAGTGTGGACTCATTGCGTTCAGCCCTTGAAAACGCTGACATGGTAGGTAAAACAGCGGTGTTGAACCGGTTAGATGAGTTATTTGAGCGCTACGTGCTGAATAAGGGGGTTTAATGAGTACAACTTGGATTATTGTGATCATCGTACTGGTTATCGGCTTTATTGCAGGCAATATCCTACTACTGCGATCATCGAAGAAATTCAACGTACCGAAAGATTTTACGCCCCGTAAATGGGATGATGAAGACGACAAGTAAAATCGTCTTCATTTCTCATATTCGCACTAGTCAGTGATACGCACTGCAGTTCCACTGATACTCACCATCAACATGCTGCCCTTATCACCAATCACCTGATAATCAATATCGATACCCACAACCGCATTTGCGCCCATTTGTCTGGCTTCTTGCTCAAGCTCAGCAAACGCCAATTTCCGGGCTCGTGTTAGCTCGTCTTCATACGAGCCTGAGCGACCGCCTACAATATCACGAATAGAAGCAAAGAGATCTTTGAAGATGTTTGCGCCCATCACCGCTTCGCCGATGACGATACCGTGGTACTGGGTGATGGTTTTGCCTTCGATACCTGGTGTTGTCGTTAAAATCATAATTTTTCCTCCATTGAAAATGCAGACTGTAATTGTTCCAGATTTGCCGCCAACGTTTCAGCGCTATACGGTACTGTCGCCTGACGCCCCCAAACAGGTGCAGGCCATGCTACATCGTTTTCAAAACGGGCCACGTGATGAATGTGCAACTGACGCACGACGTTCCCCAACGCTGCCACATTGAGCTTATAAGGTGTAAAGACATTTTGCAGCACCCGACTGGTGAGACGAGACTCTGCCACATATTGCGCTGTTTGCGCATCGTCCAGTTCGTGTAATTCTGCTAAGTCGTTAATCCGGGGCACTAGAATGAGCCAAGGAAACTGACTGTCATTCATCAGCAATACCCGGCAAAGCGGTAAATCGGTTACCAGAGCCGTATCGTTCTGTAAGCGCGCATCGAGTTTAAACATTTATGTACTCCAGTGAAGCCGGTACGACCGTAAGAATGGCACGTTGTCCGATAGCCACATTGGCATTGGGAAACACCACGGCTTCGCCATCTTGTTCAGCAAAATACTCCATGCCGGTTTCTGACGCCAGTTTATCGCCTTTTTTGAAATCCATAAAATTGGGGGTATCATCAGCAAAATGCAGCACGAAATCGTCAGCCTGCTTGTTAATCACCTGATTAACGCGATAAATCACCATGTCTGATAAGTCATCATTCAGCGATACTTGTCGTTCGCAAACCAACGAGGTGAGTGTATTTCTCGCCTCTTCAAACCGCGCCATGTCGTTCTGACCAAAAGGCTGCACTTTCCCCAGTTCAACGGTAAAAGAATGGGCGCCATGGTTCAACGATGAGTGATAACTGTATGTCGTGGTGGCCGACTCCGAAAGTAAAATCGTTTTCACGCCACAGGCTTTCATGAAAGACAGTTGCTCGCGGCTATAGGGCTTGCCATGCAGGAAAGGGTAAACCGCGAATTTCTCGTTTTTTGATTCACGTATGGCGGTGTGAAGATCGTAGTGTAGTTTCTCTGCGTTATCTCCGGCATCGGCGAAAAACGCTGCCATGGTATCTTCAAGTTGCTTTGCCCTGATACGCTCATCGTTCACCCGTCCTTCCACGGCAGAATGTGCGCCACAAAACAGCCGGTTCATATTTTCTTCGATGAAGCGTTTTGCAATCGCCATAGCGTCCAGGTTACCGAATTGGAACAATACAGCATGAGTAGGAACAAGCGAGCCTGTGACCAGGCGTTTTACCAGGTCGTCACAGATTTCAATGGGGGCCGTTTCATTGCCGTGTACGCCAGAAGAAAGCACAATATATTTGCTTTCAGGATTAATGATTTGCGGATAAAAAGCGACAATTCCGGGTGCAATAATGTGCACCCGCACTCCGTTTTCGAGCTGCAACGTCTGCGGCTTCACGGCGTCAGGGGAAAAGCGGGATAAATTGAGAAAATCGCCATGGGCGAGCAAACGGCTAAGCATGAAGATCCTGAAAATGGTTTACGAGGAAACAGGATCTTATCGGGTTCGCAGTTAAAAACCAACTTTGTCGACAATTACACCAAAAGGCGGCGTAAAGGTGAGCCACCAATCATGATTTCTTTGCGCGCCAGCTCTACAAAATCGTTAAGTGGAACGGCCTTCGAAAACAAGTAGCCCTGCCCGGTCAAAATACCAATTTCACGCAGCTCGTGAAGCTGTTCCGTGGTTTCCACGCCCTCGGCAATCACCTGGCAATGCTTGGCTTTACCGATAATTTTGGCTGCTTCGATAATGGCTCGGTTAACCGGGTTATGACTCAGTTCCATTACAAAGGATTTATCAATTTTTAGTGCATTAATCGACAATTCGCGGATGAATGCCAGGTTTGAATAGCCTTTACCAAAATCATCTACCGCAATTGCAACGCCTAACGCGCTGAGCTCATTAAGCTGCTTTTTCACCATTAATGAATTCGACAACGCCACATCTTCGGTCAGCTCCAGTTCAAATCGCGACAAACTTAGACTGTACTTATCGCGCAAACGCACCAACGTAGGGATGAGCTTGCTGTCGTAGAGCTGAGTTGGCGAAATGTTTACCGATAACGAGATATCCAATCCGTAGGCATCTAGCCGCGCCATGTTTTGAAATGCCTGCTCGAAGGTCCAGTAAGCCAGCTCGTTCATCATGTTATACGACTCGGCCGCTTCAATGAGCGGACCGGGAAATAGCACGCCATCCAGTGGATGATTCCAGCGTAGCAGACACTCTGCACCAACGATTTGTAATGTATTGAGATTGACTTGAGGCTGAAAATACAGCTCCAGTTCATTCTGTTGCAGGGCACGTTTAAGATCGGCCTTTAGCGCCAGACTACGTCCGGTTTGCGCCTTCTCTGACATCGACATCGCATGGAAATTTTCGTATTTATTTTCTTTCGCTTGTTTAAGCGCCGCTTCGCCCCGAGACACGAACGCCGTAATCTCAAAATTTTCCTGGGTGCCACTTACCACGCCCACATTGAAGTCAGCAATAAACGCGTTATTCTCGTGTTGCATGGGCGTTTTAAAATGTTCGACCAGATGCTCGTAGGCGGCGTGAAGATCTTTCTTGCGGGTTTTATTCGGCAGCACAATCCCGAATACATCGCCACTGATACGCCCAAACTGTACGTTGTCATCGAACAACAGCACAATACGGTTGGCAATTTCCAAAAGGAACTGGTCGGCAACTTTAATGCCCAGACTGGTGGTGACATCGGAGAACCGCACTACATCAACCAGCATGAGTGAAAATTGCTTATGACGACCCGCACACTGCTCTATAGTGTCGATAAATGCATATCGATTGGGGATCGTGGCCAGGCTTTTATGTAGTCGGCTCATTGAGGGCGTTCCGAATTTCTGTGCGTTTTTATACATTTATTATCGCAGAATAAAACCATGTGGCGGAAGACTGCGCAATTATTCTTTTGTATTGCAAATCATAACATAAGCCCTCTAGAGTAATACGCTTATTCAGCGCCTTGTCGGAGTAGTTACTCCTGCTAACTGAAAAGAATTACCCCCTACACCACCAATTTAACGAAAAATATAAACCTAAATAACTTTTTATGGAATTTTTATTTCATTTGCGATATTGTGTTTTTCATTAAGACTGAAATAATCAGCAGATAAGGATGAGCAATGCCTGAACTACTCTCGAAATATCGCGCACCTGAAACCGATGCCTGTACCCAGGAGATTTCTCCTGAATCTGCGGGTTGGAAGTACGTTGGCTTTGAAGTTTTTGAACTGAAAGCCGGTGAAATACTTTCCCAACAAACTGAAGATAAAGAAGTATGCCTGGTACTAGTGGGTGGTAAAGCCAACATAAAATCAAAAACACTTGATCTGAACAACATTGGCGACCGCATGAGCCCGTTTGAGCGAAAAAAACCTTATGCCGTCTATCTGCCTAACGACGATGAGTTTACCTTAACCGCCACCACAGATGTTGAAGTAGCGGTATGTAAAGCGCCCGGCAAAGGTGGCGTAAAAGCACGCCTAATTACGCCGGATGACATTGGATCAGAATCCCGCGGGAAGGGATTCAATAAGCGACACGTACATAACATCTTGCCAGAAACAGAGCCCGCTGACAGCCTGCTGGTAGTAGAGGTGTACACCGACGAAGGCAATACCAGCTCTTATCCGTCGCATAAACACGATCAAGATAATGCCCCACACGAAACCTACCTGGAAGAAACCTATTATCATCGTATTGACCCGCCCCAGGGCTTTGTATTCCAGCGTGTTTACACTGAAGATGGTGAGATTGATGAATCCATGGCTGCTTATAATAAAGATGTAGTCATGGTGCCGAAAGGCTACCACCCTGTTGCTACACTAGCCGGCTACAACAGCTATTACCTGAACGTGATGGCGGGCCCCGACAGACGTTGGTGTTTTGTCTGGGAAGACGCGCATAACTGGGTCAATTCGCCCGCTTACGGAGAATAAATTCGGTAAGTACCTTGTCATCCGTTGCGGTTGGGTACAGACGGATGATTTTATGGCCTGCTCATTTGAGCAGGCCTTTTTTATATTCCCATGCCGACTCTATTTTATTTTCAGTTCTGAACCAGCTGACGCGCTTTGACGTCTGTCAGACGCTTTTAATTTGCGGCTTGCTCTTACACTGCCTAATGCGTTTACCATAAGGGCTGCAAAGATTAAGGCCATGCCGGACAAAGCCATCAGACTCAGTTTTTCATCCAGCCACCACGCACTGAGCACGGCAACCCAGACAGGTTCCAGGGTCATAACAATAGCCCCCTGTCCTTCCGGTGCCATACTTTGCGCTTTTAATAAAAGGAAAAAGCGCAGGCAGGTAGCAAGTACGATACTCAATGCCAGATAATGCCAGATACCATGAACGGATTGAGGCTCATCAACTTCAAGAAAGAGGAAGAAGATGAAACAGACGCTTCCGGCCGCTATCAACTGATAGCTTGTTTGTACTACGGCAGGAATACCGGCACATAGCCTGCCGTTAATATTAAAGTACAAAGCATATAACACGGCTGAAATAAGAAACAGGATGTCAGAATCCTGCAAAGCAAAGCCATGACGAAGCGCCAGTAAGCCGAGGCCAGGCATTGCGATTGCTACCGCCAGCCAGGTGTGAGACTGAGCACGATAGCCAAAAAGCAGACCAGTAACCGGGATCAACAAAAAACTCAGACTGATAAGAAAGGCTCCCACTCCGAGCCCTTCGGATAACATGAGTGCCAGCCCCCACAGCGCAGTCTGGCAACCCAGAATCGCCCCTGTCATTAACGATCTGAGCTTCTGCTGCAAGGGTGCACGCACTACGTTTTTCGGTTGCATGCCACCCACCATCACACCGGAACCGACAAAACGGATAGCCAGAAAAAACATGGGGGTCATGGCAACCAGGACAAACTTAGAGAACAGCCAGCCAGAGGCCGCCAGCAATGTTACTGCCAGCAAGAGTAAGTTTGCCGTCAGGTCAGAGTTGGTTTTCTGCTGCATTAACAATAAATCTCCTGAAATAAAAACCCCCGCGTGATGCGGGGGTCTGTAATAGATGCTTTGCGATTAACCGTAAAATGCGGGTCGCGGTGGCATATCAACCGGCACAATTTCACCTGTCTCCTGCGCTTTGACACACGCATCGCTGGCTACAGAAGCTGCGAAGCCGTCCCATGCCGTCGGCCCGGTAATTTCACGAATGGTAACACCATCGATGAAATCCTGTAATTCCACATCGTAGGAATCAATGAAGCGCTTTTTCCAATCGGTCATAATTGACGTAGACAGTGCACCTTCCTGACGTTTCAGCACGCTCATCGGCTCTGGCAGGTTAGCAACACCCTCTTCACCAACAACAGAGCACTGAATGTCGTAACCGTACTTACAGTTCACAAAAATTTCCACGTCGATACGGATACCCTTTGCAGTTTCCAGCAGTACAATCTGCGGATCGGCGAGCTTCGCGTGGGTATGACGGGTTGAGCGCGGGAATACCACCTGTGCAGTTACATAATCATCGTTCAGCAGCCAGCGCAGTACATCCAGTTCGTGTACCAGGGTGTCCTGAATCGCCATTGAGGTAACATAAGATTCTGGCACTTCCGGGTTACGGTGAGCACAATGTACCATTAGCGGGTCGCCGATTTCGCCTTCATCGATAGCCTTCTTCAGCAAACGGTAACCTGCATCATAAGGACGCATGAAACCAACCTGTACAAGGCGTTTACCGTGTGCGATCTCAGCATCAACAATTCGACGACAACCTTCTGCGGTGGTAGCCAGAGGCTTTTCACAGAATACATACTTGCCAGCCTCGATGGCGGCCAACACGTATTCTTCGTGGGTAGGTCCCCACGAGGCAACCAATATAGCGTCTACATCACCAGCGTCGATAAGCTCATGACCATCGTTATAAATTTCTGCATTCAGCAGTTCCAGATCTGCTTTTACTTTTTCTGCGCTCTGGCGATTCACATCCGTTAAAGCAACTACTTCTGCGCCGGTCAGTACTTTCGACAGGCGACGTGCATGGTCTGCACCGATGGCACCGGTTCCGATAACTCCGATTCTTACATTCATGTCTTTATTCTCCAAAACGATTAGCGCCAGTACTTGTCGACGTAGCGCTGAATTTCTTCACGCATGAATTTAGAAGATGCCTCTGCACTTTCTTCCCATGCAAATACACAGCTGGACAGCACGCCGTCGAAACCAATTTCGTGCAGCGTTTTAAAGAATACATCCCAGTCAAGTTCACCTTCACCTATGTTCAGATGCTGATGCACCCGCGCATTGGATCCTGGTGGATTAACGATGTATCGCAGTTGTGACGACGCTTTATGGTTAAACGTATCAGCAACACGGGCATGAACCAGTTCGCCTTCAGTAGCGCGAATGGTGTCGGCAAGATCGTCACCGTAATAAAAAGAATGTGGAGCGATATAAGAGGCTTTAACTGCTTTGGAGTTGATCGTTTTGATCACGTCCATAGCAGGATTAATTTCCTCAACCCAGTCTTCCGGGTGTGGCTCTACGCTAAGGGTAAGACCTTCACGCTCAAGAATAGGTACCAGTACATCCATTGAGCGCCAGAACGCATTTTCACAGGCTTCAGGCGTGTGAATACCCTGGGTGCAGGCGTTAGAACGCTCAGGAGATGCACCACGGCCAAATTCAGAAATCAGCAGCTCACAGTCCATTTCCACGGCAACCTGAATACAGCGTTTCCAGTTATCCATGGCCATTTCCCACTCGTCTTTGTAAGGTGATGACCAGCGGTACATAGGCTGCAAAGTAGCAAGCTCACAATTTGCACTTTTCATTGCCTGCTTGAACGCTTTTGCGCGGGCAGGAAAAACGCGGGGACGGGTCCACCACTGCAGAAAATCTGCACGGGGAGAAAGCTCAATGTAGTCATATCCCATCTCTTTAACAAAGCCAGGCAGTTGCTCAAGAGGAATATGGCGACTCATATAAGGATCGAGGGCAATTTTCATTATATTAATCCTTGCTGTTCTGTCGGGTTAACGGCGTTCAGGCCGTCAGCGCTTGTTTCATGTATTCCATGCTTTTACGGATTTCTGCGACTGGATCGTCAAGATCCCACAGTCCGGCAAAGAATGGTTCGAATGAGATGTAGCCGTTATAGCCACCGTCAAACAGGGCTTTCACCTGTGAAACGCTGTCTAGTCGGTCACCCTCCATAACAAACTCACGGTGTCCGTCGAGCATGTCGGTAAATGTAATGTCGTTATCCACTACTGCAGATACGTGAACCAAACCGGTTTTATGCGGATACATATTCGGATCGCTGGAACCTACGTGGTGAAAAGTATCGTGCACTAAACCGAATATTTCATTGCCATCAACATCTGTAATGGCCTCTACCGCTTCGTTTTTGAAACGCAGAGTAGAAATCGGGAATCCCAATGCCTCAACATAGCCTTCCAGGCCATGCTTGCTGAGAATCACCTTGAGATCGGTAAGTGCAGCACGTAAATCAGACGCACGCTGTTCTTCAGAGCGACTGTCTTGTGCATCAACCAGCGGACAGCAAACCAGGCCTTTGGCACCAGCGGCGGCAGCCACTTCGGCCATCTGTTCAGCCTGCGCTTTACGTTCATCGTTCCACACGTTAAACGGATAAAGTGCATTAATACTGAGGACTGTAATCCCGGCAGCATCAGCGGCTTTTTTTACCGCGCGAGCAGTATCAACATCGGTAACACTGTTTTCTTTCACGTCGTTGCGTAACTCTACCGCAACCATGCCAAGGTCTTTTGCTGCACTGATTAACTCAAGCGGGCTCAGTGACGGGCACGCCATGTGATTCAGGGCAAATGATACAGATTGGTTCGACATGTGATGTATCCTGAAAAAGTCCCCGGTGAATACTCACCGGGGAATCCGGTTTAGTCCATGGTTGGCATAACGAACGCAGAACCGCCTTCGCGAATTCCGGTAGGCCAACGGGTAGTCACAGTTTTAAGTTTGGTGTAAAAACGCACACCCTCAGGACCATGCATGTGATGATCACCAAACAGTGATGCTTTCCAGCCACCAAAGCTGTGGAATGCCATCGGTACAGGAATAGGCACGTTCACGCCTACCATGCCGACCTGAATTTCGTTCGTGAAGGTACGAGCAGCATCACCATCACGGGTGAAGATCGCTGTACCATTACCAAACTCATGGTCGTTAATCATTTGTACCGCTTCATCAAAGGTCTTAGCACGAACCATTGCCAGTACCGGTCCGAAGATTTCTTCTTTGTAGATGGTCATGTCTGTAGTGACGTTGTCGAACAGCGTACCGCCAATGAAGAAACCCTTTTCGTAGCCTTCGCGGGTCATTTTGAAATCACGACCGTCAACCACCAGATCAGCACCTTCTTCGGCACCTTTAGCAATGTAGCCAGACACCTTATCAAGGTGAGCCTGGGTTACCAGAGGTCCCATATCGGCATCTGCATCGGTACCCGGCGCTACTTTCAGTTTTGCCAGTTCTTCTACCAGTCGTGTTTTGAGCTTTTCAGCTACTTCATCACCAACAGGCACAACAACCGAAATTGCCATACAGCGTTCGCCGGCTGAGCCGTACGCTGCGCCCATCAGTGCAGAAACCGTTTTTTCAACGTCTGCATCTGGCATAACCACCATGTGGTTTTTCGCGCCACCCAGGGCCTGAACACGTTTGCCAAAAGAGGCACCGCGCTCGTAGATGTATTTCGCAATTGGTGTTGAACCAACGAAGCTCAGCGCCGGGATATCCTGATGCTCAATCAGTGCATCAACCACGTGTTTGCCACCGTGAACGATGTTGAAAACACCCGCTGGGAAACCAGCCTGCTTGATAAGGTCTGCGTAGAAAAGCGTTGCAGACGGATCGCGCTCTGAAGGCTTAAGAATAAAGGTGTTACCCGTTGCCAGTGCCACTGGGAACATCCACATTGGTACCATGGCCGGGAAGTTAAACGGTGTAATACCCGCAACAACACCCAGAGGCTGACGCAGCGCATGGCTGTCAATTGAGGTACCTACATTTTCAGTCATGTCGGTTTTAAGTAAGTTCGGACCGCCACAAGCAAATTCAACCACTTCCAAACCACGAATCACTTCACCTTTGGCATCGGATTCTACCTTGCCGTGTTCACGTGAAATAATGGCGGCCAGTTCGTCCAGGTTATCTTCCAGCAACTGACGGAATTTGTTCATGATGCGCGAACGCTTCAGCGGCGAGGTATTCGCCCACGCAGGGAAAGCCGCTTTCGCTGCAGCGACAGCCGCTTCAATATCAGCATCAGTAGACTGCACTACTTCAGCAATGACTTCACCGGTGGCCGGATTGTATACAGGGGTAAACTCTGTACTTTCACTTTCAACGATTTCACCGTTGATAAAATTATGAATCTTATTCATGTTAATTCTCCGTTTTGACGGTTTACGCGAATAATGCGTATTACATCAGGCCTGCTTTAGTGGCCATTGCTTGTAAGTTTTTATGTCCAAGAGTGGCGTAAGTCAGTGGATCAGCCACAGAGGGATCCTGTTCAGCTTCAACAACCAGCCAGCCTTCGTAATTAATTTCCTTGAGCACTGCGAACAGCGCCGGATAATCCACACAACCATCACCTGGTACAGTGAATACACCGTTTAACACTGCGTTTAAAAAGCTGATGTTTCGATTTTTGGCATCAATCATGACGTTTTTGCGGATATCTTTGCAATGCACATGATTAATGCGGTTTGCCCAACGTTTTGCCAGCTCCACAGGGTTGCCACCAGCCAGCAGGCAATGCCCGCTGTCGAGCAGTAAACCAAGCTCTGGCCCGGTGCGCTTCATCAGTTCGTCAACTTCGGCTTCCGTCTGGATAACCGTACCCATATGATGGTGATAGGCAAGCTGAACGCCATGATTAAGCGCGTGCCTGGCAACCACACCCAACTTATCTGTATATTCCTGCCAGCGCGCGGCAGGAAAAGGTCGACGTAGGGACAGAGGTTTGGATTGATCACCATGCACGCAGTCGGTGACTTCACAGCACACCATCACTTTACAACCGCTATCGCGGAGCAACTCAAGATGTGGCTGCATAGCCGCAATTTCTTCTTCTGCAGAGCGTTCCAGCAACTGCAGTGAATACCAGCCAGACACGGCTTTCAAGTCGTGCGCTGCCAGAACAGTATTCAGTTTGTCCGCATCGCGGGGGAACTTGTGTCCTAATTCAAAACCTGTAAAACCCGCCTGCTTGCCTTCACTCAGACACACATCCAGCGGCGTGTCGCCACCCAGCGAAGGTAAGTCATCGTTGGTCCAGGTTAATGGGTTAATACCCAGTTGTACGGCCATCGTCTTTCTCCTAAGCAAAGCCTGCTTACAGGTTCTTGAATTGTTTATTTTTTTGCGATTCGTAGAATTCGCGGGCTTGTCGTACTTCTTCACGCGGAGACACTTCAGGCACCGCTACATCCCACCAGAATCCGCCTTCTTTGGTTACTTTCAGCGGATCAGTATCCAGTGTGATGATGTAAGTTTTATCTGCCGCTTTGGCACGCTCCAGTGCCGCTTCCAGTTCGCTGATGCTTTCTACTTTCTCAGCCTCAGCGCCCAGAGAACGGGCGTGAGCAGCAAAGTCAGTTTTCGGTGCGCCTTCCGGCACAGTGAGGCAATCGTCCAGCAGGTTGTTGAAACCCGGGCCGCCACAGAACTCCTGTAAACGGTGAATACAGCCGTAGCCACGGTTATCCAGAACAACCATAATCATCTTGTAGCCAAGCATTACAGAAGTGGCGATTTCAGAGTTCAGCATCAGGTAAGAACCATCACCTACCATCACGTACACTTCTGAATCGGGCTTGGCCATTTTCGCGCCCAGGCCACCAGCAATTTCATAGCCCATGCAAGAGAAGCCGTATTCCATGTGGTAACCGCGGTTGAAACGGGTACGCCATAGCTTCTGGAGCTCACCCGGTAAACCACCTGCCGCACAAACCACTATCGCATCTTCTGCTGCAGCGCGGTTTACTGCACCTACGGCTTCAGGATCGGTAAGCGGCAGCGTGTTTTTATTGGCAGTCGCTTCATCGACATAAGCATCCCATGCGGCTTTCACCTTCTGGTTTTTCTGCTGCCACTCACTGTCAGAACTCCAGTTGCCCAGTGCTTCAGTAAGTGCCGGCAAGGTGAGTTTGGCATCGCCAAGCAAAGGCTTAGCATAGTGTTTAACCGTATCAAATGGTGCTACGTTCACCGACACCAGACGGGCATCAGGATTTATCATGGTGCGGGAGCCGGATGCGAAGTCACCCAGTCTGGTCCCAACCGCAATGACCAGGTCACATTCCGCAGCCAGCTCGTTCGTTGAGCCTGCACCGGTTACACCGATGCTGCCCATGTTCTGAGGATGGTCCCATGCCAGAGCGCCCTTCCCTGCCTGGGTCTCACCCACAGGAATGCGACACTGACTAACCAGCGCTTCAAGCTCTTCAAGCGCGCCAGAATAATGCACACCACCACCCGCAATCAGTAGCGGCTTTTTGCTCTGCTTAATAAGTTCAACAGCTTCTTCGAGCTCTACCATATCAGCTTGCTGACGGCGCAGACGATGCACTTTTTCAGCAAAGAAATGCTCTGGATAATCCCAGGCAAAGGTCTGGATATCCTGCGGCAATGCAAGCGTTACCGGGCCACAGTCAACCGGGTCAGTCAGCACGCGCATAGCCTGAGGCAGCGACGTAAGCAACTGTTCAGGACGGGTAATACGATCAAAAAAGCGACTGACCGGTTTGAAACAGTCATTGGTGGTCATCGTATGATCGTGATACGTCTCCAGCTGCTGAAGAACCGGATCCGGCATACGAGTCGCAAAGGTATCTCCCGGAAGGAAAAGCACAGGAATACGGTTTACGTGGGCGACTGCCGCTGCAGTGACCATATTCGTGGAACCCGGGCCCGCTGAGGCAGTACACGCCATCATCTGCTGACGATTCAGGGTTTTCGCGTAGGCAATGGCAGAATGCGCCATGGCTTGCTCGTTGTGCGCACGGTAGGTCGGCATATCTTCTTTGACCTGATACAGTGCTTCACCGAGACCGGCAACGTTACCGTGGCCGAAAATCGCCCAGACACCAGCGAACATAGGCTTGATTTCGCCATCCATCTCGACTTTCTGAGCCATCATATATTTGATCACAGCCTGTGCCATGGTCAGGCGGATAGTGTTTGACATCGTTACACTCCTCGAAGCAATTCAGGGCGCGGTTAAACCGCGCGCTTATTCCAGACGCTGACAAGATGGCCGTAATTGGCTTTGATACCGGCAATCAGTTCATCATCGTTGATGCTACCGGCCAGCCACGCTTTGGAAGGCTCAGAGAAAATAGAGCGTCCAACTGCAAAGCCTTTAACCATAGTGCTGTTTGCAGCCTGATTAAAGCCAGCTTCCAGTTCATCCATTGGCGCATCCAGACCAAGAATAACCACACCGTGACAATGGGGGTCGTTGGTGTTTACCAGATCTTCAACCACAGTCCATGATTCAGCGCTCAGCGGCGGCAGTTTCCACCAGTCAGGCTTGATACCCAGATTATAGAAGCGCTTCAGCGTGCGAATATAGTTTTCATCGTTGCGTGGCATACTGGCTGGAAGAATGATTTCAAGCAGCAGCTCGTGGCCTGACTGACAGCAGGCTTCGTAGACTTCGCGAATCAATGCTTCTTGCTCTAAACGCATTTCGACTGAATCGTCCGGATGATAGAAAACCAGGCACTTAACGATTTGTTCCACTGGCCAGCTCACCAGCTGACTGCCGATATTGCCGTGCTCCAGACGAAGTGGACGGGAACCAGGCAATTCAATAGGACGGGCTACCCACCAGCCTTTACCTGTGGCTTCGTTAAGCGCGGCCTGGCCATAGGTACCGTCGATGAAACAACCAATTTTGCCTTGCAGAGAAAGTTCTTCGCGAGACTCTTCAGCAGCACGCAGAATCAGGTTTTTCAGTTCAGGGATTTTTGACAGCTCAGCGCCGGCGTCGATAGCCATTTTTTCAAGCTGACTGCGGTGGTCGAACGCCAGAATATTAAGTTCATTCCAGCTACGGTCACGTGTAGTAACGCGGTGCAAGTGCTGCAGACGCTCGTCTAAATCAGGACGAGGCACCGATTCAGCGCGGCTCAAGTAATCATCAAGCTCTTCAGCACTTGGCATCGCTGGTGCACAGCCGTGACGTGAAACAACAAGCGCACCACATGCGTTGCCGTAATCACAGGCTTTTTTCCAGCCCTCGCCGTTCAGATACCCACGTAACAAACCAGACATAAACGCATCGCCGGCACCCAGTACATTCATAACCTGTACACGTACACCGGTAACATTTAATCCATCATCAAGACTGTCCGGGATATCGCCTTCGAATACCGCACAGCCCAGAGGGCCGCGTTTGCAAACCAGTGCTGCATCAGTAAATTTACGTACAGTGCGCAGTGCCTCAACGGTATCTTCAGAACCACCAGCAATATGGAACTCTTCTTCAGTACCAACTATCAGTTCAAACGAACCCAGTACATCCTGCATTTGTTTGGTTACAGTTTCGTCAGCAATAAAGCGAGTCTCACCGTCACCAGGGTTCGTCAGTCCCCACAGCACCGGACGATAATCAATGTCCAGCGCACGTTTAACATCGTGCTTGCCAGCATATTCCAGTGCAGTAAGCACAGCTTCCCGGGTTTTGGGGTTAGACAGATGTGTACCGGTGATGGCGAGACAGCGTGCAGAAGCGATATAGTCTTCTTTTACATCTTCTGGCGTAATCGCCATATCTGCGCAGTTATCACGGTAGAAAATCAGCGGAAAGGTGTCTTCATCTTTAAGACCCAGAATCACTAGTGCAGTCAGTCGGTCGGGGTCTGTGATAAGGTTGCTGGTATCCACACCCACGCGGTTCAGCTCTTCGCGAAGAAAGCGGCCCATGTGCTCGTTACCTACTCTCGCCAGCATGGACGACTTAAGGCCCATTCGCGCAGTGCCGTAAGCAACGTTACCGGATGAACCACCCAGATACTTGGCAAATGTCGCTTCATCTTCCAGACGAGCGCCGATTTGCTGTCCATATAAATCAACAGCCACGCGTCCCATACAAATCAGATCAAGTTTTTTGTTCGTAGTACTCATTTTCTTGTCCTCTTTTCACGCGTTTTTCAATGACTGGCCGACGCGTTTTTCAGGAGTTCCCAGGTTACTTTGTTAAATTTTCGATAAGCTTAAATAAATGAAATATATATTTCAAGATTTAATTTCCGAAATTTAAATTTCATTAAAAAACCAGCGAGAACCCACTCTAAAAAAATATAATAATCAATAGCTTAAATTAGAAATACAAATTGAAAATTTTATTTCATTTGCATTTCATTTGGAGGTATTTCAGTTCTTCCACCACAAACGGAAAAGATTATGTTTAACATTTAGTGCACGAGTGTGGTGCTCAGTCAGCGCCAGCTCTTCGTCTTCCATCATGTAATCACACAACGTGGTTACTTCAGATAAAAGATCCCGCTTCTGAGGGTCCTGGATATGCGATTCAACCCAGCCTACAAACGCGATTCTTTCTCCGGATGTGACTGGCAGAACCTGATGCATAACGCCCGAGGGGTAAAACAGTAAGGTGCCTTTCGGCTCCTTCAGTTTCATCACCTCACCGCTGGGGTATGAAAGTTCCAGTTCTCCCCCTTCGTATTCATCGGGATCACTCATAAACAGCGTCAGTGAATAATCAGATCGCACCTGCTGATGGCCATTGCCGAGAAATGCTGAGTCGGCATGTTTACCGTAAAAACCACCATTGCGATAACGGTTGAACCTGGGGTTTACCAGACTCTTTGGAAACATACGCTTGCGGATAAAACTGCTGTCCATGATGGCCTGCGTAATTTCACGCATCAGTTCATCAGCAATCACCGTAGCGGTGTCCATCTGAAACGCTATTTCTTCATTGCCCTTTACTTTTTCCCGGTAAAGCTTGCCGGGCGCCAGCCCGGCAGACCATTTCAGCTTTCCCAGCTTCCCGCAGAAGGCATCACACGTTTCTGGTGTGAACAGCGAGACCCGGGAAATCATCCCCGACTCTCCTGCATGCGCGCTTTCACCGTTGACGGAGTCTCAGTAAAATGCTCGGTTTCTTCTGTTTCGGCGGATTCACGCTTAATAAACCAGTAGCTACCCGTGATGAAATACAGCACGGTAGGCACCATCAGCCACTCCTTAAACTGAGGGAGTGCCGCTGTACCTGCGGTATACACCCACACGGTTAATGCTGCACAGGCAATCAAAGACGATATCGCAATGAATTTTGCCGCACTGACTAATTTGCTTCTGCGCAGATCCTGTGTTGTAGCCGCATTTATCTCGGCATCGTGGGAGAAAAACTCTTCTTCTTCCTGACGACGTGCCTGGAACGCTGCTTTTTCAGCAGCCTGAAGTTCAGGATAAGCAACTTTTGCCCCGGCAAACGCCGCGCCGGCAATATAAGTAACCGTTGCAGCAATCCAGGTAGGCAGTAACAGGAAGAACAGATGTACATCAGCAGCAGCATTTAGAATAAAGGCGAATACCAGTGAGCCCACCCAGGCTGCCAGTGCAGGGCCATTGATTTTCGCGCCACGATAGTGGTTCCAGTATTGCGTCATACCCAGCTTTGGTAACAGCCAGTGTTCAGCTACCAGGATTGCACCAATAGGCGAAATTGCCAGGCCCATGATGCCAAGGAAGTCGAGCATTTGTGAGAATACAAACGGGAAGCAGGCAATAATTGTAGTAAATACACCCACTACCATAGTGACTTTAACCCGCGACCACTTAGGATTGAGAGACTGGAAAGCCAGACCTGCACGGTAGATAGTAGGGTTTGAAGTCGTCCAGCCAGCGATAATCACGGCCAGAATACCTGCCCAACCCAGTGCCTGATAAGCTACTTCACCTGCATCCAACTGGGTAATGGACGTTTTCAGAATTAATGCCGCCGCCGCGCCCATAATGCCCGCGCAAATCCAGGCCATATAGTGACCAATGAAAACACCCAGGGAAGAGAGATAGCCATATGACGACTTACGAGCGTAACGCAGAATACTCATATCAGACATTGCTCCGTGCATTGGCAGGTTACATACCCATGCGAACGCAGCTATGTGCCAGATGTTAATGCCGTTATCTTTTTCCTGCCATATAAAGGTATCCCCTACTTTAACGAAATCAGAAAAACTATTAATAGAGGAAAGATCCGGCATGCTCGCCAGTAGTACAGGTATAGCTGCGATACCACCGATCAGGAACATCAGGATCATCCATGGCGCGCACACAGCAGCAAACTGTGCAACCTTCTTGAAACCATTTATAGCGACATAACCGATAACTGCACCCACACAAACCGCGACCAATACAAAACTGGCACTGTTTGGATACCAGGTTACCTGTGGAGGAATATCAAAAGGAATACGAACCGCTGAGGCGGATACGGTAATCATTGCACCAGCAATAATAACGAAGAGAACACCATTTATTACGCTGTATATTTTAACGATGCCCGGCCCAGCCACCTTTTCAAGATATGCATATAAAGTGAGACGGGTTCTTACTGCAATAGGTGCACAAATCCACGCCCAGGTGAGTACTGCAAAGAAATTACCAATAAGCAGACCAACGAAAATATCGTAAGTAGACACGCCCAGAGAAACAAACAGTGCGCCGATAACAAATTCTGTGCCGGCAACATGTTCACCTGCGTAAGCAGCCGCAAAATGTCTGGCAGGTTCCAGTTTATTTGCAGCTACCGGCTGATTTTCAAATTCTTGTACTTCGCTCACGGTGGCGACCTCCAATGTAGGTTTTGCTGGGAGATACAGCGCCATAAATTATTTTTTAGATGTTACTTATAAGTATGGCGAATACTCTGTATCTATCAGTATTGTCGTATATCGACATTTTTTAATGTTAAAATGACATTTGATTAACCTTAAGCAAAATAACTCACTTCAAATTCCATTTCAAACGAAATTTTTATTTCATTTTATATTCTATTAATGCATCTAAAGTATAAATGACACCGAAAAACACTCATTTATGTAATAAAAACGCTGTTTTAGTCTCACCCTCTCATAAATATCGTTAAACTTTAGTGAAATATTTATTTCTTTTTGTTTGACTATTGAAATTTTATTTTGTAAAAATATTGTTAGCTGATGGACACCCTACACATAAGACCGTCAGGACACGCAAGTAATTTAACCAAAAATTTACAAGAAACATTCTGGAGACACGCACATGAGAGTCGCTTACAGAAAAACGTTATTGGCCTGTTGTATAACCAGTGCTTTAAGCCCTATTGCCTTTGCCCAGCAGGCCCCTGCTCAGGATCAGGCCGCACAGGACGCTGAAGTTATTGAAGTTCGTGGTATTCGCCGCAGCCTGAGTGAAGCTCAGGACATTAAACGCTCAGCGCCGGGCGTGGTTGATGCCATTTCTGCTGAAGATTTAGGTAAATTCCCGGACACTAACATTGCTGAGTCTCTCCAGCGTATCCCCGGGATTGCCATCGACCGTAATGGTGGCGAAGGCCAGTTTGTCACTGTCCGTGGTTTCGGCCCTAGCTTCAACACTGTATTAGTTAACGGTCGCCGAATTGTTTCTGAAACAGGTGGTCGTGAATTTAGTTTCGACCTGTACCCTGCAGAACTGATTTCTGGTGCTGAAATATACAAAACTGGTGTAGCTTCACTACAGGAAGGTGGCATCGGCGCCACGGTTAATCTGAAAACAGCACGCCCTTTCTCGCTGGCAGATGACACCATGCTGGTTACTGCTAAAGCACTGTATGATGATAATAGTGGTGAAACCACGCCACAGTTGTTCGGCCTTTATTCCACCAGCTTTAACGATGGCGCTACCGGCTTGCTGATTTCTGGTTCCTACCAGAACCGGAAGTCACAGGAAGATTTCACCAATACCAATGGTTGGTTACCTACTGATGTAGATAACATTAATTTTGCAGAAGGTGTGGATGCAAACCCTGGTAACGTGTCTACGGCTTTTATCCCACGTGAAACCCAGACAGGTCGCCGCCTGCAGGAACGTGAACGTATGAATGTGCAGGCCGTGTTCCAGCACTATCTGAAAGATGAATTACTGCTGACGGTAGATGGTTTCTATAACAAATTTGAAGTGAACTCCAACGCGACGATGCTGGGTTCATGGTTTGGTACGCCAGCGGCAACCAATGACGTTATTCTGAATGAAAATGGTACCGTTCTGGAACAGGACATTTCTTCAGAGGTAGGTATTCTGAATCGTCTGGAAGGTCGCCCTACAGAAACCCGTGCTATTGGTTTTAACCTGAAGTGGCTGGCTACCGACGAACTGACCACAGTATTTGACTTTGGATACTCAGACTCCGAGGCAAAACAAGGTACAGGTAATGGTCAGGCGGTAATGGGCTTCACTGATGATCCGAATGATCCAACCGATGATTTCCACTTCGATAATTACGGTAGCGAAGCACAGATCATCTACCCTGATTCAATTATTGCCCGTTTACAGGACCGTGACAGCTACCGCTCTCACGTTGCCCAGTACGGCGATCAGGCGGGTGACGGTACTGGCGGTAACTCTGTAGAAGCCAGCATTTATCAGTTTGCTATTGATAACGTATACGAACCGTACGACGGCGGTATGCTCAGAAACATCAAGTTTGGTGCAAACTACTCTAAAGAAGATAAAACTGTTGACGTAATTCGTCCAAGTTTCGACGTATTCTGTCAGTACTGCTTCTTTATCACTGATGTACCTAACGATCTGATCCTTGATTTTGATACCAGTGGTTTGTTAGATGGCGTTTCACCAGATACTTTCCGCGATATCTACACTTTTAACCTGAATGACTATATCGACTGGCAAAAATCGCCTGAAGGTTTCGCAGCCCGCGATGCATACTACGGCTATGAGCCAGGCACATCCCAGGCCTTCTTTGAAGCACAGCCAGGTGGATTCTTAGGTACAAAACAACCAGACAGCTATGAAGTCAGTGAAACTATCTTCGCAGCCTATGCAGACATGCTGTTCGAAGGTTCATTCAGCGATATGGAATGGAAACTGAACACGGGTGCTCGCCTGGTATATACCAGAGATGAAGCTACCGGTTCACAGCAGAATCTGATCAGTCTGTCACAAACAACTGCAACCCAGTATAACCCTGGTTTCGATACATCAGGTACCGGCTTTCAGTCAGAAACTAACGACTACCTGAAACTGCTGCCGAATATCAGCTTCACCATTAATCCTACTGAAGATTTCGTGGTACGCCTTGCCGTATCTGAAACCATGACCCGTCCGGAATTGAAAGATCTGGCCCCTCGCCTGTCTTACCTGGACTTACGTCCTGGCTCATTGAATGCAGTTGCAGGTAACGTTAACCTGAAGCCTTACACATCTATTAACCTGGATGCTTCTTTCGAATACTACTGGGGCGACATCAACTACGTAAGCCTGGCATTATTCCAGAAAGAGGTGCAGAACTTCATCGTTACTGATAATGAAGTGGTTACCATTTCAGGTGTAGATATCCAGCAGCCTTTGCTTGCTGACGATGCCGCTATCAATGCCGATGCAGGTACTATCGATTTCAATGTTCAGCGTCCGCTTAACAGTGAAACGGCTGACGTGAAAGGTTTGGAACTGGCAGCGCAATATGCATTTGACAGCGGTGTACTGGAAGGCTTAGGCTTCTCGGCAAATGCTACATTCCTCGACTCGAATGCAGAAATCGCAGCGAACTCTGATGTTAGCACCCTGTTTGCGATTCCCGGACTGGGCAACTCAATGAACGCGACCATGTTTTATGAAAATGGTCCCATTGAAGCACGTATTTCCTGGAGTAACCGTGACGAGTTCCTTGAATATCTGATTAACCCGAAAGCCGGTGTTGAACCAGTATTTACTGAGGAGTTCTCGCAGGTAGACTTCCAGCTGACCTACCGAATCAATGATGATTTCTCAGTCTTCCTGGAAGGCACAAACATCACTGATGAAGCCATCCGTAAGCACGGACGTTATGACGAGCAGTTCATTCTGTATCGTAATACCGGACCTCGCTACGCCCTTGGTTTCCGTGGTCAATTCTGATAAATCCTCCGGGTCAAATCCGGGTGGGGCTTAGCCCCGCCCGTCTTTGTTTAGGCGTGAAATAAATATTTCACTATAGTTATATTCATTTATTTTTAATGGAACCTGAACATGAAACTGTCCTGTTGCACAGACGTACTTGGCAAACTTTCATTCGAAGACATGCTCGATACCCTCAAACTGAAAGGTGTCAATGCCATCGAAATTACAACCGGAGGCTGGTCTTCTGCCCCTCACATGGATATGGCAACACTGATCAGTGATGCCGACGCGCGCGAAGCTTTCCAAAGCGCACTGAGTAAACGCGGTATGACGATTGCTGCGCTCAATTGCTCAGGAAATCCACTGGATCCAGGCCCGATGGGACAAGCGCATAAGAAGGCCGCTTTTGACACCATGGAGCTGGCCGGATTGTTAGGCGTGAAGAAAATTGTAATGATGAGTGGCCTTCCGCCGGCGTCTCCGGAAGACACGGTACCAAACTGGATCACTTACACAATAAGCTGGCCTGCTGACCTGAAAGAAAAACTGGATTATCAGTGGAACGATGTGGCAATTCCTTTCTGGAAGGATTTGGTGGCACACGCGGAAAAACATGGTGTGGAGAAAATCGCACTGGAAAATTTCAGTGCGCAGCTGGTCTGGAATCCCGAAACCTTATTCCGTCTGCGCAACGCGGTAGGCCCCATGGTTGGCCTGAATGTGGATCCAAGCCACATGATTTGGATGGGAATGGATCCGATTGCCGTTGTACGTGAACTTGGCGACGCAATCCACCACGTGCATGGTAAGGATGTGCGCCTGGAACGCACCATGGTTGAAAAAAATGGCCTGCTGGAAACTAAAGTGGTTGAAGATGTGGCTAACCGTACCTGGAACTATGTTGCTGTGGGATGTGGTCGTGACTTGCAATGGTGGAAGGAATTTTTCTCAGTGATTAGAATGACTGGCTATAACGGCTTCGTTTCACTGGAAATGGAAGATCTGACCATGTCTGTTGAAGCAGGACTGGACACGTCAATTGCAGCGCTCAAGCAGACGATTAGTCAGTGAAAACAAGGTAATAATGCGTTAGAGTAGCGAGCATGAATAACGATAAAGATAAAGATGTGGATACTGAAAAAAGTCTGAACTGGGGTGAATTGCAGGAGCTGATTAAATCCCGTTATCCTCAGATGAGCAAGCGTCTGAAGCAAGTCGCCAAATTTGTACTGGAAAATCCCGATGCAGTGGCATTTGAAACCATTGCTGTGATTTCTGAACGAATTAACGTACCGCCATCAACGCTTATCCGTTTTGCTTCTGCCCTTGATTTCAGTGGTTTTAATGAAATCAAACAGGTCATAAAGGAAGTAAAGCTGGAGAACACCAGTAACTACAGTAATCGTATTCAGCTCGTACGCAGTCAGCAAAGCTGGGAGAGCGACGAACTGCTCCCCCGCTTTGCCAAAGCTAACCGCGACGCACTTCGCCATCTCGAAGACACGGTCACCCGTGATGAGATAAAAAAAGCCGTAGAACTGATGCGCAAGGCCCGGCATATCTTTTTGCTGGGTAACGGGCGTGCGCACACCGTTGCTACCTATCTGCATTACGCACTGAATCATATCGACAAGAAAATATTCATGATCAGCGGTACAGGCGGCATGTTCCAGGAACAGATGTCTAATGTTGAGCGCGGTGATTTACTGCTGGCTATAAGCTTTAGCCCTTACTCCTCAAATACCTGTGAGCTGGCGGCAAAGGCGGCTGACCGGGGGGTTACGGTATTATCAATTACTGACAGCCCGATTTCTCCGCTGGCAAACACCAGTCAGCAATCGTTTATCGTTCAGGAAGCCCGGGTGGATGCCTTCCGTTCGCTCTCAGCATCACTGCTGTTATCACAGGTGCTGGCCATTGGCCTGGCAGACAGCCGATCCGAAGATGGCTTCACGACTACCTTTGCACCAGACTAATTCGGTGTCCCGGCGCCCACAGCTCCGGGAGACTCCAGCGCAGTGCGAATAAACGCACTGATCGCACTGGACGGGTTGTCCTTGCGATGAATAAGATAGGTGGGTGCCTGCGCAATATCGTCATCCACCACCTGTATACTCAGCCCTTCTGTCTTATGCAGAGCTAACACAGCCCTTGGCACCATTCCGAGCCCCATCCCGGCAATTACACAACCAATCATGGTAAAATGACTCGGTATTTCCGTCACCTTTTCGCACAGGTGATTATGCCTCGCCAGCCATTTTTCCAACCGGTGCCGATACGAACAGCCTTTATTGTACCCCACCATGGTGATGGGATCGGGCAGTGAGGCTTTGTTTCCCCATTCTTCAGGCATGATAAGCACCAGTTCTTCGTCAAAACACTTCACACAGGTTAAACGTGGATCGTCAGGCGGGTCGGAAGCCATCACTAAATCGAGCTCTCCAGCCAGTACCCGCTCAATCAGCGGCATAGAGGCGTTGGCAGTCAACTCCAGCTGTACAGCGGCATAATGATGGTGAAAGCGGGCCAGAATACCGGGTAATCTGGCGGCCGCACTGCTTTCCATCGACCCCAGTCGTAGCAAGCCTGCTGGCTCAGCATCGGTGAGTTCAGCAATCGCCTGTTTTTGCAGATTAAGGATTTTATCGGTGTATTCGAGTAAACGAAGCCCTGCTGACGTCACCGACAACCGGTTACCCTCGCGCAAAAATAAATCAGTATTGAGTTCAGCTTCCAATTTCTTAAGCCTGGCAGTAACGTTCGACGGCACTCGGTGCAATACCTCCGCCGCCCGGCTGACACCGTTTTGTTCAACAACGGTTTTGAAAACCAACAGATCTGAAATATCCAATACTTACCCACCTTTTTCACTTTTAATGAAATAAACCTTCTCATTTATTCATTATTATTGAAAGATAATTTTCTTTATACTTTCCGCTATAGTGAATGAAAGGAGAAATATATGACCTCAGCCCACACCGAAAACCAGTCTCTGGTGACTAAAGGGTTAATTTATGCCCTGGGCGCCGTAATGATATGGACAGGCTTTATTCTGATCACCAAAGCCGGCGCCCTCGCTGCTCTGGCCATCCCTGATATGATGATGGTGCGTTTTGGTACCGCGTTCATTCTGTTCTCTCCTTTCATCTGGAAACATCGACGGGTTATATTTCAGCGAAGAATGCTGGCACTGGGTGCAATAGGAGGTCTGGCCTACGGATTTACGGTATTCAATGGCTTTTCCTTAGCCCCGGCTACTCATGCGGCTTTATTACTTCCGGGGCTGATGCCCATCATGATTGCAGTGCTTGCATACTTCCTTGCCGGAGAGCGACACACCCGTCAGGCGTGGACAGGCATTCTATTTAGCAGCGCAGGCATCATTGTCCTGCTAATCGAAACCCTGCTAATGGATACGTCCTATCTGGCTGGCGACATGAGCTTTATTATGGCCTGTGTATTCTGGGGGATATTTACTGTATTACTGCGCCGCTGGGGATTTGCCCCGTGGCATGCGACACTCGGCATCATCACCTTTACTACGCTACTTTTTGCACCGGTTTACGCGCTGTTTCTTCCCCACCATATTGTCGACAGCAGCTGGGAAATGATTGCCCTACAGGCCTTCTATCAGGGCGTAATGGCCACTACAGTACAAATGGTACTCTATGCCAGAGCGGTACATATTCTCGGCGCAACCCGTATGGGCGGACTCATGGCGCTGGTGCCGATTTTTGCCAGTGTGATTGCAGTACCATTATTTGATGAGGTGTGGACCACGGGACTTTCTATTGCCATAGGAATGATTCTGACAGGGACACTCATAAGTAATAATCCGGTACAGGCGCTAAGCGGACGGAATCGTCAGGCTGCTTGATACACGCACTCCCTGCATGTTAATGCACCACAGCGTTAGTGATGTGACGCCCAGTACCAGTTATCGGCATATTTTATTATTTGCGTCACATCATCTTCATTCAAATCTGAGTAGTTCCTGGGATCACCACCGTCAGGGACAAACAGAAAACCAGAGTAATTGTCCAGTATGCCTCTGTAGGTAAAGAAGAAAACGTAAACCAACCCGTCAATATCCTGAACCACTATCTCATTTCCGCCCATTGATAGTTTTGAATACTCGGCGCCAAGGGCAATCAGTGATGAGTTATGCCTGACGTTTGGGACAAGTTCGCCTGAGTAAACTTTTTCGACAACCTCCTGGCGTTGAGATTCATACAAATGAAAGTCTGCATCTATCCAGAGATTTGTAAAAGGAACAAATAATACTATGGCAAAGGCAGATAACTGAATTACGGCGGGAATGGTTGTCCGCCATCGAATTTCTCTGAACTTTAATAAACAGGAAAGGCTGAAGCCTGCTCCCGTAATGAACAGAACCATTACCAACCACATCAGCGGTAACATCAAAAAAGGCGTTATCCAGTCAACGATTGTCCACTGAAAGGCGATAACCAAAATCGTAAACGCTGACACTCCAACAGCCAGTATTGTTCTTTTCCCTATTTCTTTAACCATAAAATTCCCTGTTGCTATCTCTAACACTCTATCCAGAGTGAATTGGTACAATATCGTTAATAGTCGGTTTTGGACATACTATTAGGCTTATATGCTGATGTGCCTGATTTATACTACGCTGGTATCTCTGGTAGCACCTCCAAACCATTGGCTCAGTGAAAATAAAAAGGGGACCTACCCGCGTAGGTCCCCACTTTCTATTTGTCAGGTAAAACCAGACTTAACTTTCAGCTTTCCGTTTTACTTTACAGAACAGGAATCCAGCTTCCAGATACGATCAACGTAATCTTTAATAGAACGGTCTGAAGTGAACTTACCCATCTTCGCGGTATTGATAATGGCCATTTTCGCCCAGCGCTCTTTATCGCGATACGCTTCGTCTACCAAAATCTGCGCATCAGAATAAGCACGGAAATCAGCCAGTACCATGTACGGGTCGCCGTTATCTAACAAGCTTTGTTTAATAGACACCAGTGCGCCTGGTTTGCCTGGCGTGAAGTAATCTGTCTCCAACCAGTCCAGAACGGCTTTGATTTCAGGGTCGCGATAGTAGTAGTCCAGCGGCTTGTAGCCTTTTGCCTGCAACGCGTGCACTTCATCAACATCCATACCAAAGATAAAGATATTCTCGTCACCTACTTCCTCAGCAATCTCGATGTTTGCACCATCCAATGTACCAATGGTAAGCGCACCGTTCAGGGCCAGCTTCATGTTACCGGTGCCTGACGCTTCTTTACCGGCCGTACTGATCTGCTCAGACAGATCTGACGCAGGAATCATTTTTTCAGCCAGTGATACCCGATAGTTGGGCAGGAACACAACTTTGATTTTGCCCTTCACGCGAGGATCATTATTCACCTTATCAGCCACTTTGTTGATGGCATAAATAATGTCTTTCGCCAGTTTGTAACCCGGCGCAGCCTTAGCACCAAAGATAAACACCCGTGGATGCATATCGTAATCTGGGTTTTCAAGAAGTCGACGGTACAGCGCCATGATGTGCAGCAGGTTAAGATGCTGACGCTTATACTCGTGCAGACGCTTAATTTGTACGTCGAAAATAGCATTCACATCTACGTCGATATCAAGCGACTGCTTAATTTCTTGTGCTAACAATTTTTTGTTTTCCAGTTTCACTTTCATGAACTGTTTCTGGAAGGTTTTATTGTCAGCAAACTTAGCCAGCCCTTCGAGTTTCTTGAGATCGGTAGGCCAATCGCTGCCAATCTTCTTATCAATTAACGCAGACAATGGTGGGTTACACGCTTTCAGCCAACGTCGTGGCGTAATGCCGTTGGTCACGTTAGTCAGCTTGCCCGGCCACATTTCGTCAAATTCAGGGAACAGATCTTTCTTCACCAGACGAGAGTGAATTTCTGCTACGCCGTTAACTGCAAAAGAGCCAATCACAGACAAGTTGCCCATACGTACCATTTTCTCGTTACCTTCTTCGATAATCGAAAGTTTGGCTTTTTTGGCATTGTCGCCTGGCCACATTGCATCCACTTCAGCCATGAAACGATGGTTAATTTCGTAGATGATTTCCAGGTGGCGCGGAAGAATCTTTTCAATCATTCGCGCAGGCCATTTTTCAAGCGCTTCTGGCAGCAAAGTATGGTTGGTGTAAGCGAACACTTTAGTACAGATATTCCATGCGGTATCCCAGTCAAGCTCAGCACGGTCTACCAGAATACGCATCAGTTCCGGAATGGCGATAGCCGGGTGCGTGTCATTGAGCTGAATAACTACCTGATCGACAAAACGACTCCAATCGTCACCGTGAGCTCGCTTATAACGGCGAATGATGTCTTTCAGAGAACAGGAACTAAAGAAGTATTGCTGAATAAGACGCAGCTCTTTACCCGCTTCCGTTTCGTCGTTGGGGTAAAGCACTTTAGAGATGGTGTCGGCCTGCACGTTTTCACGCTGAGCATCCACATAACCACCGGCATTAAACACGTCCCAATTGAAGTACTGGGATGATTGGCTCTTCCATAAACGCAGAACGTTTACGGTTTTACCGCCGTAACCCACTACCGGAATATCCCAAGGTACACCTTTAACAATCGAACCTGGGTGCCATTCTTTCTGGATGCGGCCGTTCTCACCATATTTGGTTTCTACATAACCGTATAAAGAGACTTGCTGGATAGATTCTGGACGGCAAATCTCCCAAGGGTTGCCGAAGTCACGCCAGCTGTCCGGGCGCTCAATTTGCGCACCGTTTTGAATTTCCTGACGGAATAAACCATGTTCATAGTGAATGCCATAACCAATTGCGGGCAATTCCATCGTGGCCAGAGAATCGATAAAACACGCTGCCAGACGACCCAAGCCACCGTTACCCAAGGCCATATCGGGCTCTTCTTCCATTACATCCGCCAGTTCAATGCCCAACTCTTTCAAGGCTTCATTGGCTACGTCGTAAAGTCCAAAATTCTGCAGATTGTTGGAGAGCAAACGGCCCATCAAAAACTCAGCAGAAAAATAATGCACGGCGCGGGTATCATTTAAATAGTGGGTTTTCTGCGTTTTACGAAGTCCTTCAAGTACCTGTTCTTGCATGGCAGCACAAGTCGCTTTCCACCAGGCATGGTTGTTGGCTTTGTTTTCGTCGGTGCCTAAGGTGCAGTGTAAATGACGAATGACAGCAGATTTAAATTCGTTCTTATCGCCTGCGGTAACCGCAACAGGTGCAGAAGATTTTGCACTGGTTGATTTTGCGTTCATATCAGTTCTCACTTAACAATGTGGTCAACCATATTGACCAAAGATGGTTAAAACTAACCCAATGTGTAATTTAATTACATCGGTAAAAATCAAGATGACAGCAATATAGCAGTGTTAAAAACAACTTTTTGTAAAAGTTTTGTTAATTTTCAAAAAAAATGGGCTGCATTTTTAAATGCAGCCCATTTATTAACATTAAATTTACAATATTTTGGTATTAATACAACATGTGCGTTTTTACTTAATGATCTTCGCTACTAATTCTTCAGCTTCTTTAATAAGTGACTGTAAGTGAGTTTCACCATTAAAGCTCTCAGCATAAATTTTGTAAATCTGCTCAGTACCTGAAGGGCGTGCTGCAAACCAGCCGTTTTCAGTAGAGACTTTCACGCCACCAATAGCAGCATTGTTACCTGGCGCGTGGGTTTGCACCGCTGTAATGGGCTCTCCGGCCAGCGAATCACTGGTTACTACAGAGGCATCCATCGCAGACAGTTTTTGTTTCTCTTCAAGTGTAGCTGCTACATCGACACGCTGGTAAACCGGTGCGCTAAATTTTTCTGTTAAAGCAGCATAATGTTCGCCAGGATCTTTCCCCGTTACCGCGAGAATCTCAGCGGCTAGCAGACACATAATAAAACCGTCTTTATCTGTCGCCCAGGTTGTGCCATTACGTTGGAGGAAAATTCCCCCCGCACTTTCTTCACCAGCAAAAGCGATTTCGCCGTTAGATAAGCCACCCACGAACCACTTAAAACCGACAGGCATTTCTGCCAGCTCGCGTCCAAGACTGTCGGCGACACGGTCGATCATGGAACTCGATACCAGGGTTTTACCCACTTTGAGTGAGCTTGGCCAGTTCGGTCGATGTTGGTACAGGTAATTAATGGCAACAGCCAAATAATGATTCGGGTTCATCAAGCCAGAGCTTGGACAAACAATACCATGGCGGTCAAAATCAGGATCGTTACCCCACGCCAAGTCGAACTTATCCTTCAACTCAATCAAACCCGCCATGGCATAAGCCGATGAGCAATCCATACGAAGTTTGCCGTCTTTATCGCGACGCATAAAACCAAACTGGGGGTCAACTTTGTCGTTTACTACCGTAATGTCGAGACCATATTTTTCGGCAATACGCTCCCAGTAACCCACACCGGCGCCGCCAAGAGGATCCGTGCCCAATTTCAAGCCCGCTTTGGCAATGGCTTCCATATCAACCACACTCGCCAGGTCATCGATATACGCTTCCATAAAGTCCGCTTCCTGAACTTTACCTTCTGCTCTCGCTGCCTGGATATTGATACGTTTAACGTCTTTATTGCCATCGGCGATAAGCGCGTTAGCGCGCTTTTGAATAACTGACGTGACGTCGCCATCTGCCGGACCACCGTGGGGAGGATTGTATTTGAAACCACCATCGCTTGGCGGATTATGAGATGGCGTAATCACAATACCGTCTGCCAGGTTTTCACTTCGCTGACGGTTATAACGGATAATGGTGCGTGAAATGACTGGCGTTGGCGTGTAGCCGCGGCTCGCGTTGTCGGCTAATTGAATTACCACTTCAACACCATTGGCGGTAAGTACTTCAATCGCCGTTATCATTGCGGGTTCAGATAACGCGTGGGTATCTTTACCAATATAAAGTGGACCGTCTATGCCCTGTGCTTCACGGTATTCAGCAAGCGCCTGACAGATCGCGGCGATATGGACATCGGTAAACGTGGTATTTGCTGCAGTTCCGCGGTGTCCTGAAGTACCAAAACTTACCGCTTCAGCAGGCTTACTCACATCGGGCTGAAAGGTAAAATACTGCGTTATTAATTCAGCAACATTGATAAGTTGCTCCGGCGCTGCGGGTTCTCCTGCATGGGGGTGTAATGCCATTTTTCGTCCTTTTCCTTTATAAGCATCTTGCTGACCAAGACTAAACTAAGCGAATTTTGCGATAACCGATCCCGTCGCCTCATCACCATAACCCAGGGTTTTCATGACTTGTTCTAACATCGCGACTTTCTTAGCCGTGTTATTGTTCGTCACTACCCAGTACGGTGAATCTGGAATAAGTTTCGGGTTAGTACTACTTCCGGTGCTCAGAAGTGCTTCTTTACTCGTTGCGAAGTAAATACGATTCTTACCCTTGATTTGTTCAACCTGAGCAAACGCATCTGAATGCAAATCATGGAGTTCAGAAAGGATAAACAAAAACAGATCAACGCGTTTGGTATATTGGGCAAGTACTGAGGCATCCAGTCTGGCTTCTATTTCACCACTACCATGTTGCACCTTTTCTACCACAGTGGGCGTTTTTTTCGTTGCTGGTTGGCGCGCTTTTACAGGCGTGCTTTTGGCCACGCTTTTTTCTGCGGGCTTTGGCTTTGGCTCTGCCTTTGGTGTAGTTTGTGGTGCTGGCGATTCCGGTAGCAGCAGACGGCGAAGGATATCAGAAGCATTCTCGCCGATATGCTTGGTTTGAGCTGCAATAAACGTATACAACTCGTCATCAATTTCTATGGTTTTCATTAGATACTTCCTTTATTAGCCGCATCATTATAGACAACCCGGAAATTGAAAACAGCACAAAATCAAACACAGATTGCGATTTACAGATAATCTGCCCTATGATGTATGCCAGCTGTCTATACTTAGGTATCAACAGCATAACCGCATTTCTCTGTGAAATTGCTAGCATCTGTGAAATCTGAACAATGTTTGCGGGACAACTTATGCGCAAAGAGTTTAAAACGGTCATAGATACCTTGTCAGAGCATATCATTGGTAAGCCCCACCAGCTTAAGCTGGCGGTAACCTGTTTGCTAGCCAAAGGGCATCTTCTTATTGAAGATTT
This sequence comes from Alteromonas sp. ABV4_515, assembly GCF_056160345.1. Lineage (NCBI taxonomy): Bacteria > Pseudomonadati > Pseudomonadota > Gammaproteobacteria > Alteromonadales > Alteromonadaceae > Alteromonas > Alteromonas sp. ABV4_515. The sequence continues at coordinate 340,691 of NZ_JBSWWZ010000006.1, forward strand.
ACCTGGTATGGGAAAAACCACTCTTTCACACGCGCTTGCTCATGTTTTTACACTGTCATATTCACGCATCCAATTTACCTCTGATTTGTTACCTGCTGATATGCTGGGCGTGAATATATTTGACCAGCAGAGCCACGAATTCCGTTTTCACCCCGGTCCAGTATTTAATGAACTGGTGTTAGCAGATGAAGTAAATCGCGCATCACCGAAAACGCAAAGCGCATTACTTGAAGCAATGGAAGAGCACCAGGTGAGCGTGGATGGCACAACCTATTCTTTACCCTCACCGTTTTTCGTTGTGGCAACTCAGAACCCCAGTCATCAAAGCGGAACGTATCCATTGCCAGAATCACAACTCGATCGATTCCTCATGCGCATATCGTTAGGCTACCCGTCGTGGGAAGCAGAAAAAGCCATGCTGCAGCAGCCACAAGGCAGAGACAAAGACCCCTTGTCTTCTTGTATCAGTGTTGAAGATTTACTCAAACACCAACAAGCAGTTGCTGACCTTCGATGTAGTGATGCCGTGTTGACCTATGTGCTGAACCTGGTTAACCAAAGTCGTGAAGAAAGTGGTTACCCACAACCGCTCTCTCCTCGTGCCAGTCGTGCATTACTCGGGGCTGCGAAAGCCTGGGCCTATATTCACGATCGCGATTATGTGATTCCAGAAGATATTCAGGCGGTTTTTGCCGCTGTTGCAGAACATAGACTTCGGGGACATCAGCAGGAGCAATTTGAAGAAAGCACACTTAGCCAGAGACTGCTCAACAGTGTTGACCCACTTGCAGCCTGATCGCCTTTTTACTGTTGTAATTACATGAAAGCTGCCTTTGAGTCTTTGTCATTAAAATGGCTGGCTTCCCGAATGCCACCGGAGCCTTCACATCGCCTGAGCCATGGAAATATATTTATTTTTCCCGGCGTATTCGGCGTGTTTTATTTAGTGATGACGTTGTGCCTTTTTCTGCTGGCCATCAATTATCAAAATAACCTGTTGCTCTTTTTAAGTCAGTTTCTGCTCAGTCTTGTACTTATTGCTCTTTTCAGCGCCTACAAAAATGTGGCCGGCATGCTGCTTACCGCCTACGAGGTAAAACCGGTATTTGCTGGAGAAAACAGTTATCTTGAAATCAGAATAGAAGAAAACGATAAGCCTCTGCACGGACAAATAGAGATTAAGTGGTATGGCGACAAAAATCGTCACATGCTCGATTTGGAAATGGAAAAGAAACTTCACCACCTACCATTTCCCACTGCGTCGAGAGGTTTTCATCGACTGCCCCGCGTTACGGTTACCTGTTCATGGCCCCTGGGCCTCATAAAATGTTGGACCCATTTAGACTTCGGCCACAAACTCCTTGTTTACCCCTCGCAAAAAGCTGAACAAATATTGTTGGCGGAATGGCATTCAGAGAATGGCAAAGGCCGCAAAAACCAGTCAGGTACCGACGATTTTTATGCACTTTACCCCTGGCAGGTCGGTGAATCGTTAAGCCGGGTCGCCTGGAAACGTGTGGCCAAAGGCGATGACTGGTTAAATAAAGTGTTTACTGAGCAGCAGGCAACCAGCGGTTATCTGGATATTGATTCGGTATCTAATCTCGATACAGAAACCGCCCTTTCGGTGTTGTGCTGGCAAATTGTTCAGTTATCTGCGGCGGGCAGTGAGTACGGCCTTAAACTGGGCAACATTATTATTCCACCATCGGTGGGGCCGGCGCATCGCAGCACATGCCTAAAAGCGCTGGCATTGTACCAGCGAGGTGATGCCTTATGATGGCGCCATCACTTCCTGTAGCAGGTAACCGCGACAGCTTACTTATTTCGTTGTTTTTTTTAGTGCTTTCCCTCTCGCTTTTCGGTCAAATTCACTTGTGGGTTCTGCTCTTGTGTATTTGCGCAGCCGTGGTGAGAATATGTCTTTATAGTGGCCTTTATAACCATATGCCAGGCCGGCGAATGGTAAACTTACTGGCACTTTTAGCCGGTGTCGCCCTGGTAACAACCAGTAATAACGTAGATTTTCTCCGTGTTATGGTTAACTTGCTGTTGATGGCAAGCTCACTGAAACTCATGCTCCTTTCCAAGCGCAGGGATTTTTTCCAGTTATTTATCTGCGGAATATTCTTACTCGCGTGTGGCTTTATTTTCTACCAATCGCTAGGCCGAACACTCTTTTATGCCGCGATGCTTATAGTGCTGCTTTTTATTCTGTTCTCTGCGCACAATCCCTCCGCAGGCTTTGCTTTTCGAAGAAATAAAAGTACGATTTTAATGCTGCAGGCCCTGCCCATTGCTCTTATGCTTTTCGTTTTTATGCCCAGAATTCCGCCACTGTGGAAAATGCCTGAGGGTAAATCTACGGAAACCGGATTAACCGATAAAATTACCCCGGGCGACATCGCTAATTTAGCGCAATCAGAAGATTTAGCTTTCAGTGCAACATTTACCACCGCCCTGCCAGCACAACAATCACGTTATTGGCGGGCAATGACATTGGAGTACTTTGATGGTAAATCATGGTCGGCCAGTGAAACCCGCCTCTATGCGCAAGTACAACTCCAGCAAATGCGTAGGGAGTTTTATCCGACTGTAAGCGGGGAGGCATTGCGGTACGAGGTTGTTACAGAGCCTACACAAAAAACCTGGTTGTATGCTCTAGATACCGCGGTACCGGATTCTGCCGCGAGCAGTCAGGAACTTTGGCAAGGTTGGAATTATCAACTATCCGCACTTCAACCCGTTTATAGCCGCTTCGCTTACCAGGTTGCATCCTACCCGGACACGCAAAGGGTCTCTTCAAACCTGGCCTTGGATAAAGCCATTAATACCCAGGTTCCAGAACGTGGCAACCCGCAAACACGGGAATGGGTCAATTCACTTCGACAGCAGCACCCCCACGACAACGATTTTGCCGTAGCGTTGATGGATTACTTTGCAGATGAAGGTTTCGAGTACACACTCACCCCTCCTGCAATGCTGGTTGATCCTGTTGACCGTTTTTTATTTGAGGCTAGAGTTGGCTTTTGCGCCCACTATGCCAGTGCAATGTCCTATGCATTTCGCCTTGCCGGCATTCCAGCGCGTGTAGTATCAGGCTATCAAGGTGGTACACCAATAAACGACAATACCATCAACGTCTATCAGTACGACGCACACGCATGGGTAGAAGCATTGATTGATGGGTATTGGCGTACCTTTGACCCTACTACTGTTGTCGCGCCTTCCCGAATCCTCGAAGGTTTTGAGCATGCCGCTCGCTTTTCAAATGAGATGCAGGGTGAACACCCTTTAAATGGTATTAATCAGTGGCAAGTGTTTGAATATTTGAGAACATTGAATGCGAGAATGGATTACTTGTGGAATCGCTGGGTACTAGGCTTCGATAATAATGACCAAACCGACGTATTCAAGCGCTTGTTAGGTGATATATCCACGTTAAAAATGAGTATTCTATCTTTTGGTCTTTTTGCTTTAACTGCACTGCTGCTCACACTTTACTTTGTGCCTTCCTGGCGCAGGAAGGCGATCTCCAAACATCAAAAGCGCTACCTCACAACCATCGGAAGTATTGAGAAACAATTTAACATACGGCGCGACAATCGAAGCCCCCGGCAGTTTTACGAACATTACAAAGCTATTTTTCCTCCACGTCTGTCGCAGGCGCTTCTTGCTCTGACTCAGGAATATGAGGCAATAGAGTATGGGGGTCATTCTCAGGGAGTTGAAAAAATAAATCAAAGATGTCGTCTTGTGTATCAAGCACTTCGTGATACTTACCCCCGCTAAAGGTGTTAAACCTCAAACCAAAATAACTATGCTCAACTTTCTCGACATGTTCAGCGGGAAAGAAAGGTTGATATTCGATAGATGCATGAGGGCAGCGGCTCTCTAACTCTTGTGCAATGCCATCGATCTGCCATTTCAGCATCCATACTTCAGCAATTTTGTATGGGCCAGTGAAAAACAATAGGCAGTGCTTCGTTACCAATACTCTAGAAAGGCTGTATGCTGGAATACTAATCGGCTTAGATAGCCTCAGCCAAGACATAATATCAGGATAGATAGTGATGGTGTCTTTATTTCCTTGACGTCTTTTTATCACACAATTTCGCCACCAGGTTTGTTTAAACCAAAGGTGGTAACACAACAATCCTAGCGGAAAAATTGTAGCCGCAACCTGCAACAATATTTGCATTGTTTATCTCCTTGTTTGGGCTCACTTTATCAGCCTTATTCCACCTCGCAAGTACAGGTCTGGTACAGGTTTGCTATTTAAAAAGTAAAAAAAACCCGCCGGATGGCGGGTTTTTCGAAGCTTTAGAGAAGAATTACTTAGCAGCTTTACGCGCTTTCGCTTCTTCCATTACTTTTTCAGCTACGTTCTGTGGACATGCTGAGTAGTGGCTGAACTCCATAGAGAACTGACCACGACCAGATGTAATAGTACGCAAGTGACCGATGTAACCGAACATTTCAGACAGAGGTACATCTGCTTTAATGCGTACGCCGGTAGCACCAGCTTCCTGGTCTTTGATCATACCACGACGACGGTTAAGGTCACCGATTACGTCACCTACGTTGTCTTCAGGGCTGAACACGTCAACTTTCATCACTGGCTCAAGCAGTTGAGGACCCGCTTTAGGCATAGACTGACGGAATGCACCTTTCGCTGCAATTTCAAACGCGATAGCTGATGAGTCAACGGCGTGGAAACCACCGTCGTACAGTTCAACTTCAACGTCCAGTACCGGATAACCAGCCAGTGGACCTTCTTCCATCATACCTTTAAAGCCCTTCTCGATAGCCGGGAAGAATTCTTTAGGTACGTTACCACCAACAACGGTAGATTTGAAAGTGAAGCCAGAGTTAGTTTCACCTGGACGGATGCGGTAATCAATCTTACCGAACTGACCAGAACCACCAGACTGTTTCTTGTGCGTGTAGCTGTCTTCTACCGGAGTAGTGATAGTTTCACGGTAAGCAACCTGTGGCTGACCAACTTCCAGCTCAACGCCGTAAGTACGCTTCAGGATGTCTACTTTAATGTCTAAGTGAAGCTCACCCATACCTTTCAGGATGGTTTCGCCAGAATCTTCATCAGTTTCAACCTGGAACGAAGGATCTTCTGCAACCAGTTTACCGATAGCGATAGACATCTTCTCGTTAGCGCCTTTATCTTTAGGCTTAACAGCGATAGAGATTACCGGCTCAGGGAAGATCATTGGCTCTAGGGTACAAGGGTTCTTAGGATCACACAGGGTGTGACCAGTCTGAACGTTCTTCATACCTACAACAGCCAGAATGTCACCTGCCTGCGCAGAAGTCAGTTCTGTACGCTCATCGGCGTGCATTTCTACCATACGACCAATACGCTCAGTCTTACCAGTAGCAGAGTTCAGGATGGTGTCACCCTTGTTCAGCTTACCAGAGTAGATACGGATAAAGGTCAGCGCACCGAAACGGTCGTCCATGATTTTGAACGCCAGAGCACGGAACGGCTCGTCAACAGATACTGTTGCAACTTCACCAGTAGGTTCACCTGTTTCTTCGTCAGTCAGATCCTGTGGATCAACTTCTGTAGGAGAAGGCAGGAAGTCTACTACTGCGTCCAGAACCAGCTGGATACCTTTGTTTTTAAATGCAGAACCACAGTAAGTCGGGAAGAATGACATATCGCGAGTACCTTTACGGATACAGCGCTTGATGTCTTCCAGAGAAGGCTCTTCGCCGTCCATGTAAGCCATCATCAGGTCGTCGTCCTGCTCAACAGCAGTCTCAACCAGTTGCTCACGGTATTCGTTCGCTTTTTCAACCATGTCAGCAGGGATATCTACTACTTCGTAGTTTTCTGGCAGGCCAGAGTCGTCCCAGATGTACGCTTTCATGTCCAGCAGGTTAACAACACCTGTGAATTCGTCTTCGATGCCAATTGGCAGGGTCATTACCAGTGGGTTAGCAGCAAGTACTTTCTTAACCTGGCCAACAACACGGTAGAAATCTGCACCCATACGGTCCAGTTTGTTTACGAAGATTACACGGGCAACTTCTGATTCGTTAGCATAACGCCAGTTAGTTTCAGACTGTGGCTCAACACCGCCTGAACCACAGAAAACACCGATACCACCATCGAGTACTTTCAGAGAACGATAAACTTCAACAGTGAAGTCAACGTGTCCCGGAGTATCGATGATGTTCATGCGGTGATCTTTCCAGAAACAAGTAGTCGCAGCAGACTGGATAGTAATACCGCGCTCAGCTTCCTGTTCCATGAAGTCAGTAGTTGACTCACCGTCGTGTACCTCACCGGTTTTATGAATTTTACCGGTAAGCTTCAAAATACGTTCTGTAGTAGTAGTTTTACCCGCATCTACGTGGGCAAAAATACCAATGTTTCTGTAATGAGATAAGTCTGACATTAGTTCACTTTCGTTGGTTCAGAGTAAAAAAACGGCGGGATTATAAAGGATTTCAATACCAGATTTATAGTCCTTTGCGAAAAAAGTCTAAAACTTATTCAGCGATTCCACGCCAAGCCTTTAATTTTATATTTAAAATCATAAAGATACCACCACAAATGCGATTTACGCTTTTATGGCAGTAACAGTAACTTCATCGCGATCGTGGTATAGGTGCCTGACCTTTATTTTATAGTCAGACGCTTTCTTACCCAGTCGCGTATGTATTTCCCCCAGTGCGGCCGTCACTGTGTCATAACGTTTTTTCATCGGGAGCTTCAGATTAAATATGGCATGGTCTGCCCAGCCTTTATCTAACCACTCACTCATCAGCACCGCCACCCTGTCGGGGCGCTCTATCATATCACACACGAGCAAATCTACACGGCCATATTTTGGCTTATAAGTAAATCCGTCTGCCGCATAATGATCCACCAGCTCGGTGGCCATTAAATGGTCATCAATGGCGCCATTATCAATGGCCTCCACAGACATTTCACGAATCACCAGTTGATAGGTCCAACCGCCAGGACACGCTCCCAAATCCACAGCCCGGGCCCCCTCACGGAAAACCGTGGTGCGGTCGTTCTCCTCCAGCATGGTAAGAATAGCTTCTTCGAGTTTCAGTGTAGAACGGCTGGGCGCCTTGGGCGGAAACTTTAACCGGCAGATACCATTAATAAACTGGCTGCGGTAATCGGGATAGGAATGGCCTACATAACAGCTATCGTAATCGGTAAAGAATACATGCAGTGCACGGCCGTCATTACGTTCTTTGAAGGTTAGCGCATTCTGCTTACGCAAGCCCTGTCTCAAAGGCACAGTAAATTTCTTGCAGAATTTCGCCAGCACCTTGCCATCTTCGGTATCGGCATGCTCAACAAACAGCAACGTATTTTTCCATTCATCGGTATCAGCCTGGCTAATTGCGTCAAGCACAGGCCCTGCCCGGTTGGTTTTATCTAAACCTTCCAAATGTGCGGTAACCACCACAATTTGCCGTGAAAAAATGGTTTCGCTTACCGCAAGGCGACCACCTAGGCGGTCGGCATCACCGGGCTGATAAAAATGGAACAGAATATAGCCCTGCTCTGACTTAAATTCTGGGTAACCATAGACTTCAAACTGGGTACTTAACGCCGTTAACTCGTTAGCGGTGTCTGCCTCGTAACCAGGGCGACAATAAACCAGTAAACTATTCATGCCACTGCCCCTTTACTATGCCAGCGATAAGACAACCCCAACCAATCATAAAACACAGGCCACCCAAAGGCGTAACAGGGCCTACAAAGCGCCATTGCAATAACGTAAGCAAATAAATACTGCCACTAAAAAATACAATTCCTACAGTAAAGAACACACCGCAGAGTAATAAAAGTCGTTCGCTGATGATATTGCGAAATGCCACTAACCCCAGCAGCGCGAGGGCATGATAAAACTGATAATCCACCGCAGTGTGATATGCAGTAAGTTGCGTAGCAGACAACACCGACTTGAGTGCGTGTGCGCCGAATGCGCCAAAGATCACACTGCAAAGCGCAGCCAGTGCACCGATTAAAGCAAATGATTTAGTCATGAAGATGCCTGTTTATAAACGTCACTGTGGCCGATACGGCAGCGGCCATGTTCTCATCAAAAGTAATACCGCTCGCTTTTCGTGGCTTAAAACTATGATCACCGTCCTGCAGGAAGACGGTTTCGATTGAGGAAGACAGCGGATACTGAGCAACTTCACCTTGTGTTCCGAAGGTATCCCGTTCCCCCTGAATAATGCATAGCGGCTTAGATAATGCCTCAAGATGTGCAGTACGTAATTTCTCTGGCTTTCCTGGTGGATGAAACGGGTAACCATAAGCAATAGCACCGCTAACGTCTGCCTGCTCTAGAATGCGTGTTGATACCCTGCCCCCCATTGACTTACCACCAATAAATAGCGGGCTAGAAACTGATGTTCGCAACGCATCAATTTGGGCTAGAAAATGTGCTTCTAGCTTTTCAACTTTCTCCGGCGGACGACGCTTGCCGGTTTGAGTCATGATTTGCATGTAAGGAAAATCAAAACGAATAACGGTGATTTTATGCTTAGCCAGCCGCACCGCCATGTCGGCCATGAAATCGGAATGCATACCGGCGCCGGCGCCGTGAGCCAGAATCAAGGTGGCGGCTTCATTTTCTGCTGGGGTAATCTGGGTGCTAAAGGTCATTCTGTTCCTCTTCTACCTGAGCCAAAATCCAGGCTCTGAATGCGGCAATTTTACCTAATTCTGCCTGCGCTTCATCACATACCAAATAAAAAGCATCCCGACTGGCGACTTTTTCTTCGAAAGGCATAATAAGACGACCTGCATCCAATTCAGGCCGGGCAAGTATCGTATTACCTAGCGCGATGCCCTGTCCTAATGCTGCAGCCTGCAAAACCAACATTGAGTGGCTGAATACCGGTCCTTGGTTCACATTCACACCCGCTACACCCACACTCTTTAACCAGTTCTTCCACGCCTCGCGACTTAAATCATGTAGCAATACGTGATGACGCAAGTCACTCAGACTTTCTAATGGTTTCGGGCCATTAAACAATAGTGGCGAGCAAAGCGGTGTAAGGAATTCGGTATGCAGCTTATCCGCTTTAACTCCGCTCCAGCGGCCTTTACCGTAATAAATCGCCACGTCGACATCGTCTTCAAGAAAACCCTCGTCGAAATCCACCGCTTTAATGCGAACGTCGATATCCGGGTGTTCAATACTAAAGCGGCTTATTCGCGGCACTAACCACTGACTGGCGAAACTTGGCGGCATGGCCACCGTAATCGCCCCTTTGCTGCCTTTCGCTAATAAGCGCTCTGTCGCCTCCTGCAAGTTTTTGAAGATATCTTTCAGTTCAAGAAAATAGGCTTGCCCTTCTTCGGTAAGCAACAATGTTCGGTTACGCCGCAGAAACAATTTCATCGATAAAAATTCTTCTAAGGCTTTTATCTGATGGCTTACCGCAGCCTGAGTGACAAACAACTCTTCCGCAGCTTTGGTGAAGCTAAGATGACGTGCAGCGGCCTCAAAGGCTTTGAGAGCATTAAGTGGAGGAAGGCGTCGTTGCAAGGGAAGGTACCGGGTTATGAAACTTGCGTGAAATATACATTAGTTTTTCTAATCAATAAACCCTATTTAAACTCGTTTTAAAGGCACCTTAAAACTGTTTATTATTCGCCCGCATTCAAAACAGAGCCCATTTTTTCAATAAGTTATGGCGCATAATTGTTAAACAATGCAAAAAATTTGTTAATGAATTTAAAGTTAAATTAATTAGGTGTGATATGACTAAGTTTAAAAAATTCTTCAGCCAGATGGCTGTTATCCTGGCGGCAACTACCGCTTACCCAACACTTTCGCAAGAACTGCCTGCTTCAGCGGCAGTTACCCCGCTTATCAGCGCCATCGAACTGAACATTGAGAAAATTAATGTACAGGAACAGGTCAAAGCCGTACTAGTAACAGAAATGCAGCAACAGCTCGCTGCTACGCTACTTGCTATGAATGAAGAAGAACAATCGCAAGCGGAGAATACGCAAGGCGAATAACCTCTCATTCCACACCTGATTCGGATGCCGGTGGCTGGCAATGGCCGGCCACTGGCATTCGTCTTCAGCGTTCTGAATTAATTCGCGCTGGTATCCAGAGGCGCAAACCCCTTCACCAATTCATCTAATGCTTTCATTTGTTGCAAATACGGTTCAAGTTTAGACAGCGGCAATGCACAAGGACCATCACATTTCGCTTCATCCGGATTCGGATGCGCTTCAATAAACAGGCCAGCCAAACCTAATGCCATGCCACTGCGCGCTAATTGTGCTGCTTGTGCACGACGACCATCTGCCGACGTTGCCCGGCCACCAGGCATTTGCAACGCATGTGTTGCGTCGAAAATCACCGGTGCATATTCTTTCATGGCATCCATGCCCAGCATATCTACGACCAGGTTGTTATAGCCAAAACTGGTTCCACGCTCACAAAGGATCACTTTATCGTTCCCTGCTTCACCAATTTTCTTGATGATGTGGCGCATTTCATGGGGTGCAAGGAACTGAGGTTTCTTCACGTTGATCACAGCGCCGGTTTCTGCCATAGCGACAACTAAATCAGTCTGGCGGGCAAGAAATGCCGGCAATTGAATAACATCGACGACTTCAGCCACAGGCGTGGCCTGATGGGGTTCGTGCACATCGGTGATAAGTGGTACGTTGAACGTCTTTTTGATTTCTTCAAAAATTTTAAGACCTTCATCCATACCCGGGCCACGGTAAGAGGTGACTGATGAACGATTCGCTTTATCGAAAGACGCTTTAAATACGTAAGGAATACCCAACTTGGTGGTGACTTCCACGTAATGTTCAGCAATTTTCATTGCCAAATCACGAGATTCCAGCACATTCATGCCGCCGAATAAAACAAAAGCTTTGTCGTTTGCTACAGTGATATCGCCTAACGCGATTTCACTTAAAGATTGTGTCATTTGAGCATTTCCAACTTCAGAATAATAAAGGCTGTTTGGTAACGGCAACATTGGCAATCAGGCCAATCCAGACCAGTGCGCCAACAAAGCCAATCCAGCGTAACGGCGCGTTACGCCCCCATTTCAGGGCAAACATACCCATAAGAATATAAGCAATCAGTCCCACAACTTTGAAGGTTAACCACCCCTGTACAAAAGGAAACTGACCAAGAATAAAGCATAACCAAATTGCGCTGGCTAATAGGAACGTATCGACAACGTGAGGCAGTATTTTCAGCCACTTTTTACTGAGCAATTCGCTATTGAACTGACTCAGCATAAAGCGAAAGATAAACAGAAATACGCTAATCCCCACTGCGGTTAAATGAAGATGTTTCGCCATCATGTACATAAAAGAACCTCTTATTTTTTATCGTTATTTTCTGCCTGGCGCAGTTGATTAATCTCGTTTTTCGTAGACTCAAACTGCTGGCTTAGCAGCACATTATCGAAGGCAAGTTGTACATTTTTAGCAAACATATTCAGTAGCCGAACATTGGCTTGGGTTAATTTTCCGGGCACGCCAGACAAATATAACAATGAGCCCTGAAAGGTTTTACCTGAACAATAAGCAACGATGTAGTCGTCTGCGAAAATAATGCGTTTCTCTTCAAGTGCCTGACGGCATAACACATAGGCCTCGGCTGGTAGTGCTTTGTTTAATGGCTGACCTTCTTGCCCAGCATACTCACCATTCCCCGCAAACACGTATAATTCGTCGGGTTGCGTATTGGTAACAGGTTTCGGCGCGGCTACCGCACTGGTAATGTAAGCAGCATGCTGCGAAAAACCCATGATCGAGGTTAACTGCTGAATGATACCGCGCATAAACTGCTCGACAGAACGAATGGAAAACAAATCGGCAGACGCATCGATAATCTTCTCGAGCCCGGCCCGGCTTTCTTCAATCACCATTATATCGCGATAGCTGCGAAGTGCGGCGATCATCACCGTGAACAGTTTTTGCGCAGTGAGCTCAGTTTTCGATTTGTAATCATTAATGTCGTAATTAATGATAACTTCCCGTTCAGGCGCTTGCCCGGGCTGTCCGGTGCGTAGAATAATTCGGGTAAAATGGTTATGCAGTTGCTCTCGAATATACTCAGCCACTTCTAACCCGGCTTCGTCGGTTTCCATTACGACATCGAGTAAAACCACTGCCACATCGTTGTGTTGCCTGAAGTAGCTTTTTGCTTCCTCGCCACTGTAAACGCTGACAAACTCGAGACATTTATCATCAAGAATAAAGTCATTCAATGCGAGTTTGGTGACCGCATGCACCTCAGGTTCATCGTCGACAATCAGTATTTTCCAACTACCCAACTCTTCAATGATTTCTTCGTCTTCATCTTCGGCAAAAAGAAAGTCGTCACTCATCCATTTCATTCCATTATTGAGAAAGCCAGTCAAAGCATACTGGATGGGAGATTAATCGCAAGCGGGCATTCTGGCCACAGTAATACGGTGGTGATCGGCGAGATCGCGGAAAGTCTCTGCATCGGTATATCCTGCCTGTTTATACAAATGACAAATTGCAGAGCCCTGCTCAAAACCATGTTCAATAAGCAGCCAACCACCGGGTTTTAAATAACCACGGGCCTGCGAGATGATGAAACGAATATCATCCAAACCATCTTCGCCTGCAGTAAGCGCAGAACGGGGTTCAAACCGCACATCGCCAAGTTTGAGAAACTCGCTACTTGTTTCCACATAGGGTGGATTGGTCACCAACATATCAAATTGCTTTCCCGTTAAAGAGGAAAACCAGTGACTTTCAAGAAATTGGGCGTTGGCAACGTTATTAAGAAGCGCATTAGCCTTAGCCAACGCGACAGCGTCAGCAATTCTGTCAACGCCATAAACGTCGAGACCTGGTCGCTCGCTGGCAATTGCCAGTGCAACAGCGCCGGTGCCGGTACCGAGATCACACAAACTCTCAGCCGTCTCAGGCAATAGCTCAAGGGCTTTTTCTACCAGTAGTTCGGTTTCCGGACGGGGAATGAGCGTGCTGGGATTCACCTGTAATCGCAGAGTCCAGAAATCACGATAACCCGTGAGATGAGCCACAGGGTGACCATTTTTACGTTGTGAGACAAGCTGGAGAAATTGCTCTTGCTGGGTTTCTGAGAGCGTTTTGTCGCTCCAGGTAAATAAATAGGTTTGCGATTGCCCGAGAACGTGAGCCAATAACACCTTCGCATCGGCGACAGGAGACTCGCCGCCAGCTAACATTTCTCGCGCCAGGGCAAGCGCCCCGGCAATGCTTAATAACATTATTCGTCTGCCAGTGAAGCCAGCAAGTCGGCCTGATGTTCCTGGCGTATTGGGTCTAGCAATGCGGCTAAATCCCCTGCTATCACTTCATCCAAACGATAAAGCGTTAAGTTGATACGGTGGTCGGTCACTCGTCCCTGCGGAAAGTTATAGGTGCGGATACGCTCGGAGCGATCACCACTGCCCACCAGGTTACGGCGCGTCGTTGCTTCTTCTTTCGCACGCTTCTCCTCTTCCATTTGGTTCAGGCGTGCTTGCAATACCGACATGGCTTTAGCGCGGTTCTTGTGCTGCGAACGTTCGTCCTGACACTCTACCACTAAGCCCGTAGGTAAGTGAGTAATACGAATGGCAGAATCGGTTTTGTTAACGTGCTGACCACCGGCGCCCGACGCACGGAAAGTATCCACTTTCAGATCAGCCGAGTTAATTTCGATGGCTTCCGATTCTGGAATTTCAGGCAGTACGGCAACCGTACAGGCTGAGGTGTGAATACGGCCCTGCGATTCGGTTTCAGGTACACGTTGAACCCGGTGACCACCCGATTCAAATTTCATCACGCCATAAACGCCTTCACCGCTCATATTCGCAATCACTTCTTTGAAACCGCCATGCTCGCCTTCGTTCTGGCTAACAATTTCTACGCGCCAGCCTTTCGTCTCTGCGTAACGGCTATACATGCGGAATAAATCACCGGCAAAAATCGCCGCTTCATCACCACCTGCTCCGGCACGAATTTCCAGGAAGCAGTTGTGGTCATCGTTGGGATCTTTCGGCAGCAGCAGAATTTGCAGTTCGCTTTCCAGCTTAGTCAGTTCTTCTTTTGCAGACTTCATCTCTTCCTGCGCCATTTCGCGCATCTCGGCATCGTCTTCCTGCAACATCTCTTGAGCTGATGCCAGGTTTTCTTCTGCTTGCTGATAAGCGTTAAAACCTTTTACCACGTCTTCCAACTGGCTAAATTCCTTCGACAGTGCGCGGAATTTTTCCTGATTGGAAATTGTGTCCGGATCGCCGAGTAATGCCTGCACCTCGTCAAAGCGTTCTACCAGGTGCTCCAGCTTTCTCTTCACCGATTCTTTCATATGCGTTGTTTACCTTTCTTTGTCCTGCTCTTCAGGAGCAAGATCCATCGCCTGTCCCAGCCATTGAGACAGCGCGCTATTTTTATCTTGTGCCGCTTCACGTAGCACCCGTGTGGGTCCGTGCATCAGAGTATTAGCCAGTTTATACGCCAATTCCTGAATGATTGCTTCAGGCTCTCGGCCTTCAGACAGTTGATTCACGGCTTTGGCAACCAATTCATCTCTGGAAGCCGTGCTCTTCTGACGGTATTGGCGAACTAAATCAATGGATTTTTGCGCCCGTTTCCAATTCAGGAAAACCAACGCTTGTTCGCTGATAATTTTTTCTGCTTCTTGCGCCGCCAATTCCCGTGACGCCAGATTTTGCTCGACAATGTGCTGAAGATCATCAACCGTGTAGAGGTAAGCATCCCCCAGCTCATTCACTTGCGGCTCTATGTCTCTGGGAACAGCCAGATCCACCATAAACATTGGGGTATTCCGGCGCTGCTTCAGCGCTCGTTCTACCATACCTTTACCGATTAATGGTAACTGACTCGCAGTAGAACTAATAACAATATCAAACTGGTGCAAATGATCAGGGAGTTGCGATAACGTCAACACTTCGGCCCCGAGATTTTCGGCCAGTTTCTCTGCCCGGGCTACAGTGCGATTTGCGACAGCAAGACGTTGTACGCCCTGCTCTTTTAAATGCTGAGCAACCAGCTCGATGGTTTCTCCTGCCCCAACCAACAACACTGCGCGTTTCGGTAGGGCACTGAAGATATGTTTGGCCAGTTGCACAGCGGCGAACGCCACCGACACGGCATTGGCGCCAATCTCGGTTTCAGAACGGACTTTTTTCGCGACTGAAAACGTATGTTGAAACAGGCGCTCAAACTCACTGCCCACAGTACCGGAATGCTTGGCATCATTGAATGCTTGTTTGATTTGCCCGAGGATCTGTGGCTCGCCCAGTATTAACGAATCGAGGCCGCTGGCTACTCGCATAACGTGTCGAACTGCGTCTTCCTGATGATAAAGATAGCTGTTATCCGAGATATCCTTTTCAGAAACCCCATGAAATTCCGCTAACCATTTCAATAATAACGCGGCTTCATCCACCCCTTTCACATACACTTCTGTGCGATTACACGTGGAAACAATGACAGACTCGTCTATGCCGTTCATCTGTTTCAACGAGGCGAGCGCAGACACCAGAGAATCCGGTGTGAATGCAACTTTTTCGCGAAGTGCTACAGGTGCTGTTTTGTGATTAATTCCGAGGGCAGTAAGGGTCATTGAAATTCATGGTGGCATCAATGGAGCGGCATTGTACGAAAAACGCAAAATGATTGAAAGTACTCCTGAAACTGTGTTCCCATTAGTCGTGGTTGATTTGCCACATTCGCGACTCTTTTTTGTGGGGGATCATACTCTTTTATGTTTTGGCGAATAATTACACTGGCGATATTTTTTCTCGCCCTCTCTGCCTGTACCACTTTACCCGACGGCCCGGAAACCGCGGTTAACCTACCTTCGCAGCTGCAACAACTAACAACCGTGGATCACTGGCAGATAAAAGGGAAGATGGCTATTCGAAACGATAAAGAAGCCGTGAGTGCCCATTTAAACTGGAAAACTGATGCACCCGATTTTGATTTCCGATTAACCAATATGCTGGGAATCACATTGGCTACTTTATCAGTGAACGATGGCATGGCGAGCCTTGAAGCCGATGATAAGCACTATGAGGATACCAATCCGTCTCGCCTTATTTATCAAACAACAGGTTGGGACATACCGGTGAATCGGTTACTCAACTGGATAAAAGGCTTACCTCTAGCAGGCGATGACTACCAACTGAACGACAAACAACTGCTGGCATCGCTGTCTCCGGCCTGTGATAATTGTGGCAACTGGAAAGTGATTTACAGCAACTACGGTAATGTCGATGGCATTTGGTTACCTCACCAGTTAACCCTTACCCAAACGAACAATAGTAAAATGCTGATTAAAATCCGAATTGATGAATGGACAATACAGTAATGCAACCTTATGACTGGTGGCCCAGTCCCGCGAAACTCAACCTTTTCCTGCATATTCTTGGCCGATACGAGAATGGTTATCACCAATTGCAGACATTATTTCAAATTCTGGACCGCGGTGATGAACTGGCGTTTGAATTAGTGTCATCGAATGACATTACGCTGTCACCGTCAATTCCTGGTGTGAATGACGAAGATAATTTGATCATTAAAGCGGCAAAGTTATTAAGAGAGCACTGTGGTGTTAATCACGGCGTAAATATTTATTTGCGAAAAAACCTTCCCATGGGCGGTGGTATTGGAGGCGGTTCTTCAAACGCTGCAACGGTACTTGTGGCACTGAACGCGCTTTGGAATTGCAAACTGGATACCAGTGAATTAGCAGCATTAGGCCTCAAGTTAGGTGCAGATGTTCCCATATTCGTGGAAGGTCACACGGGTTTCGCTGGCGGTGTTGGCGAGGCAATTACTGCTACAGAACTGAACGAACAATGGTATTTGGTTGTTAACCCCGGTATTCATGTAGGTACTGCTGATATTTTCCGCGAATCGTCCCTGCCCCGCAACACACCTGCCATTGAGTGGGACAATTATACTTTTGATGCAACACATAATGATTGTCAGACAATTGTCTGTGATCGCCATCCCGAAGTTGCATTATTATTACAGTGGTTGCTACAATTCGCCCCGTCGCGGATGACGGGCACAGGCGCGTGTGTTTTTGCTATATTTAGTGATGAAATTTCAGCCAGGCGTGTTCTTGATACCTTGCCCGGAAAATGGACTGGTTTTGTTGCTAAAGGTGTAAACACCTCGCCCTTATTACAAAAACTAAAACCGTGAACGAAGCATCGGACATGAATTAAATTTTTGGGGTATAGCCAAGTTGGTAAGGCAGCGGGTTTTGATCCCGCCATCCGTTGGTTCGAGTCCAGCTACCCCAGCCACCACCTTTATCAATGCACTGAGGAAACACTTGTGCCAGATATGAAGCTCTTTGCAGGCAATGCTGTCCCGGAACTTGCCCATAAAGTCGCCGAACGCCTTTATACTAAACTTGGTAACGCCAGTGTTGGTCGCTTTAGCGACGGTGAAATCAGCGTAGAAATTCATGAAAACGTCCGTGGCTCGGACGTTTTTATTATCCAGTCTACCTGTGCACCAACCAACGACAACCTGATGGAACTGATCGTGATGATTGACGCCCTGCGTCGCGCATCAGCCGGTCGTATCACCGCTGTTATCCCCTACTTTGGTTATGCTAGACAAGACCGTCGTGTACGTTCTGCTCGTGTGCCGATTACCGCTCGTGTTGTTGCAGATTTTCTGTCTAACGTGGGTGTTGACCGCGTTCTGACCATCGATTTACACGCCGAGCAAATCCAGGGCTTCTTCGATGTGCCTGTAGACAACGCATTCGGTACCCCAATCCTGCTTGCCGATATGGTGCAGCGTGATTTTGTAGACCCAATCGTAGTATCTCCAGACATCGGCGGTGTTGTGCGTGCCCGCGCAACAGCAAAACTGCTGAACGATGCCGATTTGGCAATTATCGATAAGCGTCGTCCAAAAGCCAATGTGTCTCAGGTTATGAACATTATCGGTGACGTTAACGGCCGCGACTGTATCATCGTAGATGACATGATCGACACCGGCGGTACACTAGCAAAGGCTGCGGAAGCACTGAAAAACCATGGTGCGCGAAAAGTGTATGCCTACGCTACTCACGCCATTTTCTCAGGCAACGCGCCGAAAAACCTGAAAGAATCTGTCATTGATGAAATCATCATTACCGACAGTATTCCACTGTCGAAAGACATGAAAGCCACAGGTAAGGTTAAGCAACTTACGCTTTCTGAAATGCTGGCGGAAACCATTCGCCGTATCAGCAATGAAGAATCTATTTCGGCAATGTTTGAATACTAATATTCAACTTGTTTGAGCCTATCCAAAGCCGGCGCCGCAATGCGCCGGCTTTTTTTTACTTTAAACAGCGATTAGGAATTTTTAGATAGGCAACAGGTAATTCATTGTTTTTTCTGTGTGGACACTTAAAGGTTGATTGCCGACTATGTTACGGTAGAAATCGAATACTGATATGGATATCGCCATGAAATTAAACAAAGTCTTGTTGCCGCTAGCCCTGTGCTTACCCAGCTTTCAAAGTAATGCGGAAGATGCTCTCAGGCAACTCGAAGTAAAAATGGATGCCATTGCCACTGCAATGATAGAACCGAGCGATCCGGGATGTTCCGTGGGTATCATTCAGCAAGGGGAATTTATTTTCCAAAAGCATTACGGGCTGGCCAACGTTGAGCACAGCGTGCCCATTTCAGCTTCTACTCGCTTCAGAATGGCATCGGTATCGAAACAGTTTACTGCTATGGCAGTGTTACTTCTGGCCGATGATGGATTAATCAATCTTGATGACGACATCCGTAAGTACATTCCGGATCTCTATGAGTACCAGCACGAAGTCACTATCAACGCTATGTTGGGGCATTTTGCCGGTATGGGCGACTATGACACGCTGAACGAATTGCTGTCCGAACCATTACATTCCGTATCCGGTAAGCCTTTCAGACTAGGCGATGAGGATTATCTCTCCAACGATGAATATTATGACTTACTCAAGACCTTACCTTTGCTTACTGCACCGGAAAAGGAACAGCGTTACAGCAATTTCGCTTACAACCTTCTGACCTTACTGGTTGAAAATGTAAGTGGCCAAACATTCAGAGCATTTACCACCGCCCGAATCTTTACCCCTTTAGGAATGAAACACACCTTCTTTGCTGATGATAAACGTGAAGTTATTCCACACAGGGCTTACGGCTACATCAGCACAAAAAACGAAACAAGCGGAAAAGCGAAACTTGAAGTCAACATGACAAACCTCTATGTGACCGGGGATGGTGGCTTATTTACTACCCTTGAAGATATGCGTTTGTGGAACAACCAGTTTAGCAATCCAATTTTAGGTAAAAAGCCCGCCGAGCTTATCGCATTAATGAATACACCCAACGGCGATTTCCCTGATCGCGATGAACACAAATGGTACTACGCCAATGGTCAATACACAGACGGCCGCTATTACTTCCACAACGGTGGCTGGCTCGGAACAAGTACCAGTTTCATTCGCCGACCAGATACACACACTTCCGTGGTTGCCATGTGCAACAGTAATTCACTTGATACGAATGCCCTCACCTATCCAGTGTTCCAGATACTAACGGATCTAGGTTTGTGGCATGGTGAAGATCCATCGGTGTTTTAGATACAACATACTCTTTTGTTTGGTTTGTATGTTGGAAATAAAACAACAAAAACTATACTTACTGCGCTTGCGTGTTCATTCATTGTCCGTTCAGACTTTACACGGCACAATGGCCTTTTGAAATTGTTGTTAAGGATGCACC
The DNA here is from genome assembly GCF_056160345.1 of Alteromonas sp. ABV4_515. NCBI lineage: Bacteria > Pseudomonadati > Pseudomonadota > Gammaproteobacteria > Alteromonadales > Alteromonadaceae > Alteromonas > Alteromonas sp. ABV4_515. The sequence goes on from NZ_JBSWWZ010000006.1 coordinate 360,500, forward strand.
ATGATTCGTCAGATTATGATGATTGCGGTTTTTGTTACTTGCGCCGCTTGCAGTGATACCACTGCATCAGTCAGCGAGCCTGTTTCACCGAAGACTAATGTTGAGGAGAGTAAAATGACGGAAGCAAAAAATAAAAACCTCTCTAAAATCAGTGGTCAGCTTCAGTATCAGGACATGGAAGGCGGTTTCCTAGGCTTCATCGCAGACAATGGCGAAAAATATACTCTTCGAGGCCTCGATAAACACTACCGTCAAAATGGTATGCGTTTGGTAGTCACTGCCGTACCCGTGGATGTCATGACCATCACGCAGTTTGGTAAAGTCATGCAAATTCAGGAAGTACTTAGTGCTGACGACAGTGAAGTTAAGCCCATCCCGCGCAAACCCGGCACTAGCCTCATGTAATGTAACATTTAAGTTTGTAACTCGAAGGGCGCAGTGGTAGAATTCGCCGCCCTTTTATTTCGGGGCCTGGCATAAATGCCAGATACGCGTGGGTTTTGGTCGCAAAAACTCACAAACGATAAACTTAAATTTTTGGAGACATTTCAATGTCTGAAGGTATTTTTAACCTGGATGCAGTAGTACGTACTGACCTGGGGAAAGGTGCGAGCCGCCGCCTGCGTCATGCTGACAAAGTTCCTGCAATCCTGTACGGTGGCGAAGAAGCCCCTGTTGCACTGACTCTTGAGCACAACAAAGTAAACAACGCTGCTGATTTTGAAGCGTTCTACTCTCACGTTCTGACTCTGAACATTGACGGTCAGAAAGTTGAAGCGTTAGTTAAAGACATGCAACGTCACCCGTATAAGCCTAAAATCACTCACATCGATTTCCAACGTGTTATCGCGGGTGAAGAGCTGCACACGAGCATCCCTGTTCACTTCATCAATGAAGACAAAAACGCAGCGATCAAAGCTGGCGGTATCGCAGAGCACCTGGTAACTGAAATTGAAGTTACTTGTCTGCCTAAAGACCTGCCTGAGTTCGTTGAAGTAGACATGGCTGACCTGGACATGGAAACAACTCTGCACCTGTCTGACCTGACTCTGCCTGCTGGCGTTAGCTCTGTAGAACTGGCGAAAGGCGACGACGCGCACAACCTGGCCGTTGTTACTATCAAGCCTTCACGCGCTTCTGTTGAAAGCAGCGATGACGAAGGCGAAGAAGGCACAGCTGAGGAATAATCAGCTTGTCATCAGATATTCGTCTGATTGTGGGCCTGGGAAATCCAGGCCCAGAATATGAAAACACGCGACACAACGCTGGCGTCTGGTTTCTTAATGAACTGGCGGCACGTTTCAATACCTCCCTCACGCCCGAAAGTAAGTTTTACGGTTTAACTGGCCGTATTACCATAGGCACACAAGATATTCGTCTGCTCTACCCTACAACTTTTATGAATAAAAGTGGTCAGGCCGTTGCTGCGATGGCAAACTTTTATCGCATCCCCGCAGAGAATATGTTGGTTGCTTTCGACGAACTCGATTTACCCCCAGGTATTGCCAAATTCAAAATGGGTGGTAGTTCCAGTCAAAATGGAATTCGAGATATCGTCGCCAGAATGGGCAATAATAAAGATTTCTTACGTTTACGCATTGGCATCGGTCATCCGGGCCATAAGAGTAAAGTAACCGGCCATGTACTTGGCAAACCACCGACAAATGAAAAAGCCGCCATCGATGATGTCATTGATGAAGCTGTCCGGTGTATAGAAATGCTAATCAAAAACGACTTAAAGCAAGCTCAGAACCGACTGCATAGTTTTAAAGCTGACGTTCAGGGCTAATCAACCAAACAAGGGTCCAGCACATGGGTTTTAAATGTGGCATCGTTGGTCTGCCAAATGTGGGTAAATCTACCCTGTTCAACGCTCTTACCAAAGCCGGCATTGAAGCGGCGAACTTTCCGTTCTGTACAATTGAACCGAACACAGGTGTCGTCCCCGTACCGGATCTGCGTTTAGATAAGCTGGCAGAGATTGTGAATCCTCAACGTGTTATTCCTACTACCATGGAGTTCGTCGATATTGCGGGTCTGGTTGAAGGTGCATCGAAAGGTGAAGGTTTAGGTAACAAATTCTTAGCAAATATCCGTGAAACCGATGCGATTGGCCACGTAGTACGTTGCTTTGAAAACGACAACATTGTTCACGTTGCTGGTAAGGTGAGTCCAAAGGACGATATCGACGTTATCAATACGGAACTTGCACTGGCTGATCTGGAGACCACAGAAAAAGCCATTCATCGTGTTGCAAAACGCGCTAAAGGCGGCGATGCCGATGCGAAGTACGAATTAAAAGTACTGGAAAAAATTAAGCCGCATCTGGACGAAGGTAATCTGTTGCGCTCTTTGGAACTGACCAAAGAAGAAATGGCAGCGATTAGCTACATGAACATGTTAACGCTGAAACCAACTATGTACATCGCTAACGTGAACGATGACGGTTTTGAGAACAATCCATTCCTTGATCAGGTGAAAGAAATTGCAGCGGGCGAAAATGCAGTAGTCGTTGCGGTTTGTGCCGAAATTGAAGCTGAAATCGCAGAACTGGATGATGACGAGCGTGAAGAATTCATGCAGGACATGGGATTAGAAGAACCAGGTCTAAATCGTGTAATTCGTGCTGGCTACAACCTGCTAACCCTGCAAACGTATTTTACTGCGGGCGTAAAAGAAGTACGTGCATGGACTTTCCCAGAAGGTTCAACCGCGCCACAAGCGGCTGGTAAAATCCACACCGACTTTGAGAAAGGCTTTATCCGTGCTGAAATCGTTGGCTACGATAACTTTATTGAGTTTGGTGGCGAACAAGGCGCCAAGGATGCCGGTAAATGGCGTCTGGAAGGTAAAGACTACATCGTTAAAGATGGTGACGTAATTCACTTCCGCTTTAACGTGTAAAGCATAGCTTTATAAGCATGTAAAAACACCGCCTGATGGCGGTGTTTTTGTTTTTACAGCCTGTGAAAGAAGGTTTGCCTTTTATAAGAACCGCAGAACCAGCCCAATAATGATGCCGGTTAAAATAAGCTGCACCAAACAAAAGCCCATGATGTCTTTTGCTTTTAGGCCAGCAATGGCTAAAACAGGTAAGGCCCAGAACGGCTGAATAAGGTTAGTCCAAGCATCCCCCCAGGCTACGCCCATGGCAACACGGTTAATATCTGCGCCCAATTCCAGCGCCGCAGGCAGCACCACCGGCGCCTGAACAGCCCACTGCCCGCCGCCCGACGGTACGAAAATGTTCACAATGCCCGCACTGATAAAGCTCCACACCGGTAGGGACTCTGCGGTTGCTAAACTAATCAGCCACTCTGACAGGCTCTGAGCAAGCCCTGACTGCACCATTACCGCCATAATGCCAGCATAAAACGGAAACTGGATAACAATCCCTGCTCCGCCTTTTACAGCCTGATGTAAACTGAACAATAAGCGCCGTGGCGTTTTGTGCAGAATAATAGCCAGAAACAAAAACAAGGCATTTACCACGTTCAAATTCAGCGTGCCGCCACCAACAAAGTACATGACTAAGTATCCCATTCCCGCAAAGCCAATTAACTGCGCCAGAATAATACTGTTCTCGAGTTTATCTGCGGGTCGGGTATTGGCTTCATCGACGGTGTGTTTATCTTCCAGCTTTTCAGCCGGCACGATCACGCTATCTTCCGGTTTTGGCATCATCAGACGGTTTACCAACGGCATGACGATAAACAAAATGACTACCAGAATAAGATTAAAGGTTGCGAAGATGGTTTCTGATGTATCAATAACACCAATTTGATCTACAGAAAAATGTCCCGGTGTAGCAATGGTTAAAGGTACAGAACCTGCAAGCCCACCATGCCAGACAACAAAACCAGAATATGCACTGGCCACCAGCAGGCGATAATCCACCTCAATGCGTTTCGCCAGCGCTTTTGCAAACAGTGCGCCCACCACAAGACCAAAGCCCCAGTTAAGCCAACTCGCCATTAACGACACCAGCGTGACCAGAATAATTGCTTTTCCCGCTGTATTTGCCAGTCCAGCCAGACTCTCCAGACATTTTTTCACCAGCGGCGTACTCGCCAGCATATAGCCGGTGACTAAAACCAGTAACATTTGCATGGAAAAGCTGAGTAATCCCCACAAACCACTCCCCCATTGTTCGACTACCGCGGTCAACGAATGGCCTTCTATTAACATCGCTGCGGAAAAAACCACCAGCGTAAGCAATAAAACGAAGATATAGGGATCGGGTAGGTAGCGTTCGACGAGTTTTACAAAAGGTGTTGCCACGCGATTCAACATAGTTTTGATTATTCCTTAAACAATTAGTTAACACCTTACCGAAAAAAGTCGAAAATTAAAGGAAATAAATTTTGAAAAAAGTGATTTTGAGGGGCTAAATCAGGGGTAACTCCCCCTTCAATACACAGAAAATATCGTTGAAAATCATGGATTCCTGTATTCTTATTAACCATTTTGCTGATAAATCCGGCATTTCGGTACACATTGTGACCACTTAGAAAAAGTTAGTAAAAAAGGGGTTGACGGTGCCCCGTCATATCCGCATAATACGCGCCACTTCCTGAGAGGGAAGAGAAAAAGAAGAGGCTACGTAGCTCAGTTGGTTAGAGCACATCACTCATAATGATGGGGTCGCAAGTTCGAATCTCGCCGTAGCCACCACTCTTCTTATTTATCTCTCAGGTATGTCCTAGTTGCGCGGAAGTGGTGGAATTGGTAGACACGCTGGATTTAGGTTCCAGTGCTTCACGGCGTGAGAGTTCAAGTCTCTCCTTCCGCACCATCTGTTGGGGTATAGCCAAGTTGGTAAGGCAGCGGGTTTTGATCCCGCCATCCGTAGGTTCGAGTCCTGCTACCCCAGCCATTATTTCGTTACGTTGAATCCTTTCAGCTAACACCCAGTTGATTGGGGTATAGCCAAGTTGGTAAGGCAGCGGGTTTTGATCCCGCCATCCGTAGGTTCGAGTCCTGCTACCCCAGCCATATTAAAAAAAGCCAGTCTTTTGACTGGCTTTTTTTATTTCCGCTTCCCTACCCGGAAAGCGTTATTTTTCATTCAGAAAAATAAGATAATTATTCAGAACAAGTGATGAATCACTTTTCCCGTTCGTCTGTTCTGATAAGATAAATAACAACACACAATCATAAGAACAAAATAAACAGGAATTCATGTGATTAACGATATTGTATCGGCCGTAAATAACGTGCTGTGGGGTGACGGCCAGGTGCTTATCGTCATGCTGCTCGGATGTGGACTCTGGTTCACATGGAAGCTAGGCGCTGTTCAGCTTCGCCACTTCACGCACATGTTCAAATTAATGAAAGGCAGTACCTCTTCTACCAAGGAAGGTATTAGTTCATTTCAAGCGTTGTGCACTAGCCTGTCAGCTCGGGTAGGTACCGGCAATCTCGCCGGTGTAGCCGTGGCCATTTCATTAGGTGGCGCAGGCGCGATTTTTTGGATGTGGGTCATTGCCTTCTTAGGCATGGCTACTGGTTTTGCCGAAAGTGTCCTAGGACAATTATATAAAGTCCGCGACGAGAACGGCGAATACCGTGGTGGACCGGCTTATTATATCAAGCAAGGGTTGAACAAAACCTGGCTTGCCGTTGCCTTTTCGCTTTGTCTCTTCTTTGGCTATGGTTTCGTATTCAGTGCAGTACAGGCCAACACGATTACCGATGCACTGAACAATGCTTACAGTTTTAATCCACTCTATTCTGGCCTGGTGATAATTGGCCTGGCGTCGTTGATTGTCGTTGGCGGATTACGCGGTATCGCTCGCTTCGCTGAATGGATTGTGCCGTTCATGGCCATTGGCTACGTACTGGCTGCCATCATTATTGTGGTGCTCAATATTACCGAGTTGCCCGCGGTGTTGATGTCTATTATTAAATCGGCATTTGGCTTACAAGAAGCCGGTGCGGGCATGCTAGGAGCCGCCATTAAAAATGGTATTCAGCGCGGGCTGTATTCTAACGAAGCAGGCTCAGGTAGTGTGCCCCACGCAGCTGCCAGTGCCGCGCCTAATCCGAATCACCCGGTATCGCAAGGATATGTACAAATGCTTGGTGTGTTTGTTGATACCATGATTTTATGTACGGCTACGGCGTTTATCATCTTATTGGCAGGCGGCGAAGCTACCGGTCACATGGAAGGGATTGGCATGACCCAAGCGGCCATGACCAAACATATCGGTATGGGCGGTGAAGACTTTGTTGCCGCTGCAATCTGTCTGTTCTCTTTCACTTCCGTGGTAGCGAATTATGCCTATGGTGAAAGTAACCTGCATATGTTCAAACTAGACAATAAAGCCGGGCGACTGGCTTACACCGTAGGTTACCTCGGCATGATTTTATGGGGTTCACAGGCCGCACTGCCAACCGTATGGGCCATGGCCGATATGGCGCTTGGTTTGATGTCTGTGATCAATATCATTGCTATTGTATGGATGACACCGACTATCGTTTCTATCAGCAAAGATTACTTTAGCAAACACGACCGCGGTGGCGATATGGAGTACAAAACTGGCGACTGTGAGATTCAGGGAAAAACTGAAGACGGTATCTGGTAAACGAATTACGGCTATCTGCTTAAGATAGCCGTTTTTGTTTTACTTCATCGGTGACCACGCAAACTTTTCGAATGCCGCATCTACAGGCGTTTCAGCAAGATGATTGGTATAATTACTCATCACTTTCTGAGCTAGAATTAATATAATATCTAACATATTTCTTGATGTGTAACCCGCATCAGTAAAGCCTTTCATCGCCGCATCGTCAATGTGTCCACGACCTCGGGTGACAGAGAGGACTGCATTTCTCAGGGCATTTAACTTTGCATCTTCAAGCTCTTCATTATTACGCAATGCATCAATGAGTTTATCATCAACTTTCATGCTTTTAGCAATGCCTGTATGCGCAGGGACGCAATAGTGGCACTGGTGTTCCACGTTTACCGTTTGCCAGACCACGGTTAATTCATCTGCAGAAAAATCTGTTTTCTGAGCTAAATCATGAAGCACCTGATAACCTTCCAGTAATTCAGGAGATGATGCCATGACCGCATGTAAATTGGGGATCATTCCGAAAGACTTCTTTGAATTTTCCAGTAATGGCTTAGCTTTATCGGGAGCAGTATCTTGAGTATGTAATGTATAAGTAGTCATAAAATTCTCCTTTAAGTAAAATAATCAACGCAATGTGGTTGCTCTGTAACTATGATATAGGGGTTTTGAACGACCGTTCAACCGCCAATTTGAACATTTGTTCAAAAAAATAATTTTTAGGCTATGTTTCATGAAATTAACCAATGAAGAACTGATTAAGAGTGCGACTGCAGTATTCTGGAAAAAAGGCTATAGCGCTGTGGGCATGCGTGAGTTGCAAACCGCATTGGATATGCGGCCAGGAAGCATTTACCACCGATTTAAAAGTAAAGATGGCTTGTTTCAGCTGGTGATAGAAACGTACGTAGAGGATAGTAAAAGTGATATAGAGGCCTGTTCCACCTTTCCGGATACGCTTGCAGAGTTAGAAAAATATTTTGTCAGTGTGACGACGTGTCCCGGAGACTTGCAGTACCAACGTCAATGTCTGCTGGTCAGAACACTTTCTGATATGGAACAATTGCCGGAAGCGATCAGGCAGGTAGTAGTTGAAGGGATGGCGGCGCTGAAATCAGCATTTTTGTTGGTGTTGAAGAATGCTCAGCAGCAAGGCGACATATCACAAGAAGCTGATCTCAATGAGCTGGCCGCCTGGCTTCAATGTCAATTCGTTGGTCTTAGAACACAGGCTTTTGTCTGTGATGACGATGAACAAACTAGACGACTGATAAGCAGAGCGATGAGCGAATTAAATAGCGCCGCCTGAGATGACACAGGCTGAATTAACCCTGCATCATCATCCGAATAAGCTGTATTACCAGTGATATCATCACCAACGGCCAAATCCAGCGGCTGATTTTTCCCGCGGTTTCCGGACTTACCCGCATATTCGAACGTTCAATCAGTGGCACGATGATAAACAGCGCCGCGAAAAGCACACCCAGTAAGATCAGAACTTCCATTCATCCATCCCCATCGCATATTTGAGTATCTTGTGTTTTATCGGCCCCGCCATATCAGCGCCTTTCAACATTAGGTTTCTAATCCATTTAACTGGGGGTATTTCATTACTAAACAAGAGGTAGAAACTGTCCATAGCCGACATCATCATTAAGTTGTCCCGCTTACGAGGTGCTTCATAAGCTGTCTTAAGCTGATGGTGAAATTCTGGCTGCTCCGGTTTACAGGTTGCAGTAACAGCCAACAACGCGGCCACATCTTTGAAACCGAGATTCACGCCCTGCCCGGCCAAGGGGTTAATGGTATGAGCGGCATCCCCTACCAGAATAACGCCGGGACGCACGTAGTCTGATGCGTGGGAACGGGTGAGCACAAAGGACGCTTTATCCAGTATGGAAAATGGACCTATCCGATCTGGAAAATGTGATTGGATTTCTTCAGTGAGTTGTTGCTTGCTTAAACTTTTCAGCTGTTTGATGCGCGTTGCATCGTCGTACCAAATTAATGAGGCATAATTGCCGTACATTGGCAACAGCGCCCTGGGGCCACTCGGGTAAAATTGCTGCCAGGTTTCAGAACCGGGATCACTTTGCAATTCTACCGTAATGCCCATAGCTTGTTGGCCATATTGCCATCCCGTGACGCCGATTTGTGCAAGCGCCCTCACCTGACTGCGAGCACCGTCAGCACCAATAAGGTAACGACATTGCAATACCTCATGATTGTCCAGTTCAACCGCGGTAATGCCTTCAGTTACTCGGTATCCAAGCAGTTTTGTCTGATTAATCCAGGTCACATCATAATCGGCAAGCGCCTGATGACAGCCAAGTTGTATCAGGCGGTTTTCAACAAAGTAACCTAAAAGCGACTGACCGATACTCTGTGCGTCAAATTCGGTGGCCATTGATGGCTGTTCCCACACCGACAATTTACTGTAAGGTTTCACCCGGTAATTCTCAATAAATGACCATGCCCCCAGCGCCCGCAGTAAATCCACCGAAGTGAGACTAATGGCTGAAAGTCGCAGGTCCGGCTTCAGGCCTGGGTCGAAAGCTTGCGGCATGGCTGTTTCAATAATAGCCACCTTATAGCCCTGTTGCGTAAGCCCCAACGCGAGCGCCGCACCCACCATGCCGCCGCCATTTATACAAAAATCGAACATATCTGATATTCCGGACATAACAACTCCCTGAGTAAGGCCGCATTATGACGCAAACTGTTTTTAACTACCAACCACCATGATTTCTGCCTTGCGTTAGATCAGCCAGCTATACTTAACCACATTAAAGTGCCTAACAGATTTAACGAATCACTGGGCAAACCGCACCACAAAATGTAAAATACGCGGCTATTTTGAACACATGCCGGCCATTTATCGTGATTACCCTTTGGTGGTCCCTGCCGGAAAACCTGAAATCGTGATGTGAATATGACCAAGAAGCTGTATATCAAAACCTGGGGCTGTCAGATGAACGAGTACGACTCGGAGAAGATGGCAGATCTATTGGACTCTACCCATGGTTATTCGCTTGCGCAGGAAGCTGAGGAAGCGGACGTTATCCTCCTGAACACCTGTTCGATCCGTGAGAAAGCACAGGAAAAGGTGTTTCACCAACTAGGCCGCTGGAAAAACCTGAAGAAAGACAAGCCAGAACTCATTATTGGCGTAGGCGGCTGCGTGGCCTCACAGGAAGGTGACCATATTCGTCAACGCGCGCCATTTGTAGACATCGTATTTGGCCCGCAAACCCTGCACCGCTTACCAGAAATGATTAAACAACTGCACGGCGGCGCATCGTCAGTGGTTGACGTGAGCTTCCCCGAAATCGAAAAATTCGATTCACTGCCCGAGCCGCGTGCAGAAGGACCTACAGCCTTTGTATCTATTATGGAAGGTTGCTCCAAGTACTGTACATTCTGCGTTGTACCTTACACCCGAGGCGAGGAAGTAAGCCGTCCGGTGGATGATGTGATATTAGAAATAGCCCAATTGGCTGAACAAGGTGTGCGTGAAGTCAACCTGCTTGGTCAGAACGTAAACGCGTTCCGTGGTGAACACCACGACGGTACTATCTGTCGCTTCGCCGAACTGCTTGAGCTGGTTGCAGCTATCGACGGTATCGACCGCATTCGCTATACCACGTCGCATCCGGTTGAATTCACTGACGACATCATCGCGGCTTATGAAAGCATTCCGGAGCTGGTTGATCATCTGCATTTGCCGGTACAAAGTGGTTCAGACCGCATTCTGAATATGATGAAGCGTGGCCACACGGCATTGGAATACAAATCAAAAATCAGAAAGCTGAAGAAAGTGCGTCCTAATATCTGTATGTCGTCTGACTTTATCATTGGCTATCCGGGTGAAACCGATGCTGATTTTGAAGCCACCATGGATCTCATCCAGGCCATTGATTACGACCTGAGCTTTAGCTTCATTTATAGTGCCCGTCCGGGTACACCCGCGGCAGACGCCGTTGATGACGTGAGCGAAGAAGTGAAAAAGCAACGTCTTCACCTGCTACAGCAACGTATTACACAGCAAGCACTGCGCATTGCCCGTCACATGGTAGGCACCGAACAGCGTATTTTGGTGGAAGGACCATCGAAAAAGAACCCAATGGAACTGTCTGGCCGTACTGAAAATAACCGCGTAGTGAATTTCGAAGGTATGCCTGACATGATTGGTGAATTCGTTGATGTGAAGATAACAGACGTATTCACTAATTCACTGCGTGGTGAAGTGGTTCGCCGAGAGAAAGATATGGGCTTGCGTGTGGCAGTTTCGCCCCAATCTATCATGGCAAAGCATCAGAATGACGTTCCCGATGCACTGGGCGTGGGTCAATACGTCCCCGCCTAATTTAATTTAAGAAGTGAGGAATAACAGAACTTGAGTACTCTGGTAAGCAACGAAGTAATTTTAGAACCTGCAGACAATAAACGTTTATCCAGCCTGTGCGGCCCGTTTGACGACAATATCAAACAAATTGAACGCAGATTGGGCGTTGAAATCAGCTATCGCAACAATGAATTTAAAATATTGGGCGAAGCACTTCAGGCCAACGGTGCTGCTGAGTTACTCAAGCTCCTCTATATTGAAACACAGCCGGTAAAGGGCTCAGTACCGCAACTCGAACCAGAACAAGTCCACCTGGCCATTCAGGAAGCCCGATGCCTTGAGCGTGAAGAGACCACCGTGTACGGGAAAGAGATTAATATCCGTACCAAACGTGGCGTCATCAAGCCCCGCAATCCCAATCAAGCACAGTATGTTGCCAATGTCGTTAATCACGATATTACCTTTGGTATTGGCCCAGCAGGTACGGGTAAAACCTATCTGGCGGTTGCCTGCGCGGTTGATGCATTAGAGCGTCAGGAAGTTCGCCGTATTCTGCTTACCCGTCCTGCGGTTGAAGCGGGCGAAAAACTGGGTTTCCTACCTGGTGATTTGTCTCAGAAAGTCGATCCGTATTTGCGCCCACTCTACGATGCGCTCTTTGAGATGCTGGGGTTCGAGAAAGTCGAGAAGTTAATGGAGCGCAATGTCATTGAAGTTGCCCCACTGGCTTATATGCGTGGTCGTACGCTGAATGATGCGTTTATCATTCTGGATGAGTCGCAGAATACAACCACCGAACAGATGAAAATGTTCCTCACCCGTATCGGCTTTAACTCCAAGGCTGTGATTACCGGCGATATCACGCAGGTTGATTTACCGCGCGGTGTGCGCTCAGGCTTGCGTAACGCCATTGAAGTGCTGGAGAACGTGAACGATATTTCGTTTAATTTCTTTAAAGCAGAAGACGTGGTGCGTCACCCTGTGGTTGCCCGTATTGTTACCGCTTATGAAAAGCACGACAGTGAACAGGAAAAAGTGCGTTTAGCAAAAAAAGTGGCCGCAGAACAGGAAAAACAGAATCAAGCTGCCGCCTCCAATACCGCAAATAAAGAGGCTGGTGACGCCGGGAACAAACCGTGACCGCCATCATCGACCTTCAGCAAGCTTATACTCCGCAAGATGCAATTGCGGCGCGCATTCCCGATGAATCCATGCTTACCACTTGGGCTAATGCTGTACTCGCGGCATTAGAAACCGAGGAGAAAGAAATCACGGTTCGCTTCGTTGATGAAGAGGAATCCCACGAACTGAATCATCAGTACCGTGGCAAAGATAAACCTACCAATGTGCTGTCTTTTCCGTTTGAATGCCCTCCGGGCGTGCCATTGAATTTGCTGGGTGACTTAGTGATATGCGCCCCTGTCATCGAGAAAGAAGCCAGTGAGCAAAACAAAATGGTGAACCACCATTATGCCCATATGGTCGTGCATGGAATCTTGCACTTACTGGGTTATGATCACATTGAAGACGATGAAGCAGAAAAAATGGAAGCGCTTGAAATTAAAATTTTAGCGCAATTATCCATTGACGACCCGTATCAAGAGCTTTAACTTTTACTAAAACACTCAATATTTAAGAGATTTATGAGCGAAGACAACCCTCACTCTACCAACGGCTCGACGAGCAAAGGTTGGTTCGATAAGCTACGAACGACATTTTCCGGCGAGCCGAGAAGTAAAGAAGATCTGGTGGATGTAATCACCGAAGCCGAGCACCGTGAACTTATTGATCCCCAAACCCGGGAAATGATTGAAGGCGTCATCGGTGTTAACGAGATGCGGGTAAGGGACATAATGATCCCCCGCACTCAAATGGCCACCATTGATATCAACCAGAAGGTAGACGAGTTTCTTCCTATTATCCTTGATACCGCGCATTCCCGGTTCCCGGTAATAAGCGAAGATAAGGACCACATTGAAGGTATTCTGTTAGCAAAAGACTTGCTGCTTTATGCTTTTACCCCCGATAAAGCGTTTGAGCTGAAAGACGTGATACGCCCGGCGGTTATCGTTCCTGAGAGTAAACGTGTGGATGTTCTGCTTAAAGAGTTTCGACAGCAGCGTTATCACATGGCTATCGTGGTCGATGAATACGGTGGTGTTTCTGGTCTGGTTACTATTGAAGATATTCTCGAACTCATTGTGGGCGAGATTGAAGATGAATACGACACCGACGAAGACGGCACTGACGACATCAAGCCGCTGAACAAGTCTACCTATACGGTGAAAGCACTCACACCGGTGGAGGACTTTAACGACTTCTTCAAAACCACGTTCAGTGAAGAAGAAGCCGACACCATCGGCGGTATTGTGCTGAAGGCTTTCGGGCACATGCCTGAAACCAATGATGAAATTACCATCAGTGATATTCATTTCAAAATTACTAACTCAGACAAACGTCGTTTGGTTCAACTCAAAGTGACAGTTCCCTCCATGGAGTAACGCGTTCTGAAAACGTTTGTTCCCTATTTACTGGCGCTCCTTAGTGGCGCCAGTGTTACATTTGCCTACGCCCCATTTTCTCTATGGCCTGTAACCTTTCTGGCCGTTGCGCTTGGTATCCGTCAGCTGACAAAAACCCGTCGCCCGTTTCTCACCGCTTGGTTGTTCGGCCTTGGCTGGTTTGGCGCTGGGATCAGTTGGGTACATGTCAGTATTGCTGATTTTGGTGGCCTACCTATTATTCTCTCAGTTGGGCTCATGCTCATACTTTGCAGCTATCTGGCGCTTTATCCCGCGTTAGCACTGTGGCTGAGCCAAAAGTACTTCCCACCTCGTTTATGGCCACTGGCGCTGCCATTTTTCTGGACATTCACTGAGTTTCTTCGAAGCTGGATGCTATCTGGATTTCCCTGGTTATCACTGGGGTACAGCCAAATAAACAGCCCTTTGGAAGGCTGGGTTCCGTTAATTGGAGAAACCGGCGTCACTGCCATTGTTATTGCGCTGTGCGCGGCTTTGGCGGTATATCGATTTAGCAAGCAGTATGTTGCGCTAGCGGCCCTGTTTATTGCTGCCTTTGTTCCCGGCTGGATACTTACTGGCAAATCGTGGACGCAACCTGCAGCAACCTACAAAATAGCGATGGTACAGGGCAACATTGCCCAGTCACTGCGTTGGGTACCAGAACAAGACATGCCCACCATGGAGAAATATCGCGCCTTGAGTGAGCCGCTATGGGACAGTGATTTGGTAGTCTGGCCTGAGGCCGCCGTGCCGAAATTGGAATTGCTGGCCAGTGATTATCTAGTAGAAATGGATAATTTAGCGCTGAACACAGACTCTGCGCTTATCACCGGCATTGTGAATTACAACTTTGAATCTGATGAAGCCTGGAATAACTTGCTCGTGCTGGGTAAACGTAAGCCTGACGATACGTACGGCAGCTATCATTATTTTCATAACAATCGTTATGCCAAGCACCATCTGTTACCCATTGGCGAGTTTGTGCCCTTTGAAGATATTTTAAGGCCATTAGCCCCGTTATTTGACTTACCCATGTCGTCATTTTCTCGGGGGGATTTTGTACAGACAAACCTGGTAGCAAATGGTATTCATTTGGCGCCGGCAATTTGTTTTGAAATCGCCTTTCCCTATCAGGTCGCCGCAAACGTACACAACGATACCGATATGATTATTACCGTGAGTAACGATGCCTGGTTTGGTCATTCCCACGGTCCGGCGCAGCATTTAGACATCGCCAGAATGCGGGCCCTAGAACTCGGTAGACCGGTATTGCGCGCCACCAATAATGGGATCACTGCGTTTATCAACGAAAAAGGTGACGTTACGTCAATACTTCCCCAGTTTGAGGCTGGCAGTTTGTCGCAAATCGTCCAGGCTCATAAAGGGATGACGCCCTACAAAAAGTTTGGCGATATTATGCTTTGGTTACTGACAACGGCTTTCTTAGCAGCCGCTTTTTTTATCAAGCGTAAACAATAACTTAACAAAAAAAGATATTACACCACCTGGAAAGCCAGTCGTCTTTTAATCAGGCTGGCTTTTTCGCGATTTGCCACCGATTTTTTGCGATAACCGTAATTCTATCTGTGCTCTGATTGAGTAAAGTATTCTATTCTAAGAATAAATCAGGGAATACCCAAAATGAAAACCAGAATATTAAAAACCGGTTTGCTTGTGAGCGCCCTCGCCCTTTCTAGCGCCCTCGCGTTTGCCAAGCCTTTAGTCATTACCGCCGATCGCATGATTGATGTGAAATCAGGTAAAGTGATTAACGCCGCCGCAGTGATTATCGACAATGACATGATTATCGACGCTGGCGCACGCAAAGCACTGGACCTTCCCGCCGATGCTGAAACCATGGCACTGGGCGACTATACGCTAATGCCTGGCCTAATGGATATGCACGTTCATCTTGTCGGTGATTCCGACCATCATGGTTATGCCACCTTGGGGACATCAGTATCCCGCTCACTACTGTATGGCGTAAAGCATGCCGAGAAAACCCTGATGGCAGGCTTTACCACCGTGCGAAATGTTGGCGCGCCGGGCTTTACCGATGTAGCCCTGCGTGATGCCATCAACGATGGGGATATTAAAGGCCCGCGTATGTTTGTATCAGGGCCCGCATTGGGCGTTACTGGCGGCCACTGTGACAATAACCTGCTGCCATACGACGCGCACGCGAAGAGTGAAGGTATAGCGGATGGTCCGTGGGAAGTACGTCAACGAGTGCGTGAGAACATCAAATACGGTGCGGATGTCATCAAGTTCTGCGCGACCGGAGGTGTACTTTCTAAGGGCACAAAAGTGGGCGCGCAACAGTATTCTGAAGAAGAAATGAAAGCACTCATCACCGAAGCCCATCTGCGTGGCCTGACCGTGGCCAGCCACGCACACGGCACCAGTGGCATCAAAGCCGCAATTCGCTCAGGAGTAGATTCAGTAGAACACGTGAGCCTGTTAGATGATGAAGCCATTGAACTAGCAAAAGCGCACGGTACTTACTTCTCCATGGATGTATACGTAACGGAATATATTTTAGGCGAAGGTGCCAAAGCGGGTATTCTGGAAGAGAGCCTGGCGAAAGAACGTATGGTGGGCAGCGTACAGCGGGAGAACTTTCGTAAAGCTGTTAAGGCCGGTGTAAAAATGGTATTCGGCACCGATGCCGGCGTATATCCTCACGGTGATAACGGCAAACAATTTGCTCGTATGGTGAAATTTGGTATGACGCCCATGCAGGCCATCCAGGCGGCAACCATCAATTCAGCTACCCTGTTGAAGCAGGAAAAAAACCTGGGCACCCTGGAAGCAGGTCGTAAAGCCGATGTGGTAGCCGTAAAAGGCAACCCTCTTGATGACATGTCGCTTATGGAAGAAATTGGTCTGGTGATTAAAGACGGCCACGTTGTAAAACAACTGGCGATGTAACCGCCAAGGGCGATACGACTCTCGTATCGCCCGAATCCTTCTGGCATACTGTCGCCGAACACGTGTTGTTGCCCAGGTTGGGGACAACCAAACCATATTGCTTAACAGGATATGCCCATGCCTTCTATCGATCTGACACCACTCTACCGTTCGTTTATCGGCTCTGATCACCTTGCCACCCTAATTGAGGCCGCAAACCGCGCAGAAAAACAAAGCAGTTACCCGCCCTACAACATTGAATTGCTCAGCGAATACAAATACCGCATTACCATGGCGGTAGCAGGCTTCAGCCAGCAAGAAGTTCTAGTAGAAGTGCAGGACAACACCTTACGTGTTGCGGGTAAAAAAGCGCAAACCCAGCAAACAGAACGCAAGTTTTTGCATAAGGGCATTTCTGAACGTAACTTTGAGCGCAAATTTCAGCTGGGCGACAACGTGAAAGTACTGGCCGCCGATATGGAAAACGGCTTACTACATATTGATTTGGAACGTATTATTCCTGAACCGAAAAAAGCGCACCGCATACAAATTGGCGGCAATACGCTGGGCCATAACGAGTAGCGAATAGCGATTTTAAGGCATTAACTGCTGCGCTAGCTTGTCATAAATAGGCAGATGATGCTCATGGACATCTGCCTGATTAATGCGACTTAGCGCTTCCCGGCCAGCTTCCTCTCGTCCCAGCAAAACATCCAGTTCGATAATGCGTAACTTGAGATAGGTTAGATCTTTGCTTTGATATTCACCAAGTGCAGTTTGCATAGAGGCGATTGCCTGCTCAAACCAATAACGAGACAGCTCAAATTGCTCAGTTTTGCGCAGTGCCACAGCGAGATTCGCTTGTCCGAAGGCCAGCATCATAGGTTCGCCAATTTGCTCACTGGCGTCGACAACTAAACGATAATATTCAATCGCCCGGGGGTAGTCCTTCAAAAACCAAGCTACATGGCCAATCGAGAGATTGAGTGGTGCTTTCGCGTAAGGGTTTTGTATATTGGCTGTTTTGTCCACGGCCCACTTTGCGACGTCGTTGGCCGTTTCATACTGTTTCAGGTAATTGTACAGATTAATTAGTTCAGCGAGTCGACGAGGGTCAGGCAAACGGTCAGAGCTAGACATGATCAAGTCACGGGTAAGGCGAACATATTTTTCACCGTTGGCGGTATCTCCCTCAGTGAGCAATTTCTTTGCATAAATGGTGTAAACGACAATGCGAAATACATCGGGGGCGTTTTCTAATCTCGCATAGCCTGCCACTTCATCAATGGAGATATCAAGGTTTTCAAGCTCCCAGCGTGCCGAGAGGTTGTAATACATCAACATGTACCAATCACGTTCGCCGGCAGTTTTATGTTTCAATAGCGCTGACGTTTCAGTTCGACACGCCACTGCATCTATCAAACAATCGTCCAGACTTGCATAAGACAACGCAAACGCACTGGCAGAGAAACCAGTACAGTAAAAAATAAATAATCGGATACCGTGGAGCACAACACATTCCCGGTCAGGTAGACATCTGAGTTTTCACTTCCTTACCTGTACGCAGAGGGCGCAAGAAATAGCCTAACGGCAAACTCTCAAGCGTGAAGAGTGATACAGCGAGCAAAAGCCCAGCCTGAGACAGTGTAGTTATCCATTTTTAAAATTGCCCAGGCATACTCCATCTGCGCAACAACGCCGGAGTATACCTTAATTTATGAAAAGTGTTTGCATGAAAATGCAACAAACAAAGTGCCAGACAATTAGCGTCCAGCGGAAAGATGAGTTTTGGTGAACAAGTGCGTTTGCGAAAGCCAGTCTTTAAGCACTGCATGTTCAGTGTCACTAATCCCGATCACTGACATGTGGGTTTCGTTATTGTTTATAATTCGCGTTACATTATCCAGCCCCTGCCAGCGCTCTGTGCGACGAATGTTACTGGCTAAGTCCATACCCGAGCCGTAAGTCAGAATGGGCACTGACAACGCTGGCAAATCAGAAAACATATCGGTTTGTTCCAGCGTGATGCCAGCACGGCTTAACGCTAACTCAGCTCCAGCCTTAATTGATGAGTCTGGAACCAGTTTGCTCAATCGAGGTTTGAACATATGTGCCACACCAATGGTAGCGCGATCGAAACGATCCATGGGCGCAAGCAGAATAAGGCCAGAAATGGCATCCACTTGACGGGCCGTTTTTACTGCGGCCAGTGCGCCCATAGAGTGACCCACCAAATAAACAGGCTCGTCGGCGACAGGAATGATTTGTTCAATGAATTCTGCTAACAGGTCACCATCGCGCACACCAAAACCTAATGGTGCCTGAGACTCACCCTGCCCCATGAGATCTGGTTCAATAACACGAAACCCGAGGGCCTGAAAATAGAAGCCGGTGTTCATCCAGCTCTCTTTCTTGGCGCCATAGCCATGAATTAGTACAACGGTACCTGAAAATTCGCCGACATCTTCAGGGGATAGCGTGACTTCTTTTAGAAAACTAAATTGATTGCCAAAATCCCGGGAAACGGAAAAAGATAACGAAGGTGGCTGTTGAATCGCTGCCGCACCATCGCGGTAAGGAATGCAATAATTTGAGACTTCACTACACCAACGCTTTTCAACTACACCCCAACGGGCATACTCTGCATCGAGCGTTGCTTGTTCGTAATGAATAATTTGTGTGGGAGATTCTATGCGCTCCGCCACCATCCTTGAGCAGCCACTGAGAGCGATAAAAACAACTAGCAAAAATACGTGTTTCACTGCCTGTACCGCGTTACTTCTCTGCAGCCGGATGGCTGGTAGCTAAAAAATGTGGAACGCCGCAAGCGGCATTCCACGTTCGACATCAGATATATTCCACTTCTGTGATTTCAAATTCCACAGTGCCGGCGGGTGTCTGAATATTCACCACATCGTCCAACTCTTTACCAATCAGACCGCGAGCAATCGGTGAATTGACCGAAATCAGATTGTTTTTAATATCGGCTTCATCATCGCCAACAATGCGGTAAGTGGTTTCCGCATTGGTTTCCAGATTCATAATGGTGACGGTGGTACCAAAAATAACCTTGCCGGTGTTATCCATTTTGGTCACGTCGATGATCTGGGCATTAGACAATTTGCCTTCAATATCCTGAATACGGCCTTCACAAAAACTCTGCTCTTCACGGGCTGCATGATACTCGGCATTCTCTTTCAAGTCGCCGTGTTCACGGGCTTCCGCGATAGAATTAATAATTCTTGGGCGGGTTACCGTTTTCAGTTCATTTAATTCTTTGCGCAATAACTCTGCGCCACGAGCGGTCATCGGATACTGACTCATGGGGAATTCTCACTTTGTTTATTGGGTCTCCTGACCCACTGATCGCTGAGTTAAAAAAAGTGCGCCGAATGGGCGCACTTTTTTGTAATGCTAATTGGGTAGATTACCCCAATTTCACATAAATGTCATTAACCTTTAATACGAGCATGCAGTTCCTGCACCGATGACACTTTATTTCGGTCATCTGCAGACTTAGCACGAATCGTAGCAAACGCTGCGTTCATCGTAGTGGTATAGGTGATCTTATTCAATAAGGCCTCACGACGAATGTACACAGAATCTGTAATGGCTTGACGTCCTTCGGTGGTATTAATGATGTAACTGTAAGCACCGTTTTTAATTGAATCAACGATGTTAGGGCGTCCTTCAGAAACCTTATTCACAACACTACATTCAACACCGGCATCAATCAGGCTCTTCGCCGTACCGCTGGTCGCTTCAATTTCGAAGCCCGCTTCAACCATGGCTTTCGCCAGGTCGACAACACGCGCTTTGTCGTTGTTACGTACAGACAGTAGTGCTTTACCTTCTCTAGGCAGAGGCGCACTGGCTCCCAGGTTGGCTTTTGCATACGCTTCTTCGAAGGTATCGCCTACACCCATAACTTCACCGGTAGAGCGCATTTCTGGGCCTAACAGCGGGTCAACACCTTGGAACTTCGCGAATGGCAATACCACTTCTTTCACAGAATAGAACGGTGGAATAATTTCTTCCGTCACACCCTGAGACTGCAGTGATTGACCGGCCATACAGCGGGCAGCAACCTTCGCTAACGGTACACCTGTCGCTTTCGATACGAAAGGCACAGTACGGGCAGCGCGAGGGTTCACTTCAATCAGGTACACTTCACCGTCTTTGATAGCGAACTGTGTATTCATCAAGCCAACAACGCCAAGTTCAAGCGCCATGTCACGAACCTGCTTACGCATTACGTCTTGAATGTCTTTCGGTAATGAATGCGAAGGCAATGAACAGGCAGAGTCACCAGAGTGAACACCGGCTTGTTCAATGTGTTCCATGATACCGCCGATAACCACGTCGGTGCCGTCACAGATAGCATCGATATCTACTTCAATCGCGTCGTCGAGGAAACGGTCGAGCAGGACTGGGGCGTCGTTAGACACTTTTACCGCTTCATTCAGATAGCGTTTCAGATCTTTAAGGTCATAAACGATTTCCATCGCACGACCACCTAACACGTAAGACGGACGCACGACCAGCGGGAAGCCGATTTCTTCTGCCTTAGTCAGGGCCTGTTCGATATTCGTTACGGTTGCATTAGCTGGTTGCTTAAGACCTAGCTTATTAACCATGTGCTGGAAACGCTCACGGTCTTCAGCGCGGTCAATGGCTTCAGGTGAAGTACCGATGATGGGTACGCCATTGGCTTCAAGGGCACGAGCCAGTTTCAGCGGTGTCTGACCACCGTATTGTACGATAACGCCTTTAGGTTGTTCTTTCGCAACGATTTCCAGCACGTCTTCCAAAGTCACTGGTTCGAAATACAGGCGATCTGACGTATCGTAATCAGTAGAAACCGTTTCAGGGTTACAGTTAACCATGATGGTTTCGTAACCGTCTTCACGCATAGACAGCGCCGCGTGTACACAGCAGTAATCGAATTCGATACCCTGACCGATACGGTTTGGACCACCGCCCAGTACCATGATCTTCTCTTTGTCAGACGGATTCGCTTCACACTCTTCGTCGTACGTAGAGTACATGTAAGCGGTGCTGGTAGAGAACTCAGCGGCACAGGTATCAACACGCTTATAAACCGGCGAAATACCGAAACCACGACGGATATCTCGAATGTCGCTTTCAGCAACGTTGGTCAGTTCTGCCAAACGCGCGTCTGAGAAACCTTTACGCTTCAATGCACGGGTAAAGTCAGCAGTCAGTGCGCTAACGCCCTGCTCTGCTACTTGGTTTTCCAGTTTGATCAGCTCTTCAAGCTGTACCAGATACCAGCGGTCTACGTTGGTGTTAGAGAACACTTCCTCAACGCTCATGCCCATACGGAAGGCATCACCGATGTACCAGATACGCTCTGCGCCAGGATTCTGAAGTTCGTACTTCAGTTTGCTCATGGCTTCGTCGTCTTCTGGATCCAGAATTGGATTCAGGCCCGTTGCGCCCACTTCCAGACCGCGAAGTGCTTTCTGCAATGATTCCTGCTGGTTACGACCGATTGCCATGACCTCACCCACAGATTTCATCTGCGTGGTCAGACGATCGTTAGCACCGGCAAATTTCTCGAAGTTAAAGCGAGGGATCTTGGTTACAACGTAGTCGATTGACGGTTCGAACGATGCCGGCGTCAAGCCACCAGTGATGTCATTGGCCAGTTCGTCGAGGGTATAACCGATAGCCAGCTTGGCAGCCACTTTTGCAATCGGGAAACCGGTTGCTTTAGAGGCCAGTGCTGACGAACGAGATACACGCGGGTTCATCTCGATGATAACCATACGACCAGTTTTCGGATCCACACCGAACTGTACGTTTGAACCACCGGTCTCTACGCCGATTTCACGCAGTACGGCCATGGCCGCGTTACGCATAATCTGGAATTCTTTGTCGGTCAGCGTTTGAGCCGGTGCAACGGTGATAGAGTCACCGGTGTGAACACCCATCGCATCGAAGTTTTCGATAGTACAAACGATAATGCAGTTATCGTTCTTATCGCGAACCACTTCCATCTCATACTCTTTCCAGCCAATCAGCGACTCATCGATGAGTAGCTCGTTGGTAGGAGAAAGGTCGAGACCGCGGTTACAGATTTCATTGAACTCGTCAATGTTGTAAGCGATGCCACCACCAGAACCCCCCATGGTGAATGACGGACGGATGATACATGGGAAACCGATGCGGCTAAGTACATCGTGGGCCTGCTCCATAGAGTGAGCAATTTCAGCACGAGGACATTCAAGACCGATAGATTTCATCGCTTTGTCGAAACGCTCACGGTCTTCCGCTTTATCGATAGCGTCTGCAGTTGCACCAATCAGTTCTACATTGAACTCTTTCAGTACACCTTCGCGTTCGAGATCCAGAGCACAGTTCAGTGCTGTCTGGCCACCCATGGTAGGCAGCACCACATCCGGACGCTCTTTTTCGATGATTTTACGTACAACTTCCCAGTGAATCGGCTCGATGTAGGTAGCATCGGCCATTTCCGGGTCAGTCATAATAGTTGCAGGGTTCGAGTTAACCAGAATAACCCGGTACCCTTCTTCGCGCAGTGCCTTACAGGCTTGTGCGCCAGAATAATCAAATTCACAGGCCTGGCCGATAACGATAGGGCCGGCACCCAGAATCAGAATACTTTTTATGTCGGTACGTTTTGGCATTACGGCTGATTCCTACTGTTTCGATTGTTCAATAAGTTCGATGAAATGATCGAACAGGTCTGCGGCTTCGTGCGGACCAGGACTCGCTTCAGGGTGACCCTGGAAGCTGAACGCTGGCTTGTCGGTACGATGAATACCCTGCAGCGATTTATCGAACAATGAGACGTGTGTAACTTCAAGATTATCTGGCAGCGACGCTTCATCAACAGCAAAACCATGGTTCTGGCTGGTGATCATTACTGTGCCTTTCTTAAGGTCTTTAACAGGATGGTTAGCACCATGGTGACCAAACTTCATTTTTACCGTTTTCGCACCACTGGCCAGCGCCAGTAACTGATGCCCCAGGCAGATACCAAATACCGGAATGTCTTTCTCCAGAATGGTTTTAATCGCTTCAATGGCATAATCACAAGGCTCTGGGTCGCCAGGACCGTTTGACAGGAAAACACCATCCGGATTCAGTGCCAGCACGTCTGCTGCCGGTGTTTGTGCAGGTACCAGAGTTACCTTACAACCACGATCTGCCAGCATGCGCAAAATGTTGGTTTTCACACCGTAGTCATAAGCAACTACGTGGTATTTTACCTCAGCAGGCGTGGTGTAACCTTCACCCAATGCCCAGGTGCCTTCGGTCCAGGTTTTCACTTCCTTAGTGCACACTACTTTGGCCAGATCCATGCCTTTTAAGCCCGGGAACCCCTTGGCAGCGTCAAGCGCTTTGCTTTCGTCAAGATCGTCACCGCAGATGATACAGCCATTTTGCGCCCCCTTGTCACGAAGGATACGGGTTAAACGGCGGGTATCGATATCCGCAATACCTACTACGCCTTTGGCAGCTAAGTATTCAGATAAAGTTTGTTCGTTTCTAAAATTACTGGCAATGAGAGGAAGGTCACGAATGATAAGACCTTTAGACCAGATTTTGTCTGCTTCGACGTCTTCAGAATTGGTACCGGTATTACCGATATGGGGGTAAGTGAGTGTTATGATTTGTTCAGCGTATGATGGGTCGGTGATGATTTCCTGATAGCCTGTCATGGAAGTATTAAAAACAACTTCCCCAACGGCAGAACCAGTGGCACCAATAGCCGTACCTTTAAAAACTGAACCATCCTCTAACACCAAAAGGGCAGAATTAGCCAAGTCAACCTCCAGATTAAGGATAACCGACGGTTTATTCAGTGGCATGAATAAACCCCACAAAAAACGGGAGGTAATAATAAAATTTACTTCCCGTTTACGATACTTTGCAGCTAATTAAACACGTCTCAGACAAGCTGAAACGCTAAATTTTGGCAAATTCCAAGTATTATATAGGAGTTATCAGGATACGTCTAATTCAAATTTGGAAAAATATGAAAAATACCTGATTGGCTGCGTTTTTACTTCCTAACCTTAGAAAAGCCCATTTATCTGATGAATAGTTAGTCAAGACCAATTACATCGTTCATACCATAGCGGCCATTTTGCTTATCAGACAACCACAACGCCGCGTGGACTGCGCCTTTAGCGAAGGTCAGTCTACTGGATGCTTTATGAGTTATCTCAAGTCGCTCGCCTATGTCGGCGAAGAGTGCAGTATGTTCGCCTACAATATCTCCCGCTCTTACGGTCGCAAAACCAATGGTTTTGTGTTCTCTGGGGGGTTCTTTCCCTTCTCGGCCATAAACAGCACATTCTTGCAAGTTTCGACCTAATGTGTCGGCGATGGCCTGACCTATTGCCATAGCGGTGCCTGACGGCGCATCTTGTTTAAAACGATGGTGAGCTTCAAGAATTTCAATATCAGCCGTGTTTCCAAGGGCTTTAGCAGCCTGACTCACCAGCGCCAACATTACGTTTACACCCACACTGTAGTTCGCTGCAAACACCAATGGAATTTGCTTCGCGGCTTCATCCAACGCGGTTAATTGCGCGTCAGATAAACCGGTTGTACCAATTACCACCGGTTTTTTGTTCGCTACACACCATGCAAGGTTGTCATCAAATGCAGCTGGCAGCGTGAAGTCAATAACCACGTCCACATCATCGGGGTCCAATGTAGAAACCGCCGTACACGCAACCCCTTGTGTACCGATGCCAGCCAGTTCGCCCACATCAATACCTACCCATGGAGAGTCGTCACGTACGGTGGCAACGGCAAGATCTGCCTCTTCGTTTTCCCGCAGCGCTTCAATCAGCACCCGGCCCATGCGCCCATTGGCGCCTAAAATTGCTACTTTCATGTTCATTTCATTCATCGTCTGTTTGCGGGCATTTTGCCTGACACAGCACAATTTTCAATTGTTCATAGGTAGATGCTTCAAGTTATCGTACCAGCGGCATAAAATAACGCGGATTTGTATACCCACAGTCAGGAGTTGGTATTATAAGTATCAGGCAATATTGGTTGCATATAAATAGTAGTTGCATATAGAAACTTACTGAAAGCAACTTGCAAACATAACAACGCGCTGAGGAATCTAGACATGGAACAAAAGTTGATTTGGGATATCCCTACTCGTCTCTTTCATTGGCTATTAGTATTTTCGCTGGTTGGCCAGTATGTCACCGCAGAGTTAATGGATAATGCTATGCAGTGGCATTTCTATCTCGGTTATTTCACCCTCGGGTTGATCATCTTCCGAATTATCTGGGGTTTTGTTGGTTCAGATTATGCCCGCTTCGGGCAGTTCCTTTATGGCCCCAAAGCGGTGGTTGGTTACTTAAGTACGCTGTTTGCCAGAAACTCCCAAGCTCATGCTGGTCACAATCCACTAGGTGGCTGGGTGGTGGTGGTTATGCTCACGCTGGTCATGATTCAAGCAGTGAGCGGGTTGTTTATGACTGATGATGTGTTTCTTGATGGCCCCTGGCGCGGTGCAGTTGAAGATGCCACTCTGGATACCATGAGCTTTTTGCACAATAACGTATTTAACGTACTCTTAGCAGTGATTGCCCTGCATATTGCTGCCATCGGATTTTATGCTGTTTATAAAAAACAGAAGCTAGCGCCGGCTATGGTACACGGGAAAAAAACCACAGCGGAAAAAGGCATTACATCATCTCGTTTACTCGCAGCGGTGGTTGTTACATTGATAAGTGCCGGAATTGTCTACTACGTGGTAGAAATTGCGCCACCAGAAGCAGCTGAAGAAGAGTTTTATTACTAACGGTACTCACATTATCTGTCGCTTAATTAAACATCAAAGCCGCTCCAATGAACGGCTTTGGTGTTTACAGATGTTTTGATTTTCAGTGCTTGCTATCGCGAAAAGTACGCCTTATTACTCAGAGGTTCCCTTTACCAGCCCCTGTTTCTGCATGATTGCCTGAATTTCAGCCACACTTGCTGGGTCGTCGATAGTAGACGGTATAGATAACAAGTGATTCGACGCAATTTGGCGCAACAATTTACGCAGTATTTTGCCAGAGCGAGTTTTCGGGAGCCGCGGAACAATCACTGCTCGTTGAAAGCAAGCAATGGGGCCAATTTCCTTTCGCATCATCTCCACCAGTTCCTTTTGCAACGTTTCCTCATCAATGGCGGCACCATCTTTTAATAACACCAGCCCCAAGGGTACCTGTCCCTTCAGACTATCGTGAACGCCAATCACGCTGCATTCAGCAATCATAGGATGTGCTGCAACCACTTCTTCCATTTCACCGGTTGATAAGCGGTGGCCCGCCACATTAATTACGTCGTCCGTACGGCCCATAATAAATACATAGCCTTCATCATCTTTATAACCGCCGTCACCCGATGTGTAATAGTTCGGATAGGCTTCCAGATAGCTTTGCTTAAACCGTTCGCAGTCACCCCAAATAGTGGGTAAGCAACCCGGGGGCATGGGCAGTTTAATGGCAATGGCCCCCTGCTCTCCGGCTGGCAGTGGCTCGCCCACATGATCCAATACTTCAACATTAAAGCCAGGCACAGGAACCGTTGATGAGCCCGGTTTAGTCTCGAGGGTTTCGAGGCCAGTAGGGTTGGCACAAATTGCCCAACCTGTTTCGGTTTGCCACCAGTGGTCCACGACCGGCTTTCCGGTTTTATCCACGGTCCACAAATAGGTGGGAGGATCTAATCGTTCGCCAGCCATAAAAATGGTTTTCAGTGACGAGATATCATATTGCCCCAGCAAATTCGCCTCTGGATCTTCTTTTCGAATGGCACGGAAGGCTGTGGGCGCGGCGAACAACGCCTTGATGCGGTATTCCTCTGTCATGCGCCAAAACGCGCCGGCATCTGGGGTTCGCACCGGTTTCCCCTCATACACTACCGTGGTGCAACCATGGAGCAGCGGACCATAAACAATGTAGGAATGTCCTACCACCCACCCCACATCCGAAGCGGCCCAGAATACTTCTCCCGGTTGCATGTTATAAATGGCATTCATGGAATACTTCAACGCAACAGCATGCCCGCCGTTATCGCGCACCACGCCTTTGGGTTTCCCCGTGGTGCCCGAAGTATAGAGAATGTATAAGGGGTCGCTACCGTTAACCGGTGTGCACTGAGCGGGTTGTGCTGTTTGCATTTCTGTTGCCCAGTCTGCATCGTTTCCGCTGAGTTCGGCTTTCACTTCCGGGCGCTGGAATACGATGCTGCTCTCAGGCTTATGCGCTGACAATGCAATAGCTTCATCAACAAGGGGCTTATAAGGTATGCGTTTATCTACTTCTATACCGCAGGATGCGGTCACCAGCACTTTCGGCTGGGCGTCTTCAATACGTACAGCTAACTCATGAGGGGCAAAGCCGCCAAAGACAACCGAATGGATAGCGCCCAACCGGGCAGTTGCCAACATGGCGATGACAGCTTGGGGGATCATTGGCATGTAAATAACGATGCGATCGCCCTTTTTCACACCTTTTGATTTTAAAACGCCAGCAAATTTCGCCACCTCCTCCAACAATTGCTGATAAGTGAGTGTGGATTTTTGCCCGCTTACCGGCGAGTCGAAGATGACAGCAATCTGCTCACCGCGCCCATTCTCGACATGATAATCAAGGGCCATATAGGCGGTGTTCATCTGGCCATCGGCAAACCACCTGTCGATCCCGTTGTCATCTTTAGACAGTATGGTTTCAGGGAAAGTAAACCAAGAAAGCGCGCGCGCCTTGTCTTTCCAAAATACTTCGGGGAATTCGATTGAGCGCTGATATTCTGCTGCATACGACATAATGGGCCTCTGAGAATACTGATCTTTACTACGATTAATGTAATCAATAGTGAAAACTTTTAACTTGATTTACATTAATATAAAAACAACTACGTGCCGCATAAGACTTCTGTCGCAATTTTTTAGTTTAATGAGTTAGGTTTACCCGCCGCTAGCGATTGCTAGCTGCGCTGATTGAGCGCTAATAATGACCTCCCGCCATTCATCTTCTTCGATAGGTTTAGACAAATAAAATCCTTGGTAAATATCGCAGCCACGCTGCATCAAGTAGTTAATTTGAATCTCATTTTCAATACCTTCAGCAACCGTCCTTAAACCCATCGCGCTTGCCATATCAATAATGGTGTTCACTATGGGCGCGTTATCGCTTTCGAAGTTAATTTCGTCAACGAAATACCTGTCTATTTTTAACTCGCAGATGGGGAGCTCTTTCAGGTAGCTTAAACTTGAGTAGCCGGTGCCAAAGTCATCAATCGAGAATGAAAAACCGAGTTGAGAGAGGCGTTCGATACGTTTACGCACAATGTCGATGGTGGTCACCAATGTGGTTTCGGTGATCTCAAGAATTAATTGGTACGGATTAATTTGCCACTCAGAAATGGTGTGAAGTAATCTATCGTAGAAGTCCGCACGCGCAATATGACGGCCACTGATATTTACCGAAAGCGAAGTTTCGATGCCCTTTGCATTTATTTCGGACAACAGGCGACAGGCTTCGTTGATAACCCAATACCCGATATCAACCACAGCATCACTTTCTTCAGCAATAGGGATAAACTCACCAGGGCTAATAAATCCCAGCCGTTTTTCATTCCAGCGCAATAGTGCTTCTGAAGAAACAATGTTCCCTTTCGCGTCGAACTGGGGCTGAAGTACTAAGTAAAATTCGTTATTTTCAATGGCGTGGCTAAAACTCTGACTGATATAGTTATGCCGGTCGTACGCATTGAATTCATTGCGCTCCAAGGTTATCCGCCCTCCCGGGCCTTGCTGCTTGGCACGTTTGGTACCAAACTCTAATATACCCACAACTTTCTCATAACTCGCCTCTGGACTGTGCACATAGGTAGAAGCTAACGTAGCAGGCACAACTTGAGAATGGCCGTGTAAAGAAAATTCCCTTCCAAGTTCAGCGTGCACATTCCATTCAACTGTATCGATGAGCTCCATCACATCCTGATCTTTTTCAGGCGCGAATGGCTGTGAGTGGAGGATATAAAACTTGTCGCCTAATCCCCGATAAATTTGAAAACGGGAAGACACTGCACGCTTCAACCTGCCCGCGAAAATACGCAAAATATAGTCGCCGGTTTCCTTGCCGAAAGACAAATTAAATTGAGAGAAATTGTCGATATCCAGCATACAACAATATATTTGTTGATCGGATAAAGCCGCGGCAATGATGAGTTTTCGCAAATCTTTCTCAAAAGATTTCACATTAGGTAGGTGGGTGATTTCGTCGAAAAACGCGATGTTATAAATGCTATCAAGCGCCTGTTTACGCTCTGTAATGTCGCGAAATACACAAACAAATTGAGAAAAGCCAGATTGGAAAACTTCCGCAACAGACAGTTCGACTGGAAAATTTCTCCCCTGACTGTGCCGCGCACTCAACTCTTTACCATTTATCTCGCCAACGCCGGGCTTTAACTGTTGATGCACAAATTCACTGTCTTTGTCTGCGGGCGTTCCCGGCAGCAAAAACGAAATGTCCTCACCGATAACAGCATCAGGTTCGATGCCAAAAACCTCTTTTACAGTGTTGTTGGCAGTTATGATGGTACCAAACTCGTCTACGGTAAGCACCGCATCGTTGATGCTATCGAGAATGGTATTTAAGTACTCAATGTAGTTGTGCTCTGTGGCAGACAAACGTTTTTGTTCACTGACATCCTGCACGGAACCAAAGAGGCGCACAATTTCACCATCACGCTTTTGCGCTTTGCCGGAAAGTTTTAGCCACCGGGCGTGCTTCTTTCGCGTGACCACCGGGAGTTCAAGTTGGTAGTTAATCCCTTTATCAATCAAATTTCGAACGGCACGAATGAGAGTTCGCCTTGATTCAGGCGAGAAACAGGCGAGAATACGGTGCAAGGTTATCGGGCAGTCTTTGGTAAAATCAAACAATCTGTATGTTTCATTGGTCCAGTTCATTCTCCCTTCTGGCATATTAAAATCCCAGCCACCGGTTTCAGCCATTTCTGAAACGGTGTCGAATAAAGAAAGCTTGTCCTGTAACTGTTTGAGATTGTCGTGTTGTCGACCGATAACTAGCTCAACGAGATTTGCAAGCCTTTCTGCGGTTAAGGTGACAAAGGCTGAATCATGAGCGCTAAGGCTGCTGTCGGGAAAAAAGCCCGCGATAAAAAGCCTGCCAGTTACAGCCCCATTCGTTTCTACGGCGCTCGCTATACCCTGCCAACATGCAGTGTTTTCAAGCTTCACCGCAACGAGATCTTGCTGTGCATTTAGGATGACTTCACATACATTTGGCCAAAGGCTTGCATTTTCGCGCAGCCAAAATAATACCTGCGCAGTCTGTGGTGAAGGCATGTTTGCGTTCTTCGGGATTGGCTCCTGAATGTGCAGAATGCATGCATTCTCAGCCGGAGTACTTCGGACGAGAGAGTCTAGAAGCTCACTGACACGGAAGCGATATTCGCAACCTAAGCGCTCCCGTAGCAGATTTTCACTAAGCAATCGTCGTTCTCCTTACAAATCCTTTGGATGAATAAAACAGCAAGCAAAACTTGGTTTCTTTAACGCAATGTCAGATTAAGCATAGAAAAAGAAACCTGATTCCTCAAATTGACAGCAAACTTTAATGTTGGAATGACTTCTTTCTGCTAAAAACGAAAAAACGGCCGCAAATGCGACCGTTTTTCTCATCGTTAAATATTACTTTCTTGCGGCTTGACTTATTACCAATTAATCCGCTTTGTAATCGTCATGACAACCTTTACACGCGCCACCTACCTGGCCTATCGCAGCGCGATATTTACTTTCATCCCCCGCAGCTGCCACACTCGAAAGATTTTCTGCCGCAGATTTCAAATTAGCGACTTTTCCTTCAAAGTCTGACCAGTTTTCCCAAATGTCGTCTTTTGCACCTGTATCAACATCAAATTTGCGGGTATCTACCATCAGGTAATCACCCATCATATCGGCAAGCTGTTCCAGACGCATGGCATTGGTGGAAATGGTTTCCTGATCAAATGGAATTGCCCCTTTCGCCATGCCGCCCAGTGGCGCCATATTACTTTTTACCAGTTGGAAGATAGCTTTGCGGTATTCAGTCGCCGCTTCTGCGTGTTTCTCATTCATCGCCGCTTCCTGAGCAACAACAGCTGTTGTTGTGAAACACGATACAGCCATTGCCGCGAGTATTCCGGTCTTGAGCAGTTGTTTCATTATGTTCTCCGTTAAATGAAATGTGATGTGGTGGCTTTATATTTATTACGCGAAAACCTGCATTTGGCTCATTAAAACCGCCTTGGATGCAGAATTTGATTATTATTCACACAAAAACAGGCGCTGAGATAGCCTGAAACGACAAGCCCTCCAAAAGGAGGGCTGAATTTTTATCGCTGACCGGGTTAAGGTCTAGGGGGAAAGCTTAGTTAGTCAGATCGTCAAAGAATTTCTTCACGCCGTCAAAAAAACCTTTTTCCTTTGGGCGATGTTTTCCAGAGTCGCCGCCCATGGAGTCATCCAGTTCCTGCAGCAGTTCTTTCTGACGGGTAGACAGATTCACCGGCGTTTCAACCACAACCTTACACATCAGATCGCCAGTTACACCACTGCGTACAGATTTAACCCCTTTACCGCGCAAGCGGAACATTCTTCCGGTCTGGGTTTCAGGACTGACTTTCAGTTTAACCTTACCGTCTAACGTAGGAACCTGCAGTTCGCCGCCCAATGCCGCTGTAGTGAAACTCAGCGGCACTTCGCAGTATAGATTATTACCGTCGCGCTGGAAGATTTTGTGTTCACGTACGTGTACCTGGACGTATAAGTCACCCGCTGGAGCGCCGTTCTCACCGGCTTCGCCCTCACCGTTCAAACGAATGCGGTCTCCGGTATCCACGCCGGCCGGTATCTTAACAGACAGGGTTTTGTTCTTTTCTTTACGACCGTGGCCATGACATGCATTACACGGGTCGGAAATAATTTTCCCGCGACCTGAACAAGTTGGACAGGTTTGCTGCACCGCAAAGAAACCCTGACGCATTTGCACCTGACCCGCACCATGACAGGTTGGGCAGGTAGTCGGTGACGTACCTTTCTTCGCACCGGAGCCGTGACAGACATCACATTCAACCAGTGTTGGTACACGAATTTCAACTTCTTTACCGCGAACCGCTTCTTCCAGGGACATTTCAAGGTTGTAGCGTAAATCGGCGCCCTGACGGGCACGGGACTGACGTCCACCGCGACCACCACCAAAGATATCGCCAAAAACGTCGCCGAAGATGTCACCAAAGTCTGCGCCACCGCCGAAGCCGCCACCACCACGATTCGGATCCACACCGGCATGACCATACTGATCATACGCAGCACGTTTCTGCGAATCAGTCAGGACTTCATAGGCTTCCTGGATTTCCTTAAATTTTTCTTCCAGCGCTTTATCGCCCTGGGTGCGGTCAGGGTGGTACTTCATCGCCAGCTTTTTGTACGCTTTTTTAATATCGCGTTCGCCAGCGCTTTTGTCCACTCCAAGCACTTCGTAGTAGTCTCGTTTCGACATATCGCTTACTTTTCCTACTCGTTACTTCTGATGCCCGGAAGCGGTATCTCCGCAACCGTCCATCAAACATTCATCCGGATAATTTCAACCGGCCTTAACACAACAAAAGGCGCAACAAGAATTCCTGCTGCGCCTGCACTGTACAGCACCCCGGCAGAGTGCCGCCGGGGAAGCATTGCTTACAGCTTATTTCTTGTCGTCTTTCACTTCTTCAAATTCAGCGTCAACAACATCATCTTCCGCTTTCTGACCAGAAGGCTGCTCTGCGCCTGCTTCAGCGCCGCCTGCAGCTGCCTGTTGGGCCTGAGCCGCTTCCATCAGTTTACCTGATGCTTCAACCAGCGCCTGCGTTTTCGCTTCGATTTCCGCTTTATCTTCGCCTTTAACCGCAGTTTCCAGTGCAGAGATAGCTTCTTCGATTGGCGCTTTGTCTTCAGCAGACAAAGCATCACCCACTTCATCAAGCTGCTTACGGGTAGCGTGAATCATACCGTCACCCTGGTTACGCGCCTGAATCAGTTCTTCAAACTTGGCATCCGCTTCTTTGTTTGCTTCCGCGTCAGAAACCATTTTTTCGATTTCATCATCGCTCAGACCCGAAGAGGCTTTGATAGTGATCTTCTGTTCTTTACCCGTATCTTTATCTTTCGCAGATACGTGCAGGATACCGTCAGCATCCAGATCGAAGGTTACTTCGATCTGCGGCGTACCACGAGAAGCCGGACGAATACCTTCTAAGTTAAACTGACCCAGCGACTTGTTACCAGACGCTTGCTTACGCTCGCCCTGCAGTACGTGTACTGTTACTGCAGACTGGTTGTCTTCTGCGGTTGAGAAGGTTTGCGATTTCTTGGTAGGAATCGTGGTGTTCTTCTCAATCAGATTGGTCATTACACCGCCCATGGTTTCGATACCCAGAGACAGAGGCGTAACGTCGAGCAGCAGTACGTCTTTTACATCACCAGACAGTACACCGCCCTGGATAGCTGCACCAACAGCAACCGCTTCATCCGGATTCACGTCTTTACGTGGCTCTTTGCCGAAGAACTCAGATACATACTTCTGCACCAGAGGCATACGTGTCTGACCACCAACCAGAATGATGTCGTTGATGTCAGAAACTGACAGGTCGGCATCTTCCAGTGCTTGTCTAACTGGCTTCAGCGAGTCTTTCACCATGTCTTCAACCAGAGATTCCAGTTTCGCTCGGGTCAGTTTGATTGCTAAGTGCTTAGGACCTGTTGCATCTGCAGTGATGTACGGCAGGTTAACTTCGGTCTGCTGTGAAGAAGACAGTTCGATTTTCGCTTTCTCACCGGCTTCTTTCAGACGCTGCATAGCCAGCGGATCTTTACGCAGGTCAATGCCCTGATCTTTCTTGAATTCGTCAACCAGATAAGTAATTACGCGGTTATCGAAATCTTCACCACCTAAGTGCGTGTCACCATTGGTAGCCAGTACTTCAAAGGTGTGCTCGCCATCAACTTCATCAATTTCGATGATAGAGATATCGAAGGTACCACCACCTAAGTCGTATACCGCAACAACATTATCGCCTTGCTTTCTGTCCATACCGTAAGCGAGGGCAGCAGCTGTTGGCTCGTTGATAATACGTTTAACTTCAAGACCCGCGATACGACCGGCATCTTTAGTTGCCTGACGCTGGTTATCGTTGAAGTAAGCAGGTACAGTGATTACTGCGCCAGTCACTTCTTCGCCCAGATAGTCTTCAGCGGTCTTCTTCATCTTTTTCAGCACTTCAGCAGAAATCTGCGGCGGTGCCATTTTGTCGCCTTTCGCTTCTACCCAGGCGTCACCATTGTCAGCCTTGGTAATTTTATAAGGCATG
This sequence comes from Alteromonas sp. ABV4_515, assembly GCF_056160345.1. Lineage (NCBI taxonomy): Bacteria > Pseudomonadati > Pseudomonadota > Gammaproteobacteria > Alteromonadales > Alteromonadaceae > Alteromonas > Alteromonas sp. ABV4_515. The sequence goes on from NZ_JBSWWZ010000006.1 coordinate 395,293, forward strand.
ATGTCGATGTCGCGCTGCACTTCTTTATCTTCGAAGCGACGGCCGATCAGACGCTTGATAGCGAATAATGTATTAGTCGGGTTGGTTACTGCCTGACGTTTCGCAGACTGACCTACCAGTGTCTCACCGTCGTTAGTGTACGCGATGATTGAAGGCGTTGTGCGATCGCCTTCAGCGTTTTCAATTACGCGAGGTTTGTCGCCGTCAAGAACTGCGACACACGAGTTTGTTGTACCTAAATCGATACCAATGATTCTACCCATTTCGTGTCTCCAAAATAAGATTCAATAATTTCTGCAATATTAGTGGGGTTATTCCCCGGTAATTCAAGAGACGCCAGTAAAAATAAGTCTCTTAGGCTGTCGCCTGTTACGCCTGCGTATCAACACCACCGTCTGGTGCACGAGACACCATGACCATAGCCGGACGAAGCAGACGCCCGTTGATTTGGTAACCTTTCTGCATCACCGCCATCACTGTGTTTGGCGCGTGGTCGGCGCTTTCCTGCATGGACATCGCCTGATGCAACTCCGGATTAAAACCTTCACCCTGTGGATCAATAGGTGTTAAACCGAATTTTTCAATAGTGCTGACGAAAGATTTAAGCGTCATGTCAACACCTTCCATCAGAGGCTTAACGGCTTCATTGTCCGCATCACCTGCCTGAATAGCACGTTCAAGGTTGTCGATAACCGGCAGCAGCTCACCAGCAAAACGCTCAAGGGCGAATTTACGGGCCTTTTCTACTTCTGCTTCGGCGCGACGACGGGCATTTTCGCTGTCGGCGCGGGCACGCAGTACACTGTCCTGCTGCTCTTTGATTTGCGCCTGAGCATCCGCCAGTGCAGTTTCCAGCTCATAGATGCGCTGCTCCTGTTCAGAAACTGGCTGCGCTTCCGCGGCTTCTTCATTTACAACTTCGCCCTGAATCACTTCTGCGTCTTCAGGCTTATTTTTATCCTGCACGTCGCGATCTTCGCTCATGCCATCCTCCCAACAATACTCATCTGCGGTGAATTTTTGTGTTGCTGACTGCGGGTTAAAAACCTTGCCACAATCAGCGTGAATACGTTCAGTGGGGCTAATAATGGGGTTGGTTAACTGCCTATCAAGGGTATCCCCTAAAAATTTGTGGCTAATTGCCATATTTTTTACAGAAAGGTTGCGGTAGAGTTTGTTAACGAATTGTTTTCACTGTGGATCGCATGTTTAGCATCTGGACCATCGGCATCATTACCGTGGTGTATCTCGTATTTCTTTTTATGGTTGCCTTCTGGGGCGACCGGAAGCTTCGGGACAACCAGCAACACCCGGTTTTATACAGTCTCGGCCTGGGTATCCACTGTACCTCCTGGGCGTTTTTCGGTACCACCACACAAGCGTCACAATTTGGCTGGGCACTGGTCCCCACCTATGCCGGCATTATCTTCGGCATGGCTTTTTTCTACCCTGTATTGATAAAAATTGTTCGGTATTGCCAAAAGCACAATGTCACTTCTTTAGCGGATTTCTTTGCTCTACGTTTTCGCCATAGCCACTTTTTGGCAGCCACGGTAACAGGTTTATGCTTTATTGGCGTTATTCCCTATATTGCGCTGCAATTAGATGCCATTTCTGCCAGTATTCGGCTTATTACCTACGATGCAGGACAAGGCTCAGATACCGTAGGATTATATGTTGCAGCGCTAATGGCCCTGTTCGCCATTCTGTTTGGTACCCGCACACTCAACCTTACCGACAAACACCCCGGGCTTGTGCTTACCATTGCCGTTGAGTCTGTGGTCAAACTGGTTGGCCTGTGTGTGGTAGGCATATTTGTGTGCTACGGACTGTTCAGCGGCCCCTTTGACTTAATTGCACAGGCCACGGTTCATCCCTCTGCCCGCGAAGTGTTGTATGCCGATTCGGCGCCCCTGGTGTATTTGAGCCATGTGTTACTAGGGGTGTGCTCATTGTTCGTGTTGCCCCGCCAATTTCATATGAATTTTGTTGAATGTAACGGTGAAGGCGAACTGGCTACCGCCCGCTGGCTTTTTCCCGCTTACCTTATTGGCATGACAACATTCATTCTGCCCATCGCCATTGCCGGCCACATTCTACTTGATACCAGCATGGTAAAAACCGACGCTTTCGTATTAGCGCTGCCTTTGAGCACCGGCAATATCGGGGTTTCACTTGCGGCATTAATTGGCGGGCTGTCTGCGACCACCAGCATGATAATTGTGGCTACCCTGGCCCTTGGGATCATGATGTCGAATAATCTCATTACCCCCATTTGGCTTAAGATTCGGCTAAAAAATGACCCGCAATTAACCATGCGCCCCACCACTCTGCTCACCGTGCGGCGACTCACGGTACTGGTCGTACTTAGTGTAGCTTACTGGTACCACGTTAACGTGAGTCAAAGTGCGCCATTGGTAAAAAGCGGGGTGATTGCCATCGCTTTGCTCGGTCAGTTGCTTCCCGCCATGCTGTTTTCATTATACTGGCAGCGTACCGCCAAGTGGGCGGTGCAATCAGCGATTCTGGTTGGCTTTGTTTGTTGGGTAATGTGGTTACTCTACCCGTCTATTCTGTCGAGTTACTATTTCGAAAAAGCGCCTTCTGAACTTCAACTGGGTACCAGTTTCTTTGCCTGCCTGGTGATGAATACGCTCACCTTAGTTTTGATTTCGCTCTTATCATCGTCGAAGAAAGAACAGGATAAAAACCTTGGCGGCGACGATAAGCATCCTGATCTTGCCATTCGCATACAGGCTTTATTTTCACTCACTGAGCGGGTACTTGAGCCCAGTGATAACCTTACATTGAAAAGCCAGCTTTCTGCCCATGCCAACACAGACGGTTTCGCCAGCATGGCGCTGTTGCAACGGGTAGAAAAGTTACTGGCCGTTCAGGTGGGCACACCAAGCGCCCGCATTCTGCTCTCAGCCATTGCCCAATCTAAATCCGGGGCACTAAGGGAAATTGTAGACTGGGTGGAAGAAGCCTCTCAATCATTCCAGTTTAATCATGAGATTTTACAGTCATCGGTTCAAAACATTGAACAAGGGATCAGTGTGCTCGACCAGCAGCTTTGCATGCTTGCCTGGAATGACCGGTATGTCGAACTGTTTAACTATCCGAAGGGCTATCTGAAGGTGGGTCAGCCAATTCAGGCGTTGCTGCAGTACAACGCTGAGCGGGGCTTGTTGGGTAAAACCGATGACGTGGAAAATGAAATTAGTAAGCGTGTGGACTACATGCAAAAGGGCAGCAGCTATAAATATATTCGCCGCCAGACCGATGGCCGGGTCATCGAACTTAATGGTAGTCCGCTCCCCCACGGCGGTTATGTAACAACATACAGCGACATCAGCGAATATATCCGCATACAAGAAGAACTGGAACTCGCTAAACGGGATTTGGAAGCCCGGGTACTGAAACGTACTGAACAATTGGAACTGGCCAAACAGGAAGCAGACCGGGCCAATGAGAGTAAATCCCGCTTTCTGGCCGCCGCCGGCCACGACTTAATGCAACCGTTTAATGCCGCTACGCTTTATGCTGGCATGCTGTCACAAAAAACGACTGACTCCGATTTAGCCAGTTTGTCCCATGGGCTAGTCACATCACTCAACAGTGCTGAAGCCTTGCTCTCCACTTTATTAGATATGACCAAACTGGAATCGGGCGTATTAGTACCTCAAATTACTGAGTTTCCACTAGACGATGTGCTTACGCCGCTGATCAACGAATTCCAGGTGATTGCAGAACAAAAACAGCTTCTTTTAAAGCAGGTTCACACCTCCGTAGTCGTGCGCTCTGACAAAAAGCTCCTGAAGCGTATCGTGCAGAATTTGATCTCCAATGCCATTCGCTATACCCGCACAGGAACCATTCTAGTGGGCACACGTCGTAAATCATCGGATTGGTTAGCGATCTGGGTGTGCGATACCGGCCCGGGCATACTCGAACATCAGCAACAGATTATTTTTCAAGAGTTTCACCAGCTCGAGAACCGCGAAGCTAGTCAGGGGTTGGGATTAGGACTGACTATTGTGGAGCGCATCAGCCAACTGCTCGACCATGAAATTGGTTTGGCATCGGCTGTAAACAAAGGCACGGTATTTACCGTTACCCTGCCCCGGGCTGTGCGGGCACTTCAGCGCAACGCGATTGCTCCCCAAGAACAGAGTGTTACGTCACAAGCAACCTGGTTACAGGGACAGCATATTCTGCTGCTGGAAAACGACGAGCAAATTACCGAGGCCATGCAGGAACTCCTCGGTGACTGGGGCGCTGAGGTAATCTGTGCTCCTTCATTGTCTTCGGCGCAGGCAGTGTGCCCCGCACCGCCAGACATTATGCTGGTTGACTATCATCTGGATTTTGGCGAGAAAGGCACCGATGCTGCAAAGTCATTGAAAAGCTTCTGGCAACAGAATGTTCCAGGGATTTTAGTAACGGCAAACCGCGACGATGGCGTTCGTGATGAAGCCGCCGCAGCCGGCTTGCGATACCTTCCGAAGCCGGTAAAACCTCCCGCGCTGAAACGTTTGCTGAAAGAACTGCTAAGTGGCCGCTAATTCCAGTGTTTACACTTCTACCTTGTGCTCACCCTCGGTCTGATTTTCATTACTTAGCTTTTGGTACAGCCAGCCGATTCCCACCAGACTGAAGCCCAGACCAATGAATGAAATAGCACGATACAGCCCTTCTAGCTGTGCCGTATCAAAAATAAATACTTTAAGAATGATTACTGCCAAAAGACCGAATCCCACATTACGCAATGTGATTAACTGGCGGTGTTGACCGCCGAAGATAACTGCTACCGCGATGAGCAGCCACACGATTGAATACGTGTAAAGTTCTGCCTGTGGCATATTGTGACTGATGACAATATTCCCGGGATGGAATGCGCCACGGATCACGCCGTTAATATAGAAAAACAACAGCACGCCTCCCACAACACACGCCCCTTTTGTAATTTGCGTAGGTAATAATCTAGCCATTCCCAACGCAATCCCCATCCCAATAAGCACCAGCGCCGGTAGTAGCCACAACACAATCAGCCAGTTCAGAAACACACCATCGCCGGTGGCAATAGGTACAAAAAACGGGTTGTTATATCCAGATAACCCGACATGAAGTACTGCGGCAGCGGCAACGAGTAATGCGGCGTAACAGTGATAAATCCGAGACAAACTTTGCGCAAACCTATCCCGCCACAAATAAACCGCAGACAAAATCAGCCAGTTACAGGCAAGGAGTGCACTTTCAGTGAAGGTCAGATCGGTAAAATCAGGATAATGCCCTACCAGCAAATAACTGGTTTCTGTGGTAAAGAACAGCGCGGTGAGATGCAATATGCCGCCATCCAGCCATTTCCGCAGACTGGTGGATGATTGATAAAAGCGACTTATCCCGAACAGTGCCACTACCATAGGAAGAATGATCAAGGTCCAGCGCACATCAATAACCGTTTCACCGGAGTACGTATCCAGCCAGGGTGCCATAGTTAGTCGTACGCTAACCGCAGTAAGCGCCACTTTATACACCCAGTCGGGCAACGAAACGCGGGCTTTCCAGCTCAGATAGCTCATGACTCCAATCTGAATTGCCAGCGCTAATGTAAGCGTGCCCGCATTCAGCAACATGGTCAGACAAAGCGTAATGCAGGCATTGCTGAGTAAAGTGAGTGTAAGCTTTAGCAACGGAGCACTAATGCGCATGGAAACCAGCGCCGCACCAATAGCCAGCAACGTTAACTCTGCCGCCCACACGGGGTAGAGCACGACCGCAGCCTCGTCGGGTGCAAGGGCATAGCTAACGGCATACAGACTAACAGGCGCAATCACGAGCAACATCAAATAAGCCGGTCTCTGCCACTTTTTCAGCATAAACGCGCTGTACCACAGCATTGCCAGCGCGGCACTCTGAGCAAACAGGTAATTATGCGTGAATGGAAACAGGCTGTCCGAATAGTCGCCGGGGGAAGGCATGCTTACGAAGATAAACAATTGGAACAGTAGCCCCAAAAACGGCCAGGAGTCTAGCAGGCTGTTACGATTCGGCAGATAACATAGCACGACACCAATAATGAGTGCGCTCATGATCAGATAAACCGGTTCGCTGATGGTCGATAGGTAACCACACAACGCTATTAGCGGCAGAATGATCCCGGCCAGCTCTTTGCGCGGCATTAACAATGCTTTGACCGGTAATGTCTCGGTCATTACTTTATCTAAAGGCGAGAGTACTAACTCAGAAAGCGCGAACAGATAAATGGTAAAAAGAGTAAAAATAATAACGGCAGCAAAGTTGCTGGTATCAGCTTCCGCGCTGGCCCACAGCATCCATAATGTATGTGCCGCAAAGCTAAGCCACCATATCTTTCTCTGACGCACTGACTGTGCAATCCATGTAGCCGATGCCGACACTAACAAAATGTACGCATACAAGATGGCAATATTCGGCGAATCTGTACTCACCAACACGGGTACGATATAGGCGCCAATAACACCTATCCACGCCAATACCGGTCCAAAGCGTAGTGCCAGCCAGGTTGCAATAAGCGCGATTGCAGCGAGCAGAGCAAAACCTAATTCTGCACTGATAAAGTGGTAATAGTCGTAAGCCACCAGCGCCATGGCAAAACAGGTGATTACCCCACCGCTGGCAATGGCTGCGCACACGTAAGGCGAATAGATGTGAAACTTCTCACGATAGCGGGATAAGTACTCCGCTGTGCCCACCAGTACAGTACCGAACAGGCCGCCTAATACGACGCGCAAACCCGGCGACAACAATCCGGCTTCAATAGAGTAGCGGGCAAGAAAAATACCGCCAATGGCCAGCACCAGACCACCCAACCAGAACAGGCCGTTTCCACGTAGAAATTGCTCAATGTCAAACCCGCTATCCCAGGGAGAGCTTTCTTTACTGTTCTCTGCTAATTTTTCCGACGGTAAAGATGGTGAAGACACGGAAGCAGGAACAGATACCGGGGCGGAAACAGGCGTTGGCGCGTTTGAAACTGTCTTCGGTGTAGTAGTTACCGGTGCATTTTCCTGCGGTTGCGATGTTGCAGTGGTACTGGGCTTTTCATCACCCGATCCTATTTTTTTATTCAGGCGGGTGATTTGGCCAGACTGTAAATTCACTAGATTTTTTAGCGTAGCAATCTCGCGGCGTAATTGGCGAATAGTGGAAAAATTCGCAAAAGACAGAAGTCCGCCAGCAAGCAGAAATAGAACAAATAACACTGCCAGGATCATGAGGCCATCCATGCCTACTCCTTATTGTTTGGGTGATGATTGCGCGGCAACGCGAAATATCAAAGTGCGTTAGGAATTATGACGTGTCGGGAACGCCTTTACCCTTACATTTTCAGATGCTCCAGTTTTCGCATTTAAAATATCAGCATAATACCTGGCGAATGGCATCGCTGTGAGGCCATGAGCGAACACAGACAATATGACACTGGCAAACACAATCTGTACGACGACATTTGCTATACCAATGTCGCTCTGCTCCAGCAAAAGTAAAACATAAAGAATTGATGCTAACCCGCGAGGCCCAAACCACCCTATGAAAATAATTGTCGCAGGCCGCAGTCCTGCACCAATTAACGATATGGCCACCGGCAACATTCTCAGAACAGTTAAAGATAGTACAGCATAGAGCCAAATCCGCCAGTTCAATATGCCACTGGTAAAGGCATCGGGCAATAATATCGCCCCAAACAGCAAAAAGACGACCAGACTTAGTAGTTGTCCTTCAGCCTCACCAAACCGGGCAGCCTCCTTTACAATGTGTTTAGCTCGAGTTGCCACCATTAAACCTGCGGTGAAGGCAGCCAAAAAACCATTCCCTCCAACAGCACCGGCTCCCGCGTAAGCCGCTAATGCCAACCCAAGGACGATAATTTGAGAGAATGCCTCATCCATCCACTTATTTTCTTTCGCTTTTTCTGCTGCTATAGCGCCAGCCATGCCAATTAGGCCGCCAACTAGAGGGCCCAAAATTACCTGTTCAGCCACAAATATCAACCACTCAGCAGCACCCTTCATTTCTTCAGAACCCAGCACGAAAGATGCGACTATCAGGAGTGCCGGATAAGCGAGGCCATCATTAAGCCCGCTTTCTACATTTAAAGCCTGCCTGACCCGCTGTGGCACAGCTTGATTCGAAACCACCGCTTGTCCAAGTGCCGCATCCGTTGGCGCTAGCGCAATTCCAAGCAAGAGTGACGCGCCGAAGCCAAGTGCTGGAAAAAGTCCCCAAGCAACGAGCGCACCTGCAAACATACATAAAGGCAGACCTATAGTGAGCAAACGGATAGGAATTCTGTGCTCCTTTGTCAGCGCGGTTACGTTTATCCGAGATGCATCGCAGAACAGGGTGACTACCAAGGTAACTTCGGCCAAAATATTTATCGCTTCGTTTTTTATCGAGAGATTGACTAGATCCAAGCCAGCGGCACCAATAAGCAACCCAAACCCTGTGAAAACAATGGGCCCGGTTATCGAACGATTGTCTGCTTGTCCAGAGACCAGTGCAAAAAGAATAACGCCAACAGCGACAATGAAAATGTCGGTATCTATCATAAAATAAGTTCTTCGTTATGGATGTACACTATCGCTGCAAACAAGCGAAACGCTGTAGTGCTTGAAAAAGTTGAAGCGTGATGAGTTTTGATTTAATCAATAAATGCAGTTACGGATAAACATGTACAACAGTTTACTCATTTTGCATCAACTGATTAAACAACACGCCCGCCTTGGTGCGATTTATCACACCTAGCTTGCGCAATACCGCCGAAACATGCTGTTTTACTGTCGATTCAGAGATATCCAGCTCGTAGGCAATTTGCTTATTAAGCAGTCCATCAGCAATCATTTTCAGTACTTTGAACTGGTGAGGTGTGAGTTGTGCCAGGCCTCTTGTAAACTGGTTATCAGATGTTGGCACGTTGGTGACAAGCGTATCGTTCCAGCCGGAGGGCAGCCATTGCTCGCCTTCGAGAACGAGTTCAACGGCTTTGGCAATCAATGGTAGTGGCGTAGATTTGGGAATGTAACCGCTGGCGCCTAGTGTGACCGAGCGTTCAATTAACACCGGCGATTCTTCTGCCGACACCACAACCACTAATACGTCAGGGTGGCGAGAGCGCAGTTCGGCCAAACCGGTTAGGCCCGCGTTACCTGGCATATTAATGTCGAGAAAAACCAAATCGATGTCGCTGTCCTTCTCAAGATGGGCAACAGCTTCATCAAGCGTTGCCACCTCGCTGATTTTTCCCTTTACGATATCATTCATGGCCTGGCGCATGGCGGCGCGGAACAAAGGATGATCATCGGCAATCAGTACATTGGCTTGCATAGTGTCAAACATTTGTGAAATCCATGTTACTGTGACCCAGAACGCAGAAGGAATCAAGCGATGAAATGAAAAACGGGCGACACTATGCGCCCGTTTGCCTAAAGCGCTTTAACCCAAATCAAAAACGATAACCCACCGTCAAGTGTACAGTACGCGGGTCGCCATAATAGCCGGCCAGCGTAGTATCGTTACCCAGACCAACGCCGTAAGAACCATCGTCGTTGCGGGTAACAAAGTCATAACCCCCCACCAAATATTCTTCATCGGTGAGGTTCTTCACGTGCAGGCCGGCATACCAGTCACCTTCCATGCTTTCCCAGGTCACGCTGGCGTTCACCATGCCGTAGGCATCCTGCTTAATCAGATCACTGGCTTCAAATAACAGGTAATCGTCACGGTAGTAATAGTTGGCGTTAAATACAAAATCCCCCATGTCGGTCTGTATAAAATACTTAGCAGCAATATTCAGCGTATTTTCCGGCGTGCTTGCCAGGCCAATCAGTGGAGGCACGGCATTGTTTTCTTTAATTTCAAAATCAATGAAACCGTAGGCCACGTCAAAACTCAGGTTCTCAGTAGCAACGTAGGTCATTTCCAGTTCTGCGCCTGTTGCCGATGTTTCTGCGGCATTACGCAGACGCTGTAGCAGCGCCGTTGGATCATCAGAGTTACCTTCAATACCAATGTACTGGCGATCTTTGTGGTCATAGGAGAACAATGTGAGGTTAAAGCGCAGTTGGTCGGTCAGGTCACTTTTCATGCCCAGTTCGAAGGAATCCACCACTTCTGGATCGACGCCGGGCTCATTAAAGGTAGCACGAGGGTTAAAAGTACCTGATTTAAAGCCCTGAGAGTAACTGGCGAAAAACATCATGTCTGGCGACCATTGATATTCCACACCCACGCGAGGGGTGAAACGTGACCAGCTATCAACGGCAGGAGCATCGGGTACACCATCGCCGTCCGTGTCGGTGCCCAGCACCTGCGGCATAGACACGCCATCAGGGCGCACATAGCCATCGTACCAGCCACTTTCGGGATACAAATTATACAGTACTGTTCCATTGAAAACGGTTGCTTGTTTCTCTTCATCGGTAAAACGAGCGCCCAAAGAAACAGACAGTTTCTCTGTAATGTCATAGTTTAGCTGGCCATAAGCGGCAGTACTTTCACTGTTATTACAGCCAGACACTTCACGAGTAAAGCCAGTGGTGCCTTCCGGGAAGATCCCCAGCGCTGCGTAGTCACGACCCAGTACGCCTAGTACAGCATCGAATACGCCGCATGATTCGCCGTCGTAATAGTACAGGCCCCCTACCAGACTGAAGTGACTACCGGCATAATTGAACTGCAATTCATGGGTATCATTTTCATCTTCATAAATAGCCGGTACATCAAAGATATCCAATGCCGTATTATCGAAATCGATATTGGTTGGAGAATAACTTTCACGATGAGAACCGATGTATTTTAACTCCAGCGCATCACTGACATCGTAGCGCGCCATCCAGCTATAGCCTTCCAACTCAACCAAATTCCACGTTGGCATACTGGTATATGAGTCGTACACAGAATCTGGCACTGGCGCATCGGTACGTTGACTATCGATAAGGCGATAGCCGCCCTTGGCGTTAGATTTGTCTTCGGTTTTATCCCAACCAAAGCGCAGGAATAAATCGTCGGTGGGCTCAATTTCCAACGTCAGTCGGGCTGCCCATAAATCTTTGTTGTAGTTTTCACGATCTTGTCCGTCTAACGCACTTTGCAGGAACTCACCATAACCATCGCGGTTTAGATTCGCGTACCCAAACCCAAGGTACACTTTGTCTTCCATGATGGGATACTGACCCATCACCTTCACGTCTTTACGGCTGTAGTTGCCTACTGTGCCTTCTACTGTTAGTTCGGGCGATCCGGACATTTGTTTGGTGACATACTTCACTGCACCACCAATGGTGTTTTTGCCATAAAGCGTACCTTGTGGGCCGCGAAGTACTTCGATGCGCTGCACATCCAGTAAATCCAGCACGGCACCTTGCGGCCGGGCAATGTACATATCATCTACGTAAATTCCGACGCCAGGCTCATAACCCCACAGCGGATCTTGCTGCCCCATACCACGAATAAACGCAGTTAACGTCGAATTAGTCCCCCGACTAGTTTGCAATGTGGTATTGGGCGAAAACTGTTGAATTTCAGTTAAAACGCTAATGCCCTTTTCCGCTAACTCAACCGCACCAACGGAAGTAATTGCGACCGGGGTTTCTTGTAAAGATTCCACCGTTTTACGGGCTGTGACTTCGATGCGCTCGAGCTTGCCGCGGCTTGCGTCTTCAGTATCCTGAGCCAGCGCACTTTGGCTGCTTAGACAAGCGGTGGTGACGGCAACGGCGCAGAGGGTTCTGGCAAAGGTGTAGGGGTTGTGTGTCGTGTTCATGTCATGTCCCTTTTGATTGTTATCTGTTATCAATTCAGTGTCTGAAGCAGCGGTCTTTTTTAAGACTATGTTAATTTTTTGTTTTTGTGAGTAGTACCATCGTACTATGGGCAACACGCTGTTTTACCGACACAATTTAAAATAGTTCCTGAAGCAACTGCGGTCACAGATTGTTTTAAAGGAATCTTCAAATGATAAGTATGATTGGACTCACAGGCGGGCTAGCCCTGCTTATTGTGCTCACCATTCGTGGTATGAATTTATTCATTGCGGCGCCGCTTTGCGCTGTGATTGTTGCCCTCACCAGCGAAATCCCCCTTTTCAGTGGCGAAGAAAATTTCGTTAGCCTGTACATGAGTGGATTTTCAGGTTTTATCGCTGCCTGGTTTTTTATGTTCTTGCTCGGGGCTATTTTCGGAAAGTTCATGGAAGACACCGGTGCAGCAGACTCGGTAGCGCGCTGGATTGTAAACAAACTCGGTTTTAAACACGCCGTGTTGGCAATTGTGCTTGCCTGCGCCATTCTGACATACGGCGGCGTGAGCCTGTTTGTGGTGGCTTTCTCGGTGTACCCCATGGCATTGAGCCTATTCAAAGATGCCAACCTGCCCCGCCGCTTTATTCCCGCGACATTGGCATTTGGTTCGGTGACCTTCACTATGACGTCCGCCGGTTCACCAGAGATCCAGAACTGGATCCCGATTAAATACCTTGGCACCACACCTTTTGCAGCCTGGGAAGTCAGTTTGTTAGTGGCTATTTTTATGGCCACCTTTGGTTACTGGTGGCTTAAACGCATGATTAAAAAAGCCATTGCCAACGGCGAACGTTTCGAAGAACGACCAGAAGATCCCAAGATCGAAGCGCGTGACTACCCGAATCCGATTACCGGCGTGCTCCCCCTGTTTGTGGTACTCGGCCTCTCTTTCCTATTGCACGATTCGTTGGCGCAATTAGCATTAATTGTGGCCTTAACCGGTGGCGTATTAACCCTGATGGTGCTCAACTTTAACTACTTCCACAACCTCGGGCGCGCAGTGAATGAAGGCACTACAGGCGCACTGGTTGCTATTGGTAATACAGCTGCAGTAGTAGGTTTTGGCGCTATTGCGAAAAACACCGAAGCCTTTCAGCAAACGGTTGAGATTATGACGCAGATCCCCGGCAACGAACTTATCGGCGCGGCGATTGCGGTAAGTGTTATGGCGGGCCTTACCGGCTCTGCTTCAGGTGGACAGGTCATTGTGCTGCCCCTCGTGGCGCCTCACTATATTGATCAAGGCGTGCAGCCCGAGCAATTACATCGTATTGTGTCTATCTCATCCGGCGCGCTGGATTCCCTGCCCCACAATGGTTACGTGGTGACGACCATACGCGCCATCTGCCGGGAAACGCATAAAGCGGCTTACGGCCCAATGGCGGCGCTCACTGTGGTGGTGCCGGTAATTGGTCTCGCTATCGCGATTACCATTTTCAGCATTTTTTGAGGCAATTATGACGAAACCGACTCTTAATCTTCATCTGGTGCTGGTATGGTCAATGGCAGTGCTAGCCTCGTTGTCGCAGACAGCCTGTGCAGCCACGCCTTCATCTCCAGAAAAGGCCACACTAATGACTGAAAAACAGGTATTTACCACGACTAACTTTGGAACCTACGGAGGAAAAACCATTCCGGAAGTAAATGTAGGTTGGGAAAGCTATGGTGAACTCAATGCGGCCAAAGATAACGTCATTCTGATCACCCATTATTTCTCTGGTAATTCTCACGCTGCCGGTCGGTACTCTGTCGATGACGCTGAACCTGGCTATTGGGATGCTATCATCGGGCCAGGTAAAGCCATTGATACCAACAAGTATTTTGTGATCAGTGTGGACTCACTGGTGAATCTTTCGGCCTACGATCCGAACGTTGTCACCACTGGCCCCGCTTCTATTAATCCCGAAACAGGCAAACCCTATGGGCTGACTTTTCCCGTTGTGACTATCCGCGATTTTGTTAATGTGCAGAAGTTGGTGCTGGAAAACTTAGGCATTTCCAAACTGCATGCCGTAGTTGGCCCGTCGATGGGTTCAATGCAAGCACAAGATTGGGCGGCGACGTATCCGGATTGGGTGCCGCGTATGGTGGCTGTTATTCCCGCAGCCCAGGCCGACGCCTGGACGGCCGCGGCATTAGAACAATGGGCCATACCTATTCGTTTGGATAAAAACTGGAATAATGGTGATTACACCCGCGAAGCGCCACCGAAAGGCGGACTGGTAGCCGCATTAATGAGTATTACCCTCCAAGCGCTGCACCCGGATTTCTTTAATCAGACCGGTCAGGCACTAGGCTATACGCCGCAAGAGCAAACGCCGCTGAACGATATCCACACCACCCATTCCATAGTGAACTGGTTGCGCGGTCGCGCCGAGGAGCGCGCCGACTTGATGGATGCCAATCACCTGCTTTATTTGGTTCGGGCAAACCAGTTGTTTGTTACCGGGTATGCGGGTTCTTTAGAGGCCGGCTTGAAAAACGTGAAAGCCAAAACCCTGTATCTTCCTGCGAAAACCGACTTGCTTTTGATGCCGTATATGGCTGAAAAGCCATACAGCATTCTTAAATCTCAGGGCAAAAATACACAAATTGACTATCTGGAAGGCGCACTGGGACACCTGGAAGGCGTGACTGATATCAGCCAAAAAGCTGACCTGCTGCGGGCCTTTTTAAATGATGAGCCCCAATAACCTGAAATATCTAAAATCGAACACCCAATTACTAAAACGGAAGCCAACTATGCACGGACTGAAAATAAAAGCCTCTACCGCCCTTCTTACCGCCGCATTCAGTGCAACAGTCGCTGCACAGGTACCGCCATTGCAGCTGGATGTAGAACATATCACTGTGTCGGGCTTATCATCTGGCGGTTATATGGCTAACCAGATGCATATTGCGTATAGCGATTGGATCATTGGCGCCGGTATTCTTGCAGCAGGCCCTTACTACTGTGCTCAGGGCGACATCACGGTAGCACTTAGCCAATGCGTGGACAAAAGTGAACCGGCCATCGATACTGAAGCGCTTAACGACAAAGTGAAGACGTTGGCTGCCAATAAGAAAATCGCTGAATTGTCCAACCTGCAGAACGATAAGGTATGGCTGTTTCATGGCACCCGTGACGTAAGAGTGAACAAATCGGTTAGCGATGCACTTACCGCACAATATCAGGCATTGATGCCATCTGAACAAATAAAGTACATTGATAATAAACCGATCGCCCATTTATTCCCTACAAAGGATCGTGGCGGTCAGTGCATGTCATCATCCTCTCCTTTCATCGGCAATTGCGATTACGATGCCGCCGGCGAAATGCTCAACCACTTGATTGATGATTTAAAACCCGCCAGTGATTCCCTCACCGGCAAGGTAGTCAGCTTTAACCAGCAGAAACTCGGTGGTAAGAGCGCTGCCACGCTGGCAGAAAAAGGCTATGCTTATATTCCTGCCAGTTGCGCTGAAGGTGAAGACTGTCAGGTACACGTGAGCTTCCACGGCTGTAACCAATTCGCTGACACTGTGGGCATGGCTTATGTAGAACAAACCGGAATGAATCAGTGGGCAGACAGCAACAACATGGTGGTTGTTTACCCGCAGACGACGTCGTCTCTAGTTATGCCGTTGAATCCTCAGGGATGCTGGGACTGGTGGGGTTACACCGGTGAAGATTACGCCACACGCAGCGGAAAGCAGATCACTGCCGTTCGCAACATCGTTTTGGGATTATCATCTAAGTAAGGATTTATCATGGCTTTAAACATTTTTATCACCGGTGGTGCCAGTGGCATTGGCTACGGTATTGCCGAATCCCTTGCCTCCGAGGGTCATCATTTAATTATCGCCGACATTGACCTGGACGCCGCAGAGTCAGCCTCACAGAAGTTAAAAGATGAAGGCCATAGTGCCCAAGCCATCGAAGTCAACGTGTGTGATGCCAAGCAGATTGCTGCATTGCCGGAAAAGCTCGGCGACGTAAAAGTCGACGTATTGATTAACAACGCCGGCATTCAGCACGTATCCAAAATTGAAGACTTTCCACCCGAGAAGTGGCAGCAGTTAATTAATATCATGTTGGTTGGCCCGGCCCTGCTCACTCAAGCGTTTCTGCCTGGCATGCGCGAAAAAGACTTTGGCCGCATCATTAATATAGGCTCTATTCATTCGCTGGTCGCTTCGCCGTTTAAGTCGGCTTATGTAGCAGCAAAACATGGTTTGTTGGGTTTCGCGAAAACGATTGCCCTTGAAACCGGCGACTGTAATGTCACTATCAACACCGTTTGCCCGGCTTACGTGAAAACCCCGTTGGTTGAAAAGCAAATTGCCGACCAAGCGCGAGAAAACGGCATTAGCGAAGAAGAAGTTATCAATGAAATCATGCTGAAGCCGATGCCGAAAAAAGCCTTCATCACGTTTGAAGAGCTCGGTGCTACCACCAAATTTTTGATGAGCGATGGTGCCCGCAACATTACCGGTCAGACCATGGTGCTAGACGGCGGCTGGGTTGCGCGCTAACCCTTTCTTTTTTCATAAAACTTGTGCTAATGTCCGAAAAAATGTAGCGGCAAGCGGGCATTAGCCAGAATATGACTTATCAAACGGTAGCGTTGATCGGAAAACCCGATCATCGTGGCATCCAGGATACTCTCCAACAGCTCATTACCTATTTGCGGAAACGTGAATGTCGGGTTTTGGTTGAAGAGTCCATCAAATGCGATCTTGAAACCAATGAGTCCGAGCGGGCGAACCTGGTCACCATTGGCAAAGAAGCCGATCTCGCTGTGGTGATCGGTGGCGATGGTAGCATGCTGGGCGCAGCCCGTGTGCTCTCCCGTTTCGATATTCATGTAGTAGGCGTAAACCGCGGCAATTTGGGTTTTCTCACAGACATTCATCCAGACCAAATTGAGCAACAGCTGGATATTATTTTTTCAGGCGAAACCATGGTAGAAGAACGTTTTCTGCTGGAAGTTTGCGTGTATCGTCACGAAAAGCTGCGGAGTAACAATGCCGCCATGAACGAAGTGGTTCTGCACCACGGTAAAGTGGCGCACATGATGGAATTTGAAATCTACATCGACGGCCAGTTTGTGTTTAGTCAGCGTTCAGACGGCCTGATTGTATCAACACCAACCGGTTCGACGGCGTATTCACTCTCCGCCGGTGGCCCCATCATTGTGCCCCATCTCGATGCGCTTACCTTAGTGCCTATGTTCCCGCATACGTTAAGCAGTCGACCTATTGTGGTAGACTCAAAAAGTATTGTTTCCATGCGGGTTTCTAAAGTGAACAGCGACAGTTTACAGGTTAGCTGTGACAGCCACATTGTACTGCCGGTATTACCCGGTGATGAAATTCGCGTGCATAAAAGTAAAGATACGTTAAAACTGGTCCACCCGAAGGGTTACAGCTATTTCAATGTGCTGCGAAACAAACTTGGATGGGGCAGTAAACTTTATTAATATTCGCTGCGGGTTTAAACATGAAATTTGTTTAATAATTAAGCCCGTCGTTGCTGTCCCCCTTCCAGCAAAATAAAGCAACCTTCCCTAAGCACTCACACCTTACTTAATTTTTAATTAAAAATCATAAGCTTAGCCAGAAAATTATACTTAAGTCTAAATTTTTTAAATGAAATAGCCGAAGTATTCCTGTTTCGTACGACTATATTATTCATTTCATCACAAACGTTAAACATCGTTCATTAACCCTCAAATCGATTCACTCCGTAGGCAACACATACCCTATATTCGGAGCCAGCGATGTTTTCGCTCATCAAAATTGCCCTGAGTCGCCCTTATACCTTTATTGTCATGGCACTCATTCTTCTTATTCTCGGTGTGCTTTCCATTTTCAGAACGCCTGTAGACATTTTTCCCGAAGTGGAAATTCCGGTTGTTGCAGTAGCTTGGGATTATAAAGGCCTGCAACCTGATGAAATGGCAGGCCGCATAATGACCCCCTTCGAAAGGGCACTCACAGCGACTGTTAATGATATAGAACGCATTGAATCGAATTCTTACAACGGCTACGGCATAGTAAAAATTTTCTTTTACCCCACCGCTGATATAAATCTTGCAAACGCGCAGGTCACCAGTGTCGCCCAGTCAAAACTTTCCGATATGCCGGATGGTACCAAGCCTCCACTTATCCTGAATTACACTGCTACCACAGTCCCGGTTATTCAGCTCGCGTTAAGTGGTGAAGGCCTTTCAGAACAACAGTTGTCAGACCTTGCGAAAACCCGCCTGCGTTCGCAGTTAGTGACCGTTCAGGGTGCGGCCATTCCCTACCCTTTCGGAGGCAAGGTAAGACAAATTCAGATTGATCTTGAACCTCAGGCGCTTCAGGCCCGGCAGCTTACCGGCCAGGATGTTGCAAACGCACTGGCTGAGCAAAATCTGGTGATCCCGGCTGGTACACAGAAAATTGGCGAAACAGAATACATTATTGACTTGAATAACTCACCGGAAGCCGTGGAGGACTTTTCAGATATTCCCATCACGAAAGAGGATAATACCGTCGTCTATTTACGTGATGTCGCCACGGTGCGGGACGGCAGTGCTGTACAAACCAATATTGTGAATGTAGATGGCAAGCGTTCGGTATTACTGAGTGTATATAAGCGCGGAAGTACTTCTACACTCGCGCTGGTTGAAGGTATTAAGGCTAAAATAGAAGAAATTCGGCCTCAGTTGCCTGATGGCCTCGAGGTAAAATACCTTGCTGACCAGTCAGGATTTGTTCGCGGTGCAGTGAATGGCGTGGTTACAGGCGGGGTAATCGCTGCCTGCCTGACCGGCCTTATGATTCTGTTGTTTCTCGGCAGCTGGCGTCCCACGCTGATTGTTGCCACCACCATCCCGCTTTCAATACTCGGCGCGGTGTTCGGTCTCTCTTTGCTTGGTAATTCAATGAATATCATGACATTGGGTGGGCTGGCGCTGGCGGTCGGTATTCTTGTCGACCTGGCCACGGTAACCATCGAAAATATTGATGTGCAGCTTAAGAAAGGAGTAGCCGTTAAGGAAGCAATCAGCACTGGCAGTAAGCAGATTATTGTACCAACCTTTGTGTCGTTACTATGTATCTGCGTTGTTTTCATTCCTATGTATTTACTAGAAGGTTTGCCCAGATATCTGTTCGTTCCCCTTGCTCAGGCAGTGATCCTGGCCATGCTGTTTGCTTTTTTGCTTGCGTTTACTCTGGTACCGACCATGGCGAGCCTGCTACTTAAAAGACAGGAAACAAACAACGCATCGGATGGCAAATCTCAAAAGCAATCAAAAGGGTTTCTGGGCAAACTTCAGTCACGATTTGAAAGTGGTTTCGAAAAGCTTAAAAACGGTTATCAATCACTCCTTACTCGCTGTCTGGAGAAAATACGATTATTTGTAATTGGTTTCTCTGTACTGGTTTTACTCTCTTTCGGACTGCTCCCTTTCGTGGGACAAGACTTTTTCCCGAAGGTGGATGGTGGGCAAATTCTCTTGCATGCCAGATTACCGGCAGGTACCCGGGTGGAAGAAACCGCGGCACGTTTTGCCGAAATAGAGGATGCTGTGCGCAACATTGTGCCAGCTAAGGAGCTAGATGTCGCAGTGCAGAACCTTGGTACTTATGATTCAAGCATCAATAATATTTATAGTAACAATGGCACTATCGGTACCCAGGATGGTGATCTGCAGATTGCTCTGGCTGAAGGCCATGCGCCAAGCGCTGAATACGTCAAAGAACTGAGAGCTACCCTGCCATCGCTGTTTCCAGATGTTACCTTCTCATTTCTGCCCGGTGATATTGTCAGTCAGATCCTGAATTTTGGCTCACCGGCTCCGGTGAATATCCAGATAAGCGGCTACGACATTGATAAAAACTTTGCCTATGCCAACACCCTACTGCCACAAATTCGTCGTATCCCGGGACTAAACGATGTGCGCGTTCAGCAAACACCCAACGCGCCTTCGATAAAAGTAAACGTAGACCGCACCCAGGCACTGTTTACCAACGTGACGCAACAGGATATTACCAACTCTATGGTGGTCAACCTGGCCGGTTCGTCGCAGGTTGCACCGTCTTTCTGGCTGGAGCCATCCAGCGGTAATACCTACCCTATTGTGTTACAGACGCCGCAGTACCGCCTTGATTCACTGACCGATTTAAAAAATTTGCCGGTGGATGCAGAAAATAGTGAAGACTCCCTGGTACTTGGTGGACTCGCACAGTTCAAACGCGCCCCCACAAACGGCGTGGTGACGAAAACCAACATACAACCAGTAATTCAGATATATGCCGCTGTTGCGGAACGGGATCTGGGTTCAGTTGTTAAAGATATTAATGAAATTCTTGATAAACAGAAAAAGCAACTGCCGAAAGGCTCATCAGTGACGCTGAGCGGACAGGCAGAGACCATGACTCAGGCATATACCGGCTTGTTAGCTGGCCTCGCCGGGGCTATCGTGCTGGTTTATCTGCTCATCGTCATAAATTTTCAGTCGTGGCGTGATCCGCTGGTTATCATTGGCGCTCTTCCCGCGGCGCTTGCCGGTATAGTCTGGATGTTGTTCCTTTCCGGCACGACCTTCAGCGTACCCGCCCTCACTGGTGCGATCATGTGTATGGGAATTGCAACATCCAACAGCGTGCTGGTTATCAGCTTTGCCCGTGAATTACTGGAAGAGCACGGTGATCCGCTGAAAGCTGCCATAGAGGCCGGTGTTTCCCGTCTGCGCCCGGTTATCATGACGGCGACCGCAACCGTTATCGGCATGTTACCTATGGCACTCGCACTGGGTCAGGGTGGCGAGCAAAACGCGCCACTTGGTCGTGCAGTTATCGGCGGTCTGCTGGTCGCCACTATTGCAACACTCTTTTTTGTGCCGGCTTTGTTCAGCATTGCTCACAGAAACACTGAGAAATCATCACAACCGCAGTCTCAAGGAGAAGACTCATGAAAACTTATCCATTAGGTATGATTAGCATCCGCCTGATTGCAGTGTCTGTTGTTATTATTGCTGTAATCCTCGCAGGCGGTGGATTTTTTGTTAAGGCCCGTCAGCAGGAAAAACTGGCTGAGCGAACTGAGCAGCTTGCTATTCTTCCGGTCAAGGTAACAAAACCGGAAAAACAGGAAAATATGGAACAAATCCGCCTTCCGGGACGGTTGGAAGCATTCAAAACCGCCTCCATTTACGCGAGGGTAGACGGCTATGTCGCTAACTGGTTAGTAGACATTGGCGATAAGGTAGAAAAAGGCGATGTACTGGCAGAACTCGACACGCCGGATATTGACCAGGAATTGTCCAGAGCTGAAGCAAACCTGAATGTGGCAGAAGCCGATGCTGCGCTGGCGAAAACGACGGCCCAACGATGGCAGGAATTGGTAAAATCTAACGCGGTTTCAGTACAGGAAGCCGATCAGAAAACCAGTGAATACAATGCTCTGGCTGCAACGGTAGAGTCGAGCCGTGCGTCGTTAAACTTTCTGAAAGTGCAGCAGCAGTACGCAAAAATAAAAGCTCCGTTCAGCGGCGTGGTTACCGCCAGGAATATTGATGTCGGCGACTTAATCAATGCTGGTAACAGCGGTGGTGAATGGTTATACGAAATTTCGCAGACCGATAAAATCCGGGTTTATGTTCGCGTGCCGCAAAGTTATCTCGATCAGGTTTCAGTGGGGTCCCGGGCAACTATCTCAGTTCCTGGCACCTCTCAGGAGGTGAGGTCAACAGTCACCGCTTACTCAGGTATGGTGGAAAAAGAAAGTGGTACCGCACTTATGCAGATCCTGGTTGATAATGATGAGAGCTCGCTGGCTCCCGGCAGCTTTGCATCGGTTGCACTGGACACTACACAACCTGACGGCACGTTTACCCTGCCCTCTAATACGCTTATTTTTGACGCGGACGGTCTGGCGGTGGCAACTGTTTCCGATGATAATAAAATCGTCAGAATGCCCGTTCAGCTAGCGCGTGATTTGGGTACCATGATCGAAATAAAATCTGGCTTGTCTGGCAATGAGCGCGTGATTACCAGTCCACCTGATGGAATCCAGGACGGTACTGAAGTGCGTATCCAGAAAGACAAAAAGAAAGACGATAAAAAAAATGAAAAAAAGAACGCCTGAATTTCAGGCTTCTTTATTACTGACTTTTATCTGCTCTGCGGTTTCCGATATCATAGGCCGTTTTACTGAAGGCTTCTAAAAATGGCTAAGCACAAACCGGTTATTGAAATGCTGACCTGCGGCATTCATACAAAGTGGGATGCCGACGATAAAGCGCTTCCCAAAATTAAAACCTTCACACAGAGCGTACCTCTCGAACTGGATATTGAGTTCGGGTTTATCGTGAATATCAAGCGAGCTAAAAATCAGAAAGTGCGTTTCTGCATTTATCATCCGGATATCCCTGATAGCGATGGAGAGCCCATGCCGCCCTTTGACGGCGAAGAGTACATTCGTTCTAACGACTGGGATTTCTATCTTGGCGACACATTATGGGAGCCACTGGAAAATAAAGTGGGAGACTGGCGCATGACACTGGAACTGGATGGCAAGATCATTGCTGATAAAACCTTCACCGTAGAAGAAGATTTACCCTACGACGGTGCGCAATTCTGGATGCGCGGGAAACCTAAGTTAAAGCGCTAAAGTACGGCGCTGCTGTGTTACGCAGTTGGCAACAAGAAATTATTGTAAGCGATGAGAACTGAAAGTGATTTAGAAGCCATAATAACGAAATGAAATGCTACCGGTAGCATGGTAATCTAATAAAATATCAATGCAGCATCAAAAGAGGTAATCAATGACATTCAAACGGGACGAGCAGCAAGGCAATATTTGGCTTTCCACCAACCATATTAACGGTGATATTACCGATTTTAGTATTCAGCCTCATATCCTGCCATCTGAAGCCGCCGTGGGAGAAGCCATGTTAGAAGAATTGCTTGCCTCCGCTTCTCAAAAGACCGGAGAAATAAATATCGCATTGCTTGGTGGCCGTGGTGCGCAAGCGTTTCACCGATTACTCGGAGAAAAAGCGCGTACCAGTGAACTCGACCCTATTTTGTCGCGATTGAATGTATTTACCCAAGATGCACTAGCACCGATGAGTATGGGGAATAGTCTGAGCTTTGTAAGAGATTTTGAACGTATTCTGGGCGATGATTTCTTCACTAAAATTAACAGTTTTACGCCCATGCAAACCGATGTAGCCAATCTGGAAGCTGGTCTCACTGCTTATCTGGATAAACTCGAATCGTTAGGTGGGTTGGATATTTTCTTCATTGGTCATGGTCCGGAAGACAACGCAGCCTCTCACCTCGCCTATATAAAGCCCGGCTCCGGTGCAAAAGCTGAACATATGGCTGGTCTTATTCCCATTTCCAGCAGCATTTTGGAACACCACATCAGCAAGTTTAAAGCTGGAGGCAGCAACATCAGTGAGGCCGATGAACAAGAGTGTCGCGCGGCTGGTTTTATCCTTACCCTGGGCCCCGCAGCAATTCTCTCGGCAAAAAAGGTTGTGCAATCAGTGGTCGATGCGTCTACTGCACCGGCCAAGGTACAAACCTATGCTAATGTTATGAATTCACCACTCAGCACCGACATTGAAATGGCAAAACAACAGTTAGATGCAAATCCCGGCCTGTGGATTCGTCTGCATTCAAATAAAAAATCCTTTGTGCTGCAAGATGTTATGAGTGACGTTGTCGCATAACCACGAGGATTATTTTTCACCTTCACTAAACATCGGGCCGCAATCAGCGTATCTTAAACGCTGAATAGATTTGGAGATTGCTATGTGCGGCTTTATTCAACGAGAACCGAAATCCACGGGTTTGCAGGAAGTGTTATCTGAGGCAGGTTTAACTGAAACCTTGCCTCTTTTCGCTGCAGAAAATGAGAACGTGATTAACTTTTACCCGGCTTTTGGAAAAGATCCTTCACGAAAAATCTCGAATCTCATCGTGAGTCCCCAAACAAGCATTGATGCGACCTGGTGGTTCGATGCCAAACCCCACGGCGACAGCCTGTTATTTGGCGACCGCACAACGTTCAACGCCAGAAACCTCGACAGTCCATTTTGGAAACATGCTATACAATCACGCCGCGCTATCGTTGCCGCTACGGCTGTGGGCGAATCGAATCCGGTAGGTAAAGGCAAAGCGCATTACCTGATGAAAGCACGGCGGGGGCTGCTCATCGGCGCCGTTTACCGTATTTTTGACAATGGCTGCGCTGTTTGTTCAGTGATCACCCGCCCGCCCCAGCCTGGTTTTAGTCAGTTTCACGAAAAGTCCATCCCGTGCTTTTTGCCAACAGATCCCCAGGTAATCGATGCCTGGCTAAGCGGCGAACCAAACGACCCTTTGGTAAATGCGCTCCTAGCAAACCCGCGGCTTTACGATGATCTTTGTGTCACTCCAGTGAAAAGCTTCAAAAGTGCAGAGGCTAAAGGCCCTGACATCTGGTTACACGCTAGCGCTCCATAACCGATATAAACGGAATATCGCTTAGGAGCATATTGCTGCTGACATTTAAATTCGCTAGTAAATCAATTGGATAAGCAGCTATCCACTGGCGCTTTCCCACCCTCAATAAAAACTTCACTTTACACCGCCAAAATACTGTATATATTTACACATACTGTATAAACATACTGCGGTGAAAAAATGCTGGTCAATTTATCGATTAAAAACTTCGCTGTTGTAAAACAATTGTCCGTAAACTTTGAAGCGGGAATGACGGCCGTTACCGGTGAAACTGGTGCGGGTAAATCTATTGCGATAGATGCGCTCAGCCTTTGTTTAGGTGAGCGAGCAGATGCCGGTGCGGTGAGAAAAGAAGCCACCAAGGCTGAAATTGTCGCCCACTTCAATTTAAGTGGCCACAAAGCCGCACTCGCCTGGCTTGACGAGCAAGAGTTAGTCGATGACGAAGACGACAGTTGCTTCGTGCGTCGCGTTATTTCTCGTGAAGGCCGCTCTAAAGCGTTCATTAACGGTACACCAGTTTCACTTCAGCAATTAAAACAGTTTGGTCAGTACCTCATTGCTATTCATGGACAGAATACGCATTTACAGCTGCTTAAAGATGACTATCAGCGAAAACTTGTGGATCAGTATGCCGCACACCCAGCCTTATTAAACAGCGTTGCGGAACACTACCGTAGCTGGAAGAGTAAACAGGCAGAGCTAAAGGCGCTGGAAACACAGGCGCAGCAACGCGCAGACCGCCAGCAATTATTGGCTTATCAGGTTAAAGAACTGGATGAGTTTGCCATTGAAGAAGGCGAGTTTATCGAGCTTGAAACAGAGCATAAGCGTTTAAGCAATGGGCAAACGCTTTTGGAACAAGCTCAAACCAGTTTTTATAACCTGTATGAGAACGATGAAGGCAATGCGCTATCTATCATCCAAAACGGCCTGGATCGACTCAGTGAGTTGGAAGAGCATGACAGCGCACTTACCCCCATCATTGCGTTGCTCAACGATGCCTCAATTCAGGTGGAGGAAGCCGCTCGAGAATTGCGCGGCTATTGTGATGGTCTGGAAATAGATCCCTTACGCCTGCAACAAGTTGAATCTCGATACAGCAAAGCGATGGAACTGGCACGGAAACATGCAGTAATGCCAGAAGAACTGTTTTCACATCATCAAAACTTAGCGGCAGAATTTGCTGAACTGGAAGGTGATGAGAGTAGGTTGGAAGAACTACAACATGAAGTCGTAGAAGCGAGAAACCAGTATATAAAAGCGTGTGAAGCCTTATCGGCCTCCCGGCAGACGGCTGCAGCTAAGCTTGCCACCGCCATTGAAGGTCAAATCCGCCAGATGAATATGCAGCATGCATGTATGCAAATAGGCGTTGAATACGATGAGCACAAAACGCCCACAAGTCATGGGCTGGACGACGTAATCATTCGCGTTTCAACCAATGCCGGGCAGCCCGCCGATAAACTGGAGAAAGTGGTTTCCGGTGGTGAGCTTTCGCGAATTGGATTGGCGATACAAGTGCTCACCAGCGATAAAAACGCAACGCCAACAATGATATTTGACGAAGTTGATACCGGTATCAGCGGGCCGACGGCGGCAATTGTAGGCAGCCTGCTTCGGAAACTCGGCAAAGTTAGTCAGGTAATGTGCGTAACGCACTTACCTCAGGTTG
The DNA here is from genome assembly GCF_056160345.1 of Alteromonas sp. ABV4_515. Taxonomy (NCBI): domain Bacteria; kingdom Pseudomonadati; phylum Pseudomonadota; class Gammaproteobacteria; order Alteromonadales; family Alteromonadaceae; genus Alteromonas; species Alteromonas sp. ABV4_515. The sequence goes on from NZ_JBSWWZ010000006.1 coordinate 421,300, forward strand.
CTGCGCAAGCCCATAATCAATTATTTGTCACCAAGTTCAGCGATGGCATAACCACCGAAACACAAATGTTGCCATTAACCCGTCAAAACCGTATTGATGAGCTGGCAAGATTGCTAGCAGGCGATAAAGTGACAGATTCTGCCTTAGCAAATGCAAAAGAGCTGTTGGAAAGTGCCGAATCGAACTAATAAGCGGTTGATTGGTCATAGGTGATTGGGTAGCATGCTGTCGCACATTATTTTGTGATAGCCTGCACCTGGGCATATCCTGTTAGGAAAATAATGTCCGTCACTATAATCAAAGCATAACTGGACACGCTAACGCATGAAGTTGTATCAAATCGCTATTTTGTTAACCGCTGTATTTTTCTCTACTGCCTGCTCAAACTGGATCTATCGTATCGATGTTCCGCAAGGCAACTTCCTTGATGAAAGAGATGTACAAAAGCTGCGTGTAGGCATGACCAAAGAGCAGGTTATTTATGTACTCGGGCATCCCGTAGTACAAGACTCATTTAATAAAAGCACCTGGTACTATGTCTATGATATGAAGCGTGGCATGGAAAAGCGCGGCGAAGATTTTCAGAAGCAACTTGTGCTTAGCTTTAACGACAACAAACTGGCCACTGCCGAAGGTGACTTCGAACTGTCAGAAGACTTTAATACTCCGCTCGATCAATAAGCATTTTTAGTCCGGAACACTAATAAATAGTATTCCGGACTAACTCCCTCTTCCCTCCACTCCCACATATATTCCCAACTAATTGATTACAAAGTAGTTTTTTAGTTGGCCCCGTAATTGCTCTTATTGTTCTGTACGTTAAGATAATTTTACCGTTGCCTCAAAATAGGTCGCCACGGTGTATAACTCGAAAATGGAAGAATAAAATGCTAAACCGGAAATCCTCTTTACTTGCTGTTTCTCTTGTTGGCGCATTAGCCCTGTCAGGTTGTGTTATTAATGTCGGCGGCAATGGCGATTACCACGATGGTGGAGACGTTAGCAGTATTATGGGCTCTGTCACTATCGATCCTGGCCGTCATGCGGGTGATGTTTCTTCGGTAAACGGTGATGTACGGCTAAAAGAATTTGCTGTTGCTGACGATGTGAGTACAGTGAATGGCTCGATAATGCTCGATAATAACGTTGCCGTTAACAGCGCAACAACGGTAAATGGCGATATTACAGCTGGAGAGAATTTGAATGCATTTGGCTCACTGGAAACGGTGAATGGCACAATCACCTTATCATCGGGCAGCATGGTTGAAGGCAATATTGAAACCGTGAATGGCGATATTGCACTGCCTGATACAGAAGTGAAAGGTGATCTAACCACGCTCAACGGCACCATTAAGCTTGTCGGTTCCACCCGCGTTTACGGTGATATCGTGTTTGAGGGATCGGAAGACGGATGGAGCACGCCAGAACGCAATTGGCCAGTTTTGATAATTGAAGAAAACGCCACAGTTGATGGCAATATTATTCTTGAACGCGCGGTGAAGCTGGAATTGGCGGATAAGTCTCTGGAAAGTAAAGTTATCCGCCGCAATCGTTCTTAATCACTATTCAGCGTAACATCAAGCCAAACCAACCGATGATCGGAGCTCGCTTCTCTGTCTTTAACCAGACGGAATAGCGGGCTTTCTTTTGATGGCCAGAAAACACCATTGCCTTGCACTGAAAAGCCGAAACGCGACGGCAACACATAATCAGCCCGTGCTCCCCAATAAGCGGTAAAACGATTACTGAATGCCTCCGGACTGCTTTCATCACCACCCTGACTCAGCGGTATTACATCGTTATTGACCAGTGGGTGTTCTGTTAATTGTTCTATCACGCCAGGCCGCCACTTCTCACCTTTGTCTGCTGCATTAAAATCGCCCACCAGCACAAAGCGGCTGTTTCGAGCCAACGACACAGCATGGCCGTTATCATCATAAATATATTCGCCGCCGTCTGGTGTGAGGTAATCCGCCATCAATCGAATTTCATCATGATTACGCTTGCCGTTACGATCCTCAGGTCCATCAAAGGTTGGCGGCGTGGGATGCATCGCCAAAACGTGCACTATTTTGCCATCTACATTTACTGGCACATCCCAATGCGACTTTGAACTCAAGCGCAGCGAGGCCCACGCTTCAGCGCTATACCAGGTTTCGCCGCTCTCGGGAATAACGGGCTGTTGCGCGCCCGGCATGTCTTTCCATTTAAACAATTGCAGGCTGCGCACTTGATCATCCAGGATGGGGTATTTCGACAAAACGACCATGCCGTATTGACCAGGATATAATCCAAATCCCCAGGCGTCTCCCCCTTTACCACTGGCGTGACCATCACGATCGAGATCAAAGGGTGACGGCTCGCCCGTATTGACCGGTGCAAGATACACATAGGGATAATCGATTGCAGCTTGCCCATGTTGACTGACGTTCAGATAATGCGTAATGAACGCATTAACGCCAGCCTGTTTGTCGGCAATGTAATCAAACTCATTTAAAAGCAGAATATCTGGCGCAGTTCGCTGTATGATTTCAGCAATGTTTTTTACTTGCTGATTGTCGCCATCAGCCAAAACTGTTTTCAGTACATTAAGACCCGGCTCCATGCCCAATTTAGGATAGTTGGTCGACTCCATGCTGACATTAAACGTGGCAACCCTCACCGTGTGATCACGGGGTTCAGCAGCGGTTTTTTCGGTGCTATTCAATAAACTTCTCACTTGATCAACGGGTAATGCTTTAGCCGTACCATGGTAGCCTTCAACATTTTCTGCCATCAATAAACTGTTGTAAATGGCCTCTTCTGTAGACTCAATGACCGCCTCAAATAAGGGTGAAACCGCATTATTAGCTAACACCGTATTGATGTGAGAAGAGGCTGCTTCACTGCGACGGTTTTCTTTCGCGGTAGAAAATGCAATAACGTAGTCACCAGAACCGTTGGTTAAACTGGCTCCTGTACGTGCAACACCTGCCATGGCTCGCTTTGCCAGGCGCTTAAGGTTTCTGTCGTCAAGTGGCGCATCAGTGGCAACCACAATCATAATAGACCCATCGGCCGCGGTGTCGTTGTTCAGCTTGTCCTGTAAATAAAATTGATTCAGTGCCTGACCCACTTCTACACCTTGCATCTGCAAAATGCCGCCAAAGTTACTTTGCACTAACACACCTACCGTGTAACCGCCCAAAGACTTGGGCAATACCCGACTACTTGTACCAATTCCGCCCTTCCAACCAAAAGCACGTGTACCGCTGCCAGCGCCTACGTTACCCTCTGCAACCTTACCTGCAGATGCTGACTCAATGGCTTGTTTAACCTGCTCGGCTGTTACTACCCTGCGCCTAATGTCATTTAAAAAGCCGTCGTTGGTCTCGCCAACAACCGCATTTACAGAGCCCACGTTTTCATTGCCGGCCTGAGCTAGCGTCCATTCCACTACCCCCGCGATACCTTCAGCCACGCTTAGGGTGTTGGTAAGTACGATAGGCGTTTCAATTTCACCCAACTCACGGATCTGGCTAATACCGGCCATTTTTCCGTAACCGTTGCCAACGTGAACAGCAGCTGGCACCTTGTTCTGCCGAAGATTCCCTACAGCCGGAATGATTGCCGTTACGCCGGTGTGAACATCTTTGCCATTATGCAAGGTAACCTGCCCGACACGCACGCCAGTTACGTCTGTGATACTGTTCAATTTGCCAGGATTAAGCACACCGGGACTCAGACCAATATCTCTGGCCCGTACCTGTTCGGCCGAGGAGGAAGTAACAAGAAGGCTGGTTAAGATGACCAGGGAAGATAAGAGTTTCATGCCGTTTTTATTAATTTGATTTGAGCTGAAGATGAGTGTCACATGGCTGCAGGCAAAAAACAAAAAAACGCGGTGAAAGTATTGCTAGAACAGACTGATAGCCCGCTCAATGAGAAACAGGCAGGCACCAATTAAACCACCAACCAGTGTACCGTTTATACGCACTTTCTGCAGATCTTTACCAATATTCAGCTCAATCTGTTCGGCCATCTGCTTGTCGTCCCAGGCCAAAATCGTTTTGCGGATATGCTCAGTAAGGAAGTCGGCTAGTTCCGGTGCCATGGCACGGCCGGCTTCAGAAATATGCAAATTGACGGCGTCAGCCAGTTTACTGTCATTTTCAATAGAGCGCCCCACTTCCTGCAGCGCGTGAGAAACCCGCTTTGCGAATTCGCCCTCTGGCTTAGCAACGTCTTTAATCAACCAGACTTTGACATCTCCCCACACCTGAATCAGATAATCTTGCAGTGCATCGTTTTCTAATAGCCGGGCTTTGATACTCGCCATCTTTTCAGCCATGGCTGGGTCAGATTCCATCCGCTGCGCAAATTCGTTTAGCTGACGATCGAAGCTTAACCGCAACGGATGCTCCCGATCTTCAGCAATATCAGCCAGAATACTGATTAGTGCTTTTGATGCGATGTCAGCCCCCTGTTCACTCAGCCAGGTCGTAGGCAATATTTTTTCAAGCCGACGATACTCAAGCTTTAACCAACTATAAAGTTTGTCGGCAATAAACGCCTGGCTTTCTTCCCGCTGGGCAATATCTGCGATTTTTACCAGCAGTTGATCAAGCACCTCCTGGTGACGTTGTTCTTTTGTGAGCACCCGCAACGTACCAGCCGCCATCGGCGTAAAATCAATTTTGCCAACGGCTCGCTTTACACCTTTTACCAGCATGTCCTGAATAGGCTTATCATCCAGTGTGTTCACCACACCAGCAAGGCTGCGGCTGAAGAAGCGGCTCAGCCTGTAAGCATTATCAGGCTGCCGGAGCCATCGTGCCATGCCCTGAGCGGGTTTCGCATCGTTCACCAGCCGGGTAATGGCTTCTTCGTTGAAAAACTTATCCTTTACGAAATGCGACAGATTGTTCGCGACTGCCGCTTTGTTGTTTGCAACAATGTTGGTATGAGGAATAGGAAAGCGCGCAGGAATTGGCCGGAACAGCGCCGACACCGCAAACCAGTCGGCCAGGCCGCCTACCAGCGCGGCCTCGGCTGCCATCTTGATGAGTGCCGCCCAGGTTGGCCAGGGCGTCAGCCATTGGCGATGCTCTGCGATGGTGGCAAGTAGAAAAATGCAGGCAGCACCAATTAGCCAGAGAAGCGCAATGCGTTTGGCCCGATTCAATAATAGATGTTTGTTATCCAAAAGCTCTGTTCCTTTATGTCGTTTATTGTACGACACTGTCCGTTATGGCTATTTTTAACTTTACCGGCGAGACCAGTTGCAACCCGCCCCTCGTGACATTGGTATGACAATGAAGGCTTTCTGGTTCAACAACATATGTTAGTCTGTTGCTACAAATAAGTGATGGGTAAAGCATTGAGTTAGCAGTTTAGAATTAAAACGGGTTGGTTTCACAAACGAGGATGCTTAAACAGGCCATTTAGTTAATTCTGCCATTGCTCACCGTAATACCGACGCTACCTTAAAATCAAACAATTCAGCTTTAAGGATAAAAATGAATTTCTCGATACAAATGAAATTGACGTTTCTGGTCGCCTTTTTCTGTATGGCATTACCGACAAATAATGCATTTGCCGCACTGGAAACACTGACGTGTAATGGATGTAATTTTAATCAGAAGGAATCCAAAGCCGGCGCGTATAGTCAGCACTCTGATGATGAGTATGTCATCGTGTTTGATTTTAAAAACGCGGCAGCTACGAAATTCGAACTCATTTCTCACAAAGGAATTTCGGGGAATAGTAAAAGTCTGATAAGCGAAGTCGCATTAACTGCTGATGAACATCACGATGTAGCACTTATCCTTAATTTCTATAAAACGTTTCGGTCGATGATCCAGAGCAAGTCAACATCGCTCTTTACGGAATCCATTTCAGAAACAGACTATGTTGGCAGACCCGTCGACAGCAAGGTTAGTCCAGTCAGAGATGAAGCGATCAGTGAGATAAATGTATTGGGAGACCCCTATACGTTCATGTCCAGGAGCTCATTCCGCAATGATGCGTTTGATTATTTAATGGATGCCGACAATGATGTCTTTCGTCGATTTACCCGGCAACTAACTGGTGCAGTTGCCAGACCCGATGTCAATGATATGGGACTTGTTATCCGGATAAATTTTTATGACGAAAAGCGACTCATGACGTACAACGGCAGAATAAACACTTTCCCAGATTTTGTCAGAGAAAAATTTATTATTCTGAGTGGCAGAGATGCTGACCTGAATGCAATACCTTTGACAAAAGAAAAGTTCGTAATGGACACACTCAGATTTAAAGAGCCTCGCAACGGCGAAACAATTGTCCTCTCCTACGGTAATATGCTGTGGTCTGCTGAAAAGGAAACGTGCCGCGTTAGTAGTAGAAACCCACGAATAGTAAATGGCGAAAAACTTGTTTTCTACGAATATGCATGTGGCTAGTCACGATTAATAAGAAATAAGCAGCGTTACGCTGCTTATTTTTTTAGTTTGATTTATCAATCCCACTTTGGCCCAAAGTCAGGGCTAACAATACGTTCACCATTGTCTAAATCGTCAATACGCTGAATATCCTCATCAGATAAGCGAACCTGGGTATAATCGAAATTAGCCTGCAAATGGTCTTTGTTAGTAGAAGACGGAATCGCATGAATACCTTTGGCATCCATCCATGCCAGCACTACCTGCGCAGGATTGGCGCCATGTGCTGCGGCAATATTGAGTAGTTCGTCATTTTTCATGACCTTGCCAACAGCAAATGGCATGTACGCGGTTACGCTGATACCCTTCTCTTTACAATGCTCAACCACCTGACGGTTTTGCATAAACGGATGCAGTTCAATCTGGTTTGTCAGGATTTCTCCCTCACCCAGGATCTCAACGGCTTTATCAATTTGTGCCATGGTGAAATTAGACACACCAATATGTCGTGTCAGTCCCTCTTCTTTAGCTTGCTTCAGCGAAGCCAGATAATTTTCCATGGGGATGTGATCGTTCGGTGAAGGCCAGTGGATAAGCAACAGATCAACATACGCCATTTTCAGTTTGTTCAGGCTCTCATGCACAGAGGGGATAAACGAACCTTGATCGAGATGGTCGTGCCATACTTTTGTGGTCACAAACAGCTCTTCGCGGTTTATACCCGCAGTTTGAATAGCATCGCCAATGGCCTCTTCATTGCCATAGAACTGCGCAGTATCGATATGGCAGAAACCGATAGAAAGTGCATCCGTGACCGTTTTTCTTGCAACATCGTCTTCCAGACGAAACGTGCCAACGCCTAGTTGCGGCATCGATTGCATAACATTCTCCTGTTTCGTTTAAATTTATCAACATGGAAACGGCTTGTTTCGGGGATGGTTACGGCATGAAATGCGTTCCGGATTACAACACCGTTGCATTAGGTATTTTTACTCATACGTTGCAGTCAACCGTGTCATCGAAAATAAAATGGTCGATTGCTAGACTTTCATTACGACTAAAGTTGAATACCAACGGAGTTTTCTGATGCGTCGCGCCTTCTCTCTGATTTGTCTAGCGTTTCTCTGCCAGCCCCTACAGGCCGCCAACAAAGACACATTTTTTGTTGGTATTGGGGATGTCAGCAGCGGTCAAACCTATCCCATAAATGGCAGTAAATATCAGCCACTGCTTGATGCCGTACTCTCAGCTTTTTCTCTGGAAGAAGGCATTGAAGTTGAATACGTTTCGTTAAACAGCGTGGATTATGACCGTTGGTTTAACGACAGCACCATCGACTTCAGATTTCCTGATCATCCTCGTTGGACAGCAGCGAAAAGCCCGCTATTTTACAGCCAGCCGGTGGTAGGTGTGTGTGAAACCACACGGTTTTTACCGCAGAATCAATGGATGCGAGTTGAAGACGTTACCCGGTTAGGTGTGATTAAAGATTTACCTGTGTCCCGAGAGTGGTCAGAGCAAGAGATAAAAGGTTACACCAAAATTATTCGATTCGACGACACAGCAAGTATGATCGAGGCGCTTTTATCACACCACGTCGATGGCATATTGACCGATGCTGAAGCACTCAGCGAAGCCACAAAACAACTTAATGTGGCGCAAAATCAGTTGGTTTCGTCTGCGCATATTCCGGACAAGAAGAGTAGTCTACGGATTTCCAGCGAGCAGTATCCTGCTATGTTGGAGAAATTGGACGAATTTCTTAAGACACATCGCGGCATGATTGCGCAAATTGCTCGCCGCCATGGTTTAGATAACGGACGAGCCTGTGTTATCAGGCCCGCCGCAAAACATCAGTCGGAATTAGCTGACTGATTGCGTTGATGTGACTGGCGTGCACGGTGTTTTTTCACCGAGCGACGCATACGGGTAAGACGGGCATGATCCAGTTTACCCTGGCGAACGTCCACCATAGTCTGGGTTTCTTCGTCGAGTTGTACCAATTTACGCAGCGAATTGAGTTCAGCTAATGGCAACTCTACCCACGCGCCCTGAGGCAGGCGCTTCTGCAGTTCAACCGGTCCGTAACGTACCCGCATCAGGCGACTTACCTGCACATCCTGTGATTCCCACAGTCGACGCACTTCACGATTCTTCCCTTCTGACAAGGTCACGTTGTACCACTTGTTCATGCTGTCTTCGTCGTTCACTGAGTTAGAACGGGGCACGATGGTGGTGAACTTGGCTTTACCATCTTCCAATTCAACACCGTCAGTGAGCGTTTTCAGCGTTTTACCGGATACTTCACCAAAAACACGTACAGCATATTCACGTTCAACTTCACATTTCGGGTGCATAAGCCGGTTAGCCAGCTCCCCATCGTTAGTGAATAAAAGCAGACCACTGGTGTTAATATCGAGTCGGCCCACGGCAATCCAGCGGCCCACGCGAATAGCCGGGAGACGTTCAAATACTGTTGCACGGCCTTCCGGATCGTGACGACTACACAATTCGCCCTCAGGCTTGTTATACATGAGTACACGGCATACTGGCTTTTCCGTTTGGCGAGATAACAGATGTCCATCCACACGGATTTGCTGGGTAGGTTCAACGCGGTCACCTAAGGTAGCCACTTTACCGTCTACGGAAACGCGACCGGCGTCAATCCAGCGCTCCATTTCCCGACGTGAACCCAGGCCCTGATTAGCCAATACTTTTTGCAACTTTTCACTCATTTTCTTCTCGCTTCATGTTAGCGGTTTCAATCGCACGGTCTGATTCAGACGGTGCCTCCAGTGTTGCCGTCGACGGTGACGGCTCGTTGTCGTCCAGCGCTTCAAAAACTTCAGAGCTGGGTAAGTCGGCCAACGATTTTAACGAAAAATAATCTAAAAACTGTCGGGTAGTGGCGTATAGCGACGGTCTGCCAGGGACCTCTTTATGCCCTACCACTTTTATCCATTCGCGCTCCTTGAGCGTGCGGATGATATTACTACTGACAGCCACACCCCGAACGGCTTCAATTTCCCCCCGGGTGATCGGCTGTCGATATGCAATTAAAGCGAGTGTTTCCAGCATGGCCCGGGAATAACGCGGGGCTGATTCTTGCCACATCCGGCTAAGCCAAGGGCTTAAACTATCCAATGACTGAAAGCGGTAACCACTGGCCACTTCTACCAGTTGAATGCCCCGGGGCTGATAATCCAACACCAACTCTTTCAGCACTTCATTGAGCGCCCGCTCGCTCACGGTAAATTCCGCCAATACGGTATCCCGCAATGCCAGCTTCGTCATTGGGCTGTCGGCGACAAATAAGGCCGCTTCCACCAGCTGTTTAAGCTGGTTTTTATTAATCTTCTTCATGACGGCCTAATTTTACATGAATTCTGGCAAAGGGTCCTGTCTGAACACACAATAAAAGCTGTTCTTTAACTAATTCTAGAATGGCCAGGAACGAAACCACCACACCGGCACGGCCTTCTTCAAAAGTAAACAATGCATCCAGGGGGGTGTAAGTTTCGCTGTTTACCTGTGCGAGGATCTGACTCATCCTCTCCCGGGTGCTCAAGGCTTCACGCTCAATGGTATGATGCTCAAAAGCCGCCGCCCGTTTCATGGCATGACTAAATGCCAGTACAATTTCCTGCAACGACACATCCGGTTCGATACGCAACGGCTGCACACTCTCAGCCACATCGGCTTTAATGGCGAATACGTCTCGCTCCATGCGTGGCTGCTCATCCAGTGTTTGCGCCGCCTCTTTTACCGCTTCATATTCTTTCAAACGGCGTATGAGTTCGGCCCGTGGATCTTCCTCATCATCCTCTTCGTCACTTCGACGAGGTAATAGCAAACGGGATTTAATTTCCGCCAGAATCGCCGCCATTAGCAGATATTCCGCCGCCAGTTCCAGCTTGAGGGTTTTCATCACCTCAACATATTCCATGTACTGCACAGTAATAGCAGCCACGGGCAATGTGACAATATCGAATTTCTGCTTACGAATAAGGTACAGGAGTAAGTCCAGCGGCCCCTCAAAGGTTTCCAGAATAACTTCCAGCGCGTCCGGCGGGATATATAAATCCTCCGGCTTTTCAATTACCGCTTCACCGTTGATGAACGCCAGCGGTAACGGCTGCTGTATAGGCGTGGAAACTACCGGTTCCTGTTGCTCTTCTGCCATGAGTACTACCGTAAATAGTCCTTTATCTGCCCGTGGTCTAGCTTATAAAAACGGCGAGGTATCACCGCTGCCTTCACGAATGATCTGCGCTTCGCCATCAGAAAAATCCACGACTGTCGTAGGCTGCTCGCCCAGATAGCCACCGTGGATAATTAAGCCCACTTGCTTTTCCAGTTTGTCGCGAATTTCGTCCGGGTCTGATTCTGCCATGGTATTGCCTGGCAAGATCAGCGACGTAGACATCAGCGGTTCACCCAGTGTTTCCAGCAGTTTAAGCGCAATAATGTTATCAGGCACTCGAATACCAATGGTTTTACGTTTCGGATTTTGCAAACGCTTTGGCACTTCACTGGTGGCCTTGAACACAAACGTGTAGGGCCCCGGTGTATTGTTCTTAATTTGACGAAACGCCAGGTTATCTACTTTGGCGTAGTTAGACAGTTCCGACATATCCCGACACATCAGGGTAAACTGGTGTTCATTTTTTATCTGACGAATTTGACACAGACGCTCCAACGCCTTTTTATCGTCCATCTGACAGCCAATGGCGTAACCGGAATCGGTGGGATAAACAATGACTTCGCCCTGGTGAATGATTTCTACCGCCTGATTTAGCAGACGTTGCTGCGGATTTTCAGGATGAATATAAAAAAACTGACTCATGATAATGTCCTGTTAGGGGTGGGCGGCAAAGGACCAGTCGTGCCACACAGGCGTAAGGCTGGTTGAAATGCCCAGATTCCTTCCTAGTTCTGTCCACCGTGATGGAAAATGGAAGTCGGAGCCCGCTGACGCCAGCAAATTATGCTCGCTGGCAAGTTCGTTGATGAGGTTTTGCTTGTCAGGATTGATGCCCGGGAAGGCGGTTTCGATAGCATCGCCACCATAACTGGCAAACTCAGCAACCAAGCGTCGCAACCATTTTGCTGTCATATCGTAATGCGCCGGGTGAGCGAGAACGGCTTGTCCGCCAGCAGCGCGAATGTGGGTAACAGCCTGCTTAATCTCAGGCCAGACAGCTTTGATTGCCGCGCGTTTTCCTTTTCCAAGATACTTCTTAAATGCGGCATCCATGGTTGCCACACCGTATTCATTCACTAATACGCGCGCAAAGTGTGCACGGGTCACCTGCCCAACACCTGCAATGGCAAACGCTTTTTCAGTTACGCCATCAAAACCACACTTTTGCAGTTTTTCACCAATTTTAAGCGCCCGTTCACGACGAATATCCGCCTGATTCTGCAGAAAGGCTTTCAGCACCTCATCATCTACATCAACGTTTAGCCCCACCACATGAATATCAAACCCGTGCCAGGCGGTGGAAATTTCAACACCATTGATGATGGTCAAGGCCCGTTTTTGCTTTGCTTGTGCCGCGTGCGCTTCGGGTAATCCGGCCAGTGTATCGTGGTCAGTGATGGCCAACACATCCACTTGCATGTTGTGCGCGCGCAGAATCAATTCCTCGGGAGTGAGGTGACCGTCTGAATGTTTGGTGTGACTATGTAGATCGATTTTCAATGTCTTATGCAAATTTCCGGTTGACACAACTTCAATTTTGTTTTCTTCTATAGGGCATATTATACGTACTAACGACTTCGATGCCTATCGAAGTTTCAAACAGAGAAATCATGCGTAATCAATTATCAATCAGCAAAAAAATCAATGCAGTTTGGTGGTGGCACTCCCTGAATTAACGGGCGGTGTACGCGTGAGTGCGTGAAAGAACACAATAAAGGCCCGTTTTACGGGCCTTTTTTTTTAATCGCAGTTGGAGAATTTGCGACAATGAGTTTAGCGGAACTGGGCACACAACCAGGCAAAGTGGAAACCATCGAGCAGTCGGGGCAATATCTAAACGACCCGCTGGCCGCCTTCACTTTCCTGTGCGCCGACAAATCGAACGCACTGCTGTTGGAATCAGCAGAAATTGAAAGCAAAGACGACCTGCAGAGTCTGTTAATGGTAGACGCCGCCATGCGGCTGGTATGTCGTGGTAATCAGGTTATTTGCACCGCCCTCACCCCAAACGGTGAATCGGTATTGCCACTGATTGAAGCCCAGCGACCAGAGGGCATGGATGTAGTACGAGACGGCGTTACTGTTACCCTTACCTGTCATGCTGCTGACTCATCATTGGATGAAGATTCGCGATTAAAAGCCGCAAGCGTATTCGATGGTCTGCGCATGCTAGTGAAACAAATCACCCCACTACGCCAGCATCCACACGCGGTATTCTTAGGTGGTGTTTTTGCCTATGACTTGCTGGCGACCTTCGAGCAGCTACCCGACGTGCCAGACGGCGAGAATGATTGCCCTGACTATGTGTTTTATCTGGCAGAAACCTTACTCACGGTGGATCATCAGACAAAAGAAACGCACCTCGTCGGCAGTGTATTCAGTGGTCCCAATGTGGCGCAGAGCTACTTCGACATTGCTCAGCGATTAGAAAAATTGCAGGCGCGCTTACAGGACATTCCGGCAGCACCGGAGGCCGACGTCCACGCCCAGCCTGATTCCACGGATGTGGATGTCGACAAGGACGATGCTGCCTACGCCGAAGATGTGATTAACCTCAAACAACACATTCTTTCCGGCGACATATTCCAGGTGGTTCCTTCCCGTACGTTTTCGCTTCCTTGTCCCGACCCCATTGCTGCTTACGCCCAACTGAAAATCAGTAACCCCAGTCCTTACATGTTCTACATGAAAGATGAAAATTTCACGATATTTGGCGCATCGCCCGAGTCAGCAATTAAATATGAAACCCAGACTAACCAGGTAGAAATTTACCCTATCGCGGGCACCCGCCCTCGCGGCAAACGTCCGAATGGCGAAATCGATCCGGATCTAGACAGCCGCATTGAGTTAAACCTTCGTGAAGACGACAAAGAAAAAGCGGAACACATCATGCTGGTCGACCTGGCCCGTAATGACGTGGCCAAGGTAAGCCGTCCTGGCACACGCTATGTCAAAGACTTACTAAAAGTCGATCGCTATTCTCATGTGATGCACTTGGTATCCCGCGTGGTTGGCCAACTTCGCGACGACCTCGATGCGCTGCATGCTTATCAAGCCTGTATGAACATGGGCACACTGGTAGGCGCACCCAAAGTCAGTGCGGCATCGCTCATTCGTGGCGTAGAGAAAAAACGTCGCGGCAGTTACGGCGGCGCTGTGGGTTATCTGAACGGAAACGGCGATATGGACACCTGTATTGTGATACGCTCCGCCTTCGTAAAAAACGACCGCGCCTATATTCAGGCTGGTGCTGGCGTGGTTTATGATTCCGATCCGCAGTCAGAAGCCGATGAAACCCGAACAAAAGCGCAGGCGGTGATTAATGCTGTTCGCCGCGCACTCAACACAGGAGAGAAATAATGAGCAACAAAATCACTGTTTTTCTTCTCGATAACGTAGACTCGTTTACTTATAACCTGGTAGATGAATTGCGGGCGCTGGACTTACACATTATTGTATATCGCAACACCGTCGATGCAGACATGCTATTCCAGCGCATGCAAAAGGAAGCAGAACAGTCGCCGGTGCTGCTATTATTATCACCCGGGCCCGGTGCACCTCATGAAGCTGGTTGTATGCCTGCTCTACTGAAAAAGGTACAGGGCGTATTCGCGGTATTAGGCATTTGCCTGGGCCATCAGGCCATTGTGAATCACTACGGCGGCGTGGTAGACCGTGCCCGTGAGGTGATGCATGGTAAATCATCGCCCATTACCCATAGCGGTGATGCTATGTTTGCGGGATTAGCGCAGCCGCTGCACGTAGCGCGCTATCACTCACTGGTTGCCACTTCACTGCCAGATGGCCTTGAAACCATTGCTAGCTTCGGCGATAACACCATGGCGGTGTATCACCCTGAAGATAAAATGCTGGGATTCCAGTTCCATCCTGAGTCCATACTCACAGCCGACGGCAGTAAGCTGTTATTGCAAAGTATCCACTATTTAACCGACAAGGAAATCGAACATGTATGATGCGTCAGTTGCACTTGAAGCTCTGTTTGCCAAAGAGCACCTGAGTCAGGCTCAATCGTTTTCTTTGTTCAACAGCATTATGCATGGTGAGCAACCTGAAACGATTCTCGCTACCGTACTCACTGCACTGAAACTAAACGGTGAGTCACCGAACGAAATCGCGGGTGCCGCCAGTGCCATGGTGTCCAACGCACTGCCGTTTCCAACGCCGGATTACGCCTTCGCTGATATCGTAGGTACCGGTGGTGATGGCCATCACACGATCAATATTTCCAGCGCTGCGGGCGTGGTTGCCGCCAGTTGCGGTGTGAAAGTCGCAAAGCACGGTAATCGCAGTGTGTCGAGTAAATCCGGCTCGGCGGATATTTTCCGCCAGTTCGGTATTAATTTAGAAATTAGTCCAGAAACTGCGCGAAAATGTTTGGATGATGCTAACTTCTGCTTTCTGTTCGCACCGGTTTATCACTCCGGAATGCGACATGCCGCGCCCGTCCGCGCCGCGCTGAAAACCCGCACTATTTTTAATATTCTTGGCCCCTTGGCCAACCCTGCCGGGCCGAGCCACGGCTTGTTTGGTGTGTATTCGCCGGATTTGCTGGAACCTTATGCCCGTACATTAATGTTGTTAGGTCAGCATCGCGCCATGATTGTACACGGCGCCGGATTAGATGAACTGGCTTTGCATGGTGAATCGCAAATTATTGACCTTGAGCACGGCGACTTACGTTCGCTCACCGTCACCCCAGCAGACTTTGGTTTGCCGACCTATCCCCTTGAAGCCATTGCTGGCGGTGAACCAGAAGATAACCGCAAGATGGTGGAAGCCGCTCTGGCCGGTGAAGGCGAGGAAGCCCACCGCGCCGCTATCGCGATGAACTGTGGTGCCTTGTTGAAATTAACTGACACCGTTACCAGTTTTAAAGAAGGCGCGGAAATGGCCATGGACGCGATGAGCCAGGGTAAGCCCTTAACCACATTAAATGCAGTAGCTGAAATCAGTCATCAGGAGAGTAGTACCGATGAGTAATGTGTTAGAACGCATTGTTGCCGATAAGCGCGTAGAAATTGATGCCCTCAAGGCGGCAAAACCACTGGAATCGTTTAAGGATTCACTGACGCCGTCGAAGAAAAGTTTATTCGACGCCCTGAGCCAGCCTAATGCCGGTTTTATTCTTGAGTGCAAAAAAGCGTCCCCCTCAAAAGGCCTCATTCGCCCGGTATTCGATTTGGACGAAATTCTCGCGGCCTATAAACCCCATGCGGCGGGCATCTCGGTGCTCACTGACGAAAAGTATTTCCAAGGTAGTTTCGAATACCTTGCCTACGTTACCGAACGCGTTGAACAACCTGTACTGAACAAAGATTTTTTTGTCGAGGCGTATCAGGTCTATTTGGCCCGTCATTATAATGCCGATGCCATTCTGCTAATGCTGAGTGTGTTAAGCGACGACGAATACCGTGAACTGGCAACCCTTGCCGACGCTCTGTCGCTGGATATTCTTACCGAAGTCAGTAACGAAGAAGAAATGGTTCGCGCCATTGCGCTACAAGCCAAAATCATCGGTATCAACAACCGTGATCTTCGAGATCTGTCTACGGATTTGGCTACCACTGAAAAGCTGTTACCCATGGTTGAAAAAGCCACCCACGATTTCGTGGTTATTTCAGAATCCGGTATTTATACCCACGTAGATGTACGCCGCCTTTCAACGCTTTGTCAGGGCTTCTTAGTCGGTAGCGCATTAATGGCGCAGAAGAACCTGCCTGCTGCAGTGCGCGGTTTAATTTACGGCGACATTAAAGTGTGCGGTCTGACGAAAGTTGAAGATGCCAAAACAGTCTTCAGCCTCGGGGCTAACTACGGTGGTTTAATTTTTGCGCCGAAATCTAAACGATGTGTAACGGTGCAACAGGCGAAAACTATCGTAAACTCTGCACCGGGTCGTTATGTGGGTGTGTTTGTCGATCAGCCCATCGCTGACATCGTCGAAACCGCCACCAGTATGCATCTCCATGCGGTTCAACTGCATGGCAACGAAGACCGTGCCTATCGTCTGGCCCTGCGCGCCCAGTTACCGGCCTACTGCCAAATTTGGCAGGCTGCAGGTGTAACCGATTCACTGCCTGACAACGTGGTTGAATTACTGAACGACGATATCACCGCTGACCGCGTATTGCTGGATTGCCAAATTGGCAATGAAAAAGGCGGTACCGGTAAATCCTTCGACTGGGATCTGTTGAACAACATTAGCGATAAAACAAAATTAATCGTTGCCGGTGGCATTAACGCCGACAACCTGGTGGCCGCCCTGCAAACCGGCGCGACCACCGTTGATGTGAACTCGGGCGTGGAAGACGCACCGGGTGAAAAATCTGCAGAAAAGCTGGCGGCGTTGTTTGCCACAGCCCGCCGCTACTAATTGAAAGTGCTACAGGATTATTCATGAACCAACTTGATTCAAAATTCGGGGAATTCGGCGGCATGTATGTGCCTGAACTGCTGATCCCTGCGCTTGACCAGCTTGAAAAAGCCTTTCTGGACGCAAAAGACGATCCGGCTTTTCAGGAAGAATTCACCTCTTTGCTAAAAGACTACGCAGGTCGCCCTACGGCCATGACGTTAACCCGTAATCTGGTTAGCAACCCGAAAGTAAAACTCTACCTAAAGCGTGAAGACTTGCTTCATGGCGGTGCCCACAAGACCAATCAGGTGTTAGGTCAGGCTCTGCTCACCAAGCGCATGGGTAAAACCGAAGTTATCGCCGAAACCGGCGCCGGTCAGCACGGTACAGCTACCGCCCTCGCTTGCGCCCTGTTGGGTTTGAAATGCCGTATTTATATGGGTGCTAAAGACGTTGAACGTCAGGCACCTAACGTGTTCCGTATGCGCTTAATGGGTGCGGAAGTGATTCCGGTTAATGCTGGTTCAGGCACCTTAAAAGATGCGGTAAACGAAGCCTTGCGTGACTGGTCTGCCAATTACGACAAAGCGCATTACCTGCTGGGTACAGCGGCGGGTCCTCATCCGTTCCCACACATTGTACGTGAATTCCACCGCATGATCGGTGAAGAAACCCGCGCACAAATTCTAGAAAAAGAAGGCCGCTTGCCTGACGCGGTCGTTGCCTGTGTTGGCGGTGGTTCTAACGCTATTGGTATGTTTGCTGACTTCATCGACGAACCGTCAGTGCGTTTGATTGGTGTTGAGCCTGGTGGTAAAGGCCTGCATACCGGCGAACACGGTGCCACTATCTGTACCGGTTCGAAAGGTATTCTGCACGGTGCGTACACCTACATCATGCAAGATAAAGAAGGCCAGATTGAGGAAAGCTATTCGGTCTCTGCCGGTTTGGATTATCCAGCTGTTGGCCCGCAGCATGCCCATTTGGCGGCAACCGGTCGTGCTGAGTACGTATCGGTAACTGACGAAGAAGCGCTGAACGCGTTCCAGTTGCTGGCTCGCAAAGAAGGCATCATTCCTGCGCTTGAATCTTCGCATGCACTGGCTCACGCGCTGAATATGGCAGATGAAGCAGACGAGGAAACCGTGATTGTGGTGAACCTTTCTGGCCGTGGTGACAAAGATTTAGGTCACGTGATCAAGATTCTGGGAGAAGATTTCAATGGATCGCTATGAAGCAATGTTCGCGCGCCTGAACGACAAAAATGAAGGCGCATTTGTCCCATTCGTGATGGTGGGCGACCCGGATATCGAGACGTCGGAAAAAATCATTTGTCAGTTAATCGAAAGCGGTGCCGACGCATTGGAATTGGGTATTCCCTATTCCGACCCTATTGCTGATGGTCCGACAATCCAGGCTGCTGCCATTCGTGCGCTAGAAAACGGCGTGACCCCAGGTAAGTGTTTCGAAATGTTGGCTCGCGTACGCGCGAAATATCCTGACACGCCAATTGGCTTACTGCTGTACAGTAACCTGGTGGTCGTTCACGGCATCGACCATTTCTACGGCTTGGCAAAAGACGCGGGAGTGGATTCTATTCTGGTTGCAGATGTGCCCCTACGCGAAGCAAAACCTTTCTTGGATGTGGCAAACCAAACGGGTGTAGCGCAAATTTTGATTGCGCCACCCAACGCCACTGAAGAAACGTTACAACAAATTGGTGAACACTCTCGCGGTTATACTTACCTGCTTGGTCGCGCAGGTGTAACCGGTGTCGAAACGGCTGCTGATGTGCCTGCAGAAGCGCTGATCAGCAAGTTGTCTGACTACCAATGTGCCCCCCCTATTCTTGGTTTTGGTATTTCAACCCCAGCCCAAGTTACTACCGCCATTCAAGCAGGTGCCGCAGGCGCCATTAGTGGCTCAGCGACGGTGAACATTATTGCTAATCACCTCGACGACGTGCCCACCATGCTGGAAGCGTTGAATCGTTTTGTTAGCGATATGAAAACGGCCACCGCAAAGTAGCGGAAAACAGATAAAGGAATCATTCATGTTTTATATGATTTGTGCCACTGATGTGGAAAACAGCCAGGAAAAACGTCTCGCTGCACGCCCTGATCACCTTGCGCGTTTGAATGCACTGAAAGACGAAGGTCGCTTATTAATCGCAGGCCCTTTTCCGGCCATCGACAGCGACGACCCGGGTCCTGCGGGTTTCACAGGTTCACTGGTAGTTGCCGAGTTCGACTCGCTAGAGATGGCAAAAGCGTGGGCTGAGGCCGATCCTTACGTAGCAGCTGGGGTTTATGCCGATGTGGTGGTTAAACCTTACAAGAAAGTACTTCCATAAGTACAACAGCCTTTAACAATGGGAGCCAAATGGCTCCCGTTTTTTTAACAGTATGAATGTTCGTGGTTTAGCTGCCTTCAGGGATGATTCAGGCAATGTTCATTTAACGTGGTTATGCTAGGATACCAACATGAGGAACATTGTTTACCTGTGCTGGTTCACCTGTTGAGGCTGTATGAATATTTTAAAAATCATGACCGTTGCGGTTTTTCTGTTGGCAGTGCCATTGTCGCAGCAAGCACACGCGCGTCAGGATAAACAGGCAACCCAGCAGATAGACCGCAGTCAGGCTGCTGCCAAAGCACAGCAACAGGTAAAAGGACGTGTACTCCGCGTGGATCAGACCCGCTCTGCATACCGGGTTAAAATGTTAAAGAAAAATGGCCGGGTGATCTCCGTTGACGTGGATAAGAACACAGGACGGGTTCAGCCGGTAAAAGAAAAGGACTAACGCCAACCATGCGTGTTTTAATTGCCGAAGATGACAGTCGCCTGCTAACCCAACTTGATAGCCTGCTGCAACAACATGGTTACAGTGTAGATTTAGCCGATAACGGCAATAATGCTTTATATCAACTCGTAGAAGTCAGTTACGATGCCGCAATTGTTGATATTGGCTTGCCCGGCATTGATGGTTTTGACGTTATTCGAACCGCCCGTCAAAAAGATATCAAGACCCCTATCCTCATTCTCACAGCCCGAGATCGTTGGCAAGAGAAAGTAGAAGGCCTGGACGCCGGGGCCGATGATTACCTCACGAAACCTTTTCACAACGAAGAACTTCTGGCCCGGGTGAAAGCACTTATCCGACGCTCATCGGGTCAGGCGAACCCCACCATTCAGTTTGGTCCGGTTTCGTTAGATACGGTTGCCGAAGAAATCACCTTGCACGAAGAACGCTTAGAATTAACTGCGTACGAATACAAGGTAATGGAATACCTGATGCTAAACCCGCAGAAAATTGTGTCGAAAACCGAACTTACCGAACACATATACGACCAGGATTTCGACCTCGACAGTAATGTCATTGAAGTGTTTGTTGGCCGTCTGCGTAAAAAACTCGACCCCGATGGTTCACTCAAACCCATCGAAACCCTGCGTGGCCGCGGTTACCGTTTGAATCGGGATCTATGACCAACCTTTCTTTGCGTTTACGTAGCATTTTATTGGCCTTAGTGGCGCTGGTTGTGTTCATCCCTGTTACGGTGATTACCCTCGACAAGGCCTATACAGAAAGCCTGACCCAAGCGAAACACAATGAACTGAAACTGATGAATCTGGCGCTGGTTTCTGCCTTCGAATTAGATGGCGACACACCTTACATGCCAGAAGTACTGTATGAAGAGCAGCTAAATTTGCCCGATTCAGGCTATATCGGGCTGATTATTTTTCGCGACAAAGTGGTTTGGAAGTCTGCATCGGCATTGAACAACGCAGTGATTTCTCAGCCGCCTTCGCCTGACGTGGGTGATGAACGATTTGTCACCGAAGACAGCGGCGCACTGTCTAATATGGACAGTTATTTCTCTTACGCCTTTACCGCCGAATTCGCCTCTGATTCAGGCTTTGAAGCCGTCCATTTCTATATTCTGAACAATCGTGCAGAGTTTAATATTGAACGGGATGCGTACCTGGATACCCTTTGGCAATGGTTGTTGTTGCTAAGCGCAGGGCTTCTGATTTTATTGATTGTGGGTATTAATGTGGTATTGGCCCCGGTTCGCGGCCTTATTCGCGAAATACGTTTAACGGCAAGCGGTCATCAACCGGCCTTGGATAACACTTATCCGGTTGAGTTCACCCCGCTTAAAAACAGTATAAATCGCTTGTTGGAGGCAGAAGCCCAACAGCGCAGCCGTTATAAAAACAGTCTAGGCGACCTCGCTCATAGTCTTAAAACCCCGCTGGCCGCCGCTATGGGCACGCCTGCCCTGCCTGATGACGCTTATGAATCTTTGGTACAGATTGATCACATCATCCAACGTCAGTTAAAACGTGCGGCAGCAGCAAAGTCTGGTTGGCAAGCCAGCGTCGATGTCGCGCCAGTGGTAGATAAACTATTTAGTGCTATGCTGAAAGTGCATCGCGTTGCGGATCTCACGCTGACCCGGGAAGGCGACGCCAGTTGCCAGTTTGAAGGCGACGGTACCGATTTAATGGAAATGCTCGGAAATGTTGTCGATAACGCCTGTAAAGCCGCCAGCAGTCGGGTATTGGTTTCATTATCGCGTCAGCAAGGTTGGAGTCATATCACCATCGAAGATGATGGGCCTGGCATACCAGACGATCAGAAAGACGTCTTGTTGGAACGAGGCGAACGTCTTGATACCTATACCGAAGGCCAAGGTATTGGTTTGGCCGTTGTTGCTGATCTTGTTGCTATTTACGAGGGGCGGTTAGATATCGCAGACAGCCACCTCGGCGGTGCGGCGATCACACTGTCTTTTCCGGTATAACAACCTGCCGTTTCCAGTGTAAAGATGTGAAAAATAACCTTAAATGCTGAGAATTCATACTGGTATAACCATAACCACTATGAATGCTTACCATAAATACAACACTATAATTTATCTTAAAAGGTAAAACCAATCTGCTCAATTCTTATTCAGAAGGAATTTGCAAAACATGCAAGCAACTGAAATTAAATGAATTAATAAAAAAATGAATTTACGAGTAAAGGAAAGAAAAATCGACATGCAACATCGCGCTAACATAAGTGGCTTGCATACGCCCAGTGGTTCACTTTCTGACATTACGTAAACACTAAAAATCAGTTAATATGTCCTTCATTTTTATACGCGTATAGCTAAGACCGTCTTAATTTTACGTCCGAAAAACCCAAGACCGAGAGAACACTATGAGTTTGTATTCAGAATATCTGGCAGAGATCGAAACCCGTAAAAAGGAATTAGGTCTTAACCCGAAGCCAATCGACAGTGCTGATCTGCTGTCTGAGATTATTGCTCAAATCAAAGATACTTCTAACGAGCACCGTGAAGACTCTTTAAAATTCTTTATTTACAACACGCTGCCAGGCACCACTAGCGCAGCGGGTGTTAAAGCACAATTCCTGAAAGAAATTGTTCTTGGCGAAGAGAAAGTAGAAGAAATCACACCAGAGTTTGCACTTGAACTGCTTTCTCATATGAAAGGTGGTCCTTCTGTTGAAGTGTTACTGGATCTGGCATTGTCTGATGACGAAGCGGTTGCAAAACCTGCTGCAGAAGTATTGAAAACTCAGGTATATCTGTACGATGCAGATACCGAGCGTCTGGAAGCGGCATATAAAGCGGGCAACCCAATTGTTAAAGATATTCTGGAAAGCTACGCCAAAGCAGAATTCTTCACCAAGCTACCTGATGTACCAGAAAAAATTGAAGTGGTTACCTACATCGCGGCTGAAGGTGATATCTCTACTGACCTGCTTTCTCCAGGTAACCAGGCTCACTCTCGTGCCGACCGTGAACTGCACGGCCAATGTATGATTACCCCTGAAGCACAACAAGAAATCGTTGAACTAGGTAAAAAGCACCCTAACGCTAAAGTCATGCTGATAGCAGAAAAAGGCACCATGGGTGTAGGTTCTTCTCGTATGTCTGGTGTGAACAACGTGGCACTGTGGGCCGGCGAGCCTACCAGCCCGTACATTCCTTTCGTAAACAAAGCCCCTGTTGTGGCTGGTACTAACGGTATCGCTCCTATCTTTCTGACAACCGTTGGTGTAACCGGCGGTATTGGTCTGGATCTGAAAAACTGGGTTAAGAAAACTGACGAAAATGGTGAAGTGATTCGCGATGCAAATGGCGACCCAGTACTGGAAGAAGCGTACTCTGTTGCTACCGGTACAGTGCTGACTATCGATACGAAAGCGAAGAAGCTCTATAACGGTTCTGAAGAACTGACTGACGTTTCTGATGCGTTTACACCGCAAAAAGTTGAGTTTATGAAAGCCGGTGGTTCGTACGCGGTAGTATTCGGTAAGCAACTGCAAACTTTTGCAGCTAAAACGTTAGGCGTAACAGCACCAGAAGTTTACGCGCCATCTAAAGAAGTATCACACGAAGGCCAGGGCCTGACTGCTGTTGAGAAAATCTTCAACCGTAATGCGGTAGGTGTAAACTCAGATTCTCCACTGCACGCTGGCTCTGACGTACGAGTTAAAGTGAACATTGTAGGTTCTCAGGACACCACAGGCCCTATGACCTGTCAGGAACTGGAATCTATGGCTGCATCAACCATCTCTCCTGTTGTTGATGGTGCATATCAGTCTGGCTGTCACACTGCATCAGTATGGGATAAGAAAGCGCAGGCTAATATTCCTAAGCTGATGTCTTTCATGAACAACTTTGGTGTTATCACTGCCCGTGACCCTAAAGGCGTTTACCACGCAATGACTGACGTTATTCACAAAGTGCTTAACGACATCACTGTAGACGACCGCGCGATCATCATCGGTGGTGACTCGCACACCCGTATGTCTAAAGGTGTGGCATTCGGCGCTGACTCAGGTACTGTTGCGCTGGCACTGGCTACAGGTGAAGCGGCGATGCCTATTCCTGAGTCTGTAAAAGTAACCTTTAAAGGTAGCATGAAAGAGCATATGGACTTCCGTGATGTTGTTCACGCAACGCAGGCGCAAATGCTCAAGCAGTTCTCTGGTGAAAACGTGTTCCAGGGCCGCGTTATCGAAGTACAAATCGGTACACTGCTGGCTGACCAGGCCTTCACGTTCACCGACTGGACTGCAGAAATGAAGGCGAAGGCCTCTATCTGTATCTCTGACAACGAGACCATGATTGCGTCACTGGAACTGGCGAAGAGCCGTATCCAGATCATGATTAACAAAGGTATGGATAACGACGCTAACATGCTGCAAGGCCTTATCGACCTGGCAGACAAGCGTATTGCTGAGATCAAGTCTGGTGAAGAGCCTGCACTGGCACCTGACGACAACGCGAAATACTTCGCAGAAGTGGTTGTTGACCTCGACCAAATCGACGAGCCAATGATTGCTGACCCAGACGTTAACAACGAAGACGTGTCTAAGCGTTACACCCACGATGTTATCCGTCCAGTTTCTTACTACGACGGTAAGCCAGTTGACCTTGGCTTCGTAGGTTCTTGTATGGTTCACAAAGGCGACATGCAAATCATTGCACAAATGCTGCGTAACCTGGAGAAACTGAATGGCTCAGTGAGCTTTAAAGCGCCACTGGTTGTTGCTCCACCAACGTACAACATCGTTGATGAGCTGAAAGCCGAAGGCGACTGGGAAATTCTGGCGAAATACGCTGGCTTCCAGTTTGACGATGCTAAGCCGAAAGAAGCTGCACGTACTAAGTACGATAACATTCTGTATCTTGAGCGTCCGGGATGTAACCTGTGTATGGGTAACCAGGAAAAAGCAGAACCAGGTGATACAGTAATTGCGACTTCAACCCGTTTGTTCCAAGGCCGTGTTGTTGCCGATACAAGCGAGAAGAAAGGTGAATCACTGCTGGGCTCTACACCACTGGTAGTACTGTCTACAGTACTGGGTCGCTTCCCAACTACAGAAGAGTACAAGCAAGCGGTTGCTGGCATCGACCTGACCAAATTCGCTCCACCTTCAGACGATCTGGCCGTTAAGCCTAAGTTTGAAGCAGATGTAGCGGTGAAGAACGTTTAATTAACGGTTCTTAGTACGATATAGAAGGCCCCGACTTGTCGGGGCTTTTTTTATGAGCAATTCAACTCTGCAATTTTTTAAAGTCCTCGAATTCGATGACTATAAATTTACACGCTGAGAATCACTCCCCGTCAATCTCAACACAATGATATTCCTCATTACTAAGGGTGAGCGTCGCTTCTTTTCCCTTACTCCAGAACACCACATCGCTGCCCGTATATTTGGCTCCGGAAGCACTGATACCCGGTGTGAGTACCATGGCATTTGCTCCAATCTGAAGCATGGCTTTATTGTTGCCGTCTACCTGAAAAATCACTGAACCGGCAACACCACAGTCGTATTGGTAAGGATGTCCGACAAGGGTTTCTTTCTCTGCACCGCTGTCACACGCGGAAAGAAAGAAAATACTGGCTGACAATGCTATGCCATGAATTAGCGTTTTTTGCTTCACGAATTTCTCCTAACGTTAGTTTCCCTGTTTTGACCGCAACAGACTTGAGACGCTTTCGGACACTTGTTATTTATGCATAAACAAAGACGAATTGCTTATACGTCTGTGCCCATTCCGTATTTTCATCTAGTATGGCTCATCTTAGCCGTTTGAACATTTTGCATACAACCATGACTAAATCCGATTCATCTTCTTACGACAACAACCGGTTGCCTTTTGACGACTCACTACTGGTTGAAGAAGTGCCTTTGGCGATCTCCGTTAACGATATCAGTCTGGTTGTCATGATGATATCTCCGGATGATATTGAAGACTTCATTACCGGTTACTTTCTTACCGAGCAAATCATTGCCGCCCCCATCGAAATTAAAGATATCCGCATTGAGCGAAATGAAACCGGGATTGAAGCCAATGTCAGCCTTACCGGCCGTCGTGAGCATCTGTTAAAGGCGCGACGTTTTTCCCGGGTCAATGCAGGATGCGGTATTTGCAATCACACGGCCCTTGAACAGGCGTTTCCGCCAATTAACACCCATGCTACTTGGCATCATTTGCCAGTCTGTGACTTCAGCACGCTCAGAGAAGCGATGGATGCACATCAGGAAAAGGCCCGCAAAACGGGGGCGCTGCATGCTGCGCTTTTTGGTGCAGGCAATGACATCATACTTGGTCGGGAAGATATAGGCCGTCATAACGCGTTAGATAAAGTGATCGGTGCTGTGCGCAAACGCATAGATAACCCTGAGGAAGGCTATCTGGTGGTAACCAGTCGCTGCGGTGCTGAACTGGTACAAAAAGCGGTGATAGCCGGGTTTTCCACATTGGTCAGCTTTTCCTCGCCCACGTCACTGGCAGTATCGTTTGCCAGGCAGCATAAATTGAATCTGGTGTTTCTACCAAGAAACAACCAGCCGGTAATTTTCTCCCAAAAGGTTCAGCAACATGGCAGTTAAATCGACTAAGGCAGGCGGGCTGCCTTCCATCAAGTCCACCGTAAATCAGCTTATCAAGAGTAAGCAGGTGCGCCAGAATATGGTGAATCTGTATCGGGTAAATAAGCACAAAGGGTTTGATTGTCCGGGTTGCGCCTGGGGCGATGAAAAAGACGGTACCTTCCGCTTTTGCGAGAATGGTGCTAAAGCCGTGGCTTGGGAGTCAACAGAACTCACTGTGGGCCCTGAATTCTTTGTTCAACATACGGTGAGTGAGTTGAATAAACAGTCTGACCATTGGCTGGAAGGGCAAGGTCGCCTCACTCACCCTCATCGCTACAACGCACAGTCTGATCGCTACGAGCCTATCAGTTGGGATGATGCCTTCGCATTAATCGCCGAAAAATTAAAAAGTCTGCACTCCCCTGACGAACTTGAGTTGTATACCTCTGGACGCGCCAGTAATGAAGCGTCGTTTATTTACCAGGTGTTTGGTCG
Organism: Alteromonas sp. ABV4_515; assembly: GCF_056160345.1. Taxonomy (NCBI): domain Bacteria; kingdom Pseudomonadati; phylum Pseudomonadota; class Gammaproteobacteria; order Alteromonadales; family Alteromonadaceae; genus Alteromonas; species Alteromonas sp. ABV4_515. The sequence continues at coordinate 448,186 of NZ_JBSWWZ010000006.1, forward strand.
TGCGTTCGGCACCAATAACTTTCCCGACTGCTCAAACATGTGCCATGAGGCCAGTGGCATCGCGCTGAACCAATCTATCGGTGTAGGTAAAGGCACTGTAGTACTAAAAGATTTTACACTGGCCGACACTATTTTCGTGTATGGGCAGAACCCAGGCACTAATCACCCACGAATGCTCAACGCCCTGCGCGCGGCGGCGAAACGTGGCGCCACCATTGTATCGGTGAATAATTTGAAGGAAGTGGGTTTGCAGAAATTTGCAAGCCCGCAAAAGCCTGCCGAGTTACTTGGCTTCGAAACCGTGCAAATCAGCAGTCGCTATGTATCACCGAAATTAGGCGGTGACTATGCCGTTGCCCGCGGTATGGCCAAAGCGATATTCGCCAACCACGCAGATAAAATCGATAGCAGCTTCGTAAACGACCACACCGCCGGTTTCGCGGAATACCAAACCGTGGTAGAAAGCACAAGTTGGGAAGCTATCGAACAACAAAGCGGGCTCGACAAAGCTGTACTGGAAGAATTGGCAATGCTGTTTGTCGCCTCTTCAAAAACCATTTCCACCTGGGCTATGGGCATTACCCAGCATTTATATTCGGTAGAGACCATCAAAGAAATCGTCTCTTTGCATCTGCTAACCGGCGCCCTTGGTTTGCCAGGAGCAGGCTTGAGTCCAGTCCGCGGCCACAGTAACGTTCAGGGCAACCGCACTATGGGCATTCTGGAATCGCCAAAACCTGATTTTAATCAGCGCATGAAAGATACTTTCGGGTTTAACCCACCTGAAAAACCCGGGCACCGGGTTTACGACATGTTGGCAGCGCTGCATGCGAAACAGAGTCGTGTGTTAATTTGCCTGGGCGGAAATATTGTTGCCGCAAATGCAGATACACCGTTCACTGCCGCCAGCGTAGGCAACGCCGAGTTGCTCGTCAGCATTGCCACCAAACTCAATCGTACGCATGTTACCGCGAAGCACGACGCGCTTCTGCTGCCTTGCCTGGGTCGCACAGAGGTCGATATGCAGGCAAGCGGTAATCAGGCAATAACCGTAGAAGATACCTTCAGCATGGTACATGGCTCTACCGGTACTACTGAACCGCAAAGCGATAACATTAAATCGGAAACCGAGATCATTGCTCGCATTGCAGCCCATACTCTGGGCGAAAACACGCCAGTAAACTGGCAGTCGCTGATTGATAATTACGACAATATTCGTGATTTAATTGCACAAGTAATTCCCGGATTTACCGACATGAACGAGAAAATCGCTCAGCCTGGCGGCTTTCATTTATACAATGCGGCGGCCCATCGGGAATGGAAAAATCAGGCTGGAAAAGCACTGTTTAACACAAACGCCCTGCCCGAGAATTTGTTTAACGAGGACGTGCTAGCACGCATTAAACAGCAGTCGCAGCCAGTGTTCACGATGCAAACCCTGCGCTCTCACGATCAGTACAACACCACGATTTACGGCATGAACGATCGTTATCGCGGCGTATTTGGCGAGCGTAATATTGTATTCATGAACGCTGAAGATCTCGCGAGACTGAATATTCAGGAAGGCGCACTAGTAGATATTGAAACGGTGTGGAGCGACGATGTTGTCCGCAAGGTCACTCGCTTTAAAGCACTGAGCTACGACATCCCTCAAGGCAATGTGGCAAGTTACTACCCGGAAGCAAATCCACTGGTACCATTTCACAGTGTGGGTAAATTGAGCGCCACCCCCACCTCAAAAGCAGTACCGGTGAAAATTACGCCTGTGGCGGTGATTCAATAGCCTGGGTATACCTTGCTATTCAATTAAAATGCAGCTCGCGTCAAGGTCGTTGCAAAACCTTTGCTGCGCGGATAACCTTTGATTTGAGGTAGGATTTTCAATCATATCAAGGATGATTTTATGAAGTATTTTTTAGTCTTCGTTACTTTTGTCGTTTCTCTCAGTGCGAATGCGGCAGTAACAGACTGGGTCGATTTCACATTGGAGCGGGGCCACGTATATTTACCGGTGTCTGTCGAAGGTGTGGAAACAAAAGCAATGCTCGACTCAGGCTCAAGTGTTCATGCCATCAATAAGGCGTTTGTAAATAAAAATGAACTCGATCTTGCCTCAGGAGGCAAGATGCTCATAAAGGGTGTGCACAGCACCGCAAGACGAAGCACCTACAATAACGTGAAAGTGAACCTATTTGGTGCTGATTTCACGTTAAATGATGTTGTCGAATTTAGCATGGGCCACCACTCTCGTGGATTGCTGCTCGGCGCAACTTTCTTTCACCCATTTGTGATGCAGATAGACTATCCGGCCAATAAAATTAGGCTATTGACCCGCGATAGTGTCGACATGAACAAAGCAGCAAATGTAAATTCCGCCGCGGATAAAGAACACGGCATGCCCATCGCTCAAATTGAGATTAACGGCCAACCGCTCTGGTTTCTGGTTGATACTGGCAACAGCGGCGGCATTTTTATGGAACGACGTTATGCCTCGATGGCGGGCTTATTCGAAAGCGTTGAAGGTGAAGGCTATTCATCTGGGGTAAACAGTTCAGGTATTCAGGAAGTCGCTACGGCGAAAACAGTACAATTTGGCCCTTTTGAGATTTCCGATGTGAAGGTCAGATTTCCTGCCCCAGGAGAAACGACTAATTTGGAAAGTCAGTATTCTACTACCAGCACGCGCATTAAAGGCAAACGAATAGCAGGCATTTTGGGCTACGGCTTGTTCAAAGACTTCCTGTTAACCATTGATTACCACACGGGCAAAATTCATGTGGCTTTACCCGATAGTTAAAAATCTAACTGTGAGTGGTTGGCGTTCTGTACAAATAAAAAAACCTCGGTTTTTACCGAGGTTTTTAAATTCTGCACATTGAAAGTTATCGTAATTTTCTTTTTCTTGTAAAACCGATACCAGCGGCAGCCAAGGTTAATAATGCCAACGTTCCAGGTTCAGGTACCGGTGTTGGTGTCGGTACGCCAGTCAAGCCTACATCGTATCCACGCCAGGTCTGGCCACTCTGATCAACGACAAAAACATGGTCATTAGCATATGAAAGGCTGAAATAGGAATCAAAGGAAGTTCCTGCATTCAATAAAGTGGTTTGATCAAGTAAGTTACCAGAGTAGTCCCACGCAGTAAGCGTTTGGTCAAAATAAGTAAATAAGTAATTGTCCGCTACAGCAATACCACGATTCTGTGGATAGCTGCCGGTGTAGCCGTCAAGGCTGAAAGACATACTAAAGTTACCTGTTGCATCCCAGATGTTCACAACCCCATCTATCATAGCCACGAATTCGCCGTTCTCATTCATGACAACAGAGGATTGTGAATCTAATATTCCTCCGGATAGGGTTAAGTAAGAATTAAAAACTCCAGGAGATGATTGCTGGTAAATTGTAGAGCTGTTAAAAGCTCTGGCGTAAACATTTCCACCATCGTCGGTAAAGACTGATCTGAAATCTATACCTGGGCTGTAAGTTGAAGTAGCGTTACCTGAAGAATCATATTGCGCATAGCGAACTCCGGCACCGCTTCCCCCTGATGTACTCCAGTAATTCGTTCCATCGTAGGCCAGTGTCATGCTGGTGCTACCAAGAACATCGGTAAAAGAAATGTCATCTGAGTAGCTACTATCGGAGAAAATAGGGCCTGCAATTGCATTTGCTGCACTTAGTAAGAATATGCCAGTGGCAATTGATATTTTTCTCATTTAATTAGTCCTTTAAGGTACATTAGGAAAAATTAAATTAGCAATATATGATCCATTTTTAAAAATTCCAAATTATCATAGTGTTAACTTATTTTGATATCATGTAATTTTACGCCATGTAAAGTTTACTGACACCAACAAGGTGCTATCGACTAAAAACTTGGTCAACTTAGCGCTTCTTCAGAACGTACCTATTAACTACTCTAACCTTTTCGCATCCCGTTCTGCATTACTCGACAACAGTAGCGCCAGCCACTGACTTTCCTCTCGGGATTCCAGTGCGATTTTTACTACCATGGTTAGCGGTACCGAGAGCAACATACCCACACTGCCCAGCAACCACCCCCAGAACACTAACGACAGGAATACCACCAGTGTTGAAAGTCCCATACCCCGCCCCATTAGGCGCGGTTCAACAATATTGCCCATCACCGTATTTACCGCAACGAAGGCCAGAGCTACTAAGCCCGAGGTGGGCAACCCGTATTGCACTAACGCAATAAGCACTGCTGGAATTGCGGCGATGATGGAGCCGATATTCGGAATATAGTTAAGCAGGAATGCCAACACACCCCATAACAAGAAATGGTCGACATCGAGCACCCAAAGCCACACGCCGATAATGAAACCGGTTGCCAGGCTTACCACGGTTTTAATGGCCAAATAGCTGTTTACGGACTTAATAAAGCGGTCGACGTGCTTCATTTTCATTTCCGGATCAGCCAGGGCCGTATGCAGACGCGATGGCATACTGTCAGCTTCAAACAGCATAAAGATAACCGTTAATAATATCAGGAACAGATTCGACAGCGCCCCGCCCATGCCGGTAAGGAAGTTGGTTGCCACCGACATGGCTGTGCCCGGATCAAAATGTTCAGTAAACAGTTCGCGATTAATATGAATATTGAATGTGGCAAGTCTGTCTATAATCCAGGAAAACTCGCTGTCGAGTTGTTTTCTGTACTCGGGCAAGTTTGCCTTAAAATCTGTTAATGATTGACCAACAAGGCCTGCTAGCAGGAAACCAAATACGAGAATAAGCAGTATTACTAAAGTAACCGACGCCCATCGCGGAATATTGTGCCGGGATGCCCAATTGATCACAGGGCTGCAAGCGATTGCGATAAACACCGAAAGAAAAAACGGCACCATGATAGCGCTGGCCGCTTTTATGCCGGCCAAAATGACAACCAGGCAGGCTAACACTATCATTGCCTTGGCTGTGGGAGATTTAAGTTCCATAGTGTACTTGTAAAATGATTTCCTGCGCTAAAATTAACAAATTATCGCGCCTATAGATACAACGAGACCAAAGAGAAAAATAATGACGCTGAACCAGGCTACAATTCGAATTAAAAACTTACGCCTTCGTACCTACATTGGGATCAACGACGACGAAATTGCCAATAAACAAGACGTTGTGGTTAACGCAAAGATTCATTATGACGCAATGAAAGCCACCAATACTGACGATATGCACGACGCGTTGAATTACAAGACGGTAACGAAAGCCATAATCAAACTGGTGGAAGACAACCGCTTTTCTCTTCTCGAAAAACTTACCGCAGATGTCCTTGCCGTAGCGGCAGAACATCCCTGGGTGACCTTTGCTGAAGTAGAAGTCGATAAACCCCATGCGCTTCGTTTCGCTGACTCTGTATCACTCACACTTTCCTGCACCAAAGACTAACGAGGCTGTTTTGAAAATACTGTTCACTGGCGGTACCGGGCTAATTGGCGCGGCGTTTATCAGCAAGTTCGCGCATAAATACGAGTTCACAGTTATTAGCCGTCACCCAGAAAAAGCCCGTGAGCAGTTGCCAAAAGGCGTAGACGTTATTGCAGGGCTTCACGATGTAGCCGATCTCTGCCTGTTCGATGCCGTTATCAATCTAGCAGGAGAACCCATTGCCGACAAACGCTGGACAGCACTGCAAAAACAGCGAATTTGTCAGAGCAGATGGGATATTACACAGCATCTAGTCACTCGACTGAAAGGTTGCACACATCCGCCCTCTGTATTTATCTCTGGTTCAGCCATTGGCTTTTACGGCCGTCAAGGCAATAGGCCAGTAACGGAAAGTAACTATAACGTACATGACGAGTTCACCCATCAGGTATGCCACCGTTGGGAACAGATTGCCATGCAGGCAAGCAGTGATGCTACCCGCGTATGTGTACTGCGCACGGGGGTCGTGCTGGACAAAGACAAAGGCGCGTTACCGAAAATGGCAATGCCGGTTAAATTTGGCGTGGGCGGCAAAATCGGTAGCGGTGAGCAGATCCTGTCGTGGATCCATATTGACGATATGGTCAATGCCATCGAATACTTGCTTTCGAATAATCGCTGTGAAGGCGCTTATAACCTTACGGCACCTGAGCCCGAAACTAATGCCGCGTTTACGCAAAAGCTGGCGAGCACCCTGCACCGCCCCAATATTTTCACTGTTCCTAAGTTTGCGCTGAAAATCATGATGGGTGAAGCGGCAGAAATGGTGACGACCGGCCAGCACGTCATTCCTGAAAAACTCCTGGACAGCGGGTTCAAATTCACATTTCCGGCACTAAAACCTGCACTGGAAAACATTTACCAATAAAAAAACCAAAGGCCCGGTAACTTTGCATCGGGCTGCAACTTTGTATCGGGCTGCTATTCACTCGCCTGAATACAATCAATTTTCTTAAATGAATTTTTCACATGAATAACCGCTAGTTAATTCAAAATTGAACTAAAGCATGATAAAAATATCCTAATACAATAATAACGAAAGAGATGTCGCTGCCTCCTATCCTCTTTCACATTTCAGGAGTTTTCATTTTGTCGGTCGGTGATTTTGGTAAACACATAGCCATGGTTCGTAACCTTATGATGTCCAGACTGGACGAACTGCTGAAAGAATTTGATTTAACAGGCTCACAATATGCAGTAATCAAGCATATCGCCGAAGGCAGAGCAGATACACTGGCCAAACTCTGTGAGCTATTGCAATACGATAAAGGCGCGATGAGCCGTATACTCAGCCGGATGGAAGATAAGTCACTGATTATTCGTAAGCCTTGTCCCGACGATGGGCGCGCATTCAGGCTGAAATTAACTTCCCGTGGGAAAGAATTATTTCCGCAAACGACTCCTAAAGTTAACGCGTTATTTGAACAGGCTCTCGCCGAGTTTTCCGCTAAAGAAAAAGAGGCGTTCTTCTCTATGCTAGAACGCTGCCGTTTCAATTTGAGCTAATTAACGCCCTATACAGTTCGGCCACCTCAATTTGGTTGCCTAATCAAGCTAATCGCAAGAAAATGCTTGCCTAGTCAAGTTAAATCGAGAAAGCAAGTGCAACTCATCTTAAATTCCCTTGCTGCAGCCATTCCAGGACATGTTTTCGAACAGGACTATCTGCAGATCCTTCATGAAGGGAGATTCGCTAACGCTGTGGTGTATCGCTATAAGGACGAAAAATACAACCTGGTTATAAAAGACTTTTCAAGTCGTCACTATGTAGTTCGCAAAACCATTGGCAGGTTGTCGGTACGCCAAGAATTTAAGGCTATAAGTGCTCTGCGCCACATTCCTGCTGTGACTCCCGAATGTTATCGTCTTTCTGAATGTATGGTTGCCTACCGTCATATTGAAGGTGAAACACTGAGCGCATACGGTGCGAGTGGTCACCAATTAGAACCCGCGTTTTTTTACCAGCTTGAACAAAGCATTCGCGCCATGCACAACACCGGTCGCGTTCACCTTGATCTGCGCAATATGGGTAATATTCTCATTGATGCTAACGGTGATCCCGCCATTATCGATTTCCAATCCAGTATTGGCTGGGCGCGTTTCCCTAAATGGCTGCAAAAATTCATGCGCTATGCAGATATTACTGGTGTGTATAAAGCGTGGGAACGCTATGGCGCTACACCGCTACCTGCTCACAAAAAGCAGTTTTTGGCTCGCTATAATGCAACGCGTAAATGGTGGGTATTTCGCGGTTATCCAATTCATAGAATGCAAGTACGTGTGCAGGCCTTTGCTGCACACGTTATGAGCCTGAACATTGTTCAGAACATCCTCGAAAAGTTCTGGTAAAGGCTTGGTCTGCTTTAATCCCTGGCTAAGGTCAGGGATTTTATTTTCTCTCCCAACATCAACAGTGCCGGTGTCAGCAGCAGTGTGAGCAAGGTCGCAAATGTCAGACCGCCGGCGATGGTGCTCGACAACACTGTCCACCACTGCGCTGACGGCGCTCCCACAGAAATGTTCCTGCCGACGATATCGATAGTCAACGCAAACACCATGGGCAATAAACCCAGAATAGTGGTAATAGACGTGAGCAGTACCGGCCTGGCACGCTGCGCTGCCGTGCGTAAAATGGCTTCCTTGGCGTCCATCCCGTCACTTTTGAGCGCGTTATAGGTATCGATTAAGACGATGTTGTTGTTAACCACTATGCCTGCAAGGGCAATGGTGCCGATACCACTCATCACCACCACGAAGGGTTGCGACGTGACCATTAGGCCAATTAACACGCCTGCTGTTGAAAAGATAATTGCGCTCAAGACCACAAAGGCCTGATAGAAGCTGTTGAACTGGGTCACCAGAATGATCAGCATCAGGAAAATCGAGCCAATAAAGGCATTACTCAGGAATGTCATTGACTCCTGGGTATCTTCATCCTCGCCTTTAAATGACAGCATAACTTCTGCAGGTAACGGCGATTCGATAAGCTTTTCACGCATCTGCTTCAGCTTTTGATCCAGTAACTCACCTTCCGCAATTTCGGCTTTAATTGTATATGTACGAGCGCCATCAAGACGGTTTATCCGCCCGGTTTTTGGGGCAGGCTCAATGGTCACAAAATTCCCAATGGGCACAGAACCATTGGCAGACGGAATACGAAGTTGATAAAGCTGTTCAATATTCCGAAAGGTTTCCGGGAAGCGAAGACGAATTTCGACTTCTTCCTCGGCATCATCCGGGCGGTATTCCGCCAGCATGGCGCCATTGGTGATTAACTTCACCACATTCCCCAACAGGGTGACATCAACGTTGTACTGCGCCGCCAGCTCTCTGTCGACATTTAAACGCCACTCCACACTGGGCAGAGGCCGGGAGTCTTCAACATCAACAAAACCGCCCGTTTCTTCCATTAAAGCAAGAATATGTTCTGTGCCTTCAATGAGACTGTCGTTACTGATCCCACTGAGGACAATCTCCACCGGTTTACCGGAAGATGGCCCCATGTCGGGTAACCGCACCTGCACTTTGATGCCGGGAATGGTTTCGACATATTCACGGATATCAGCCATGATTTCTGACGCCGGCGGCCGGGTTTCCCAGTCACTTAATTCCAGTTGGATAACACCGATAACATCTTCCGGCATCTCCGACTCGTTGCCACCACCGCCGCCAATGGTGCGGGCGTAAACTGAATCGAGATTGTCCTGCTGCAATAAAAACGTCTCGACTTTCTTCACCAGTTTGTCGCGCTCATAAATAGATAAATCACCTCGGGCCTGCACTTGAATTTGCAGATATTCGGGTTCAATGTCTGGGAAGAACAACACGCCACGACCAAAGAAACCGTAAAGTACAAAGGTCATGAACATAATACCCAGTGCTGCTAATGTGGACTTGCCAGGATGATTTACGATGTTCTTTAAGAATCGCAGATAACGGCCCAGCCAGCCTCGAATATCATCTAGGTTGCCCTTCTCCGCCATGCGGATAAATTTCACCGTATCAGACTGGGTATCAACGCTGACTTTACGGGTAATCACACCGCCTAATACGGGAATAAATATCAGCGCCATAAACAACGAGGCGGTTAAGGTAATGATGACAGTTAGCGGCAGGAAGCTCATAAACTCACCCACCAATCCAGGCCACACCAGCAGCGGGAAGAATACGGTCAGCGTGGTGATGGTTGAAGCGATGATAGGCCACGCCATGCGTTTGGACGCCGTTGCGAAAGCGGTTTTCGGTGGCTCACCTTCAGCAATTTTCCGGTCTGCTAATTCAATGGTTACAATGGCGCCGTCAACCAGCATCCCCACTACCAGAATCAGGCTGAATAGCACAATCATATTCATGGTCATGCCGAAGAAGAATATCACCGTCATGGCCGCTAAAAATGAACCGGGAATAGCCATGCCAACCAATATGCTTGGGCGTATACCGAGGGCAAATACAATCACTATCATTACCAGAATAATGGCAGTCAGAACATTGTTTTCCAAATCCCCCAGCATGCTTTTAATTTCGCCGGATTTGTCCTGCAGATAGTCTACTTTGATGGTCTCGGGCCATTGGGTTCTTGCCAGTTCCACCAGATTGCGAACGTCTGCTATGGTTTCGATAATATTCGCGCCACTTCGTTTTGATACTTCAAGGGCAATGGCTTTTTCACCCCGGAGACGGGCGAAACTGGTGGGATCTTTAAAAGTACGGCGAATGGTGGCGACATCATCAAAGGTGACGATGGTATTTCCCACTTTTTTCACCGGCAAGGTAGCCAAATCCTGCATGGTCTCAATCACGCCCGGCACTTTAAACACCATGCGGCCAGCATTAGCATCAATGGCCCCGGCAGCCACCAGCTGGTTATTCTGACTGACAAAATTCAGCACATCGGGAAAAGACAGGTTATACGTTTCCAGCGCAACCGGGTCGATAATGACTTCAAGAAGTTCTTCTCGATCACCGGCAATGTCCACTTCCAATACCCCGGAAAGCGCTTCAATTTCATCCTGCAGACGGCGAGCAATATTTACCAGCGTACGTTCTGGAATATCACCCGATAACATGACTGTCAGAACCGGGAACAGTGACAGGTTCACTTCAGTAACTCTGGGCTCCTCACTGCCAGGAGGCAACTCGGCTTTGGCCAGATCGACTTTTTCCCTGACATCAAGCAATGCCTGATCGGCGTCAAAGCCGGCTTCAAATTCCATTACCACTGAGGCAAAGCCTTGTATGGCCGTACCTTTCATTTCTTTTAAGCCTTCAATGGACTGAAGCTCTTTCTCTAGCGGCCTCACCAGCAAACGTTCGCTGTCTTCCGGTGCAATGCCGTCATACACCACTGAGACATAAATAAACGGAATCGTGATGTCTGGCTCAGACTCTTTCGGAATAGCAAAATAAGCGCTGGCACCGGCAATAGTGAGCACAAAAAAGACCAACGCTACAGTACGGGTGCGGGCAAATGCCGCATCGATAATCCCATTCATTATCGGGCCGCCTTCTCAACAGGCGTCACCACATTGCCAGCATCCACAAAGCCCTGCCCCGTGGTGATAAGGCGTACGGTATCAGGTAAGCCAGTTACCCAGGCTCCGTCATTGTCAGATTGCAGCAGTGATACCTGATAAAATTCCACTTTATTGTTGCTACCAACCGATTTAACCCCAATTCGCCCATCGGCATCCAGGGTGAAGGTCGCCGGCGACACGTAATGAGCCTTCACTTCATTCACATGCAGGGTAACCGTGGCGCTGGAACCAGATTTCAGTTTGCCATTGGGATTCGGAATGCCAATTTCAGCAAGATAAGTACGCGATTCACTGCTGGCATAAGAAGCAATAAAACGAACCTTGCCAGTGACCTGTTCACCGGTGGCGAGTTGAATATCTGCCTGCAGCCCTTTTTTGACTTCATTTACCCGTTGCTGCGCAATTTGCACCTCAACTACCAGTACCGAGTTATCCACCAGTTCCAACATGGGGTCGCCCACACTGACGACATCGCCGCTTTCTGCTGTCACTTTTTGAATTTCGCCATCAAAAGGGGCCGACGGTTGCACAAATCCAATGTCTGATCGAATGGTCGCAATGGCGGCCTCAGACGCTTTTACATTGGCCAACGCGGTATCGAGTTCTGATTCACTTTGATATTGCTTATCTGCAAGTTGCGACAAACGCTTATAGGTTTTCTTACGGGCTTCGTATAACGCTTCCTGTTGCTCAAGTTGAATAAGCCTGTCTTCCATATCAATGGTCAGCAAGGTATCCCCTTTTTGTACAGTGTCGCCTTCAGTAACCGAAATTTGCTCAATTCGCCCTGCCGTCTGCGCTTTAATTTCAAGTAAGCGTTCCGGCACGGTTTGCCCCTGAACCACCAGGGAAACCGGCGTTACCTGCGCTTCAGAAACCGTGACTTCCACAGAAAACGGTTGGGGCGCTTTTTGCGTCTGATTTTGTTCTTCGGGCTCTGATGTAAAAAGGCCAGAGACCATCCATGCACTAATAAGAAGAATAAACAGAAGTGCGAAAACAGATGATTTATTCATTTTTAGATGAAGTCCTTTGTCAGGCTGGGTGTCATTTTTAGCTTGTTGAATGTAATGATTTTGGTTACTGCGAAGCAATTATTTTCTTACCGGAAAACGGGTTGCCAGAACGACCGGCAGTAATATTGCGTAAGGTATCACAGGCAACGTAAAGAGATGTTGTAAATTTTGTAACGAAATAAATAATGGTATTAAGAAAAGTTGAATATACCCAGCCCATGTTCAAGCTGGCACACAATTAGAAGGTGAAGGGAAAGACTAGAAAAATAGCCGGTTCAGAGAAGTAAGCCCCTTCTCTGAACCGGCCGTAAATAACGTTAGAAAAATGCTGCGTTAAAACAGAATAGTTATACTGTTACACCATTTTGCGAAGCAACGCGGTGGTATTTAATGACAACAAACGCCAGCAGCCTACAGCACCAAGCAGCCCGACAACGGCAGCGCCGACGATGGGGGCAATAATCCAATATTCAGGGTGGAGCACGGCTTCCATTTGGAAAATGCTCGTTTGCAGCATATAAAGGCTTAACTCGTTAGTCAGTGCCGCCATGAAACCGGCCACCACACCAATAATGATAAATTCGTATACCACGCTTAAACGAATAAGGCTTCCCTTCGCACCCAAGGTACGCAGAATTGCCAGTTCCTGTTGACGTTCGTCCATCGAGGCCTGCACTTGAGCAATGAGCACCAGTGCCCCCGCAGCCAATACGAGTATCAGAATGAATTCCACGGCCAACGAGACCTGATCAACAATTTCTCTGAGTTGATTTATTCGCGCATCAACATCGAATAACGTGGCTGATGGGAAAGGCTTTAACAGCTCTGTTAGCTCGGGCTTGCGTTCGGTATCCAGGTAAAAACTGGTGATATATGTGGGCGAGAACGACTGCATGGCAGCAGGAGACAGTACAAAGAAGAAATTCGGCTGCATGGTCTGCCAATCTACTTTACGCATACTGGTAACGCGAACTTTTACGTCTTCACTACCAATATTAAAGGTTAATACGTCACCCAAATTTATATCCATTCGTTCGGCAGATTGTTCTTCAACCGACACCGGATAAATACCATCTTCCGGCTCTGATGCATCGTCACCTTGCCAGTTACCGGCCGTAATTTCGTTACCGAATTGCAAGGTGTTGCTCCAGGTTAGGTTCGCTTCCCGGCCCAAACCATCACGGCCTTCCCGTGGACCTTCCTCGTCCTCTTTCGACATGCTGGTGTTTACCCGCTCATCATTCACCGCAACAAAACGGCCGCGAACCACCGGGTAGAAATCAGACATTTCCACATTGGCATTTGCAAAATGCTGCTCTATTTCCGGCTTTTCTGATTGGGTAATGTTTATCAGGAAGTAGTTCGGCGTACCTTCTGGTAGCTGAGCCCGCCATTGCGCCACCATGTCATTTCGCATCACCAATACCACCAAAAGTAGCAGTAAGGTGACTGAGAAACTAATCAACTGCACACTATTGTCCATAGAGCGGCGACGAATGCGCGCCCATGCGAGCTGCCACGGCCCCATTTTTCCGGTTCCGAGTTTACGCCCAACACGTATTAATCCCATGGTGACCAACAGGAGTCCGGCTACCAGTGCGATACCCGAGACAAACAAAATAGCGCTCAATTTGATGTCGCGACTGTATGTCCACATCAGCAAAAATATTGCGCCACCGGCTGCCAGAAATTGCAGAGTACGGGAACTCATGGTGGCATCTATATCTCGTCGAAGTACTCGAAGTGGTGGTACAGAGAAAAGCCGCAGAAGTGGATAGAGTGAAAATAACAACGCACAGATTACACCGGTAAAAATAGCGATGAGAACCGGCCGCCAGTGCCATGCATTTAAAGACACATCCACCTGATCGGCCAATGCGGTGACCACCACCTGCTGAATAGCCACACCGGCGATGACACCAATGACAATACCAGCGGTGGTAATTAAACAAATTTGAATGGTATACACCCGACGAATCATGGCCTTGCTTGCACCCAGGGTTTTCATGATTGCTACCGGGTCGAAGTGACGCTGACTAAATCGCTGCGCAGCTACAGCTATCGAGACAGCGGCGAGTATGATGGCAAGTAAACTGGCAAGCAGAAAATAGCGTTCAGCACGGGCAACCGAACGGCCCACTGGAGACTGATCTTCTGACACCGAACGCCAACGGTGAATTTCTTTGTCGATATTCGGACGCAGCCAGCGATAGTAGCCTTTCAGGGAGTCTTGATCGCCGGTAAAGTAAGCGGTGTAATTAACCCGGCTCCCCGGCCCTGTTATATTCGCTGCAGCTAAGTCAGCATCGCGAATAAGTACAATGGGATCGGTGGAAAAAATACTGAACCCGGCGTCGGGGATCTCACCGAGCACACGGGTAACGGTAAACTCTGCATCACCAACATAAATTGTGCCGCCCAGCTTCACATCCAACAATTGAAATAGCCGAGAATCAATCCATGCTTCTCCCGGCGAGGGCAAGTCCGTAGCGGCTTTGGTTTGTCCAAAAGGCGTGTCGGCTATGAGCACTTCGCCTTTTAGCGGGTACTTTTCATTCACCGCCCGTAAGTCTACCAGCGACATATTTTCTTCGCCGAATGCCATGGAGCGGGTTGCAACTTGTCTTGCTGTTTTCAGATCGAATTCGCTCGCTTCTGCTACCCAGCTATCATCGATGGGCTGTGATGAGCGAAACTGGCTATCAGCAGCCAGGAAGCTTGCAGAGCGTTCGGTGAGCGCCCCTTGTAATCGTTCGCTGAACAGTGACAACGACAACACAGAGGCCACCGACAAAACAATGGCCAATAAAATAATGGTGAGTTCGCCCCTTCGGGCTTCATGGCGAAAGAGTCGCCAGGCAAGATTAAACCCTGTTCCCATATTACGCTTCCTCGGCAGCAGTAACCGGCGCAGTGGTTTCTGTAAGCACCCCAGCCTGCATAGTCAATTGACGGCTGCAGCGTTTCGCCAATTCGTTGTCGTGGGTCACCAGCACCAACGTAGTGCCAATATCACGGTTCATATCAAATAACAGCTGTTCAATTTTTTCACTGTTCGCCGCATCCAGGTTGCCGGTAGGTTCATCAGCGAAGAGGATTTTTGGTTGACCGATAAACGCTCGGGCAATGGCAACTCGCTGCTGTTCACCACCCGACAACTGGTTAGGATAATGGTGTGCCCGGTGAGATAGCCCCACCAATTCCAGAATTTCTGTTGCCCGACCTTTTGCATTGTCGAGACCGGAAATCTCCGCCGGTAACATTACGTTTTCCAATGCGGTTAAACTTTGCACCAACATAAAGCTTTGGAAAATAAAGCCAACTTTCTCACCCCGTAAACGCGCGCGGGCTTCTTCGTTCATTTTGTGTAGCGGTTCATCATCTAGCAATATTTCGCCGCTACTCACTTCATCCAATCCGGCCAGTAAACTGAGCAAGGTAGATTTACCGGAACCAGACGCGCCAACGATGGCAATAGACTCACCTGCCTTGACTTCAAATGAAATTGGTTGAAGGATCTGAAGTTCACCTTCACTCGTAGAGACTGTTTTGGTAATTTTTCGGGTGCTTATCATAGGAGTAGTCACTGTCGTGTTTTCGTTACAACGATTTCGCCAATACAGGCTTGCGCTGGCCTTAGTTTTCTTACAGCTGTGCGTATATTCAGATCATCTGTATGCTGCGACGCAATCGTCGCAAACGCCCCAACAATTCAAGCTGTTAGTCTTAGGTGATAGCCTAAGCGCTGGATACGGGTTAAAGCAACAGCAGGGTTGGGTAAGTTTGTTACAAAATATCTGGAACGACGAACAGCTTCAGATTGATGTGATAAATGCTGCGATAAGCGGAGAAACCACAGATGGTGGCCTTGCTAGATTGCCACGTTTATTGGAACAACATGAGCCTTCTCATGTACTTATCGAACTGGGTGGAAATGACGGATTACAGGGCCACCCGGTAAACAAAACCCGTGCTAACCTAAGCGAAATGGTAAAACTGGCTAAAGACAGCGGCGCTACGGTATTCATTCAGGACATGCAAATTCCCACCAATTACGGTAGCCGTTACACCAAGATGTTCGGTGATGCGTTCGACAAAGTCGCCGAAGAAAATGAAATAACTTTAATCCCGTTTTTCCTTCAAGACGTGGCGCTAGACAAAACGCTGATGCAAAACGATGGTATTCATCCTAATGCAAAAGCGCAACCCATGATTGCGCAATTCATGCGTGATGCATTAACCCCGCTTATCACAGAGTGAGCACGAGCTTCTGATATTGCATGTCAACGTTTAGCGATATCCATTGACTCAGTTCACTACGAATGAAAGAGAAAAGGATGCAACTCGCATCCTTTTTCTCTTCAATATATTGTCAATATCAATATTATTTCGGCTTCACATAATGGGACGTTTTGCCCGCAGGTACGTCCTTTAATGCCACATAGCGGTCGCGCAGTTTGGTTTGACGGGACGACATATCAATGGCCTCCCCTTCAATATACACTTGCTCTGCGGCTTCGGTGACTTCAAGGGGATCACCACTCCAAATCACAACATCAGCCCGCTTACCCCGCGCTAAAGACCCCACCTGATCGTCAACGCCGAGAATCATTGCTGGCACTGAGGTCAAGCTGGCAATGCCGCCCTCATAAGACAAGCCGTTAGCAACAGCATTACCGGCATGCTGCGCCGCCAAACGAATATTGTGTGTTTCCATGCCAATAGCCACTTTCACACCGGCTTTCTCAAGTCGCTCAGCATTGTGCAGGGTTGCACCGAGCTGCTCGAAGTTGCCCGGCAAGTTAAGTTGCGGATCGAGAATAACGGGAATGTTCGCTTTGGCCAGCTGGTCAGCGACACGCCAGGCCTCGACGCCATGCAGCAGAACGATGCTGATATCCGGGTGACGTTTCTTGAAGGCTAAAACTTGACGTATATCTGCGGCCCGGTCTGCTTCAATAAACAGTGGAATATCCCCTTTTAAAACCCCCTTCAGCGCTTTAATGTCCGCACGGGCATTCATGCCATCCCAGCCCGATGTCAGCGACGGTATTTTCTTGGTGCTTGCGACTTCATCAATCAGCGCTTCCAGCGTTACCCATAACACCGCCCGGGAACCACCATGACTGTCTGCAGACGCACCATCCATATTGACCACCATAAAGGCTTTGTCTTTAAGAATGTCAGCATCATCATCCAGTCCAATCACCGCGCCTTGCCCATGGAACATGAGTTCGGTATTCGCAATGGTGGTAGCCGCTGAGGTTACGCCTTCAATACGGGAAACATCAATCAGTGTGGAATCCGGATTAATAGCGTAAGTCACGTCTAGCGCTGCGCCCGTGGTACTCACCTTTGTACTGCTCGCTGATGAATCCACTTCACCCGCCCAGGAGGCCACTTCCACCAAACCGAGCGAGGTGAGCGCGCCCACAAAACCAGGAGTAACCACCTTACCGCTAGCGTCGACCTTGGTATAGCCAGAAGGAACATTGCTGCCGGAAGAGACTCTTTCAATTGTGCCGTCTTTGATAAGCACCGTACCGCTTTCCAGCGTGCCTTGCTTTGTTTGGGTAATCACTTTACCGCCGACAATAGCGATATTTTCTGCCAGTACGCTGGTACTCATTACGGTAGAAATTAGTGCAGTGGCAATAGCCAGAGATAATAAGCGTTTCATTTTACATCTCCTTCGCCGACCTGGCCGACTTCAAAATCACTGAGTGGCCAGCTGCCCGGATTACCTAGCTCATAGGCTTTTCCACCATCCACAAAAACTTGCTCTGCTTTGGTGTAAGTGGAGAATGGATTCCCCGTCCATAATACCAAGTCAGCATTCTTACCCGCTTCCAGCGAACCGGTTTTATCAAAAATCCCTAATGACTTAGCAGGATTAGCACTCAGCCACTGCCACGCCTCTTCCATGCTAATATCGATACCGGCACGCTTGCCGTCCGACCAGGCTTTGGCCGCTTCCTGATTCAAGCGCTGAATACCCAATTCGTCATCTGAATGCACAATTGCGCAGGCGTTGGCCGCATGGACTACCGGAATATTCTCGCGAATACCGTCGTAAGCTTCTAGTTTAAAGCCCCACCAGTCTGCCCACATTGAGGCACACACGTTATTTTCAGCGAGCTTGTCTGCTATCTTGTATCCTTCCACTGCGTGGTGGAATGCGGCAATTTGATAGTCAAACTCTTTCATCATATCCATCATCACCGTCATTTCATCAGCGCGATAACAATGCATGTGCACCCGTATATCGCCGCTGAGCACACCGGCCATGGTTTCCAAATCGAGATTTCGTTTCGGTGCTTTAGGGTTTTTCCCTGCTTCGTAATCAGCCTCGTATTTTTCCCATTCGCGCATATAATTTTGCGCGTCGGACCAGGCTTGGCGGTAACCTTTCACGTTACCCATGCGGGTCATTGGACCGCCCTTCTTTCCGTAAACCCGCTTCGGATTTTCCCCACAGGCCATTTTCATGCCGTAAGGCGCATCAGGAAATTTCATGTCTTGCATGGTGCGGCTAGGCACGTTTTTAAGCACCACGGAGCGTCCACCAAACAAATTTGCCGAACCGGGCAGAATTTGTAGTGATGTCACACCACCTGCCAGTGCCCGGCCAAAGCCTGGATCTTGTGGCCACACAGAGTGCTCAGCCCACACACCAGGCGTAACCGGTGACGTCATCTCATTGCCGTCTGACGTTGAGCCTACGGAGGGTGTTGGATACACCCCCAAATGACTGTGATTATCGATAATGCCTGGCGTTACCCATTTTCCTTTACCGTCGATGACCACGGCATCACTTGGATAATCTACGGTTTCACCCACAGCCACAATTTTGCCATCGGTGAAGTAAACCATTCCGTTTTCAATACGACTGCCAACACCATCAAGAATGGTAACGTTGGTGATAACTGTCGGTTTGCCCGAAATGGGTGTGTAGGTGCTTGGATAAGGGTCGGTGTTAATTGAAACGTGTGGAGTCTGTTCAGTCTGCTCTTCAGCTTGCGCTATCGGTTGCATTGAGACAGTCGAACACAGGCAAGCCAGCGCAATGGCCAGCTTTGATGATGTGTGTTTCATAATTTGTTCCGTTATTATTGTTCAGATTTTCGGTATGAGACTTTCAGCTATGTTTAATAGCTCTCCCCGATCCCAACCTAGGCAATTACGGATCTTCACGCAAGTTTTGCTGCGATTAAGCGACGTTAGCCTGCGAAGACTGGAATTTGCGTCGACTGGCGGCCCAAGACTTCAACGATTTCATCCGCTTTCTGAAGTTTGCGGATATCATTAAACAGCACTTCAGCCTGCGGATATTGACGCTTCAGGTAGCCACACCACTGCTTTATTCGGTTTGGATAATATCGGCCTTTGTCGCCGTAAATCTCATACCCTGAGTAATGAATCAACAAATCTGCAACTTCGCTCCAGTCCATGATGTCCTGTTCGCCACGAATAGTACGGGCGAGATTAGGCATGGCTAGTGCGCCCCTTCCAAGCATTAAGTCGACGCATCCAGATTGGGCCTGACAATTACGGGCATCATCGGCGTTCCATATTTCGCCATTGGCGACCAGAGGAATGTTTGTGTGCTGGCGAATACGGGCTATCCAATCCCAATATGCCGGCGGTTTATAACCTTCCGTTTTGGTGCGCGCATGCACCACGAGTTGGTCGGCACCCGCTTCCGTTATCGCTATGGCGTTATCGATAGCCAGAGATTTGTCTTCAAAACCTAATCGGATTTTCGCTGTTACCGGTTGCTCCGCCGGCACGGCCTCGCGTACCGTTTTCACGATTTGATACAGGGTTTCGGTTTCTTTTAGCAGTACCGCTCCGCCCTTACTTTTATTCACCGTTTTTGCAGGACAGCCAAAATTAAGATCAACACCGGGGGAGCCCAGCTCCACTGCGGTTTGTGCATTTTCTGCTAACCATTGAGGATGCTGACCTAATAATTGCACCCGAACCGGCACGCCGGACGGTGTCACACTGCCATGGCGCAACTCAGGACAAAGTTTATAGAATGTTTTGGCTGGTAGTTTTTGTTCTACGACACGTACGAATTCAGTTACACACAAATCGAAACCGCCCACGCGGGTCAGCATGTCTCGCATCAGATGGTCAACAACCCCTTCCATGGGAGCAAGTAAGATTCTCATAGGTTTAACGATCGCATTAGTTAGTGGATATTGTCGGAGGACAAAATTGGCCGCGAAGTGTAGCAGAGAACCGCCAGCGGGTCATCTGGGCCATGTAGAATTTAACGGGGGCTAATAAAAATGTTTAAGACTCAACTGGCGATGTTTTTAACGTCCTGCGCAATCCACAGGCACACGTAACAGCCAAATTCATTGGTAAGATATTGTTCAAATTCACTTTTAGTATCGCAATGGTGAGAAACGATACGCTGACGATTGCCATCGTAAATCAGAGCGGTGAAGGTATACATAGTGTGCCTCGCAAAATCAGGAAGCACACTATACATTTAGACGTCTATACTTTCAAACGTCCAGAAGTTCAAACGTCGATATTTTCTGATCTAACGCAGATTTTGATTACGCGAGAATATATTCCAGGCCACCAATAATTGCTGCTACCTGGGCATCATTGCAGATTTCGTCAGACGCTGACGGACTATCAGGATACACTTCGGTTGTCGTGACATAGGGCGCATCTGTCAGACCACCACACAGAAATAGTGATTTCTTGTCGTAGCTGATAACACCATCGGAAAGTACATCAGCCCCGATGATTTTGTCATTTTCATCCGCTGGCGCGATGTGTGTTACAGCACGAACTTTTTCGATGATGGCTTTCTGGAAATCCAGTTCGACTTTGCCGCTGTCGGCCACGAGATAAAAACCATCGGGAATGTCCCAAACATCCTGGGTAATACCGTCTTTTGCACCGAGTGCGGGACGAAACTCTGAATTATCCGTGTCTGTGGTTTCATGCAAATCAATATGCATATGAATGGGTTCTTCAATGGCGTCTACCATGGCTTTCAGCATGGCTGATTCCGGTGCCGGAGAATTCTCACGGAAACTACGATTGGGGTCGATGGCTAACGGGTCCCAGCGATTAATCGTTTCATAGCCCCACGGACTCACACAAGGTGCCACAACAAAATTGCACTTGTGTTGCCACGCGGCTAAGTGTTGTGAGACAAATTTAAGTGCACCTTGCACGCCGCTGGTTTCATATCCGTGAACACCGCCCGTTACAAGCACGGTGGGTAACGAAGTGACAAAGGATTTAGGTTTTATAACAAAAAGTGGATAACGGGATTCATCGTACGGTAATGCACCGTATTGGCTAATCTTGTAGTTGTCCGGCAACGCGGGCAACCGGTCGATAACTTCTTCCTTATAGCTGCGTTCTACAGTTTGCGCATTGAGCCACTGCTTTTTTTCAGCCTCTGACCAAGGTGTGCCGGGGGTTCCAATAGGGTAATCTTGCATATCCAACCTTTGTTTCTTTAAAGAATGTATTCTGACAATCACGATATCATGGCAGAGAATACCGCCTGAATCGCGACTCAGATGAACATGCACTTTATCACGTTATGTAACCCAGATATGCATATCCGGGTGGGTTCGTTGTTGCGAGTTGTCAGCCTGCGCTGACAATCAGACTTTTTTCTTTAAGCCTTTGAGCAGCTTCCCAAACCGCTCATCTTCTTCACCCTCGATGCGCTGTAAAGTCAGTCTTGCTTGGGCTTTATCTTCTGCATTCAAATACAACTCAGCAAGACGTAGGTTTGCCCAATTCAAAGTTGGCAAACCACCCGTATCAATTGTAGTGTCATGCAACTGTGTCAAATACGCTTCCAACGCCTTGATGCCCAGTTCTGTATATTCACCTGACTGCACCGCGGCTTGTCCGAGCCGGTAAAAACCATAGAGTTGGTCATAACGATTTTCGCTATACGTTTTCCAAGCTAACTCATCATTTTCGGACACCACTTCAAATTCGAGATCCATCAATGGAGACAGTGCTTCAACAGCTTGGGAGTAAGCTTCATCACTTATGTAGTGGTCACCCAAAATAAATCTGGCTTCAACCTGGGTTTCAGGTGCTGCTGTCAGCGATTGCAAGATTGCAATGCCCTGCGCTTTTTGATCATCCGCGATGAGGTATTTCGCCTCAGCAAACTGCCCCTCGTTTTGGTCAATTGCTGCAATTTTTTCTACCAGGGATTTTGCTGTATCCATGTCTCCGCCAGCGATGGATGGGACAAACAAGTGAAACTGAAATAGCGCCTGATAGGTTTGAATTTCATTAGGCGCGACTTCGATAGCTTTTTCCAGACTCTTCCGGGCTTTTTTGGCATAGCTCAATGCAGAAAAAATACTCTCTCCGGCCTGCGCCCCCATCACACTGGCGTGCATTAAATAAACACGGAACTCATTAGGATAAGCGTTGATAAAATCTTCAGCCGCTTCCTCTGCATCATCAAGATCGGTGCGCATGAGGGCAGAGATATAGGTCGAAAAACGTTCAGGCGACTTCGCCTTTTCTCCTTCAAGGGTATCGATAATTTGTTCGTATTTGCCGTCTTTGAACCAGGCATCCAGCGCATCATCGGAAATGAGGGTATCGGCTTGGGTGATGGCTGAAAAAGATAACACGCCCAGGCAAAGGGAAATATGAGATAGTCGCTTTATGAAAGGCTTTCCTTGCATCGTGATAATTCCTTTTATTAATCAATTATCAGACTATCAAGGTTATGGTTTTGATACTAAGTGAAAAAGTAACAATTTGTGACGGTGACAACTAACCGGGTGACTATTGGTTGATAGGAATTTTTGATCCAAAAAAAAGACCAGCATATGCTGGTCTTTCTTATATGGCGTCCCCTAGGGGATTCGAACCCCTGTTACCGCCGTGAAAGGGCGGTGTCCTAGGCCTCTAGACGAAGGGGACAGAAATTTCGCTTT
>NZ_JBSWWZ010000007.1:0-378245 GCF_056160345.1 Alteromonas sp. ABV4_515
ACAGAGAAAGTGGCAAGTACAAAGGCAAACAGGTTATCCAGGGTGGCCGCAGTCAGGTTCGCACCGTATTGTTCATGGCGATGATGTCAGCGATGCAGTGCAATCCTGTTTTGAACGCACTTACACCAGGCTAGTCGCAGCGGGCAAACCCAAGAAAGTCGCCATTATTGCCTGCGTCAGGAAGATGATTGTCATCCTCAATTCAATGGTGAGAGATGGCGTCATGTGGGAAGAAAAAACTTCATAAATTCAGGATTGACGCCATAGTCGTTTGTTATATTTCTCTACCAGCAATTAATTTCATATTTAAAAATGACCATATAAATCGAATCAAGAGGTTTCTCTAATTTTATCTGCGCATTAGTTGCCACACCTATCTTATAGCCTTTGTCTTTACAAATAGTTAATACTGATTCGCTAATACTGTCTAGAGCTTTAAATTCTGCATTATAAATCCACTCAACTACATTTGTATCATTTTTAAGCATTTGCATTGTAGAAGAGCTACGATAACCGACACTAAAATTGAAGTAGTTAGGAGGCGCATAGTAACTGGGCAAATTACCTAGAAACACTTCTGGATTGACAGGTATGTTCGAAGCTAAACTACTATTGGCAAACATGATAAATGATGCAAAAGCGACTTTTTTAAACATTTCAACAATCCTTCTTTGAAACATAACCCCCCACTTAGGGGCACAAATACGGCGGCTATAATCGTAACGAAGTGACACAGCCGCCGTGTTTGTGTCCCAGCGAGCCTGCGAGCGACTTAATATGATTGTTAGCTTTATTTTACTTTAATACTCACTTCCGTTTCTAAAGTAAGTTCTTTGTTATTAGCAAGGTGCTGAAGTAAATCTGAGGTATTTTTTATTTCTGTATCAGTTTCAGAGGTTTTTTTACTTGAAACAAATTTTCTGGTGACAAGTTCTGAAACTATGTGGCCAAAAACCAGCGCCAAAACTGAAAGAAATGATGTCCCGTCATCGTACATTTTATCTTCTGGATAGATATTGAGAGAACTAACCAGCGACGCCCCGGCAGCACTAAGAAGCATAAATATAGCTATTCTGCTTATAACTTTTCCGTCATAACGAGCGGAAACATATCCAGTTAATAAAGCAAAAATAAATGCGGTAGCTGTATATTCCATTATGTGACTCCAATATAAATTTTAAAATTCGGTGAAAGCTAACAATTTTCTCAACCCCAAACAGCCTAAATCCACCAGATCACTGAGGACTACTTCTCTGTTCATAAAATAAACACTGAGCGAAAACACCCTTTGAGTCAAGCACCTATGCGTTGTCGTTTTTCAGCAGCAGGCACAAATACGACAAAATGTATTGTATCCCGATTTACATTGCGGAATGAGAATCCCACCCTCAGTACAGTTACTCAATGTCCATTACCAAATTAGCCTGGTTTCTTTTTAAGGAAGTGAGGCTATATGCAATCAGCATTTCTCCAAGGTCTTTATGACTTTAAGATGCTCAAGCGCTATGCAAAGCGAAGCATCAAAACTTATTTATACTGGATTACCGACTTCCTGCGTTTTCACAAATATCTTTATGCAAACAACAAAAAAGGGCCCGCAGGCCCTTTTGAAAAGTACGTTGATTGCGATTAAACGCGCTCGAACACGGTGGCAATGCCCTGACCTAAGCCAATACACATGGTGGCAAGCCCCAATGTTTTGTCGTTAGATTCCATTAGGTTTAACAGGGTGGTGCTAATACGAGAACCAGAGCAACCCAGCGGGTGACCGAGTGCAATGGCGCCGCCGTTCATGTTTACCTTATCGTCGTAGCTTTCCAGCCAGCCTAGCTGCTTAATACAAGACAAGGCTTGAGCGGCAAAGGCTTCGTTGAACTCGGCAATTTCGATGTCATCCATGCTAAGGCCGGCACGTTGCAGCGCTTTTTTCGTGGCTGGCACGGGGCCATAACCCATGATAGCAGCGTCGCACCCTGCAACGGCCATTGCACGAATTTTTGCTCGTGGTGTGAGACCAAGGGCTTTGGCTTTATCTGCCGACATTAACAGCATGGCGGATGCACCATCTGAAATAGCCGAAGCGGTACCGGCAGTAACAGAACCGTTTACCGGATCGAACACCGGGCGTAGGCCCGATAACGTTTCAACGGTGGTTTCCGGGCGAATTACTTCATCGTAATCAATTAACTTAAGCACGCCGTCGGCATCGTGACCTTCGGTAGCAACAATTTCGTTAGCCCAGCGGCCTTCAACGTGGGCTTTGTGCGCTAACTGATGCGAACGGGCAGCAAAGGCATCCTGCATTTCACGGCTAATGCCATTTTGGCGACCCAGCAATTCGGCTGTCATACCCATATTGCCAGAGGCTTTCGCCGTGTATTTTGCCAACGCAGGGTGGAAGTCCAGGTTGTAAGTCATTGGTACGTGGCCCATGTGTTCCACGCCACCAATCATGTATACATCACCGCGACCACTCATAATACCGCTGGTGGCATCGTGCAAAGCCTGCATCGACGAACCACAAAGACGGTTTACCGTTACCGCCGCGGTAGAGCGGGGTAAATCGGTGAGTAACTGCGCATTACGAGCAATATTGAAGCCTTGTTCTTTGGTTTGCTGAACACAACCCCAAATGATGTCTTCAACTTCGGCTGGGTCTAAGTTGGGATTACGCTTAACAAGCGCCGTCATAAGGTGTGCAGACAGAGACTCTGCACGTACATTTCTGAATACGCCACCTTTGGAACGACCCATAGGTGTGCGGACTGCATCTACGATTACTACATCTTTCATATTCTTCTCCCTGGGTCGTTACGCGAAATACGATTTGCCGTCAGCGGCCATCTGGCGCACGCCGTCGGTGATCTGGTAAATAGGACCAAGGTGGGCGTACTTGTCGGCAAGCGCTACGAATTTGTCCAGTCCCATGGTTTCGATGTAGCGGAAAATACCGCCGCGGAACGGTGGGAAGCCCAAGCCATACAGTAGCGCCATATCGGCTTCTGCCGCACTGGCAACAATACCTTCTTCCAAGCAGCGAATCGCTTCATTGGCCATCGGGATCATCAAACGAGCGATAATTTCTTCTTTATCGAAAGATTGACCGTCAGCGCTGTGTGGCTTGATGAGTGCGTAGGCCTCGTCAGCCGCTTCTTTGCTTGGACGACCGCGCTTATCGGTGCCGAAGTTGTAAAAGCCTTTCTTGTTTTTCTGGCCTAAACGCGATGCTTCATAAAGCAGTGTAACGGGGTCGTTATCAACTTTTGCCATGCGCTCTGGAATGCCTTCGGCCATTACGCTGGCCGCATGATCGGCGGTATCCATACCTACAACATCAAGCAGGTACGCCGGGCCCATTGGCCAACCAAAGTCTTTCTCCATTACTTTGTCTACGGCTACGAAGTCGGCACCATCGAGAACCAGCTTGCTGAAACCAGCAAAGTAGGGGAACAGTACGCGGTTTACCAGGAATCCCGGACAGTCGTTTACGACAATCGGGGTTTTACCCATTTTCAATGTGGTGGCAACCACGGCATTGATGGTGTCTTCGGTGGTATTCTCGCCACGAATGATTTCTACCAGTGGCATGCGGTGTACGGGGTTAAAGAAGTGCATACCGCAGAAACGTTCTGGTTTGCTGAGGTTTTTAGCCAACTGATTAATAGAGATTGTTGAGGTGTTCGAACAAATAATGGCATCGTCTGCCACCACTTCTTCTGTTTCCTTCAGCACAATGCCTTTCACTTTCGGGTTTTCGACAACCGCTTCAATGATAACGTCAGCATCTTTAATCGCGCTGTACTCAAGTGACGGCGTAATAGCATTCAGCGTGGCAGCC
This sequence comes from Alteromonas sp. ABV4_515, assembly GCF_056160345.1. Classification (NCBI taxonomy): domain Bacteria; kingdom Pseudomonadati; phylum Pseudomonadota; class Gammaproteobacteria; order Alteromonadales; family Alteromonadaceae; genus Alteromonas; species Alteromonas sp. ABV4_515. Next base: position 3,839 of record NZ_JBSWWZ010000007.1, read on the forward strand.
ATTTTCTTCGCGTCAACTTTACCCAGCTCCATGCCTTTGTTAAGGATTTTTGCTGCTTCGCTTAAACCTAAGTCCAGTGCTGCGGTATTAATATCTTTCATTACCACAGGCACGCCTTTTGAGGCGCTTTGGTAAGCAATACCGCCACCCATAATACCGGCGCCCAGAACTGCGTTTTGCTTCACTTCTTTGGTCGCGGCTTTGGCCATTTTCTTACCTTTGCCTTTCACCAGCTGGTCGGCCAGGAAAATGCCGATTTGCGCTTTGGCCGCATCGGTTTTCGCCAGTTTAACAAAGCCTTCGTTTTCTAGTTTCAGTGCACCGTCGCGGTCGAGACCAGCGGCGTTTTTCACGGTTTCTACCATCATGTGAGGTGCTGGGTAGTGTTTACCCGCTTTGGCTGCAACGAAAGCTTGTGCAGTAGAGAAGCTCATCATGGCTTCGTTCTGGTTTAATTGCAGAGGCGCTTTTTTCGAAGCACGACGTGACTGCCAATCGAGTTTGCCGGCAGCGGCGTCAGCCACCATTGATACCGCAGCGTCGAGTAATTTTTCTGGGGCAACTACCGCATCAACCGCGCCTTCGTTTAATGCTTGTGGGCCTTTTCGATCTTTGCCGGTGGTCATCCATTCCAGCGCATTGTCTGAGCCAATCAAGCGGGGTAGTCTAACGGTGCCGCCAAAGCCTGGCATCAGGCCGAGTTTCACTTCTGGTAAACCAATAGATGCGGTGGTATCAACCACGCGGAAATCACAGGCTAACGCCATCTCGCAGCCGCCGCCCAGGGCGAAACCATTAACCGCAGCGATGGTTGGGAAGGGGAGATCTTCAAAGCGATCGAATACCTGAGAGGTGTTAGCAACCCAGCCGAGTACTTCTTCTTCGGGCTGTTCAAACATGGCAGTGAATTCGGTGATATCGGCACCCACGATGAATGCGGATTTGCCGCTGCGCACTACTGCAGCTTTAATACCGCCGTGTGAGGCCATGGCTACAGTGGCTTCGTCGAGCTCTGCCACGGTTTGGCGATCAAACTTATTTACTGATCCCGGGGCATCAAATACCAGTTCAGCAATTCCGTCATCTGACAGGGAAACCGTCAGACTTTTGCCTTCGTATATCATTCTCGTCTCCTTCGGCTTTAGCGAGGGTGTCAGTGTTTTAACAACCGATTGTGCAACAAATCGTCTCATCGGATGTCTTAGACTAACTGTTAGGGTGGCCTGATTGTGACAATGCCACGAAAAATTTCAACAAAAATTCAAACAAGCGTTTAAATTTTTTTGTAAGTGGCGATGCGGAGCACAAAAATCAAGCTCGAATTCGCATTGTCAGGTTGTATAATGGTTACAGAATTGGGTGTACGCCAGCGGTTATTTACTTTTTTGGGTTGTTTTTTGTTCATTTTAACCCCTTTCGCTGGCTACATTTCTGTCATTCACTCGTTTGGCTGGATGGTTTTCAATGCAGGTATTCGCGTTTACACGCATGAAATGTCTCACGTTTTCTTCCCTTGCCCTGGTTAGCTGGCTGAGTGTATTTGCGTGCAAAGCAAGCGCGGAGGCCACAACCGAGTTAGCGGCACAGCGAGCCCAATTTATTGCGCTCGAAAAGCAGCTTGGTCGCGCAAGTCGGCAAAAAGTGAAACAGCTTGAAGACGAGGTTGAAGCCTTGTCTTCTTATCCTCTTTATCCGTATCTATTGCGTCAGCAAATTGATCAACGCATGGATATGGCTCACCGCGACGATATCGAAGCGTTCTTACTGAATTATCACAATCAACCGTTTACCTATGGTCTGCGTGGTCGCTGGTTGCGCTATTTAGCCAAACATAACGAGAAAAAAGCGTTTCTGGCGAATTACCGCGATGGCATGGGCACCACCATTACCTGTCAGTACCTGCAATATCAATTACAAGACGCCGCCCAGCCAGATTACTGGCTTGATAAAGTCGAGCCGCTGTGGCTGGCAGGCGACTCGCAACCAGACGAATGCGACCCAGTATTTCGTCGGTGGCAGAAAGCGGGCAGGCTAACCGATGACCTCATACTTGGCCGTATCGAAAAAGCCGCTTTGGTAGGCAACCCGAAGCTAGTGCCTTATCTGAAAGGCAAACTGCCGTCGTCTAAACATTACTTAGCCGAGCTGTGGTTGCAAATTCGTACCTCATCTTCGCTGGTATTAAAGAAATCGCGCTTCCCACTTAAGAACAAACAAATAGAAAGTAAAGTGCTGGCGTACGGCATGGAGAAGCTGGGCTGGAAAGATCCCAAGGCAGCAATTAAAGCCTGGTATTTGTGGCAGCCCTACAATGTGTTTTCAAAGCAGCAGTATATCGATGTTAGCCGGGCTATTGCGCTAAGTTTAGCCATAGGCGACGAACCCGAGGCGGATGAATGGCTGAAGCGGGCAGATATCGACGGTGCTGCAGAAGACGTGAAACGCTGGCATATGTCTTATTTGCTGCGCCATGAGCGCTGGCAGGATGTACTGGATTTAATTGCGCAAGCACCAGCAACGATTCAGCAAGATGAAGCATATCGTTACTGGGAAGCCCGCAGTTTAGAAGCGCTAGGGTTACCTGAACAGGCTGAAGAGCGCTACCGAAAACTGGCTGGCGAAAGACACTACTACGGCTTTATGGCCAGCGCCCGGGTGAATCAACAGCCCACTTTACGGCATGCCGAAACCCCTCGCAGCGACGAAACCATTGCGATGATTGCCAACCGACCAGCGGCCAAACGGGCAAAAGAGTTTCTGGAACTTGGACGATTAATCGATGCCCGACGTGAGTGGCATTATATGGTTACATCATTGGAAACCTCTCAGGTGAAAGATGCAGCCTTATTGGCCAACGAGTGGGGCTGGTTTGATCAGGCAATAATCAGTTTCACGCAAAGTGGATTTATGGATGACGTTGAGAAACGTTTTCCCATGGCATATGCCGAACGCTTCAATGATGTGGGTCGCACCTTTGATATTCAGCCCGCCTTTGCCATGGCCATCGCGCGTCGAGAAAGTTCCTTCATGGTAGACGCCGTTTCGCCAACCGGTGCCCGCGGTTTGATGCAACTGATGCCGGGTACTGCCCGTTACATTGCTGAGAAAAAAGTGTCATCGGACGAACTGTTTGATGCCGATCAGAACGTACATTTCGGGGTGCAGTACTTGCGCTACCTAATGGATAAAATGGGCGATAATCCGGTACTGGTTTCGGCATCTTACAATGCAGGATGGCGCCGTGTAATGAAGTGGCTTCCGGAAGGGAAGACCATGGAGACCGATATCTGGATCGATACCATCCCCTATAAAGAAACCCGAAATTACGTTAAAGCGGTAATGGCGTATCGCTATATCTACGAACATCAAATGGGTGAGTCTTCTGGTATTTTTGAGAAGTTGGCGCGTTCAGCCATTCCTTCTGTAGATGGCCTGATGGGGCCGGGCAGCGCGTCTGGTAGCACGTTCGCCCCAAAATAAGATCTCCCCACCCGTTTTTCACGTTAACTTCGGCGTGATAAGCTAATTGTTATAATTATTTCAACGCGATTACCCCGTTAGTGCGAACTGGCGAGGGTACACGCGAGACAGAACCAGAGGTTTTATGACCACATTCGCCGATACTTACAAGGATCACATCGCCACCCTTCAAAGCCGCACGCTAGAAGCGCTTCAGCGGGAAGGACTTGATGGCCTGGTGATCCACGCAGGCCAACCCAAAAGGCTGTTTCTCGATGATAACGATTACCCGTTTAAGGTGAATCCGCATTTCAAAGCCTGGGTACCGGTGGTCGATAATCCGAACTGTTGGCTGGTGGTAAATGGCCGTGATAAACCAAAGCTAATTTTTTATCGTCCTGTGGATTTCTGGCATAAGGTCCCCCCCGAGCCGAATGACTTCTGGACTGAAGAATTTGATATCGTGCTACTTAAGCAGGCAGATGCCGTTGAAAAGCATTTGCCTTACGATAAGAAGAATTACGCCTATGTGGGCGAATATATTGAAGTGGCTCAGGCCCTCGGCTTCAACACTGTGAATCCCGACCGGGCGTTGAACTACCTGCATTTTCAACGGGCTTATAAAACCGATTATGAAATGGCGTGTATGCGTCGTGCCAATGAATTGGCAGTAAAAGGCCACCAAGCCGCCCGGAACGCTTTTATGGCAGGAGAAAGCGAGTTTGCCATTAAACAAGCTTACAATAGTGCTGCTCGCCACGGCGACAACGACTTACCGTACAACAGCATTGTGGCGTTAAACGAGCACGCTTCGGTACTGCACTACATGCATTGCGATTTAGATGCCCCAACAGACTCTCGTTCATTCTTAATTGACGCGGGGGCGTCGTTTCACGGTTATGCTGCCGATATCACTCGCACGTACAGTCGCTCTGATGCCCGTTTTGCTGATTTGATCCGCCGTGTCGATCACATCACTGTAACACTGGCAAATGCATTGAAGCCCGGCGTGGCCTATACCGATATTCATTTGCTTGCCCACGATGGTATTGCTCAGGTACTTCACGACGTAGGCATTATTAACATGCAGCCGCAGGATGCAGTGGATGCGGGTATTACGGCACCGTTTTTCCCACATGGCATTGGTCACTTCCTCGGTTTGCAGGTACATGATGTAGGTAGTTTAGTGGCCGACGATCGCGGCACACCCAAACCGGCCCCAGAAGCGCATCCGTTCTTACGTTGTACCCGTGTGGTAGAAGCTCGTCAGGTGTTCACTATTGAGCCAGGATTGTATTTCATCGACAGTTTGCTTGCAGATTTGAAATCCAGCGAGAATTCGAAATATATCAATTGGGACGTAGTAGATCAGTATCGTCCGTTTGGCGGCATACGTATTGAGGACAATATCATTGTTCATCGTGACAAAAACGAAAATATGACCCGTGATCTCGGATTAAACTAATAGGTATGATCGCAAGAGTTCATTGAGTGATAAGCGACACCGGCTATTGCGTGTTTAACGCAATAGCCGGTTTTTATTGGCGTGAATGAATTTGTGCCGGAGCGTTAAACAGTTTTACAATGAAGAGTACTCAGCCAGCGTTAGCGACTGAGTACCTTGAAAACAGCGACTGGGCGCTATTTGGTGCGTTCTACTGAAATGTGTGCCAGCGCAATGAGAGCCTGTTTGAAATCGGATTCTGGAACAGGGTCGAGGGCTTTTACCGCCTTGTCTGCCTCTTCAGTTGCACACCGTTTGGTATAATCGAGTGCACCGGTTTCATCCATAATGCGCTGAATGCGTGCAAGATGGGGAAGGCCATTGGCTTTTTCGATCGCTTCTCGGATCAATGCCTGATCGTCAGGATCTTTGGCATGCCACATGGCATACAACAAGGGTAACGTAGGTTTCCCTTCCGCCAAATCATCACCGGCATTCTTGCCCATTTCTTCACTGTCGGCCACGTAATCCATAATATCGTCTGCCAACTGGAAGGCGGTACCTAAATGCTTTCCGTAATCCTGCATGGCAGATTCAATCGACGCAGGCTGTTGAGTAAGCACGGCAGCAAGCTGCGTTGCCGCTTCGAACAAGCGTGCGGTTTTGCCGTAAATCACATCGAAATAGCGTTCTTCTGTGGTATCAGGATCGTTGCAGTTCATTAACTGCAGTACTTCACCTTCGGCAATACGATTGGTGGCATCGGAAAGGATTTCCATCACTCGCATGCTTTTCAGGCTTACCATCATCTGAAATGAGCGAGAGTAGAGGAAGTCACCCACCAAAACACTGGCCTGATTACCAAACAGTGCGTTTGCTGTTTGTTGACCACGGCGCAATGTAGATTCGTCTACCACGTCGTCGTGAAGCAGCGTGGAGGTGTGAATAAACTCGATGATCGCGGCCAGAGTGTGGTGTTGATCGCTGGTGATCCCCATGGATCGTGCAGCCAAAACACAAAGCAACGGGCGCAGACGTTTGCCGCCACTGTTGACGATGTAAAAGCCTAACTGATTGATGAGGGCAACATCGGAGTCGACTTGCTGCTGTATAAGCGCGTTTACCGCTTTCATATCCGCTGCGGCTAGCTCGCGGATCGCATTGATGTCCATTGGCATGTCGTGAGTAAATTTTGCTGAATTCATTTGAAGCCGTGATTGTACCTGAATCTGTTGGGGTATCCACCCGGATAACTTAAAAAACTGAATTGGTGAGAAAAATTTTAGCTAATAGGCATATTAATTATTTAATTTATGTCATATATCCGTAAAATACCCTCCACACAAAACCCGTGTCGACATCACTTTGTTGCGAATTTCAGTTAACGGCAACAAGAACAAATAGTCTGGTTGCGTTACAAAATTTACCAATAAAATCAATTTCTTGGTATTTTTTGTTTGATGAGATTTTAATGGCAATTGTTGATTTTCGGCATCCCCGGGGGCGTATTGAACCGAAGCGCGAAAAATAATCAAATTTTGTGCTTTTCGGGGTTGAGATCTCAGGATGTTTCACGTACAATTCGCGCCCTGTTTTTTGAATTGAAGCGTCAAAGAGACGCAGAGCGGAGTAGAATATGTACGCGGTTTTCCAAAGTGGCGGTAAACAGCACCGTGTGGCTGAAGGCCAGACCGTTCGTCTAGAGAAGATCGAAGTCGCGCCAGGCGAGACTGTTGAATTCGATAACGTATTAATGGTTAGCAACGGTGACGACATCAAGATCGGCACACCTTTAGTTGCTGGTGGTAAAGTGACTGCTGAAGTTGTACAACACGGGCGTGGCGATAAAGTAACTATCGTTAAGTTCCGTCGTCGTAAACATCACCGTAAACAAGCGGGTCACCGTCAGTGGTTCACAGAAGTGAAAATCACTGGTATCAACGCATAATAGGAGCACGAACACATGGCACACAAAAAAGCTGGTGGTAGTACCAAAAACGGTCGTGATTCAGAAAGTAAACGCCTTGGTGTTAAGCGCTTTGGCGGTGAATCAGTTCTTGCTGGTAACATCATCGTAAGACAACGTGGTACTCGATTCCACGCTGGCGACAACGTAGGTATCGGTAAAGATCACACGTTGTTTGCTCTGAAAGACGGTAAAGTTCAGTTCGACGTTAAGGGCAAGAACAACCGTAAATTCGTGAGCATCATCGGCGAGTAATCCCGATTGACGTTACGCCGAACAGGCTTAAAAAACCCCGCGTAAGCGGGGTTTTTTGTTTGTAGTAACAAGATTTTTTACCGGGCCCTTTGTCCTTCATCAGATTGGCGATGTAGTGATTGTCACAATGGTGTAAACTTAGTTTTCAAATACGGTAGTCGACAACGACTCGGAGTAACTAATGAAATTTGTTGATGAAGCTGAAATTCGTGTTGAAGCCGGCGATGGCGGTAACGGCACAGTTGGCTTTAGACGTGAAAAATATATCCCGAAAGGTGGTCCTGACGGCGGTGACGGTGGCGATGGCGGTTCTGTTTATTTGCAGGCCGACGAAAACCTGAACACCCTCATTGATTATCGCTTCGAGCGTTTCCACCGTGCAGAGCGTGGCCAAAATGGTCAGGGCGGCAACTGTACTGGCCGTGCAGGTGAAGATCTCACGGTAATGGTGCCAGTAGGTACCCGTGCTACAGATGTGGAAACTGCAGAAGTGCTGGGCGACCTGACTAAGCATGGCCAGCGTCTTAAAGTGGCGCAGGGCGGCTTTCACGGTTTAGGTAACGCGCGCTTTAAGAGCAGTGTTAACCGAGCGCCACGTCAGAAAACAAATGGTACGCCGGGTGAAATCCGCAACCTGCGCCTGGAGCTGATGCTGCTGGCTGACGTGGGCTTGCTGGGTATGCCGAATGCCGGTAAATCTACTTTTATTCGCTCTGTATCGGCCGCTAAGCCGAAAGTTGCCGATTATCCTTTCACTACTCTGGTACCAAATCTGGGTGTGGTGAGACAAGATTCCCAGCGTAGCTTTGTTATCGCTGACATTCCGGGTCTTATCGAAGGTGCTGCCGACGGCGCTGGTTTGGGTATTCGCTTTTTAAAACACCTTGAACGCTGCCGGATCTTACTGCACTTGGTTGATCTGTTGCCCGCAGATCAAAGTGATCCTGCTGAAAACGCCCGTAAGATCATTGAAGAACTTGAAAAATACAGCCCTAAACTGGCAGCAAAGCCACGTTGGTTAGTGTTTAACAAAGTCGATCTGCTGCTTGAAGAAGAAGTAGAAGCGCTGTGCAAAGAGATCACTGAAAAACTCGAATGGGACGGTCCGGTATATCAAATTTCTGCATTTCAGAAGATGAATACCAATGCACTTTGCCACGAAATCATGAACTTCATTGAAACGTTACCGGCTGAGGTAGTTGATGAAAATGAAGGTAAGGAAATCGATTTTCAGTGGGATGCTTATCAGAAAGCCACTGGTGATGATCTGTCTGACGATCTGGATGACGATGATGATTGGGATGAAGACGACTACGACGTAGAAGTCGAATACCGCCGTTAATCGTATTTCAGGGAGTTGTGATGAAGTTAGCAATGATTGCAGCCATGGCTCACGATCGTGTGATTGGTGCCGATAATGATATGCCATGGCACTTACCCGCCGATCTGAAGCATTTTAAAGCCGTTACGCTAGGCAAGCCGGTGGTAATGGGGCGTCGAACCTACGAATCTATTGGCAGGCCGTTACCTGGTCGCCCGAATATCGTGGTGACATCGTCAACTACCACAAATTTCCCAGAGTCGGTTATGATAGTCAGCTCACCAGAGCAGGCACTAGAAGTCGCTCAAACCCTCGTGGGCGATGAACAGGAAATTATGATTATTGGTGGTGGTAAGATATATGAAACGTTTCTACCCATGGCAGAAACCCTTTATCTTACCCACATTGATTTGCAAGTAGCGGGTGATACCCGTTTCCCAGATTATCTGGCACAAGCGGAATGGGATGAAGCGGAAAGCCAACAGCATGTTGCTGATGAGGCGAATCCGCATAACTATCGTTTTGTGACACTTCAGCGCAAACGCTGAAGCCTATGGCCAGGCAGATACTGTGATTTAAGCACCATGTGCCTATATCACAGTATTCCCTAAGCCTATTCCACTTATCTGAGGGCTATTCGCCCATCTGATCAAACAGACTTTCTAACGATAATCCTTGATGGCTAAGCATATCCCGCAGTCTGCGCAATGCTTCAACCTGGATTTGACGTACACGCTCCCGCGTAAGACCGATTTCAGCGCCCACATCTTCTAGTGTGGATGGCTCATACCCTAACAGGCCAAAACGACGAGCCAGTACCTCACGCTGCTTTGCGTTGAGTTCTTCCAGCCACTTCACGATATTGGCTTTCATATCGTTGTCCTGTAGATCTTCTTCCGGACCAAATTCATTCTGGTCTGCAAGTATATCTAACAGGGCTTTATCGTTCTCACCGCCAATGGGGGTGTCTACAGAGGTGATACGCTCGTTCAAACGCAGCATGCGTGAAACTTCGTCGACAGGCTTATCGAGCTCGGTCGCTATTTCTTCTGCAGTGGGTTCGTGATCGAGCTTTTGCGACAACTCACGGGCACAACGCAGATAAACATTAAGTTCTTTGACAACATGAATAGGCAGACGAATGGTTCGCGTTTGATTCATGATGGCACGTTCGATGGTTTGTCTAATCCACCAGGTTGCGTAGGTTGAGAAACGGAAGCCTCGCTCCGGATCGAATTTCTCAACAGCGCGGATAAGACCCAAGTTGCCCTCTTCAATCAAGTCAAGCAGTGCAAGACCGCGATTGTTGTAGCGGCGCGCTATTTTAACGACAAGGCGAAGGTTGGATACAATCATGCGCTTTCTGGAAGCTTCACAGCCTTTCAGAGCGCGTCTGGCAAAATAAACTTCTTCTTCGGCAGTTAACAGAGGTGAGAAGCCGATCTCTCCCAAATAAAGCTGGGTTGCATCCAGATTCTTTGGTAAGTCGTCCTGAACGAACACTGAGTCATCAGTATCGTCGTCCATGTCGGCAGTGTTAGTATTACCAGCTTTCATATTCACTGGCATGTCCATCTCGTCTAACTCATCACGAGACTTTGATTCGATTACAGCGGCTTTTGTCTGACCCACGACAGCATCTCCTGCATTGTTGGTTACCCTGCGATGTTCTCCTCAAATTTTATTATTATTTATTGTTATTCTTATCGTTTCGGCAAATAGCGCAGTGGATCTAACGATTTCCCACGATATCTAACCTCGAAATGTAGCTTCACTGAATCTGTTCCGCTATCGCCCATGGTTGCAATTTGTTGCCCTGCGGCTACCCATTGCTGTTCATCGACTAACAGCTTAGCGTTGTGTGCATAAGCACTCAATAATGCATTCGTATGTTTTATGATGATTAAATTACCATAACCACGTAATGCGTTACCGGCGTATACCACTTTGCCATCGGCGGCGGCTAAAACTGGTGAACCTCTTTGGGCGCTTAAGTCTAAACCTTTATTACCGGATTCAGTGTTGCTAAATGTTAACGTAATGTTGCCATTGCTTGGCCAAACCCATTTTGACACCTTATCCGGAAAGTCTCTTCTGGACGGGTTATTGACACTTTTAGTCAAAGGTTTGACGGCGGTAACTTCTTGTCCGTTAACATTAATTTCACGTTCACTGTACGCCTGTGCCGGTTTAGGGTCAACACCCCTTTTGTTGTATATTCTGCTGGTCGTACCAGTTTTTTCTTGCACTTTTCTGGGGCGGGTGTTGCGTGTCAGCGATGTCGTAGAGGGGGGGATTAAGCGCAGTTTTTGACCAGGGTAGATATTGTAAGGTGCTGATAGTGAGTTGTATTTTGCAATGTCTCGGTAGTCATTTCCGGTGTACCAGGCGACCGCAAATAGCGTGTCACCCTTTTTTACTACATAGCTTTGAATCTCTGACCCCGATTGTTTTTTTTCTACCTGACTATTGAGTAAAGTCACTGGCGCGGGGCCTGTTGAGCTAGAGCAGGCCGTCAAAAAAATGACGGAGAAACAACCAAGAAGAACGTAAATGGTTCGCATTAACGGTGTCAGTGAAGGATGAGATAGGCAAGAATGGCGAGTCCAATGGTGGCCCAACCAAGAATTTCGACGTATTCTCGTAGCTTTTCTTCCATTGCAGCACCACCCAATTTCATCAGACCAGCGACTAAAAAGAAGCGGGCTCCTCGTCCCACTGCCGAAGCAATAAGGAAGGGAATGAATGCCATATTTAATACACCCGCACTGATGGTAAACACTTTATAGGGGATGGGGGAGAATCCGGCGAGGAAAACTACCCAAACGCCATAGGTTTCAAACCAATCCATCGCAGTCTGAAGCTTACCTTCATAACCAGCGGAAATGACGAGAGGCTCGATCCAGGCCTCAAAAGTAAAATATCCCAGCACATATCCTGCAATACCACCTAGTACAGAAGCTACCGTGGTGATAAGTGCAAACGTCCAGGCTCGCTGAGGCCGGGACATCGACATAGGGGCAAGCATGACATCAGGCGGAATAGGAAAGAACATGGATTCTGCGAAGCTGAGCAACGCGAGGTATCTACTGGCGAACTGATGTCGCGACCAGCGTAACGCCAAATCATAGCATGGCTGAAAAATTTTCACTGAAGCTCTCCTGCAACCAGTGGTACAAATCGAACAGCCTCGATGGTTTCAGTTTTCAGTTCACCGTCGATTCTGTCAACACAGAGTAGATTTTGTTGCTCACTGCCTACAGGGATAATTAAGCGGCCACCTTCTTCAAGTTGCTCACACAAGTCCTGGGGTAGGCTGCTCGCGGCTGCAGTAACCAGAATGGCATCGTAAGGCCCTTTGCTAGGCCAGCCTTTCCAGCCATCACCGTGCTTCATAGACACATTGTGCAAATCTAGCTGGTTCATTCGGCGCTTTGCCTGGAACTGCAACGACTTAATACGTTCCACAGTGTAAACGTGACCAAAAAGCTGAGCTAAAATTGTTGTTTGATAGCCAGAGCCGGTGCCGATCTCGAGGATCTTACGCGGATTATTTTGCGCCTTGAGTAGCAGCTCGGTCATTTTTGCCACTATATAAGGCTGCGATATAGTCTGGCCCTGACCAATGGGTAGGGCAGTATTCTGGTATGCCTTGTGTTTGAGGGCATCGGGTAAAAACAGTTCTCTGGGCGTGGCCGCGATAGCCGTTAGCACTTTCTGATCACGCACGCCTTCACTGAACAGAAGTTCAGCCAGCATTTCACCTTTTTTCAATGTTCTCATTGCAACAAATGTGTTCCTGTTAGAATTGTTATTAGATTTTTTTATTCAGCCATTCTTCCATGGTACCCAGGCTGCTGTGGGCTGTCATATCCACACTGAGTGGTGTGACGGAGCAATAACCATTGGCTATTGCATGAAAATCGGTACCGTCGCCGGCGTCTTGTTCCGCACCTGCAGGACCGTACCAGTAGATCTCGCGGCCAAAAGCATCCTTCGCTTTTACCATTGCTTCTGCGCGATGTCGGCGGCCCTGGCGAGTCACTTTAATCCCTTTTAATTCATCGTAAGGAACATCCGGTACGTTCACATTTAAAATCTGATTAGCCGGCAGGGGATGGCTTTCTAACTTAGTAATGATATCCAGGACTACCCGAGCAGCGGTGTCGAAATGCTTGCCTTCATGACTGGTGAGGGAAACGGCAATAGCAGGAAGACCCATATAGCGGCCTTCGGTTGCGGCTGCAACGGTGCCAGAGTAAATAACATCATCACCGAGATTCGCACCGTGGTTAATCCCTGAAACGACCAACTCTGGATCTTCTTCCAAAAAGCAATTTACACCCAGGTGCACACAGTCGGAAGGCGTGCCGTTTACCGAATAAAAGCCGTTATCTAATTGTTGAATACGCAGTGGGCTGTGCAGAGACAGCGCATTACTGGCACCGCTACAGTTACGGTCTGGGGCAATAACGGTAACGTCGTGTCGGCTAGTCAGCGTTTCAAATAAGATCGCAATGCCTTTGGCAAATACACTGTCGTCGTTACTTAATAAAATGCGCATGCATGCTCCGGAAATAGTAGAAAACTTAGTCTGCGCTTTGAACGGTGCTTAAATCTACACAATCTCTGAGCACCGTAGTGGCGTAGCAGCCCGCAGGCAGACTGAAAGAAACAACAACTGTATCACCGTTATGTTGCCATTCAAGTTGCGACGGCCAGATTTTTACCGGACGACGTTCCTGTTTTAACCCTTCGGCGGCAAGAAATGCGGTGATTGGCTCAAATTGCTCTGCCACTGATAATTCCAGCGCGGCGGCAATGGTTTTCGACGGCAAGTCGCCCTTGCCCCATAATGGCGCTGTTGGTGATAAGTCCTGTTGTTCGTAACGCTGTTGAACGGTGGAATCTTCGCCATCGTTAATAAAGAAGGAGTGTGAGCCTGACAGCATTAGCGCGTCGCCGGGGAGTACCGTATTTAATGCACCGTTTTCAATACGCGTACTGATCACTTCGTTAAACAACCAGCTGCGTAATGCGGAAATCGCCATATTGCGCTTGTTGCGGTTTCGGATGGCTTCACCGCCTATCATTTTTGCCGCTAGCTGAAGATTTCCACCTTCCAAACGTTCGCCAGTTTCTCCAATGCGAACATTGCCAAAACGTTGATCGCCAAAGTAATTGGGAACACCTTGTACGGCTGCGCGTTGTAATTCGGCGATAAGTTTGTCTGCATCGCTCACGTTGCGTAAGGTAATGGCAAAGTGATTTCCTTTCAGTTGGCCGGTGCGTAGCTTTTTATTGTGGCGATGTTGAGCCAACACTTTTACGCCTGGAATCGCTAGTTTCGAAAAGTCAAAATCGGCTTTTCCTGGCGCGTGCAAGCCAATCCACTGACGGGTAACGGCGTATTTGTCTTTGCGGCCCGCATACGAAACATTGCGCAGCGGCAAACCCGTAAACTTGGCCAGTTGCTCTGCTACCCACGCTGTGTTCGCCAGGGTTTTTTCTATCCAAATAAATTGATGCTCGCCGTCGTTACTGAAGTCGTAACCAAGCTCTTCGGTTACAACAAAGTCTTCAGGCTTGGCTTTTAAGGTAGCAGTGCAAGCCGGTGCTTCCTTACTGTAGCGCCAGTGAGCAGTAGACAGATTCATGGCAGCGCCTTCAGCAGAACAACGGCATGCGCGGAAATGCCTTCTTTACGACCGGTAAAACCTAACTTTTCGGTGGTTGTCGCTTTTACGTTGATGTCTTCTATGCTGCACTGACAATCGGTGGCAAGCAGCGCGCGCATGTCTTGTATGTGCGGTGCCATTTTAGGAGCCTGAGCAATTATGGTCATATCGGCGTTGCTCAGTCCGTAACCTTTGTCTTTTACTAAGCTTATGACATGACGCAGTAGATAGCGGCTATCTACACCAGACCATTCGTCGTCGGTGTCTGGGAAGTGTTTGCCAATATCGCCCATGGCAGCAGCACCAAGAATGGCATCGCAAAGCGCATGAATAAGCACGTCACCATCAGAGTGGGCAAGTAAACCCTGTTCATAGTCGATACTGACGCCACCAATAATAATGGGACCTTCGCCACCAAACTTGTGAACATCGTAACCGTGACCAATTCGCATAGTTGCCTCTTAATCTTTCTGTTGTGACTGTTGTAAGTAGAATGCGGCCAGCGGCATATCCGCTGGGCGTGTTATCTTGATATTCGCCGGGTTGCTGTCGATAAGCGCTACCTGATAACCCGCGGCTTCCATGGCTGAAGCTTCATCGGTAACCACCACTTTTTTTTGTTCAGCCTGCTTTAACGCGGCAGTAAGCAAACCCGCGGGAAAAAGTTGTGGTGTAAGCGCATGCCATAATCTATCTCTACTTTCCGTATGAGAAATGGCGCCCGGCGTACTTGTGCTTTCCCGCTTCATGGTGTCTCGCACCGGTGTAGCCAGAATACCGCCAACCACATCACTTCGGTTTCGCACTTCAAGCAAGGTGTCTATATCGTCGTGGGACACGCAAGGACGCGCGGCATCATGCACCAAGGCCCACTCATCGTTATTCAGCAACTGTAAACCGGCTAACACTGAGTCGGCGCGTTCTTTACCGCCATCAACCACGGTAAGCCAGGTGGCATTCGCAATGGGTAGGTTAGGAAAATAAGGATCGTCGCAGCTTAACGCTACCACAACACGACTAACGGCGGGGTGTGCATTTAGTGTAAGAAGTGTGTGCTCGAGAATGGTTTTGTTACCGAGCTGAAGATACTGTTTGGGGCGGTCAGCCTGCATTCGGCTGCCAACACCTGCGGCCGGTACCACGGCAACGACTGAGGAATGTGTCATGAATTCTTAGTTTTCCGCCGGCAGGATCCGGTAAAAGGTTTCGCCCTGCTTTATCAGGCCCAGTTCGTTTCTGGCACGCTCTTCAATAGATTCCAGGCCAATTTTCAAATCGCTAATATCGGCTTTAAGAAGGTTGTTACGCTGGGCAAGATTATCGTTTTGCAGGGATTGTTGCTGTACTTCTTGCTTCAGTGCCAAATAGTCAGGCACTGAGTTTTTTCCGAACCACAAGCGGTACTGGAGCAAGCCCAGCAACACCAAAAGTACGAAAGTAACCCAATTATCCCGCCACACGGAAACACCTGTTATCTGATTAAAGGTTCATTATGCCTTCTACGGCCAGCCCGGTCTACTGACCGAGCTTGCTTTTCAGTTTATCAAACAGTTTGTTTTTCTGCTGGTCGATCACACTGTTCAGCTGGGTTTTTAGCAAACTTTCTAACTGACTGCTGTCGCCTTGTGCTGCGCTTAACATGCTTTCCACGTTAACTAGTTGTCCCTGAGTCTCAGTTTGTACGCCTCCAACCATGCCATTGAGTCGCAGCATTACTTCATCCAGTTTATCTTGTTGACTGGCTGTTAGCTCTGAAATAGCGGCTTGCGCTAATTTATTATCGAGGTCTGAAGATATCGCAAAATCCGGGTTGCTCAGGGTACCGGAAAGGTTAAGTTTCATATCTAGAGTTTTTAACTGGTTCAGCGCATTGGCAATGGCGGTGGTCAGTTTGTTGGTGCCTGCCGCTTCAATAACCAGGCTGGCTAAATCAATGTCACCGCTACCGTTAAGCAAATTGTCATTAATCGAGAATTGTCCCGATGTGGTGACCAAGGCTTTTTCCAGTGCGGCAGAAAGCTTCTCACTATTTACCATGGGAACATTCGCCAGGTTAACGCCGGCCAGCGACCATTGTTGTGAAGCATCGACGCCTTTTTCATCAATCCAGAATTGTCCGGAAGACTCGAATTGTTTTAGCAGTTCACCCGCAGCAGAAATGGTAAAGGTAGTGGGTTCGCCAAATACCGGGTGCGTATTAGTGATGTTTTTCCAAACACTGCCAATGGTCTCATCTTTATATTTCACTGCCACTTCGGCTTCTTTTACCAATATGGCGGGGAGCTCGGTGGCTGGCGTATCGTCGGTTTGTGGTTCCCCCTGGATTAGCGGTAATACTATTTGCACAGCAGACATCAAATATTGCGTATATTCCGCCGCTTTGTCTCCGAACACTAACTGTGTGACTTGCTGCATGGCGGCATCGTCACCAGCAATAATGCCTTTCATCAGCTGATAATCTTGTTTTGGTGCCGCTTTCAATTGTTGCAGAGAGTCGGAAAGGGCAGTGCGGGCATTCTTCGCATTATCAGTAAAGTCTGTGATCAGCGCCCGGTCGGCTGATATTTGCTCTTTTAACGTTTTTAGCTTTGATTGCGCTTCAACCAGTGCCTGAGGATTTTTAAAATCCATCTCTTTTAAGGCTTCTACCTGGTTTTTGTATTCCTCGATGCGAGATTTGTCAGGTAGCGCTTGATAAGACGTTTTAAGCTCTTCGGAATACGTTTCGTAGGTTTGTTTTGCTTGTGCTACTGCCGCCGTGGTCTTGAGAGGGTTACGCTCAATCAGTTCATCCACAGTGGGAATGGCTTCTTTCGCTTTCTGTTTTATTTCATCGAAGGTCAAGCTTTGAGTGGGTTGACGAAGCACCTTACCTTCACTGCTTCTTGGCTGGTCGAATTCCACATCCAGCACCTGAAGTTTGTTTACGATAACTTCTTTGGAAAGAAGTGGCATTAACGCCACATCGCCAAAGGCTTTGCCAACAACCACCTGATTTCGCATTGGCGCGGTGGGGTTGGTCAGTTGAATATCTTCAATGGTCACGGTAGTGGGAAACAATGAATGATGAAAGCTACCAATATTCACTTCAGCCCCATACGACTGAGAAAGCTGGTCTTCCAAGATGGATTTGATAATCGTATTTGCAAGCAGCCAGTAACCAATGGCTACCAGAAGAATAACGACGAGGGGGATGTAGCGTTTTTTCATTTTTACACCAGGCCTAGACTTTTTTTGAAAGCTGATTTTCACCGCTTTGGTGTCAGCATAGCATTATCCTTAATACTCGCGAGCGTGAAGATTGGATGATAGTGGGGTGAGCGCAACTAAGTCGCACTCACCTAACAGGCCATTTAAAACTGAAATTTACTCATTGCTTGACGGGCTTTTTCTACATAATCCGCCAAAGCCTGACTGGTTTTGGTCATCTGCTCCACATTATCAACGGTATGTTTTGCAGATTCAGAAAGCTCATTGATTCTCATGTTTACTTCCTGCGCCGCCTCATTCTGCTGGTCTGTAGCTTCAGCGATATGGCGATTCTTACCGGCAATATCAGACACAATGGAGAGCAGAGTGTGCAGTGTGTCGTTGGCCTCATTCACATTGCTCACCGTACTGTCTACCGTCGACTGGCTGGTTTTCACTGCACTCACCGCAGCGGCCGAGCCGGTTTGGAGTTCCTGAATCATCTGCTGAATTTCATCCGTGCTTTGTCCGGTTCTGCTTGCCAGCGTGCGAACTTCATCGGCGACCACGGCAAAGCCCCGGCCCTGTTCACCTGCGCGGGCGGCTTCAATGGCCGCATTTAACGCCAGCAAGTTGGTTTGTTCGGAGATCCCGCGAATTACATCAAGCACGCTGCCAATTTTGTCACTTTGTTGCGCTAGCTGATTTACCGTATTGACCAGTGAATCGATACTTTGATTGAGCGATTGAATTTCCTGAACGGATTTTGCTACTGCAGTAATGCCTTGATGTGCGTTCGACTCTGCTTGTTCCGTTGACTGGTTGGCTGCTGCAGCATGCTGGCTTACATCACCAATTTGAACGGTAATTTGTTCCATCGCCGCGGCCACCTGAATGGCATTATGGCTCTGTGTTTCCGCCTGACTTCCGCTTGAACATCGAATCGTCTCAAGTTGCTTTCCTTGCGACGACACTTGTTCAATCGCACTATTCAGGGCTTGCAGTGAATCACGCACCTTGGCAACAAACGCGTTGTAATGGCGAGCGAGTCGGGCAATTTCATCATTGCCATCGGTGGGTAATTCTCGAGTAAGATCGCCTTCACCCTGCGCAATGTCTTTCATGCTGTCTGCAGCCGCATGCAATGGGGTAGTAATACTTTTACCAATTAACCAGGTGAATAAGGCAATCAACACCAAACAAATAACACCCAGCCCAATGAAGATATTACGGATGGTGGAGAATGCCGCATCCAGTCGTGTCAGGTATATCCCTGTGCCGATTGTCCATTGCCAGTCGGCAAAGCGTTTCACGTAGGAAATTTTATCGACAGCTTCTTCTGAATTTGGCAGCGGCCACACATAAGGCACAAATCCGGCATTTTCCGATTTCACCAGTTTCGCCATGGTGACAAAAAAGGTATCGCCATTTGCGTCTTTAAAAGTGGTGAGGTCCTGGCCATTCAATGCGGGTTTGATGGGATGCATGACCATGGCGGGCGTGTCGTCTTGAATCCACAAGTAGTTACCATTGTCATAACGCATTGAAGAGATAGAGGCTTTCGCTAAAGACTGGGCATCGGCTTGCGATAAAGTGCCTCTATTCGCCAGGTCAGCATAATGTTGAACCGTGGAATAGGCAATTTCAACGATGTGTTTAGTTGATTCGTAAGCGTCTTCTTTTTGTGCTTTGTAGTGCTGCTGTAAAACCACCGTAGTCATTACCACTACCAGGATAGCAACCAATAGCACTAGAAAGGCGAGTCGTTGTACCACGCTGAAGTTTCTTAGCTTCATAAAATTTCTCGCAAAATTTAATTTTTAATGAGTGTAGAAAGGTATCGGCTTCTGCGCCATTTTATTCAGCTTTATTTCGTTAAATCTATGCTCGGCAGGATTTATTTACAGCTATCGTTAGACAGCCTCGAAGGTACGACAAACGCCTCGTTTACGCAGCCTGGGTTTGTGATAGCATCGCGCCCGCGACAGCCACACATGATCTTAACCATGTCGTTGACATACAAAGATCATAGATCGACTTAACTTGCTATTTGGGTGTGCCTCGGGCAACGTGAGTGCAAGAATTAATCAGTAGGACTGATAACCACATTACATTTACAGAAGGGTTTCAATGCTCACTAACGACAATCTCAACACGTTGACTTCGATTCGTCAGCGTATTCGCGACCATTACCGGATTGATGAATCCACTGCTATAGATCAAATTCTGCCGGTTGCAGAAGTAAACCCGCGTGCCAGAAGCCGTGCCTGGGAAAGGGCACGAAAGATGGTACTGCGAATTCGTCGTGACCAGGAAGGGCATGGGGGCGTAGATGCGCTACTGAATGAATACTCCCTGTCTACCGCTGAAGGGATTGTATTAATGTGTCTGGCAGAAGCTCTGCTTCGTGTGCCGGATAAAGAAACCCAAGATGAACTCATCCGCGATAAATTATCAAAAGGGCAGTGGACTCCCCATCTTGGTAACTCCGACTCTATGTTCGTAAACGCGTCAGCCTGGGGCTTGCTGCTCACCGGCAACATGGTGAACTATGCTGACAAACGTCGTAACGAGCAGTTTGGCTTGTTGAAGAAAACACTGGGGCGTTTAGGTGAACCGGTTATCCGCCGTGCGATGAACATTGCCATGCGAGTAATGGGGCGTCAGTTCGTGATGGGTGAAACCATTAAAGATGCCGTTGAGCGCGCCAAAGACAAAGAAACCAAAGGGTATGTGTATTCTTACGATATGCTGGGCGAGGGCGCCCGAACCATGGAGGATGCCGACCGCTACTATAACTCTTACGTTAATGCGATTAAGGTGATTGGTAAAGCGGCGGCGGGTCGCGGTCCAAAACGTTCACCGGGTATTTCGGTAAAGCTATCGGCTATTCACCCTCGCTATGAATTCCTTCACGCTGAGCGCGTAATGGCAGAAATTCCGCCGAAGCTGAAAGCGTTGTGTTTAATGGCCAAAGATTTCGATATTGGCCTAACGGTAGATGCTGAAGAAGCCGACCGTTTAGACATTTCGTTAGATATCATTGAAGCCGTATTCCGCGATCCGGAACTGGACGGCTGGGAAGGATTTGGTCTGGCGGTTCAGGCTTACCAAAAACGTTCTATTCATGTTATTGAATGGCTACGTAAGCTCACGCTGGAAGTCGGTCGTAGCATGATGGTGCGTCTGGTGAAAGGCGCCTACTGGGATACCGAAATTAAGATGACCCAGCAAGCTGGCGTTGACGGCTTCCCAGTATTTACCCGTAAATCGTCCACCGACGTTTCCTATCACGCCTGTGCCAACAAGTTGTTGGACTACCGTGACTCTATTTATCCGCAGTTCGCTACGCACAATGCGTACACTGCATCGGTGATCATTGAACTGGCCGGTGACGACAAAGAAGGCTTCGAATTCCAGTGTCTGCACGGCATGGGGGATACCCTTTACGATCAGGTGGTTACCGAAGAGAAAATTCAATGTCGGGTTTATGCACCGGTAGGCGAACACGAAGACTTGCTGGCCTATCTGGTTCGCCGTCTTTTGGAAAACGGCGCGAACTCCTCGTTTGTTAACGCCATTGTTGATGATGAAAAGCCAGTGGAATCGCTGCTTGAAGATCCGGTTGAGAAAACCCAGCGTCTTAAAATCCGTCACAATAAACAAATTAGTGCGCCCCGTGATTTATATGCGCCGGAGCGCGAGAACTCCCGCGGTCTGGATCTTACCGACGTAAATGCTATGCACGCGTTGCAACATGAATTAGCGCGCTGGGAACAACACTATGCGGTACACGGCGAGTTGCCTGAAGGCGCGACAGCGGTACTAAACCCTGCGGCACAAAACGATGTGGTGGGCTTCCACCATTATGCTGACATCGAACAGATGAAAACCGCGCTGGATAATGCCCATAATGGTTTTGCGGCCTGGTCTAAGCGTTCGGTAGAAGAGCGTGCTGATATTCTTGAGCGCACAGCCTTTGCCTTAGAGCGTCATATGGGCGAGCTGATTGCTATCTGTATACGTGAAGCCGGTAAAGTAACCCAGGACAGCATCGATGAAGTGCGTGAAGCCGTAGACTTCCTGCGTTACTACGCTGTGCGTGCTCGTGAACTCGACGCTGATCAGCGCTTCGTGGCCCGTGGTGTTGTACTTTGTATCAGCCCATGGAACTTCCCGCTGGCCATCTTCTTAGGTCAGGTGGCGGCAGCGCTAGCAACGGGTAATACCGTAGTGGCTAAGCCTGCTGAACAAACCAGTATGGTAGCGAAACGCGCATTGGAAATTATGCACACCGTTGGTTTGCCTGAAGATGCCATGCAGCTGATCATTGCACCGGGTAAAGATGTGGGTAGCACGCTGCTACCCGACGAGCGTATTAAAGCGGTGATGTTCACCGGCTCGACTCAAACCGGCACGCTAATCTCTCAGCTATTGGCAGAGCGTGGTGGTGAGCAGGTACCACTGATTGCCGAAACTGGTGGTCAGAACTGCATGATTGTCGACTCCACCGCATTGCCTGAACAGGTTATTGATGATGTGGTGCATTCTGGCTTCCAGAGTGCCGGTCAACGCTGTTCTGCGCTGCGCGTACTTTACGTGCAGGAAGACATCGCCGACGATATCGCTGACATGCTGATTGGAGCCATGAAAGAACTGAGCATTGGCAATCCAGCATTGTTAAGCACAGATGTGGGGCCGGTGATAGACGAGAAAGCGTTTAAAAACCTGAAAGATCACGAAAGCTACATGGAAGGTAAAGGAAAACTGTTGTATCAGTGCGCATTACCTGAAGATTGCGGCGACGGTTTCTTCTATCCACCTACGCTGTATCAAATCGACAGTATTGACGTGCTGGAGAAAGAAGTTTTCGGCCCGGTTATTCATCTGGTGCGCTTTAAAGGTAAGGAAATCGGTAGTGTTGTCGACAAGATCAACAGCACCGGTTACGGCCTGACCATGGGCATTCACTCTCGCATTGAAGAACGCGCGAACGAGCTGGCTGCTCGTAGCCGTGCCGGTAACGTGTACGTGAACCGAAACATGATTGGCGCCATTGTGGGCGTGCAGCCATTTGGTGGTCGTGGTCTTTCTGGTACCGGCCCGAAAGCGGGTGGCCCGAACTACTTACGCCGTCTTATGCAAGAGCGTGCTACACCTAAGCCTTCTCAGGTTGAAGACATTGAAAACCTCGATGCTGCATTAAGCGGCGAGAAGAAAGATGCAGAAGCCGCCGTGCGCCTGATGACGCAAGGGGTAAATGTTGAAACTCAATGGCGTCATACTGCACTGAACGACCGTATTTCCATGGTTCGTCAGTTGCTGGCTAAGCTAGCAAAAGTGGATATCGTTGATGAATTAGCCGACGACCTTAACCGCACACTCGCCACGTCTCGTCAGCAGTTAACCACTATCGAGCGCATCATGGCGAAGGCCAAGCAATTACCTGGACCAACCGGTGAGTCGAATAAGCTCTATCTCGAACCACGTGGTGTTCTGGTCTGTTTCGCGGATAAAGGCGTAAGTTTCGAGTACTGGACATTGTCGATTGTAACGGCGCTGGCCACCGGTAACGTGGTTGTGTCTGTTGTCTCTGACTTGTTCTACGACGAAGCGCTGGAATTCCAAAAGCACTTCCTGAAAACCGGCGCGCCAGAAGGTGTGTTCCAGGTAGCCCGTTTGAGTCACCTAAACGACTTGCTGATGAACGAGCACTTAGCGGGTGTGGTTGTCGATTCACATACCGAGCGTACTGCGCAAATTGCTGCCATGTTGTCGTCTCGTGAAGGGGCTATTCTACCGGTAATTACCGCAGAATATAACGACAACCTCATTCAGCGTTTGCTAACAGAGAAAACCATCAGTATTGATACCACCGCTTCGGGTGGTAACACATCACTGATGACGCTGGTGGAAGACGACGAATAGTAGGTCTTGCAGTTCAACGAAATTAAAAAAGGCGTGCTTCATTTGAAGCACGCCTTTTTCGTTAATGTGCAAATAGATTTACGGGATGCGTGTTACATCCACTCGTCGTTACGACGACGCTTCTTCGGCAGGAAAGTAAGAATCACGCCAAGTAGCACACCACCGCCAGCGACAATGCCGCCCCAGGTAAACCACTTGATCATTTCGTCTTTACTCTGTGCTTCAAGCTGGTTGGTCAAGCGAGTGATTTCCGTGGTTTGATCGCCAGTTTCAGACTTCAGGGCGGAAAGTTCCTGACGTACCGCACTGAGTTGCTGCTTCAGACGATCGTTTTCAGTACGTAAACCTTGCAGGCTGCCTTCGCTGTCAGCGAGGCGTTGAGTAAGCAGGGGAATCTTTTCTGCCTGCGACATTTCATTACTGACAAAGCGGGTTTCAACCCAACCTGTGCGATCTTCGTTGTCTTTAATCTGAGTAAACTCGGCTTCACTGTTGCGATCGAGCACGGTGATTGGCGTACCTGCGCCTACCGAACCAAGAATACGGTAGTTGCGACCTGGACCCGCATGCAGGAAGACAAACAGGTCATCGCGGATGTAATTTGAGGAAGATGCTTCTTCCTGCAGAGATTCTTCAATAGGATCCTGCTGCTGTGCAAAAACCTGAAAGGATAGACCAATAAGAGCAATGGTCAGCCATTTTCGTAACATAGTGCGTCCGTAGTGGTTGTTAGAAACGTTGTGATGGTATTGGCTGTTCTTATGAAAGGCAAGCCTGACCGCCTGTTTGGACAGGCAACTCGTCATACAGTTCACTTTTCGTGACATCAATGAGTGTGCAATGAACGACTTAGGTCTAACATACATTGCGAAAAGACTTATACGAAGGTATTGTGTCTTACTAATCATCGACCGACCTGCCTTTATCTCTTATGTCGGAAATAGAAATAAAATTTGTGACGCGCGAAAGCGCGTTACCTGCATTTATCGACAACGTTTTGCCCGTATTTGAACGCGCTGGTTATTCCGTTAACCGCGAAGCGGAAATGCGCTTACAGAACGATTACTACGATACTGCGGAACATATTTTCCAAACTGCAAAAATGGGTTTTCGTGTTCGTGGCTTCGACGATAAGTTCGAACAAACCATGAAAACTCAGGGCAAAATCAGCGGCGGGCTGCACCAACGTGCCGAGTACAACGTTGATTTAGAAACCGCTGAACCCGATTTGCGCCTCTTCCCCAAAGACGTATGGCCTGATGACTGGCAGGTAGAAACTGTTAATCAAGACTTACAGCGTCAATTCAGTACGAACTTCGTTAGAACCACGTTCAATGTGGCGTGGCAGGATGCTCTGGTTGAAATTGTTGTCGACGAAGGGGAAGCCACTACCGGTAAAAACAGTTCGCCCATTCGAGAAATTGAGCTGGAACTTAAGAAGGGCCAGGTTGCAGACTTGTTCACACTGAGTCAGCTTATCATTGAGAACATGCCGGTACGTTTGAGTGATGTGTCGAAAGCTGCGCAGGGGTATCAACTCCTTAATGGCTTGTC
The DNA here is from genome assembly GCF_056160345.1 of Alteromonas sp. ABV4_515. NCBI lineage: Bacteria > Pseudomonadati > Pseudomonadota > Gammaproteobacteria > Alteromonadales > Alteromonadaceae > Alteromonas > Alteromonas sp. ABV4_515. Next base: position 28,633 of record NZ_JBSWWZ010000007.1, read on the forward strand.
GCCGGTGATATCTCCTATGCAAGGCTACCTTGCACTCAATCACGGCACCTCTACCGAAGACGCGTTTTGTAAGGCTATTCAACTGGCGCTGTCGCATTGGCAGAAGCACGAGCACTTGTTCTATGAAACGGGCTCGGTAAAAATGCTGGGCGAAATTGTAAAGAGTATTCGTCTGCTGCTACAAACCGTTACCCTTTATCTTCCTGTGCTGCAATGCCCGCAGCTGATGTCGGTTCACCAATTACTCACTCGATACGTTCAAGGCTGGTTGTGGCAAGACGATCTGCAAAGCCTGCGTTATTTGTTGTCGAAGAAAAGTTTGTTTAATAAATGCCTAAGCCGTTATCCGGCATTGCTTAGCTACTTACAAGGTAGAAAAGCAGGGTTGATTCATGCACATCATCCTGAAGAATTGTTACTGAACAAACAGACTAACCGACTTAAATTACTGCTTTCGCAAATTTTGCACGAAAAGCCCTGGCGCGACCATTCCAGAGCCTACGATGTACCGGTAATGGAACATGCCCAGGGGTGGCTGGCACAGGGTTGGCAAACGGTGCAGCAAACCATGCCTGCTGCCCGTACCATGACTCCCGAAAATTATCTGGCAATTGGTGTGCTGCTTAGACAAACTTTGTGGAACGGGTTTCTGTTGGCCGATTTGTTCGATGACGACAGGCATCATTTCCGTGCGCCGTGGCTCGATATCTTAACCGGTATTGATGAACTCAAAGCGCTAATGATGCTAAAAGCCATGTCTCAGGAATCTGAACTTGACGATGTGACCGACGTATTCACCTGGATTGATGAGAAGATTATCAGCCTGATGAATGTAATGGAAAGAACCCGACAAGCGGGTATGCAAGGCGATATTTACTGGTAATCCAGTTGCTGAAGAGGACGTGAGGGAAAACACCTATGTTGCATCGCTACACCCTTTTGGTTTTGTTTCTGCTTTATGCGGTACTGCTGTTCCAGTTTTTCCGTGAAAAACATCGTGTGGCTGGCGCAAACTGGGTGGCGGCAGCAATGGCAGTGTGGCCCCTCATTCTGGTTGATGAAATTATTCGTGCCTTCGACTTGCCACTGGCGGCCGCGTCCTCGTTATTGGTTTTTGTGCCTTTGCTCTGTCTAACTTTGCTTTATCGCAGTGTAAAATTGCTGGTTATTGATAATCCTCGTCCATCCAAGCCATTGTTATGGGTGCCTGTAGGGATTACGGTACTTGCTCAGATACCACTTTGGTTTGTGAGTGCCAGTGACAAAGCCATGTGGCTGCAGGCTTCTCCCGTGGGGCATCCTCTCGAAAACTGGGCGCTGTATCTCGCCTACATGGCAACCGGGTTCGGTATGTTGGTGATGGGCATCGTGATTACAGAAATGATTCAGAATTACCATCGTTACTTATCCTGCCAAGTGGTTGATGTACGAGAATACAAAGTGCGTTGGCTTGGTGGTGCTATGGGAATTAGCGTCGGGCTAGGCTTTTGTTGTGTGTTGCTGGTAACCGCCGGTGCGTTCGGCTTCTTTAATATTACGTTCTGGCAGTCCTTGTTCAATCTGCTGTTTGCGATTGCCATGCTGCAGACATTTATTGCTGTTATCCGCCCGCAACATACTTCTCCCTCTCCACTGGATTATCATCGTCTGGCAGAACTCAAGGCGCAACAATGCGTGATGCGTGAAGCCTTGGTCAAAGCTGAACAAGCCATGTCGTCGGTAGAAGCTTATAAAAAGCCCGGCTTACAACTTAAAGCATTTGCACAACAGTGCGACGCAGACCCAACCACCATGGTTATTGCATTACGCTTGTTGGAAAAACGGGACTTCAGAAGTTTCGTGTATCAATACCGCCTAGCTTATGCGAAAAGTGAGTTGCTCAGTCAAGACAGCCAATTGGCGGCTACAGCGAAACGACTCGGTATTCACTCCGAGCAATTTCTCAGTGGTGCAATGATGAATCACATCCGCAAACAGGGTTAACCGAACAGGTTGAGTTGCTCTTTCGTATTTACCCACCGATAGGTGGGCACTAGCCAAAATGACGGTGTAGTACTGCGCCGGTAAACGACGTGCGTAAATAGTAGCCCCGGGGGCGTGTGCGAATACGTTCTCCATCTGCGTTCATGGCGTCGGTGAGCACATTGCCACTAGCCGCTTTAGGGCGAATATGCAGCGCTTGCCCCAGTCGCGCAGTGATTTTTTCAACGTCACCCAGCACAATCATTTCAGTCAACTCTTCCCAATCACGTTGCAAAGTAGCATCTTCCTGTTCGTTAGGTTGCCAGAAAAAAGCCGTGGCGACGCGACGGTCAGCCAGCGGGATACTGCGATCGCCTTCTAAGGGCACCCACAACACTTGCTGCAATTTATTGCGTACATTCGATGTTTGCCAGGTAATGCCCGGCTTACTTAATAGAGGCGCATAGCAAACGTACGTTGTTTCCAGCGGATTAAACTGCTGATCAATGGGAATAGTTTTTAATTCAACGCCCAGTTCAGGAAAGTCCTGCTGCGGTTTTGAGCCCGCTGTTGCGCCAAGCCATTTTTCAATAAGCATACCCGGCCAGCCCTTGTGGCGCTGGAGGTTTGCCGGTATGGATACCTGCGCCATGGCGGCCAACTCGCCCAGCGTCACCCCGGCAATTTGATAACTGCGGTCCAGTAATTCCTGTGGGCTGGATGGTGCGGTTTCAGGCGGTTGCAAGGCGCTCTCCTCGGAATATTCGATGAATATGGATTAATGCTTTGAAAGGGCTATAGTTTATGGAAGAATGCGTAAATAGAAAAGTTTATCGTGCCCGGGAGTCTATGTGATAGATGCCGACGGATTCCGTGCGAATGTGGGCATAGTGATTTGCAACAAAATGGGTCAGGTGTTTTGGGCAAGGCGTTATGGTCAGCATTCATGGCAGTTTCCACAAGGCGGAATTGATGAAGGGGAAACTGCAGAGCAAGCTATGTATAGGGAGTTGCACGAAGAAGTAGGGTTAACAAAAAAAGATGTCACTATCTTAGGAGTTACCCGCAACTGGTTGCGCTACAAACTGCCGAAGCGTTTAATTCGCCAAGGGAGCTCGCCTGTATGTATCGGACAAAAACAGAAGTGGTTTTTACTGCAACTGGATTGTCACGAAAAAGATGTCAATGTACTTAAAACCGGTCATCCCGAGTTTGACGACTGGCGTTGGGTTAGTTACTGGTATCCCATTCGCAATGTGGTGTCTTTCAAGCGTGATGTTTACCGGAAAGTGATGAAAGAATTTGCTGGTGTTGCGATGCCTGCTGTACAGCGTTCAGCGCAAAATCCCTCAAATAAGCGGCATCGTAAGCGTAGGCGAAACGGCTAAACAGGAGAACCTCTTCGTGGCTGGAACCGGGAACATACTCACCACGTTAAAGCGCATTGTTCAGGAAATGAACCAGATCCCAGACCTGGATCAGGCTTTGTTTCGCCTTGCGTCCCGGGTTAAGCAAACCATGGCGGTGGATTCCTGTTCCATTTATCTGGCAGATTACGACCAACAAGATTTTATTCTCAAGGCCACAGATGGTCTGCACCCTGATGCCGTTGAACTGGTGCGGATTGGTTTCTCTGAAGGCCTTATCGGCTTAGTGGGTCAGCGGGAAGAGCCGCTGAACATCGAAAATGCCCACAAACATCCCCGTTTCAAACACTACCCGGAAGTAAAAGAAGAAAACTATAACGCTTTTCTTGGTACGCCTATTATCCATCAGCGTAAAGTGCTGGGTGTTATTACCATGCAGCAGAAAGCGATGCGTCGATTCAGTGAAGACGAAGAAGCGTTTCTGGTTACCTTGGCTACGCAACTTGCATTGGAAATCACCAACGCTGATATACGCGGTGCACTTAGCCATTCATCGAATCAGGAATCGATGCCGCGTCAGAAAAACGTAAGGGGTATTGCAGGTTCCACCGGTTTGGCCATCGGTATAGGGTATTCTACCGACAGCAGTATTTCACTGCGAAACTGGGTGGTAAAACGCTGTAACGATCAAGAACTTGAGATCCGTTTGTATCGCCGGGGTGTTGAATTAACCCGTAAACATGTTGATGACTTATCGGGTCGGCTGGATGAAGGCATACCTGATGACGTGAAATCGATTTTTCAGCTGTATCACCATTTGCTCGACGCCAACAGCTTAGGCCGAGAAGTGGAAGCGAAAATTCGAGAAGGGTGGGACGCGGCTTCATCATTAAAAATGGTTGTTGAAGATTACGCTGCGCGCTTTCAAAGTATGGAAGACCCGTACATGCAAGAGCGGGCCATCGATATCATCGATTTGTCTAACCGCATCTTGCTCAATATTCTCTACGATAACAAAGGCAAGGGGCCGTCTGCCGACGACATCAAAGCCGACAGTATTCTGGTAGCAGAAGAAGTTAGCGCAACCATGCTGGCGGAGTTCCCACGGGCTTACCTAAAAGGCATTATCTCTATTCGGGGGTCGAACAACTCTCACGCTGCTATTCTTGCCCGCGCGATGGGCGTACCTGCCGTTATGGGTTGTCAGAACGTGTCACCGGCGCTGCTGAATGGCAAAGAAATTCTTCTCGATGGGTATTCTGGTGAAGTGATCATTTCGCCCGAAAAGACTATCCGCAACGAGTTTGTTCAACTTATTGAAGAAGAGAAAACGCTCTCGCAGCGTATCGATGCCGAAGCCGATCAAGAGTGCTTAACTCAAGATAAATGTCGTATGGCACTTTACGTTAATGCGGGGCTATCGGCAGAAATAGAAGCGACCCAGTTTGTAAATGCAGATGGCATCGGACTTTATCGCACAGAGATCCCTTTCATGTTGCGTGAGCGTTTTCCGTCAGAGCAAGAACAGGTGGAACTGTATCGTCAAATCCTGCTCGCGTCGCCTGAACAATCCATCACCATGCGCACGCTCGATGTTGGCGGCGATAAACCGCTACCGTACTTTCCTATTAGCGAGGAAAATCCCTTCTTAGGTTGGCGTGGTATTCGTCTTACCCTGGACCATCCGGAAATTTTTCTAGTACAGGTACGAGCGATGTTGCGGGCAAGTATTGGTCTGACTAATTTACAAATTATGCTACCAATGATTTCGTCGGTGACAGAGGTAAAAGAAGCCAAGCGTCTTATCGAGCAGGCTTTCTTTGAAATAAAAGACGAAGTGAAAGACATGGACGTGCTGTTGGAAAAGCCTAAGTTGGGGATCATGCTTGAAGTACCTTCGGTACTTTATCAGCTGCCGCAGCTTGCGAAACAGGTCGATTTTTTCTCGGTAGGTAGTAACGATTTAACGCAATATCTTCTGGCGGTAGACAGAAACAACACCCGTGTTGCTTCACTGTATAATAGCTACCATCCGGCGGTTTTAAGTGCATTGTTTGATATCGTTAAGCAAGCGGATGCGAACCATGTTCCGGTAACGGTGTGCGGCGAGATCGCCGGCGAGCCCGGTGGCGCAATTTTGCTCATGGGAATGGGTTACCGCAAGCTCAGTATGAACGCCCATAATCTGCGCAAAATTAATTGGGTGATTCGTAATGTATCGCTGGAAGAGTCGCGACAACTGCTGATGAAAGCGCTCACCGCCCACACCCATGAAGAAGTCTTCAGCCATATCAATCATTATCTGGAACATCGGGGACTTGGCGGCCTGGTGCGCGCCGGATCATAATGTTGTTTGTCGTTTTCGCTTCATACCTGTAACCCCTTTCCGGTGTATTCTATGATACGCTACGCGCCTCACGTAAATGGACGTATTCATGGACCCCTTTTTAATTATTTTTATGTGTTGTCTGGCGCTGGGGCTACTTGTTGGTTTGCTAGCAGGAATGCTCGGCATAGGCGGCGGCCTGATCATTGTGCCTTGTTTGTCGTATTTGATGGTGCATTTTCTAGGAATAAGCACTGATATAGTTATGCCAATGGCGGTAGCAACCTCATTGTCGACTATTATTTTCACCGGTTTATCGTCGGTTATGGCGCACAAAAAGCTAGGGAATTTAGATCGCCATATTGTGGTCTACAGTGGAATTGGTATTGCTTTTGGCGCGGTAGCTGGCGCTTTCGTTGCCAGTGCCATTTCAGGCCATTTACTGAAAAACATTTTTGCTGTGCTGGTGATGCTGGTGGCTGCGCAGATGATTTTCGGTAAACGGGAAGCCTCCCGCCATGAAGCTTCTAAACCCACGCTAATTGCTGTTGGGTCAGGTGTGGGCGGCATTAGTGCGCTAATGGGCATTGGTGGCGGCGCGCTGTTAGTGCCCGCATTGGTTTGGTTTCGTGTGGGCGTGCGACAAGCCATTGGTTGTGCTGCATTCAGTGGATTAGTGGTGGCGTTATTTGGCACCTCAAGTTTTATATTTACGGGGGCAGACGTTCCTGGCTTACCAGAAAAAGCCATTGGTTACGTGTACTGGCCGGCAACCTTAGGCATTGTGTGTACATCGGTATTCACCGCGAACCTTGGCGCCCGCCTGGGACAGCGGATGAACACTCAGTTATTGAAAAAGATCCTCGCAGGACTGCTTGTACTGGTGAGTATCAGAATGATTGTAGGAATTGAATAAGCATGGCAGAAAGCAGTTATTTTGTCTTTCCAAATATAGATCCGATTATTTTTAGTATCGGGCCGCTTAGTGTGCGCTGGTACGGCATGATGTACCTTGTCGGCTTTATCGCCGCTTATATGTTAGCGCAGAAACGCTTGTCACAAACTACCTGGACCCGTGAACAGCTCAGTGATTTGTTATTTTGGGGCTTCGTGGGTGTGATTCTCGGTGGCCGTATAGGTTACGTGCTGTTCTACCAGTTTAATATGTTCATTGAAGATCCCACCTATTTGTTCCGGATATGGACCGGCGGGATGTCTTTCCACGGCGGTTTGTTAGGTGTGCTGGTGGCCTTGGCGTGGCAGGCCAAACGTATGAACGCCACCTTCCTGCAAATTGGCGACTTTGTCGCGCCGCTTGTTCCTATTGGCTTAGGTGCGGGACGTATTGGTAACTTCCTGAATGCCGAATTGTGGGGCCGAACCACAGATGTGCCCTGGGCCATCATTTTCCCTGGTGCCGGTGAGCTTCCTCGCCATCCTTCTCAGCTTTACGAGTTTGCGCTGGAAGGTGTATTGTTGTTTATTATCTTGTGGTTATATTCAGCCAGACCAAGACCTACCGGCGCCGTTGGCGGGTTGTTTTTGCTCGGGTACGGATGTTTCCGTTTCATTGTTGAATATTTCCGCGAACCCGATCAGCATATCGGGCTTTATTCCGTTGGCCTGAGCCAGGGGCAATTACTCTGTATACCCATGATCATGCTAGGCGCTGGCCTCATGGCGTGGGCATATTTACGTAAATCACCCGAAACAACAATAAAAAACAGTGACAAGAAATCGGCATGAAAGAATATTTAAAACTCATGCGCCACGTAAGAGACGAAGGCGTTAAAAAAGAAGACCGCACAGGTACGGGCACCCTGAGTGTATTTGGCTATCAAATGCGATTCGACCTGGCGAAAGGCTTTCCATTAGTCACAACCAAAAAATGTCATCTGAAATCCATCATTCATGAGTTGTTGTGGTTTTTGAAAGGCGAAACGAACATTCGCTACCTGAAAGAAAACGGTGTATCGATTTGGGACGAGTGGGCTACCGATGAAGGCGAGCTTGGCCCGGTTTATGGCCATCAATGGCGAAGCTGGGATGCCGGTGACGGTACCACCATCGATCAAATCAAAGACGTGGTTGAGCAAATTAAAACTAACCCTGATTCACGCCGTCTTATCGTTAGTGCCTGGAATCCCGCGGTCTTGCCAGACACTTCCGTGTCGCCAAAAGAAAATGCTGCGAATGGCCGTCAGGCGCTGCCGCCTTGTCACACCATGTTTCAGTTCTATGTACTAAACGGAAAACTTTCCTGTCAGCTCTATCAGCGCAGTGGCGATGTGTTTTTAGGCGTGCCGTTTAATATTGCCAGCTATGCGTTACTTACTTTGATGGTCGCGCAGGTTTGTGACCTTGAGCCTGGTGAATTTATTCATACCCTAGGCGATGCCCATTTGTATTCTAATCACCTGGAGCAAACCGAAACACAGCTTGCTCGCGAGCCTTTCCCTAGCCCAACAATGCATATTAATCCTGAAGTGAAAGACTTGTTTGCTTTCACTTTTGAAGATTTCGAGCTGCAAAATTACCAGTCTCACCCGCATATTAAAGCGCCGGTTGCGATATAGCAGGAGCTGCACATGACCACGCCAGTACTGATCTGTGACGATTCATCTTTTGCCCGCAAGCAGATGGCTCGCTCTATTCCCGATGGATGGGATGTGGAGCTGTCATTTGCCGCTAACGGCAAGGAGGCTATTGAAGCAATTCGTGCTGGCAAAGCCGATGTCATGTTTCTTGACCTCAATATGCCGATAATGGATGGCTACGAAACCATGGAAATGATTCGTGAGCAGGATCTGCCTTGTCTGGTTATTGTGGTATCGGGTGATGTGCAAGAAGAAGCCCGGGAACGGATGATGGCGCTAGGGGCGATTGAGTTTATTCGTAAGCCCATGGATAACGCTAAGCTAATGGCACTGTTAACCCAGTATGGCTTGTATTCTGGCGAAGCGTCTGCTGCTGGGCGTATTGCCGCGGTAGAGAAGACAACGCGCAACACGGCTGACGAACAGCTCGATGCATACCGCGAACTGGTGAACGTGGCGATGGGCCGGGCAGGGGAAAACTTAGCCAGGTTATTGGGCGAGTTTATCGACTTACCCATTCCAAACGTTAATGTTATTGAAGCCACCGAGCTACACATGGCAATCGCTGAAGCCCACCAAAACGATCGTGTATCGGCCGTATCAAAAGGCTTCACCAGCGCAGGCATTAAAGGTGAAGCACTGGTCATATTCAGCGATACTAAAATGGAAAACATTGTTAAGCTGCTAAACTACGGTGAGCACGCCAGCAATGAGGATTATCAGCTTGAAGCATTGATGGACGTGTCTAACATCCTCACCGGCGCATGCCTGAACGCCTTGTCTGATCAGCTAAATGTTTCTTTCAGTCATAGCCATCCTATTCTTCTGGGTCAGCATAGCGGCGTAACGACAATTTTGAATAGTAACGCCAGCCGATGGGGCAAGCTCATGGCCATTGAAATAGCGTATGCCATTAAGACCCGCGATATCAGTTTCGACTTGTTGCTGTTGTTCCCGGAACAATCCATGAATAAGATTTATACCCGCCTGGTGGAAGAGGAATTTGTAGCATGATCAATGACGAAATAATGCAAATGCATTGGCAACATGATCTGCTCAGTTCTATCGAAGTTGGCATTGTGGTGATGGACAAGCACTTCAATGTTGAAGTGTGGAATCAGTTTATGGAAAACCACGCAGATCTTCGCCCTAGTGAGGTCATTGGTAAATCGCTGTTTTCTTTGTTTCCCGAAATCGAAGAAAGCTGGCTGCGAGGTAAAGCCGAGCCCGTATTTAATCTGCGCACGCCGGTTTTTATCATTTGGGAGCAGCGGCCCTATCTATTTCAGTTTGGCACTAATCGACCCATCACGTCTGATGCTACCTATATGTTTCAGAACGTCACCATGTTTCCGCTCTCGTCGCCCACTGGAGAAATCAATAAGCTTTGTATGTTGGTTTATGATGTAACCGACCAGGCACTGGGCAAGTTACGCGTTGAAAGGCTGAACGACGAATTGCAGCAAATGAGTTGTGTTGACGGGCTCACTGGCTTATATAACCGTCGCTATTGGCAAGAGCGCTTTGACAGTCACTTCAAATTACAGCGTCGCAGAGACAATACCTCGACGGCCATGATGCTAGATATTGATCACTTTAAGAATATTAATGACACCTATGGTCACCAGGCTGGCGATGAGGTGATTAAAACCCTCGCGCGCGTGATTCAGAAAAGTGTGCGGGAAACTGATCTCGCAGGGCGTTATGGCGGTGAGGAGTTCGCCATTATACTGGTGGATTCGAATCAGCAAAATGCGGCAAAAGTGGCAGATCGCATTCGCAGGCTGGCAGAAGCCATGATGGTCGAGCATGAAGGCCAGCAAATTAAATTTACCGTCAGTGTTGGCCTTAGTGAGTATCGCGCAGATGTAAAAAGCAATATGGCGTGGCTTGAACAGGCCGACCAGGCGTTATATTTGTCAAAGCACAGCGGCCGAAATTGTGTCAGCACCTGGGATATGGTGGGAGCCGATACTGCGCCTAATCCTGAACAAGCAAAAGCCTGAGCATACTTTTGAGTTCTTGGTAGGCAACTGGCTTAACCAGGTGATAACGTATGCCTGCAGCAAACGCTCTTTGTGCATCTGCCGGGTAGGCACTGGCGGTCACCGAAACCAGCTTCGACTGACACCCTCGCTCTTTCAATAGCGTTGCCACTTCGAAGCCTGAGATATCAGGCAAATGCAAATCTAGCAGAATGGCATCGTAATTTTTCTCTATCGCTTTATGCAGTGCCGTTTCACCATCGGCCGCGATGCTTACCTCGTACCCCATGTTTTCCAGCATATCGCACAAGATCTCTGCATTAATGGGCTCATCTTCAACAACTAGCACTGAGAAGTCAGCAGAGGGCGGGGCATGGAACGACTTATTAGAAGCGAGCGCTTTGATCGCATCGGTAAAACGATTTTTGTCGATGGGCTTCACAAATACCTGCCAGGCCGTGGCATCAGAATTGGCGATCACATTCGCGATGTGCGGAGAGGCCGATACCATCATTACCGGAGGCATATTCTTGCCCCAAATGGCTTGTAGGTATGTAATAAGTTCTACACCATTTATACCCGGCATGTAATAGTCTGTAATGATGCCGCTGTAGCTTTTCACCTTCTCCTGATTTGCCAATAAATCGGCGCCAGATTTGTAGGTATCAACGGCAAACCCTTCTGCTTCAATCATGCTTTGTATGTAGATGCGGGTTATTTCCTGATCATCCACCACCGCAAAACGATTGGAAAATTGTTCATTGGTGAGTGCTTCTGGTTGATGCTTGGCTGATTCTAAAGGCACCGTTAAAGTAAACTCAGAGCCGCTTTGCAATGCACTCGATACGGTTATACTTCCGCCCGCCTTCGCTAATAACTTTCTCGCTGTATAGAGGCCGGTACCTGCTCCGCTAAAGGAATAGGAAGGATCATAGCTGGTAGTAAACCGTTCGAATATGCGTTCCAACTCGTCTTCATGAATCCCGATCCCGGTATCGACAACACGAATGATGATAACGCGAGCGCCGTCGACGATTGCCACCCGATTGTATACCGACACCATGCCGTGGGGCGTAAATTTAACGGCATTGTCTAAAACGCTTTTAAGCGCTTTAACTAACAGCTCAGGATAGCCATGAACGAGATAAGGTAGACTACTGTCGTTGACTATCTGGTGATTTAGATTTTTCTTCTGACAGTTGTACAAGAATTCACTGTAAGCATCGTCGAGTGCTCTTACAAGTATGAAGTCTTCCGCTTTCGCTGTGACAGAAGTATCGCCAGACAGGCTTTCCATCAGGTTACTGCTCAGAGATAAAAGTGTATAACAAGCATTTTCCGCTTTCTGTAGCAAGGCAGCCTGACGGTTCTTTGCATTGGGTAAGAGCTCCAGCGCACCAATGATAACGGCAATGGGCGATCTGAATTCTCGGCTCATTGCCTTAATAAACTCTTCAGTGGATGACACCATCCGGTTGGTTTGCTCTCGTTCGTTTAATATATCGTTGCGGGTTTCCTGAACCATGGCGAACTGATCAAGAACCAAATTCTTTAATGGCCTGAAAAGCATAAGAATAATTATTAAGGCAAGGCATGTTGTGATGAACCACACTACTAACAGCATTATCTGGTTAAATTTGATGTCTCTGGAAAGTTGCGTTTCAAATAGCTGAACGGCTCTGTCTAAATCTCTCAACATGGCGGTGGCCGCAGCGAGTGTTACGGGTTTTAGGTTTGAGCCGCGAGCAGCCGACGCACTTGCCAGATACAAAGCATTCTCACCGTATTGCAATGCTTTCTTGTCGAGAGCGCCCTCATCACTAAAGTATAGCTGCTCCAGTTCTTCTGATAATGGCGTAAAAACGCCTTCCAGCGACTGCCTGCCAACCAGTACTTCGTGGTTGCGAAGAAACTCAGATGTTCTGGAAATTAACTCATTTCTTAGTCGTTTTTGTTCAACTTCTTTGCTTTCATCGGTGAGTAGTGTTTGCAGAAAGGCAATGCGTTGAGACAACATGCGTTGATAACCGGCAATATTAATAATTTTCGGCTGAATTTGTGTTGAGTCAAGATATGACTGGGTCCAAACAAAATATCCGGTCATAAGCAGCGTGATTGCGCAAGCTGCCAGCATGTAGGTTCGGCGTATTTTCTCTTTTATTGAGTCTCTGGTCAGCATAAGTCGAAAAGCAAAGAGGAATTATAAAAGCTTAGCTCAGGGATAGAAAACTGCTAGGTCAGCGAACTAACCAGCCTGCTGCTCAGCGCGAATAATGTACTTTTTTATTCCACGTAAAAACAACAGGCTGGGAATCACCATTAAAGCGGTAATGATAAAGAATGTCGACCAGTCGCCATTAAGTTTATCCACCAGATACCCGCTTCCTGAGGCAAGCAGGTTTTTACCCGCCACGCTTAACGAGGCCATCAGCGCATACTGAGACGCCGAAAACGTGCGATTACACATAACCGATATGAAAGCGACCATTGCCACCGTACCCCAGGCGGCAGTAAAGCCGTCGACAATGATGGTGAGGGCAAACAACGTTTTATCAGGACCTACATGGGCCATTAGCGCGAACATCAGATTGCTCGAGGCCATCGCTATACCCGCAATCATTAGGCCGCGATAAATACCGTAGCGCATGGTCATCATGCCGCCCAGAATGGAAAACACAATCGTCACCCACCAGTTAAGCAACTTAGAGTAGCCGCCGATCTCACTCTTGCTGAAACCTAGCTCTATGTAAAACTGCAGGCTCATTCTGCCGAGGAAGGCTTCGCCAATTTTAAACAGAAAAATGAATAACAGCAGTGAAAGCGCCAGGCGGACACCATTTCGTTGAAAGAATTCGCGGAAAGGCTCAGCGATTGTGACAAATAGCCAGGCACCTATTTTTTGCAGGGCCGTTGGGGATGCGCCTTTAGCGCCAAGTACTTTTTCGTAATAGGCCGTTGCTTGTGAAAGTTGCGCTGTGCGATCAACAATCGGTTCTTTGGCAACGAAGGTAAATAACGTGATGCCAGACATGATAGCTGCCAATAGCAGGTAAATATCGTTCCATGCCCAACCTGTCCAGTCTGCGATGAAAAAGGGCAGTGCACCTAATCCACCATAACCTGTCCACCATCCGGCAGTAGCCATAGACGAGCCTGCCGCTAGCTTCTCCCGCTCATTATCCTCAATTATGTCGATTCTGTAGGCATCTATAGCGATGTCTTGCGTTGCTGAACACAGGGCAATAACGAGTCCGAACAAGGCAACATAAAACAGTGACGAGGTGGCGTGTAGTGTACTCATCAGTAAACAACTGCCAATGATACAAAGCTGCATAGCAAGAATCCAACCCCGGCGCTGACCAAGCAGCGGCACCTTCAAGCGATCTAAAAGTGGAGACCAAAGAAAATTAATGGCGTAAACCGCGAATATGCTACCAAACAAGCTGATATCGGTGCGCGACAGCCCTTCGTCCTTTAACCAAGCTGTCATGACTGAGCCTATCATTACCCACGGAAAACCACTGGCGATGCCAAATACAAAGATGCTGAAAAGACGTTTGTCCAGAAAGGACTGAAGAAAGTGCATGATGAAAAAGTCCGTCCGATGGGATAGGGGAGAGGACTATTTGATCACGGATACCAATGTAAAACAACCAAAGGCAGAAATTAGTTTACGGGCGAACACCTGCGCAATCTAGCGGGCAAATTCCTTTACCTTCGAGGAATGCTAAGCAACGATGTAACTCTTCAACTAGCAAAGGATCGGATTTGAGTTTTTCTTCCGTCCAAAAGTGTAGTTGATTGAGTGTGTGCCAGAACACGCGCTCTCGTTCTGTATAAGGCTGATCGAGATCGTAGTTCACTAGACTCCACTCTTCGAGCGTGTCCCAGAAGAAAATGTCTAACTCGGAATGCGGTATAATACTTTGCCAAAAGCCCCGAAGATAAAAGCATAGTTGGTTGGCTTTGGCGTCGACAAAAGACAACAACATAATATTTAGCCTGTTAACTGATTCGCCTGACAGTATAGTCAAAAAAAATTCCATTTTGTGTAAAATCTAGGCAAAAAGAAACAGGTTTATGAAAATAATCAGAAAAAAGTGGGTTGGAAATCGTTACCACCCCAGATGATTAACCCATCCGTAAATCTCTTTGCTTAGGGTACGGCTAAAAATAGTGTCGCTGGAATTGGTAGCTTGGAAGAGCGGAGTAGTAAGCGCTTTATTGCGATAATGCAGTTTTAGCGCCTGTGTCGCAGCCAGCTTTTGTTTGGCTGCGCTATTTGCTGTCCATTGGGTGTTGATGGGGAACTGTAAATCTAGGACCGGGAATTCTGTAGCAGCCAGCTGTGCTGGAATTGCGCCGTTTGCTTCAGATTGTGGCCAGTATGGACTGATCACAACCATGCCATCTGGGGGCGGTAAAATTTCCGCAGACGTTAATGCAATCAGTTGGGCGGCGCTCATGCCCTGACTGATCACGAGTCTAAAGCCTGGGATCGTCTCTATGTGCTGAAAAACTGCGTTTGCTAAAAGCGCGACTACCGAGCGGTTGCTGGCGGGATCGACCATGGCCTCTCTTGCTATTGCCCGTGGGTGCATACTTGTTGCCCCAGACGCCTCAATAATTGCAGGCGCGTTCTCATTGTTTTCACCCGGTTGAGAAGGTTCCATTGCCTGTGAAACCGATGCGCTTACGTCAACTCCCAGCGTTGCTGCTGGCACCACCAACGTGTGCCATCCCCGGTGATTCAATTTAACTGCGAGGGCGCGAGCGTTATTCAGGGTAAGTCCTTGATAGCCAGTATCTGTAAAAATGAGTGCCACGCCGCGACTTAATGACGTTGTTGGTTCACCACTGAAAACCGGCATATCTTCATCGCCAACCAATATGGTTTGATACTCGTCTGGCAGGTATTGATTCCGGATGTCGTCAGCTAACATCGCGCTCTGTAGAGGCAGTGCCAGTAAGCAGGACAAACAAATCAGAAAATGACGCACATTCACTCCGGGTAAAAAATTACTCACGCTCTAAGGCGTATCGGCCGGGGCTGGCGAAATCTAAAGTGTTTCTTATTGCTAAAATGAGAGAAGTAAAAATCTACTCTGATAGTGCAAGTGGTTCAGGCCGGTAGTCCATGAATGGAACATGGGCGGTAAATCGTTGCCATTGGCCAGAGGCTGGATGCTGCAAAATTAACGTTTCTGCATGCAGTTGCAAACGGGGAGCAAGGTCACGTGCTTCGTCGTGGGCGTAAAGTCTGTCACCCAGTATAGGATGCCCAATCGACAGCATGTGTACTCTGAGTTGATGAGAACGCCCCGTCACCGGTAACAGTTCCACCCAGGTTTCATTTTCCAATCGACGGATCACGCGGTAATACGTTAGTGAAGGCTTACCATTCTCATGATCGACTTTCTGCTTAGGACGGTTAGGCCAGTCAACAATCAGAGGTAAAGTCACTTCGCCCTCGTCTTCGGCAATAACACCGTCGACGCGGGCATAATATCGCTTCTTCGTGAGGCGGTCCTGAAACTGCCGGGAAATTTGGCGATGGGCTTCTTTGTTCAGCGCCATCACCATAATGCCAGACGTTGCCATATCTAATCGGTGCACCACCGTGGCGGTAGGTAACACCTTTTGTACCCGACTAATCAGCGCATCTTTGTGCGCGGGTTGAATACCCGTGACACTCAGCAAGCCGCTCTGTTTGTTGGCCACTACGATGTCGTTGTCGTAATGCACCAACGACAGATACGGCGTCATCGGTGGGTTATAGATAAACGGCTTTTTGCCTGGCGGCATACTCATGGGTTGTTTACCACTATACGCAGACCTTCCAGTTGCACCGTGGCCGACTGCAACGCTTTGGTGAGCGCATCACGTTGATGCTCGATAAACGCAATTTCGCTGTCGCGAACAGCCGGGTTTTGCGCTTGTAGATCTTTCAAACGCTGCGCCTCGCCAGTCAATGTGGATTGCATGCTTTCAATGGCATCGTGTTGGATCTGATTCGCTTTTTGCTGTGCCAGAGTGGTCGCTTTTTCAATATGCAGGGTAAGCTGTTGCTGTAGCGCCTGAATCAACTGTTGGGAGATCTTTCTGCCTGCTTTACGTGGATACCCAAAGTCCAGTTCTACCGGTTTGCCGTGGCCGTCAAGGCAAATCAAGAATGGCGTGGCAGGCATAAAGCGGCCTGGCTGCAATGTACGATCAGCATTGGCTTGCAATACAAACAGGGCTTCCAACCAGTAGGCGCCTTTGGGTAGTTCTCTGTCGGCAATAAAACCAACACTCGCTTTACCCATCACGTCGGTTAAGATCATATCAATGGCGTTATGCACCAATGGATGATCCCAACTCAAGAAGTGCACGTGTTCAAGGGTCGTAGCGACGTGGCGGTCATACGTGACTGTCATGCCTTCAGGGTCTAAACCTGGCAGGTGATTCACCATAGACTCCGATGGCGTGAGAATATAGCAGTCGTCGCCTTTGTCTTCCTGGTTTACACCTAGCGAGTTCAGCAGTCGGCCCATGAAGTAAGGCAGGATAGGATCGTCATCCAGTTCTTCAATATCTTCAATTAATCCTTCAACCCGGCCTTCACCAGAAGCGTTTAGTTCAAGCAAGCGGTCGCGGCCCGCATCGAGTTGAGCTTTGAGATCATCATTAAGGGTTTTACTGGCACTAACCAATGCATCAACTTGCGATTCATCTTCAGGGTCAAGACAAGCGCCAACCAGTTGAGCCTGCACTTCTGCAAATACGCCCGAACCTGTAGGGCAGGTGTGTGTGAACGCTTCCAGGCCATCGCGGTACCACTTCAACAGCACTTCCTGGGCGGTGCCTTCCAAATAGGGCACATGGATCTGAATATCTTTGGTTTGGCCGATACGGTCAAGACGACCAATACGTTGCTCCAGCAGATCCGGCGTTAGCGGCAAATCGAAAAGCACCAAGTGGTGAGCGAACTGGAAGTTACGGCCTTCACTACCGATTTCACTACACAGCAAAATTTGCGCACCTTCTTCCGGGTCGGAGAAATAGTGCGCCGCTTTATCACGCTCAACAATACTCATGCCTTCATGGAAAACACTGTGGCGAATACCGCTGCGTGAGCGAATCACTTCACCCAGCTGTTGGGCGGTTATTTTATCCGCACAGATCAGCAGCACTTTGGCAGGGCGTACCGTTGGCAGAAAATCCAGAAGCCAATCTACCCGCGGGTCTGCATCGAACCAACTGTTAACCAGGCTGCTTTGACGCTCTGGGTACAGGGCATCAAACAGTTCGCCACCACAAACAGCACTGTCGTACATTTCCGGTAGTGCCAACGGATAGCTGTTAAGCATACGCACCGGGAAGCCTTCGATACCGGCGCGGCGGTTACGGAACAAAATACGGCCGGTGCCGTGGGTATCAATCAGTTGGCTCAAAATGGCCTGTCGGGTGCTGGGCTCATCAACATCGCCATAACGGGCCAGAATATCCGGTGCTAATGCTGTTAGCTGAGATTTTGCGTCTGCGTTTAACGGCGCGTCGTCGAGCAGTGGCGCAACTGCATCGGCCAATTTGCTATATTCACTTTCTTCTTTGAGGAATTGCTCATAACTGTGGAAGCGGGCAGCGTCGAGCAGACGCAGGCGAGCAAAGTGACTTTCGTGTCCTAGTTGATCGGGTGTTGCGGTAAGCAACAATACGCCAGCCGTAATACCGGCCAGTGCTTCAATGCGTTGGTATTCTTCTGATGGCGAGTCGCTGGACCAGGCAAGGTGGTGGGCTTCGTCAACAACCAGTAAATCCCAGCCTGCATCCAGTGCCTGTTGATGGCGTTTCGGATTGTCGGTTAAGAAGCTAATACTACACAGCACCAGTTGATCGTTTTCAAACGGGTTACCGCCGGATTCATCCAGCGCATCACAGCGACTTTCATCATAAATAGCGAAAGCCAGGTTCACCCGGCGCAGCATTTCAACCAACCACTGATGCACTAGCGAATCTGGCACTACGATCAGCACTCGCTGTGCACGGCCGGTTTTTAACTGACGGTGAATCACCAGCGCCGCTTCGATAGTTTTACCCAGGCCAACCTCGTCGGCCAGAAGAACCCGCGGAGCGTGACGGTTACCCACTTCTGATGCAATGTGTAGCTGGTGAGGAATAAGCTCAATACGCGCACCCGCCAAACCTATGGTACTGGATTGCATATAAGCATGCTGATGCTCTAGCGCTTCTTTGCGCAGTTCAAACCACTTAGGCACATCAGTCTGCATGCTGAACAGACGTTGCTCAGGCTGATTCAGACGGATTTGATGATCCAGAAAGGTTTCTGCCAGCTTAGCGGTTTCTTTGGTGTCTTCCCGCAGGCCGTGATAAATCAGTACACCGTTGTTTTCTTCAACGCGCTGAATCTGCAGTTTCCAGCCTTCTTCGCTGGGCACCACATCGCCTTCTGTGAATGTCAGGCGGGTGAGGGGCGCGTTATCCTTCGTGTAGGTTCGACTTTCGCCGGATGCCGGAAACAGGATTTCCACGGCGCGAAAATCAACACTTAATACCGCGCCAAGACCTAATTCAGACTCGGTATTGCTTAACCAGCGTTGACCTACAGAAAACGTACTAACAGAACTCATAAACTCACCCTTAATTTTAGCGGCCGGTATTGTACTTAACGTACTGTGATGAATAAAGGCAATTGGACCTGTCAGTATAGAAGAATTCCAGGTTTCCGGAGTAGTTCAGGCTTCGATGGAAGTTTCACAAGCGACAGACTAGCTAACAAACTTGTAAAATTGTAGCGATTGGCTACAATTTAGATTGTTTTAGCCTGACTTGAATAAAAGTGTATGAGTAAGCATTCAACCCCTTTGCGTTTAAATGAATCATTAGTCAGCGATGCTAAAGTTATGTCGTCTGTTTATCACCGTTCCACCAACGAGCAGATCGAATACTGGGCGCATATTGGTCAGCTTGTCGAAACAACATTATCTGCATCAGACATTGCTCTGCTACTGGCTGAAAAAGCCGAAGTTACAGTTTCGGTATCAGGAAATCGTACAGCTACTGATGCGGTAGAGTATGAAAAGTCGGATGAGAAATTTGATCCACTGACATTAATGAACACAGTAGCCGAAGATTCACAATCGGGTAGGGTAGCCGCGGCGTTGAAGCAGCGTCAGCATGTTCTTTATGAGCCCGCCGGAGAACCCGGTATGCTCCGTGCGGTTTATCCGAATGGAGAAACTGAAGTCGGTATCTTCAAAAACGGAAAATTCAAAAAACGTAAGCGCGTGTTGTGACCAAAGAAATCATTATTCTGGCTGGTGGCAATGGCGCGGGTAAAAGTACCTTTTACGAACGTTACCTCAGCAAGAGGCAAATCCCGTTTCTTAATGCGGATATATATGCCGCGAAACACTGGCCAGACTCGCCCGAGGCACATAGTTACGAGGCAGCAAAAGCTATTGAGCAGGAACGATCATTGCACCTAAATCTGGGGCTGAGTTTCTGTTTCGAAACTGTGTTTTCCCATCCCTCTAAAATAGACTTCATTGCTAAGGCACGGGCCAGAGGATTTGATGTGCACCTTATCGTAATTCACATTGCCAGCGAACCCGAGGTCAATATGGCCAGGGTGGCGGACAGGAAACGTCGCGGCGGCCATGGTGTGCCTGATGATAAGGTGGCAGCGAGAATACCGCGAACGCTGGAGCATGTTCAGTCAGCACTGGATTTGTGTACGTCAGTGTCTTTCTATGACAATACCTTCATCGATGAGCCTTTTTGCCCTCAGGGCGTTTATAAGAATGGTTCTTTTCATCCTCATCCAGCCTGCCCTCAAACAAAAAGCTGGGTAAATAAGCTTCTGGAACGTTAACCCGTTCCTGTTTATTCAGCGTCTCTGAAACTGGCCGTAACATAATGCCGTGCTAAAAAAATCGCAAAAATAAGTGCTAAATCCTGAAAACTGGATTATGGTGGAATTGAAAGTCGACGCGACACGGAGTAGAGCGTCAGTTCGACAGCGACATCTTCTCCTGCGCGAGACTCTTGATTGCACGTCAGCAATTAGGCGGGCCGGTTATACTCTTGTCGGAGCGAAGGATGCCAAGAAAAAAATCTACAGAAACAAAGATCTACGTTTTAGATACTAACATTCTGCTACACGAACCCCTTGCATTTCTCTCATTCAAAGAAAACGACGTTGTCGTACCAATGACAGTTCTTGAAGAACTGGATTACATTAAAGATAGTAAAAAAGACGTTGCCCGCGATGCCCGGGTGTCTATCCGGTCAATGGAAGATTTGCTCCATGATGCAACGCCGGAAGATATGTTAGCCGGGGTGTCTATGGAAGGGCTGGGCGCGGGTGAGAATAAACCCACTGGTTCGTTATCCATATTTGCCGATCTGAACATGGTGGAATCTCAGCAGGTATTTACCAGCAACGAAAACGATAACCGCATCATTAATGTTGCCCTGCATTTACAGAAAACCTATGCGCCACAACAGGTGGTGCTGGTAACCAAAGATCTCAACATGCGTCTTAAAGCCAAAGGTGCCGGACTAGCCCATGTTGAGGATTACCGTACCGATCAGCTCATTACTGATATTAAGTACCTTTCTAAGGGCTTCCATAAATTTGAAGGTAACTTCTGGGAGAAAGTGAAATCTGTAGAGAGCCGCTCTGAAGGGCGAGATACGATTCACACCCTGCCGCGGAACATCATGGAAGATCCGTACATCAACGAATTCCTGCTGGATGATTCCAAGCATTTTGCCGGTATTATCGAAGGTATTACGTCCGACACGTTGGAAGTACTGGATCTCGGCTACGAGCGTTTGATGAGCCGTCATGCCTGGGGCATTACGCCCAAAAATATCGGTCAGGCCATGGCGCTGCATTCATTGCTCGACCCGCATATTGACCTGTGTATTCTTACCGGCCCGGCGGGTAGCGGTAAAACGCTGCTAGCTCTGGCAGCTGCGCTGGAAATGGTGGTCGAGAAGAACATGTACGATAAAATTATCGTTACCCGTTCAACACCGGAAATTGCAGAATCCATTGGCTTCCTGCCCGGCACTGAGGAAGAGAAAATGGCGCCGTGGCTGGCGGCAATTACCGACTCGCTGGAAGTGCTTCACAAGCATGACGAAAACGCCAAGAGTTCCATGAATTACATCATGGAAAAAGCCAACATTCAGTTTAAATCGGTGAACTTTATGCGTGGTCGCAGCATTCAGAACTCTATTGTTATTCTGGATGAATCGCAGAACTTAACGGCGGCACAGCTTAAAACGATTATCACCCGCTGCGGTGAAGGCACCAAGCTGATTTGTTCTGGTAACTTGGCGCAGATCGACAGTAATTATCTGTCAGCAGTCACGTCCGGTCTCACCTATCTGGTAGAGCGGTTTAAAAACTTCTCAGGAAGTTCCACCATCAATCTGGACGGCGTGGTGCGTTCAAGACTGGCGGAATTTGCTGAGCAGGAATTGTAGTTAAATTAGATGCCTGGTTGTACCTAGTTGCATCGGGCATCGTTCATTGAATCTCCTCGATCGTATACAACCCCTTCGCAATTTCTTTTGCGGACGACTCTGCTATCTCGCCAAATTTAAACTGCGCAGGGCCGGTGGGCTCTATCAACACATAGGTTTTGCCATCAGCTTTCAATGTTGCTTCGCCTTTCTTCGGCGTAAGCGCAATGCCTAACAGTGCATGTTCTGGTAACAACACCAGCACCATGGCCGTATCGGGAAGAAAAGCACGAGCAATCGAAGCAATTAACACTGATTTGCTGTCGCAGTCGCCGCGGTTTTCATTAAGTAGCTGAATGGGCGGCGCAAAGCCAGAACCGTTACTCTGCGCGCGGTTATCAAGCGCATCATATGGAATACTCTGCACCCAGCTCAGTAACAGATTAAAATATTTACGGGCGTCGGCCTGGTTGTCCACTTGTTCATAAAATGCCTGAGAGAGAGGAATGAGCGACTCTGTCATCTCTTTCATGTAACGCACATGGTCGGGCTTTATGGCTTCTTCATTAAAAAGCGGACGATAGCGAGTAAAATAGTGTTTATCGAGATAGTCGTCGTAGGCCTGTTCTTTGGCCTGGGCTAACTGCCCTTGAATGACTTTGAGTTTTTCTTCACTACGGGCTTTTACATTGGTAAGTACAGTGTCACCTTGCTGTCGAATTTTTACGTTGGCATCCCGAGGATCGAACTGACGGGCTACTTTCAACAGCTCTACAGTAACGTAGCGCATGGCTAATTCTGGCCGATAGTTTTTCTGCTCGGTAGGCGCTGTGCTTAATTTGCTCTTGTCTAGGGTGAAGACGATATGCCGGGAGGTTCCTTCGCTGTCTAACCACTTGTATTCAAAACGTTGCCCCTCATCCAAACGACTTTTTTTAAAGTTCAGTTGTTCTGCGACGGCAGCGTCAGCGAATAAAAAAAGCGCGAGACTCAGCAGGAAGCGTATATACATGTTTTAGGCCCGTTTCTTCAACAATAACAGTATGGAATAAAACGGGCGGTTAACAAAGCTAGTGTGTCGTAAACCAGTCTAACTGCTTGTGTAAAGACACCACGGTGCCAACAATAATGAGTGTTGGTGGCTTCATTTCTTCCAGTTGAGGGTGGGCAGTGATGTCGGCAAGCGTACCTGTGATCACCTTTTGTTCGTCCCGGGTGGCTTTCTCAATAAGCGCGATAGGGGTATGTGCGTTAAGCCCGTTATTGATTAATTTTTCGCAAATCACCGGCAGGCCAGTCAGGCCCATATAAAACACAATGGTTTGATTTTGATGCGCAAGGGCAGGCCAGTTTAAATCAATTGTACCGTCTTTCAGATGGCCCGTAGCGAAAGTCACAGACTGGGCGTGGTCACGGTGGGTAAGCGGAATACCAGCGTAAGTACTGGCACCACTAGCTGCTGTAATGCCTGGTACAACCTGGAATTCGATACCGTGCTCGATGAGTTCTTGAATTTCTTCACCACCACGGCCAAATATAAACGGATCACCGCCTTTTAAACGCACGACGCGATTGCCTTTTTTCGCTTCACGTACCATCAGTTCGTTAATTTCGTTTTGGGGAAGGGTATGATTACTCTTAGCCTTGCCGACATAGATTTTCTCGGCATCACGGCGTACTAATTCCAGAATGGCAGGGGAAACCAGGCGGTCGTATACCACCACATCGGCCTTTTGCATCAAACGTAATGCGCGGAATGTGAGTAAGTCTGGATCGCCAGGCCCTGCACCCACCAGGTAAACCTGGCCTTCAATTTTTTGTTCGGTTTGCGCTGCTGCCAGTGCTTCCAGAAACTTGGCGTCGGCTTTTTCATCTTGGCCTTTTTCAACCAGTTCAGCGATATCACCGTCTAGCACATCTTCCCAGAAATAGCGTCGTGCAGTCACACCCTTCAATGAGGTTTTTACCTTCTCACGGAATTTTTCGGAAAAAGCGCCTAAACGGGAAATATTCGCAGGAATCACGGATTCCAGCTTTTGACGCAAATAGCGTAACAACACCGGCGCAACACCGCCGCTGCTCATGGCTATCACAATAGGTGAGCGGTCGATGATTGATGGCGTAATGAACTGACAGAGTGGCGTGTTATCTACCACATTAACCAGAATGCCTTTTTCCCGGGCAATGTCATGCACATGCTGATTCACGTCAGGTTCGCTGGTGGCGACAAATACCATTTGCTGGTTAGAAAGGTCGCTGTCGGCGAATTCGCGTTCAACCAAGGTAACACGAGGATCATGCGCATAGGCTTTTACGGTATCGCACATCCACGGCGCGATAACGGTGACCTGAGTTTCTGATTTTAAAATCAGTTCAAGTTTGCGTGCAGCTACTTCACCAGCACCCACAATCAGGCAGTGCGTGTCTTTGGTATCTAAAAAGAGCGGGAAGTAACGCATGATATGAAAATCCTCAGAAATCAGACCTGAACGGTTCAGGTTATCGTGTCTGCTATTTTGACGTGGTTTTTATAAATTAAAAAATCTGTTTTGCGAATTTATATTTCTAAAAGGCATATAAAAAAGGCAAGCGTTACGCTTGCCTTTGATACTTAGTTTTTACGAGGTTGACGACGCTTCGGCGGCGTGTCTGACCATTCGCGCAATGATAAGCGCTGGCCAGCAACTCGGGTGTTCTGCAACAGTTCTTTGGTTTCACGTGGCATGCCTTCCGGCAGGTCTACCGTACTGAACTTGTCGTAGATTTCGATAGCACCAATGTTTTTACTGTTGATGTTACCTTCGTTAGCAATAGCACCAACGATATTACCCGGCTTGGCACCGTGAGTATGACCCACATCGATGCGGTAGCGCTGCATACCAGACTCTGGCTTGCTAGAGCCACGACGCTGACGACGATCACCACGGTCACCTCTGTCACGAGGACCACGGTCGCCTCTGTCACCGCGAGGACCGCGATCTTCACGAGACGGCTTGCTGTGCAGATCCGGACGATCTGACTCTTTCAGCAGCAGTGGTTCGTCGCCCTGAGCGAGCTTGATCAATGCAGCAATCAGCACTTCAGGAGACGCTTCGGTTTCCTGCTGTAGCGATTCTACGATTGGCATCAGTGATTCCAGAGAATCATCTTGCGTCGCTTCACCTACCGCTTGCTTGAACTTGCTCAGCCGGGTTTCATTCAATTCAGTGATTGAAGGAATTGGCATACGCTCGATAGGCTGACGTGTTGTTTTCTCAATAGAGAACAACAGACGCTTTTCGCGCTGAGAGATAAACAGAATGGCATCACCGTTACGTCCAGCACGACCGGTACGGCCGATACGGTGAACGTAAGATTCGGTATCGTAAGGAATGTCGAAGTTGACAACATGGCTTACGCGCTCAACGTCCAGACCACGAGCTACTACGTCGGTAGCAACCAGAATGTCGATGGTACCTTGCTTGAGTTTCTCAACCGTACGCTCACGGGCGTTCTGTGGAATATCACCGTTTAGCGGCTCAACGTCGTAACCACGGGCAGACAGTTTGTCTGACAGCTCAACGGTGGCTGTTTTCGTGCGCACAAAGATGATCATGCCATCGAAAGGCTCAACTTCCATAATACGGGTAAGCGCTTCAAGCTTGTGGTGCGGCGCAACCTGACAGTAACGCTGACGAATAGTACTCGCCGTGGATACTTTGGATTCAATTTTAACGTGCTTCGGATTTTTCAGATAACGCTGGGTAATCTTTTTGATTGGCCCAGGCATGGTGGCTGAGAACAGCGCTGTCTGCTTTTCTTCCGGAGAGTGACTTAAAATGGTTTCAACATCGTCGATAAAGCCCATGCGCAGCATTTCGTCAGCTTCGTCGAGAACCAGGAATTTAAGTTCACTTAAGTTTAATGTTTTACGATTAATGTGGTCGATAATACGGCCTGGCGTACCCACAACAACTTGAACGCCACGCTTAAGCTGACGAATTTGGTTATCGTAAGATTGACCACCGTATACAGGTAGCACCTTAATTTTCTTTGAAAAACTGGCATAAACCTGAAAAGCCTCAGCCACCTGAATGGCGAGTTCGCGGGTTGGAGCAAGTACCAGCAATTGCGGTAACTTCGCTTCCGGGTCGATATTTGCGAGCATTGGAAGTGCAAAGGCCGCAGTCTTACCAGTTCCTGTTTGTGCCTGACCTAACAGGTCATGCCCTTCAAGAAGTAGCGGAATACTTTCAGCTTGGATAGGGGATGGCTTTTCATAGCCAACTTTCTCCAGAGCCTGTAATATGCTTTCTGGTAAATTGAGGTCTTTAAATGTCAGCTCGACAGTATTGGTCATTAATGATCCTGAATGATAATGAATGAGGCGGGCGCGGCACACGCCGGCATGAATACCCGAGGTACCTCTGAATCATGTATCTTCTCTGAATCATGCATCTTGAGGCGGCGCGGGCGCGTTACTAAAGAGGTATTATATTCCAGATAGGCATGGAATACCAAACAAGAAAGTAAAGGTATAAAGGATGAATCACAATAAAACAGGAAAACGCATTTTAGTACCTCTGGCTGTGGCAGCTTGTTTGTCTGTTGGCCTGAGCGGATGCAGTAAGAAAACCACGGAAGAACACCTTGATGCAGCGCGACAATTTGTCGCTGCCAACGACCAAGACGCCGCACTGATCGAATTCAAAAACGCCATCAAAAAAGACCCTAAAGCGGCGCTGCCACGTTTTGAGCTGGGTAAATACTACTTACAAATTGGCGATTACGAGAGCGCAGAGAAAGAACTCAACCGCGCTTTGGACTTTGGCCAGTCTCCCTCTGAAGTGCTTCCTTATATTTCCGTTGCTTATCAGAAAACCGGCGCTGAAAATGCGCTGGCCGATGTGGATTATCGTGCCGAGGGCATGACAGCGGTAGAATCTGCCGAGGTTGGCTTTTATAAATTGCAGGCCTTGGCGCAGTTAGAGAAGAACGAAGAAGCACTGGCCATTATTGATGACTTGGAGACTTTAGATACCTCTTCGGTTTACCGAGGGCTGGCACTCGCCTACCGCGATATTATTAATCAGAATTTAAGTGCTGCCCTGGCGTCTTTTAAAGCCCTGCGAGAGCAGTCCCCTAATAATAAAGATGTGCTACAGCAACTAGGCAAATTAGCCTTAGCTGAAGGCGACAAAGCGTTAGCGACCGACGCTTTCGGTGATTACGTTAAAGATAACCCGCAAGACATTACCACTAAATTTGCTTACATCACTTTGCTGGTTGAAGCAGGAGATACGCAAACTGCGGGGCCGATGGTAGATGAGCTGCTGAAGGCTAATCCGCAACATCCTCTACTCAACCAGTATAAAGGTGTAATCGAAGCGAACGATGGCGATTATGAAGCCGCAGCCACCCATCTTCAGGTAGCGATGCAAAACGGCAACAACAATCCAGCTTTACGTTTGCTAGCAGGCTATGTTGCTTACCAGATGCAGGATTTTGTTACTGCGAATAACTATCTCACCGAAGTGGCACCCGATTTACCGCCCGATCATCCAGCGCTGAGCATGTTGGCTGACAGTTTGCTACAGGTCGGTGAAAGTGAAAGTGCTACTGAAATACTCAATCGTGTGGACGTTGAAGGGCCTGCTGGCGCGTCATTATTTTCTAAAGCTGGTTATCAGCTGCTTAAGCAAGGCAATGTTGTTGATGCAAAAGCCATGATCGAGAAGTCGTCAGAAATGAGTGAGACGGCGGATGATCTGGCCCGCCTCGGTGTTCTTCAGCTGTCGGTTAACGATATTGATGGTCTTGTGAATCTGGAATCTGCGGTACAAAAAGCGCCTGACAACAAAGTGACGCAACGTACCCTTATTACTGCTTATATCAGTACTAACAAGCTTGATAAAGCAAAAGCCGCAACTCAACAGTGGTTGGAAAATGAACCTGACGACTATGCACCTTATTTGTTTCTTGCAGAAATTGCTTTTAAGCAAGGTGACAAAGAAACTGCACAGGCGCAGATAGAAAAAGCCAAATCACTGGCCCCTGATTCTGCCGAAATCGAGTTGGTAGAGGCCCGCTTCCTCCTGGCCGAAGAGAAATTTGATGAGGCGGTGGTCGTACTTAATGAAATCCTGGCTGGCAACGCCGATGATGCAAAAGCACTGACCGTACTTTACACCGTGGCGACGCAAACGGACGCGGCAGACGAAGCGCAAGTGGCGCAACGGGTATACAGTGAAATAGGTAAGCATGCTGATAACTTAGATTTACGCATTCTAGCCGGCCGCATCGCGTTTTCTCAAAACAATTATGAGAAAGTCATTAGTCTGCTTTCTTCTGTTGAAGAAAATACCGCTACACCTCGCGTTTACTGGAACCTGAAAGGTCAGACATTGATTCGTCTGAATGACGTGGTTGGCGCAGTGGAACATTACGATGCGTGGTTAAAGCTTTATCCACAAGATAAAACCGCGGTGTTGGGTAAATTGTTGTTAGATGATTCTTTGCAGCAATTTAATCACGGACTCAGCCTGGCAAATGCGTTTTTGGCCAAACAGCCTGATAGCCAAATTCGTTTGTTAAAGGCCCACTTTTTGGCAATGACACGCCAGCCTAAACCGGCTAAAGCGATTTTGCAGGATATGCCAGACAATGTGCGAGCTATCCCGTTCGTTCGCGGCATCAGTGCGCGCATTGCGATGTTGGAAGGGCGTGGTGCTGAAGGTCTTGAAGATGCCCGTGCGGCTTACAATGAGAAACCTAATGCACCGAATACCATGTTGATGATGGCGGTATTGGAAGCATCTGGGAAAAATGATGAAGCGGCGGCATTCCTTGAGCAGCATTTACAAGCACATCCTCAAGACGTACGCACTGCGATGATGAAGGCTGAGAGGCAGATTGGTACAGATAAGGCCGCGGCCAAAGAAACCTACGAGAAAATCTTGCAACAAACGCCTGAGAATTTCGTGGTGTTGAATAACTTAGCTTATTTGTACTTCGAAGACGGCGAGATAGATAAAGCGCTGCCGCTGGCGCGTAAAGCTGTAGGTCTGCAGCCTAAAAACGCCGATTCGTTAGATACCCTTGCGCAAATTCTGTTGCAGCAAGATAAATACGAAGAGTCACTGTCGCTTTATGAAACAGTGGTGAACGATCAGCAGGTGTCGGATACCGTTTATCTTAACTATGTGCAGGTGTTGCTGGATATGGGGAGAAAAGAGGTGGCCCGACGTAAAATTCAAAATCAGGAATTTACTTCTGCAGACGGCAAAAAGCGGGCTGAACGTATGCGTGTACGCTACAGTTTGTAACGCTAGCCACCATATCTCGTCACCATAAATCACTAAGCCCGCTGTATTAGCGGGCTTTTGTTTATAAGCGTGTAGATAAAAAGGCGTATGGCTAGAAAGTTGTGAACCCCTACTTCTGCTTTATCTCATCTACCGTTTGTCTAAGCGATTTTAATTCAGCCATGACGTCTTCTAGTGTGGGTTCGTTATTCTCAGCAGCGGCTTCTCGTCTGGCCGCCGCATTTTCCTGTTCCATTACGCCTACCACAATACCAATAACCATATTCAGGAAGGCAAAGGCTGACAAGAAGATAAAGGTCAGATAGTAAATCCAGCTAAGCGAATACACCTCCATGGTTTCGTACATGACATCGGTCCAATCTTCGAACGTCATAATGCGGAATAAGGTAAGCATGGAGATGGTGATATCGCCCCACAAATCCTCATTGATTTGTGCAAATAAGGTGCTGCCAATGGCGCCGTAAATGTAGAAGATGATAAACATCAGTAACATAACATAACCCAGCTGAGGCAGGGCTTTTACCAATGAAACCAGCAAAATTCGCAGTTCCGGAATAATCGATATCATCCGCAGTACCCGGAAAACCCGGACAAGTCGGCCAATCAGCGCCAAATCCGTACTTTCCGCAGGAATGAGGCTTACAATAACAATAATGGTGTCGAACCAGTTCCAGAAGCTTTTGAAGAAATCCAGTTTGCGGCGCTCAGCCAGAAAACGAATGGTGATCTCAGTGAGGAAAAAAGCACTGATAAACCAGTCAAGGATAAGAGTGACAGAGGCAAATCCCCGCGGCATGTCGTAGGTTTTCGCACCTACAAGTAGCGCAGATACGATGATGACGGAGATAACAAATATTTCAAAAGTTTTGTTTGAACGAATGCGTTCAAACCGGTTTTGCAATTCAGAAGCTTTCATGTTTGTTGGCTAAATTACTACTAAGGTATAAAAATTAAGAATCAAGAGTGTTTCAAAAAAGCGGTGTGATTTCCTACAATGAACGCAGTAGTACACTGTTTGAGGAATGTATAATGGATGACTCTCTGGCACGCTTGCAAGGAAAATTAAAAGACACCAGTGAAAAACTGGAAAACTATAATCGCAGTAAAGAGCAAGCCGCCACACTGAAAAATGAATTGAGTGAGTTACTTAAATTGCTGGAAAGTCTTCCCGGCCGCCAGGGTGAGGCCGTTTAGGCTAAGAACGCTGTGAAACTCACACAAAAAAGCCGCTTATCGAAATGCTTCGTTAAGCGGCTTTTTTAATGCAATCCGTATCAGCCTTCAGATTGTTGTGGCTGCAAACCTTTATTAATGGTTTCAATGTCCATCGCGGTTAGCGTACCGGCAGCTTGTTTCAAGCTCACTACGGCCTGAATAAAGTCATAACGGGCGCCAGACAGGTTACGACGGGCATCAAACAAGTTCTGTGTGCTGTCGAGCACGTCAACAATAGTACGTGTACCCACATCAAACCCGGCTTCCGTTGCTTCCAATGCACTTTGTGCAGAAACAACCGCTTGCTCTAAAGCGCGGATAGTCGACATTGCCGCTTTCACATCGTTAAACGAGCTACGAATAGACTGCACAGTTTGGCGATAGGTTAGTTCTAAATCCTGACTAGCAGAGATGTAGTTAAACTTCGCTTGTTCTGTTTGACCAGATACACGCAGACCCTGGAATATAGGCACGTTCAACTGAACGCCAACGCTGTAGCTGTCCAGATACGGCGTGGTGTTGTCGACAACAGTTGTTGGCGTTGTTGTCACACTATGTGTTTTGTCTTTGCCGGCAGATGCAGTTAAGTCTAATGTCGGCAGGTGCCCTGCACGAGCAGAGGCAATGTCTTCTTTAGCAATATCCATCGCCAAACGATTCACCAGCATTGCCAGGTTTTTCTCTTCTGCGGTATCCAGCCACTCTTCTGGTGACGCCGGTTGCGGCATGGTGGCAGAGAATTTCTCGGTGTTCAGTTCAAACAGCTTGTCGTGATATTTACCTGAAATTACGCGCAGTGCTTCAAGAGCAAGTTCAACCGCGTTGCTGGCCTGAATTTCATCGGCCTCAGTTAAATCGTAATTTGCTTGTGCTTCATGCACGTCAGTAATGGCAGTCAGGCCTACTTCAAAACGCTGTTTGGTTTGCTCCAGCTGACGGCCAATGGCGCTTTTCTGGGATTTCACGAATTCCAGATTGTCTTTGGCACGCAAAACATCGAAGTATGCAGTGGTAACACGAACAATCAATTCCTGCATGGCTGACGCCAGTTGCGCATCGCTTTGCTCTGCCACTTTTTCAGCGCGGTCCAAACCAACCCAGTTCGCATGATCATACAGCGACATAGACAGATTCAACCCGAAGCTGGTGTTATCGCTGTCTGAATCGATAGAGATAATACCTTCACCTAAAAACTGCGCACGCTCAGATGATGACGTTGTATAACCAACGGTACCTGAAATCTGCGGCAGCAGGTTTGCACGGCTGATGGTGATGCCGGAAAACGCAGCGTCACGCTGTGCTTTCGCTTGGTTAACCACCGGATCGTTTGCCAATGCTTGTTGATAAACTTGTAAAAGGTCGTCTGCAAATGCCGTTGCTGGTACACCCGCGGTGATACCTAATCCAACCACCAACGAGATGAGTGTTCGTTTCATTAATGTGCCTTCCTGTAATTATTGACGGCCTACGTTTTCATAATGTAATGAAGTGTATGAAATCACTTCGTAAACCGGTAGTCTGTTCTGGTAACAGGGCATGTTTAACTGTAACAGAATATGTTACCACCACTTTCCGCTAATAAGCTAAAGTGTGGAATTTGCCAGACAACCTCAATATTGCCTGCCTGATTAAAATTAGTTCGGACAGTATAATATGTCTTTTACATGCGAGAGTGAATGTAAATGAACAAAAAAATCGAGACATTTAACTCAAACGATATACAGATTGAAGCAAAAACCCCACTTTATCAGGGGTTCTTCAAGATGGTGCGTTACGATTTCCGGCACCGACTTTTTGCCGGAGGCTGGAGTGATATCGTTAAACGAGAAATCTTTGAGCGCGGCCATGCGGTTGCAGTATTACCCTACGATCCTGTCACCAAAGAATTTGTGCTTATTGAGCAAATTCGCATAGGTGCGCTGGCGACCAGCGATAATCCCTGGCTAATTGAAGTGATTGCCGGAGTGATCGATGAGGGTGAGACCATCCACGACGTTTGCTGTCGAGAAGCTGAGGAAGAAGCTGGTATTACCTTGCAGAACGTGACCCGTGCGATGAGTTATCTGGCCAGCCCAGGCGGTACCACAGAGCGTATTCATATTTTTATGGCTACTACTGATTCCACCACGGCCAGCGGCATTCACGGCCTGGATCACGAAGGTGAAGATATTCGCGTACATCGTGTTGCTGAAGAAGATGCCCTTGAATGGCTGGAAAATGGCCGCATTGACAACGCAGCAACCATAATTGCGCTACAATGGTTCTTCATGCATAAACAAAAGCTATTGAAAGACTGGAGTCAGGTTTGAGTCAGACAACGCGAAAATACGTACCACATTTACCAAGCATGCAGGCATTGTGCGAGCTGAATTACAGCCGTCTAATGAAGCTGCTGCCGGATTGTGATACGGAAACGCTTGTTTATCAATTTACTATTGCCGACCGCTTCACCTACCAGATCCGCATTGATGAGTCTGCGAGATACACCTCTACACTCACCATCGAACAAAATAACGCGGGCGCCCCCGATTATATGAAACCGTCGATGTCGGTGCGTTTGTATCACGATGCGCGTATGGCGGAAGTGATCACCAGTCAAAATACCGGGGCCTTTGCGCCGTCTTACGAATACCCGAACAACAAAATGCGTCAGCGCAACGAAAAGCTGATGATTAATATCTTTCTCGCTGAGTGGCTACAATTCTGCATGAAGAATAAGCCGACTGTGTCAGCGCCGGTGTAATGCGCCTCGTTCAGATATCTGACTGCCATTTACTGGCGGATACACAGCTCGCCCTTTACGATGTGAACCCTTATGAAAGTCTAGAGCGGGTACTGTCGCTGATAGCGCAAAACCCGCCTCAAGCCCTCATCGCTACCGGCGATATCAGCGGTGATGACAGCCCTGAAAGCTATGGCCACTTTATTACACTGATGTCTCGCTACTTGCCTGCCTGTGACTGGCGGGTAATAGCAGGAAATCACGACAGCAATACCCAATTCCTGCCATCGTTTAGTGGTAATGTGCTAGAGGCGGGACGTAGCTGGACGTTAGGAGAGTGGCGTATCCACGGGCTCGATACCCGTTTCGTCGACGCCAGAGGCAAGGTGCAAAGCGAGGAGTTAGCTGCGGTGGGTAATGATATTGTTGCTCATCAGAAGGCCAGTCATTTACTGGCGCTACACCATAACCCAGTAATCACTAATAGTTGGATGGACAAGCATTTGCTGGAAAATGCCGATGCCCTGAAAGCCTGGCTGTCGAACTACCCGCAAATTGCCGGTATTATCCATGGCCACATTCATGCCGAAACTGAAACTACATTTGCGGGTGTGCCCGTAGTATCGGTGCCGTCTACCTGTTGGCAATGGGATTTAGCGCCCGAGTTTGCTGTTGACGGCGCGGCGCCAGGTTTCAGAGAAATTAGCTTGTCGCCCGACGGCAAATGGACATCAACAATCAGGAGAGTCGATCAGTGAGCCACGTGTTGTACCTGCATGGTTTTTTAAGTTCCCCAAAATCCGTCAAAGCGCAGCAAACACTGGCTTGGTGTACTGAACACCGCCCAGATATTACGCTGCACATTCCTCAGCTATCGAACTACCCGTCGGAAGTGGGCGAGCAATTAAAAGCGTATTTGAAGAAGCATCCACAGTTATTAGAAAATGGCTTACGGGCCATCGGTAGCTCCATGGGCGGTTACCTTTCAAGTTGGCTGGTAGAGCAGTTTGGCGGCAAAGCGGTATTGGTCAATCCGGCAGTGCGTCCTTATGAGTTGCTAATCGATTTTGTTGGTGAACACGTTAATCCGTATACCCGCGAGCCGTTTTCAATTGTAAAAGAAGACATGGCTGTGCTGAAAGCGCTGGAACATGAGCAACTGGCGCACCCGGAAAACTACATGGTGTTATTGCAAACCGGTGATGAAACACTCGATTACCGGCAGGCAAGAGCAAGATATGCGCGCAGTAGTCTGTTAATTGAACACGGTGGTGACCACAGCTTTGTGGACTACGACAAACATCTGCCCGCCATCTTTGAATTTCTCGACGGCCACTAAAACAGTGCGCGTTGAGGAATTGCCCGGCTCCCTGATGCCTGCTAACATCGAGTAAAAATCGTGACACGCCAGTGTCTATAATAATTAGCGTCTTTCTTTAAAAAAGCAGTCTTATGTCGAACCAGTATAATTCCGAAGCGATTGAAGTCCTTAATGGGCTGGAGCCGGTGAAACGCCGTCCCGGCATGTACACTGACACTATGCGTCCTAACCACTTAGGTCAGGAAGTGATTGATAACAGTGTGGATGAAGCACTGGCCGGGCATGCTACAAATATTAAAGTAATTCTGCATGAAGACCAGTCACTGGAAGTTATCGACGACGGTCGTGGTATGCCGGTGGATATTCACCCGGAAGAGAAAATTTCCGGTGTGGAACTGATCATGTCCAAACTGCACGCGGGCGGTAAATTTTCCAATAAAAACTACGCGTTCTCTGGTGGTTTACATGGCGTAGGTATTTCGGTGGTAAATGCCTTGTCTACCCGTGTGGAAGTGGTTATCCGCCGCGACAGCAACGTGTATCAGATAGACTTCGCCAATGGTGACAAAGTTGAAGAATTGCGTGTTATCGATACCTGTGGTCGTCGCAATACCGGTACACGGGTGCGATTCTGGCCCGATCCGCAATATTTCGATTCGGCAAAATTCTCGGTATCACGTCTTGTGCACAACCTTCGTGCAAAAGCGGTTCTATGCCCCGGCCTGCGCATTCGCTTCGATAACAAAATAAGCGGCGAAAGTACCGAATGGCACTTTGAAGATGGACTGAAAGATTACCTGTATCAATCGGTACAAGAGTATGAAACTGTACCCGCAGATTCGCCGTTTGTTGGCGCGTTTTCTAGTAACACGGAAGCGGCTGACTGGGCAGTAATCTGGCTTCCGGAAGGTGGTGAACTGGTTACTGAAAGCTATGTGAACCTTATTCCTACCGCGCAGGGCGGGACCCACGTTAATGGTTTACGTCAGGGCTTGTTGGAGTCTATGCGCGAGTTCTGTGAATTCCGCAACCTAATGCCACGGGGCGTGAAGCTGTCTCCAGATGATATTTGGGATCGCTGTGCTTACATACTGTCGACCAAAATGCAGGACCCACAGTTTGCTGGTCAGACAAAAGAGCGACTTTCCAGCCGTCAGGCCTCTGCCTTTGTTTCCGGTGTGGTAAAAGATGCGTTTAGTTTGTGGCTGAACCAGCATACTGATATCGCCGAAGCGCTGGCTGAAATGTGTATCAGTAATGCTCAGCGTCGTTTGCGCCAGAATAAGAAAGTGGCTCGTAAAAAGGTAACACAGGGGCCCGCACTGCCAGGTAAGCTTACCGATTGCTCCTCGCAAGATATCTCCCAGTCAGAACTCTTTTTGGTGGAAGGGGATTCAGCCGGTGGTTCTGCCAAGCAAGCCCGCGACCGTGAGTTTCAGGCCATCATGCCGCTACGGGGTAAAATCCTAAATAGCTGGGAAGTGGATTCCTCACAAGTACTCGGTTCGCAGGAAATCCACGATATTTCCGTCGCTCTGGGTATCGACCCCGACTCTTACGATTTATCCGGTTTACGTTACGGTAAAATTTGTATTCTTGCCGATGCCGATTCCGACGGACTGCACATTGCTACCTTGCTGTGTGCCCTGTTTGTACGCCATTTCCGTGCTCTTGTTAATGCAGGTCACGTGTATGTTGCTATGCCGCCGCTATTCCGTATCGACGTAGGTAAAGAGGTGTATTACGCGCTGGATGAAAGCGAAAAGCAGGGCATTCTGGACCGTATTGAAGCTGAGAAAAAACGGGGCAAGGTGAATGTTCAACGCTTTAAAGGTTTGGGTGAGATGAACCCGCTTCAGTTGCGTGAAACTACGATGGACCCTAACACACGCCGTTTAGTGCAACTCACCATAGATGATGACACGTCCATGCTGGAAATGATGGATATGTTACTTGCTAAGAAGCGTTCCGGTGACCGTAAAACCTGGCTAGAAAGCAAAGGCAACATGGCTGAAGTGGTGTCGTAAAACGAATATTCATCACAGGTATCTTTTAAAACCCGGTTTAATCACCGGGTTTTTTGTTTTCTGAACCTTGAATAAATATCTTTTTAATTGTTTTAAAAATGTTATCAGAATAATTCTCTAAAAATTATTAATATGACTTTTGTCTTACTCTACATTGCTTAATAAGCTGTTAAGTAAAATTTAATCATTTCGGAAGAATCAAGTCATTAAGTTAAATGAAATTTATAAGTGTATGAATATATATGGTTTTAATAATATTTCATTTTGATTTAATAAGCTTTTACGACTCGATAATTAATCTAGAAGAAAAAAGATTAAAAAAGTTAAAGTGCGTTTTTTCTGAGGTGGAAATGCTTTTTTGATTTTATTTTGCTCGATCTTTACATTCCTAATTGACAATTAAAAATGCCAGCGATAATTATAAATGTGTGAACCTGGACACAAAATAAAAATAATAAAAAGCAAAAGTTAATAAATAACTACAGGGAAATAATAATGAAACACAGAAAAACACTCGTGGCAGCAAGTGTTGCAAGCTTGTTGGCATTATCAAGCCAGGTTTATGCAGCAGGTGGTACATTAAAAATTCAGGTGACGAATTCAGATGGCTTACCTGTAGCAGGTGCAACCGTATCGGTTAAATCTCCTGACACACTTACATCAAGAACCGCGACGACAGATGAAAATGGTTTACTTCGCGTTGCTGCGTTAGACCCCGCACGCAACTATACAATCTCAATTGAAGAGGATGGTTACCTCACCGTCAATAAAGAGAATGTCATCGTTGTTTCGGACAAGGTTTTCGAACTCGATTATATCCTTGCCACCTCCGAGCAAGACTATGAAAAAATTGCCGTAACCGGCAGCAGAACTGCTACCTATATCGATACCACGTCATCTACGGTTGGTATGGATATTACGTTAGATCTCACTGAATCGTTACCTACCGGTCGTGATTATCAAAGCTATCTTCAACTTGCACCCGGTACCAAGCCTTCAGCTTCTGGTAACCCATCGTCTAAATCGGGTGTGAACTATTCTGATATTGGGGGAACGATAGGAAGCTCTAGCGATAACGTTTACTATCTCGACGGCATCGATACCACGGATGCGAACTCAGGTGGCTTTGGTTCGAATATTAACTCAGAAATTATTCAGGAACAGCGGGTACTCACCGGCGGTATTCCTGCAAAGTATGCGGGTGGTACCGGTCTGGTTTCTATCGTAAATACCAAGTCTGGCGGTAATGAATTCAGTGGTTCGGTGAACTATTATCTGCAGAACGACAGCCTGGTAGGTGACAACGATCACACTGAAGGTGCGCAATTCTCAACATACGATACGGCCGTTACCCTCGGTGGTCCGATTATCAAAGATGAACTGTGGTTTTTTGCCTCCTATCAAAAGAAAAACCGACAAGACGATTTGTATACCGAAGATGGTGTTTTCGCTCGTTCAGTCGAAGAGGATTCTGATTTGGGCTTTTTTAAGCTCACATGGCAAGCCACCGATCGTGATATGCTGGAAGTGTCGTGGTTTAACGATCCACGAGAAGTATCCGGTTCGAGCGATCCTAATGTATTGAACAACCGGGACTCATCAAATAAGTACGGCGGTGACAACTACAAAATTGAATATACTCACTCATGGGATGATTTAATTGTTTCACTGAAAGCATCAAAGCATGAAAAAGAGAGCTCCGTAAACGCCGCGTATACTGACACCCGAAACGATATCGCTTACTTGAATTACGATGCTACCCAGGAAGAAACGGACCAGGGTGGGTTGGGAACCAACAACGAGCAGCACCGTAATCGTGAACAATACAACGCTGATCTAACCTATTACTACGACACCTCCTACGGCCTTCACACCATTGAAGCCGGTTACGGTTTAGTAAAAAATACCTTGGAGCAGGACTCTACTTATACCGGTGATGGTCAGTACACTTCAATTGGTGCAAACAGCGCTGGTGCCACGCTGGGAAGTTACACATCTGGTATCGGGTGGCAGGGGACTATCGATCTTTCCGAAGGCGACTACGCACGCATCATCGAAAACATGGAAGGTTCAGCCGATTACAGCTATTACCAGGGGCTGCTCGACACAGACGGCAGTGGCGTTATTTCCTCTGACGAACTGGCGAGTTTGGTATTCAATAGTACGGCGGGCAATCCCACCGGCGATGTTAATGTTTATCGTATTATCATGACGCAAACAGCACCGGTAGAGATGAGAAGTGAAGGGCAAACGGCATACGTTCAAGACACGCTCACTTTGGACCAACTTTCTATTACCGCCGGTATTCGTGCCGAGAAGTGGGAACACTATGGATCTAACGATGCCAAGATTGCCACTTTCGACTGGGAAATCGCGCCGCGTCTAAGCTTGTCTTATGATTTGTTCGGTGATGGCGCCAGCAAGGTATTTGGTTTCTACGGTCGTTATTACGATCCTGTTCGTACCAATATGACAAACTTTGCTGGTAACGTGACAGGGCCGGTTCGTGAAGAGCAAATATATGCAGGCGACCGTTGGTTAACATTCCGTACCCGTGGTGGCGAGAGTGGTCAGGATGCGTTCTTCGCGCCAACCACAAAAACACCTTACACCGACGAATACATGATCGGTTATGCCACGGCGCTTAACGAAGAGTACGCAGTCGAAGTAACCTACACTGAACGTAAAACACGCGATATCCTCGAAGACTACGACTTGGGCGTATATACACAGGATCTTGCGGGTACGTCGCTGGAACTACCATTATCTTACTTTGGTTACGATGAAATTCCTGATTCGAACTACGTTATTGCCACGTTGGAAGGCGGTGAGCGTGACTATAAGGGTTATGAAATTTCTTTCCGTCGTAACCGTATTGATAACTGGCAGGCTTATGCGTCATTAACTTATAACGATGCAGCGGGTAACACCAACTCAGACAGTAATGCTGACTTACAAGGTGACTTAATCTGGATGGACCCTCGTGCGCCGGGCATGTATGGTGATCAGCCGGGTAATATTGAGTATCTGTTCAAAGCTTATGGTACTTACTATTTCGACAACGGTATTGAAGTCGGGGCAGTGTATAACTGGAATTCAGGTTTCACCTACAGTGCCACTTCTCTTTTGTATAGCCGTCATGTCCCTTTACGTGTAGATGAAGCTTATGACTTTGGTGGTTACAGCGACCGCTGGGCGCAAGAAGGCGTCGTGGGTAGTCAGGAAAGTGACTCCTACGGTACCTTGGATGTTCGGGTGAAATACACCTATGAATTTGATTTTGCTAAAGCAGAATTCTTCCTGGATATCTTTAACGTGCTTGACGACCAAGCGGGTATTCAACAAATGGACGTTGTAGCCGGAGATTTAGGTTATGAGTTCGGTGAAGATATCGACTGGGTTGAGCCTCGACGGTTCTATCTGGGCGCTCGTCTTACCTTCTGATCGATAAAGACTTTTTATCTGACAATATTGGCAGCCGGTTATGATTGATATGACCGGCTTTTTCAATTCTGTGATTAAACCTTAAACCTTAAACCTTCACTTCGTCAATTTCATATCAATATGCGGAATACCATCTTCCAGATACATGGTGGAGGTGGCTTCGAAACCATATTTTTTATAATAGGCGGCGAGGTATTCCTGAGCGCCGATTTCAATGCTTAGTCCTGGCCATGTTTGCTCGCATACTTCGAGGGCTTTACCGATTAGTTCGTGCCCCAGTCCATTTCCGCGATGACGGGCTACCGTTAATACGCGTCCAATACTCACCGAGGGAAAGCTTAGTCCTGGCGGCAGCAAACGGGCGTAAGCGGCTATTTCATTGTTGGCAAAGCCCACAAGATGAAGCGTGTCGGGATGGATATCTTTTTCATCCAGTTCCGGGTACGGGCAGCTTTGTTCCACCACAAAGACATCAACCCGTTCCTTCATAATGTTAAAGACCTGCGTTGTAGATAAGTCTGAAAAATGAATGGCTTGCCATGTAAGCATTACTTTAAACCTGTGAAGAATATTGCACTGACTGTAGCAGTCTTTACTCGGCGCGTCACCACCATCCAGGCTTGTAAACACTGGCGGTTTTGCGCTTCTCTGCTAGGTTTTATTGGTAGTCCTGTCTCGTAGATGAACGCGTAAATTCACTGTCAATGAGGCTTTGTTGATGGCGCTAAGCGAAAAACCGAATGGAAAGTAAAAGATGAGTGATCAGAGTGGGTTTGAAACTGTATTTAGAGACTCCATGGACGGGCTGGCAATTCTTAGAAACGACATTTTTGTCGATTGTAATCAATCAATGCTGAATATCGTCGGCGCAACACGACCTGAACAATTTGTTGGTCATACGCCTGCTGAGTTTTCCCCGCTGTTACAACCTGACGGCATATCATCTGCTGAAAAAGCAGAAATAATGATTAGTGAATGTATCGAATTAGGATGTACTCGCTTCGAGTGGGTACACATAAAAGTCGATGGTACGGAGTTCTGGGCGGATGTGCTAATGACAAAAATGACGCTGGATGGTGAAGATGTGATTCATACTAGCTGGCGGGATATTTCCGAAAAAAAGTTGCTCGAACTCGAAACGCATAAGCAAAAGCTCACCTTCGAAACCCTGTTTAATGATTCATTAGATGGCTTGTGCCTGTTAACCAAAGAAGC
Source organism: Alteromonas sp. ABV4_515 (assembly GCF_056160345.1). Taxonomy (NCBI): domain Bacteria; kingdom Pseudomonadati; phylum Pseudomonadota; class Gammaproteobacteria; order Alteromonadales; family Alteromonadaceae; genus Alteromonas; species Alteromonas sp. ABV4_515. Next base: position 69,599 of record NZ_JBSWWZ010000007.1, read on the forward strand.
CTATATCGATTGTAATCCGGCCTTTGTCGAGCTGTTTGGTTTCAAGGAGAAAAGCGAAGTCATTGGCATTACGCCCATCGATATTTCTCCTGAATACCAGCCCGATGGTCAAACATCACTGAATAAAGCGACGGCAATTATCCAAACGGCCTTCTCAGAAGGAAAGATACGTTTTGAGTGGATGCATCAGAAGCTCGACGGCACTGAGTTCTGGTGTGAAATTGTGTTGTTTAAGATTACGGTTGAAGATCAGGAGGTACTCTATGCGAGTACCCGGGATATTTCAGAGAAGAAGGAGCTGGAAATTGCGCTTCAACGGAGCTTCGATGAAGTAAAAACATCGAATTACGAACTGGAAGATATGCTGGAAAACCTGCAGCAGACACAGGAGAAGCTGGTTGAATCGGAAAAAATGGCGAGTTTGGGGTCGCTAGTAGCCGGTGTTGCCCATGAAATTAACACCCCTGTAGGAATCGCGCTAACCGGCACAACACAACTGATGGAAGAAAGCCGGGATATAGCACAGCGGTATGAGGAAGGGGCCATAACGGAGGACGACTTCGAGGAATTCCTTTCAATGGCTAACGAGCTATCTGAATTGGTAAAGAAGAACCTGCAGCGCACGGCACAGTTAGTGAAAAGCTTCAAACAAGTTGCCGTAGACCAGACATCGGAAGAAGATCGGGAGATAAACTTTAAGGTGTATTGTGAAGAGGTGATTTCAAGCTTGGCTTCCGTCGTCAGAAAAGGCCAGGCAAAAGTGTCACTGGATTGCCCAGATGACATTCAAATTATGACCAACCCCGGCTTACTCGCACAAGTGCTAACTAACTTGATTGTTAACTCAATCAATCACGGGTTTAGCGAAAGTACTGGCGGCAGCATCTATCTGCAAATTCGCGAGCACGAAGAAGGTGAAATATCGATCGTGTATAAAGATGATGGCAAAGGCATCAGCAAAGAAAATTTGCAGAAAATCTTCGATCCGTTTTTTACCACCAATCGTGGAAAAGGCGGCACGGGGTTAGGGCTCAACATTACCTATAACATCATTACCAGCGCCCTCGGCGGCAGTATCAAATGTACCAGTGTTGAAGGAGAGGGGGTGGAGTTTGCTATTCAGTTTCGGGCGAAAAACACGCTTTGTGAGTGAAGTATTTCTAAATCCTCGAATATTGCTTACTATAAATGAGTAGCGATGCAAGTGGTCGTGTAGCATAGTATATATTCAACATTATTGTTGAAATTAGAAATTTAAAAGTTCTGAACAAATCAAACGGAGAGGGTGACTGTTTAAACGTGCAGTTACTGAGGGAGACAGTAATGGTTCACGACACCAGCTTACCTTTTATCGCTGGCATTGGTTCATCGGCGGGTGGTATTGAGGCACTTATTGAGTTAGTCAGCAATATACCGCCGGAATTAAATGTATCGTTTATCATTGCTCAACATCTGTCTCCCAGCCATAAAAGCCAGATGGCAGAAATCCTGTCTAGAGAAACCCCGCTCCCGGTCATTGAAATCACCGATGGCTGTCGTGTAGAAAAAGGCAAAATCTATATTGCGCCCTCAGGCAATCATATTCGTTATCGCAACGGTCATATTTACCTGCAAAATGAACCCGTACAAATTTCGCCAAAGCCTTCCGTTAATGTATTACTTGAAAGTCTTGCCGATGAAATTGGTGACCATGCCATCGGTATTATACTTTCCGGTACGGGGAGCGACGGCACGCTCGGTTTAAAGGCGGTTAAAAGTGTGGGTGGCTTCACCATCGTGCAAGACCCTGATTCGGCTAAATACGATGGTATGCCTTCATCTGCTATCTCCGCTATGCCCGTAGACAAAATTGTTTCACCGGATGCGATGGCTAATGAAGTTGCGAATTTCGTTAATAATATCAGTGATGACTTTCTTCCAAAATCCCATGATGTGCGGGAAAAGTTGCTAAACACCATGTTTGAACTGATTCGCGCAGAAACCAAGATAGATTTTGGATTTTATAAACGCTCAACGCTGTTGCGACGGATTAATCGTCGAGTTATTTATACCAATACGGCAACACTTGAAGCCTATCTTGAGATCCTCAAAGAGAATACTGAAGAAATTCATGCACTCTCAAAAGAACTATTGATATCAGTGACTAATTTCTTCAGAGATAGCACGGCATTCAAAGACATCAAGTACTACATCAGTGAAATAGTCAGAGATAAGCAAAATGAAGATAGCATAAGAGTATGGGTGCCGGGCTGCGCTACCGGAGAAGAAGCGTACTCTATCGCTATTTTGTTCATCGACGAATTAAAGAAACAAAATAAAACCTCAGATTTAAGAGTTTTTGCTACCGATATTGATGATCAGGCGTTACAAATTGCTAGGAAAGGGTGTTATAGCGCACACGCTGTTAATGCAGTAGACAACGATATTCTGGAAAAGTACTTCCACTATAGTAGCAACACGTATACCGCTAAGAAGAAGTTACGAGAGCGCATTACCTTTTCCAGACAAGACATTACCCGAGATCCGCCATTTCTTCACCTCGATATGGTGACGTTCCGCAACGTCATGATTTATTTCAATGTCGATTTACAGGCCCGCGTGCTGTCTATTCTGAGATATGCCCTAAATACTGGGGGAATTCTATTCCTTGGTAAATCAGAGTCCATCGGATTGAAAGATGAGCTGTTTGTGCCAGTAGATAGAAAATCCCGCATCTTCAGAGCCAGTTTATCCACTGAAAAGCCGAGTTTGCCCAGAATGGGGGCGCAGTCAGAAAGACAGCCTGCAAAGCAAACAAATGCTGTGGATTACAATAAAGCCGCACTGATAGAAGCCGCGTTGGTGCTGGCAAGCCCATGTATGCTCATCAACGAAAACTTTAAGGTGTTACAAAATCACGGCAACATCAAACCCTTTATTCATATTCCCGATGGTGCTCCAGAATCGAACCTGACGAAGCTTATTGCTCATGCTTTTTCAGCCGAACTGGTGGCAGGCGTTGCAAAAGCAAAACGTACAGGGGATAAGGTGAAAAGCCAGTCTCATGCCATCGAAACTGGCTCCGATGAGCAGTGGTACATGACAATCATGCCTGTTTACGGTATTGATTCAGAAAGGTTTCTGGTGCATTTCTCAAAAGGAAAAAACACCACCGATACGCAATTAAACACCCAAAGCGAAGATGTTGGTGAGTTACTGGCAGCCCGCGAGCAATTGCAAACACTGACGGAGGAAATGGCGGCGTCTGCAGAGGAAATGCAAGCGCTGAATGAAGAAGTGCAAGCTGCTAATGAAGAGTTGCAGGCAAACAACGAAGAGTTGGAAGCCACCAATGAAGAGCTCCACTCAACAAACGAAGAATTGCTTAGCGTAAATGAAGAAAACGCGCGCAAAACTTCAGAGCTTTCTATGATCAATATGGAGCTGGAAAGTACCTACAACACCATTGATTTCCCAATATTTGTTTTCGATACTGACCTGCGATTAAAGCGTAGCAATGATATTGCAAACCGAAAGTTTCACCTGAATGTGGGGATTTATAAAAAATCTATCCACGAAATGAATCTTCCTGATTACTTCACCGATATTGAAAAGCGTATGCGTGAAACGCTTAGCGGCGGCGGGAAAATGAACTTCATTATTCAGCCTAGCATTGATGAAACGTACAACGTGTTCATAACACCGGTCACCGGAATCGATAAGAAGTCGAGTTGCTTGATTGTTGCACTCATAAATAATTCTGAACTCGTTAAAGCGCATCATCGGGTTGAGAAAAGTCAGGAACAGCTACTGGCTATTATGAACAACTCGTTATCACTGGTGGCATTGAAAGACGCCACCGGTCGCTACGAGTTTGTTAATGCACGCTTTGAAGAGCTGTTTGGCTTAAATAACGAAGAGGTTATTGGAAAAACTGACAAGCAGTTGTTTGATGAGGCGGTAGCTAGAGACCTGCGCGAGCGCGATTTAGAGACAATGCGAACCCTTTTACCGCGCAAAACTGTCGATGAAGTTTTTGGTCCTAAGGGGAAAGTAATATTAGAAAGCGTGCGTTTTCCGGTGTTCGACAGTGAAGGCACAATAAAATCAATCTGTACCCAGGCCAATGATATTTCTGGGGCACGACATGCGAATGATCAACTTAAACTTGCCGGTAAACTGTTTGATCGAGCTGGAGAGGCCATTCTTATTACCGACAGTTCAGCAAATATCGTTACCGCCAACCAGGCTTTTACCGATTTTCTCGGCTATTCAATCAGTGAGCTTTCTGGTTTAAATCCTCGTAAGCTGGCTTCCGGTCAGCATTCCAAGGGGTTCTTTGAAAACATGTATTTCGCGCTGGAAACGATGGGCTATTGGCAGGGCGAAATTATCAACCGACGGAAGTCTGGCGAAGACCTTACTATGTGGCTAACTATCAATGTGGTGAAAGATGCCAGTGGCAGTGTAGTGAATTACGTCGCCACTTATAGCGATATCAACGAAATAAAAAGCGTGCAGCGCAAAATAGAGTTTCTGGCTACCCACGATGAACTTACCAAATTGCCCAGTCGCAATCTGCTGATGGAACGGTTAGATCTGATGCTCAGCCATGCTCGACGACAGGAAACCTTATGTGCCGTGTTGTTTTTTGATCTCGATGATTTTAAAAATATCAACGACAGTCTAGGCCATGATATCGGTGATGAGTTACTCAGGCAGGTTGCTAAGCGGCTGCGCAAATGCATCAGAGATACCGATATTCTTGCCCGTATGGGAGGCGACGAATTTGTTGCGGTGGTAAGTGCTGAAGAGCTAAGCGAAATTAAGGACGTATCCGACCGCATAATCAAAACATTGAGTTCACCCTTTGAAATTATTGAACATACACTCTTTGTCTCGGCCAGTATGGGCATTGCTATTTATCCCGCTGATGGTGATTCGAATTTCGCTCTACTGAAAAATGCCGATACGGCAATGTACCGGGCCAAGGAACTCGGCCGTAATCAGTATCAGTACTTTACCGAACAAATGCGCAGCGATGCTGAAGAGAAGATGCAAATAGAGCAGTCGTTGCGGGATGCTTTAAAAGAAAGCTTGTTTGAAGTGGTTTATCAACCCCAGGTTGATACTAAAACAGGTAATGTGATTGGCGCCGAAGCATTATTGCGAGGCCATAATGGCGCGCTAGAGCTTACTTCACCGAGTGCATTCATTGAAGTCGCTGAGAAAGGGCGGCTTATTGATGAAATCGGACTGCATGTATTGTCTAAGATTCTTTCTGACGTACGCAGTTGGCAGGAAGATGGGCTAAGTGTCCCCAACATTTCAGTTAATGTTTCTTCGAAACAGCTAAAAAATAATCGCTTTATTACTCAAGCTAAATTGCTGCTAGATGATTTCTGCGTTAAACCGGAAGTGTTTACCATCGAAGTAACTGAAACTGCCTTGATGGAAAAGGTGGAGAAAAGCATCGAGACTCTTAGTATGCTCAGCGACATGGGCATGAGTATTAGCGTAGATGATTTTGGTGTTGGTCAGTCATCGCTAACTTACTTGCGCAAATTGCCGATAAATGAATTAAAGATTGATCAAAGCTTTATTCGTGGCATGGTACAAGAGCAAGATGATCGTGCCATTACCACAACGATTATTCGAATGGGCCATGCACTGGGTTTGAAAGTGGTTGCCGAGGGTGTAGAAACAAAAGCGCAGTTAGACATTCTACAGCAGGAAAATTGTGATGTCGTGCAGGGCTATCACTTCTTCCGCCCCATGCCTGCCCAAGAATTCCGAGAGTTGATTAAATCCACGGGATAGTTATGGAACAATGCGAGTCAGAAAAGCTCCACCTATCAGGGCAGATTCAGCCCTTTGGGGCTTTTTTGCGCATTGACCCGACGTCAAACGAGGTTACTCATGTCAGTAAGAATATTTCCCAGTTCTGCGATATGCCTTTCGAAGATATACTCGGGAAGTCGATAAGAGATTTGCCCTGGTTCCCTTTGGGAGTATTGTCTGATTTGCCTGATGTTCTTGGCTCTCGCTTATTAGATATCAAGAACAATAGTGCGGGTGAACCGTTGTATTTTCGATTAATCCGTGCTGACAACGCGATCAACGTAGAAATTGAATCACAGGAGCGGAGTGCTTCTACCTCTCGCTATTCACATCAGGATGCTATCTCATACCGATCGTTGCAGGGTGATTGGACTGAGCCGAATTATTTTAATTATCTAACTTCTGTCATCAATCAATATTTACCATTTAATCGAGTAATGCTTTATCGGTTTGAGGAAAGCTGGATTGGCGAAGTTGTGGCAGAATGCAGTAAAGATAATCGCACCTTATATCAAGGGCTGAAATTCCCTGCCTCAGACATCCCTGCTATTGCCAGGCGACTTTATTTTCTGAATCCCTCGCGACTCATTCCCGATGCAACGTCTGAAGCCGTCGATATTGTTGGTCTGAAAGAAAGTGTACCGGACTTAACCTATTCAGATTTACGTAGTGTTTCGCCAGTGCATATTGAATATCTGAGCAATATGCAGGTGCAAGCTTCGCTTTCTATTCCGGTTATTGTATCCGGAGAGCTATGGGGATTAATTGCCTGTCATCACCCTACGCCGTTAAAGGTTGACGTAACGCAGCGAAATGAAACTGAGCGTTTAGTCGCTTCTTTCAGCAGTAGCTTTGGAGCCTTTATTGCGGGTGAACGATTGAAGTGGTTGCGAATGGCTGAAGCAGCGACTAGTCGTCTCAGCCTAGTCCTTACAAACGCAGACGAAGATACACAATTAAGATTGCTGGCAGAGTCAATTAAAACCATGTTTAGCTGCAAAGGGGTGGTGGTGTTTCAAGGTGACGACTATGAATTTTGTGGCTTGTCATCCTGGCGGGAATACCTGGTCTTGTTGAAATATGCAGTTGATAAACATTTACTCGGGAATGTGACTGATATCACCGATATTCGCGAATATATTGCGCAGCCACAAGCGAACTTTCCCATTCGTGGTGTGCTGGTAATGCGCGAGAGCTTTGAGCGTTCTGGAATCACCGCTATGGTTCTTCGACAGGCAGAGGTTATTACAAATGTTTGGGCAGGCAATCCCGATAAATCAATCTTAAAAGCAGATGAAAATGGCTTAATTATGCCTCGAAATTCATTCAAAAAGTGGTCTGAAACTTCCGGTGACAAAGGCGCTCCATGGAGTAAGCTGGATATTCTGATGGCGAAGAAAATTCGCGCAGTCATTCTTGGATTGCAACATCCCACTCTTAGATAACAAAAATTACATGGCTTTGGCTGGACGAACGGGGTCGTGCAGGCGTTTTTCAACATGAAGCAAGCGACTCAGTGAGTCGCTTTCTTGCTAGGACAATGTGTAGCAGCGTTACTTTTTCTGAGGCCATATCATCTCGTTATGCCTTAACCAGCGACAGTTTGTGCTGATTAAACCGTTCGGCTTTGTTACGCCCCCCTTTCTTAGCGCGGTACATCGCATTGTCAGCCCTTTCCAGCACTACGTGCCAATTCAGGTCGTCCGGCTCCATAGCGGCAATGCCCAAGCTAACGGAAAGGGGAATGGTGTCTGTGGGGGTGACAAACGGCGCGGCATGAATTGCACGACGCACTCTTTCAGCGACGACTTCAATGTCGTTGATTTGCAGGCCCGAAAACATTAACACGAACTCCTCGCCGCCGTGGCGAAAATGATAGTCGTATTCTCGGGTGGCGTCTTTTGCCACGCTAGCGATATGTTTCAAAGCATGGTCGCCAATCAAATGGCCGTAGGTGTCGTTTACCGTTTTAAAATAATCGATATCGAAAGTCACAAAAGCAAACGTGGTTTTGTCGCGTTGACAGCGGGCAAACTCCCGGGTGGCAAATTCGTTCAGTGCATGACGGTTATACCATCCTGAAAGGGCATCAGTTCGAGAAAGGTTTCTAAGTGTCGTTTCACGATGCCATGCATGAATAAATATCACCCCAAGCGTAATTCCTGCATCGTATAAGGTGGTGGCAAGCAAGTTTGTTGTTTGCACAATGTCATCACCGAGATACTTTAGTTTTTCCGGGTAGGACAGCACCATGCCCATATGGACGAGCGTATAAACAATAAATAGGGAAAGTGCGCATCCCGCAGCCCAATATCCTTTTCCCAGTGAAGAGTTTCTAAAACGCCAAAGATGAAAAAGCGATAGCCCATTTAAGGCCATCATCATTGGCAGAATAGTGAGGAACCGAAAGGTAACACTTTCACTTACAAGGGGAGCAAACTGAATCAGAAACACCATGGCACAGATAGAAGCGATGGTGAGGTAAGCACTTTCATTGCGAGTATGTCGAACAATGCCGCTGAAAATGAATCCGTGGGCGGCGATATACATCACATTGGAAAGCACCGGCGATAACAACCAGGGAAGCGTGAAAAACGTCGATACAAGAATTGAGAGGTTACAGCCGAAGAACAGAACACCGGCAATAGCCCAATCGCACATCGCTTTGTTCGTTTTATTTGTGATGTACAGCGACACCAGGGCGGCAGCCGTCATCGCACTGAACATTGCAGTGCTGATTGTCAGAGTTAACAAATCCATTTGATATCCAAAGTGAAGGGAAGCGTATCGGACTCCGTGATACAGGTTGATAATCTGATGCATAACCCGATGCAATTCAATATCAATGCGATGAATGGGTAATGATTTGTGAAAAAAACAGGTATTGTAGATATCAACTAAAGGTCTTATTAAGCGGAGCCGGAATTTATGGCCAGTCAACGCGCAGTTAACAAAAACACCCGTGCTATTTTGTTTGATCACGACGGCACCCTCATTGATTCTGAACAGGTGCATTTTGCACTCTGGCAAAGTGTGCTTCGCGACTACGGAGTAGAAATATCAGAAGTGTTTTACGCAGATGTCATGGCGGGGATTCCCGTTTCACAAAATGCTGTTGATGCGATAAATGCATTTTCGCTAAGCGCTTCACCTGAGCAATTGGCCGCTATTAAACATGCGCGTACCAATGCGTACCTCGCTAAACAACCCTTCCCGTTAATGCCTCACGCCGTCGACACCATCAAGAAATGTTATCAAAGTGGTTACCAACTGGCTATCGTTACGGGCGGAAGTCGTCAATCAGTGGAACGAACTCTGGATGCCCGGGGTATTCGGCATATGATTTCAGTTACGGTAACGGTTGAGGATGTGGAGCACAGTAAACCCGCTCCGGATTGCTACCTTAAAGCCATGAAAATGCTGGGCCGAAATCCGCAAGAATGTGTTGCCGTAGAAGATACTGAACATGGTATGCGTTCGGCGCTAGCCGCAGGAGCCGGTTGCGTGGTTATTCCTACTAGCCATTCTGCGCAGCACGATTTCTCTGGCGCAACGGCACAATATCCGTCCTTGCAAGCCTGGTGGATGATGGAACGCTAGGCAGTTTAGTCATTGGTAGCATTGAATTTGTTGGCGAATTCTTAAAAAATACGATGAGCTTTGATAATTAAAAAGGCGAATTTCTTGCGCATAATACGTGGTCTGATCATTCTTTTTTTGCTTTGTTTGTTGGCGCTAACAAGCATCGTGATATTGATGGTCGAAACTGAACCTAAAGTTGATGTTAAAGCAGCGGAGCAGGTTGCCGATGCCGACACCGTTCATGACTTATTAGCGCAACTGGAATCCAGTGTGACAGACCGGCATCAGGCCCACACGATTACCATAAGCACGCAACAACTGGATGCTATAGTCGGGTTTCTTCAACGCGCGACAGCCGGTTTTAGAGGAAAAGTATCGGTAACGCCAGACGCAACACGGGTGCAGGCAAGTATTGCCATTCCGGTAGAATTGTTCGACGGTTATCTGAATATTGATGCCACGTTGTTGCCTGCCAATGCCTTTGTGCTTGAGCAAGTGAAGGTGGGCGACCTCTACATTCCCGGCAGCATGGCCGTAGGCCTCACTGAATGGCTTGTTAACCGTTGGACGCAAAGTAATATTGCCACGCAGGCTCGCGAGCAAATAGAAAAAGTCAGCATGAGCAATGAAGAAATCCTGGTGTCATTACGCCCTATGGATGGCTTTCTGCGTCAGCTTAACGAAGTGAAAAATGGTCTGTCAGTGGATCAGGACGACGAACTTCGGGATATGACGGCTTATTATCTTCAGTACATTGCCTGGCAAGACATTACTTTGGCCGACACGCCGCAACCGGCAATCGATTTTATCCGCCTGACAATGAAGCGCGCAGCACAGCGCAGTTCGCCAGAAAATGCCGCCGAACATAATAAAGCAGCCATTCTGGCGCTAGCGATTTTTATCGGCCATCACCGGGTAGCGAATTTTGTTGGTGACGTGCAACCCGATGCAGAAAAAGCGTTAAAACCACTCACACCGCCACTGCTCCGCGGCAGGAACGATCTTGCCCGGCATTTTCTCATTTCGGCAGCGCTTAAAATTCTCAGTGAGCAGGGTGTAACGCTGGCCATTGGCGAATTCAAAGAGTTAATGGACCGCGCCATTGGTGGCAGTGGTTATTCGTTTGTTGATCTAAGTGCAGATATGGCAGGTGTAGAATTTGCTGAGGTCGCTACATCGCCCAAGCTTGCCCAGGAAGTGCAAAAAATGTTGTCAGAGATGCACGACGACAGCGTGATTATGCCGCCCATAGACGGGTTGGCAGAAGGGTTATCGAAAACCCAGTTTGAAGACAAATTTGGTGCCGTTGACAGCAACGACTATCTTGATGAGGTTGCCAAAATTAAAGCGCGTCTTGCTACTATTGCGCTCTATCAGTTAGATAACTGACAGAGCGCCAACATCGCTTCAGCCAATGTGTGGCGTTATTGCTTACCAACAGCCTGAAACTGAGCCAGGGTAGTTAAAGCCAGCTCAATTTTCTTTACCAGTGGAGCGAGGCCAGCCTTAAATGTGGCTTCGTCGCTGTCTTTAATGGCTTGCCAGTCTCTGGCGATTTCTTCGACATAGGGTGAGAATCGTTTTGAGCTGGTTTCAAAACCACTTTCCTCGGTAAAAATGGCCTGAAATTTTCCTTTTTGAGACTGCTGTAATTGATCAAGAAATGCATCTGCATCAATGGCTTTACGGTGCAGAGTCTGCAAAGTGTCCTGAAGTTGGTCGTTGATCGCCTGCATGGTTCTCCGAAATTCTGCTAAAGTTGTTTAAAGTATGGTCGATAACACTGAGAGGTGGGCAATTCTGCCCACTTTTTTATCTTGCTACAAGCAACAAAGGAAACTGGTATGGATATACAAGGTGCAGGTGCCTCTGGTACATCCGGTGCGTCGCTTGAGTTGGCCTCTCTGAAGCTGGCAAAAAGCCAGCAGCAACAAGAGGGAAAAGCTTCGCTTCAGCTGTTGGAATCGGCCGCTGACGTACCAAAACCATCATCCGGGAATCCGTCGTTGGGTGCCAACGTAGATACCTACGCGTGATTTAAGGGTGTAATTGTAAGTCGACAGGCGTTTTGCCGGGCTGGCCGCCAATCTCCCTAGTGAGTTTCGGTACCAGATACCCCGGCAGGCGCTTTATCATTCCGGCCATCAGCATTTTGGCTTTATCATCGGACACCTCGAAGTGGGCGGCGCCGAGTACTTTATCTAACTGAAATAAATAATACGGCATTACCCCTGCCTGGAAAGACGCTTCTTGTAAATCAACCAAGGCATCTTCAGAATCATTCACCCCTTTAAGCAACACCGACTGATTAAGTAACGTGACGCCCGCCTTGCGCAGCAGGTTAAGGCGTTCTGATAATAATGCACTGAATTCGTTGGCGTGGTTAGCATGCAGTACCATGATAACCGGTATGGGCAGCTCACTTATCCAGTTAACAAACGCGCTATCGAGCCGCTCTGGCATCACTACGGGTAAGCGGGTGTGAATACGCAAGCGACGCACGTGGGGAATGCGCGCTATTTTATTGGCTAGCCAGCTCAAGTGGTCATCTTTGGCCATGAGTGGATCGCCGCCAGAGAAAATCACTTCGTTGATGTTTTTATCGGCAGCAATGTACGCCAGGGCTTCCGTCCACTCCCGTTTGCTCACCGCGTTTTCAGCGTAGGGAAAATGACGACGGAAACAATAGCGACAGTTCACCGCACAGCCGCCACGCACAATCAGCAAAACCCGGCTTTGATATTTGTGTAGTAGCCCCTTCCCAGCCGTGTCGTGCTCTTCCAGCGGATCAGCACTGTAACCGGGGGCTGCTTCAAACTCATCTGTCAGCGGCATCACCTGGCGCAATAAAGGGTCGTGCCAGTTGCCTTTCTCCATCAATGATGCAAAGTGGCGGGGAACACGCATGGGAAATAATCGTCTGGCAGCACCGTGGTGACCAAGGTGCTCAGTATCGAGATCGAGGTAGTTCAACAGGTCTTCCGGGCGAGTAAACGCCATTGCAAGATCTTTTTGCCAGTTTGTCTCTACAGACAGCCTATTTTTAGGTATTATTTGCGCCACTTCGTATTTACACCTTATGTATTGGCAGAGAAAAATATGGCTTTTTACAGCACTAACGAATTCAAAGGCGGCCTCAAGATCATGCTTGACGGCGAACCTTGTAACATTCTTGAAAACGAATACGTAAAACCAGGAAAGGGTCAGGCATTTAACCGCGTTAAAATCCGTAAACTTATTTCCGGTAAAGTCCTTGAAAAAACGTTCCGCTCTGGTGAAACAGTAGAAGGCGCTGACGTGATGGATACGGAATTGGCCTATCTGTACACCGACGGCGAATTCTACCACTTTATGAATAACGATACATTCGAACAAATCGCGGCAGATGAAAAAGCGGTTGGCGAAAACGTTAAATGGTTAAAAGAGAATGATGTGTGCACCATCACGTTGTGGAATGGCGCGCCTATCACTGTTTCTCCGCCTAACTTCGTAGAGCTGGAAATTACCGAAACGGATCCTGGCCTGAAAGGCGATACCGCAGGTACCGGTGGTAAACCAGCAACGCTGTCTACCGGCGCTGTTGTTCGTGTTCCTCTGTTCGTACAGACAGGCGAAGTGATCCGTGTGGACACGCGCTCTGGCGAATACGTGTCACGCGCACAAAAATAAGCAATTCCTGACGGCGCGCTTGCGCCGTCTGCTTTTTTCACTTCAAGCTCCCGCTTATGCAAACACCTTCTGACGCCTGGCAGCCCACCGCCGCCTTCGATAACCTGCGCCAACGCGCGGCACTGTTACGCACCATTCGCGAATTTTTCTATCAGCGCGATGTGTTGGAAGTCGATACTCCACTGTTAAGCCACGGCACCGTTACCGACGTGCATCTTGCAGCCTTTTCCAGTGCTTTTTCTCACAGCGAAACAGGCAAACCAGAAATGCTGTACCTGCAAACCTCGCCAGAATATGCAATGAAGCGCTTGCTGTGCGCGGGCAGTGATTCTATCTATCAGATTTGCAAAGCGTTTCGCCACGAAGGGGCAGGGCGGTTTCACAATCCGGAATTTACCATGTTGGAATGGTATCGTACCGGATTCGACCACCACGCACTGATGGCGGAGATGGATGAACTGTTGCAGGCCACGTTGAATACCGCTCCGGCAGAAAAGATCAGTTATCAGGACGTGTTTATACGCCAGCTATCGGTCGACCCATTAACGGCATCGGTAGAGGTGCTGCAACAAAAAGCCATTGAGTGTGGCCTGGATATGAATGCCGGGCTTCCGGACGATGCCGATACGCTGCTGCAACTACTTTTCAGTTTATACATCGAGCCAGTGATTGGTGTCCATTCACCTTGTTTTGTCTATGGCTTTCCAGCATCACAAGCTGCACTCGCGAAAGTTAATTTAAACGACCCACGCACAGCAGATCGCTTTGAGGTGTATTTTAAAGGCGTTGAGTTGGCTAATGGTTTCTATGAACTTGCGAATGCCAGTGAGCAGCGCCAGCGTTTTCTTGCCGACAATGTAAAACGTGAGGAAATTGGCTTACCTCCTTTACCCGTAGATGAACATTTCCTTTCCGCACTGGCGTCAGGACTACCCGACTGTGCCGGTGTGGCACTCGGTATCGATCGCTTATTGATGCTCAAACTGGGTGCTTCTCATATACAAGACGTAATCACTTTTCCGGTTTCCCGGGCCTAATTTGATTAGTTTGTGCTGAAGGGCTAACAATATCTTGATAGTGTAATGTTATATCATCGATAACATGCTGCTATCAGCGTTGAACAGGGATTGACCTCCGGCTGCTTTCCGTTGAAAATGTTATAACATCACCACAGTCCAAAAGTAGTTGACGGAAAATTTCCATGTATAAAACTTCCTTACTTGCTGCAGCAGTGCTAGCGGCGTTCAGTAGTGGCGCGTTCGCCACGACAATAACAGGTAAAGTGACCGACGAGTCAGGTGCGCCAATTAAAGGCGCAGAGGTGTCAGTAGAAGGTTCGCGTAGAACCGTGCTAACGGATGAAAATGGCGTTTACACCATGGCCGATATTAGCGCTAAGGATGTACATGTTCATGTGTCTTCAAGCAAATACCTCCACGGTGATAAAGATTTAGGGCCAGTTTCTGGCAATCAACAACTGAATTTTACGCTGGCACCAGCATCAGTAGAAAATATCGTGGTAACCGCCACCGCTATGCAAACATCCGTACTCGAAAGCGTAACGCCGGTTTCTGTGCTCAGCGGAGAAGAGTTACGCCGCAAGCAAGAGCCCACTTTAGGTGAAACCCTGAAATCTATGCCGGGTGTGCATTCTTCTTATTTTGGTCCGGTGGCGAGCAGTCCGGTGATCCGTGGTGCTGGTGGCCCCCGTGTGAAGATTGTGCAAAATGGTTTGGATGTTGGCGATGTATCGCGCATTGGTCCTGATCATAACGTGGCAGCAAGTACCTCGAGTGCGACACAGGTGGAAGTGTTACGTGGCCCGGCAACGTTGCAATATGGCTCGGGTGCCATTGGTGGTGTGGTCAACGTGGTAGATAAACGTATTCCGCAAGAAATGCCTTACGGCACAGAAGGGGAAGCCGAACTGCGTTACAGCACCGTGGACAACGGCAAATTTGGCAAAGTGGATGTCACCACAGGCAAAGACAACGTGGCATTCCATTTTGATGGATTCAAGCGTAAGACCGATGACATTGATATTCCTGGTTATTCTGAAGCTGAACCTGATGACGATGCTACCTACGGTACGCTGGGTAGCACAGACATGGATACCACAGACTTCAATGCGGGCATTAGCTACATCCAGGATGAAGGCTACATTGGCTTCTCAGTAGAAAAGCTCGATAACCTGTACGGCGTGCCGGGCCACCACCATCATCATGAGGAAGAAGAGGAAGAAGCCGCAGAAGAGGAAGGCGCCGAAGAGGGCACTAAAATTGATGTGGACATGACACGCTATCAATTGGCCGGCGAATGGCATTCACCCACTGACGGTATCGATAATATTCGTTTTGCTGCCGCTTACACCGATTACAGTCATGTTGAAATTGAAGATGGCGAAATCGGTACCCAGTTTAACAATGAAGGCGTGAATGCCAAATTGACCATCGCGCACACTGGTATTGCAGGCTGGCACGGCGTGTTTGGTATGCAATTGACAAACAGCGACTACGAAGCGATTGGGGAAGAAGCCTTTTCACCGCCAACAACAACGGATACGCAGGCGCTGTTCCTAATTGAACAGAAGAAGGTTGGCGATGTGACCTTTGAGCTAGGCGGACGCTTGGAAAACACCTCATACGATGCCGACGATGCCACCGTAGAGCTTCATGTTGAACACCTCGATGAAGAGGAACACGAGCATGAGGAAGAAGAACATGAAGAAGCGCTGACGTTCAACTTCCCGGACTATGACTTTACCAGCGTATCATTGTCTGCCGGGGCAAACTGGGAATACCAGCCTGGTTATTCTGCTGCGTTAACGTTGTCCCGCAATGAACGTGCGCCGAGCCAGCAAGAGCTTTTCTCTGGTGGTCAGCATATTGCCACCCGCACGTACGAAGTGGGTTTGGTTTATCAATTAGATGATGAAGGTGAACTGTCTGACACGCTGCGCGATGTGAACGAAGAAGTCAGCACCAACCTGGATTTAACGTTCCGCAAATTCAACGGGGATTGGGGTTATACCGCGTCGCTGTTTTACAACCAGGTAGACAACTACATTTACGAAAGCGGCACCGGATTAGTGGCCATTTCTGAAGAACATGAAGAGGAATTGGCTGAAGAAGGAGCCGAGCACGAACACGAGGAAGAAGAAGGCACACCGGTGTATTACTTCCAGCAGTCTGACGCTGATCTCTACGGCTTCGAAGCGGAAGTGTTCTACAACATTTCAGACGAGTGGCGCATAGAAGCCTATGGCGACTATATTCGTGCCAAGCTCGATAATGAAGATTTACCGCGTATTCCACCGTTACGTTTAGGCTCGACCTTGCGTTATCAGGGGCAGTCGCTCGGTGGTGAAGTGGGCGTTGAATGGTATGACGAGCAAACCAAAACCGCGCCTTACGAAACGGCTACCGATGGCTACACGCTGTTAAACGCCAGTGTGGAATACGATATCGCCTCAGCTGGGGTCGATTGGGTTTTATTTGCCCGTGCAGATAACATCACTGATGAAGAGGCCCGTGTACATACTTCATTCCTGAAAGATTTGGCACCGCTACCGGGCCGCAACTTCTCTGTAGGCGTACGCGCTGTGTTTTAAGTCACTGGCATGTGAACCGGGTGATGTGTGTTCCCGTAAATCCATCCTTCGTATTTACGTGAAGGCCGGTTCACTAATCGCTATACTGGCTCCCGTTATGGTTTTCCATCGCGGGAGTTTTTTTGCAGTTTTCAGAATTAACATCGTGGATGCGGGCTACGGAGAATAAGCCACTGATACTCGGCTACGGTAGCCTGATGAGCAGTGACAGCCGTCGTCGTTTCTCTAATATCGAGCATCAAGGTCTGTTGGTACAGGTTGCTGGTTATACCCGAGCCTGGATCACGCGCAGTCTGGAAGAACAACAAACGTATGTGGGTGCGTTGCCTGGCGCTCAGGGTTGCCTGAATGCGCAGCTCATTGCTACAGATATCGATCCCGCCCTTGCCGACCGCGAAAGAGACTATCAATTCGAGCAGGTTCCAGTAACACAAATTTCGACTCTTCTACCAGCGCAATCCGCCCAGGCTTTACGAGATTTTCTCGGGGAAAAGCGAGTCTATATTTGTCGTTCGCTGGCTAGCTACCCGGCAGAAGCCAATTATCCCATTCATCGGTCTTATGTCGATACGTGTATGGTTGGCTGCCTGGAAGCGGGGGGCGAAGAAGCCGCCAAAACGTTTGTCGAGCAAACCGGACACTGGAATCAGCATCTGATAGATGACAGGCGCGATCCACAATACCCACGTGCCGCTAAGGTCTCACCGGCACATCGTGACATCATTGACACCATTCTGGGGGCGCTGCTATGAAACTGTCTACCTCACAATTAGATTTACGCCAACCCCGACATGGCGATGAACCTTGGATCTATGCACTTAACCACGACCCACTGTGGTTGCGTTTTATTGGTAACCGTGGCGTGAACACCTTGCTCGAAGCCACTACTTATATCGACAATGCCATGAAGCATTTCGATACCCACGGCTACGGTTTGTTCGCTATTGAAGATCGATTAACGGGTAAAGCCCTTGGCATGTGCGGGTTAATTAACCGCGGGCTGTTCTCTGCGCCTGATTTAGGTTTTGCGTTATTACCTGAAGCTAGGGGAAAAGGAATGGGTGTCGAAGCCTGCGAGGCGGTTATTGCATTTGCCCGTGAGCAGTTATGCGTGGACTACCTCACTGCCATGACCCATGGTGAAAACCATGATTCGCAGAAACTGCTTAGAAAGTTGGGCTTTAGCAGACAAGGCGAACTGTTTATGCCGGGCATTCGCGGGCAACAGTTTTTCTGGCTGGAAATGAAAACGCCCCCGTTGATTAACGGGGCGCGGGTTTATTCATTTGTGACTTAAACCGGTGGAAGCACCGTCACTTTTTTCAGAATGATAGGCTCTTTGGGCGAATTGACTTCACCAATAGCAGGCTGATAATCGAGTTCTACTTCCATCATTTTCTCAATAACCGCTTCGCCTTCAACAATCATTCCGAATACCGAGTAACCCCAGTCCCGTCCCGGGTCCAGGTTGCTGTTGTCATTCATATTGAAAAACCACTGACGAGTAGCCGAATGCGGGTTGTTCTGACGTGCCATCGATATGGTGTACATTTTGTTTTTCATGCCGCTGCCCGACTCATTAAAAATCGGATCGTATTCTGGCTTTTCACCATATTCCACATCGTAGCCACCGCCTTGCACAATATAGCCGGGCACAATGCGATGAAACACCGTGTTGTTGTAACTGCCTGCATCAACATAACGCAGAAAATTATTTACGGTAATGGGGGCGCGGCGGCGATAAAGTTCTACGATTACATCGCCTGCTGAGGTCTCCATTTTAACCCGCGGATAGTAGTTATCTGGCTGAACATGAGAACCGTCTTTTTCTTTTTTCGCAGCCACCGCAGAGGTGGTGATCAGCACTAAAGCCAGAAACAACGTACGTAACATAGTGAACTCCCTTAACGTTTAGCTGAGTTGAGAATCACGAACTTCTGGTGACTGGCAAGCTGACTCACGCCGCCGAAGATCCGCTTTAATTTTATATGGTAATCAAGATGGCGGTTGCCTACCACCACAAGATGGCCGCCACGGGCGAGACAATCTTTAGCGTCGGTAAACATTTGCCAGGCAATATGATCGGTAATGGCATTTTGCTGGTGGAATGGAGGATTGCAGAATACCTTGCTATAACCGCCGTCGCCACGCTGCCTTGTTGCATCAAGACAGTTCGAGGGCACAAACTCACAGCGCTCCAGCGCATCAGGAAAATTTTCTTGCACATTCAGCTTTGCCGACGCCAGGGCCATGAAAGACTCATCAACAAACGTAATGCGGGCTTCCGGGGCCAGCGAGAGCGCGTTGAGCCCAAGCACGCCGTTACCGCAGCCAAGATCAATAACACGCTCATTGTTGGTCACATTCATGTGTTCCAACATGAAACGGGCACCGATATCCAGCGATTGGCGGGAGAACACATTCGCATGGTTTGCCACAGACACATTTAAACCGTTTTGAGTACGAACGGACCAACGAGTCGGGTAAGGCGATGTTGCAGGGACGTTGAGCTTGGCGGAATCAGGTGTAGAAAAAATTAAGCGAGACTTTTTCTTTGCTAACGACGTTTTCGTTTCGCCAATATAACGCTCGAACAGTTCCAACACGTTTTTCGTGATGGTTTTTGCTTTCGCCCCAGCAATGATGCGCGTGTCAGGTGTAATGACTTGTTGCAACATAATTAGCTGATGCTCAAGCAATGCCAGTGCCCGAGGGATTTTCAACACGATGGTATCGGGTTTATCTGGCAGCGCGGCCAGACAGTCTGCAGCAATTACAGGCGCACTTACCAAACCTTCCGCAGAAAGGCTTTCTTCGAAGCCGTTTACCACCAGATTATCTTCCAGCGAACGGTGCGAAATCCACGAATCTGACACCCAGTGAGGCGACTGCTCGGCATACCAGCAACCCAGCGCCCCGAAATCGTCATTGAATATGATACATTTGCCCAAAGATGAAGACTGGGTTTCAGCAATGTGATCAATAATCAGCTCATCTGCACTGTCCCAGGCCTGCAAACTCACATGCTGGTGTTTGGCGGGGTGGCGGATAAGTTTAAGTTTGCGGTCGCGAAATGCGAAAACGGTGTTGTCGCTCATGGGTATGGTTAACAGGTTCCAGGTTTATGCAATTTTCATTTTTCGATGATGACAGTGAACACGCTTCGCAGCCTCAAATTATTCCGCTGCCGGGGGCTGATGTGGTTTACATGCCCCGCTGGCTAGCAGATAAAGAGGCCACTGCGTTTTATCATGCGTTGGCATCATCATTAAGCTGGTCACAGGATACCATTAAACTGTTTGGCAAGCCGGTGAAAATTCCCCGCCTGCAGGCCTGGTATGGTGATTTGACCACCCAATACACCTACTCTGGACTCACCATGGTGCCCAAGGAATGGACAACGGAATTGCAAAACCTGCGTTCGCGCTGCGAAAAAACAGCCGGTTGCCGCTTTAACAGCGTACTTGCAAACTGGTATCGACACGGACAAGACAGCATGGGCATGCATGCCGATGATGAACCTGAATTGGGCGTGCAACCGGTTATTGCTTCATTAACCCTGGGCGAAGGGCGCCCCTTTATATTCCGCCACAAGCAAACGAAAGAAACCACACGCATTAATCTGGAACATGGCTCTTTGCTAATAATGCGCGGTGATACCCAGCGTATTTATCTGCACGGTATCAACAAGACGAGCCGTAGTATCGGTGGTAGAATCAACCTTACATTTCGTTATATTTATCCTGCTACACCGGAGTAATCATGGTTGACGTAAAAGCCTTTATAGAACAGCAATTAACAGAAGCCCTGTCGCCTGTGTACCTGGAAGTGCTGGATGAAAGTCATATGCACAATGTACCACCGGGCGCGCAAAGCCACTTTAAAGTTACTGTAGTCACCAGCGATTTTGAAAACGTGCGCCGGGTACCCCGCCACCAGAAAGTAAACGGTTTGCTGGCCGAAGCCATACAAGGCCCGGTACATGCGTTAGCGATGCACACCTACACACCAGAAGAATGGGAAGCCAGAGGCGGCAGCGTAAACGCCTCACCAAACTGCCTCGGCGGCAGTAAGCTGGGGTAGAGGCATTTGGTTTCACCCATCCAGCGGTTAGGTTTAACTTTGCGCATTTATGGTAGCTACGGGAAATTGAAAGTCTTGATTATTCGTTTTGGGTGTTATGCCAGAATCACAAATTAATAGCCTGCTTGCTAATGTCATATCGTCTCTAAAATCAACAAATTTTACCTCTGCATTGATGGCGTTATTCGATTCGGTAGTGAGTTACGACTGCGCAGTGATTCTTGGTTTACGTAATGGCAAGCATCCAATTTATCTGTACGATTCCATCAAGAGTAATCGAGAATTGCTTTTCGAGCGCTACATCACAAACGCTTTTCAGAATGATCCATTTCATAAGCATTTAACTTCCGTTGAACAGCAAGGCGTTTTCTTATTAAAAGACGTAATCAGGCTAGATACTGATTATCAAACATATATCAATCAGTTCTACCAGCAAACGGGCTGGGAAGATGAGCTATGTATACTTATAGAGGTTGAACCAAGTCGCTGGGTAGCTATTTATCTAGGCTCTACCCAAAAGGGTAAACCATTTTCGTTGTCAAACATCGAAACCTTAAGGTCATATTTCTCTGTCATCCAATCGCTTTGTCAGCAACACTGGAAACAAAAAGAGTTTTTACTCGCTGAACCGGTCTTATCGCCGGAGTCTTACTCCTTAAAAAGACGGGAGTGGCTTGAGCATGGCCTGCTTACTTTTGGCGATGGATTACTTTCAAAAAGAGAAAAACAAATTGTCCGCTTAATATTAAAAGGGCTTGATTCTAAAGAAATTGCTGTGCAATTAGCTATTGCGGAAGGAACAGTGAAAAACCACCGCAAGCGCATCTATACCCAGCTTAGGGTGTCATCTCTCAGTGAGCTTTTCCAAATTTTTCTTAACCATATAATTACTCACTAATTTGAGCTTTTGTCCCTTTAAGGATATATCAGGAAAAAGTTTCGACTCGTAGTCTGTACATCACATTATTCATACGGACGAGACCTTAGTGATGACATTAATTCAAGAACTACAGATGCGCGGGCTAATTGCTCAAGCCAGTAATTTAGACCAAATAGAGCAACAACTTAATCGGACACAAACGGTGTACTGCGGTTTCGATCCTACTGCAGGTAGCTTACACATTGGACATTTAGTTCCACTGATTATGCTTAAACGCTTCCAAGATGCCGGCCACCATGTAATAGCACTGATAGGTGGGGCTACTGGCATGATAGGCGATCCAAGTTTTAAAGCGGAAGAGCGTAGTTTGAATTCTGCAGAAAAGGTTGCAGGGTGGGTCAATGCTCTCATCAATCAAATTGAACAGCTGTTAGCGCCGCATCTAAGCGAGCCAGTGACAATCGTCAATAACGCAGACTGGATGAGTAATATTAACGTTATCGATTTTTTTCGCGATATTGGTAAGCATTTTTCAATTAATACTATGATAAGCCGTGAGTCTGTAAGGCAACGTTTGAAAAGGCCAGAACAAGGCATTACCTTTACCGAGTTTAGCTACAATTTACTCCAGTCCTATGACTTTTCAGTACTGAATCGAGAATATGATTGCAGCTTACAAATCGGAGGCAATGATCAGTGGGGAAATATCGTCAGTGGTATTGACCTCACTCGTCGTCAAAATCGCAAGCAAGTATTTGGTTTGACTTTACCTTTGATAACCAAATCAGACGGTACGAAATTCGGAAAGACAGAAAGTGGAACCATTTGGCTTGATCCAGAAAAAACCTCACCATACATGTTTTATCAGTTTTGGTTATCCACATCCGATGCCGATGTGTTTAATCTCCTTCGGTATTACACACTCCTTCCTTGTGATGAAATCGATAAACTCGAATGGGAAGATAAAAAGGCCCAGGGCAAACCCCAATCACAAAAGATCCTTGCGCAACACATTACACGTTTTGTGCATGGTGAGGCTGGGCTTCAAAGCGCAGAGCGCATAACGGAAGCATTATTTACAGGTGGGGTTGAGAAGCTCAGCTACAGTGAAATAAAACAGCTAGAGTTAGATGGAATGCGTACAATTGAGACACCTCAACTAAACCTTGTCGAACTGTTAATCGAATCAGGGTTTGCTAAGTCAAGACGTATTGCTAGAGAGCTCATCGAAGATAAAGCTATTAGCGTTAACGGTGAGAAAGTTATATCCGGAAATGCGCGGCTGGGTTTTCCACTTTTTGACGAATACTGGCTACTTCAGCGCGGTAAAAAGTATTTTTGCTTAATTAAACGCAAATAGAGCGGCTGATAAAAATATACTTATTTCTTCGTCAAAAATTGATGTCATTGCTCTAAGTTACTGAAGAGTAAAGTGTTGCAAAGGGCATTCCTGAGTTCGCTGAATGCCCCGATTTAATGAGTTTGCTTGAGATATAACCAGGAGGAAGGTCCACTTCCTAAGGAACTTCAAGTTCCCCTGGTAGCCTCTGCTAGATTGTGCCCTCTCAAATTCACCTAGTGCAAATTAAAGGTTTCGCTAAGCTGCGGCTTGTTATAGATGTCTTTCAGCACTACCTTGATGTCGGTAAACTGCTGATTGTATGTATCTAAAACATGGGAACTATGGAAACGTGTTTTTCTGAGTATAGAATGGTAGCGTGGGTAGTTATAAAAAAATGTGCGCTCTAATATACTGACTTCGCCATTTGCTTTTACACCGTGCCATTCAATAACCACACCAAGCGGTTGATCGGCGGCTCTAAACATATTGCTGGTGGAAAGTTTATAGTCGATGGCTACTCGGTCTCCCGGCTGCAAAGATAAACCTTCAACAGAGCTGAAAGCTTCCTCACCATTTGCCAGTTTGCTGAATAGGCCACTTTCGATTTTATCAATGAGTGTGCTGCTAGGCGCAATATTGGCGTATTCCTTCATTAATACTTCAATACTATCGCTATCGCCCTCAAGTCTGGTTACGAGTTCAGCAACAATGTTTTTAAATAAGTATTGGTATTGATCATCTTGAGCTTTCGGCACCGACTTCATTGCAGACAAACACTGTTTCGTTCCTCCTTTTGTCCAGAGGCAATCCCAAAATTGCGTTAGCAGCGTGGTACGGTAACTGTTATCTAGTGCGATGGATTTATCGAGAAATGTTTTAGCCAGCAAAGGCTGTGGTGCACCGAATCTATAATCGAACAGATACCGGTAAGTGAGTTGATAAGCCGCATCAGCATTCCCTAACTCAGCAGCCTGCTTAAGCAGCGCAATGGTATCCGGTATTGATGACACGGATTCTTTCGCAGAGAGTTGGCTTAGTGCGAGCTGTAATAATGCCTCAGGTTGGCCGGTAGTTGCGGCTTGCTCATAAAAATAAGCCGCTCTTTTTTCGTCTTTATCTACGCGATTATCTCTTGAGAAACCATTCGCCACTAAAAGCAAATCCTCAGCGAGTAACTTTTGCTGCGCTTTGTTGACCGTTTTAATAGGTAGTGGAGGAATCGATAATTGGCGGCGGATAAAGTCGTCAATCAATACATGTTCGTGTTGATCGCCACTCCAAATTGAATGGCCGTGACCGGTATGTTTGTAGTAAGCCCGTTCGAAAGGAATTCCGAGCTTGGTCAGCACATAATCCAAACGTTGAGTATGTTCGAATGCTGCAACATCATCTTCGTAGCCTGCTGTAAGCAATAAGGGTTTAGCGATTTTTTCTGCCAAATATAGGGGAGAAATATCGAACAGGTTCTCATCGTATTCCCCAATTGTATTTTCAACTTTCTTTAACCATTCTTCGCTGGTTTTCACGTTGCTTTGATTAAAAACCAGTGGCAAGTCATATATGCCGAATCGCGCTACTACGCAATCCACTAGATCTGGATGTAGAATGCTGAGCATAAGCGCTGAATAGCCACCGTAACTGGCTCCCATAGCACAGCTATTTTCAAAAGAGTGATGTTGTTCAAGTTGTGAAATAGCCTGCACGATGTCACGTTCTATTTGCTGGCCAAACTCGCCAACGCCGCCTTCTCTGAAAGCCTTGCCGAAGCCAAATGAACCATGAAAGTTGACTTGTAAAACGGCATATCCGCGGGTGGTATAAAACTGTACAACACGGTTGAAGTCGGCCGTGTCGCGTACACCAATCGGTCCACCGTGAGGCATTACCAAAAGTGTATTGTTGTCCTCACCAACTGCGGGATAAAAGTAAGACTCAATTTGATTCGATGAGGATTCAAAAGTGAGCAGTTGTGCTGCAGAGAAGCGATATTCATCTAAATCAGGTTGAACGGAAAACAGTAAGCTTGCGACTTTGTTCTGTACATCGTAAACGTAGAGATCGGCTGGCGCATCAGGGGCGTAGGCTGCAACAACATACACATCCGCTTCGGCACTATAATCAACCAGAATAGCATTGCGTCTATTTAAGTTAGCATTCAGTACAGACTGTCGGTAACTGTGTACGGAATTAAGGTATTCAACGGTGAGTTCGCCACCTTTATAGTACGTAACAGAAGTCGGTTCTCCTGTTTCATAATTGACTTCGGCAGATAGCAGGTCGTAGCTTTCGTGCTCGTATAATACTTCGCCAAAGGTTTTTGTGGGGATGTTATACCGGTACAGTGCAATCTTGTCGGTAGATATGTCACTGAGTACGGCCAGGTTGTTCTCGTCGATAAACCCCATGGGTTTAAAGCTATATTCAGTGTTAAAATCTTCCAGCAACGTGTGCCATTGCGTCCCACGCAAAGTGCGGTATTTCATTGAAAATGTAGAAGCTTCACTGTCGTAACTTAAACTGAGCAATTGGTCTGATGGTGAGTCATAGAAATAAAAGACTGACTCATCAATGAGTCCGTCAATTTCGTCCTCGCTTTGCCAATCGACTTGGGTTAACGCCATGGGATCTGTGACAAATATTCTGGTTTTACCTTCTGGAGGTTTATGCGCAAATACGAGTTTCTCGGAAGCAGAGTGAGCGCGACCGAGTACATATCCGGGTTGACGAATTTGGTGGGGCGATAACGACGGCATGCCATCATCATTAACGTTTATTTCAATGATGGTCGTTGCTTCAATACGCCGCTCTTTTGCGATTACTGATACCTCAAGATACAACTTGTTCGCGGAGAGCCAGAAATGATTGATCAGCTGGCCGCCTTCACCCAGGTCCGCTACCGGAATGAAGTTGTCTGACTCACGTTCAATGAGGCCAACGCGAGGGCTACCATCATTATATTCAAACACGGCCACATAGCTTGCATCTGGTGAAAGCCTGGGTGAACGATACTGCTGATTAGAGAATATTTTTGAGGCGGGTACAGGGCTTTCTATTTTATTTTCTTGTATTTGCGCCACAGCACTGAACGACAAGCACAGAAAAATGAGCAGATACTTATTCATTGCTGGCCTCCAACTGCGCGATATAATCGAAAAACTTATCCTCGCCGGGGCCGGCATAAGTTAATTTACGCTCGCTAAGTACACTAGGAAAGTACTTTTCCATGAATAGTCGCGCACTTGCCGCTCTGTTTTTCAATTCTATGTTGTTGCTGAAAAACCAGTAATTCGGCCGATTTACGGTTAGGTGGCCAATATAATTGATTTGTCCGGGCGCAATAGTAAATCGCCAGATATCATCATCGAGTTTTGTTCTGAAATAATAATTGTAATTAATCTGGCCAAGTTGATAATTACCAGAAGGGATGGGGACGAGAATATAGTTTTCGCCGGCAGAGAGGTCTTCCTCTGTAAGTTGGAGATCGGTATCTCCCCATATATAAAGAGCATCTAGAGAGTAATTGTTTACTAACCCAATCAACAGGTAACCATCTTGATTCGTCGTCAAGCGGTCATCATCCTGTTTTTGAGCTGAAATTTTTGTTGAGCCACAGCCCGTCACTAATGTGGATAATGCGAAAATTACAACAAACCACTTAAAACATCTTCCTTGCATACTGCTATCCATTTGTTTTTTGAACGGTCAATATATCAGTGGGTTAGAGGTATCTCAACTTTCAACATTGGCTAGCAAAATCTTAGTTGTACCAGTAGTCATCTGCCATAAACCCCTTTTCTCTGCCATTTATCGGAATTTCGCAAAACAACAGTTGTAAAATGATATCGATGTCACTAATGTAGGCAATCTATACATTGATAACATTTAATTAACTTCTTTGCGCATGGCCGAAGTGGCACTTAAGTGCAGAGTTATTGATAAGGGAAACAAACATGACATCGTCACTTTCACGTCGACACTTTTTGAAAGCTGGGGCAGCGGTAGCGGGTTTGATGGCCGTGCCGGGCGCAATGGCGCATTCTATGACCGCAGGCTGTGGTGCTACGGGTACCCGTCCTTACGGCATTCAGATGTACATGGTACGTGACATGCTGGCGAAAGACTTCAAAGGCACGGTGAAAAAGCTGGCTGCAGCGGGCTTTAAGCAACTTGAACTGTTTGGCGTTGGTGGCTCGGTTACCGCTGAAGGTGCGCCGCTGTTTGGTTTGAGTGTCGATGACATGGCGGCAATGCTGAAAGAATATAAACTCAGCGTGCCATCCGTTCATATCAATTCAGATTTGGAAGATATCGACTACATTCGTGAAATGGGTGAAAAGCTGGATATCGACTACTTTATCGAACCGATGGCGGGTGAGTTTTTAAGCTTTGCTGATGGCAAAGTGACGTTGAACCAGCCTTCAACGGTTGAAGAAGTAAAAGCCATTGCGGCACGCTTAAATAAACGTGGCCAAACCATGAAGGATTTGGGCTTTAAGTTTGCTTACCACAATCATAATTTTGAATTTGATAAAGTGGATGGCCAGCTTATTTTCGACATCATGATGGAAAACACCGATCCTGAACTGGTAAAAATCGAGTTAGATTTGGGCTGGGTTGCGGCTGCCGGACACGATCCTGTTGCTATGCTGAAGAAATACGAAGGCCGCGTGATTGGCTGTCATATGAAAGACTACAATGGCTCACTGCCGCTTACTGACGATCCGCGATTTATCATTCCTGAAATGGCACGCATTGGTACACCGGGCGATGGCAAAAGCGACTTCCCGGCTATTGTGAAACTGCTTAATAAACAGAACGTGAAATATCGCTACGTGGAAGTAGATGTAACGGAAACACCGTTTGAAGATGCGGTACGTGGTTTGTGCCATTTGAGTGCGTTAGGCTAACCAATAATTAGAATAAGGAAAGTTGCTATGAAAACACGTGTATTTACTTTGTCAGCGATTGCAGCGGTGATGTTGTCAGCCTGTGGTGAGCAGGCAGCAGAACAGCCAGAAGCGAGTGCGCCGATGAATGACACCCAGGTTAGTATTGCTAATGGCACCATTGAAGGGGTGAAAGACGATGACATTCTTGTTTTCAAAGGCATTCCTTATGCTAAGCCGCCAGTGGGTGAAAACCGCTGGCGTTCACCACAACCGGTTGCAGATTGGGACGGCGTGAAAGCGACTACCGACTACGGCAATGACTGCGCACAGAAACCGTTCCCAAGTGATGCTGCTCCTTTGGGTAAAGAGCCAGCGGAAGACTGTTTATATGTGAATGTATGGGCGCCGCAGCCAGGCGAGGGTAAACGCCCTGTTGTGGTTTGGATCCACGGTGGTGGCTACGTTAATGGCGGTGCATCGCCAGCCACTTACGATGGCAGTGAATTCGCCCGTGCGGGTGTGGTATTTGTTAGCTTTAACTACCGACTTGGACGTTTTGGCTTTTTCGCACATCCTGCCTTATCTGCTGCAAAAGAAGGCCCGCTGGGCAACTATGGCTTTGAAGATCAGATCGCGGCGATGAAGTGGGTACAGGAAAACGTTGAAGCGTTCGGCGGTGATGCGAGTCAAGTGACTATTATGGGTGAATCTGCTGGGGGCGGCTCGGTGCACAACCTCATGCAAACACCTGGCGCGCGAGGCACTTTCCAGCGTGCAATCATTATGTCTGGTGGCGGCCGTTCTTTAATGGGCGAGCGTTATCTGGATAAAGGCAGCAATGGTCAGCCTTCGCTGGAGCAGATTGGTGTGAACTTCGCTGAAAAACATGGGATCGAAGGCACAGGCCCTGAGGCATTGGCTGCATTGCGCGCATTACCTGAAGAGCAAGTTGTCGATGGTTTGAATTTGATGGCGCTGTTTATGCCGCAGGGTGGCGTAGTCACTTATGGTGGCCCGGTTAACGATGGTGAAATTGTGCAGGGCGCAACGCAAACGATGCTGGAAGAAGGCAAAGTGGCTAAAGTGCCAGTAATGGTAGGCACCACCAGTCAGGATATCGGTTTTGCAAGCTTCCCTGACAAAGATGCCTTGTTCGCTTCTTTTGGTGAATTCGCTCAGGCTGCCCGCGATGCTTACGATCCAGATGGAAGCGCCGACTTGCAAACACTGGTTGCCAGCGTGGGCCAGGACTTCACAATGCAAGAGCCTGCTCGCTTTGTCGCTCAACAGATGACACAGATGGACGAAAACGCCTACTTGTATCGCTATGACTATGTGGCAGAGAGTGTACGTGATGGAAAAGGCACTCCCCATGCGGCGGAAATTCCATTTTTCTTTAAAACGGAAGACGTGAAATATCCCGAATTTACCGAAAAAGATGCCGCTGCGGCTGACCTGGTATTCAGCTATGTGGTGAGCTTTATTGAAAATGGCGATCCGAATGTGACCAGACTGCCAGAGTGGAAACCTTACGATGGCGAGCAACATAACATGATGCACTTCAACATGGATGCCGAAGCTGTACACGGCCAAGATCCATGGGCAGACCGACTGAATGCTGTTCAAGGCGCGACGGAAGCGTTTCAGGCATCTACGGGCACTAAATAAGTCGATTTATTATCGGTAATCAAAAAAGCGCATCATTGTGAAATGATGCGCTTTTTTTGTTTGGGCTAGGATCAGTCAGTTCGTTAGTGACTGGTCATAAAACTGCGTTACACCAGGTGCCAGGCGCTCAGGGTACCAAAAGCGACCGCTGTAACCGGTAGAGAGAACAGTGTTGATACCGCAATAATACTGGCTGCCAGGCGGTGATCGCCACCCATACTGCGTACCATCACATAACTGGCTGCTGCGGTTGGCGCAATCGACAGTAAAAGAACAATGCCAAGGCTCATGCCGGTAAACCCAGCCGCATAGGCCAAGCCAACCATGAGTGCCGGATACAACACACACTTGCTGATAGTGCTTAAGGTAATGTTGTACCAATCGGCAGAGAACGAGCGAAATTGCAGTGATGCGCCAGTGCACAGTAGTGCCAGTGGCAGAGTGAGCTGTGCAAAGTATTCGCCGGTACGGGTAACAGCCTCAGGCAGGTGCCAGGAAAAATAGGAAAACGGCAGCGCAATGACAATGGAAATAATCAACGGATTGCGGGTGATGCCTTTTACTTGCTCCATCACCGAACGCTTTCCGGGTTGATAAAAGTTCAGCACCATCACTGAAAGAATATTAAACAGAATCGTAATACAGCCCAAATAGACTGATGCTGCTGCCAGCCCATCCTGACCGTAGGTGTTGGCACAATATGCCAGACCTATAATGCCCATATTGGCTCGAAAGCCGCCTTGCACCACCACGCCCCGTGACTGATAAGGGCGTACTGTCTGGCGCGCCGCGAGAACCAGCAGTGCCGTCATAATGAGTGTTCCTGCCATCCCGACACCAATTAAAGGCAAGTTGGCGGCATGACTAAAGTCAGCCTGACTGATAGACAGAAACAGCAACGCCGGCAGCGCGACTTTGAATACCAGCTTGGAGCCGGTTTCAACAAAGTTTTCGTCTACCAACTTAATACGGAAAAACAGCCAGCCCAGTAGCAATAGCAAGAGAACGGGTAGCAACGTGGAAGTAATAAATGAGAACATGGATGGCACAAAGAAAGTCGGAATAGGTACATTATATCAACTTTCGCCTATTCATTTCTGTGACTGTCGTGGCTTATCTCTGCTGTTTCAGCTTAATCAATTCCCATATTCTTGAGTGATGAATGGATCTGAATGCGCTTTGTAAGGGAATAAAGGAAAAAACGCGCAGGACATTTGTTATCTCTTTTCAGCACAAAGCATCGCACATGAACAGGTATAGGTTACTGCTGCTGGCAAGCATTGTATTACTCTCGCTGCTGGCAGTATGGACCCATTATCAACCTATTCCCGCACTGGATAAAAGCATTATGCTCTATTTCCGTAGTGCCGTTGATCCCGCCAAGCCAATAGGGCCGGAATGGTTGGCTGTGCACTTTCGCGATATCACTACATTAGGAAGTAACTGGTTTCTTTTACTGCTTACAGCGCTTGCGGCAATAACTTGTGCAGCAAAAGGGCATCGAGATAAAGCCCTGTTTATTTTGATTGCGGTAATCAGCGGAATAGCATTCAGTTTCGCGCTCAAATATGGATTTCACCGACCTCGCCCCGAATTGGTGCCGCATATTACGAAAGTGTACACAAGCAGCTTTCCGTCAGGGCATGCCATGAGCTCCTCATTGACCTATGCCTGCTTAACCAGCCTGGCTTTGCAATTGGTTAAGGAGCGCATTTTACGACGTTGCTTTGTAGGTACTGCGGTTATTATTGTGATGCTGGTGGGAATAAGCAGAGTATTTCTTGGCGTTCACTGGCCCACCGATATTCTGGCTGGCTGGAGCGCAGGCTTAGGCTGGTTCTGCCTCTGCAGTTTGCTTATGAGCAAACTTGTTCAGAGCAAATCAGCTTAAAATCAAGGCAAATCTGGTATTCAGGCTTTTACTTTTTTGGTGGCTCTGACTACTCTTTCGGCCACATCGATGAGTTTACAGTTTTGATCCATTGCGGTCTTTTGTAAACGCCGGTAAGCCTGATCTTCAGTCATGCCCCACTGCTGCATGACCAGCAATTTCGCCCTATCGATACATTTCTGATCGGTAATGGCCTGGCGCGCTTCGTCTAATTCAACGGACATCTTCTTGATATGCTGTGACTGCTCACAAAGCAAATCGTAAAAAGAACGATGGGCCGACAGGTTCTCTGCATTCGCTATAATTTCGTCGCCAAAAGGTTCTGAGCCTTTAAGTCCAGGCATTTGCGGATCAAATAGCATGGTGAGAGGTGTACCGGAAGCTGCCGGTTCCTGTTCGAGGGTTTTGATTCGTTTATGGTGGTTTTTCAGCTCGGCATCTGCCCGCTCTACCAGTGCTGATGCCAGCGAGGTTAGTCGATCGGTGAGCAATTCCTCAACGCTTTGCATGGCGTCTATTCGCGATGTGGCGATGTCGTACCACACTTCGCTGAGCTGCCCGTCTATAGGGCTGCCGTCTGCAAGCTGGTCGATCATTGCACGAAGGCGCTCAAGATCAGTTTGGGTTTGACTGGACTCAATGGTTTTCCATTGCTGATTCGCATGTTTTTCTGCGAAGGCTGCAAATACATCAAAGCTGTGCTGCTGCGCCTGTTGCAGATGATGCAGTTTGTCACACAGACCCACGCTGAAATGGGTTTCGGCGAAGCCAATGGCTCCCCATGCCCGCTCTTGCCCTGAAAATTCCTTCCCTTGAAGAAAATTAAATAAGGCCACGAGTTGGCGTGTAATATCAGGGTCACTGGCGACGTCAGCGGCTTCGAAAATCACCGACAAAAGCCCGCTGATAAGACGACAATAAGCTTGAGTGGATTCAAGTGAGGTTAAATGCTGCTCACCGATTTTTTCGCGCAACGAGGATAAGTTATCGAGCCCTTGCAGAGCCATGCTAATGCTTACCAACAAGCGCATATTGGCTGCGCTCTCATCTCCACTCATATAAAGCGACTTAAGTAAGCTTCGTAAATTCTGTTCAACCTGATTGCTGTCTTCTATTTGTTGAAGACGTTGCTGTTCGAAGCGCTCTCCGCCAGAGGCCAGGAAAATGTTGCTGATCCCCCGTTCTCGCTGCAGTTGGTGAATAACATCTTTAACCGATGTTACGAGCTTACAGTTAGAGGCGAGTTGATTGAGCGCTTTAATCTCGGCATGTTTCGCAGCAAGCAGAAATCGCTTAGTGGCGTCACTGATTACAGCCATAGTGGTGTCCGATAAGGTGTCTGAATGACGTTGCGGTGTAATTAAATGGTAGCAAAGCTCGTTCCAGTATTAAACAGGTTTACCTTATATGCGAATAACAAGGGCTATAACGGAACGATAAATATTTTGGCGTGTATTCTAAAGAGCAAGTGGGCGTTTTATTTCACGATTCTGGATCTTATTGGTGCGCTGGTTGGTTTTCCGTGGTGCAGGGAAGGAAACATAGAAAGTGTAATAGTGGTTGTATTTTGCTCTAAATAAATGAATTTATGCGAATTTTTATTTCTGGCCCTGAAATTGTATTGGAATATTCGACGACGCAATGTTGCGTACAACAAAATGTAATTTTGGATAATGACGTCCAATACCACACCGGAAGCGGTGCATGGTTGGGCGTTTTTTTGTGCCCGCATTTTGTTGTAAGTAGCAATTTACTTAACCCTGAAACATTAATAGGTAATTAAAATGGCTTACTTACTTCCTAATGAATTTGTAACAAAGATGGTAGATGCGGGTGAATCCAAAATATACATGTCTACCCGAGATACTCTGATTCGTGCTTATATGGCAGGTGCTATTTTGGCGCTGGCGGCGGTTTTTGCCATTACTATTGCGGTTCAAACCGGTGTGTTTCTGATTGGAGCAGTACTGTTCCCAGTTGGCTTTTGTATGCTGTACCTGATGGGATTTGACTTGCTGACCGGTGTATTCATGCTTACGCCATTGGCCTGGTTGGCAAAACGCCCCGGTGTTACCTGGTCACAGATTTTCCGTAACTGGGGCCTGGTTTTCTGCGGCAACTTTGCCGGTGCACTAACCGTAGCGTTCCTGATGTCTTTTATCTTTACCATGGGCTACAACACTGACGGCGGCGCTATTGCCACTAAAGTGTCCGGTATTGGTGAAGCGCGTACCCTGGGTTATGCACAATATGGTATGGAAGGCTGGCTGACCATTTTCATTCGCGGCATGCTGTGTAACTGGATGGTATCTCTGGGCGTAGTGGGCGCCATGGTTTCTACGTCGGTAAGTGGTAAAGTACTGGCTATGTGGATGCCTATCATGCTGTTCTTCTTCATGGGCTTTGAGCACTCAGTGGTTAACATGTTCCTGTTCCCATTCGGCCTGATCATGGGTGGTGATTTCTCAATCATGGATTACTTCCTGTGGAATGAGATCCCAACTGCGCTGGGTAACTTAGTGGGTGGTTTGGCATTTACTGGCTTAACGCTTTACACCACACATTATCGCACTGCACCAAAACGTAAACTGGCAGCGCAATCTGCGCCAGTGTCTGCGTCTTCTGACGACGACTCAAAACCAGCTTTAGTATAAAGACAGGAGCCGGCCAAAAGGCCGGCTTTTCTATGCTTCAGTTATCGATTGGACAATTCTCGAGTGCCGGCGAAAAGCCTGAAAACCAAGACAGTTATGGATTCAGGCTTCCCGCGGGCGACTTGCTCACCTTCAAAGGGGCTGCCGTTGCACTGGCCGATGGCATCAGCACCAGTTCCGTTAGCCATATCGCCAGTCAGGTTTCAGTCAAACAATTCCTCGAAGATTACTTTTGTACCTCTGATACCTGGTCAGTTCCCAAAGCGGCAGAACAGGTTATAAAGGCTGTTAACCGTTGGCTGCTCGGGCAAACGCACAACTCACAGTTTGCTGGCGAACCAGATAAAGGTTACGTGTGCACCTTCAGCGCGCTTATTTTTAAACATGATCTCGTGCACAGTTTCCACCTGGGGGATGCCCGAATTTATCGGTTACGGGGTAGGGTGCTTGAGCAACTCACCCATGAACACCGAGAGTATGTAAACAGCCAACAGCACTATTTAGCAAATGCCCTTGGTGTGCATCACGACGTAAAAATTGATGTGAGTAGTCGTCGCACGGCGCAGGGTGATTGCTTCATTTTAATAACCGATGGCGTTTATGAACACGTTGATGATGGGGCAATCTGTCAAATTGTCCACTGTAATCGGCATGCGCCTGAACTCGCTGCTCAAATGTTGGTGGAAACCGCGTTCGGTAACGGCAGCACCGATAATCTTACCGCTCAGGTGGTTTGGGTCAATGACGTGCCGTTACAGCAAACTTTACAGATAATTACCGGCAATGATGAATTACCTATTCCGCCAGTGTTGGAAGTGGGTAATAAAATTGACCAGTTTGATGTATTAAGAGTGCTGCACAGCAGCGCCCGTAGTCACGTTTATCTCGCGAATGACACGGTTTCAAACAAGCTGGTGGTGGTCAAAGCGCCCTCTATTGAAATGGCTGGCCAGGAAGCGCATCTCGATGCATTCAGAATGGAGGAATGGATAGCTCGCCGGGTGAAATCCCGTTATGTGGTGGGGGCGCCAGAGCAACGCTTTGGCAAAACGGCGTTCTATAGCGTAACGGATTACGTGGCGGGTAAATCACTGGCGCAATGGCTGGAAGACAACCCGCAACCGGATCTAGACACCGTTCGCCTCATCATTGAGCAAGTGGCGCGCGCATTAATGGCGCTACACCGAAAAGACGTGTTGCACAGAGATTTACGCCCTGAAAATGTCATGGTAAACGAACACAGTGCCGTTACCCTGATTGATTTGGGGGCCGCGTCAGTGGCGGGCATTAACGAGTTTATCGACAGTGAAGACGTGGTTCCTGGCACCGCGATTTACGCCGCACCGGAGTATTTTCTTGGTCAGGCCGGGAGCGAATATTCAGATCAGTTCTCTTTAGCGGTTATGACCTACTACATGCTGAGCGGGCGGTATCCTTATGGAATTAATGTGGCGAAGTGTCGTAGCGTCACCGCTCAGCGCAAATTGAAGTACGCCAGTGTCCTCGATGCCGACCGAAGCATTCCTTTTTGGCTTGATCACACATTAAAGCGGGCGCTACAACCCAATCCGGTAAAACGTTACGACGTATTGTCGGAATTCATACACGAACTTCATCATCCGAATCCAGCATTTCTGCGCCGCGAGCGCCCGCCATTATTAAAGCGTAATCCCGTTGCTTTTTGGCAGGGGGTAAGTGCGGTGTTGTTATGCCTGGTGCTATTTCTTCTCTTTGAGAAATTCCAAT
Organism: Alteromonas sp. ABV4_515; assembly: GCF_056160345.1. Lineage (NCBI taxonomy): Bacteria > Pseudomonadati > Pseudomonadota > Gammaproteobacteria > Alteromonadales > Alteromonadaceae > Alteromonas > Alteromonas sp. ABV4_515. The sequence continues at coordinate 105,433 of NZ_JBSWWZ010000007.1, forward strand.
AACCTGAAAATGGAGCAACCAATGATTACTGATAGACAGCAAGTCACCGCCATGATTATGAGCGCGAAAGTGAGCAAGCAAATCAAATGGTCCCAGGCCGCCGAAGTAATTGGTGAATCAAAAGAATGGAGTACGGCAGCCTGTTTGGGGCAGATGGCCATGACGAAAACTCAGGCTGAAGCCGTAGGCACGTTGTTCGATTTATCCGAGGAGGCCGTTGCATGGCTTCAAATAGCACCTTACAAAGGCTCTTTGCCTACAGCAGTACCTACCGATCCATTGATTTATCGTTGGTACGAATTGGTGAATGTGTATGGCACAACGTTAAAAGAGCTCATCCATGAGGAGTTTGGTGACGGCATTATGAGTGCTATCGATTTCGAAATGGACTTAACACGGGAGCCAGACCCGAAAGGGGATAGGGTGAAAGTGGTGATGTCTGGAAAATTCCTGCCTTACAAAACCTACTAAACGATCTTGTGTTCCCTCGGAGGATAACTCCAGAGGCTTCGGGGCATGTTTAGCATGCCCCATTTTTCTATTTTCTCACCACATGCAAAAACCAGCCAACAAACACTGATATCAAAATTGAGAAGAACCCCAGTAACGGTAAAATTGAAAGTACCCAGTTGCGTACTTGTTCCGGTTCGGCATCTACGCCGAGTGGCAAAAACAGCAGTCCAAGTGTGGTTGCTACGAAAATAGCAATTGAGGAGGTAAGGGTTGCACGCCACAGCGGCAATGGCATTACCCAATTGATAATAAAAGCGATAATGATAGCGACGGCGGCAAGTAAATATGCAATCACGTTAACTCCCGAAAGCCTGTAAAAAGCGCATAGTCTGCAATGCTGCGGGCAGAATTGCAATGCTGCAACAGACTAACCGGAGTGTTGAAGCGTTTATTGCACTAGGTTAGTTAGACAGTGTGTAATCTAGAGTAATCTCTGCGTTGAGAAGCTTGGAGATTGGGCAGTTCTGCTTCGCACCATTGGCAATTTCAGCAAACTTGTCGTCATCGATTCCGCTAACTTTTGCTTCCAGTGTCAATGCAGACTGAGAAACCTTAAAGCCGTCTCCGTCTTTTTCTAAGGTAACGGCAGCATCAACTTTTAACTCGCCTTCGCTGTAACCTGCATCTGAAAGTGCAAATGAAAGTGCCATGGCGAAACAACTGCTGTGCGCACCGGCAATTAATTCCTCTGGGTTAGTACCAGATTTATCTTCGAAGCGTGTATTAAATCCGTAAGGTTGATCACTCAGTGCACCGCTTCCTAAACTTACGTGGCCTTTACCGTCTTTACCCAGAGGCTGATAATGCGCTGAACCTGTTTTTACAATAGCCATAATGACTCCCTTTGCGTTATTAGTGAGAAAACCGGCACAGCTGAGTATTATCGGTAATACTTCATGCTAAGCCGTAAACCGGTTTCCATGTTGTTGTCACAATCGTTTGATTAGGTGTTGATAAGAGTCAATGCAGCGACTATGCCGAATCAAAATGATAAAATTGGCTTCGCCTCTAGCCCTTGTAGCGTATGGGAAAAAGAAACATGGGCGTGTTTTTTAGCCAGCGATATGTCAGGTTCTATCTTCGGAGCGACTGTAACCGTTACAGCATCGTTGTACCTTTTGCATGACATTAGATGGGTTTCTTAAGTGACTTTTAACATTTTGTTAAAAGATTTTAATGAGGCATGGTGATAGAATCGCCGACCGTTTTTTAACCACACTGTTTAAATCACACAACCTGTTGGACACCTATGTTTGATCTGATAAATAGCAAAGACAGCAACATAAAAAATGATGTGCTGTCTGGCATTACTGTTGCGCTGGCCTTGGTACCCGAAGCGGTAGCCTTCGCATTCGTAGCGGGCGTTGAGCCAATGATTGGTTTGTACGCAGCCTTTATGATGGGCCTCATTACCTCTGCCATTGGCGGTCGCCCGGGAATGATTTCCGGCGCAACCGGTGCGATGGCCGTGGTCATGGTGGCGTTGGTGGCGCAACATGGCGTGCAGTACTTATTTGCTGCGGTCATTCTTGCCGGTATCCTGCAGATATTGTGCGGTATCTTCCGTCTTGGCAAATTCATCCGACTGGTGCCTTATCCGGTAATGTTGGGCTTTGTGAATGGCCTTGCCATCGTAATTTTCCTGGCCCAGTTAGGTCAGTTTAAAGTTCAGAGTGTTACCGGTGGCCTGGAGTGGATGCAAGGCACCATGCTTTACATCATGCTGGGGCTTACCGCGCTCACCATGGCAATTATTTATCTGCTGCCAAAGCTGACAAAAGCGGTACCTGCGTCGCTGGTCGCCATCGTTACCATTACCCTATTGGTGCATGGTCTTGACCTTGAAGCCCGCACGGTTATCGATTTTGTCCGTGACCTATTGCCTGCCGATCAGAAAGATACCGCCACGCTGGCCGGTGAACTGCCTTCTTTTGCGATTCCGATGGTGCCGCTGAACTGGGATACGCTGATGATTATTCTGCCTACCTCGGTGATTTTGTGTCTGGTTGGACTGATTGAATCGCTGCTGACGCTGACATTAATTGACGAACTCACCGACACCCGTGGTCGTGGTAACAAAGAGTGTGTTGGTCAGGGGGTGGCGAACACCGTAAACGGTTTCTTTGGTGGCATGGGTGGTTGTGCCATGATTGGTCAGTCGATGATCAACATTAATTCTGGTGGCCGTGGCCGCTTGTCGGGTATTACTGCAGCTGTCGTGCTGTTGGGCTTCATTTTGTTTGCCGCTCCTCTTATCGAAATGATTCCGCTGGCGGCGCTGGTGGGTGTCATGTTCGTGGTGGTAATCGGTACGTTTGAATGGGCATCATTCCGCATTATTCGTGGCGTAAATAAAGAAGACGCTTTTGTTCTGTTCCTGGTTACTGCGGTGACGGTTATCTCCGACCTGGCTATTGCGGTTGTGGTGGGTGTGATTGTGTCTGCGTTGGTATTCGCCTGGAAAGCAGCCCGCTATATTGAAGCCAAAACCCATATCGATGAAGATGGTTGGAAAGTGTATACACTACGCGGTCCGGTGTTCTTCGGCTCAATTCATCATTTTAAAGAAATGTTTGATGTGGCCGGTGATCCCGAGCATGTCGTCATTGATTTTAATAACAGCCGTATCTGGGATTCCTCCGGTATTGATGCGCTGGACAGCCTGGCTGATAAATATGAACAACAGGGCAAGAAACTGCATATTCGTCACATCAGTGAGGAATGTCGGGGATTGCTGAAGAAAGCCGATAAGTTTGTTGAAATTAACGTTAATGAAGATCCTCGTTATCGTGTAGCAACAGATAAATTAGGCTGAGATTAATCCCGGTACTTTGCATTTTTATGGTGCAAATGCATTTTGATAGTGCGATTTGTTTCGGAGAACCCTTTGGTTGACGACCTAAGTTATTGAAATTTAGTTCTGAAAAAATTGGCACTGTTAGTGCAAAGTAATAATCATACTGATACCACCGGTATCAATGTCAGGTAACGTAAGCTTATCTATAGCGTGTTCTCCGCTTTAGCAGCATCAACCTGATGCAGAAAAATTTTGTGCACGTTTAGTGCGAAACAGGCAAAGAAGCCCACCTTCAGTTTTTACTGAAAGTGGGCTTTTTTTATGGCTCAGAATAAGGGTTCAGAAATGACAGCATCAACGACTAGCAAGCGAATCGTCATTGTCGGTAACGGCATGGTCGGTCACCATTTCGTCGAGCAGTTAGTAAACAGCAACGCAAACTGCGAAATCATCGTATTGAGCGGTGAGAAACGTCTGGCTTATGACCGTGTTCATTTATCATCGTGGTTCAGCGGCAGTCGCGCTGAAGATCTGGCTATGACTGATGAAGCCACTTACGACAGTTGGGGCGTGAAATACTACACCGACGCCATGGTGACTGAGATTAACCGTGATAATAAGTCTGTCAGCACGGCGCAGGGCACGTTCCATTACGACGTGCTGGTATTGGCTACCGGTTCTTATCCTTTTGTTCCTCCTATTCCTGGCAACGACCAGGAGCACTGCCTGGTATATCGTACTATTGAAGATCTCGAAGCCATTGAAGCTTCTGCGGCAGTAAGTAAAACCGGTGTTGTCGTGGGCGGTGGTCTGCTCGGACTCGAAGCGGCGAATGCACTAAAGCAAGCCGGCCTCGAAACTCATGTAGTTGAATTTGCGCCTCAGCTTATGGCGGTTCAGCTCGACGAAGCGGGTGGTGACCTGCTGCGCAATAAAATTGAAGATCTTGGCGTGGTTGTTCACACGCAAAAGGCGACACAGGTTATCGAAGCAGGTGAAGAAGCACGTTATCGTATGGCATTTGCCGACGGCAGCGCGCTGGAAACCGACATGATTCTGTTCTCTGCCGGTATTCGCCCTAGCGATCAATTAGGTCGCCTAGCGGGTCTCGATGTTGGCGAGCGTGGCGGTATTATCATTAATAACCAGTGCCAGACTTCAGATCCAAACGTATACGCTATTGGTGAATGTGCACTTTGGGAAAGCCGCATTTATGGCTTGGTTGCTCCGGGTTACTCAATGGCGCGGGCTGCCGTTTCACATATTACTGGTGGCGATCTGGAATTCGCCGGTGCTGATATGAGTACCAAGCTGAAGCTGATGGGCGTTGACGTAGGTTCAATCGGTGATGCCCACGGCCGTACAGCGGGCAGCTTAAGTTACACCTATCACAACCAGCCTGAAGGTATTTACAAGCGCCTCATCGTTGATGGTGCACAGAAGAAAGTGATCGGTGCTGTGCTGGTGGGTGACACCAGTGACTACGATACACTGCTTCAATATAGCCTGAACGACATTGATATTCCTAAACATGCCGAGTCGTTAATCTTGCCATCTGCCGGCGAGAAGCCAGCCCTGGGTGCGGATGCACTGCCTGACACCGCCACCGTATGTTCGTGCCACAACGTCTCTAAAGGTGATATTACTGCGGCTATCGACGGCGGTTGCTGTAGCGTAGGTGAAGTGAAATCCTGCACTAAGGCTGCAACCGGCTGTGGTGGCTGTGCGGCACTGCTTAAAAACGTGGTTGACGGTGAACTGGAGAAGCGTGGCGTAGAAGTTTCTAAAGCCATTTGTGAGCACTTCAACTATACCCGCCAAGAGCTGTATCACATGGTTAAAGTGGAAGAAATCCACAGCTTTGATGAACTGCTCGAAAAGCACGGTGAAGGTTTAGGTTGTGATATTTGTAAGCCCGCTGTGGGCTCAGTGCTGGCTTCGGTGTGGAACGATTACATTCTTACCCAGAACAACCTGCCGTTACAAGATACCAACGATACCTACCTAGGAAACATGCAGAAAGACGGTACTTACTCGATTGTACCTCGTGTTCCAGGTGGGGAAATTACACCTGAAGGACTCATTCTGATTGGTGAAATCGCCAAAGAATACGGTCTGTACACCAAAATTACCGGTGGTCAACGCATCGACTTGTTCGGCGCACGTGTAGAGCAGTTACCTGATATCTGGGAAAAACTGGTAGCGGGTGGTTTTGAAACAGGTCATGCCTACGCCAAATCTCTACGTACCGTTAAATCTTGTGTAGGTAGCACCTGGTGTCGTTACGGTGTTCAGGATTCTGTAGGCCAGGCCATCGATCTGGAAAACCGCTACAAAGGGTTACGTGCCCCGCATAAAATTAAATTTGCTGTATCTGGTTGTACCCGTGAGTGTGCAGAGGCACAAGGTAAAGATATTGGCGTTATTGCCACCGAAAATGGTTGGAACCTCTATGTATGCGGAAACGGTGGTATGAAACCGCGTCACGCAGACCTCTTTGCTACCGACCTCGACAGCGAAACGCTGGTGAAATACATCGACCGTGTACTGATGTTCTATGTGAAAACCGCCGACCGTTTACAACGTACTTCTGTCTGGATGGAAAATCTGGAAGGCGGTCTGGATTACCTGAAATCAGTGGTTATCGATGATTCACTGGGCATTTGTGACGAGCTGGAAGCGCAAATGCAACTGGTTGTAGACGCTTACCAGTGTGAATGGAAAACCACCATTGAATCACCTGAAGCCCGCAAGCGTTTCCGTCAGTTTGTTAACAGCAAAGCCATCGACAGCAATATTCAGTTTGTAGACGAACGTGGCCAAATTCGCCCAGCGACTGAAGCTGAAAAAATTGCGGGTGCATCACGCATCCCGGTTGAACTGGTTTAAGGAGAACAACAATGCAGGCAACAGCAGAAATGACTCAACAATGGCACGACATCTGTGAAGAAAGCGATTTGGTGAAAAACAGCGGTGTATGCGCGCTGATTGACGAACAGCAAGTGGCTATTTTCACACTGAAAAACAAAGATGGCATCGCGGTTTACGCGGTGTCAAACTGGGACCCAATCGGCAAGGCTAACGTCATGTATCGTGGTATTGTCGGTTCTCTTGGCGGCGAGCCTGTTGTCGCCTCCCCACTTTATAAAGAGCACTATTCACTGGTCACCGGGCGTTGTCTGGAAAATGACGAAGTGAGCCTCAGCGCCTACGATGTGCGCATCGATGATGGTCGGGTGCTGGTTGCACTTTAAAATTCTGACAGTGTTGAGGTCGAGTTCATGAATCATACCCATACTCACATTATCCCGGTTAAGCCGGTTCCCGTGTCGACAGAAAGTGTGCCCTCCCTTGCGCAGACAACCTGTCCATATTGCGGCGTGGGTTGTGGTGTGGATATTACCATGCAGCAGGAAGCCGGTAATACCGTACTGACGTCGTTGACAGGTACGCCGGAGCATCCGGCCAACTTTGGTCGCTTGTGTGTGAAAGGCACCAACCTGCTCGACACCAATAGTGAAAACGGTCGTTTATTGTTCCCTGCTATCAATGGGGAACGTGCAAGTTGGGATGAAGCCACTACCGCTATTGCAGAAAAAATGGCGAGTGTGATTAAAACACACGGTCCCGATGCCGTTGCTCTGTATGTTTCTGGGCAATTACTGACAGAAGACTACTATGTAGCAAACAAGCTGATGAAAGGGTATGTGGGCAGCGCGAATATCGATACCAATTCGCGACTGTGTATGTCTTCTGCTGTTGGCGCTTACAAGCGTGCGTTTGGTGAAGATATCGTACCTTGCAATTATGACGACCTCGAGCAAACCGATTTACTCATTCTCACCGGCAGTAACGCGGCGTGGACCCATCCGGTTTTGTTCCAGAGAATGGAGCGAGCTAAGCGTCGTAATCCTGATATGAAAGTTGTGGTAGTCGATCCCCGGGCTACCGATTCTGCTACCCTGGCCGATTTTCATATTGCGTTAAAGCCCGGTACTGATGCTGTTCTGTTCAACGGGTTACTCACATTTATTGCCGAAAACGATGCGTTGGATAACGCGTTTATTCAGGCATCGACAAACGGTTTTACCGACGCACTGAAAGCGGCGGCTGATTTTTCGGTTAGCGAAGTGGCAAGTCAGTGCGACATTCCTGAGCACGAAGTGTTAGCGTTCTACTCGCTATTCTTAAATAGCGAGCGTGCCATCACGTTTTTCTCCATGGGCATTAATCAGTCAAACAGCGGTGTGGATAAAGGCAACGCCATTATCAACTGCCACCTGGCGTCGGGAAAAATTGGTAAAGCAGGTAGTGGTCCATTCTCGATTACCGGTCAGCCTAACGCCATGGGGGGACGTGAAGTAGGTGGCTTGGCAAACATGCTGGCTGGGCACATGGATATCGAAAATGCAGATCACAGAGAACGTGTTCAGCGTTTCTGGGATGCGCCGACCATTGCAGAAATGGGCGGCCTTAAAGCCGTTGACCTGTTCAAACGTATTAACGAAGGCAAGGTGAAGTTTGTCTGGATAATGGCAACTAACCCAGTGGTAAGTATGCCCAACCGTTCTGAGGTTGAAGCGGCCCTGAGCAAATGCGAAATGGTGGTGGTGTCTGATATCGTTCAGAAAAACGATACATTGAAATATGCCCATATTACCTTACCGGCCACCGGCTGGTCTGAAAAGAATGGGACAGTAACCAACTCAGAAAGACGGATATCTCGCCAGCGAGGCTTACTCACCCCACCGGGCGAAGCTAAGCATGACTGGCAAGCAATCAGTCTGGTGGCAGCCAAACTTGGCTTTGAAAGCGCGTTTAATTACCAACATCCAGCAGACATTTTTCGCGAACATGCGCAGTTAACGGCATTTGAAAACGACCGTGAACGGGCACTCAATTTGTCTGCCTTTAACCATATTTCTGTCGCTGAGTACGACAACTTGCGCCCAGTGCAATGGCCGGTTACTGATACTGCCAAAACAGGCACGGCGCGCATGTTTGAAAACGGCCAGTACTTTACTGCCGATGGCAAAGCCCGTTTTATTGCTATCACTCCGCGACTCCCTGAACAGCAAACCTCTGCTGAATTTCCATTTGTGCTTAATACCGGCCGAAGCCGTGACCAGTGGCACACCATGACTCGAACCGGAAAGGCAGCAAAGTTACTGAAACATGCGCCTCATGCAACCCTTGCTCTGCATCCCAAAGACAGAGAAGCATTGGGTATTGAAGTGAACAGTTTAGTGGCACTGAACAGTGCCTGTAACACCGGCGAACCGGTTATTTTACCAGTAGTTGAAGATGCGCAACTGCGTCGTAAAACCTGTTTTGCGCCTATCCACTGGTCGGCAAGCTGGGGTTCAAATATTACCCTTGGTGCACTGTTCAATGGGGCACACGATCCGTTGTCTGGCCAGCCAGAACTGAAGCACGGTGCGGTAAACCTTACGCCGGTCAATTTCGAACTGAACGGACAGCTGATCATTGCCGACGACAGCAAGCTCAATATTGTTAGTGAACATTTTGACTACTGGGCAAAATCGGTGCTAGACGGTGGTTCAACGCTGCGTGTGGCCAGTAATCGGGATGTACCCACAATGGCCCGTTTACTCCGCGGGGCTTTGCCTCAGGCATGGGAGCTCACCATGATGCAAAGTGCCAATGGTTTAGTGGTGTTAGCCACCCACGACAAACAGCTTCAGTTTGGCTTGTGGTTAGCTGAAGACTTTCCAGCATTACCGGACGAATGGCTGGACGACTGTTTACAAAAAGAGGCGATAGACGCTGAGCTGCAAGCTAGCTTGTTGCGCGGACAGCCGGATGAAGCCTTCCTTAACGGTAAACTGGTCTGTAGCTGCTTCAATGTGCGTGAAAAGTCCATTGAAGTCGCCATTGCCGAAGGCGCGTGTTCAGTAGAAGCGCTAGGTGAAAAACTCAAATGCGGTACCAACTGTGGCTCGTGTAAGCCCGAGCTAAAACAAATTCTGCAACGTCAGCCCGTTCTCACTGCTGCCGTAGCCCATACTGAAGAGGTTGTTACCTATGATTAATTTAGCCATTAACAAGTTACCACAACTGTTTTTCCGTAAGCGTACGTCGTTTGCTAACAAGCATGATGTGGCGCATCGAAACGATGCTCTAACAACCCAAAGCGGTAAGCAACAAGGACAGGTTTACATTATTGGCGCAGGACCGGGCGATGCAGAACTACTTACCATTAAAGCCTGGAAGTGCTTACAGCAAGCCGACATCGTGCTGTTTGACTGGCTGGTGGATAAATCGGTCATTGCTGAAATTCCTCGCCATGTGAAAACGGAATTTGTGGGCAAGCGCGCAGGCAAGCATTCCATGCATCAGGATGACATTTGTAAGCGTGTTGTCGAACTGGCGGCATCGGGTTTAAACGTGGTACGCCTGAAAGGCGGTGACCCGGCTATTTTTGCTCGTACCTGCGAGGAAACGCAGGCTCTTGAGGCGGCGGGAATTCCATTTGCCATCGTACCAGGCATCACTGCAGCCTCGGGGGCATCAGCTTACACCGGTATTCCGCTAACCGAACGCGACTGTGCGCAATCGGTTACGTTTACCACTGCCAGTTTTAAAGATCAGGACAAAATGCCAGATTGGCAGGCGCTGGCCGAAACCATGCAACGCCAAACCGTTGTAGTTTACATGGGGTTATCGCGCCTGAAGCGTATCAGTGATGAGTTAATCACCGCCGGTATACGCGAAACGTTTCCGGTGGCAGTGATAGAAAATGCCTGCACTCCCAACCAGCAGGTAGTCACTTCCACTGTTTCTTCTATCGCTGAATCTGTTTCAGCGGCAAATCTGCAAGGTCCCGCTTTGCTGATCTTTGGCGAGGTGGTAAAGTCTCGTCAACAGGTCTCACCAGCGCTTCTCCAGCAGGTTTCTCATGTCGCAGGAATTTAGTCAGTACATCAAAATAATCGGTAAAGGTCAGAAAGGCAGTCGCAGTCTCACACAGGAAGAGGCGTTTACCGCGATGAAAATGCTGCTCGCCGGGGAAGTTACCGGCGACCAGCGTGGCGCTTTTCTAATGTTACTACGTACCCGTGAGGAAACGCCCGATGAAGTCATTGGCTTTGTACGCGCTTGTCACGAGCTCATACCTGCAGAAATCAAAGCACTAAAGCCGCAAGTAGATATAGGCTGTTACGCTGGTAAACGCCGGCAATTACCCTGGTATTTGTTGTCTGCTGCCTTGCTGGCAAAGTCTGGCAAAAAGGTCTTTTTGCACGGCGCCCACGAACCCGGCTCGGGCCGGCTTTATGCAAGCCATGTCTTACCTACGCTCGGCTTACCGGCGGTTGAATCTGCCGCGGCCGCCAAGTCGCAGCTTGATACTCAGGGTGTAACGTATCTGGATTTAGGTATTGTACTTCCGCCATTGAATACGCTTATAAAACTGCGGGAATTTTTTGGTTTGCGGTCATGCGCGAACACCCTTGCACGTTTGCTCAATCCAACGGCTGCGCCTTACTGTGTGCAAGGTGTTTATCACATGCACCTCGACCATAAACACCGCCATGTGAATGAAGCCTTTCGCGATTATGCTTCACTGTGTTTCCGTGGCGATGGCGGAGATCCCGAGGTAAACAGTGAACGTCCAACGGAACTGTTCATTACTCGACATGGTGAAACGGTAATGCCAGTGCTGCCGGAAATGACAGAAAAGTGGGCAATGAAAGACCGTGAAATGGACATCGACGATATGCTGGCGTTCTGGCAGGGCGATATCGAGCACCAATATGGTGCTCAGGCAGTACATGCAACCCTGGTTGCTTACCTTATGCTGTCAGAGGCGCAAAGCCAGGATGAAGCTCAATTGCTGGCTCGCAGCATGTGGGAACAACGAGACAAAGCGGCGCTACCGTTTCAGTTCTGAACGCTATCCACCACGTTCGTTCGCTGACTTTGCCAGATAACCTTACCGAGAATTTGATTCCGGTGAACCCAGCCAATGTCTTCGCAACTGATCGACTCGGCAATATTGTCACCTGCCATATACATACCTAAACCGGGTTCTGTACTCAGAACCCGCTTTACCATTATGCCTCTTAGCGCACAGCGAAAAACAACAAGGTCGTTAACTCTTGGGTAGCCAAAGAGTATGCGGCGCACTAACACAAACGTGCCCGCGGGCAACGTGGGTTCCATACTACAGCCGCTAACCTTGAAGAGCTTCAGCATTTATTTTAATACCGGGTAGACCACTTGTTCCGCAGGCGGGTAAGGGGAAGTGACTACGTAGGTTTCAACGTCTTTGGTTGCCCAGAAATATTCTGAGAACTGATTAACCCATTGCAAAAGCTCTGCGCCTTTTTCCCGGGAAACCGTTTGCTTACACGCTGAACCTGTCATCATGATTTTGTGAACCAGTTCGTGAACATCGGGGAATTTCTCAATTTGCGGCGCTTTAAAGTAATCACCCCAAATGATACGGACTTCATGTTTCACTTTTTCGGCATGGGTTTCTTTTTCCTGCACCAGTCGAATAAGTTGTGCCGTGTTGCCTTCTTCGACCTCGTTGATCAAATCAAGCAAACGAATCACGCTCAACGCTGCTAATTGTGCGCTTACTGGATCGTATATTTTGCAAGGAATATCACAATGCGCACTGGCGCGCTCCACAGGAATTAATGCATCAATTTTTTTTAGCACGTTATGTAACATTTTACTCTCCCTGGATACGCTGATTTCGTTTTACGGCTTTGTACACAGCAAAACCGCATGCACAGGCTGCTGCAAACAATGAGGCATAGAAAAGCACGTGCAGAAATGTACTTGTCCAATGATTATGGTCGTGGCCGGCATGCGCCCATAGAACAGGGCTAAACAAACTGATTGCCAACGCAATCACGGTTTTTATGGAACGGCTACTGAACATATAAAACTCCTATTAGTGAAGGTTCGAAGTGGATGAAAGTCCGGTTTTGACAGGGCTAATGTTTTGATTTTTGTTAAACAAGGCCGGGTCATCGTTGCGTTGCTGGAAAAGGTATAGTTGTTCACAAGCAATTCTTTGCCCCCAACACAAAACCGGTGAATCCGGAAACTGGTAAGCTAATTTATGGATATGTGTTTGCAACGTCTGGTGCAGTTTTGCGGCTTCACCCTGTTGCTTCAATCGCTCGAAAAGATCGGCCAGGTTGTGGTAACTCACCAGTAATGCTCCCACAACAGGGCGAGCGCAGGGCGCGATTTCTATCATGGAATTTGCAATTGAGATGGCACTGAGATAGCGCATACGCGCCATGTTATATGCATCAATTTCGTAGTCTCTGTTCGCCGCAATAATGACTTGTTCCCAATCGCGATAAGCGTTGCTACACGCCGGGTTCATTTCGCTCACGTTACTCAGATCACGCATGAAGCACTGCCTCTCTGATATATGAGCCGGTTTGCAGGGCCTCTCTACTTCTCATCAAGATGCCCTGTTGGTAATCCTCGAGACCAAGTTTGTAGTAAGCATGGCTTAGTTGTCTGGCGAGGCTCTCCATCTTGTCTTTAAGCACATCATTTTCGCCGCCATCAACCTCAAGCAAGATGACGCAAATATCGAAAGCACAACCGAGGTAGGCAATGGCTTCTCTGTAGTGCGCGTCATAAAAAAGCATGCTGCCTTGATATTCATCCCTGGCTAAGTAGTGAATAGCCTGCTCAGGGTGGCTATACACCCATTCCGCGTGTTTCTGACATAAGTAGGTGATCTTCACTGAGGCATCCTTATGTTGTTGGCATTATTGATAACTGCTTCACTTGGATTAACCATAGCGCTGATATTTTGTGAGTGCAAATGATAATTGTTATTATTTACATCTTTTTGAGTGGTTATACTCTTGGGGGAAAGGAACAGGTTTTTTTCAAAAAAGTGTTAGCAACGCCAGGGTAGGGGCCTGGCGTTGCTGATAATTGCGGCTTTAATAACGCGTATTAAACCGTAGTACCGGTTAATTTACGTGGGTCGAGGAGTTTCTTAAGCTCTTCCCGCGAAATGTCTGTCATCTCTTCTGCGACATCCACAACTGGGCGGCCCTCTTTATAGGCTTTCTTGGCAATTTCAGCCGCTGCGTTATAGCCGATAACCGGGTTGAGTGCAGTTACCAGAATTGGATTACGATCCAGTGAAGCTTCGAGGTTTTCCTGGTTCACGGTAAATCCGGCAATGGCGTTATCGGCGAGGATTTTTGCAGAGTTTGCAATAAGCGTGAGGCTGTTCAGCAAGTTATGCGCAATCAGTGGAAGCATGACGTTAAGTTCGAAGTTACCAGATTGACCACCAATGGTGATGGCAGTGTCGTTACCGATAACCTGAGCAGCGGCCATAGCTACGGACTCCGGAATTACCGGATTTACTTTTCCGGGCATAATTGAAGAGCCTGGTTGTAAAGCCGGTAGGGCAACTTCACCTAAACCTGCCAACGGACCCGAGTTCATCCAACGCAGATCATTGGCTATTTTCATAAGGCTGACTGCGGTAGACTTAAGTGCTCCTGACACCGATACCGCTGTATCTTGCGACGCTATAAGGGCGAAAAGGTTGGTGCCCGGCGTAAAGTTGATGTCGGTAATTGCTGAGAGCTCCTGATTGAAGGCAGATGCAAAATCAGGGTGCGCGTTAATGCCCGTGCCAACGGCAGTACCGCCTTGCGCTAAGCTTTGAAGTGCCGGTTGCAGCGATTCCAAAGTGCTAATTTGTTGCTCAATTTGAGCCTGCCATCCTGACAAGCTTTGGTCCATGCGAATAGGCATGGCGTCCATAAGGTGTGTTCTGCCAGTTTTGCAGTAGTCTTTCACGCGGTGACTTTTTTCTGCAATTGTCGCTGCCAGATGACGCAGAGAGGGTAGAACATCTTCCTGAAGTGCGATGGCAGCACTGACATGAATCGTCGTTGGGATCACATCATTACTGCTTTGGCCATAATTGACATGATCATTTGGGTGCACTTTTTCAACGGAATGTGAAGAGGCCACCGTACTGATCACTTCATTCGCATTCATGTTGGTGCTGGTGCCTGAGCCAGTTTGATAGACATCAACAGGGAAGTGACCCATTAGATCTTCCATTTCGACGAGTTCATCACAGGCCCGACAAATGGCATTTGCCCGTTCTGCGTCGAGCTCTCCCAAAGAGAGATTTGCCCGGCTGGCCGCTTTTTTCACTAGTATTAATGCTCTGATAAACGCTTCGGGCATGCGTTGCCCACTTACCGGGAAGTTATTTACTGCGCGCTGCGTTTGTGCGGCATAAAGCGCATTTTCGGGCACTTGCAGTTCACCCATGCTGTCTTTTTCTACTCTTGTCGTTGTCATCTTTATGTCCTTAACGGGTATCAATTAGTGAGAGAAAGTCTGGCCTGAAAAGCCCTGACTTGTGTGAGTTGGTATGAAGAAGTTGCAAATCGGCAAGCAAGGTAAAACGGCTTATGGATAGCGTTGGCACATTGCTGACGCCAATGCAGAGGCAGCTTTTGGTCTCTGGAAACTTGTAGAAGAATGTCTGCACACCTGAGATAACTGAATACTCTTGTCTGGGGATGCAGCTCGGCATATTCCCGCCACAAGGTCACAAAGGTAGTGAGATGTTCAGGCTCATCAGGTTGGCTACCTGTTTTAACTACGGTGGTTACATCAGCTATCTGATGAAAATCGAATTTGCACGGGTTACCCAAGGCCATTACCTCCGATTTTTGAAAAGAAGACTCAGTATACACACATAAATCTTAATGAGAATGATTTGCATTATGTTTGTGTCGCAATTAGAGTTAATTCTTAATCAGTAATTCATGGATCTAACATGACAACACTTTCCTCACGTGGGCAAATGATGAGCCAGGGAATTCAGCAGCACGTTATGTGGAGAAACAAGCGGCTTATATTTCCGTTTGTATTGCTTACGCTACTTGCACTTCCATCGACCAGAAATATTACGATGGCCGTTTTATCCGATGCTTTTTACCAGGTTGCGGCATTCGTATATGTGTCTATGGCGTTGTATTACTTTTTGTCAGAAAGACTCAATCTGGAAAGTGTATTTTCCCGGTTACAGCAACATCCATGGTTGGAAGTGGGCGGAGCCGCTTTACTGGGTGCACTGCCGGGATGCGGTGGCGCCATTGTCGTTGTTACTCAGTACACGAAAGGGGCGGTGAGCTTTGGTGCTGTGGTTGCTGTGCTCACCAGCACCATGGGCGATGCAGCATTCTTGCTGCTGGCACAATCGCCCGCAGATGGTCTTCTGGTGATGGCAATCAGTGTCGTAGTGGGTACATTGTCGGGGCTGGTAGTAAGGAAGTTTCACAATTACAAAGGCAAGCACGAAGACGTCATCAACGTGTCTAAGTCTCTAGGCCAGAGCCGCAAACTCACGCCATTCCACAAACGCATAGTGCGTTTAGTTACCCGATTCTGGTTTTGGAGCATTGCGCCTACTTTTGCTATTGCGCTTTGTATGGCACTGCAAATCGCGCCATGGATTCATTTCGGCATATCCGGTGAAGCCATTAACCTGCTTGGTACGGTATTGGGCGCATCGGCTATCTTGCTGTGGTCATTTTGTAATAGCGGAACCGGTTATCAATCGGTTGCCGGAGAAGAGCCGCCAGAGCCTCCAGAAACCTGGCAAAAGAAGGCTGCGCTTGATACACAGTTTGTACTGTCCTGGGTAGTTGTGGCTTTTTTAATGTTCGAGCTTACGGTGCACTTTCTGAATATTGATCTGGTTGGATTGTTCGATTCTGCTGGCGCCATTACCGTAGGTGCTGCAATCCTTATTGGCTTCTTACCAGGATGCGGGCCACAAATTTTGGTGACCAGCTTATATTTGCAAGGGGCAGTGCCTTTTTCTGCTCAATTGGGTAATGCGATAAGCAACGACGGTGATGCGCTGTTTCCTGCTATTGCCCTATCTCCCAAAGCGGCGTTACTCGCCACGGTTTATTCAGCGGTGCCCGCCTTTATTGTTGGCTACGGCTACTACTTCCTGTTTGAATGAGTTGCTCACACCAATTGCAAATAATAATGATTATTATTTGCAATTGGTGTGATGTAGATCTATTATGCACTTGAACCTATCTTGAAACTCGCACTTGGTTTCTGCCCCTTTCCCTGGGGCAGCTTTTTTTCTTCAAATATGGAGGTGAAAAATGGACGCTCTGTTTTTTCTGCTCTTGTCCGCTGGCACTGCAGTCACCTGTGGCACACTTCTCAGAGTATTGGGCAAATTCAGCGGAGAATAGCCAACTCATTTTTTACAGGATTATTCGATGACCCTTGTGATGCTGCACGGTAGTGTAAGCGCTGAACGAATCAGCAATGCATCTTCATTCACCGCAAATCAGTTCAAGCAATTCCTCAAACAGAAAAAAATGTTTTACAGTAAAAAACGCGTTAGCACATTACTCCTACATCATTATCGTTTCCTAATGTCTCTGTCATCGATATCGGTATACGGCCGTCCCGATACAGATATATTGTCCTGGGGCAGTGGCGGCAACGGGCTGCCCGTTATGCATTGTTTGCGAGCAGATATTCAGGATCTATCTGGTTGCTGCCCTTGGGTGGGTGAATGCGGTAACCAAAAATGCTCTGAAATCGTCTGTTTGGGGAAATTGCTGGCCAGTCAAACTATCTGCGAAATCTATGAAGTTGAGCAAAGACGCTTACATAACTACATCGGCCCGGTAATGAACAAGAGCAGCCGTTTTTTCTACCTGCTGCAGCGATACTGTGACTATCAAAAGTCGCTACTTTTTTCGCGGGTCAATGCACTAGCACTCTCTGGCAAGGATGAAGGACGCATTGCCCACACCTGCATTCTAACCATTAAAGGCTATCAATCAGATTTGCTGGGCATGCTCTAAGTTTGCAAACCAATCTGCACTAAAAAGGTGAGGTTGCACTCATTTAGAACCTCTTTTTCCAGGTTGCGCGCAAGTTTTTTCAGTAAGGTTATGATTAAATTTGATTTTTTGTCTTGGCAAAGGATTTGCTTTTATCCTGGCATAAGAGTGAGGCCTCGGCCCACTGTATAATAATAAATTATATTGTCAGTGATATTTCACTGACCACCGGTAATGAAGCCCATAACTGTCCCTTGAGGATAGCTGTGGGTTTTTTTTTGTCTCAGGAAAACGCATATGTCAGCCGAAAAATTCAATCTGTTTTCGTTCACAGGAAAAATGAAGATACTTCATCTTTCCTGGATGGTGTTCTTTATTACCTTCCTCGTGTGGTTCAATATGGCACCGCTCAAGGAGGTCATCGTCAATGATCTGGGCATGAGTATTCAGGAGTGGAAAACACTGTTGATCCTCAACGTTGCGCTCACGATCCCCGCCCGAGTGGTTATCGGTGCGTTAACTGATAAATTCGGCCCAAGAAAAGTCTATTCAGCCCTGCTGCTTATTTCTTCTGTTCCCTGTTTTGCTTTCGCCCTGGCGGATAACTTTACCCAAATGGCATTAGCCCGTTTTGCACTTGGCTTTATTGGTGCAGGCTTTGTTATTGGTATTCGTATGGTGAGTGAATGGTTCCCACCAAAAGAGTTGGGTACTGCTGAAGGTATTTATGGCGGATGGGGTAACTTTGGTTCAGCGGCAGCGGCATTCACCTTACCCACCCTGGCATTACTTTTTGGTGGTGAAGATGGCTGGCGATATGCCATAGGCATTACCGGAGCATTGTGTATTCTGTTTTCTGTTATTTACTACAAAAACGTTTCTGATACGCCAAAAGGTTCAACCTACTTCCGTCCGAAAAACCTGGGCGGTATGGAAGTGACCTCTAAAGGCGACTTCTTCTTCCTGTTGGTGATGAAGCTGCCTATGTATTTAATATTGGCATTGCTGGCGTATAAACTGTCTCCAAGTGGTTTGCCACTGCTTAGTTACACCGCATGCAATCTCATCTATGCTGGATTAACTGCGCTTTACCTGTTCGATGCTTACTCGACATTTAAAGTGAATAAGCCGGTGTTTGAAAAGCCAGTGCCTGAAGCACACCGCTACGAATTCAAGCAGGTGGCAGTATTGAATATTCTTTATTTTGCAACCTTTGGCTCTGAACTGGCCGTTGTTTCCATGCTACCAGCATTTTTTGCTGAAACCTTTGAGTTGAGCATGGCTGTTGCTGGTTTGCTGGCAGGGCTTTATGCCTTTATGAACCTGATGTCTCGTCCTGGTGGTGGCTTAATTTCAGATAAGTTTGGGCGTAAGAAAACGCTTTTGATTCTTACTGCGGGTCTGGCGCTAGGCTATTTCTCACTGAGCCTGATTGATGCATCGTGGCCCATCTGGCTGGCGGTTCTGGCGGTAATGGCTTGCTCGTTCTTCGTTCAGTCAGGAGAAGGTGCGGTGTTTGCGGTTGTGCCACTGATTAAACGTCGTCTTACTGGCCAAATTGCCGGTATGACAGGTGCCTACGGGAACGTAGGTGCGGTAACGTATCTAACAGTTTATGCCATGGTCGATACATCTACATTCTTTCTGGTGATCAGCGGAACCGCCGTGCTTGGTTTTGTCGCATTATTATTTATGAAAGAGCCGAGCGGTACCATTACGGAAGTAAAAGAAGACGGCACCGTTGAACTGATTGAGGTATCCTGATTTAACAGTAAATTAAACGGAATCAGTGCGTGTCGGGTTCAGTGCTTAAAGTCGCGATGGGCGGTCATAGTACCGCCGGAATAAAAGACGAAAATCAGGACGCGTTCGCCGCCTGGCATGGCACCGACGCTGAACTGACTAACAAAGGGGTAACTGCCGTTATTGCGGATGGCGTTTCAGCCTGTTCCCGGGCAAAAGAAGCGTCGCAAATGGCGGTTACCAGCTTTATCAGCGACTATCGGCAAACACCTGTCAGCTGGACAGTAAAAAAAGCCGCAGGCCAAATTCTTACCAGTCTTAATCGCTGGTGCCACAGCCAGGTAGATTATTCTGTTGGCTCGGGCAGTCAGTGTGTCACTACCTTCACGGGTCTTATCTTTAAATCTGCAACCGCATTTGTTTTTCACGCCGGTGATAGTCGGCTCTATCGGTGCGACGCAGGCAATCTTGAGCAAATTACGAAAGATCATACCCTGGGGGGCAACAAAGGCGGATCGCTCATCCGGGCATTGGGTATAGATTCGCGGTTAGAAATTGACTACCAGTCTCTTGAGTTGCGCGGTGGTGATGTGTTCCTGTTGAGTACCGACGGATTACACGGGTTTATCACTGCGGCGGAATTCAAAGAGATATTAAAAGATGCTGATGAAAGTAATCTTGAGCAAAAAGCGGAAGCGCTAACTCGACGGGCCATAGAAAATGGCAGTGACGACAATGTGAGTTGTCTGCTGTTGAAAGTGGTGGCTATTCCCAAACTCAACCTTGAAGAAGCCTGTAAAAAAATTTATTCCCTTGCCATTCCACCTGCCTTGGAGGATGGCATGAAGCTAGAGGGTTATCGTGTTGTCGAAATGCTGTTTAATGGCACCCGCAGTAGCTTATATAAAGTTGTTGAAGAGGCCACAGGGCAGTTGCGTTGTTTGAAAACGCCATCGTCTTATTTTTCTGACGATCCGGTTTATCTCGATGGCTTTCTTCGAGAAGAGTGGGTGGGCAGTACGTTAAATCACCCGCATATCATGAAAATAGTGCCCCGTCCGGCATCAGCAAAATTTATGTATCACATCTGTGAGTATGTGGAAGGGGCTACGTTACGACAGTGGATTATCGACAATCCAGAGCCCTCATTTGACAAGGTGCGAAGACTTATCCTGCAAATGATAAAGGCGCTTCGGGCAATGCAGCGGCAACAAATGGTGCATCGGGATATTAAACCTGAAAATGTCATGCTGACAGACGCAGGCGAAATTAAACTCATTGATTTTGGGACGGTGCTGGTTGCTGCTCACAAAGAAGTCGGGCTGCAATTGCAGGAGGGTACGCCGTTGGGATCGGTGAACTATATTGCACCTGAATACCTAATCCATAATGAAGCAGATTTCCGCAGCGACCTGTTCTCCACCGCAGTAGTGTGCTACGAATTACTTACCGGGAAACTTCCCTACAGTGAAATGAACAGTGATAGTGCAATACCAGTTAACTACCACGCCTGGGATTATGTGCCGCTGAGCCGGTATCGTTCTGATCTCCCCATCTGGCTCGACGAGTGCCTTAAAAAAGCATTACGACCCAACCCCGCCTACCGTTATGAAGCGTTTTCTGAATTTGAAAGCGATTTGCAAACCCCTGGTGTTTCATTAACTCGCCAAACAAAACAAAAACCTTTGATTGAGCGAAATCCTGTCTTGGTTTGGCAGGGAATAAGCGTGATCTTGATGGCTTTACTCGTTCTTTCCTTGTTTCGTCATTAATTGCGCTAAAAGTCGTGAAAAGGTTGCATTGTGTCGCTAAAGTGCAGCGATGAACCGTATTTGTGCATTTTCAATGCACCCTGCATGGATGGTTTGAACGTTATTTGTGCATAAATGCACTACTTTGCTCCAAAAAGCGAAAGACTCATCCTCAGTGATTTTTTAAGTTGTTGATTTTAATGGTGTTAAAAAATTGGCATCGTTGATGCTAAATAGATTTTGTCTGAGAGAGACACACAATTAATTAAATGAAATAGCAATGAAGCTGTTTCAAAAGGCAACGAAGCCCACCGCGATTCATCAGCAGATGAATCGCGGTGGGCTTTTTTTTTGGCTGTAAGGAACCCGAAAATGAATCAGTATGAGAAGTTTGATGGAGTGAAGAAAAAGCTGAAAGGTATCGTGAGTGCATTAGCGCTGGCGGTTTCAGTTTCTGGTGTGATGAGTGCTGGAGTGCAGGCAGCTGAAGAAATTGACTGGCCCGAAAAAGAAGAACTGAAATTTGGTTTTATTAAGCTTACCGACATGGCACCCCTTGCCATTGCATACGAAAAAGGCTTTTTCGAAGACGAAGGTCTGTATGTCACTTTGGAAGCACAAGCAAACTGGAAGGTATTGCTCGACCGTGTAATCGACGGTCAGTTGGATGGCGCACACATGCTGGCAGGCCAACCATTAGGTGCAACGATCGGTTTTGGTACTGAAGCACACATCATTACCGCTTTCAGCATGGACTTAAACGGTAACGGTATTACCGTTTCTAATGACATCTGGAAAGAAATGGAAAAGCACATTCCGGTTGAAGATGGTCAGCCTGTGCACCCAATCAAAGCCGACTACCTGAAGCCTGTTGTCGATAGCTACCGTGAAGCCGGTAAGCCGTTTAACATGGGTATGGTATTCCCGGTTTCTACCCACAACTACGAACTGCGCTACTGGTTAGCCGCGGGTGGTATTCACCCTGGTTATTACGCACCACATAAAGGTGACACGTCAGGTCAAATCGACGCAGAAGCTCTGCTGTCGGTTACTCCGCCACCGCAAATGCCTGCCACCATGGAAGCGGGCACAATCTACGGCTACTGCGTAGGTGAGCCATGGAACCAACAAGCGGTATTCAAAGGTATCGGCGTACCTGTTATCACTGACTATGAAATCTGGAAAAACAACCCAGAAAAAGTATTCGGTGTAAGCAATGTGTGGGCTGAAAAATATCCGAACACGCACCTTCGTGTTGTAAAAGCGATGATTCGAGCAGCGATGTGGCTGGATGAAAACAACAACGCGAACCGTCCTGAAGCAGTAAAAATTCTGTCTAAACCTTCTTATGTGGGTGCAGATGAAGCCGTACTGGCGAACTCTATGACGGGTACATTCGAATACGAAAAGGGCGACAAGCGTGACGTACCTGACTTCAATGTATTCTTCCGTTACAACGCAACCTATCCGTACTACAGCGATGCCATCTGGTATTTAACGCAAATGCGTCGTTGGGGGCAGATTTCAGAATCTAAGCCTGACAGCTGGTACATGGATATGGCGAAGAAAGTATATCGCCCTGATATCTACGCGGTTGCAGCGAAAGCACTGATTGCTGAAGGTAAAGCGAAAGCGGCTGATTTCCCTGACTTCGATTCTGAATCAGGTTTCAAACCGCCACAGAGCGAATTTATCGACGGCGTAACTTACGACGGTACCAAGCCTAACGCTTACCTTGAAAGCTTTGGTATTGGTCTGAAAGGCGACACTGTGCTTTAAGCACAGACAGGAGATACGAAAATGAGTAAGTCAGCGTCTATTGTCACATTCATCGGCTCTAAGGAAAGCAGCATGGGTAAAACGTTACTTTCACACTTACAGGCATTGTTGTTGCCGGTAATTGGTTTACTGCTTTTCCTGGCTGTCTGGAATGGTGTGGCTAAAACCATTGATACGTCACTCGGGCAGTTTCCCGGTCCGGCGCAAGTTTGGGAACAGACGCTGACACTCGTTGGCGAACATAGTGCTCAGCGCGAAAAAGCCGATGCGTTCTACGCCCGACAGGAAGAGCGCAATGCCGCAAGGGTCGCCAAAGACCCAACTTACGAGCCAAAAATTCGTGAGTTTACCGGTGCGCCAACCTTTTTTGACCAAATCTGGACCAGCCTATACACCGTTATGATTGGTTTCTTGATTGCGTCATTAATTGCGGTACCGGTTGGTATTGTGTGCGGCCTGAGCAAATCTGCTTATACCGCTATTAATCCACTGATTCAGCTATTTAAACCTGTTTCTCCCCTGGCCTGGCTACCACTGGTAACCATGGTGGTCAGTGCCCTATATGTTTCAGATGATCCAATGTTCTCGAAGTCCTTTGTGACTTCTGCATTTACCGTATCGCTGTGCTGTTTGTGGCCAACACTGATTAATACCGCTGTTGGGGTATCAAACATCGACAAAGATCTGGTGAACGTGAGTCGCGTTCTGCGCCTCAAGCCCCTTACTCACCTGTCGAAAATTGTTTTGCCTGCATCGATCCCAATGATTTTTACCGGCTTACGTTTGTCGCTGGGTATTGGCTGGATGGTTCTGATTGCCGCAGAAATGTTGGCGCAGAACCCAGGTCTAGGGAAGTTTGTATGGGACGAGTTCCAGAACGGAAGCTCAGATTCACTGGCCCGAATTATGGTTGCTGTATTAACCATCGGTGCTATCGGTTTTGTACTGGACCGCATCATGCTGATGTTGCAACGCATGGTTAGCTGGGACAAAAACAGCGTATTACGCTAATTAAGAGGATATGAGCATGAACGCTAAACATCTCGAACTGACTCAGGTAGGAATCGACTTTCCTACACCTAAAGGCCCTTTTACCGCGTTACGCGACGTTAACCTGAATATCAAAAAAGGGGAGTTTATCTCGCTGATAGGTCACTCAGGTTGTGGTAAGTCGACGGTACTAAATATCGTGGCCGGCCTTCATCAGGCAACCACGGGTGGCGTTATTCTGGATAACGTAGAAGTGAAGGAACCGGGTCCGGAACGCGCCGTGGTGTTCCAAAACCATTCTTTGTTGCCATGGTTGTCGGTTTATAAAAATGTAGAGCTTGCTGTAAAGCAAACGCTGCGTGGCAAGAGTAAAGCCGAGATCAGAGAGTGGGTGATGCACAACCTGGAATTGGTGCACATGACTCACGCCATCGACAAGCTACCTTCAGAAATTTCTGGCGGTATGAAACAACGGGTCGGTATTGCTCGTGCGCTGGCGATGGAACCGAAAGTTCTACTAATGGACGAACCCTTCGGTGCACTGGATGCATTAACCCGTGCACATCTTCAAGACTCGTTAATGGAAATCCACGCGGATTTAGGCAATACCGTTATCATGATTACCCACGATGTAGATGAAGCCGTACTGCTTTCTGATCGCATTGTGATGATGACCAATGGTCCTGCCGCCACAGTAGGCGAAATACTTGAGGTGAATTTGCCTCGTCCCCGCGATCGTCTGGTGCTAGCTGACAATCCGGAATACAACCACTACCGCCATGAAGTGCTGACTTTCTTATATGAAAAACAGAAGAAAGTGGAGCCAGTGAGCGCAAGAAAATCAGGCACGGAAAAAGGCGCGTCATCAAGCAAGACTGACGCCGCTTAAAAAACAACACTTAAATAAAAATCAATGAGATAGCTCGGCCAATTGGATCGGGCGGGCTATCCCTGACTCAAAATCAGAGGAATACACAATGAAACCAACTGCATTTTTCAAAAAAACAGTCGTCGCAGTCGCACTCTCTGGTGCAATTTTCCCTGCGATGGCCGCCGACTGGTATGACGCAATGAAGCAATCTACAGCAACCGCTGATTTTCGTGTGCGTTATGAAGGTGTGGATCAAGACAACGCATTGAAAGATGCTAGTGCACTGACTCTGCGTACGCTGGTTGGTGTGACCACCGGTAGCTACAATGGCTTCTCGGTTACCGCGCAAATGGAAGATGTGCGTATTGCATTTGACCAAGGCGAATACTCTGTGCCGCCTACAGGTTTCAAACCAGGCGAATATTCAGTTGTTGCCGACCCTGAGACCACTGAATTACATCAAGGCTTTGTACAGTACAAAAATGAAAACCTGACCCTGAAAGCCGGTCGTCAAATCATCGCTCTTGATGGACACCGTTTTGTAGGTCACGTTGGCTGGCGTCAGGATTGGCAAACGTTTGATGCCGTTTCTGCAAAATACACCTCTGGTGACCTCACAGCATTCTACGGTTATGTTACTCAGCGTAACCGTATCTTTGCTGAAGCACAGGATCTAGACAGCAAAGATCACCTGGTTAACGTGTCCTATGTTAGCCCTATCGGTAAGTTCACGGGTTATGCTTACTTGCTGGAAGTTGATAACGATACCAACAACTCATTAGATACCTACGGTATCAGCTATGCAGGCAGCACTGAACTCGATGGATTCAAACTGATTTATAACGCTGAATTTGCTACCCAAAGTAATGACTCTGGCGCTGCCAGCTACGATGCCGACTATCTGATGTTGGAAGGTGGTGCCGTAGTATCTGGTTTCACCGGAAAGGTTACCTATGAAGTATTGGGTTCAGATGACGGCATGTACGGTTTCTCAACGCCGTTAGCAACGCTACACAAATTTAACGGTTGGAGTGACCAATTCCTGGCAACACCAGCGCAAGGTCTTGAAGATTTGTCATTCACCGTCACTGGCCCGCTCTTTGGTGGTAAAGTGTTAGCTGCCTACCATGAGTTTGATGCTGATGAAGCTACGGCAGAAATCAGTGATCTGGGTAGTGAACTTAATTTACAATATGTGACGAAGTTTGCAGAACATTTCTCACTCGGTGTTAAGTATGCGACCTACGATGCCGGTGACATTAAAGTGGATACAGATAAAGTATGGGTGTGGGTAGGCTTAAAATTCTAAACAATCAGACAACCGGGGTTATTCTCTGCGGTGGAAAGTCATCCAGAATGGGGCGGGATAAGTCCCGCTTGAAACTGGGGGGCAGCACGTTACTCGACGTCACGCGTCAGCGTCTTTCAATTGTAACAGACAACGTGTTCACTGCAGGCCGGGAAGATTGTGATTTTATCGATATCTACAAAGACAAAGGGCCTGCTATGGCCCTTTTCAGTTTGCTTGAACAAGCTGACGTTGAGGACGGGGCAAGGCTACTTTGCATGCCGGTAGATATGCCGCTGTGTTCTGTAGCTTGTTTACAAGCTGCCCTTGATGCCAGTCGTACTGCGAACTGTAGCGTGTATGCATTAGATGCAGTGATGCCATTAGTGTTGTTGTACTCGGAAGAAGGGTTTCGTCAGTTGCAGCAGCGCACAGCAGAAAACGCATCTTTATCGTTACGGGGCTTACTTCATTGTTTTAACGGCGAAGCAGTTGATTTACTGCGTTTTGGGAACGAACTCATGAATGTGAACGATCCCGACGACTGGGCAAAAATCAACGAGCTGACGAAATAAAAACGGGTAGCCGTTTACGCCGTTAGCCACCCCTTTGACACCGCCAAATCCAACTGTTCGTTCACATAGGCCCACAATTTAGGTGCACAATGCTCAAGATGGGCATTTCTGGCCAGAATTTTACTTTTCGCTACGTTGTGGCGAACCCAACTTCCACCTTCTGCTGCCATATTCTGGAACACCGGTAAAACCCGATCCATGGCTTTGGCAAATTTAGCATCTGCGGTTTCTGCCGCTTCGAACTCATGCCACAAAGCATGAAGATGTTTCCCCGGGGCGTCAGGCAGCAAGCCGAAAATGCGGTCTGCGGCAGCGAATTCTTTAGCTTCTTGTTCTGCATGGTCTGCCACTTCCGCAAAGGCAAATAGGTCACCGGCATCAATTTCCACCAGATCGTGGATCAGTATCATCTGCGTGACGCGCTGAATGTCTATCGCCTGCTCGGCATAAGGCGCTAACACGTTAGCCATTAACGCCACATGCCAGCTATGCTCTGCACTATTTTCCTGTCGATCGCCATCGCAAGGTAAACGTACCTGTCGCTTCACGGCTTTAAGTTGATCGAGTTCGCGGATGAAATTGGCAAAGGCCTGAATATCGCTCATTGCTATCTCCAAAAAATAAGCTCCAAATAAAAAACGCGCCATTCGGGCGCGTTTTTCAAATCATATTTGTGTTACTGCTGAGAAAGCCAAACAACCAAATCTCTAACGTCATCGAAAG
This sequence comes from Alteromonas sp. ABV4_515, assembly GCF_056160345.1. Lineage (NCBI taxonomy): Bacteria > Pseudomonadati > Pseudomonadota > Gammaproteobacteria > Alteromonadales > Alteromonadaceae > Alteromonas > Alteromonas sp. ABV4_515. Next base: position 132,331 of record NZ_JBSWWZ010000007.1, read on the forward strand.
TCATGCCTTGTACAAAGGTTGCCTTGTATTTACCGTTTACGATAAATGTTGGCGTACCGGTCACGTCTTTACGATATTGTTCCTGAATTTTCAGGTTTTTCTTCACCATATTGTCAACGGAGAAGTTAGATGTTTTCGCTAACTTATCGAACTCTTCCGGATCGACATCATTAACCACAAAGATGTTTTTCAGATCAGACATTCCACCTACTGAGGCACGTTGCTGATGAATGTAGTTAAAGATTGCACCGTTCAACTCATCTTCGCGTTTTAACACGCGACCAATCATCATGGCGCGGGTGGCGTCATCCTGTACTGATTCGTCAGCACCAGGCATGAAGTTTACGTGGATCTTGGTAAACTTTACGTTTTCTGGCAGGGCTTTTTTGATTTCGGCTACCACTGGCTCGAAACGGAAGCAGTGACCGCACCAGAAGGAAGCGAACTCATAAACCGTAGGCTTTGACGTTGCCGGCTGGTCTAATACTTCGTAATGGGTTCCTTCTTTCCACTTAACGTCATCTGCGCAAGCCTGCAGAGGAAGCAGCAGGGCAGTCAACAGAAATAAAGCAATTTTTTTCATCGGTTAACAATCCATAATACAAAATCAAAAAAAGAGTACCACAGTGATCCCGTGTCGACTAGCGTTCACGACAAGATGTCGCAAACGCGAGTTAACAGCAAGTTTGGGCTTAAGTCTGGATTAATAACCCAGTTTTAGCGGAGGCTCGTGGAGCGCTGCCAATTGTTCTTTAAGCGCAAGGATCTGCCCTTCCCAGTATTTGTCTTCGGCAAACCAGGGAAACGCCCGCGGAAATGCCGGGTCTTCCCAGCGTTGAGACAACCAAGCCATATAATGCACCATACGCATGGCACGAAGCGGCTCAATCAGCGCAAGTTGGTTGTTGTCGAAGCTGTGGAATTCTTCGTAAGCTTCTACCAGCACATCCAATTGCAGCAGTTGTTGTTGCCTGTCACCACACAGCATCATCCACAAATCCTGGATGGCTGGCCCCATACGACAATCATCTAAGTCCACAAACATGGGACCGTCTCGCCAGAGAATGTTTCCTGGGTGACAGTCGCCATGAAGGCGAATAAGCTTGGTTGCGCCATACCGCTTTTGGGTTTCTTTAATCAGTGGGTCAAGAATAGCAAAAAAGGCGGTCTCTAAATGGCCAGGCAATAGTCGGCTTGTGGTGAGGATTTCCCGGGGTTTATCGAGAAAATTCTGCAGATTAAGTTCGGGCCGAAATTGGAAAGGTTTAGCCTGCGCGACGCGATGCATGCGGCCGATGAAGCGTCCCATCCACTCAAGCTGATCGAGGTTATCAACCTCAAACTGGCGTCCACCGGCAGACGGAAATACAGCAAAACGGAATCCGCATGCATGGTGCAGGGTTTTCCCGTCGACTTCCATCGGCGCCACCAGTGGAATATCGGCATCGGCGATTTCTTTGGCGAAACTGTGTTCTTCAAGGATTTGTTCATCGCTCCAGCGGCTGGGGCGATAGAATTTTACCACCAGGCGCTGACCGTCATCGGCCTTGAACTGGTAAACCCGGTTTTCATAGCTGTTCAGCGCCAGCAAGCCAGATTCTGGGTAAATCCGGCAGCTTTCAAGGGCGTCTAATACGGTGTCAGGGCTTAAGCCCGCAAAGGCAAAATCGCCTTGTTCTTTACTATCTGTAGAGGAATTTTGTTGGTTCATCGACTTCCACAACATTGCCCTCAGCATCTTCGGTCCGGACATGGAAATAAATGTCTGTCACCGCCTCGCTAAGGTTCTTCGGAGAGGTTTCCAGAGATAGTGGCATACTGAAGACTTCTCCGCCACCAACAGTTACTGTGGTATCGGCTAAAATATTGTAGCTAGCTAAACCTTTCACCTCGATAGTGTAGGTATGGGTGTCCTGAGATTTGTTCAGAATTTTGATGGTGTAGACGTTTTCTACATTGCCCCGGCCGTTTTCCCGAAACAGGGAGTTGCGATCACGTATCAGGTCGACTTCTAATGGTGAGCGAGTGAGAATATCTGCCATGAGCAGGCCAATCATCACTAACAGTACCACGAAATAGCCAATCAGTTTGGGCCGCACAATATTTGTATGGCCTCCAGTAAGACGCTCTTCAGACGTAAAACTAATCAGCCCTTTGGGGTAGTTCATTTTCTCCATGACGCCATTGCAGGCATCTACGCAGGCACCGCAGTTAATACATTCATATTGTAGCCCATTGCGAATATCGATACCGGTAGGGCATACCTGTACACACAGGTTACAGTCGATACAATCACCGAGCGCTTTGTCAGCCAATTCTTCATGTTTCAGTTTACGGGGGCGAGGTCCACGTTTCTCCCCTCGATTGTAATCGTAAGAAACCGTAAAGGTGTCTTTATCGAACATGGCAGACTGAAAGCGGGCGTAAGGACACATGTGGGTACACATGATTTCCCGCATCCAACCGGCATTCCCATAGGTACAACCTGCGAAGAACAGAATTGAAAATACCGCCCAGAAACTGGCATTGAAGGTAAAAAAGTCGATAAACAATGCACCAATCGGTGTGAAGTAGCCCACAAAGGTGAGCGCGGTGAGCAGGGCAACAGAAAGCCAGGCAATGTGCTTGAGTGATTTGCGCCAGAACTTATCGAAGTCGAGAGGGCGTTCATCCAGCTTAATGCGCTTGTTACGGGGCCCTTCGATTTTTTCTTCAAACCACACATACATATAAACCCAGGTGGTTTGCGGGCACATAAATCCACACCAAACCCGCCCGGCGAAAGTGGTGACAAAAAACAGCGCGAATGCACCAACAATAAAAATATAAGCCAGTAACGTGAGATCTTGCGGCCACAGCGTGAGACCAAAAATGGTAAAACGCTGGTTCATAATATCCAACAAGATAGCCTGATGCCCGTCGTATTGAATCCAGGGGATGAGCGCAAAAAGACCAACAAAAACAAAGCCAAATAAGCGGCGGAACGTCTCGATAGGGCCCTTAACGGCACGAACATAAATTTGGCTGCGAGCCGATGGGCGTTTTTTATTACTGCCACCGGGCGGCTGATGCACTTTTACCGGAGAGACGTTTTTGACCTGAATTTGTTCGCTCATGAAGGCAACCTTACTGACACAGGTGTCTGTTATTTGCTGCCAGTATAGCAAGAGTAAATAAGCCAGACTTAATACAGATCAAGAAAAAAAGCGCATAACAGTCTGTTCCGGCTTATTAAAAACAATATTCAGGTATAAAACTCAAACTATTTAATTAGCTTTCAGGCGGTTATATTCTCAACAGGTTATCAGGTTAAATATAAAGCCGTGTCTCTGCTGTCTGAATGAGATTGGCTTTGCGATTACAGGGTCAGGTTAATCAGATGTGGCGTGGTTTTTTGGTGATTTCAGAGATAGCAGTACTGATCTTTGTGCTCCGTTTGCCAATGGTTCAGTATATTTTTAAAGATGCTCAGGCTGAAGTGAGCAGTTGGTACGAATATGTCGCCACTTGGCAGGAACGCAAAGAGTTGGAATCTCTGCTATCGGTAACGGCACCCATGCGGGAACAACTTCGTCCGTTCCAACAGGATTATGTCGATGAAATCCTGCAAAGTCGCGACAGCATCATCTCTTTTCATCACACCTATTGCGTAACCGACGATATTAACCCCTTTATTAGTGGTGGCGAGTTGAGGCATTTTTGCGCCGCCATCGCGAGTACGGAACTGCTGTCTCACTCGCTTTGAATACCCGTAATTTTCATACAACAATCTAAAATTCACTTTTCATTTTTTCGTTAATCTCCCACGTCGTCCGATGACTAGCATGGTCTAATTTTTCAATTTGAGGCAGGCTAAAAAACACTCATAATGAAGACGGTTTTAACAGTGTTATTTGGTCACTCGCGTTTATTTTGTAGTGTGTTAATGATTTATGGTTTTCTGCTGGCTTACCCGGCTGCGGCAGATAATAAAGAACCCCGAATCTTAGAATGGGAGTATCTTGTACCTCCTGAAGAATTGTTAGTGTTAAAAAATATGCCTGATTCAGTGCGTCAAGTTCAAGATGGCTCTGAGGATGATAAAATCAGTAGTCGTATTCAATCGGGTATCGCTGCACCAACCAACGATTATGAACGAGCGTTAGTATCGACTAATGGCGTTAAAAAACTCGATGGTCAATCAATTCGTATTCCCGGGTTTATGGTTCCACTGGATTTCACAGAATCAGGAAAAATTGTTAGTTTCTTCTTAGTGCCCTATTTTGGCGCCTGCATGCATCTGCCGCCACCTCCTCCCAACCAAATCATCTATGCGGAATACAAGCAGGGAGTAGATTGGACTTTTGATGCTGTCTGGCTTTCAGGTACCTTGCATTTAGCCTTGACAGAGAATGAACTTGCGACAGCTGTTTATTCGATGTCTGATGTTAGCGTTGCTACTTTTTGATATGAGTGCAGTTTAAAATATCTACTATCGTTCAGTGTCTGTTCATTTGAGTGTGGTATAAATAGGTTGCTGTGAAAAATCGAAAGCGAAGTTAGTTGCCAGTATAGTAAACGTATTGCCCGTTGCTGACACAATGGAACAAATTGGCAGCGAGAGGCTCTAAGTGATGTACGGAGGTAGTTTTACGAAGCTGCTCGTAGTGTTTCGTAATGGTATCGGGCAACACTGTGTATTGGTATTTCAATTGAGGAGTCATAAAATGAATTCTGTTTGGAAAATAATACTGGTTTCTTTGGCTGCAGGGAGCTCCCTTGCATCTACTCAGTCCAGTGCCGCAACTGCGGAAATAGTCTGGCAGAATCCAGAAAAGTACGCAGATGTAAGGCCGACGAATGAAAGTCGGGTTAAGTTTCGTGAACGCACTTTCGAGGCCCTCGATAAGTACGTGGGGGAACTCGCTGAAAAGCTGCCTGAGAAAGAAAAATTATCAATGACCGTCACCAATCTGGATCTTGCGGGGCAGGTATGGCCAAGCAGTTTCGTATTTGGCAACGCTACAGGCAGTGACGTTCGCATCATCAAGCGTGTGGACATTCCCCGAATTTCGTTTTCTTATTCGCTCACTGATGAGAGTGGAAAAGTATTAAAAAGTGCTGATGTGAAGTTAAAAGACATGAGCTTTCTTGATAATCCATCCACGTTCAGACAAAACGAATATCTGGGATATGAGAAAGCGATGTTGAAAGATTGGTTCGATGAAGAAATGGCCGATGCTCTCGCACAAAACTAACGTTTAGCAAACTGCTCGTTTACAAAAAACCTGACGTCGCTCAGGTTTTTTTATGCCCGCTCCTCGATAAAATTTACATATAAATTTAACCTAATATTCCTGCAGCCCTTACTACGCAAAACCTGTAGACCAGTTGGTCAAAATAATGTCAGTTTTGGTCAAAAAGTTGTCATTTCTCTGTAGTATTTTCTTTATACTCTTCAACTGCACTTTGGGACAGTTTCTAATAACAAGCAGGAGCAACAATAATGAAAGCACCTATCGTGCTTCCTTTGGTATTGGGGATTACAGCCTCAGTCTCTGCCAGTGGCAGTGACTTGCTGATATCTCAGTACGTCGAGGGAAGTAGTAGCAATAAAGCATTGGAACTCTACAATCCAACGACAGAAAGTGTGTCTCTCAGTGGTTATACCATTTCCGTATACAATAATGGTGGCTTGTCAGCCAGTTCCATTGTTGATTTAAGTGGTTCTATCGCGCCGGGCGGTACGTTAGTTATTGCGCAATCAGGCGCGGAAGATGCGTTGAAGGCCCTGGCCGATGAGTTGACAACTCAGAGTCTGTACAATGGTGATGATGCCATTATTCTCACCGATGACGCGGGCAACATACTCGACAGTATTGGTCAGCTCGGTGTCGATCCGGGTTCATCCTGGAGCGAAGGTGGCCTGTCTACCAAAGACCAAACCCTCATCCGTAATAGCTCAGTGACCACGGGCGATATCAACCCTAACGATGCCTATGGACTCGGCGAGTGGGTTGGCCTGCCTCAGAACGATTACACCGGTCTGGGCTCTCACGACTACGATGGTGGTGGTGATGGCGACGGTGGTGGCGATGGCGGCGGCGAAGATGAAGATCTCGGCGGCGTTTGTACCAATTGCCCTGATATCGATAAAGTGGCTGACGCCTCGACGTTTGATCCTGCTGTTTATTATGCTGCAGTGCAGTCTGAAATCGACGCCGGTTCTGATACCGCTATTATTCGTCAAATTCTCAGTGAAACGATCTCTGGTCAGCACGTACTGACGTACAGTGAAGTGTGGACTGCCTTAACGGAAACCGACGAAGATCCTGCGAATCCTGACAACATCCTGTTGATTTACTCAGGCAACTCTATTCCAAAGTCAGAAAATGGTTCGGGCAGCGATTCATCGCAGCCTGATTACTGGAACCGTGAGCATAGCTGGCCGAAAAGTCATGGCTTTAGCAGTTCAAGCGCGGAAGCTTATACTGATATTCAGCACCTACGCCCTTCTGATATCACGGTAAACAGCTCACGTGGCAATCTGGATTTTGATTATTCTGATGCGCCTCTGCCGGAAGCGCCTGCTAACCGCCGTGACAGCGATTCCTTCGAGCCTCGCGATGCGGTGAAAGGCGATATTGCCCGTCAAATGCTGTACATGGATATCCGCTACGAAGGCGCGGGTAGTGATGTTACACCAGACTTAACGCTGGTTAACCGCATCACCAGTTCTGGCGAACCTTCGCTGGGTAAACTGTGTACCTTGCTTGCGTGGAATGATGCTGACCCGGTTGATGTTGTTGAGACTAACCGTCAAAGTGCAATCTACGAATATCAGGGCAACCGTAACCCGTTTGTTGACCATCCTGAGTGGGTGAGCCTGTTCTATAGTGCTGATAGCTGTGATGCAGTAGAGCCAGAACCAACGCCTGATCCCGAGCCAGAGCCAGAACCAGAACCGACTCCGGTACCAAGTGGATTCTCACCGCTCACACTGACAGGTGTTTTTGATGGCCCGTTGAGTGGCGGTACACCAAAAGGTATCGAACTGTTCGTTAATCAAAACATCGACGACTTAAGCACCTGTGGTGTGGGCAGTGCAAATAATGGTGGTGGCACTGACGGCGAAGAATTTACCTTCCCAGCAGTCTCTGCGGTTGCAGGCCAGTTTATTTACATCGCCAGCGAATCTGCAGGTTTCGAAGCTTTCTTCGGCTTTGCACCTGACTATACCAGTGGCGCAATGTCGATTAATGGTGACGACGCTATTGAAGTATTCTGTGACGGTGAAGTTGTTGATCTTTACGGCGACATCAACACCGATGGCACAGGTGAAGCCTGGGATCACTTAGACAGCTGGGCATACCGTATTGCCGGTGGTCCATCATCTACCTTTGATGTTGCCAACTGGGAAGTGGCCGGCACCAATGTGTTCGATGGCGAAACCAGCAATGCAACGGCAGCTGTACCGTTCCCAATTGGTACCTACGTTACTCCAGCTACAGAACTGTTCTTCTCTGAATACATTGAAGGTAGCTCTAACAACAAAGCGCTGGAAATTGTGAACCTCACATCTGCACCTGTTGATTTGAGTGCTTACGATGTTCAGATGTTCATTAATGGTCGCGACTACGCAGGTCAAACTTTCACATTAAGCGGCACATTAGCGCCGGGCGATGTGTATGTATTGGCAAACAGCGGCTCAGACAGTGCCATCCTTGCGGTTGCCGATCTCACCAGTGGCTCTTTAACCTTCAACGGCGACGACGCTATTGTGTTACGCAATAACGGTGAAATCGTTGATAGCTTTGGCCGTATTGGCGAAGACCCAGGTTCTTACTGGCAGGGCGGTGATGTTCGCACGCAAAACCGCACACTGGTGCGTAATGCTGCGATTACCGAAGGCGATACAGAAGCCTATGACGAATTCGATCCTAGCCTTGAGTGGGATGTTTACGACCAGGATACGTTCCAGTTCCTTGGCGCTTATGGCAGCTCAGACGGCGGTGGCGGTGACGACATCGGTGTTTGTGGCGACGAAGCAACCTTTATCAGTGAAGTACAGGGTTCAGGTGCTGAATCTCCATTGACTGGCCAAAGCGTGGTTATCGAAGCTATCGTTACTCATGTAACACCTGCACTGGAAGGTCTCTGGGTTCAGGAAGAAGCGGCGGATTCCGATGGTGATGACACCACATCTGAAGGTGTATTTATTGCAAGTACTTCGCTTATCGAAGTTGTTACCGAAGGTGACGTGATTCGTGTTGCAGGTAATGTGACTGAAGATTACGGTCGCACTCTTGTTGAAGCTACATCTGACGCACTGATTTGTGGCACTGGCGCAGTCACGCCGGTAGTGATTTCATTACCGATGGAAAGTGCTGACAGCTTTGAAAAATACGAAGGCATGGTGGTAACTAGCAATGCAAACTGGACCATCAGCAACATCTATCCTTACAGCGATTTTGGCGAAGTGTGGGTGTCTACAGAACGTCTGTTCAATCCTACACAAATCCATTTGCCCGGTACTGAAGCATCAGCTGCACTGGCTGCAAGTAATGCTCTGGATGTATTAATCATCGACGACAACGCTGACGGCTATGCTTCTGAGTGGATGTTACCTGAGGGGGGCTTCAATCCGGACAATACCATTCGCTCTGGCGACCTGATCACAGGCGTAACGGGTGTGATGGATTACGGTTACTCCGCTTACCGTATTCGTCCTACGGAAGTGCCTTCACTGGTAGCAGAAAACTACCGTGAAAGTTCACCCGATGTGGAAGAAGGTAACTTGAAGGTTGCTAGCTTCAACGTACTGAACCTGTTTAATGGTGATGGTAACGGCGAAGGTTTCCCTACGGAGCGTGGTGCAGATTCACTGTCAGAATACGAGCGTCAGTTAGCGAAAATCGTTAACGCGCTGGTTGAGATCGACGCTGATGTACTGGGCCTGATGGAAATCGAAAACGATGGTTTTGGCCCGTTAAGCGCGGTTGCACAGCTTACCGAAGCCTTAAACGATGAGTTCGGTGAAGGCACGTATGCTTACGTTGATGCTGGTGGCGACCAACTGGGCACCGATGCAATTACCTCAGGTATTCTGTATCGTCCAGCCGTGGTAACACCTGTAGGTTCGCCAGCTATTCTGCTGGAAGCGAATAGTATCGTTGACGAAGAAGGTCCGTTGTTCGTGGATTACGGTAACCGGCCTTCACTGTCTCAACTGTTCACCCACATTGAGTCGGGTAAAACATTTGCTGTTGACGTAAACCACCTGAAGTCAAAAGGTTCAAGCTCAAGCTGTCAGGAAGATGGCGATTTAGAGCAAGGCTACTGTAATCGTAAGCGTACCCGGGCTGCGATTGCTATTACTGCGTTCTTAGAGCAAACCTATGGCGACACGGCGACTATTCTGCTGGGCGACTACAACGCTTACGCAAAAGAAGATCCTATTCAGGTATTGGCATCGGCGGGTTATGCAGATTCTGTTGCCGAAATGAAAGGTAATGCATCTTACAGCTACTCTTATGATGGCCTGGCAGGAACACTGGATTACATGCTGGTGAACCAAGCGGCTATGGACATGATGGTAGACGTAAACGAATGGCACATTAACAGTGATGAGCCTGAATTTTACGATTACAACGAAGAGTACAAGCCGGCTTCATTCCTGAATGAACTGGTATATCGCGCTTCTGACCACGATCCTGTGATTGGTACTTATCTGCTGGAAGCAGAAGAAGAGCCAGTAACCGGCGACTGGGATGGTGATGGCGATGTCGACCGTGATGATATCACTGCACTGATGCGAGCCATTTTTGCCCGTCAGGAAATTGATATGTCATTCGACCTGAACAACGATGGCCGTGTAAATGCACGCGACATCGGTGCTATGCGTCGTATGTGTACCCGCAGAGGCTGTGCTACGGAAGATGCTACGCCATCAGGCCGTGGCCGCACCCTTACTTCCGCGGTTACGACTAAAGCGGCAGCGATATCAAGCTTGTTAAATCGCAACCGTTAATCTGGTCATAAAACTATGTTTAAAAGCGCTCGGTTAACGCCGGGCGCTTTTTTTGTGTGTTTTACCATCAAAAAGCCCCTTCATTTTTACTTTCATTGCACATCAGTGCATGCTTAAGCATATTGATACAAAATCGTTTTACAGGAATTAGCATGTCTCAATCAACGCCCGTTTGTGTGGTTACCGGTGGTAGTCTTGGCATTGGCTTAGCCGTGGTGGAGAAGTTCGCCAAGAATGGCTATCAGGTAGTGAATCTGGACATTCGCGATTTTGATAAGCCGGTGAAGCAGGCGCAGTGGATGAATTGCGATGTCACCAGTGAAAGCGCTGTGTCTGACTGTATCACTGAAACCCTCAATCGATTCGGTCGAATAGATGCATTAATTAGCAATGCAGGTATGCATTTTTCCGCCACCATCGAAGATACCTCACCTGAAGATTTCGATCGGGTGTTCTCGCTGAATGTAAAGGGGGCCTATCACGCCGTGCGGGCCGTGTTACCCGCAATGAAACAAGCAAAATCCGGGGCCATCATCATCATGGCATCTGATCAGGCAATTATCGGCAAGCGCAATTCCTTCGCCTATAATATGAGTAAAGCCGCACTGGCTTCTATGGCGAAAACCACCGCGCTAGATTATGCCTCCTTTAACATTCGCGCTAATGCCGTGTGTCCGGGTACCATTGAAACCCCGCTGTATCACAATGCCATCGACAAATATGTGGCAGCTAGCGGTGCAGATAAAGCGCAGGTGCACGCCGAGGAAGAAGCCGCACAACCCCTCGGGCGACTAGGGCAACCAGACGAAGTGGCGGCGTTTACGTATTTTCTTGCCAGTGATGACGCAAAGTTTATTACCGGCAGTCTGCACAGCATCGACGGTGGCTACACGGCACAATGATGAAATTTATCGACCCGCACTTACATTTCTTCGCCCTGGACGAAGGCGACTATAACTGGTTAAAGCCGGAGAACCCGCCGTATTGGTCCGATAAAGCTGAAATAGCTAAAACCTTTACAGAAAAAGATTTGCGCCTTTTTGGCGAGCAAGCGCTTGCCGGTTATGTACATATTGAAGCGGGATTAGATAACGCGCGACCCTGGCGGGAAATCGATTGGTTGGAGTCGAACTGCACCTTGCCCATGCGGTCTGTTGCTGGGTGCGATTTACAAGCAGATGATTTTGAAGCGGTAATGCACGCCCTTATTCAGCGCCAGTCTGTGGTTGGCGTTCGTCATATACTCGATGACAGTGCTTTCGTTGTATTGCAAAGCAGTAAAGCCCGAAGGGCATTGTCTATGCTGGCCGAAGCTGAACTGAGTTTTGATGCGCAGCTGTACGGCGAAGATACCGCGGGCATAGCCGCACTGATCGAAGTGTGTCATCTAATGCCAGCGCTGCGCATAACGGTAAATCACGGCGGCTTTCCGCCTGCGTCTGAAATCAATTACGCGAATTGGAAAACCAATATGTCGGCGCTAGCGGGTTGCCCGAACGTGGCGGTAAAAGCATCGGGCTGGGAAATGACAAACCGTTATTGGCGGCCGGAAAGTGCCGGGCTTGTTATCAAAGACCTTATCAGTCTGTTCGGCAACGAACGGGTGATGCTGGCCAGTAACTTTCCTCTGAGCAACTGGCGTTACTCGTATTCCGAATTCTGGGATCTCATGTCTGGCCTGGTAGAGAATAGCGAGTTGGAACGACTGACATATCTTAACGCCAGACACTGGTATGGATTTAGTCATCAGTGAGTAAGCCCGCAAGCGGGCTACTCTTCGATATCTTTGCCAAATTTGTTTTTCAGCCAGATATACACTGACAATTCTGCTGCCACCATCAATATGCCCATAAACAGTGGAAACACGCCGAGAACAAAATCTAGCAAAGCGCCAATACTGAGCCCGCCGCGCCAGCATAAATCAGCCAATGTGCGTTCTTAATTCCATTGGTTTTCATCTAGGGACTCCGTACGGTTATTGAGGCAGATTCAACTAGTGACTTACCCAGCCAACTGGCGTTGGAGTAATTATTCAAAATTAACGAATGTATAGGCACCAGACCTGATACATATCTATGTTGGAATAAATCAGAATGGGTGGCAATTGTCCGTACGGACAGTCTTTTAACGGATTTGTTATCGCGTTTTTTCAAACTATGAGCTCACCTTCTATCAATTGCTAAAAATTCGCAGTGACTAATATTTAATCTTCTCTGGAGAACCAAAATTCTGATTAAGAGGTAATAAACTGTATTTCGTTTCATTTGTTATGTAATTCAATCGCATGACGCTTATCGCCAGCGAGGACCTATGCTTTCCAGACGAGATTTCACCAAACTCTCCACGCTTACTGCAGCTACCGCAGTCGTTTCCGGTAAAACTTTTAGTGAAACTACTACTTCAGCGCCTACTAATGCATCTACGGATGACCTACTTGTGGGTGCCTGCAGTTGGACATTTGGTATCGATGACCATGAAGCAATGATGAAAGCCGCAAGTGAATGCGGGCTAAATGCAATACAGTTTAACGGCCAGCCCTATGACGTACCGGTGAGTGAACTGAAAGCGACCGCAGATAAACATGGGTTAACGATAGTCTGTGCCGACCCGTTCGATACAGAGCCACCTTCTGAACAAGAGGCGACTGTCGAAAATGCCATGGCATTATTTAATCGTGCTATTGATTACGCAGCTGAACTTGGAACGCCTACCGCCATTCATGGCCTGACACGATGGACCATTGCGCAGAAAACGGATGAGCAAAAGTGGCAGCGCCTGGCCGAGCTATGTAATAAATCGATAGCCTACGCAAAAGAAAAGCATGTTCCACTTATGTTTGAGCCCTGTAATTTGTATGAGATCCCCTTAGTTCACTCAACGAAGGATTTTGAAAAATTACTGAGCATGTTGGATGATCCAGGCTATTTACAATACCTGCCGGACAGCTTCCATCTGAATATTCATGAAATCGATCCTAAGGCTGTGCTGAAGAAGTATGCCTCACGAACGGCCATGTTCCATATCTCGGATTCGAACCGGGCAGGCATTGGCAAGGGAAGGCTGGATTTTCACAGTTATCATGATGCCTTGCGAAATGGCGGATTCCGTGGGCCAGCCATTATGGAAATTGTGCTGACAAGCACGCCTGTTAATGTACCACCAAGAAACGATGCTGAGCTGGCTGAGTTCAAAAAGCAGGTTGCATACAGTGCTACGAAGTGGCGTGAATATGCGAAAGTTTACGGCTAATAAAAAAGGTGGCATTTGCCACCTTTTTTTGTCTGCGGTTAAAGTATTATTTCAATGCCGTTACCGACATGTTCGGTGAACGATAAACCACCTCATCATTCAACTCGATACCAATTCCTGGCGTATCGGGCGCTTCGATAAAGCCGTTAACCGGTTGTGGATCTTGAATACACAGCTCGCGGTTCCAGGATTTGGTTGCGTAAGTGTGATGTTCGTGGATCAGGAAGTTCGGGATCGCGGTTTCCAGATGCAGGCTGGCTGCAGTAGCAACCGGGCCACCACACACGTGGGCCTGAATGCGCACATCGTAGATGTCGGCGTAGTCACACACTTTCTTCGCTTCGGTGAAGCCCCCACACAGACCAATATCTGGCTGCAGTACGTCGAGAGACTGATCTTCCAGATATGGACGAATTCCCCAGCGATTATACAAACGCTCACCACCGGCAATTGGCGCTTTCACATTACGGGCAACCTTGTCGTGCAGTTTGGAGTTCAGGTAATTCACTGGCTCTTCGTAATACATGCAGCCAAATTCTTCTACCAGCTCACCCAGTTGAATAGCGGTGGTGGCGCCCGGCAAACTGTGGCATTCAAAGATGATGTCACCTTCGTCGCCCATGGCATCACGAATAGCTTGCAGACGAGCGCGGAACAGCTTCATTTCCGCGCGAGAGATAATCTTCGTGCGGTCGAAGTGGGTGTCACCATTGATGTCATAAACGATGGGATCAACCTTCACAGCGGTGTAACCTTCCGCCATGGCTTTCTCGGCAGCACGACCGTATTCTTCAGGTTGGATCAATTTTGTAATGGTAGTGTCCCAGTCGAACTGCAACTGACTGGCGTAAGAGCGCAATTTGCCGTTAGTTTTGCCACCCAGTAGTTGATACACGGGCAGACCAAGGGCCTTACCTTTGATGTCCCATAGTGCGGTATCCACGGCACTCATAGCGGCGTAAATCACCGGACCGCCACCGAGACCCCAGAAGCTCTCACGCAGCATTTTCGACCACAGACCTTCGGTGTTAAACGGGTTCCAACCGATTAGCATGGCTTCGGCGATTTCTTTAATCATGTGCGCTGCAGCAGAATGACCCCAGTCGTAAGCCAAACCGGCTTCACCTAAACCGGTAATGCCTTCGTCAGTATAAATACGCACAAATACCGGGTTCCAAGGCGGACGCTCGGGGCACTCGATATCAAAAATTTCAACTTTGGTAATTTTCATTTTATGTCCTGAATCTGATTTTGTCGTTTAAGCGCCGCCTTTCGCGGGGGACGGAGTTGGCATTCATAACACGGCGTAAACTCATCCATGGGGCCTCGGCTGCCGCTTCCCTGCGGCAGACGGTTATGAATACCAACCCCTTACCCCAGCTGCGTCGGCGTTTATTCGCAGAATGTCGGGTCTAATTTATATGCGCGGCGCAGCATGGCTGGCCAGGCTTTTTGTCCACCGGTTTCACCGGAGTGGACGATTTTGGCCTGCTCGTAAATGCCTTGTACGATAGGCTCTGGTATGTCGATGACTTCTTCACCGGCTTGCATCAACGACATCTGAATATCGCAAGCACGCTCCAAATCGTAGAAGCGCATAAATGCATCGCCCACGGTGGGGCCAACTGTCAGACCGCCGTGATTGGGCAATAACATGTGATTCGTGTCGCCCAAATCTTCTTGTAGCTGTTTACGTTCGTTGTCGTCTACCGCCAGACCTTCATAACTATGGTAGCTCAGTGAGGGCAGCGAAAACAGCGAGTACTGGCTCCATGGCTTGAGTCCGCCTTTGAGCGATGCAACGCCAATGGTGGCTTTGGTATGAAGGTGTATGACGCACTTTGCGTCTTCGCGCACTTCATGAATTGCGCTATGAATCGTAAAACCGGCTGGGTTTATTTGGTAAGGCGAGCCATCGAGAATATTGCCGTCCAGGTCAACCTTCACCAGATTTGAAGCCCGTACCTCGTCGAAGGTCAGGCCGAACGCGTTAACCAGATAATGGTTGGTTCCAGGCACTTTGGCTGAAATATGGGTGTAAATTAAGTCGCCCCAACGCATGTCCGCCACCAAACGGTAACAGGCTGCGAGGTCCACCCGAGTTTGCCATTCTTCTGGCGACACCTTGTCTTTCAAACTGAAATGTTCGAGTTCAAACACGGAGTCACTCCTTTTCATTTGTATTGATTTAAAGTAGCAGAGGAAGGAAAGACCAACAATCCCGACTTCATCTAACTCATTCTTTATCGGTCTGGCTTTGGCGGAACAGCACTGAAAGGCTATCACGCAAGGGGATAAGATGATCCGGGTTTTGCATATCCCGGATTGTCAGTTGGTAGGCGTCCCGCTTCACCCAACTCAAATTGTCGTTCGCCCAGGCTGGTGCAGCAAAGGGCTGGCCGATACCTTCTAGTCCAGCATGCTGGCTGCACGCATAGATGCCCATGTTGTCCTTTGTTGTAAGTAATAACTTACCAACTTCAACATTAATACCGGTTTGGGCAAAGACTTCACGATGCAACGTGCATTGTTCCGCCTCTGTTTCAGCCGTATGGGTCACGGGCAGTTCGAGTAAACCACTGGCATTTTGCCAGAGTAGCGTGTCGGTATCAGCTTTTATTAAGCAAGCCAGGGTGTCATGTTGCTGGGGCGTACTTTCGATGGTGCGGCATGCCGGAGGCGCGGGCAGGTCAGTGCATCCGAAAAGCGGCAAAAGTAACAATATGGCTGATAAGCGAAACCTAAAAAACATACAACTAGGTAAAATAAATGTTATTCAAATAAAAATTTAAAAAGAGTCTCAGGCTCTTATACAAGATCACTGACTACGTATCAGTGGCGGCAGTATAACAATAATAATCACAGGTCCGAACCGGACTTGTTTTAAAATTTCGGTCTATGGAATGAAATCTAATACAGGTTAACCACCTGAAAGCACGACGATTATCGACCGGGAAATGTTGAAGGAATCAGAGATGTCCATGAAATCTATATTGTCCCCGCTTTTGTTGGGGGTTGTCGCGCTGGGTGGCTTCCTTATTTATGTCAGTTTACCTGAAGAAGAAAAAACAACAGCAAGTAGTGGTTTTGCTACCCCGGTGAGAGCTGAGTCTGTGGTGTTGCAAACGTTCCCGGTTACCATTGAAGCCTTGGGCACCGCTAATGCGAATGAGTCGGTCACCATTACTGCGCAGCAAACAGACCGTGTGCGCGAGGTGAAATTTGACGATGGCGATCACGTTAATGCGAACCAGTTGCTGGTGCAGCTTAGCAACGAAGAAGAACTTGCCCGGGTCGTTGAGCTAGAAGCGAACATCGACGAAGCGCAGCGTCAGTTTGAGCGGGTAGTCAACCTGGCGAAAACCCGTGCCGCATCGCAACAAATTCTCGATGAACAACAAGCCAGAGTAAAAGCCCTGACCGCTCAGCTTGATGTAGCCAAAGCGCAACTTTCTGAGCTGGAAATCCGCGCGCCTTTTTCTGGCGTGCTGGGTATTCGTAATGTCAGTGTGGGTTCGTTGGTGCAGCCTGGCGAAATTATCACTACGCTCGACGATATCAGCGTAATCAAAGTGGACTTCAGTGTTGCAGAAGGACAACTGGCCAGCCTGTCACCCGGACAGCGGGTTTTCGCCCGCTCGGTGGCGTATCCCGGTGAAACCTTTGAAGGTGAAATTTCAACCATCGATTCCCGTATCGATCCCGTCTCCCGTTCAGTTTTGGTGCGTGGTCTCATCAAAAACGATCCGGCGCGACTTCGCCCCGGTATGCTGCTGCAAATTACGCTGGAAAAGCAGGTGCTGGAAACCCTGGTGATTCCGGAAAAAGCCCTGGTTCCTATTCAAGATAAGCAGTTTGTTTTCGTAGTCGACGATGACATGGTGCATCAGCGAGAAGTGATTATTGGTGAGCGTAAACCAGGCATTGTGCAAATTGTTGACGGTCTCAGTGAGGGCGAGCGCATCGTGACCGAGGGCACATTGCGAGTACAGCAGAATTCCAAGGTAAGAGTTCTGGACCCGCTGAACGCTGAAGGAGAATAACCATGTGGTTATCAGATACCTCCGTTAAGCGTCCGGTTTTTGCCACAGTAATCAACCTGCTGGTGGTAATCTTCGGGATTGTGGCTATTTCCATGTTGTCGCTACGGGAATACCCGGATATCGACCCGCCCATCGTTTCGATCACGACGAACTACGATGGCGCCTCAGCTAATATTGTCGAAACCCGTATCACCCAATTGCTGGAAGATCGCATTAGCGGTATTGAAGGCATTAAAAATATCACCTCAAGCAGCCGAAACGGCCGTTCACAAATTACCATTGAATTTCAGCTTACCCGCGACATCGATGCTGCTGCTAACGATGTGCGCGAAGGGGTTAGCCGGGCGCTGAATAATCTGCCAGAACAAGCCGACCCGCCAGAAGTCGCTAAAGCCAACTCCGATGAAGATGTGGTAGTGTGGTTTAACCTGCGCAGTACCAACCTCGACACCATGGAACTGACAGACTACGCCGAGCGTTTTCTGGTTGACCGTCTGTCCATTGCAGAAGGCGTGGCGCGGGTGCGTTTGGGTGGGCAGCGTACTTATGCAATGAAAGTCTTTCTCGATCGCAATGCTATGGCAGCCCGTGGCATTACAGTAACTGATGTTGAAGACGTTATTCGTTCGGAAAACGTAGAGCTCCCCGCCGGTGAAGTTGAGTCTAATGATCGCGATTTCGAAGTCCGTGTAGCCCGTTCTTATCTGACACCCGATGACTTTGCCCAGCTCACCGTAGCGGTAGGTTCGGAAGGCTACCTGGTACGTTTAGGCGAGATAGCCCGAGTGGAACTTGCCCCGGAAGACGACGAGAGTGAGTTTCGTGGTGATGGGGTAAACATGATTGGCCTGGGGATCATTAAACAGTCTAAAGCCAACACCCTGGACGTGGTGCGTTCAGCCAAAGAGCAAATCGCTAAAATAGAAGAAACATTGCCGGACAATATCTTTATTGTGCCCAGCTACGATTCTTCCGTATTCATCGAAGAATCTATCAACGAAGTGTACAACACCCTTATCATCGCCATGCTGCTGGTGGTTTTGGTGATCTACCTTTTCCTTGGCAACGTGCGCGCCACGCTCATACCCGCAGTTACTGTACCTGTGTCTATGATTGGGGCATTCATCGTGATGTACCTGCTCGGCTTCTCTATCAATCTTTTAACGTTACTGGCCATGGTGCTGGGTATTGGATTAGTGGTGGACGATGCAATTGTGGTGCTGGAAAACATTCACCGTCGCATCGAAATGGGGGAAACGCCATTACTGGCAGCTTATCGCGGTACCAAAGAGGTAGGTTTTGCGGTAATCGCGACCACGCTGGTGCTGATCTCGGTATTTGTGCCTCTGGTATTTCTAGAGGGAAATATCGGGCGGTTATTTACCGAGTTCGCACTGGCTATGGCCGCTGCAGTGGCCTTTTCCAGTTTTACCGCTCTGTCGCTGTCGCCCATGATGGCCTCGAAGTTACTCAAAAAACAAACCCGTAATAGTGGCTTTGGTAACTGGCTGGACAAACGTTTTCAGTCAATTGAAGGGCTTTATCATCGTAGTTTGGGAAAAACTATTCACCAGCCCTGGCTGATGGCCTTACTTTTTGTCATAACGTTAACGCTTATCTGGCAGTTGTTCGGCAAAATTCCCAGCGAGTTTACGCCCAAAGAAGATCGCGGCACATTTTACATTTTGATGAAGAGTCAGGAAGGGGCATCCTTCGAAAGTAATGCGGCTAACTTACGCAAAATCGAAGAAATTCTCATGCCCTATCGAGAGGAAGGCACTTTTGATCGACTGCTGGTAAGAGCGCCAGGCTTCGGTACTAACGCAGGCCTTGCAGTGGTTGGCGTAGTACCCTGGGATCAGCGTGATTTCACCTCTTTTGAGCTGATGAACGAAGTGACCAAAAAGCTGGATGCCATTCCCGACGTGCGAACCTTCGGCATGATGCGTAGTGGCATCGCCGGACGAGCCGGACAGCCTGTGCAATTTGTTCTTCAGGGCGATACCTACGAAAACTTAGTGAGCTGGCGGGATATTATTCTGGATAAAGCCCGTGAAAACCCTGGCTTAGTACGCGTAGATTCTGACTACAAAGATACCTCCCCGCAGTTGCAGGTGAATATCGACCGTGACAGGGCGGCCGACCTCGGCGTTTCTATTTCTGATATCGGACGTACACTAGAAGTTATGCTGGGGCAGCGACGTGTCTCGACCTACCTGGACCGTGGTGAAGAGTATTACGTTATCATGGAAGGCATTGAGGAAGACTACCGTAGTCCCAACAGTATCGACAATTTGTATGTGCGTTCCCAGCGCACCGGTCAGCTCATTCCCATGGACAACCTGCTAACTGTAGATGAGCAGGCAACCTCGGCGGTGCTTAACCGCTACAACCGCATGCGTGCTATAACCATTGAAGCTAATTTAGCGGAAGGCTACACGCTCGGCGAAGCCTTGGCTTATTTGGAAAACATTGTACGTACCGAATTACCCGATGCTGCTTCTGTGGACTACAAAGGGGAATCCCAGCTTTACCACGAGCAGGGAAGTTCTTTTATCTTTGTGTTTATCCTGGCACTGGCGGTAACGTATTTAATCCTCGCTGCGCAGTTTGAAAGCTGGGTGCATCCTTTTGTGATCATGCTCACGGTGCCACTGGCGCTGGTGGGGGCTTTTATTGGTTTGTATCTGAGCGGTATGACACTCAATATTTACAGCCAGATTGGACTGGTGATGCTCATTGGTCTTGCGGCGAAAAACGGGATTCTGATTGTCGAGTTTGCCAATCAACTGCGGGATGCCGGTGTGGAATTTGAAGAAGCGCTACGTCGCGCCGCCGCCCAGCGATTGCGGCCTATCGTGATGACTGGTTTCACCACGGTATTCAGCTCGCTGCCGCTGGTTCTTGCCAGTGGCCCGGGCTCTGAAAGTCGTATGGTCATTGGTATGGTGATTTTTGCTGGGGTAATCGTATCGGCATTCATGACGTTGTACATCGTACCAACGGCTTACGCCACCTTTGCTCGCAATACCGGCTCACCAGAAACCCGAGCCAAAAGACTGGCCGAAGAAGACGCCGCCATTCCCTACCGCAAAGGGGATTTGGAGTAGCTTAAGGCCGGTGCTGTGGAAGCCTTACGCATTTAAAATTCGGAACACGCTGCTGGTCAAATTTTATGAGATGTATGTGAGGCTGGCGCGAAAGCTGTGAGGAGTTTGGATTCAAAACCGTCTGCCGCAGGGAAGCAGCAGTCGAGGCCCCAGGGATGGGTTCACGCCGTGTTTTGAATCCGAACTCCGCAAGCTTCTAAGCGCCAGCCTTTAGCAGCCACACGTTTTCTTGGGCATCTACTTTGCCTTTCAGATTGATTTCGCTGCCGTGTAGCAAGGTAATGCTGTAATGGTCGATGTAGTGTTGTTCCACTTCATTGGCAATTACTGCAAAGGGAGGGCCGTCCATTTTTTGCTGATCATAATCGAAAGTGATCAACAGCTGTGGGGCAGTGCCTGTGAGGTCGCGCAGGTGTTTGGTGTAGCGTACCCGCATTTCAAACGGCAGGGCTACCAGTGCTGCACGGTCATAAACCGCATCAATGTTGCCCAGCATGTCGGGAGTAATATGGAAAATATCGCCGCCGAACAACGTAAAACCTGGGCCGTCGTAGCGTGTGATGTCACCCATTTTTGTGCTGTCAGGAATAATATCCAGTTGCTGACACAATTGCGCAATGGCAATGGTACTGAGTTCGGCTGCCACCACGTAGTAGCCCTGTTTGATCAGCCACGGAATATCCAGCGTTTTACCACAAAGCGGCACAAAAATTCGGCTGCCTGGTGCCAGCGATAATCGATGAATATTTTTGGTCAGGTTAGGATTGGCTTCCTGTTCATGAAAACCGGTTTCATTGTTATGCCACTTCATTAACCAGAATTCTGGATCCATCTTCCATTCCTTATCAGTTTAGATGTTGGCAGATTAGCTTAACCAGTCCGGCAGGTAAATCACTGTTAATGTAAGAATACCTGACCATGCGACTAAAACCGCTGCTGCCTGATAGCTGATTCCTCTAACAGACGTCAGTTTGTGGGCACTGTCGTTTGGTAAAATAAAACTCGATAACCATGCTACAACCAGCGTACAGACAAAGCCAATGAGGTTCCACCAGAACCAGAAAAGAGTGCTGTCGCTGAGCCATAAAAAGACATTGGTACCCACACCGGCTAACAGCCCAATATTCATCGCAACCGGAGATATTTTGCGGCTGTGTATGCCTGCAAGGAAGGTGGCTAAAACTGGGCCGTAAAACACCGAACCAATTTTGTTGATGGCTTCAATCACCGTAGGCGCAATGTTGCCTGCGTATAGCGAAAGTACCAGTGTAATTAATCCCCACACCGTACCTGTGATGCGTGCTCGTTTCAGGTAGCTTTCATCGTCAGGTTTTGCACCAGTGATGCGGCAGATGTCTTCCGTGGTCACCGCGGCGAGGCTATTAATGGCGGAACTCAGCGAAGACATTGCCGCCGCCAGAATCGCCACCACAAGAATGCCGACAATGCCCGCAGGCAAATAATTAACGATAAAGATCGGCATCATCCAGTCGGGCTCGTCAGCGGGGATCTGCGCTTGTAACTCCGGGGTAGTCAGCACCACTGCGCCAATCACTAACCCCGCAGCGCAATACAGCACGGTGATGGGGAAACGCAGGAAAGCGACAGTGAGCAGCATCTTTTTCAAATCGCTGATACTGTGACTGGACAGCGAACGTTGTGCCTCAGACTGGTCGCAGCCATAGTAAGAAGCGTAAAGCACCAGTCCGCCAAAAATCATCGGCAGCAAACCAAAGTCGCTGCCATCCACGCCCGCGGTTTCTGTGTTCGCAGCCTGCAAGCGTTCAGAAGGAATAATGTCCATGACTTGCTGCCAGCCACCGGCGGCATCCAAGCCTGCCCACAGACATAATCCTGCACCGGCAACAATTAATATCATCTGAATCGCATCGCCGTAAACCACCGCTTTCATACCACCCATGGCAGAATAAATTAGCGTAATGACCCCAATGACTAAAATGGCGTGAAGTTGGTTCAGCCCCATGGTGCCTTGCAGAATAAGGCTAATGGCATAAATCATAATGGCGGTGGCAAAGGAGCGACTTATCTGGAACACAAAACTGATGAGCAGACGAGTGGAGCGGGAAAACCGCTGTTCGAGATAATCGTATACACTCACCACACCGGCATTGTGTAAGGTCGGGAGTAAGCGCCACAGCATAACGATAACGGCAAGGGGCAGGGCAAGCTCGTAACTTAACCAAATTAGCCCGCCACCTTCACGAAGGCCGACAAATGTAGGGGCTGAGATAAAACTGATGGCCGAAAGTTGGGTCGCCATTACTGAAAGCGTGAGTGTGGGCCAGGCCAGAGAACGTCCACCGAGAAAGTATTCCTGCCCGCTTTCCTGATGACGGAATCGTAACCCCAGCCAGAGCAAGCCAAGTAAATAGAGTCCTACAATGAGGTAGTCGAGCCAGGTCATCCTTTTCCCCTTTTTTATTATCTACGGATAAGTTCGCAAAATACCGTTTACTGCTCAGGCACTTCACCACCTTAGCACAGCAAGTCGCTGAATTGTGGTTGGGATTTATACCGATGGAGATGGGGAATTGTTCAACAAAAGGGACGGAAACAAAAAAGGCAGCCTAAGCTGCCTCTTAAATGAAATAATAAGAACGTGTTGATTAAGCGGATAGCTTAGCAACGGCTTCTTTCAATTCTGCATTCACTGTGTCATCGGTTACTTTACCAGCTTCTACGTCGAATACATCGTAGAAGTTAGGCACAGATACGCTGGCTTTTACGTTACCGGCAAAGAATTCTGCAGAGGCCACTGCTGCGCCAAGCACTGATTTCGCGCCACCTGGGCCTGGTGATGTTGACAGGTAAACAGCTGGTTTGTGCGCGTATACTTCGCGATTTGTACGGCTCGCCCAATCGAATAAGCTCTTAAAAGCCGCTGGATAATGGCCGTTGTGTTCGGCAAAAGAAATAACCAGCGCATCGGCGGAGGCGATATCTGCAAGAAACTGTTTAGCCTGCTCAGGGCTGCCCAGTTCTTCTTCGCGGTCCTGTGTATAAAGCGGCAGCTCGTAATCGTTGATATCGAGTACCTTTACTTCTGCACCGTCGATTAGGCCGGCAACATAAGTCGCTAATGCTTTGTTAATAGAGGTTTTGTGAGTACTGGCACCAAAAGCTACAACTTTCATTTATTAAAATCCTTTCTGAGTTTCTGTTCACTATACAATACGGTTTTTCACGCTTTTGGGTAATTGCTAAATACCAGACAAAACGTTCGATTTTATGAAACGAACGTTCACCTTAAAATGATCATCCGTACTTTGTATGAACTCCGCGTTGCCAAAGAGTGATGAATGGCGTGATGTATGCACCACAATATAGTGCCAGCCTATTTTACACCCCAGAGGAATGGCGAAGGCTGCCACATTTTCCCGGCGCTAAAACTAAACCCGTTCGGACGATCATCCGCTATTAACAGCGGGCCATCGAGGTCGACAAATTCTGCGCCCTCACATAGCAAATAAGCGGGAGCCATCGCCAGTGATGTGCCCACCATACAACCTACCATTACCGTAAAACCCAGTTCTCTGGCGCGTTGAAGTAGGTCAATGGCTTCGCTAAGGCCGCCCGTTTTATCCAGCTTAATGTTAACGCTCTGGTAACGCTTACGTAGTGTTTCGAGGTTATCTGCGGTATGACAGGATTCATCGGCACAAAGCGGTATTGGGCATTCATAGCCTTCCAGCGCCGCGTCTTCTGCAGCAGGCAATGGTTGCTCTATCAATACGACATTGCAGGCTTTCAGTTGGTCGGCAACGGCTTTAAGCACATCCACCGACCAGCCTTCGTTAGCGTCTACAATTAATTGACTGTTTGGTGTGACCTGGTGAATTGCGGCAATCTTTTCCACTACCGCTTTGGGGTCAAGTTTCACCTTTATTACCGGAGCGCCAGCCAGTTTACGTGCTGACGCCTGCATGTTCTCAACCGTATCTACGCTAATGGTTTGTGCGGTAACGCACATTTCAGGCAGCGTTAACTCCGTTAGTTCTGCCACCGACTTGCCACTCATTTTGGCGCGTAAATCCCAAAATGCACAGTCCAGGGCATTACGGGCAGAGCCTGCTTTAAGTAAATCGGGCAACAGTGCGTGGTCTTCCACATAACGCAGCTTTCCCTTTACCGACTCAAGTTCAGCAGTCACCAATTCAATGGATTCGCCGTAGCGGCCATAGGGTACAGATTCGCCCTGACCAGTAAAATGACCGTCGCTAACGGTCACGCGAATCACTTCTGCGGCAGTTTTCTCACCGCGGGAAATGCGAAACACTTCCGCCAAGGTGAAGCTCTCGTGGTAAACAGAAATGGTTAAGGCCATTAGAGCGCACCAACAATGTTGCTTACACCAAAGCGCACCGGATCAGTACACGGCAGGCCCAATTTTTGACTGATATCTTCACAATATTGCCGTGCCTCTTCCTCACTCACACTTGACGTGTTTACGGCAATACCAACAACCTTCACATCGGGGTTGGTCAGGCTGGCAGCCTTAGTGGTCATTTCAATTACATCCTCAAGGGTAGGCTGAGGGTAGTGGGGTAATCCGCGCATATGTGAGCGGTTTAGTGCATGACAAATTACCAGTGCGTCAGGCTGGGAACCGTGCAACAAGCCCAGAGACACGCCAGCAAATGCCGGGTGAGATAATGAACCCTGGCCTTCGATGATGTCCCAGTGATCATCGTCGTTATCCGGGCTTAAGGTTTCTACCGCACCGGAAATAAAGTCGGCTACCACGCAATCGATAGCGACGCCTTCACCTGCCACCAAAATACCGCTTTGTCCGGTGGCTCTAAACGTGGCTTTCTTGCCCGCCTCATTAAGTGCTCTGGTAAGCGACAAAGAGGTATACATTTTTCCTACTGAACAGTCGGTGCCCACGGTCAGTAAGCGTTTTCCACTACGCTTGATACCTTTACCGGTTTTAAAACGGGTGGTGGGATGACGAATATCAATCAGTTGTCTATCAATACGGTTAGCGGCTTCAACCACGGCAGGAATGTTAGTGAGCTTGTCGTGCAGACCGCTCACTACGTGCATACCTGCCTCAATTGCCTCAACAATGGTGGGAACCCAGGCTTCATCAATAAAGCCGCCGCTATTGGCAAAGCCGAGTACGAATGTGTTTGCGCCCTGAGACACCGCTTCATTGATAGTCATCGCAGGTAAGCCGGTAGATACCTCGCAGCCAAGAAGGGCATACTCGCCAATACAGGCATCCGGATTCCAATCAGCCACACTTTTGGCCATTTTGATACTCAGCGGGTCGGTTGCATCACCGATAAACAACAGGTACGGCGGGGTTAAGATCATCGTTACTCCACAAACCATTAATAGTAAGAGACCATTTAAAGGAAAGCGGGTGGGGAATTCAAGCGGGAAACTGCTAGTGGAAAGTGATATGCGACAATCTTCATACAAAAAAGCCACCGAATCGGTGGCTTTTCAAAGGATTGTGTCTGAAAGATTACTCGTCGAGGAAGCTGCGTAACTGCTCAGAGCGGCTTGGGTGGCGCAGTTTGCGTAACGCCTTCGCTTCAATCTGACGGATACGCTCACGGGTAACGTCGAACTGTTTACCTACTTCTTCCAACGTATGGTCGGTGTTCATATCGATACCGAAACGCATACGCAGTACTTTTGCTTCACGGGCTGTCAGACCGGCCAGGACTTCCTGGGTTGCGTCTTTCAGGCTGCCGCCGGTAGCTGAATCGAGGGGCTGAATAATGGTGCTGTCCTCGATAAAGTCACCCAGATGCGAATCTTCATCATCACCGATAGGCGTTTCCATGGAGATAGGCTCTTTCGCAATCTTAAGCACTTTACGGATTTTATCTTCCGGCATTGCCATACGTTCTGACAATTCTTCCGGTGTTGGCTCACGACCCATTTCTTGAAGCATCTGGCGAGAGATACGGTTCAATTTGTTAATGGTTTCAATCATGTGAACCGGAATACGGATAGTCCGCGCCTGGTCAGCGATTGAACGTGTGATTGCCTGACGAATCCACCATGTCGCATAAGTTGAGAACTTATAACCACGACGGTATTCGAACTTATCTACCGCTTTCATCAGACCGATGTTACCTTCCTGAATCAGATCCAGGAATTGAAGACCGCGGTTGGTGTATTTTTTCGCGATTGAAATAACCAGACGTAAGTTCGCCTCAACCATTTCTTTCTTCGCACGACGGGCTTTCGCCTCACCGATAGACATACGACGGTTAATGTCTTTAATGTCAGCGATAACCAGACCCGTTTCCTGCTCTACGCTGTTCATCTTAGAGATTGAACGCTCGATGTCTTCTTTATAATTTTCCAGCAGACCGGTATACGCCGCGCCTGAAGCCAGTGTTGCTTGTAACCAGTCGGTGGTGGTTTCGTTGCCCGCAAATGCCTTGATGAAGTCTTTCTTCGGCATTTTCGCGTTCACAACGCAGTACTTCATAACAAGACGTTCTTGAATGCGCACTTTGTCCATCATGTCACGCATGTTTTTAACCATGCGATCGAACTGCTTGGGCACCAGACGAAATTCTTTGAAAATCTCACTCAGAACGTTAATTTGTTCACGTGATTTTTTGTCAGAACGACCGTTAGTTTCGATAACTCCACGGGTTTTCAGATATTGCTCACGGAGCAGGGCGAATTTCTCGCGCGCTAATTCCGGATCAACACCGCTGTCATCGTCATCACTGTCGTCGTCATCGTCGTCGCTGTCGTCATCGTCTTCGTCGTCCAACTCTTCAGCTGGAAGCTCAGAACCGATGTGGGTAGCCGTTGGCGCGAGATCCTGATCATCGTTAGGGTCAACAAAACCGGAGATAATATCGCCAAGGCGAATTTCTTCTGCTTCGTACAAGTCCCACTGTTCCAGCAAGTAAGTAATTGCTTCAGGGTACTCTGCAACAGAACACTGAACCTGGTTGATGCCGTCTTCAATACGCTTAGCGATTTCAATTTCGCCTTCACGGGTAAGAAGTTCTACGGTACCCATCTCACGCATGTACATGCGAACCGGGTCAGTGGTGCGGCCGATTTCACTCTCAACGGTAGCCAGTGCCTGGGCAGCCGCTTCGGCAGCGTCTTCATCGGCAGTGGTTTCTTGCATCAGCAGTTCGTCTGAGTCTGGAGCAGATTCTGAAACCTGGATCCCCATATCGTTAATCATGCTGATGATGTCTTCGATTTGATCGGAATCGACGATATCTTGTGGCAGGTGGTCGTTAACCTCTGCAAAAGTTAAGTAACCTTGTTCTTTACCTTTTGCAATAAGGAGTTTAATCTGAGACTGCTTGCTTTGAGCCATATAACCTACACTTCTCACATTTAATTAATAAGCAAAAAAGCACGTTCAAGCGCCGGAATTTTCCGTCTTGTCCATGCTTGCTGTCGTTTGTTACCGCACCTGTCAGAACATCGGCTATTGTAATTTAGGCCTGTTTTATGCATAGTAATCAAAAGCTAATACTTTGATTGTCGCATCAGGGTCAGCCCGATGTTTGATTCAATTCTGTTTGTGGCGAATTAGCCAGTATAACAGGAAAACGTTAAATTTGACCAGACGTTCAGCGCGATTTTTCGCCAGAACGAAAGCATTTATAGCTTTTGACGTTCTTTCATCAGTAAGGTCAGTTCAGTCTTCTCGTCCTGTGACAAGGGTTGCATACGCGATCGGGAGATCAATGTTTCAATCCTGCTATCGAAATGCCAATCGAGCAACTTTGCAAAACTGTCGCAATATACCGCCTCTGCATCGTCATCCTTTATCAGGTGTTCCTGCAACAGTAACTTCGCGATGACAGGAGAATGGGGATGGTCGCGGAAGTTTTCAAGCACCTGAGCGGTAGTTGACTGTGGATTATTTACACAGTACTGATGAATATCCACAAGTACGTTAATACCGGGCACGCCGCTGTGAGCCAAAACGGCTGGCGCGCATTCGGGGTGCCCAGCAGCCAGAGCAGGGTTATCCAGTAATAATCTAACCATGGTCCGCACCGGCGAAATCTGGGTTTTTTGCTGGGTGTAGCTGGAAGGTTTAGGTTTGGCTGAAGCCTGATTCGCCTGTTGCATATCTTGCTGCAGACGAAAACGGTCGTACTCACCCACGTGTTTTGCTAACTCTTCCTGCAACATGGCTTTCTGACTATCACCAAGTACCTGATCAATCAACGGCTGTGCCGCTGCCTTCAGTGCGACTTTACCTTCAGGTGTGCCCACTTCATGTTCTTTTAGTAGTGATTCAAAGAAGAATCGGGATAAGGGCAGTGCATCATCAAGCAAATTCATGAAGGCGTCTTTACCCACTTTACGCACCATAGTATCCGGATCTTCACCGTCGGGCAGAAACAGAAAGGTCAGTTTTACGCCGTCTTTTAATGCAGGCAGGGCATTTTCCAGTGCGCGCCAGGCTGCGTCGCGACCGGCGCGGTCACCATCATAACAACACACAATATGGGATGTCGCGCGCATCAACATGCCGAGATGTTCGGGGGTGGTAGCGGTACCCAATGCGGCAGTGGCAATATTAATATCGAATTGGCTTAAGGCCACCACATCCATATAGCCTTCTACAATGATGACCTTATCCAGATGCCGCTGGCTTTGCTTGGCCTGATAAAAGCCAAACAACTCGTGCCCTTTGTGGAAAATGCGGGTTTCCGGCGAGTTAAGGTATTTCGGGCCATCGCCTTCCAGCACCCGGCCGCCAAAGCCAATGACACGTCCACGGCGATCCCGGATCGGAAACATGATCCGATCGCGGAAAAAATCATAGGTCTTGCCCCGATCATTCTGGTTTACCAACTTCAAATCGATTAATTGCTTAACGCGCTCGTGCTCTTTGCCGAAGGTTTTTAATACACCATCCCACTCCGACGGTGCATAACCAATTTCCCAATGTTTGACGACATCACCGGATAGACCGCGGCCTTTAAGATAATCAATGGCTTTCTGGCTGTTCGCGTGTTGGCGAAGCTGTTGCTGAAAATAGCGGGCGACGCTTTCCATCAAGGCGTAGTCATCTTGCTGTTGCTGACGCTTTTCTTCGCTCATGACCGGGCGGCTGCTTTGCTCCCGGGGCACTTCGAGGCCATGAATTCTGGCGAGTTCTTCAATGGCTTCAACAAACTCAAGGCGATCAAATTCCATGATGAAAGAAATCGCGTTGCCGTGGGCTCCACAACCAAAACAGTGATAAAACTGCTTATCCTGACTTACCGTAAAGGAAGGGGTTTTTTCGTTGTGAAAAGGGCAACAGGCTTGATAGTTTTTGCCGGCTTTTTTCAGCTTCACACGACTGTCTACAATGTCGACCACATCGCTACGGGCCAACAGATCATCAATAAAATCGCGTGGAATTCTTCCGGACATCAGAAACGGTAACCTACTGTTTTGAATTAAAGAGCATGAAAAATATAAGCGTCAAACCAAGGATGTTTGCAAAAATCTGTATCAGCAGAATGCCAGATACTTTAATCAGGGGATGTGCACGGTGCAACCAAATAATGTTTTCGTACCACAAATAAAACAGCGGCTGAAACATGCTGTTTCAGCCGCTGCTTAAGGCTTACATCAGGAAAAATTACGCGTTAAGACGCGCTTTAATTTTTCCGCTCAGTGCACCCATGTCGGTACGGCCCTGAACCTTAGGTTTCAGCACACCCATCACTTTACCCATATCCTGCATGCCGGTTGCGCCGGTTTCAGTCATGGCTTCTTCGATAAGTGCAGCCACTTCATCGTCAGTCAGAGGTTGTGGCAAGAATGACTCAAGAACAACGATTTCAGCTCGTTCGGTGCTGGCCAGATCGTCGCGGTTAGCCTGATCGTACTGTGCAGCTGCATCTAGACGTTGCTTAACCATCTTGGTCAGAATTGCCAGGATAGTTGGATCGTCGTCTACAGTGATTTGCTCATCGATCTCTTTTTGCTTGATAGCGGCAAGTGCCATACGAATAGTACCAAGCTTGAGCTTTTCCTTGGCGCGCATTGCGTCTTTTTGCGCGTTCTTTAAGTCATCAATTAAAGCCATTATTTATTCTCTGTCTGATGGGCTTGGGAAGGGGCGTTACATTTACAGTGTGCCTGAGACAGCAAAGGTGCCATAAGGCACCTTTGTCAAAGCCAACACTATCTTAGTAGAGTTTTACGCGACGTGCGTTTTCGCGAGCCAGCTTTTTCATGTGGCGCTTTTTAGCAGCCGCTTTCTTACGCTTACGTTCCCAAGTAGGCTTTTCGAAGAACTCACGACGACGAACTTCTGACAATACACCTGCTTTTTCACAAGAGCGCTTAAAACGACGAAGAGCAACATCAAACGGCTCGTTTTCTCTAACTTTAACGATAGGCATTAAATTCTCACCTCAAAATTTAGTATGTAGCCGGGCGTGGTTAAGTGTGCGCTAAATCGACACCCGGGTTAAAAATGGTGCGAAATTCTATTCTTTTCTGAGAGAGATGTAAAGCCGGAATTGTTAAAAAATTGACCAGTGATCGTTCAAAAGTGACCGCGATCCTGCGTTTGGGCGTTTTCTCAACGGCTTATTAGGGGTAAACTTGCCGCTCTGCTTATCAGAATCGTCTTTTATACGACGGCTAAGCAACTTCATCTGCAACGAAATACGAGGAAAACTATGCGCATTCTGGGTATCGAGACATCCTGTGACGAAACCGGCATTGCTGTTTATGACGATGAACAAGGATTATTGTCCCATGAATTGTATAGCCAGGTAAAGCTGCACGCGGATTATGGTGGTGTGGTGCCTGAACTGGCTTCCCGCGATCATGTTCGTAAGATCATTCCGCTGATCCAGAAAGCACTGAAAGATGCTAACACCGAAGGCAGCGATCTCGATGGCATCGCTTTCACGCAAGGACCGGGTTTGGTGGGCGCACTGCTGGTGGGCTCCTCCGTTGGCCGTGCATTGTCTTATGCCTGGGATATTCCCGCTGTTGGCGTGCACCACATGGAAGGCCACTTGCTCGCGCCCATGTTGGAAGCGCATGCGCCGGAGTTTCCGTTTGTGGCGCTGTTAGTCTCAGGCGGCCATTCCATGTTGGTAGACGTAAAAGGTATTGGTGAATATGAAGTGCTAGGCGAGTCTATCGATGATGCCGCCGGTGAAGCGTTTGATAAAACCGCCAAACTGCTCGGGCTGGATTATCCTGGTGGTCCGCTGCTGGCGAAACTGGCAGAAAAGGGCGAGGGGGGGCATTATCAGTTTCCCCGCCCAATGACCGATCGTCCCGGCCTTGATTTCAGCTTTAGCGGCCTGAAAACCTTCGCGGCTTATACCATTCGTGATGCCGACGATTCTGAACAAACTAAAGCCAACATTGCTTTTGCCTTCCAGGAAGCGGTGGTGGATACCCTGATCATTAAATGTAAGCGCGCACTCAAGCAAACCGGTCGCAAACGTCTGGTCATCGCCGGTGGCGTAAGCGCCAACACCTATCTACGCGAATCGATGCAAACATTAATGACATCACTTCGCGGTGAAGTGTTCTATCCTAGTCTTGGCTTCTGTACTGACAACGGCGCCATGATTGCCTACGCCGGCATGCAGCGCCTGAAAGCCGGGCAAACCTGCGACCTGTCTGCCGCTGCCAAACCACGCTGGCCGCTGGATTCACTCTCGCCGGTTTAGTAACTGGACACTGAGCTTACTTTTTAGACAGGTTGGTCGTTTTTAAACAAACCTTTAGGGCTGTCCGTCGTAACAACCGTAAATTTTACGAAATACGGAGCTTACGATGGATATCTCAGATCTCACTTCTGATCCTCTAACCGATCGATGCCTTGGCGCGCTCATGGGTGCATTTATTGGTGATGCGCTCGCACTTGGTCCTCACTGGTATTACGATCTCAGCGAACAGCATAAAGATTACGGCACCTGGATCACCGATTATACCGCACCGAAAAAAGGTCGCTATCATGAGGGCCTAAACGCCGGCGACCAGTCCCAAGCTGGTTACATCCTTAGAATGCTCCTGCAGTCGCTTGCCGACAAGGGGGATTACAGCGAAGCAGATTTCTGTAAACGCCTTGATGAAGAATTATTTCCGCAACTCGACGGTACGCCCATGAATGGCCCCGGTGGCTACACCAGTCAGTCGATTCGAAAAGCCTGGCAGATTCGCGTTCAGCAAGGCAAAGGCTGGGATGAAACCGGTAACGATGCAGATACTACCGAAGCGATAGAGCGCACCCTGGCCCTTGCTGTCCGCTATGCCCTAAATCCGAAGAGGCTGGCTGATTCGGTGGTAAGCAATACCGTTCTAACGCAGAACGACGAATTAGTGGTATCGATGACCTTGGCATTTAACGCTGTTCTCGGCTATTTGGTTGAGGGCAATAGGCTGGATGAGAATATTTCTAGTGTGCTGATGTCCAGAGTGAAGTCAGGAGATTTGCCCTTTCATGCTGTTACCTCAGATGATCTTGGTCCTCCGGATAAAGAAAAAGCCGAGTCTACAGAAGCCGGCACTTTTGCTTCGCCGGATGCACTGTTATCGCCTTCTTATATGGCAACTGCTGCTGCCGATCCTACTATCCGAATTGAACCCGCCTGGAAGGTCTCTCAGGTTTATGGAATGCCTTGTGCCATCTATCACCAGCTGCCTGCTGCTTACTACCTGGCCGCGCGTTTCAATGACGATTTCGAAAACGCGGTGTTACATGCTGTAAACGGTGGCGGCCAGAATCAGGCCCGCGCGATTCTTGTCGGCGCATTGGTTGGAGCACAAGCTGGTTTGTCTGGGATTCCAGGGCGGTTTATTGATGGGCTAACGGAAAAAGTGACTTTATTACAACTTTGTGGGCAAGTGGCGGCGCAGGTAAAAGCCGAGTCACAGTAACCAACTGAGTCTTTGTGTCGTGCGGCACCTTACCTAATTGTAATGATCACGTAGGGCTTTTTCAGATTACTAACTTAGAAGGAATAAACCGGAGAACAATATGAACCTCTACCTTGAATCTCTCGAAGGTGGCTTTTTTGTAGCGGCAACTGGCAAAGAGAACGATAAAACTGTAATTAAAGACGATAATGGCAAGCCTCGTACCTTTGAATCGATGAAGCAGGTTCGTGAGCATTTTTCAGATAAGCATTTCGACAAAGTGTGGCTTAAGCAATCTACACCTTACGATGAGATGGTAGGACAGCCAGCGGATCAGGAAAAAAGTCTGGATGTTGAGGTGGCGTGGTAGATGGTATTTATGATTCGACCAGTTTCCCCATTGTGCGGCAAATGAAATGACGCTGTAACCTGCAAACTTTATACTGTCTTTTTTCCTATAATAAAAAAGACAGTATAACGCTATGTTGAAATTTAAAGGTCTGAAAACCAAAGGATTGTGGACGGCACTGTGCGTCATGTTTATCACAGGTGCAGTGCAGGCAGAAGAAACGGGCCCAAATCAAACGCCCTTTGTGGTGATGATTTCACTGGATGGCTTTCGACATGATTATGTGGAAAAGCATCAGGCGAAGCGCATCGGCGAAATCGCGAAAAACGGCGTTCGTGCGGAAAAAATGATTCCGGCGTATCCGTCGAATACCTTCCCTAACCACATTTCTTTAATCACCGGTTTACTGCCTGTAAATCACGGCATAGTGAATAATGCGTTTTATGACAAATCCCGTCCTGCGGGTGACAGCTACGCCCGCTATTCCATGGGCAAAGGCTACGGCGATTCAACCTGGCTCTCGGGTATGCCGTTTTGGAATTTGGTGGAGTTTAACGGCATTAAAGCCGCAACTTATTTCTGGCCAGAATCGGATGCGCGTATCAACGGTAACCTGCCGTCTTATCACTTCCACTATTCTAAATATGCAGACTATCAGAACCGCGTGAACCAGATTGTAGAATGGCTATCACTGCCTGAAGTTTCCCGTCCTCACTTTATCGCTGGCTATTTTTCACTGACCGATACCATTGGTCATAAGTACGGACCAAATGCGAAGGAAACTTATAATGCGGTGCAGAAAATGGACGCGTTGATAGGTCAGCTATATGATCGCCTGCAGAAACTCTCTGTGCCGGTTAATCTGGTGATAGTGTCTGACCACGGAATGGCTGAAATAAACGATGATGCCAAAATTGATGTCACAAAACTTGGCATTTCTGATGACTTTGTCGTGGAAATTCGCGGCGCGCAAACGTTGATTTACGGCAAGCCAGACACCACGAAGAAGCAAATTGAAGCACTGAAATCTCAGTTAGCGAACAAAGCAGATGGCCGCTATACGGTGATGAGTGACAGTCGTCGTGATGAAGTTTCTATGCCGGTAACTAGCCGAACCGGCGATATCATGCTTGAACTGTTACCGCCGGCTTACTTTGTTGGTGCGAAGGCCCACGATGGTCATGGCGCACATGGCTTTGATAACACCTTGGACGATATGGGCGCCACTTTTATTGCCGTAGGGCCTGCGTTTAAGAAAGGTGTGACCCTTCCTCCGATGAAAAACCTTGAAGTTTTCCCTGGGCTGGCGAAGGTGATGAAGCTCGAATACGTACCTCAAACCGATAGCGGCAGCAAAGCCTTTGAGCAAGGGCTGATTAAATAAGGTGTTGCCTACCGGTACTCGTGCTCGGCGCTTACCGGTTTCATCCTAGGTTTTCCCGGCGTTTGCGCTCGGCAATACCGGTCCAAACAGGCGTTATCAGCAACGTGATCAGGCAAGTAATGAGTGCCGTCCAGCCGAAATGCTGATATATAAAACTTGATAGCGTAATGCCCACCCATCCGCCAACATAGTAAAACAAGGTATACAGCGCATTTGCGCGGCCGTGTCCTGCGTCCAATTTACGATTCAGCGCACCCACTGCTGCTGCATGAATAGTGAAGAAGCCCGCACAGAAGAGCAGTAACCCCACAAAAATGGCCAGCGTAAACGGCAACAGCAACATCAGTAATGCGCTGAGTAATACCGCCGAGCCAACCAGCAAGGTGTTGCCGCTACCGAACCGATTACTGAGTTTGCCCGTTACCGGTCCAATCATCACGCCCACAAGGTACACCAGGTAAAGCAAGGTGGTGTCTTGTGTTGAAAAGCCGAACATTGGCTCGGCCAAGTGAAAGGGCAGAAAGTTAAACACCGAAGAAAAAATGCCGAATCCACACAGTGCACAAAGATAAAGGCGCAATAGTTTCCATTGAGCAACAAGTCGAAGGTAACTGGTTGCAGGCGCGGTGGTCTGTTGCTTATTTTGCTGATGCGCCGGCAACCCTTTCAACGCAGCGAGAATGGCTATTGCCGTCAGCAGACTGGTGGCAACAAACGCATATCGCCAGTGTTCAGGGGAAAATGCCCAGCCGCCCAGTAATCGTCCACCCAGTCCTCCGGCTACAGTTGCTGACACATACGAACCCATCACCACATTCAGGCTCGCTGGCGGAAGTGTTTTTGACAAGTAGGCCACAATGCAGGTTGTCAGTGCAGGAATGAAAATGCCCTGAACAAAACGCGCTGAAATCAACAAACTCAAACTGTCGGTGGCAGCGCAAATAAGCCCACAAACAATAATGGCAGTGCCGCCGATTGCGATAATGGGTTTTATAGGAAAGCGATCTGAAATCAGCCCGAAGGGCAGATTAGCTAATGCGATACCCAATACCACGGCTGACACGGTGAGTGAAACCCGCACTAAATCGGTATCGAAGTCTTGTTGTAAAACCGGTAGAACAGGCTGAGTAATATAGATATTGGTGAACGCGGCGCAAACCAGCGCGAAGATAATGATCTGCAGTCGATGCTGCGTTTGAACGGGCATAATTCCTTCCGGAGAAAAATTAACGATGAAGCCGGGGTGAACAAGGGGGCAGGAATGATGGCATTGTGACAGCCGGCACTATTATTTTAAACGGACTTTATCCCATACCTTGCTCTCTTCGCCCTTGAGCAAACGCAGGATATTGTCTTTATGGCGAATAATGATGAGTACCGACAGCATAACCACAGGAACGGTATACATGGGCTTGATAAACCAGGTGAAAACCGGTGCCAAACTTACCGCGACAATGGCAGCCAACGAGGAATAACCAAAAATAAGCACGATGGCAAGCCAGGTGGCGATAAGCAATCCGGCCAATTCCAGGCCAAGGGGAAGCAGTACGCCAAACGCCGTGGCGACGGCTTTGCCGCCTTTAAAACCAAAATAAAGTGGGAATATATGACCAAGGCAAGCTGACACACCGATAAAACCGAGTGCGATGGGGTCTATGCCCATCCAGTAGCTACAATAA
This sequence comes from Alteromonas sp. ABV4_515, assembly GCF_056160345.1. Taxonomy (NCBI): domain Bacteria; kingdom Pseudomonadati; phylum Pseudomonadota; class Gammaproteobacteria; order Alteromonadales; family Alteromonadaceae; genus Alteromonas; species Alteromonas sp. ABV4_515. The sequence goes on from NZ_JBSWWZ010000007.1 coordinate 169,021, forward strand.
ACCGGAACCGTGCCTTTGAATATGTCCATAAACAGCACCAGTGCTGCTGGCGTGCGACCGCCAAGACGAAAAACGTTGGTTGCGCCGGGATTATTGGAGCCGGCAGTGCGAGGGTCGGGAAGTCCATAGAGGCGACAAATAACAACAGCACTGGACAATGACCCTATCAGGTATGCCACGCCGATCATCAATATCGTCAAACCTGTCATTACTGCGTTGATCTCCTTGTTTCCCTGCGTGCAGACTAACAGGAATCGCAGGTAAATTGCCAGTGAGTTTAGTGAACCTCAGGCCAGTTGTGGTAAAGTGGCGGCCATTACTCAAACGCTTCAATACGAGCGCGTCGTTTTATGCAACAGATTATTCTTTCTGGTCTTAAGGTCGACACCCTTATCGGTGTGTATGACTGGGAACGTACTCAGAAAACTACCCTTATTTTTGATATTACCGTTGATGCTGATCTCACGGCAGCCATGGCCAGTGACAATGTGAGCGATACCATTGACTATGCCATGCTTGCTCAGTCCATTCAGCAGGCTGCCGCCGACCAGACCTTTGAGTTACTTGAAGCGTTAGGCGCGCATGTAATGAAACAGGTGTTTATGGCGTTTCCGATCTCGCATATTCATCTTGGAATCACAAAACCAGGAATCTTGCCAGATGCCGATACCGTTACGGTGGTATTTAGTCAGGCGCGAGGCGAATGAGCCACCCTATTACCATCAGTTTGGGTACCAATATTCAGCGTACCCATTATGCGCGAAATGGCCTGGTGCACTTAAAAGCCCATTTCTCTGACATTCGTCTGTCGCGGATGTTTGAAAGTGAAGCCGTGGGCTTCAATGGCTCGCCCTTCTACAATTGCGTGATTGCAGCTGCTACCGACAAACCTTTGGAAGAGGTGGTTGCTACGCTAAAAGCGATTGAGCGGGAAAACGGCCGTACTCACAGTGAAAAAAAGTTTTGTGCTCGCACTCTCGATTTAGATCTATTAACCTACGACAACGTAGTGACAACTCACCCTGTTAGACTGCCCAGAGCAGAAATTCTGCAAAATGCATTTGTGCTGCAACCCCTTGCTGAACTTCTCCCTGATCATGTGCATCCCGAAGCAGGAAAAACCTACCGGCAGTTGTGGCAGGAATACGATCAAACTTCCCAACGGCTATGGCCAATCGATTTTACATGGAGTGATTCTAAGGGATGACGCTTTTCGAAATTATCATTCTTGCCCTGATCCAGGGAATTACCGAATTTTTACCTATCAGCAGTTCCGGACATTTATTGCTACCTGCAGAACTTTTTGGCTGGGACAGTCAAGGTTTGGCATTTGATGTTGCTGTGCATGTTGGTAGTTTGCTAGCCGTTATGTTGTATTTTCGTCATGAAATAACCCAAATGACCATCGCCTGGGTTACCCGCGGCTTTACTAAAAATCAGAATACCGACAGTAAACTGGCCTGGTATGTCATTTTGGCGACAATCCCGGCTGTAATCGTGGGCTTGCTGTTAGATGACTGGATTGAAATGAATGCCAGAACTGCGCTGGTCATCGCTGCTACTACGATAATATTTGGTTTGGCGCTGTGGTATGCCGATGCGAAAGCGCAGCACACCATGGAGCTTGAAAACATTACCATGAAGCAAGCTTTGATCATTGGCTTGGCACAGGTTATGGCGCTTATTCCGGGGACGTCTCGTTCAGGTATCACCATGACCGCAGGCCTGATGCTAGGGTTGAATCGCGAAAGTTGTGCGCGTTTTTCGTTTTTGCTGTCGATTCCAGTGATTTTGGGCGCGGGTACATTAAAGACCTTTGATTTGGTGCAGGCAACCACACCTGTAGACTGGAGTGCACTACTCTACGGTGCTGCATTCTCATTCATTAGCGCGTATCTGTGTATCTTTCTGTTCCTAAGCTGGATATCCCGCATTGGTATGTTGCCGTTCGTGATTTATCGCATGGTGTTAGGTGCGGTATTACTGTGGTTTGTATTTGGTTAATTTACCTAAGGGGGACTGATGTCAGAGACTATCTTTACCAAAATTATTAACCGGGAAATTCCCGCCGATATTATCTACGAAGATGACATCGCGCTGGCATTCAAAGATATTAATCCGCAAGCGCCGGTACATTTTTTGGTTATTCCGAAAAAGCCGATTGCAACCATTAACGACATTACTGAAGAAGATCGCGAAATTGTTGGGCACCTAAGTTACGTTGCCGCCAAAGTCGCCGCTGAGCAAGACTTTGCAGAACAAGGCTTTCGCACAGTAATGAACTGTAATGAGTTTGGCGGACAAACGGTGTATCACATTCACCTGCATGTTCTTGCTGGCAAGCCGCTGGGCTGGCCACCGTACACGGATAAAGTGAAGCAAGGCCTGGAATAAGCGCTTATTGTTCAGCGTGGTTTTTCAAAAAAGCCCCGTTCAATGTTGTACTCCCTTTGGAGCTTCATTGAACGGGGCTTTTTTGTTTTAAAACGCGTATTTGGTTCAGTATTGTCGCACTGCTTTTTTTATTACGATGGCTTTGTCGATTGGCTGGCTGTAAAGAGTGACAAAGTCAGAAAGTCTTCAAAAAGCTATTTATAGCATTTTATTCATCAAGACAGAAAGCTGACTAACGTTCGTTTTTCTGCGAAATGCAAATATTCAACAAGGAGTGTCGGTCGTTGCCGGTGGCAACATTGGTCAGGCTGCAGCTGAAGGTGGTGCAGAAGGTGCATTGGGTGGTGCTGGTATCGGCGCAATCATTGGCACTGGTGATGCTGTAAGAGATTATACGGAAGAACAGTAAGTTTATAGCGCTGAGCACATTGAGCTCAGCGCTTTTTTTGGAAAGCGAACAATGGTGCGATTTCAATTGTATGGTGGCTTGCTTGTGTGTGCAGGTTTTATGTTTACATTATTACGTAATGGGCACTATCTCAGCAGTTTAATTGTGACAGCGATAATGCTTTTTATGGCCGCAAACGTGTTCCGGGGGAGCATCGTTGAAGACGATCAAGGTTACTGCCAGTCTTTCTGGCTAACAAATATACTTAGCAAGATCTTAAGAAACTCTGCGGTAAATACAAAGCAATCATCGCACAGCCTCAGGATTCTCATGGCAACCATTGGCTATTGCACAATGATGTTAATGCTGTTTGTTGTCTTTAATAGTAGTTTGCCTGCGATACTTCTATTGGTAGCTAGTGCAGGAATGGCAATATTGATTGGTTGGTTAAGTGGTGAAATGCTCTGTAACAAACCAGCTAAAGAAGGCAGGTAACGGCGCTACCTGCCTTTAGTTTAATTACAGTCCCAGCACCGCTTTACCTTGTTTGAAGGTAATATCCACCGGAATGTTGGCAGCTTCCAGGCGGGCAAGGTCAGAAGCCAGGTCAGGCTTGATGATACCCTTTTCTTCTACCAGTTTAGCAACGCCATCGTAATCGCCGTCACCTTGATAAATTAAGATAAGGCGGGATAGGGCTTCTATTGCGTTACCCATTTTTTCCATATTCACTTTATAGAAACCGTCTTCGCCTTTCTCGAAAGCACCTTGCTCCTCGAAGAAATTAAAGCGAATCATGTTAGCTTTACCATGAGCGCTAGACGCACCAAAGCGCACAGAGCGGAATATGCCAGCCATGAAGGTAACGTAATAATCTTCCAGTACACCTTCAGTAATTTCATCTTTCTCCAACAGACTCTGCACCATATACAGCCCAAGAATGTCGGCTTTGCCTTCTTCTAGCGCCGAGGCGTGTTCTTTTAAAGCAGCACGAACAGTACTGCTACCATCCAATGTGTTCTTAATACCAAGGCCGTGCGCTACTTCATGGAACATCGTATTGGCAAAGAAGGCGTCAAATGTAATATGGTCGCGTTGCTCAGGGCTGATGAGTTCATCGGCAATCGGCAGCAGGATCTGGTCGAATTTGGCGCGCATGGCGTTTTTCAGCTGCAGACGTCGGGTGCCTTTGGCCAGTTGTACGCGTTCATCGTTAGGCAGGTTAATGGCAATAGTTTTACTGCCTGCATTGGAATGGCCCGCGTAGTAAATCACATCATAAGCATTCAGATCGGCATCAGAGCCGGGCATTTCAGCTTTATATTCAGCGGGAACCGGCAGACCTTTTTGTAATTCGGGAAGAAACTGAGCGAATTTGGCCAGTCGCTCACTCCAGGCCATGTCTTTTAGCAGTACATACGATTCAAACGCGGCGCGGTAACCGAATAGCTGATCTTCATAGGACTCAATGGGGCCGATAACCAGCTCAACCGGATTCGTCTTCATGTCCATCCAGGCCATATCCGACGCATAATAATCGTTACTTAACAGCGCATCGGCACGCAATGTAAGGTAGTTGGCAAACTCTTCGTTATCTGCCAGTTCGGCCGCCTGACGTAACAGCGCAGACGCTTGTGTTAACTCGGCTTTATAGGCTTCTGAATAGGGCACGGTATACAGGCTGCCGTCTTCATTGCGCTTTACGAGTGAATATAAGCCGTCTTTGTCTGCAAAATCTTGCTGCTGAAACTCTTCTTTGGTCATGTCGTGAGGGTAGAATTCCGCGCCTTCGGGCTTGCTGTCATAACCTTTTAAAAACGCCGCATCGCCATTTAAGCGATCCCAGGGACCATAATTGATGTCAGCAAACTTCGCGATGTCTGCATCGCTGTATTTTTCAAGAAATGCCGATTTTTCACCGGAAAAGGCTTGCTTCCAGAAGAGGTCGTCCATGATTTTTGATGCGTCGATCAATAAGCCCAGCATGGTTTTCTGGTTGTCAGAAAGCGAAGACAAATCACTGGTTAATGCTACGGGCTGATAAATCCCCAAACGCGCACGGTCTACCAGCAGCGGCGACGCTTGCGTGTCTGCGACTTCTTGTTCTGCTGCCGGCGTTGAATGGCTGGTTTCAGGGGCTTTGGAACAGGCTGAAAGAGTTAGGATGGATGCGGCAACGGCCATGGCGAGCCGGGTGCGAATAGCGCTTATTTTCATCGTTATACATTCCATTTTTAGGTATTCATGTCGTTATAACGATTGATACACAATTAAAGGCGCATGTGCAACGGTATCCGCGACAACCCGAGCGATGACTCAGCCTGACAGCGTTTTCTTCGATACCTATTTTGCTTCCCAATCAACAACATTCGTTTGCTGCTAAAAATCAGAATATCAACTTCAGGGGAGAAGAATGGGCTAACCCGTAAAAGCCTATCTGAATAAAAAAAAGCCAGAAAAGTAACAAAAAATATACAATAAAGTGTCTAATGTTCTGATAGTGTAATAGGAAAACTGTTATTTAAAACAATAAGTTATACTAAAGTATAAGGTGATGAAGTGGAAGCGCTACTAAAAAATAACAAAGAGCAGTTTCTGGAACTATTTACGACCGTCTCACACTATCGAAACAATTTATTCAGTCTGAATACTTGGTGGGATAAGGTGGCGTTAGTCGGAAAAATAAACTCACTTAATGTACCCCAGAGCTTGCTTGGCAACATGCTAGAGACCAAGTCCGAATTCGCTGTTCTGCAGGATGACTTAATCGAAAACCTGTTGGCTGAAAATACGCAACAATGTGGCGTTAAAAATCAGACTATTGCACAAACACTCATTGATATTCCAATTCGGAATTTATTTGAGCGAACCGCTGATGTGGGGTTTCTCGCCACTGATACGGACATCATTCAGTTTCTGCATGATGCGCAATCAGGCTCGGAAAACAGCGAAAATATTGCTGTGCGATTAGAGCAATACGCAGCAAAGTATACGGTTTACGACGATATTATGTTGTTTGACTGTCACGGTGAGCTGCGTGCGCAAATGGCGCAGGGGGCGCCGATCGCGGAAACTGACCCTGTGTTGTCGGAAATCTTAACTGGCTATCATGAATACCTGGAGATTTGCCGTTATTCACCCCTACGGCCTGCGCATTCGATTTCATCGTTATTTCTTGCGCCGGTTAGAGACCCTGAAACACAAGAGATCATTGGTATTTTGTGCATGAGCTTTCGGCTGGAAGGCGAGATGCGCAGTTTGTTTAATGATCTTGATGATGACTCCGGGAACATCTTGGCTTTGCTCGATGAGAAAGGAAATACGCTGGTTTCCAGCGACGATACTGTTTTACCGCTAGGGAAAACGGTAAATGTGGCAAAGGAAAATCAGATCCTCACCATTGATAGAAAAGAATATATTGTCACTGTCACAAAAACCCGGGGTTATCAAAATTATCAAGGGCTTGGATGGCATGGCTGTGTGCTATTGCCTCTGACTCACATGGGCTCGCAGCCTGCATCAAGTTATGATGCCATTGACGACATCAATCAGTGGCAGGGCTTTTCTTCTGTGTTGAGCAATATCCAATACCGGGCAAAGATTGTTACCGAAGATTTAGATTTAGTGGTGTTAAACGGGCGCATTGCCGCTGCCCGCCGCGACGCGGACGAGTTTATTCCTATTCTGGAAGAAATTCGTAAAATTGGCCGCCAGATGCAGTCCATTTTCACCGACTCGGTGAGTCAACTGATGAAAACGGCACTCACCACGCATTTCAATGGCATGACCTTTCAGGCCGCACTGGCTATCGACATCATGGACAGAAACTTGTACGAGCGGGCAAATGACTGTCGCTGGTGGGCACTCACCTCACATTTCCAGAATACACTTAGTAACAACAACGCTACAGCTGCAGATATCTCGGTAATGGGCGACATCCTTGAGTACATCAACAGTCTGTACACCGTGTACACGGGAATTTATCTGTACGACCGTAGCGGAAAAATTGTTGCCGTATCAGATAAAAGTTTATCTGACCAAATAGGCCAAGAAGCAGAAAAAAGTTCCGCGTGGGAATCGGCGATACGTATGCAGAATGCACAACATTTCCGCGTATCAGCTTTTGCGTCTAGCGACTATTACTACGGTAATCCTACCTACATTTACAATGCCGTTATTCGCAAAAATGATGCTGCGGTTGGTGGCATTGGGTTGGTATTCGATAGCGAGCCGGAATTTTCACAAATGCTGGCAGACGTGCTCTGGGCAAATGACAGTGAACGCTTCGGTTTGTATATCGACCGTCAAGGGAAGGTTATTAGCGTAAGCGGCACAGAGCGTTGGAAGGCCGGTGATCACATTGTGTTGCCAACTGCTGTGACGAATGGTGCGAATGGTACCAAAGGCGCAGGTATTTACCATTTGGGCGATGACGCTTTTCTCTTGGCTTTTGCGGTTTCAAAAGGGTACCGGGAATATAAAACCACTGATGGCTATGAGAACGATGTGATTGCAATTATCGGTGAGCCAAACGGGCGTGTGGCCGACTAGTACATTGCAGTAAAGTAGAAAAAAAGAAGGGAGCCAATCGGCTCCCTTCTTGTTGTATGGTGACATTAGAACGCGTAGTTCACACCAATGTTCGCTGCACGTCCACGTGAGCGGAATGCCGAGGCACCTTGATAGCTTTTATCGAAGGCATTTTCGATACGACCGAATGCAGAAAAGTTTTCTGTAACATCGTAGCGGGCATTTAAATCAACCAGCGAGTAATTGTCCAGTGGCGCACTGATACCCACTGCATCAGCCACCACCCGAACGGTAGCTTCTGCCGTAATTGCCTCGTAGCGGTAAAGTACTGACAGGTTGGCAAGGTCGCGAGGACGGCGAACCCGCTGTGCGCCATTTACGTCGTCTGCATCGTTGTAGGTATAGTTGCCTTTAATGGTCCAGGCGTCGTTAATTGCCCACTGACCAATAAGCTCGATACCTTCAGAGGTCGCGGTGCCTAATTCTTGCAGATAGCCCGAATACGTTGCCATATCGAACACGATGGCGTCTTCGATTTTCTGATCGAAGTAGACGACCTCGACAAAAGTGCCTGCTGAAGGTGTGAATTGCAGACCAATTTCGTAACCCTTAGATTCTTCTTCTTTAAGCGCTACGTCAGAAGCCGGCGCATAGCCAAAATCGCGGTTATATTGCACTTCATACAAGCTTGGTGCGCGGAAGCCGGTACCGTATGCGCCACGAAGCTTCAGTTCGCCAGCTTGCAGTTCCCAGATATACGCCGAGCTCAGTCGGTAGCTCAGGTGTTCACCAAAATCTTCGTTGTCGTCGTAGCGAACCCCTGCTGTGGTAAACAGGTTTTCTACCCATTCACTTTGTAACTCACCGTAATAACCCGTTTGTGTGCGGCTTTCGCTTGAAGAGGTAATCGCTTCTTCTTCCCAATCGATGCCGTAAACCACAGTATGTTGATCATTAATGGCCGTGTCGCCAATGTACTCAACGCGCTCAACAGTACCTTTGGTAAAGTAACTAGAGGCACCTTCTGTATAGTTTTCACGTTCAATTAAGGTTTTGGCGTAGGCCAACTGCTGATTACCCGATTCAAGGGCATAATTGGCACTCACGCGGAAGTTAGTTTGTTCAAACGCGCTATCACAATCGTTACTGATGCTGAAAGCTGCCGTGTAGCAGTTATCAAATTCACCTTCGCCATCGTTATGACGGGCGACGAAACCGAGCGTCAGGGCATCCGTGGCTTTCACGTTTACTTTGGCATGCACCGTCGTATTGTCGTAGCCGTCGTCATCTGCGGGGTCGGTGTCGTCAATGCGCGAGTTAAAGCCGTCTGTGGAGTAGTCAGATACAGAAAGATAAGCCTCAACCGTTTCGCTACCGCCGCCGACTTCGGCGCTCAGGTTTTGCGTATTATATTCACCCGCTTCCGCGCGCACACTGCCGTATACACCTTGTTCCAGTCGGCCGCTTTGAATGTTGATAACACCACCTGCATCGGCACCGTATACCAGACCTTGCGGGCCGCGCAGAATTTCTACTCGCGACACATTACTGCTTTGCAGCTGGCCAACATGGGGCATTATCTGCGTGCCGGTGGGGTCAGACACATCAACACTATCAATGCGGATAAGCGTGCGATAGCCTTCTTCACCACGAATACGAAGGGCTGATGTTGAGCCGATACCACCGCTGTCGGTGACATGCACAGAAGGTTCGATGCGCAGTACTTCTGCCAGGTTGGCATATCCGCGTAATTCGATTTCTTCTTCAGTCATAACGGATACGGATGTGGCGAGTTCTCTTACCGGTGTAATCACGCGGCTTGAAACAACAACGTGTTCAATGTCTGAACCGGGCGTGGCTTCTTCTGCAATTACAGAATTAACGGTGCAACCTAAAGCAATGGCAATGGCCAGTTTGCTGATGTGCATGTGTGTTCCTCGATCTAATGGGTGTGTGCTTGTGACTGAAGGAAGGGAAGTGGATCGGCGAATGCGTAATGGCTTTTGACAATCTCCGCACAGGCAATTGCTGTACCCGACGCTGAAATTGAAAAGGAGACACGAAATATGCAATCCAATGAAGCCCTCCGCTTCATTTGTAATTAACTGTTTTTCAGGCCGGTGTCGGGCTTAGCGCCATAATGCGCTTTTACCGTTGCGGGGGCAGCGGTGGATTAATAAACAATGTTCATTCACCACACTTCCCGTTTACCTTGCCCAGATGCGCCTTAAGTGACGCATCGACAAGCACCTGAAACAGCGGGCGCAACCTTACAAATTGTTCATACTAAAGTCAATGGAAAGGCGGTGTGCATGGCTTATTCTTTCTAGCCTTAAGGCTGTTTCAGTTCACTATCTTGTGCATAGAACTGCCGTGCTTTATCAAGCTGTACGCACATCACTTCAACTTCATCCAACATGCGGGTCGTCATGCGATGTACCTTGTCAGCATCAGGATGAAGAATAAACCCATGATTAACCGCAGGTATTTCTGGCCACTGCTGCCAATTAATGGTTTCCGGCTGATTATCACCGTGGGTGGTGGGCTGAATAATCACCTGTGGACGTAAATCGAGCACATTCTCCAGACTCACCTGGGGGTAACCTTCCTCGATATCGGCATAGATGTTATCGCCGCCACACAGTGCGATTTGCTGCTGCAACCAGGAATTTCCGGCAACGGTGCGTAGCGGCCTGGCCCACAGTTCGTAGAAAACACTCACTCCCTCGGCTTTGCTGTAGCGCGCTTTCAGTGCGTGCAAGCGGTACAGGTAATCATTGGCGATGTTCTCAGCCTGCTTTTCACGCCCCGTCAATTTGCCCAGCATACGTAACTCCGACGCCACATCCTGAAGGTTATCGGCTTGGGTATACACGACATTTATCTTGTACTTTTCCAGCCGCTGCAGATCGTCCGCCGGGTTACCACTACGCCAAGCCACGACGGCATCTGGCCGAAGCGCGAGAATTTGCTCGATTTGAAGGCGCGCATAATTGCCCACTCGCGGAATGGAGGATGCCTGAGCGGGATAATCGGAATGGTCGGTAGTCGCAATGATCTGATTGCCCGCACCAATGGCAAACAGGCTTTCAACCAGGTGCGGCGCCAACACGACCAGACGACGTTGTGTTCGCGGGTCCACATCCGTTTGGGCCGCAGCCGACAGGCTGAGCAGTAGAGCAGATATAAAAACAGCCAGTCTCATTACCAGTCGATACCTTTACGTGCCATGATCCCTGCATCGAATGCGTGTTTTTGCGAGCGCACTTCACTTACCGTATCGGCTAGATCGGTAATGGCTCTGTGACAAGCGCGGCCCGTCACCACGACACTTTGTTCCTTCGGTCTATTTGCCAGGGCATCGAGCACGTCATCAAGATCGATATACTTGTACGTTACCATGTAGGTGATCTCATCCAGCAAAACCACGTCGATGGTGTCATCTTTCAACCAGACTTTGGCTTGCTCCCACGCCTTTGTCGCGGCTGCAATATCGGTGTCTTTGTCTTGTGTTTCCCAAGTAAAACCAGTGCCCATAACATGAAAGGGCACGCCTACCTGTTGCAGTAAATCACGTTCACCACAAGGCCATGTTCCTTTCACAAACTGCACAACCGCAGCCTTCTGGCCATGTCCTACCGCGCGGGTAACTGTACCGAAGCCTGAGGTTGATTTTCCTTTTCCGTTACCGGTGATGACGATCAGAATGCCCCGTTCTTCTGTTGCCTGGGCAATGCGCTCGTCTACCTTGGCCTTTTGTGCTTCCATGCGCTTTTTATGTTTCTGCTTATCGTCTTGGTTACTCATGGTATTACCTGTAAGTCTGTTTACTGTTACTTAGGTGCGATGGGGCTTGTTATGCCCCACCTCTGTTTATCTGAATAAAGGGTCTAACTTCCGCCAGTTAAGGTGATTGTTACACATCACCGCAAGCCGCTCTATTTCCCGCTCTTGTTGCATTTCATAATTATCGATCAGGGTGGTTTCCAGCCCCGCCCAGCGAATAATTTGCTGCAGCGCCCCGGGAGAATCAAATACACCGTGCAAATATGTGCCGGCCACTTGGTCATCCTCGCTAATACAGCCGTCAGTCGTACCATCACTCAAGCAGGCGAACGTACGAACGCCGGGTTTTACTGTGCTTACGCCCACATGAATCTGATAGCCACTTAACGGTGCAGGTTCATCGACACGCAACGTAAGTGTACCTGTATCACGGGTTAAGCGTTTTTCCTGCTCCAGTCGGGTGTTCACTGGCAATAATCCGAGACCTGAACTGGTGCCCGGGCTGTCTTCTACACCAAGTGGATCGTCAACCTGTTCACCCAGTATCTGATAGCCACCGCAAATGCCGAGCACTTTTCCGCCATACCGGCAATGGCGCAGAATGTCTTTGTCCCAGCCGCATTGGCGAAGTAAAGCCAGATCGCTACGCACGTTTTTACTGCCGGGCAAAATGATAAGGTCGGCAGCCGGTAAAGCCTGATTTTGAGCTACAAACTGCAAATTGACCTGAGGATGGGTGCGCAACATATCAAAATCGGTGTGATTACTGATACGACTGAAAACGGGCACCACCACATTAAGAATACGTTCTTCCGATGTGAGATTTTGTTCGGCCTGAATGGCGTCTTCGGCGGCCAGTTGAAGGTTATGCAAATAGGGAAGAACGCCAAGCACCGGTTTGCCGGTTTCTTTCTCCAACCAATCAAGGCCAGTTTGCAATAAACTGATATCGCCGCGAAAGCGGTTTATAACAAAACCTTTAATACGATTGCGTTCCGGCTCCGATAGTAACGCCAGGGTGCCAACAAACTGGGCAAAAACACCGCCCTTGTCGATGTCGGCGATAAGTATTACCGGGCAATCCACCGCCTCGGCAAAGCCCATGTTGGCAATATCTCGGTCGCGTAAGTTGATTTCGGCCGGACTGCCTGCGCCTTCCACCACAACAGCATCGAATTGCTCGCACAATCGCTGGTGAGAGCTTAAAACGGCATTCATCGCCACCGTTTTATAATCGTGATAAGGCGCCGCCTGCATATCACCAATCGCTTTACCATGAACAATCACCTGAGCACCGGTATCTGAGCTGGGTTTCAGTAAAATGGGATTCATATCCACATGAGGCGCAATGCCTGCCGCCTGTGCTTGTACGGCCTGTGCCCGTCCTATTTCGCCACCTTGGGCAGTAACGGCACTATTGAGCGCCATATTTTGCGGTTTAAATGGGGCAACGCGAATATGTCTTTGTTTTAAACAGCGGCACAGGGCTGCAACCAGCATACTTTTACCCGCATCAGAGCTGGTGCCCTGAACCATTAGTGTTTTACAGCGAGTCATCTAAGCAGCCCTTGTTCTGGCGGCAAACCAATAAACTGTATAACCGGTATGGCGCTGGGGTAATCTGCAAGCGTGATACGGGTAAGGCTGGCATGACCAACAGAAAGTTGCTGATACAACGCCGGTGAAGTCCAGTCGAGACCAAGCACTCTGGCAATAATTTGTCGTATTACGCCACCGTGGGTAACCAAAACCGTGTGATTGCCACCGGGGCGGGCAATAATCCGTTCCCAAAAGCCCACAACCCGGTTGTGAAAGTCGCGCAACGATTCAGCGCCCGGCAAGGTGTGGCTGGAAGGGCTTTGCCAAAATGCGTCAAGCAAGGGCCATTGTTCAGTGATGTCATCAAACGGGATTCCGTCCAGTTCGCCAAAGTGACACTCTGCCAGTGTTGGCGCGGTACTGAGTTTGAGATCCAGTTCGCTTGCGAGTACTTTTGCACTATACAAGCAGCGCTGAAGGGGAGAAGAAATAATGCGTGATGCGCCTGCAAGTTGGAGGTGTTGCGACATCAATTGGTCGTGGCCCGCTTCACTGACTTTGATATCCGTTGAGCCATAGAGCGCAGGCTGGCCATTTACTTTTCCGTGTCGAAGTAAATCAAATACATATGCCATTAATCATTACCTTTTAAATGCATCGGCAGGCCTGCGGCCATAAAGGTTACCTTGTCGGCGTACTGGGCGGTTTTTTGGTTCAGCCAGCCGGCCAGATCGACAAAACGGCGGCTGATATCGCCCATTGGGATAACCCCTAATCCCACTTCGTTGGCAACCACATACGTCACTCCCTGGCGCTGCTGCATGCTGCGAATAAGCGCATCGAATAAGGCTGAAAAGTCTTGCGCTGACGCTTCGTATAAATGGTTATTCAGCCATAATGTCAGGCAGTCAATCAGCACAATGTCATTGTCTGGAAGGTCGCAGAGTTGCTCAGCCAGTAAAAGTGGCGCTTCCCAGGTATGCCAGTGCGCCGGGCGATCATGTTGATGCTGCGCGATGCGTTCTCGCATTTCGTGGTCGAACGGGGTGGCCGTAGCAATGTAGTGTACGGGGTTGGCCGTTACTGACTCTGCCTGCACAGCCTGTTGCTGTGCAAAACGGGATTTTCCTGAGCGGGCGCCGCCGATAATCAGATGCATCACGACACACCGCCTATCAACAGCATCAGGTAAATGGTCAGTTCCTGAATTTGTTGCGCTGCGCCAAGGGTATCGCCGGTAAAGCCTTCAACATGTTTTTGCATCTTGTATTTAAGGAAATGGCGCAAGAGTATGCAGGTCACTAGAATAAGCACTGCTGTGCCAAATGGAAGTAAAAGCAGCGCGAGGCCGCCAGTGATGAACAGAAATGCCATTGCGGAAACGGAATAGGGCGTGGCAAAGGGCATGCTTTTGGCAATTTTACCGCTGCTGCTTTCAGTGGCGTAAGGTAAATCCTGTACGTGACTCAGTGCAAAGGCGCGGGAAAGGGGGTAAGCCACAAATAATGACAACACAAGAGATTGCTGCTCAACCAGCGACGTCAGCAGCACCCACTTACCAAACAAAGCTCCCACAAGTGCACATACACCGTAGGTGCCTAGTCGACTGTCTTTCATAATGACAAGCTTGTGCTCTTTATTCTGACCGCCACCAAATGCATCGGCCGTGTCTGCCAGACCATCTTCATGAAAGGCGCCGGTCAGCAATACGCTGCTCAACACAACCAGGAAAATTAGCACGCTAGCCGGTAAAAAGGATGAAAGCAGCCAAATCCATACACTGAGAATGCCAGCCAAGACCCAGCCCACCAAAGCAAAGTACTTACCCGCATGGTGCATGGCATTATTACTGTAAGTAACGCGATGGCCCACCGGAATACGGGTAAAAAAGCTTAGCGCTAACAATAGGGCATGGACATGCTGGCGAACACCAGAGAGGACGTTTGTCATTACAAGGTTACACCAGCGCTGTCGAAAGTGGCCATGTCATTGTAAAAGGCGGCTGCGGCTTTAAGTAAAGGCATGGCAAGTGCGGCACCGGTGCCTTCCCCTAACCGTAGTCCCATATCTAGCAATGGCGTTGCTTCCAGGTATTCCAACACCCGGCGATGCCCTTTTTCGCCAGAACAATGACTGAATACCATGTAATCTCTGATTTCAGGTGCAATTTGCAATGCTAGAAGAGCGGCACTGGTCACGATAAAACCATCGACCAGAATGATTTTTTTTGCTTGCGCTGTGGCCAGCATGGCGCCTGCGATTTGGGCAATTTCAAAACCACCCGCTTCTTGCACGGCGAGTTCGGCGTTTATCGGGCTCTCATCAACGTTTTGCGTTACGCGGTTGATGGTTTGCTGCAGTAAAGCGTGTTTTCTGATGTATTGATGTTCTGATATTCCGGTACCCGCACCAACCAGTTCATCTAACGGTATTCCGGTAAGTAAACAGGACAACGCGGCAGCAGCACTGGTGTTGCCAATGCCCATCTCGCCAAAACCTAAAATATTCGCGCCTGCTTCAATGGCCGCTTTTGCCACTTCCGCCCCCTGTAACAGTGACAGCTCAGCTTCCGTTGCCGTCATTGCCGCCTGTTCAGACATGTCTTGCGTACCAGCGGCAATACGGCTGTTGATGAAATTATCATGACTGCCAGAAATAGCTTCGAGTATGCCGCAGTCGATCACCTGAAGCGTGAGTCCAGCGGATGCACAGAAACTATTTATCGCTGCGCCACCATTGATAAAGCTTAATACCATTTGGTGAGTCACCGCCTGGGGCGCAATGCTAATATTGTGGGTGGCAATGCCGTGATCAGCTGCAAATACCAGTATGGTGGGCTTGGTGAGGTATACCGGTCGTATCTCACCTTGCCACTGACAAAGCGCCAACTGTCTGGCCAGCGGTTCTAGCAAACCCAGTGAACCAGGCGGCTTAGCTTTGTTGTCGATTTCTGCCTGAACGAAAGGCAATGCTGTTTTATCTGCAGCCTCAATCGACCAGAACTGATTGTTATAAATGGACATGTTTACTTACCTCACGCCTGGCGCTGGCGCATTACAAGTAGGAAGAAAAGACTGCCGATAGCAGATGTAATAATACCGACCGGGATTTCCCGGCCAGTCAGTGCGGTGCGTGCAAACACGTCCACCCACACCATGAAAAAACCACCGAGAAGAGCACAACCGATGAATAAAGTACGGCTGGTGACACCGAGCCAACGGCGAACAATATGAGGAATCATCAGGCCAACAAATCCAATACCACCACAGTAAGAGACAATAGCGGCGGTGAGGCCGGCGCAAATAAGCAAAGATAGCATGCGCATGTGGGCAACATTGACGCCAAGGGTGCGGGCACTGTCGTCGCCGAGAAGCAGTGCGTCAACACGCGGCCCAAAAAGATAAAGTACGCCTGTACACCCAGCAACTACGGCGAAGAGAACCCAGGCATAGTGGCTTTCAACCCGGGCAAGACTGCCCATTAGCCAGAACACCACCTGGTTTGCCGCGAATGGGTCGCCGACAAACAATAAAAACTGACTTAACGCACTAAGCATAAACGAAACCGCCACGCCAGCCAGTAACATGTGTTCGATACGGCCACCAAAAGTAGAGCGCGCAAGTAACTGTACCAGGATGACCGCGAATATCGCCCCAATTAATGCAGACACGGGCAAGGCGATGCCAAAAGCCGCAGTGGGCAAGCCCCATTTGGCGGCTAAAGGACTATTCAACAACAGCGCTGCTACACTGGCGCCCAGTCCTGCACCGGCAACAACACCAAATAAGTAGGGATCGGCCAGGCCATTGCGGGTGACATTTTGTAATGTGGCGCCGGCCACCGATAAACCCGCGCCAACCAGAAAGCCCACCATGACCCGGGGAAAGCGGATATCCCAGAAAATAGTATTGTCGATAGGGTCGGCGCAACTGCCTGATACACATTGAAAAATGGTATCGGCCGACAACGAAGCCGCGCCAAAGAATAACGACAATAAGGGCGCACTCATCGCTAATAGCAGCAACACAATCCATTTCGCTTTCATGTTAGCTATCATGTTTTACCTGCATCGACGCTTTTTGAAATTCAGCAAAGGGCGGGTTAAATTCAATCCGCGGTGTTTGTGTTGCCGAGTGATGCACCGTGCAAGGGACTCTGAAAATGTCGCTGAGTAAGGTGGATTCCAGCACGTCAGCTGAGGCCCCCGATGCGGCCACCAAGCCATCTTTCATCAGCACCAAATTATCGCAGTAGGCAGCAGCCAGATTGAGGTCGTGCAAACTCACCACCACGGTTTTGCCTTGTTGCTGGCAAAGTGAATGCAGCAAGTGCAAAATTTGATGCTGATAGTACACATCCAGGTGGTTCACCGGTTCATCGAGAACCAGTAGCGGCGCACCCTGAACCAATGCCCGGGCGATCAAACAGCGCTGTTGTTCGCCGCCAGAAAGGACACTGAAGTGTTGCTCGGCTTTATCTGCCAGACCTACATCATCCAGCGCTTTCAATACTTGTGTGCGGTCGTTACGGGTATAACGTGACAACAAATTTTTATGCGGCAACAACCCCATGGTCACAACTTGTTTCGCTGTCAGACTGAACACGGAATCGTTTATTTGGTTCACAACCGCAACATGACGAGCAAGCTCTTGGGGCGCATAATCTGATAACGGGCGGCCTTGCCAACAGATTTCGCCGGCAGCCTGAAGTTGCCCGGTGATGATTTTCAATAACGTGGTTTTACCCGCACCGTTCGGCCCAAGCACACCGTGGAATAGGCCTGCACCGAAGTCCAGCGAAATATCCGTAAGGATTCGCTTTTTGTAGATTGAATAGGTGACATCTTGAAGATGCAATGCCGCTTGGGTAGACATGATGCCCGTCATACTAAAATTATACTTAGCGGGATAACCGGCAGCCATAGCCGTATGAAAGCAGTTACTCGTTCAGCAATGCCTGAAGTGTGGAGTAAAACTGTATTCGTGTTTTCCCGCACGAAATTGAGTCACTACATTATGGTTGGTATCTGACTTCGACCTGCTGGGTCATTACAGTTGCGGGTACAGTTTTGGAGTTACACCAAATTCCCATTTAATTTGCGCGACGCTAAAGAACACGCGCAACACCACGTATGCAAACGCTGAGTGTATCAGGGATTTCTCATATTGACGAGGGCAATGGAAGAAGAACGCAGGGTAGGATGATCCAAAACAGAAATCCTGTGCTTTATGCTTAAAAAACCGCATCTGGCAATACACCTTAGACTATGATTGGTATTAGCAAAAACACCGCAGTATGCGCACATGGCAAGAAAATGCGCGATTGCGGGATGCAGAATCAGCATTCTGCTGATATATTTTTAATTATCTAGTAAAGAGTTGCCGTCTCGTTTGCTTGCAACGGATAGCCAATCATACTCATACCTCTCTGCCTGCACGCCCCACAGCGTCTGGCGCACGGAAACCAATATAAGGTAGGTATATGTCAACACAAAACGCGCTTCTGACTATTCTGGTCGAAAAGATCAACAACGATACGCTGGTTCTGCCTACGCTGCCTGCCATCGCACTTAAAGTGCGTAAAGCAGCAGATGATCCGAATGTGAACTTGAACGCCATGGGTGATGTTATTGGTAAAGACCCTTCGCTGAGCATGCGAATGATAAAAATTGCCAATAGTGCCTACCTGGGACGCACAGTAAAAGTGACGTCTATTGGCCAAGCCGTTACCCGCATTGGTTTGCGTCAAATAAAGAATATCTCTACGGCGTTGGCAATGGAGCAGTTATTTGTTTCTAAAAACGACGTGGTAGCCAAGCACCTGAAAAAGGAATGGGCTGCCACTGTTAAAGTGGTCGCGTATTCGATGGCGGCATTACAAACTTATGTCAACCGCACCCGCAACCGTGAGCTGAGCTTAGATACCATGACGCTCGCAGCGCTGGTTCATGATATTGGCGTGCTACCTATTCTTACCGAAGCCGAGCGCCATGAAGAAGTTTTCGCGAACCCGACATTCCTGAATGTGGCGATTGATAAGCTGTCTTGCCGAATTGGTGGCAGCATCATGCGAGCGTGGGAATTTGACGACGATTTTGTGATGGTTGCAGAACAGTGGAAAGACTTATCTGTGCTACCTGAAAAACTGTCTTATGTGGATTTCGTTCGTGTAGGCGCGGCGCTGGCCGGTAAAATGGACGACCAGAAAGACGCAGTGCTTAATCTGGCAATTCAGCGTGGTGTAATTGAAGACATCAAAGAATTCACCACCGATGAGTTTAAAGAAATGGCGGTCAACGCTAAACAGATCTTCTCTTCATAACGACTCCGGGCAGGTATCTGTGCACGCTGGCAGGTACCTGTTTTCCCGTCAACCCCGATGCTCCCGTGCAGGGGTTATGGGTAAAAAATCATGTCGATAAAGCGCGTTTTTCCACTTAAATCCCGATAGCCATGTTCGCCATCGGCCGCTAATAAATACTGCTCACCGGTGCTTACAGGGTGCCACACATCTTGCTGTAAAATTTCAAGTTTCCCTTCTATTACATGAATATGTTCAAGCACGCCGGCTTGGTGTGGTGTTGATAATTGCTGGTGGTGATTTGTCAGGGTTATTTCAAACATTTCTGAACGGGTAATAGGCGAATAGGGGAAGAGCGTTTTCACCTTCATATTGTTGTCACCGGCAAATCCATCGTTTTCAGAAGGCATGCTCGTGGCGGGATCGGCTGCACCGGGAATGAGGAAGGAGGAAAATGAGCATTGCAGACCAGTGGCAATTTTCCACAGTGTGGCAATGGTAGGGCTAGACTCCTGACGCTCTATTTGTCCAAGCATGGCCTTGGAGACCCCAGTTTGCTGTGCTGTTTTGTCCAAAGACCACCCGCGCTCTTTACGACGGGCTTTGAGTGTCTGGGATATTTGCGCGTTAATTGCCTCGTTAGCATTCATCTGTGTTTTGCATCCTGATAAATATTGCACGCCGTCACGTTAAGCGTATTGTGCGTTATAACGCACAATGTTACACTCGTTCGCAAATGTGCGTTATAGCGCACAGGTCTATAGGCAAATGCTAACACTGGAGGCCCGCCTTGTCATCGAAATCTCTTCCACAGCTCAGTCATATTGCTGCGGGTTTAACCGCCGTGGTGGTGGGCTACAGTAGTGCGGTAGTACTGGTTATTGAAGCTGCCAAAGCGTCGGGTGCCACACCTTCGATGATTGTCAGCTGGTTGCTCGTACTAGGGCTAGGCATGGGCATTACCTGTATCGGCTTTTCCTGGTTGTATAAAGTACCTGTGGTGACCGCATGGTCTACACCTGGCGCGGCATTTCTGATTGGTGCAGTAGGCGGCTTTTCGCTAGCAGAAATTATCGGTGCGTTTGTCACTGCAGCCTTATTGGCATTCATTGCGGCGCGGAGTAAAGCACTCACTAGCCAGATAGAGCGCATTCCGCCTGCTGTTTCGTCCGCGATGTTGGCTGGAATTCTGTTGCCCATTTGTTTAGGCGTTTTTACCGATGCCGCCGCTCACCCAGTCATGGTAGTCAGTTTCATTGCACTGTATTTATTAGGTTCACTCTTTTTCCCTCGTTATCTTATGCTGGTACTGCTTGTTGTGGCTATGGCGGTGGGGTTAGGTAGCACCGGCACGAATCTGGATTTCGCATGGAGTTGGCCAGAGCTTGAATGGGTAACACCGACGTTCTCGGTTTCTGCCACCATTAGCCTGGCGATACCCTTGTTTATAATTACGTTGCTATCGCAGAACCTGCCTGGCATTGCCATTTTAAAAAGCTATGACTACCACCCCGACGTTAGACAAATCCTTACGGGTGTCAGTATCGTGAATTTGATTGCGGCTCCTTTCGGTGGCTTTGCTTTTAACTTGGCGGCAATTACCGCGGCTATCTGCATGGGCGAGAACGCAGGAGACGACAGAAACAAGCGCTATAAAGCGGCGATCATGGCCGGCGTCGGGTATTTAATTTTCGGTATTATTGCGTCGCTGGTGGTGTATCTGTTCAGCCAAATGCCACCAGTGGTAGTGCATCTTCTAGCAGGGTTAGCCCTGCTTGCAACGTTGCAGGCATCATTACTTCGCAGTATGGAAAATCATGATCATCGCAAAGCGGCACTACTGACGTTGTTGTGTTCTGCCTCGGGCATCACCGTGGCGCAGCTTGGTGCACCGGTATGGGGGCTATTCGCGGGGTTATGTGTTCTTGGGTTAGATAAGCTTTACCAGAAAAGGCATGGGAAAGCGTCGGCATAAAATACCTTGAAGATGCCAAAAGAAACGGGCCTGTTAGTCGTAACAGGCCCGTTTAATTTTGTCTTCCGTGCTAACGATTAATGTTAGTCGTCGTTCAGTTTCAGAGTGGTGCGCATGAAATCAAGGAACTGACAAAGTTCAGCCGACATCAGTGCAAACTCGGCGTCTAATCGTGCTTCAACCTGATCTTTCGGTACGTCTTCGGTTTCTTCTTTCAGGCGATCAGTAAATTTCACCCGTTTGAAAGAACCGTCTTCCGAAATAGTCGCAGTTAATACTTCCTGCCATGCAAAACCGACCTTTTGCACCAGCTTGCCGTTATCCAGGTGCATGGTAATTTCTTCGCTGTCCAGCGGCTGGTTTTTACAACGAATGACACTTTCTAGATCGTCGGTAGATTTCAGTTCTGCCTCTTCCAGCAGCTCAATGCCGTCTGGCGCGCCGTCGGTGAGCCAGTGCGTCAACTCAGATTGCAGGCTATGACGGGCCAGAGGTACTACCGGCAGCGAGCCAATTGCCTTACGCACACAAGCCAACCAAGCTTCCGCTTTGCCATCGGCAGAGGCGTCGATAACCACCATTTTTTCCGGAATGGAAATAAAACCGTGGGTAAAGGTGTTTCTTACAAATGCCTGTGGTAGCAGTTGAAAAGTAATTTCTTGTTTCAGATCTTGTTGCTGCTTTTTGCCTACCGGTGAGCCGGTTTCGGCTTCGATGTGCGCAACCTTGTCTGCCAGCTCGGCATTGACCACTGAAGATGGCAGAATTTTTTCCTGTTTCTTCAGCGTTATCCAGTAACGTTCCTGTACTTTGTGGAACATCACGCCTTCTTTACCGGCTTGTGCGAACGGCGACGCAAAACCCATGGTGGCCGTGTCTTGTTTGCCACAGGGACGGAAAGCGTTATCCATCAGCATACGGCTGAGATCATCGTCGTCCAGAGAAAGCGGCTGGGTAAGCTGGTAAGCCTTAAGATTTTTGAACCACATAGAAAATATGTCCTGATCCAGATTATTGTTATAAAGGGCGGCAAGCGTACCAATGCGGGGCATCGGCTGCAACGATCATCTAAGTTAATAAAACGGATCAGTCCTGACGATCAGGGAAGCGAATAACGTAGCGCAGGCCTTTGTCGGGTTCACTGAACGCCTGAATTGTGCCGTCCAGGGTTTGAGTCACAAGGTTATAAACGATGTGCGTGCCTAAACCGCTGCCGCCTTGATTGCGGCGAGTAGTGAAAAAGGCGTCGAACAGATGTTCCAGCGACGCTTTATCCATGCCTTTACCGTCATCCTGATATTCCATCACGATATCGGTATCGTCGCGGCTGATGGTCAGGGAAATGTGTCCGGCGGGTTTATTTTCAAAACCATGCATTATTGAATTGATCATCATGTTGGTGGTGATTTGCGCAATGACACCCGGTGCGCAGGTGATATACAAATCACCAGGACACTGAATTCTCACTTCGTGCTGGGTATTTTTAAAGGTGGGTTTCAGCGACTGCAGGATTTCGTGTAAGTAACTGTTTAAGTTGAATGTGCGCTGCGCTTCACTGGTTTGGTCTACCGCTACCTGTTTAAAGCTTGCCACTAACTCAGACGCCCGGTTGAGGTTACCCATTAGCAAACTGGCTGATTGTTCTGCTTCATCCAAAAAGGTTGCCATGGTTTTGTTCGACAAGGTTTTGTCATGGTAGGCAAGGCGCAAGGCATCGATACGTTCACTGAGATAACTGGCGGCAGTGACGCCAACGCCCAGCGGCGTATTTACATCGTGGGCGATACCGGCAACCAGGCCACCTAACGAAGCCATACGCTCCGATTCAACCAACTGATCCTTGATGAGGTTCAGCATTTCGTTGTTTTTGGCCAATTCGGCATTACGCTTGCGCAACTCATCTTCGATATACTGCCGGTTTTCGTTTTCTTGTCTTAATTCCCGCTGATTGGCGATGAGTTCGTCTTTCTGCTGCTCGAGGTCGAGCATGATTTGTGACAGTGACGCCGTTTTCTTCGCCACTTCCTGTTCAAGAATGAGGTTTTGGTCGTCGAGTTTGCGGTTGGCCTGGGTCAGTGCTTCACGAGCGCTCGTGAGCTTTGCCTGCGACACAATGAAATCATCAATGACCTGATTAAACGAGTGCTGCAACATACGTAACTCGTTGTCATCATTATCAATAACCGTAATTTTAGCTTCTTCAGGGTGCTCAGGGTCGAAAGTCGTCATCTGGCTGCTAAGTTCAGACAATGGCTCAGAAAGCATGTGTTTGAAGGCGGTCATGAACAGAAACACCAGGAACGCGGTTTTGATGAAGGCGTTTCCGAGTAAGAAGAAAATTCCCACTTCAATTCGACTGAGAATAATGTCGAAACTGGAGTACAGGGTAACATCGCCGACATAAGACTGACGGCCAGAAAATTCAAATATAAGAGGGAAACTGTAACTGAAAACACCACCCGGATGGTCGCGCATTATCCCTGCCTGAACCGTTTGACCGTCACTGGGGATGGTGCGGCCTTCGTCGGCAATGAGATCGCCATTTTCATCGCGAACCTGCACGCCCTCAACGATGGGCAGCTTAGTCAGCCCTTCAGAAATAATCCGCGCCTGTACTTTGTTGAGCTCCCAGTTGGCCCGGGTCAGGCTTTCGGCAAAGGTGTTCTTCAGCGTGCGAAGCTCGCTTTCGATGTGGTCCTTGGTGCTCAGATATTCGGTAAATATCTGGCCTATTGTGACGATGATCGTCAGGATGAAATAAACCGACAATACACGTGTGAGCAGCTTACGTGACAATCCTGTCTTAACCTTGGACATCCAACTCCAACCTTAATGTTTATTCCCGGTACACAGAATAGGCGGAAAAGCCTGAATTAACAAGCGACCCGGCATTACACTTAAGCATAATTCGTCGTAATATCCTTGACACATAAATGTAATCGTTTTAATAAAACTGTCACAGACCACATCAATAATAGCGGCGTTTTGTAATGAGCAGGAAAATATCAATGTCTCGAACTGTTTTGATAGTAGAAGACGAAGCGCCGATCCGCGAAATGCTTAAGTTTGTGCTTGAGCAATCTGGCTATGAAACGATTGAAGCCGAAGATTTCGACGTCGCACAGCAAAAAATCTGTGAGCCGTATCCGGATTTGATATTGCTTGACTGGATGTTGCCGGGTGGTTCTGGTGTTCAGTTAGCGAAAGGATTAAAGCAACACGAATTTACCCGTGACATTCCGGTGATCATGCTAACCGCCCGTGGAGAGGAAGAAGATAAAATCCGTGGGTTGGACGCCGGGGCCGATGACTATGTCACTAAGCCGTTTTCACCGAAAGAGCTAATCGCCCGTATCAAAGCGGTGATGCGTCGGGTAACGCCTACCTCTAACGAAGAGCCCATCGAGTTCAATGGTCTTAAGCTAGAACCGATTTCGCATCGGGTAATGGCCAACAACGACCCGCTGGATATGGGGCCAACAGAGTTTAAGCTTCTGCATTTCTTTATGACCCACCCTGAACGTGTTTATAGTCGTGAACTGTTGCTGGATAACGTGTGGGGCACGAATGTTTATGTTGAAGATCGTACGGTTGATGTTCACATTCGTCGTCTGCGAAAAGCGATTTCTCGTCATGGCCACGACGCGATGATTCAAACTGTTCGTGGCGCAGGCTATCGTTTCTCTACCAAATTATAATGTTTGTCGACGCGCATTGCGCGCGTCGTCTATCATTGTCACAATAGCCTTTTCCACTCAAATCAAGGCCTTCTGATTCATGTACTATCCCTTTTCATGGCTACGAAGTGCAATTCGCCTGATTGCGTATTTGCTCGTCTTCGCGCTGGTGGGGTTGTATGTCGACGACATGCTATTTGCGATTGCATTAGGGGCGGTGGGCCTGTTGATTGTCAATTACTGGCAGCTGTTCAAGCTGAATCGCTGGCTCTGGCACAGTCGTAAAATGTCACCGCCTACCGTGAGTGGCGTGTGGGAACATATTTACGAAGGCATTTATTACCTGCAGCGGCGAAACCGCAACAAACGCAAAGAACTGGGTGAGTTGGTAAAGCGCTTCCGGGAAGGCTCTGAAGCATTACCCGATGCTGCCGTCGTAGTGGATTCCAAAGCCAGTATTATTTGGTGTAACCGGCTGGCCCGACTGGAACTGGGTTTAAAATGGCCCGGTGATGCAGGCACCCGCATCGATAATCTCATTCGTCATCCTGACTTCATCAGCTACTTTCATGAAGGCGATTTTAGTCATCCTATTGAAGTACCTGCGCCTACCAACCCCAACAAAACCTTCGAATACCGGATCATGCCTTATGGCGAGGAGCACTTGCTGCTTATTGCCCGAGATGTAACCCGGGTATCTCAGTTGGAGGAAATGCGTAAGGACTTTGTGGCGAATGTGTCTCATGAGCTACGTACGCCGCTTACCGTGTTATCGGGCTATCTGGAAATTCTGCCAGAAGATGAAGATAACCCGATGGTGCAGAAGGCGATGAAAGAGATGTCGGCGCAAGCCCAGCGAATGCAGAGCTTGATTGAAGATCTGTTGGTGCTGTCGCGCATTGAGGCGAGTTCTGAACGGATTTATGAAAATAAAGTGAATATGCCCGCCATGTTAGCGCAGCTCGAAAAAGAAGCCGCCACATTAAATGCAGACAAAGGGCATCAGATTACTTTCCATATTGATCCCGTGCTCTGGGTATTTGGGGTGGAAACAGAACTGCGCAGTGCCTGTTCGAATCTGGTATTCAACGCTGTGCACTATACGCCGCCTGGCGGCGAAATAAATGTTCACTGGCGACGTGAAGGCCACGATGCGTTATTTGCCGTGATTGATAACGGTGACGGCATTGAACAGAACCACCTGGCGCGGCTTACTGAACGCTTTTACCGGGTGGACAAAGCCCGTTCAAGAAAAACCGGCGGTTCCGGTCTGGGCTTGTCTATTGTGAAACATGTGCTCAGCCATCATAATTCTCAACTGGATATTACCAGTACCGTGGGAGAGGGCAGTCAGTTTTCGTTCCTGCTGGATGAAGAGTTGATTACGGAGAAGTCATGAGCCGTTGGTGTCAGGTGTTAGTCAGTGCTTTGCTGTGTATGAATACTCTGCAGGTCTGTGCAGAGGAATCTGTGCCTGAATACACCCGAAGCCCCGGCGTTGCCGGTAAAATCACCTCTGTTGGCTCAGACACCCTGGCAAACCTGATGGCGATGTGGTCGCAGGAATTCATGGAGATGTATCCTCAGGTCAAATTTCAGATCCAGGCTTCAGGCTCCTCTACGGCACCACCCGCACTTACCGAAGGCACCGCAACCATCGGCCCCATGAGTCGGGAGTTGAAGCCCTCTGAAATTCGCGATTTTGTTCGTGAGCATGGTTATCCGCCCACGGTGGTCAGGGTTGCCATGGATGCCATCGCGATTTTCGTCGAACGCAAGAATCCCATTGAGGGTCTTACCCTGGAGCAAGTCGACGGTATTTTCTCAACCACCCGATTCTGCGGTGCACAGGAAGCCATTACCGACTGGTCACAGCTTTTATCAAATCAGAACGCCACCGTGTCGCCAATACGTATTTTTGGTCGGAACTCGGTTTCCGGTACCTATGGGTTGTTTAAAGTGATGGCGCTTTGCGACGGTGATTTTCGCGCCACGGTGAACGAGCAGCCCGGTTCTGCTTCGGTGGTGTTGTCTGTTGCGTCGAGCAACGATGGTATTGGATACGCCGCCTACGGTTACAAAACCGCTGGCGTTAAAGCTCTGGCTATCGGAGACACTGTGCAGTCGCTAGTACCGTTAACCACGCAAACTGTGCGCAATGAAACCTATCCCTATGCCCGTTTTCTGTATCTGGTCGTGAACAAAGCTCCGGGTAAACCGCTACCTACCCTGGAAAGAGAATTTTTGCGCTATGTTCTCTCCCAGCAGGGGCAAGAGCAGGTGAGTAAGGACGGCTACTTTCCGGTTCGCGAAGATTTATTGCTTCGCCAACGCCGATATTTAGAAGATTCAGCCGTTAAGCTGTAGTCACAGACTGTCATTAAAGCTTCATACTTTAGTTTAATGTTGGGCCTGTCAAACCGGGCTATTTCCCAGTATTCACGGGTTGTACAGCCACGTTTCACTTTTGCATAGATAGAACATGTTCAAAAATCTTGTTATTTTTCATGCACTAATTATTTAAATGTGCTGAACCACGCCATTTAGATACTAAAAGTTCATTTTTTCCTGTGAAAGTTTTGTTACAACGCCAGAGTGTAACAAATGTGTCATTTACCTTCGGTAAAGTTCCTGCGTTTTCTAAATCCATAATCATATTCGCACTTGGAGATACGAATGGAACTTAAGCACTTATTTCAGGCTTCTGCGATTGCAACTGCACTCGTGTTAGCTGGCTGTGGCGGCGATATCAACATTTCAGAAGGGAACATCGATAATAGCGTAGAAAATAACTACGGTAACGGTGATAGTGATTCAGGTTCTGGCGATTCTGGTGATACAGATACCGCGCCTGGTGAAGTAAGTTCAGGCCTGAGTTCTCAGGTTTCTACCGCGTTCGGTAGCGACGTAACGGTTCGTGTTCTTTCTGGTCGCTTAACTGCTGATATGGCTGACGACAGCGGTAACATCACGCTGACTAACGACACCGTATGGGCACTGGACGGTGCAGTATTCTTTGGTAACGACAACGCAGACAGCGTTAACCTGGTTATCGAAGAAGGTACGACTATTTTCGGTCGTAGCGGTAACGACTACATGGTGGTTAGCCGTGGTTCAACTATCGAAGCAAACGGTACTGCAGCAGCACCTATCATTCTGACCTCAATCGAAGACGTGGTTGGCGGTGACGCACAGCCTGGTCAGTGGGGTGGTCTGGTAATGCTGGGTAACGCTTCTTCTAACCAATGTCCTGATACGGGTGCATGTTCTCTGCAAATCGAAGGTGCTGAAGAAGGTGCGGTATTCGGTGGTACAGACGACACTGAAAGCTCTGGCTCTATCAGCTACATGGTAATCAAATACTCAGGTTTCGAAATTGCACCAGATAATGAGCTGCAAGGTCTGACTATGGGTGGCGTAGGTTCTGGTACCTCTATCGACCACATTCAAGTACACGCGTCTTCTGATGACGGTATCGAATTCTTCGGCGGTAGCCCGCAACTGAAATATGTACTGGTTACTGGTGCACAAGATGACTCTTTAGACTGGGATAACGGTTTTACTGGTAAAATCCAATACGCTTTCCTTGAGCATGCGACTGACGACACTGACGCAAACCGTGGTATCGAAGCTGATAACGACGGTTCAGATCCGGCTAACGAGCCACAGTCCAACCCAATGATTTCTAACCTGACCATCATCGGTAACAACTTCGACGGCGACGACGATTCTGAAGGTGTTTACCTGCGTGAAGGTACCGGTGCACAGATTTACAACATGGTTGTAACGGGTCCTGCAGGCATGGGCGAGTGTTTTGAAGTTGAAAACGTGACTGAGTCTCAGGCTAACCTGGCCGACGGCACTATCACTATTCAAAACTCTGTTATGGCTTGCCGTAACGGTGAAAACTTCAAGAACGATGACGGCGCCGTTGACCTGGAAGACTGGTTCTTAAACACCATGACTGGCAACACCGTTTCTGAAGCGATTGCACTGAATGCAGACGGTTCACCAACCTCAGGCAGCCCACTGTTAGGTGCAGGTGCTGACGCATCGCAAATCGATGGTTTCTTTGATGCGACTGACTACGTCGGTGCGCTGGATGGCGTAACTGACTGGCGTGATGGCTGGGCATTCGGTTTCGGCGGCGGTGAAGTTACTGGCGTTGTTGAATCGGTTGACGGTTGTCCTGCAAGCACCACTGAAATTGATTCTGTAGACGGCACCACCACTACCTGTCAGTTAACTGGCCGCATCACTTCTGATGTAACCCTGACTGAAGGCAACATGTATGCCCTGTCTGGCGCAGTATTTATCGGTGGCGACAACACTGACAGCGCAACACTGACTATTGAAGAAGGTGTCACTCTGTACGGTGCAAGCGGTAACGATTACCTGGTAATCAGCCGTGGTTCACAAATTGATGCGCAAGGTACTGCTGCTAACCCAATCACCTTTACTTCACAAGCTGACGTAGCGTCTGATGCCGGTGAGCCGGGTCAATGGGGTGGTCTGGTAATGCTGGGTAACGCGCCATCTAACCAGTGTCCTGAAACTGGCGCATGTTCACTGCAAATCGAAGGTGCAGAAGAAGGTGCGGTATTCGGCGGTACTGACACTGCTGATAACTCAGGTACTATCCGCTACGTTCGCATCATGCACTCAGGTTTCGAGATTGCACCTGATAACGAACTGCAAGGTCTAACTATGGGTGGCGTAGGCTCTGGTACTGATATCAGCTACGTACAAATCCACAAGTCTTCAGACGATGGTGTTGAATTCTTCGGCGGTAACGTTGACATGAAGTACGTAGTACTGACTGACAACCAAGATGACAGCATCGACTGGGATAATGGTTTCCAAGGTCGCATGCAGTACGTACTGGTTCGCCACGCGGTAGATGGTTCAGATGCTAACCGTGGTATCGAAGCCGACAACGACGGTTCTGACCCAGCGAACGAGCCACAGTCTAACCCAACACTGTCTAACGTAACTATCATTGGTAATACCTTTGACGGTGACGACGATTCAGAAGGTGTTTACCTGCGTGAAGGTACTGGCGCTCAACTGTCTAACTTCATCGTAACTGGCCCTGCTGGCATGGGTGAGTGTTTCGAAATCGAAAACGTTGTTGAGTCTCAGGCTAACCTGACTGACGGCACCACCACTTTCACAAACTCTGTGATTGCCTGTGAAAACGACGAGAACTTCAAGTTCGACGATGGTGCGACTGACCTGGAAGACTGGTTCCTGAACACTATGACTGGCAACGCAGTAGTCGCTACTCAGGCAGAAGTCGTAAGCGGCATCTACAGCATCACTGATGCGGTAGCGCCTAAAGACTGGACAGGTGATACTTTCTTCGACAACGTGGACTTTGTTGGTGCCGTGTCTGAAGACGACGACTGGACTGCTGGCTGGACCGTTGGTCTGGAGTAATCACTCCTAATCCCTCCATCAAGGCAGGCACGTTGCAGCAAAAGTAGCGTGCTTGCTTTTTAAGTATTAAAAGCAACGTTTTTAAACGTTGATGTGTAAGAACGCTTTTCCACGAGGTTTACAATGAAAAAGCCTGCAATCAGATTTCCTGTCAAGCCACTGAGTCTGGCGATACTGGCAACATTCGCAGCGGCTACCGTGCCTGCAGTTGCTCAGGAAGCTGACGATGAGGAAGTCATCGAAGAAGTGGTTGCCACTGGTACCCGTCTGAAAGGTACGGCAACAGCAGTAATGGAAGAACGGAAAAACCAGGCATTCGTTGCTGACATCATGGGTGCGGAACAAATCTCCCGTACCGGTGACTCCGATGCGGCTTCAGCACTGCGTCGTGTAACGGGTTTGACACTGGTTGACGGTAAATTCATTTATGTACGTGGCCTGGGTGAACGTTATTCATCTACCCAGCTGAACGGCCTGGCGGTGCCTAGTCCAGACCCAACCCGTAACGTTATTCCGCTGGATTTATTCCCATCTACGATTATCGAAAGCTTGTCGGTACAAAAAGCCTACTCGCCTTCTATGCCAGCGTCTTTCGGTGGTGGTAACGTTGATATTCGTCTGAAAACCATTCCTTCAGATTACGTATTCAGTGTTCAGGGCCAGTTAGGTTCAAACACCAATAACTTTGACGACGCTTACCAGTACAATGGTGGCGGTGATGATTGGTTTGGTGAAGATGACGGCACCCGTGCGGCGCCAGCAGCCATTGTTGATCAGTGGGAGAGCAAACAGTTCCTTGATGGCATTAGCCAGGAAGAGTCTGTTGCCTTATTCAAAGGTTTGAATCGTGACTACGATCCACGTTTGGAAAGCGTAGACCCGGATTACAAAGCCAACCTGTCAATTGGTAACAGCTTTGATTATGACGACGACTGGCGTTTTGGTTTCTTGCTGGCCAGTGGTTACGACCGTTCTACCGATGTAAGCGAAGAGTATGTGGGCGAACAGCCACTGCGTAACGGTGAAGAAATCCGTATGATTCGCTTTTATGACGAAGTAAACACCACTGAGAAATCGGTGAAGTGGTCGACCCTGTTTAACGTAGGTGTCGATTACAATCGTCAGCATCGTGTGGACTATAGCGTTATCGTGTTGAGCGATACCCGCGACCAGATCCGCGACATGATTGGTAACACTGCCAACATCACGTTATCGGATAACCAGCGTGTTCGTAAGTACGAAGTGCAATACGAAGAACGTAAAATGTTCACCAACCAGTTACGTGGTACACACACGTTCCCTGAGTTAGGTTTCCTTGGTTTTGACTGGAAATATTCTGAAGGCCGTTCTTCCCGTGATGCCCCTGGTAACATGGAAGCGCGCTTCCTGCTGGAAGACGATAATTTAGATGGCATTTACGATCGCGAAACAGAAAGCAGCCTGAGTAACTCTACTACGGCTGGTCGCTATTCATTCCAAACGTTGCATGACCGCGTAGAAAACTTCGCCTACAACGTAAACTACCCGTTAATGATTGATAACTGGGAAATGGAATTTAAAGCAGGTGGTAACTTCCTGAGCAAGACACGTGTTGCAGACAACCGTCGTCTGGACATCAGTACTCGTGCGTTTACCGATACGTCTATTCTGGAAGGCTACAACTTTAACGACATCCTTACCGATGAAGTTCTGGATAGCGCCAGCTATAGCACACAAAACCTGCTGCGTGATACCACGGTTGCCGGTGATGACTATGCCGCTGGTCAGAAAGTGGATGCTTACTACTTTGAAGCCGACCTGTTCTGGAACAACCTGTGGCGATTCAGTGGTGGTGTGCGTTACGAAGACTTCCGTCAAGCGGTTGTCCCGTTCGATCCACGTACCAACCAGTTCGACTTAACTGACGAAGCAGACCGTTCTCAACTGGCTTTCCAGGAAGACGCATTCTATCCGTCACTGGCGGTAACCTACTTCCTGCAGGAAGACATGCAGCTGCGTTTCAGCTACGGTAAAACGGTAGTTCGTCCAGATCTGCGTGAAGTATCGTCTTCTACGTACATCGACCCGCTGACCGAAAACCCGGTAGGTGGTACACCCGGTCTGCGTACCACGTCTATCAATAACTTTGATGTTCGCTGGGAATGGTACCGTGAAGCCGGTAACAACCTGTCACTGGGCCTGTTCTACAAAGACATGGATTCACCCATTGAATCGGTTCAGTCGCCTGCACAGGATGGTCCGCCGCTTATTCGTATTGCCAATGCCGAAACCGGCAAGATGTACGGTATGGAAGTAGAGTTTCTGCAAGGTCTTGAAGTGATTGGCGACGGTATCTGGGACAACCTGTTTGTGTCCGGTAACCTGACTTTGAGTGACTCAGAGATTGAGCTGGACCCAGCCAACATCGAAGAGCAAACCGGTGTTTCAACCTCGATCACCAACCCGACACGGGCGATGACCGGTCACTCGAAATGGGTAGTGAATACGCAATTCGGTTATGACTCAGATAACGGTGAACACTCTGCATCTTTAGTCTATAACGTGTTTGGTCCGCGTATCCTGATCCCGGGTATCGATGGCTTCGATGATAGCTTCGAACAACCGTTCCATTCTCTCGATGTGGTGTACAAGTGGTACCCAGATTTTAATACCACTGTCACATTGAAAGTTCAGAATATGCTTGATCAGGAAAAGAAAATTGAGTTTGAAGACACGTTACTGCGGTCTGAAACCCGCGGCACGTCATTTAGTTTAGCGTATCGCTACGACTTCTAATCAACTCATCAAGAGCCGCATCAGCGGCTCTTTTTTTATCACGTCATTGTTCAATTGTGACAATAGAAATATGACAGTCATGTAATAAAACTGTCATAGAAAGTTCCTATCCTACGCCCAGAAATTTAAGCTCGGCGAAAGCCGTATCCTTTAACTGTAAGGTTTGAATGTATGAAGCTTTTCAACTCTTTGCTACTGGCGAGCGCCATGACGGCCACCTTCGCCATGGCACAAGACGATAGCGTCTTGAAACCCGCTGTAGATGAAGCCGCTAAGATCAACGAAAGTGCCGCTAAGTCTCAGGACAAAATCAACAACATCGCTGATCAAATCGATAGCAAACTTCAAGCGTTCAAAACGCTGAACAAAGAAATTGAAGGGCTAAACGTTTATAACAATCAGCTGAGCAAGCAGATCGCCAACCAAGAACAGGAAATGGCGGATCTGAACGCGTCTATTGACGAAGTTTCCGTTATCGAGCGTCAAATCACGCCGCTGATGATTCGCATGATTGACGGTCTTGAGCAGTTCGTTGCTCTGGACGTGCCTTTCCTGGAAGAAGAGCGTGCTAAGCGTATTGCTGACTTAAAAGACATGATGGACCGTGCTGACGTTTCTGCTTCTGAGAAATTCCGCCGTGTAATGGAAGCCTATCAGGTAGAAATGGATTACGGCCGTACTATGGAAGCGTACAGCGGTATTCATTCAATCGACGGCACTGAGCGCGATGTAGAGTTCCTGCGCCTTGGCCGTACCGCACTGATTTATCAAACCCGTGACGCCAGCAAGCAAGGCGTATGGAACAAACAAACCCGTCAGTGGGAAGAACTGGACAGCAGCTACCGCACACAGATCACCAAAGGTCTGCGTATGGCGAAGAAACAGCTGGCACCAGATTTGTTAATGCTGCCTGTTGCAATCACGGACTAAGAGGTACTGACCATGTTAAAGCAGATTAAATTCGTCGCAGCTGGTCTTGCCGCTGCCACATTAAGCTTCGGTGCAATGGCGGAAAACGAACGCGCACTGGACTTAGACGCACTGTTAAAGCAACTGGAACAAGGCCAGTTTGCACAGTCTCAACAAAACAAACAGCGCGAGCAGGATTTCGTTGCACAGCGTGCACAGCAGGACCAAATCCTGGCTGATACCCGCAAGCAACGCGATAACGCACTGAAAACGTCTGAAAACCTGGAAACCCAGTTCGAAGAAAACGAATTCAAACTGGCAGACCTGAATCAGGCGCTGGATACCCGTTTAGGTTCATTAAAAGAACTGTTCGGTGTGCTGCAACAAGTTGCTGGCGACACTAAGAGCAAATTCCAGAACTCTGTCGTTTCTGCACAAATCCCAGGCCGTGCTGAGTTCCTCGACAACATGGCGCAGGCCATGGGTAAGAGCTCTAAGCTGGCTTCTATCGAAGAAATCGAGCGCGTATGGTTTGAAATGCAGCGCGAGATGACTGAATCTGGCAAAGTTACCAAGTTCGAAACCTCTGTGGTTGAAGCGGGTGGCGAGAAAGTAAATAAAGAAATCGTTCGGGTAGGTCCGTTCGCCCTGGTTGCCGACGGTAAATACCTCGACTTCAACGGTATCACTGGCACCGTAGCTGAACTGGTACGTCAACCTGCTGACCGGTACGGCGACTCTGCACAAGCACTGCAAAACTCAAACGGTGAACTGGTTGAGTTTGGTATCGACCCAACCGGCGGTTCTATTCTTGGCCTGCTGGTTCAAGCACCTGATCTGAAAGAACGTGTAGAGCAGGGCGGTGAAGTTGGTTACATCATCCTTATCGTAGGTGCGATTGGTCTGCTGCTGGCGCTGGAGCGTCTGATTAGCCTGACACTCATCAACGGTAAAGTGCAGAAGCAGCTGAAACGCAAAGAAATCAAAACAGACAACCCGCTGGGCCGCGTACTGAAAGTACGTGAAGATCACCCTGATGCAGACGTTGAGGCGCTGGAACTGCACCTGACAGAAGCGATTCTGGGTGAAGTACCTAAGCTGGGTCGCAACCTGACCATCATTAAGATTATCTCTGTTGTTGCACCGCTGATGGGTCTTCTGGGTACGGTAACCGGTATGATCAACACCTTCCAGGCAATCACTCTGTTCGGTACCGGTGACCCGAAACTGATGGCAGGTGGTATTTCTACCGCACTGGTAACTACGGTACTGGGTCTGGTCGTGGCCATTCCTATGACACTGCTATACGCCATGCTGAATACCCGTAGCAAGAACATCGTTTACGTACTACAGGAACAGGCGTCAGGTGTAATCGCTGAGCGCGCAGAGCGAGGCTAAGCCGATGATCGCATTCCTCGAAGCAATACGCGATTTTACAGAGACTGGAGGCCAGGTTCTGCTGGTCATCGGTCTGCTGATATTCATCATGTGGTTGCTGATCCTCGAGCGTGCGATGTACCTGCTGATTTGGCACAAAAACTACAAGAATCAAGCGGTAGCTGACTGGAAAGCCCGTCAGGACCGCTCCTCCTGGTTCGCTGAACAAGTCCGTGCAAAAACGGTTTCAGCGTTAACCATTCAGTTACGGGGCAGTATCCCGATTATTCAGTCGCTGGTAGCACTTTGTCCGCTACTGGGTCTGATGGGAACCGTAACCGGTATGATTGAAGTTTTTGACGTAATGGCCATTTCCGGCTCGGGTAACGCCCGCTCTATGGCATCAGGTGTCTCCAAAGCTACTATCCCGACAATGGCGGGTATGGTAGGCGCACTGTCAGGCGTATTCGCCTCGACCTGGTTGAACCGTATGGTGAAAACCGAGCGCATGAAACTGGAAGATGCACTAATTATTGACCGCAAAGGCTAGGCCTTAGGCCAGGAACAAAATTATGAAGCAGCATTTTCAAAATCTGATTGACGAAGAAGAAGCCACAATTGATATGACGCCCATGCTGGACGTTGTTTTCATCATGCTTATCTTCTTCATTGTAACCGCGTCTTTCGTAAAAGAAGCCGGTATCGATGTTAACCGTCCTGAAGCGGCGACTGCGGTAAAACAGGATCGCGCCAATATTCTTATCGCGATTTCTGATACTGGTGAAATCTGGATCAATAAGCGTCGTGTAGATGTCCGTGCCGTACAGGCCAACATCGAGCGTCTGCATGCCGAGAACCCGCAGGGTACGGTAGTGATTCAGGCAGATCAGAAAGCCACTACGGATACCCTGATCAAGGTGATGGATGCCTCCCGTGCGGCAGGCGTTTACGAAGTTTCAATCGCAGCACAAGAGCCTTAAGCCATGCCACGATTTATCATCGCATTTGTCATTTCGCTGGCGATCACGCTCGGCCTGTTCTTCCTGATGCAATCACTCATCAAGATGGGCGGCAGTGCGCTGACAGAGCCACCAAAAGGCAGTGTGCTTGACTTTGTGCGGGTGAAGAAAGAGGAAACGGTTGAACAAAAAGACCGTAAACCTCGGAAGCCACCACCGCCAAAAGAGCCACCGCCGCAAATGAGTTCACCACAAATGGACTCACCGTCTCCTGACGCCAATGGTACTTCAATGGACTTTGGCGGCGACATGGCGGCTGACGTTGCCCTTGATGGTGGTCTGGCGCTGGATTCGGGTGACGGTGAATACCTGCCAATCGTTAAGGTTGCGCCTGTGTATCCGCGCCGTGCACTGCAACGTGGTATCGAAGGTTTTGTTATCGTGGAATTTACGGTAACCAAACAGGGTACGGTGCGCGATCCGATTGTGGTTGAAGCCAATCCATCCGGCATTTTTGAACAGGCTGCTATGGACGCTGCCATGAAGTTCAAATATAAGCCGCGGGTAGTTAACGGTGAAGCCACGGAAGTCTCTGGCGTGCAAAACCGTATTACCTTCCAGATTGACGGGTAAGTATTATGAGTAAGCATTTATCCAAACGATTTGCGTGTGTACTGTCGCTGGCCATTATAGCGGTGACAGTGGTACCGGCTGCATTGGTCAGCGGCCAGGCACTAGCACAGGAAACCAAAGCCAGCGACAAGAAAACCCGTCGGGTACCTACGTTGCGTGGCAAGGTGTACGAGCAACTTGCCCGTGCACAGGCAGCAGGTGACGCCGGTAATATCGACGAAGCTATTGCTATCCTTGACGAAGTTAAGGGTAAAGATAGCTCAATGAACAGCTACGAACAGGCCATGATGTATAACTTCTATGGCTTTATTTACTACAACAACGAAGATTACGACAAAGCGTTGGAAAACTTCGCCCAGGTAGTAGAGCAACAACCCATCCCGGAGAAATTCGAGATGACCACGCTGTTCAGTTTGTCACAGCTGAATCTGATGCAGGGTAATTACCAGGCCAGTATCGATTATCTTGAGCGCTGGGAAGCGTTGAACGAGGGACCGGTGCCGGTAAAAAACCTGGTACTGAAAGCCCAGGCTTATTATCAGGCGAAGGAATACGCCAAAGCGGAACCGTTTATTGCGCAAGCGATAAAAGACCACGAAGCAGAAGGCATGATCCCTGATGAGAACTGGTTAATCCTGCAGCGCGCGATTTATTACGAGCTCAAGCAACCTGAAAAAGTAAAGAACGTGCTGATCAAACTGGTAAAACTGTTTGATGAGCCAAAATACTGGATTCAGCTTGCCGGTATGTATGGTGAACTGGGCGAAGAGCGCAAGCAACTCGCAATCATGGAATCTGCCTACCAAATGGGCTACGTGGAATCGGCGGCCGATGTCTTCAATCTGGCGCAACTGTATTACTATCACAAGGTACCTTACAAAGGTGCACTGCTGATGGAACAGGCCATGAAAGACGGCACGCTGGAAAGAAACCTGCGTAATATGCGTTTCCTGGGCCAAAGCTGGACCTTAGCAAAAGAACAAGATAAAGCCATTCCGGTAATGCAGTCGGCGGCAGAAATGTCGGAAGACGGTGAGCTGGATGCGCAGCTTGCGCAAATTCTGCTTAACGCAGAGCGCTGGGACGATGCCATTGTGTCGGCTGACCACGCCATCGAAAAAGGACAGCTGCGTAATCCTGGTCTGGTTTACCTGATTAAAGGCATGGCGCTGTACAACAAGAAGCAGTATGCCGCAGCGTTAAATCAGTTGGCTGAAGCCGAGAAGCATCAGCGCAGCAAAGCCATGGCGCAACAGTGGAAACGGTTTGTGGAGTCTGAAAAGACTCAGCAGGAAGCCATCTCCGCTGAGCTCGCCATCTAGATTTAAAAATACGTTAAGAGGCCGGTTTTACACCGGCCTTTTTTATCACTTTCATTTACAGTGTCATATTCACCGTCTATCCTCACTAGCCTAACGACAACGCTTTACTGTTAACGCACGAGCTAACGTTTCTCGAAATTCATTCCTATGTATAGCTTTGGTAGCCATAGTTTTTCTCAGAGTCATGTATAGTTTTGTAAAGTGTATTATTTATGCCTGATATAATAATAAAACCAGGCCCGCTGAAAGTGGCGTATAAAGCTTTCAGCGACATAAAAGGGGGCATGCCTATGTCTGACAACAGTATCATTAACGAGAACAGCTACAATCTGACACCGATGCTATATGACATCCGTGGCTTTTTTATTCTCACCTTTGCCTATCGCAACACGCTCTCCTCACAGGTTAAATTTTTCGCCGAAAATCTCAAAGGCAAGCATTTGGAGTGTGCCATTGGCACCGGTACCTTCACGCAAATTTGCATGAAACACGCCCGTAAAAAATTGAAAGAACAGGATTTCTCGCTGGTGGGTGTGGACTATTCCAAAGCCCTGATGGGCGGCGCTAAGAAAAAACTGAAGGGCGCGGAGCTGGCCATTGAAGACTTACGCAACATGACTTTCGACGATGAAACCTTCGATACCGCTAACCTGCCTAACGGCTATCACACCATCGGTGGCATAGATGAAGCCATGCACGAAATCGTGCGGGTACTCAAAACCGGCGGAACCCTGTACATGAATGTGTTGCTTTATCCCGGCGATGGCTTCATGAACAGCCTGAGTACAAAAGTAAATGACTATGGGCAAAGTATCGGCATTCTGAATCGCCCGTATACCCGGGAAGAAGTACTAGAAAGCCTGCCGAAATTTGGGTTACGTCTTGATGAGGAAAAAACGGTTCAGAACTGTATTTTTCTGAAAACCACCAAGGTCTAGAAATACAATAATTTGTATTTCGATTTTGAACGCTACGTAATTCATACAAAAATGTAGTGTTCCGTCAGGTCCAGATGAAGTTGTTATATAGGCAAGTTAACCACTTGCAAAAAACAAGTTGTGTAAATTATTATCGAATATATGTAAGGTTTGCTCCGATTCACCTCATTCCAACAGTTAACCGATATCAAACGTGTAACAGTTATACAACTGCGACTATATGTGCTCTGAATTTCAATAGGTTATACTCTAGATTTCTTATATTGTACTAGTTACATAATTAAGGTTGTTAAAGAAAGGAACTATTGATGAAAAAAATAAAGTTGACATTATTAGAAACAATATTGCTTATAATAACAATAGGTTTGTTTTTTTTAACGCTGTTTCAAATTTTAGCGTATTTTAGTTTAGGTGACGTGAAAAAGCCTCTAATGAACGGAGCATACTGGATGATACCGAGCCAAACAATTATAAAAGAAATAATTGTTTTTTCCTGTTTGACTTTTGTTTTTGTCGCTTTGTTTAGATTTTTTTATAAGAAAAATCGAAATTAAGTATGATTTTTGATTTCTTTGTTTATATTCTGAGTTACGCGTTTTAGTTATCAGCGACCTAGTTTTATCAAGAAGTGCTAGATAAAGCATATCTCGATTGCTGCTTTTAAAATTTCAAAAATTCTCTATTTTCAGTCATCCACAAACCGCATTGTCAGGGCGGATGAGTTGTGTTGATCCGACACTTCATCCGCTTTGTGTTTTATCGCCAGAATCTCACTGCGAATCGCCAGGAAAGCGGCCACTAATTCAGGGTCGAAATGCGAACCGGCCTGAGACTGAATATAGTCAAACGCATCCTCTTCGCTCCAGGCTTTCTTATAAGGCCGCACCATGGTGAGTGCATCGAAAACATCGGCAATCGCCACAATTCTGCCAGACTCAGGAATGGCATCACCTTTCAAACCTGAAGGGTAGCCCGAGCCGTCCCACTTCTCATGATGTGTCAGTGCCACTTCGGCGGCGAGTTTGAATAATACCGCATCACTGTTGTTAAGGATCTCATAACCAATGCGGGCGTGGGTTCGCATTACCACCATCTCTTCTTCGGTAAGCCGGCGAGGTGCTTTTAAAATGGCATCGGGGATACCAATTTTTCCGGTATCGTGCATAGGCGCTGCAAACTCCAGTAGCTTGGCCCGTTCGGCAGACCAGCCAATGGCTTGCGCCAGTTCACGTGCGTACGCTGCCATTCGCCAGATATGCAGGCCGGTATCATTGTCGTTGTAGTGGCCTGCTGCTGCTAACATGCTAATGGCACTTAATTGGCTTTGTGCCAGCTCCCGGGTACGCATTTCCACTTCTCGTTCGGTCTGTCGCTGTTGGTGCGCCAGAGCAATGTGGGTTTTCACCCTTGCCAGTACCAAGGCGGGTACGATGGGTTTGGCAATATAATCCACGGCGCCCACTTCAAAACCTCGTTCTTCGTCTTCACCTTGTCCGAGTGCGGTGACAAAAATGACCGGAATCCCCGCCGTTTTTGGGTTGGCTTTGAGCTGCCGGCACACTTCCAGACCATCAAGATCTGGCATCATGATGTCCAGCAGGATGAGATCCGGGGCGGCTTTACCCACAATTTTCAGTGCAATTTCACCGGACGGTGCCACTTTCACCTGATAGTGCTGGATCAGAATGTCTTTGAGGATATCAATGTTTGCTGGTTCATCATCTACTACCAGCACGCTAAATTCTTTCACTGTAAGCTCGTCATTTCTGGTTGCGTCATCAGCGGCCGTAGAAGATCGCCCGCTGCTTCAAAATCATACTGAGATACTTTCTGTATGGCCTGCTTGAGTACCCAGCGATGCGCTGACTGTTGATAATTATTGTACAATTGCTGCAGCGCGTCACCTGCATTAGCGTCGTAATCTTCCAGCAGATGAATAATTGTGCCTAGCTCTGCTGAAATCGGTTGCTCGGGGGCCGTGGTCGTCGTCTCCGGCGACATTACCATTAGGCTGGCCACCGCTTTTTTCACGGTTGTGTCTAACTCTCGTGCAAGCTCGGCTGCCCCGGTCAGTTTGTCTTGACTGTCTGTCAGCTCACTCAGTTTTCTAAACTGTGTCAGTAGTCGGTTGGCACCAATATTACCGGCATGCAGTTTAAGCGTATCGAGTTCTTCATGGGGCAAATCATTATGAAAGGCGCTGACGAGTGCAGACAAATGACTGCCGTAGTGCTGATAAGTTTGGCAGAACGCCAGCAGTGCCAAATCAAAATCATCATGTTTCGACGGTAAGGTGAAATCTTCCGGGAGTACCGATGGGTAACTGATAAAATCATCAAGCGCAGTCAATAGCTCATCGTAGTTAATGGGTTTCGATAACAGGGCGCACATACCGGAATCATGCACTAAATCTGTGATCAGGGCAGGATCTTCGGTAGACATACAGATAATGGGCACAGTAAGCCCGCTACCCAGAATCAGGCTGTCTGCAACTTCCCAACCGGGTAAATCAGGCAGTTTATTGTTGATAATAAGGGCGTCGAAATGTTCATGCTTACATAGCGAAATACAGTCTGCTCCTTGTATTACGGAGTGAGGTTTGATGCCAGAAGCAGAAAGCTGTTGCGTGAGCACGGTTTGGCTAATGTCGTCATCATCAACAATAAGAATGCGTTTTCCAGACAAACGGTGCTCAATCATGGCGGTTTCTTCCAATGAACGATATCCCGACTGATTCATGCCTGAACCCGTGTGCTCGCTGAGAAAATTGTACAGTGAACTCTGAGTGAAGGGTAATTGCATCACCACAGCCTGATGAAGTCCGTGGGCAGCAAGCAGCTGTCGCATATCTTGCTGATTACCCGATGTCAGAATACGTAATCGGGAATAATCAAGGCTGCGCTGTTTAAACGCATCAGATAACGCTGCCATTCTTGGTGCAGAAATGTTGTCTGCAAGAATTAACAAGTGGGTGGTTTGTTCCGGCAGCGCGTCTGCCTGATGGGTATGGCAAAAGGCATGGGGTACTGCCAGGGTTGTTAAAGTGCCTTCTAGATAATCCATCGCGGCAACGAGTTTGTCATCTAAACAACAGATGGTAAGAAACTGGTGCGCGCCCAGCGATGATAATGGGGCAATATTCGCATTACCTGCGCGTAGTAGCTCCAGCTTGATCACAAATGTGCTGCCTTTGTCGGTTTCACTGTCTACCGCGATACTGCCGTGCATCAGTTCAACCAGGTGACGGGTTATACTCATACCGAGTCCCGTGCCGCCGTATTTACGCGATATCGACGCGTCGGCCTGGGTAAATGGGTCGAACAGATGTTGTAACTGGTCTTCGCTTAAACCAATGCCCGTATCACTGACGCGCAGTTCAGTGAAGATACGGTTGCCGGGCAAGGTTTCCAGTTTTACCGACACCACAATTTCGCCATGGTGGGTAAATTTCACCGCATTGCTTACCAGGTTGTTGAATATTTGCATGAGTCGACTTTCGTCGCCAAGCAACGGCACAGACATGTCGCCATGCATATCGAACAGTAAGAGCAATCCTTTACTGTGGGCTCTGTCCTGAAACATAACCGCCACTTTTTCCAGCAGATCATTAAAACAAAATGGCTGTATGTCTAAATCCGTTTTACCCGCTTCAATTTTGGAATAATCGAGTATGTCAGAAATGATACTGAGCAGGGTGTTGGCGCTGTGTGTGGCTTTTTCAAGGTAGTCTCGCTGTAGCACCGTTAGCGGCGTTTTCAGCACCAGGTGGGTAAGGCCAATAATGGCGTTCAAAGGCGTTCTTATCTCGTGACTCATGTTCGCTAGAAACTCACCCTTGGCGTTGTTCGCCCGTTCTGCCTGGGCAAAGGCATCCCGCATGGCTTCTTCAATGTTTTTACGTTCACTGATATTGCGAAACACGCCTACGTAGCCTCTTGGTGTATCGTATTCGTCAACCAAAGGCACCGCGGTAACCGATACGGGAAATATGCGTCCGTCTTTGTGGGTAAAATAGGTTTCTTCAGAGAAGTAAATCTCGCCGTTTCTAATGGTTTTGAGCAAGGGGCTTTGCTGCACAGGAATAAACGCCCGCTGTGGAGACTGAAACTGAATGGTGTCGTGAAAACGACGGGTTTGTAGTTCTTCTAGTGTCCATCCGAGTAACCGCGATGCTTCTGGATTTAGAAAGCGCGTATGACCAATGAGATCTACCGAGAAAATACCTTCACCTATAGAATCCGTTATGCTCTGATAGAACCGCTGACTGTCTGACAGGCGCGTTTCCAGCAATTTCTGGTGGGTGATGTCGGTCATTATCACCACATATCGAACCGGCTTATCTGCGGTATCGCACACAGGTACTACCGTGGATGACACCCAAAATACGTCACCCTTTTTAGTATGGTTATGTATTTCGCCGTGCCACACTTTGCCACTGTCGGCGGTGTCCCAAATGGACCTGTAGGTTTCTTCGCGGTGATAGCCGCTGCGAAGTAGGTCAAGTCGATTGCCAATCAGTTCTTCTTCGCTGAACTTAGATATTTCACACAACTTGCTGTTGGCGTAAAGAATTTCCCGGTTACTATCGACCACGGCAATGATGGCATGTTGATCGATGGCTTGCCGTTGTATCTCAACTTCACGTAAGGCTTGGTGACGCTCACGGCTCAATTGCGTCATGAGCTCAGCAAGACCACTGAGGTCGCCGCTGTCTTCGCTAAGGGGCGGCTTATCGAGCTCACGGAGCAATGTATTGGCCGTGTGTTGTAAGGCGTTCAATGCTTGTTGTTGGGTAACGGCATCTTGCCGGGCTTGCGCTAATGCCTCGGTAAGTTCTTGCGAGCTCAGGCGGATACTGCGGTCGCGGATTTCCACATCCCGTTGCTGTTGCTGGTAACTCGTATCAACCCGTTTTACAAAGGGGATCATGCCGTTAAGCAAGGTGAGAATAGCGGGAGGTAAGGTGTCGTCTTTTGCGTAACCGGCTAGCTCATCCAGCCAAAGCTGCGCTTCCTCAACAGTACCGAAGCCCATGGTTTTCTTTAGTTGCCTGAACAGAAGCCTATGCATCGGTAGTCACTCCAAATAACGTGACTATCATGGTTTGATTGTGCAGTTTGCATGGGGTGTTGGGAGTGAGCGGCGCAAATTCGCCGTTGGAATAGAATCCGCAAATGGGTAACTGGTTGTCGAATGCACTGCTGAATGCTTCCACTTCCTCTTCCACCTGATCGCCCATGACCACCTTTCTCGCTACACAGCTAACAATAAGCGCAAAGCCAGGTATCACCTGTTCACCCATTCGCGTATTAAATAATTCGGCTGCATCCTCAACATTGCTGATCAAGTCGTTTGTCGATGCATGATTCAGGCGTAGATAGGCGCCTTGTTTGATTTTACCACCAAGAACAAGGCTACCTTGCGATTCGTCAATGCTGTATAGCGCACGCAGCAGACCGGAGGTTTCTTCATGGGAATTCATCAATTCCAGCGGAAACAGCAGACCGGACACGGGCAACTGGCTCGCGTAATCGCCAAGGTACGTTTTATAAATATCCAAGGCCGGTTTGCCGTCGAGTTCATAAAGAATATTGTTATCGCTGCGGGTAACCTGGCGAATAGGGCCGAAAGGTTGCCATCCTCGAATGATGGCTTGCTGAACGCGTAGCGGCGACCCGTAAAAACCCACAGCCACCACCTTATCATCACTAATGCCGTGAGGAGTGAGCACGAAAGTTCGGGTGTAACGGGCATAATCACCGGCCATTCCACCGCACACCAATACTTCGTCACCCAGTACTTCATGGATGCCGTTAAACAGTCCGGTAGGCAGGAATTCTGTTCCGCGTGTAAGCAACATAACGGCGCGAAGGTACTCGCTATTTAACGCGGTGCCTACCCGTTGTCCGCAGTCGTGGTAGTGATTATTGTCTACGTTGTCTAGAAAAACTCGCGTTGTTCCTGCTCCCT
Organism: Alteromonas sp. ABV4_515; assembly: GCF_056160345.1. Classification (NCBI taxonomy): domain Bacteria; kingdom Pseudomonadati; phylum Pseudomonadota; class Gammaproteobacteria; order Alteromonadales; family Alteromonadaceae; genus Alteromonas; species Alteromonas sp. ABV4_515. The sequence goes on from NZ_JBSWWZ010000007.1 coordinate 213,932, forward strand.
GAAGATCTATTACGGTAATGACAGCGGTACCTTCAAGGGCATCGGTACCGACAATCTCACCACTGGCGCTGCAGCCTACCACGGGAACATGATGCTGAGAAAGTGCATGTAAAAAGCTCGGGTGAGAGAAAAAGGTCGGGCTGGCAAAAACAAGAATGATGTCGGCAGGCTGCGCGAGCAGGCTTTCGATGACATCGATATCGGTATCGACACTATGAATAATCCGTTGAGTCACTTCCATGAAATAGCACCAGACTAAATGCGTTCGGGGTTACGCTTAAATTTAGTGTCAGAATCAGCTTTATGCCATTAATTTTATTAAATATACGGCTATATTCTATAACTTTGCGAACAAGGTTAGCGGTGAAGGGCGGGACGAAAAATCCGCAAAAAGAGGGCGCCGCCGCAGACGCCGGCTATTATCTGCAAAGCCAGGCCTAAAACAGAGCGGGTTCCAGCAATAAGATGAAACTGAATAAGCTGTTCCATTAGCAGTAACATCACCAACATGGCAACACCGGTTGCAACAGGAACGAGGGCTCGGCGAGCAGAAAACCGGGCGGTGATAAAGCCAGTTACCGAAAGAGAAACAAACAAAGCCGCAGCAATCAAGCTTCCGTAAATGGGCAGCAAGCCGACAATGTCATGCAAAGTTGACGATGCTAACGTTGCTACATCGATGCTTACGCCCAGCTCCGCCAACGACAGCAGTACCATCTGCGTGTGAGATACACTGGCAAGAATATAGGTGACCAGCCAGGCGGGAATGAATGCCCGGGTAAATGAGGTTGCGGTAGCTAAAGGCATGCGTTGATTCGTTGTGTGTTTCACGTCATAGTGCTGCTTTTCTGGTCGGCATCTTTTCACGACAGCGCGTAGATCTCAAGAAGGAGTTGAATACACATCATGACATTCTGGGCATTTCACCGTTTATTATTGCTTTTGGGGGTACTGGTTTCGTTTGCATCGACGGCACAATCTCACACCTATCAAGCAAAGAAAATGTCAGTGTGGTCACTTAATCAGCCATGGGCGTTAACGCAACTGCCCGACAACAATTGGTTAGTGACAGAACGTGACGGCCAGGTCGTCATTACGGGGGGCGTAGAAAGCCTAGTTCGCATACCGTTGGCGCTGCCAGACCTGTATGTTGCCGGGCAGGGCGGATTACTGGATTTGGCGCTGTTTGCTGATTTTGACGAATCCGGAAAAGTGATGCTGACGTTCTCGCAAGGCACCGAAGAGGCGAATCATCTGGCGGTGGCCACCGCCGTGTTTAACGGCAAAAGCTTTTCCGAGATCTCTGTTATTCTTACCGTTTCGCCAGACAAAGACACGCCGGTTCACTATGGTGGTAGATTGGCATTATTGCCAGATGGCACCTGGCTGGTAACAACGGGTGATGGTTTTGATTACCGTGAAGAGGCCCAGCGGCTAAACAGTATGTTAGGTAAAACCTTGCGTTTTCATGCCGACGGTTCAGCACCTGAAGGTAACCCGTTTACCCAGCAGGCCCCTTATGTCTTTACCTACGGGCACCGTAACCCGCAAGGTTTGGTTGTAGATACCGCAAGTGGCGCTATTTATGAACATGAGCATGGCCCCGACGGTGGTGACGAAATCAATCTACTAACACCGGGCAACAACTATGGTTGGCCGGTGGCGACTTTCGGCACGGATTACTCCGGTGCACAGATATCGCCATTTACCCGTTACGCAAATATGCAGTCGCCCCGGGTAAACTGGACGCCTTCTGTGGCCCCTTCTGCAATGGCGATTTATCGTGGTCAAATGTTCCCGGAACTTAACGGGCAATTGCTGGTTACAACGCTAAAAGCGCAGCAATTATTGGCGATAGACCTTTCCGCTACGCCTGTTCAGCAAACCGCCCCGTTTGCTACCATAAATCAACGTTTGCGCGATGTGGCGATAGGTCACGACGGGGCGATTTATGTGCTCACAGATGGCAAGGAAGCCAACATTTTGCGTATTGCTCCGCGCTAGTAAATTACGCTTTGATTGCCAACCCCGAGAACCTTCGCTGTTGCCTTTTCGGCACTGGCGAAGAGTAAGTTTACCGTATTGATCATTCCAACATTGAATGTTGCCTGACATGCCGTATAAACTAGCAGGCCGGACACCTCAGGGGCCCGGTTTTTTATGCGTATTTTTCTACCCCACGTTTTCACAAGGAAGACAGAATGAAACCATTAATGGTTCTGCGAAATCTGATGCTGGTGTCTTGTCTGGCGCTGGCTGCTTGTCAGAGTGCTGCCGACGAGTCCGTTACCTTTGAACAGGCAACCATTGTTGCTGGTGGTAAAAGCCTGGGTGTTGAATATGCCAAAACGTTTGAGCAACGGGCGCAGGGACTAATGTTCCGCAAATCACTGTGTGATGATTGTGGTATGTTGTTCCGCTTCAATCCGGCACGTATGGCCAGCATGTGGATGAAAAATACGTTTGTACCTCTGGATGTAGCATTTATCGACGGGAACGGCGTAATTACCGATATAAAACCGCTGGAGCCACATGACTTAACGTCTGTGGGATCTTCAAAAGCGGTAGAATTTGCGCTGGAAATGAATCAAGGGTGGTTTGCTGCGAATAACATCAGCGTAGGCGACCAAATCAAAATCAATTACTAAACCAACCAGTCGTTGGTTAAAGCTCGGAGAAAATCGTGTCGAATTCTCTTAATATCGCCAAGTTTGGCGGTACCAGTGTAGCCACCTATCAGGCTATGAAAAATTGTGCTCGCATTGTGGCGGGTAATGAAGCAACCCGTATTGTTGTTGTTAGTGCACAGGCCGGTGTGACCAATCACCTGGTAAGTATTGCGCATGCGCCGCTAACCAGCGAGCAAATCAAGGACACTTGTCAGGCGATCATTGATATTGAAATGGCCGTGCTGAACGAAATTAAAGACAAGGCTAGCGTAGCAGACAAACTGGAAGATTTGTTTGAAGAGTTACGTGGTCTGGCAAATCATGAAGAAATTCTTCATCGTGACGACCTGAAAGATCAACTTCAGTCTATGGGCGAACGCATGTCGTCGCTGCTGTTTAGTGCGGTATTGGCAGAAGAAGGGGTAGACACCTTAAACTTCGACGTACGTAAAGTGCTGCGTACCGACAGCGAGTTTGGTGAAGCTGCACCCCAAATCGACGCCATTGGCGAGCTTTCAGAACAATTGTTACGTCCTGAAATTAGCAACGCCATCGTGGTTACCCAAGGTTTCGTGGGGGCTAATGAAGAAGGGAAAACCACCACTTTAGGTCGCGGTGGTTCTGACTTCACGGCGGCATTGCTAGCTGAAGCATTGAATGCTGATAGCTGCGAAATCTGGACTGACGTGACGGGTGTTTACACCACAGACCCGCGCATTGTACCTGCGGCTTATCCATTACCGGAGCTGAGCTTCGAAGAAGCCGCGGAAATGGCCACGTTTGGTGCCAAAGTACTGCACCCGGCCACCATGGAACCAGCACTGCGTAAAGACATTAAAGTGTTTGTGGGTTCTAGCAAAGAGCCAGAAAAAGGCGGTACTTGGATCATGCGCGACTGCGACAATGAGCCACCACACCGCGCGATTACCCGCCGTAAAGAGCAGGTTATGGTAACCGTGAAAACACCGAAAATGATGTACGCACAAGGCTTCCTGCAACAGGTATTTGGTATTATTGCCAAGCACAAGCTCAGTGTTGATTTGGTCACCACGTCTGAAATTTCAGTCTCGTTTACACTGGATAATCCAGCGAACTCTGTGGCCCAGCGTTTGAACAAAGAAACCATCGCCGAGCTGGAAACCATCTGTGATGTGAAAGTGGAGAAAGGTTTCGATCTTATCACTGTTGTGGGTAACAACATGCAAACTGCAAAAGGGGTGGCGAGCCGTATTCTTGGTGCGGTAGACGACTTCAACCTGCGCATGATTTGTTTCGGTGCTAATCCGCATAACCTGTCTTTCCTGGTGAGTGAAGAAGACAGTTCTGCCATTGTTCAGCATCTGCATAAAGAGTTGTTCGAGTAAGAATAGTTAACGGGTAGCATTGGCTACCCGTTTTTGTTTCCTATGTCAGATTCCCTCTCCATTCGTTCTTACAGCAAACAAAAGGTGGGTCACACCCACGACTTCCATCAGTTGGTGTTACCGCTTCGTGGTGTCATAAACATTGAGCTGGCCGGATTCAGCGGCAAAGTGGCGCCAGGAGAATGTGTGGTGATCCAGGCCGGTGAGTTACATCATTTCACATCGGAAACCGAAGCGCGTTTTGTGGTGGCAGACATGTTTTCGCTGCCAGAAAATCTTTGTGCAGCGTCGTGGCTGGTATTTACCATCAGTCAGCCACTTAATCGCTATTTACAGTTTATCGAGACCCAACTCGAATATCAGGTAGACTCGTCATTAGAAAAGCTCACCTTCGATACCTTCACCAGTTTATTGGCGGCACAACGAGTAGCGCAAACCCGGGATCGACGGATCAGTGCTGTGGTCAGTTTTATCGATGACAATATTGGCAGTGAGTTGGATATTGGCACGCTGGCTCGCATCGCCTGTTTAAGCGCAACTCAGTTTAAAAAGTTGTTCCGGGAACAAATGGGCGTTTCCGCCGGACATCATGTAACCGCCATGCGTATGGAAAAAGCCAGGGCGCTGCTGATCCACACAGATTTGCCTGTTCAACGGGTAGCGGAAACGGTTGGCTACCACGACTTATCTGCGTTCAGTCGCCGCTTCTCAGTCCATTTTGGTTTACCACCCTCGAAGCTGTTTAGCTGAAAGTAGCTCCGTAAAAATTCTCAGTAAGTGCGTCTTTTTAACCTGAGAAAGCGTCTTATTAGCAAAGATGTTGGTTCTCTATGGCGATACTATATTTATTCTCCAAAGGGGATTCAGGAATTATCGTGACTAATCAGCATAATCATGCACTCGGGCTTTTCGCTATTATCATCGCCAGTTTTATGTGGGGCACAACGGGCACGGCGGCCAGCTTTGCACCCGACGTGAGCCCGTTAGCCATAGGCGCCATCGCCACCGGCGGAGGCGGTTTGCTCATGTGTCTTAAAGCTCTGCCTCAACTGCTGAAACAACGACACATACTCTTCCAACATAGCAAAATTGTTTTGCTGGGGAGCCTGAGTGTTGCCATTTATCCGCTGGCATTTTACTCCTCCATGCATTTGGCCGGTGTGGCAATTGGCACCGTGGTTTCTATAGCCAGCGCGCCCTGTTTTGCGGTTTTACTTGAGTGGGTATTAAACCGTAAGCCCATAACGGCAAAATGGATTGTCAGCTTTATTCTGGGGGCAACAGGTATCCTACTGTTGGCAATGGGTAAACCTGAAAGTGCCGAGCTTGCTGCCACCGCTGAGCAGCGAGAGTGGGGAATTGTATTAGGGCTTATTGCGGGCCTTACATATGCCGCCTATTCTTGGGCGGGCAAAGCCCTTATTACCCGCGGCGCATCATCTGGGGTATCCATGGCAAGTCAATTTGGTGTATCAGCCTGTTTGCTACTGCCATCACTGTTATTTACCGGTGACAACGTATTTGCGTCTGCTAACAATGTTTCGGTGGCTTTGTACATGGCAATATTGCCTATCTTCGTCGGCTATCTGCTATTTGGTTTTGGGCTGAAATCGGTGGATGCCAGCACGGCAACACTGATCACACTGCTCGAACCTGTGGTTGCCACTATCCTGGCTGTACTTGTTCTTAACGAGCGCTTTTCGCTACTGGGTTGGGGCGGAATTGTGTTAATCGCGGCCTGCATTGCCGTACAAATTGTTAATAGGCCACCGGCTTTATTCCGTCGCTGATACGCTTTCAGGAATGTGCGCTGAAAAAGATAGGTCACTCAGCATGTAGCAATCCCGCCCCGATGATTTTGCTTTGTACAGTGCATCATCGGCACGCTTTAGTAAGAAATCGGGGTGTAGGGGTTCGCCACTGCGTTGACAGGCAACGCCAATCGACAGGGTGAGAATTTGCTTTGAATCGTTTCTGCCTTCATGGGGGATAGCAAGGCGACGAATTTCGCCCAATAAGGTTTCCGCCACTTTACTGGCTGCAAGTATAGAGGCTTCTTGCAACACAATCAGAAACTCTTCTCCGCCATACCGCACCACGAGATCAGAGTTTGCCCGGGTATTGTTGCGCAGTACCGTCGCCACATTTACCAGTATCTTATCGCCTTCGGCATGGCCATAAACATCGTTATACCGCTTGAAAAAGTCGACATCGGCAATAAGCACCGCCATGGGTAATTTACCAGAGCGAAGAGGAAGGGGTAGGTTTTTAAAGTACTTGTCCAAATGACGCCGGTTCGACAAGCCGGTGAGAGGATCGGTATTACTCATTTTTTCCAGCTGTTTATTGTGCATCAATACTTCAGTACGCTGATGGTCGATGAGGGCGAACATCTCGTTAAGTTTACGACCCAACCGAAATGCTTCATTGCGACCGGTATACACTTCCTGACAAGTGAAGTCGCGGTTACGCATGGCATAACTCACACTATCGTGAATATGAGAGATGGGCCTGATCAACTGGTGGTTAATCCAAATATAAAAAAGCGTGATCACTGAAAGGGTAATCACCAATCCCACCAATAAGCTGGGGTCGAATAAGGAGTCGCTGTATTGCCGCTGTCTTGGCTCTATGGATAACGCGAACAGCGGAACGTTCTGTTTACTGTTTACCGACATATAGAGCCGGCCAAAAAAGGGTTGAGTGTGGGTCACGTTAGGCTGGCCATATCGCATGGCCACTGCATCGGCGCTGGTGGGCATCTGTAAAATGGTATGAAACGCGATGTCGCTGCTAATGCCAGGGGTGAGGGCGTCGACAAACGATTGGTTGATATACCGCCAGATAAGCAGCGTGCCTGCGGATTGCCCTTCGTTCTCAGACTGCAGCACTTCGTGGTACACCACTACGGCGGGCCTGTCGTCGATTTGCGTGAATACGCTGTTCTCGCTGGCCGGGAAAGTCACCAGGTCCCGGCCTAGCAAAGTTGTCAGGGTGTCGAGCTCATCAGGCACTATTACGTCGCCGTTTTCATTGTAGCTACGACCACTTATGATGTTGCCATCGGTGTTGTACAGATACCATCCGTTCACGCCAATGCGCCGATAAGACTCATAGATCACAAAATTAGTGCTAAACCACTGGGCATCGTTATTCGAGGCCGCGTCGTGCATGGCATCCCATACGGCGCTGTCATAAACCAGTTTGTGAAGCGATTCGAGTTCCTGGTTTACTTGCGATGCAACGCGTTCAAGATCCTGCTTGTCGCCATCTTCCGCCATGGCTTCAAAAGTGGGAAGGATCCAATAATATCTGATCAGCGTTTGCGCAGTAAGAATGGCTAGACACGCCAGGATTATCCCCAGCATGAGCTGCATTCTCAAAGTATTGGATTTATGATTCAAAGCAAACGTAATCTCGTCAGGCGCATGCTTTGAGTATAATAAAGGTTTGTAGAATTGCCCGGGAATTGAGCTGGGAATGCGTGCGCCACCCCGTTAAAGGTGGCGCCGGATAGACATTTTTAAACTTTAAACTGACGGATAGATTGTTGCAGTTCTTCAGCAAGGCGGGCCACTTCCGAACTCGACTGAGACGTTTGTTGTGCGCCAGCAGTGGTTTCTTCAGCAATACCTACGATACTTTCAAGCTTCTCACTGATTTCTGCTGAAACCGTGTTTTGCTCGCGGGCAGACTGTTCAATTTGCGTACTTACATCGTAAGCTTTGCGTACTGCGTCAGAGATAACATCCAGCGCTCGTGTGGCGTTGTCAGTTTGCTCAACACAGATAGCAGTTTGCTCTTTACCCTGATTCATTACCGCCACCGCTTTTTCAGCACCAGCTTGCAACACTTCGATCATAGCGTTAATTTCTTGCGTCGATTGCTGCGTACGAGATGCCAAAGTGCGCACCTCGTCTGCAACTACCGCAAAGCCTCGACCTTGCTCACCAGCACGGGCCGCTTCAATGGCCGCGTTCAATGCCAGCAAGTTTGTTTGATCGGCAACGCCGCGAATAACATCGAGAATACCGCCAATGCTGGCGCTGTCTTGATGCAGTTTATTAATGACTTCGGCGGCTTGCTCAACATCCCGGGCCAGTACTTCAATAGTGCGTTTGTTCTCAAGAGAAATTGAACGTACATTTTCCGCTTCGCTGTCTGCATGACGAATTTCGTTAAGCGTGTCTTCGGCGCTCTGGCTTACCACAATAGACGTGCTGTGCATTTCTGTTGTTGCTGTTGCAACCTGAGCAATCTGCGACTTCTGATCTTGTATCGAGTGCGTTGTTTGGGTCGTAACAGTAGATGTTTGCTCAGAGGCTGCGGCAAGCTGTTCAGCACGAGTATTAATGCCAGTGATCAAGCTTTTAAGGTTGCCAATCAGCTTATTACAGTTTTTCGCCAGTTGACCGAATTCATCTTCAGCGGAGTCATCAAGACGGCGGGTAAGGTCGCCAGAAGAGGCAACATTCAGTAACTCGTTAACGCTATTCAGCGGGCGGGTGATTGCAATAACCGTCCAGTAACCGATGACCAGGGCGGCAGCCAGTGAAGCCAGCGCCACAACAATCACGATGGTGTTGCCTGAGGTCACCTTAAACGATACCTGCTCGTCAATTTCTGCAGCTTTCTTATCGGCTTGAGTAAGCAGGTTTTCAAGGGCGCTAATGCCTTCCTGACTGTTTGCATCAGAGCGAGACAGGGCTTGTTCAGCCGCATCACGGTATTCTAAACGAGAGCGTTGCAGAGCCAATACACCGTCAGAACCGGTAATGGCGTCAATGGCATCGTCAACCAGCGTCGAAATCTCATCCAGTGTACCCGTGGTATCTGCACCTGCTGCGGTACCTTGAATTTGGTTCATCATTTCACGAACACTGGTAACAATAAGCTCTACTTCATTACCGATAACGTCGGCACGAACGAGAGTTTGTGTTTTTGCATATTCGTTAGCCACGGTAATGAGTTCAAGCAGGCGGCTTTCTAATTCGCTACCAATTTCAGCTGATTTTTGTAGCGCAGCACTACGTGCTACTTCATCAGATTCGGAAAAGTCCAGTAGATAGGTAGAGGCGTCATCGGCATTGTCTTCTAAGTCACCAATCTTATCGCTTATGGCATTACGCATTTCCATAAACTGTCGGTGACTGGTGTACATTGCTTCTACATTTTGAATGTATTGCTCGTAGGCGCCGTTTACCTGCTTAAGGCTGGCAAGCATGGCAGAATCATCCGCCAGTACGGTTTCCAGCTTTTTTAATTCTGTACTGAAATTGGCTTTACTATTCGTGAAGTTATCGTACTTGCTTTCAAGGCCATCCACGCTTTCTTCAATGTAAGCCTCGAAGGTAACGCGGCCCATATTCAGGAAGCTGGCTTTTAATGCATTACTGCTGGTAAGGGTGGGAACCGCTACCTTATTCACTTCATCAACCGCCGATCCCACAGAATTGAGGTTAATGAAAGAAGATGCACTGATTATAACTAATAGCAGGCTTATTGTGGCGAAGCCGCCGATAATGCGCTTGGCTACCGTGATTTTCATATGAACTCCTGAAACACAGTTTTATTTATAGTTTTAAGTAATCAGTTGTGTTCATGGTGACTGATACCTGAGGTGCTATGCGCTAAAAACTATAGCGCATTATTCTTATCGGCCGAACATTCCGCTTGTTTAGTCGAATAACCGATTAGTAAGTTTAATTGTAAACAAAAATTAGACTAAAGACCTATAGGAATCAGTTTTTTACGTTGTTTGTTTTAATACAGAGGTATTTAAGGTGTCACATTGATGAGTGTGTTCGACGGAATTCTCATTGCAGTCAGGCTGTTACCCCATACGTACCCGGTATCCAGTGCAACAAATTGATTGTTCCCCGTTACGCCCTCAAGCGCTGCCCAATGGCCGAAAATAATACGCTCGCTGGCAGCGAGTGATGCATTCTCAACTTCAAACCAGGGAGTCACCGACGAGGGAGCATCCTCAGGATGACATTTGCAGGCAAATTCGAGGTGGTTTTTCTCTTGTAAAAACCGCATGCGCGTACAGGCATTAATGATAAAGCGCAGTCGCGACGTGCCTTTTAACCCTTCTTTCCATTCGGTGGGAGAATTGCCATACATCTCTTTTAACAATGCAGGCCACTTATCACTTTTTAATACGGTACTGACTTCGTTGCTCAGTGAAAGTAAGGTTTCCGGCGACCACTTGGGGTAAAGGCCGGCATGAACGATTGTGGTGGTCTCATCGAGGGCAAGCGCCAACGGAAACTGGCGATACCAATCGATGATATCTTTTAGTTTTTTACTGGCCAGAAGAGGCCCGAGACGGTCACTTTTTTTCGCAGACTTAATGCCCTGAGACACCGCCAGAAAGTGCAGGTCGTGATTGCCAAGCACGGTGTTGAATCTGTCGCCTAAGTCCATCAGATACTTGATCGTCGCGTAGGAGTCTTCGCCGCGGGCAATTAAGTCACCTACTGCAATTAATCTATCGCGCTTTTCATCGAAGTGAGCTTTTTCAAGCAACGCCATCAGGCCGCCGTAGCAACCTTGAATATCGCCCACAATCAACGTCTGCGAGTCTGACATGCTGGCATCCTTATCCGTTGGAAGCGGTGCCAAATTTTGACACCGTTTTTTAGTTGATCGCGTTAGGTACGCTTAGACTGAAAATATTGATCGGCACGCGAAAGCGTTCACCGTCTTCATTTTCCATTTCGTAGTGGCCCTGCATGCTGCCTACGGGAGTATCAATAAGTGCACCGCTGGTGTATTGATACTCACTGGCTGGGTCGATAAGCGGTTGTTTACCCACAACGCCTTCACCCTGTACTTCGGTATTTTTACCATTGCCATCGGTGATTAACCAGTAGCGACTGAGCAATTGTACCCGCTCGTCACTCTGATTGCGGATTGTGATGTGATAAGCAAATGCGTATTTATCTGGGCCATTTGCCGGATGATCAGGGATGTGTTTCGCTGAAACTGAAACCAAAATACCAGGAGAAGCCGACATCTCAGCTTTCTCCGTCCCGGTCTGCTACTAAATTTGCCACTGCCGCAAAATCAGCCAGAGACAAGGTCTCAGCACGAGCAGTTGGCGATAAACTCAGTGATTCCAGTTCAGCTTCAGTCACCCAGTCACTCAAACTATTACGAATAGTTTTGCGGCGTTGGTTGAATGCTGCTGCACACACCTTTTCCAGTAAGGCAACGGATTTCACCGCGACTGGCGGGGTGGCATGTGGCACTAAACGTACCACGGCTGAATCGACCTTCGGGGGCGGCTTAAATGCACCAGGCGGTACATGCAGCACGGGGATCACCGCACAGTAATATTGTGCCATTACCGACAAACGCCCATAGCTCTTAGAGCCCGGCCCAGCGGCAAGTCGGTTCACCACTTCTTTTTGCAGCATAAAGTGCATGTCTTGCACTTTGCCGCTAAAGCTAAAGAGGTGGAACATTAAAGGGGTAGAAATGTTGTAAGGCAGGTTGCCGAATACCCGTAATTTGCCTTCAGGGTTTGGCATCGCCGGTAACAAATCGGCAAAATTGAGTTTCAGGGCATCCTGCTCAACAATGGTCAGTTTACTGCCGTGAAAAGGATGATGACGCAGACGTTCTGCCAAGTCGCGGTCGAGTTCCACCACGGTAAGGCGCGAAACCTCTTCACACACTGGATCGGTTAAGGCGCCAAGGCCGGGGCCGATTTCTACCAGGTTCTCACCATCAACGGGATTAATCGCACTAACGATATTGCCAATGACATAGTCGTCATGCAGGAAGTTCTGGCCAAAACGCTTACGCGCGGTGTGGCCTAAATGTGTTTTACTCATTGCTGCCTGTTCGCTAATTCAATAGCTTTATGCATTGCTTTTGTGAAACTGCCCGCATCTGCTTTTCCGGTACCCGCGAGGTCGCAAGCAGTACCATGATCGACAGAAGTACGGATGAATGGCAGGCCAAGGGTGATATTCACCGAGGCGCCAAATCCTTTAAACTTAAGTACCGGCAGTCCTTGATCGTGGTACATCGCTAACACGACGTCGGCGTCGTCGAGATATTTAGGCTGAAAAATAGTGTCTGCGGGAAGCGGACCTACCAAATCTAAACCTTCCTCACGTAAGTCATCTAGAGCCGGGATAATGGTGATCAGCTCTTCTGATCCCAAATGCCCGCCTTCACCGGCGTGTGGATTTAGCCCGCATACGTAAATACGCGGTTTGGTAATGCCAAACTTCAGTTTCAAATCGGTGTTAATGATATGAATCACTTTGTGCAGGCGCTCTTTTGTTATCGCCTTAGACACATATTCAAGCGGAATATGTGTGGTGGCTAGCGCTACATTAAGGCCTTCAGTCGATAACAGCATCACCACATCAATGGTGTTTGACTGGTAAGCGAAGTATTCGGTATGTCCGCTAAAAGACACACCGGCTTTGTTAATAATGCCTTTGTGAACGGGGCCTGTTACTACCGCATCAAAGCCTTGCTCCATATTGGCGTGACACGCCTGGCGCAGGGTTTCTACTACATAGTGCCCATTATCGCTGTCTAGCTCGCCGGGTACCACATTCACTGCAGTATCGATTTGCTGCAAGTACAGCGAACCAGGCGTCTGAATGGCGTTGTTCTCGGCATCGAAAGGAATCAGCTCCAGCGGCAGACCTAGAAGGTCTGCCCGGGCTTTCAGCATGGTGCCGTCGCAAAATACCACAAGCTGCGCATCCCATTGCTGCTGTGCTAGCTGAATGATGAGGTCAGGACCAATGCCCGCTGGCTCACCTGGCGTAACTGCTATTCTTATTGGCGTCATCGTTTATCTCGCCGTTATATTATTCAACAACTTCAATGTAAGCAGTATCGCGCATTTCACGCAACCAGGCTTCAGACTCTTCTTTAAACTTACGATTGAACAGCAGTTGATAAGCTTTGTCTTCTTTACGTTTGTCTGTGGCATCGTCAATACGGCGATCAATAAGCTGCATTAAGTGCCAACCGAATTGTGAACGAACAGGTTCACTGTACTCGCCAGGCTCTAAGCCAGCAAGGGCTTCACGGAAAGCCGGTACATAGTTGTTCGGATCAGACCAGCCAAGCTCACCGCCTTTTAACGCTGAACCCGGATCTTCAGAATGTTCTTTAGCCAGTTCTGCAAAGTCAGCGTCACCGTCGATAACTTGCTGACGGAATTTCTCCAGCATTTCTTTGGCTTTCTCGTCACTTAAAATAATAGAAGGTTTAATGAGAATGTGACGGGCGTTCACTTCTTCGATGGTGATTTTCTCGATACCACGGGTATCTTTAATTTTCAGGATGTGAAAACCCGCACCACTACGAATAGGACCAATCAACTCGCCTTTTTCTTTACCCTGAACTGCTTCAGCAAAAAGGGTAGGCATAGAGTTAACGTTCATCCAACCCATATCACCCCCTTCCAGTGCGTTTGAACCAGAAGATGACGTGATGGCGATTTTGGTGAAGTCGGAACCGTTATTCAGTAATTCAATAACTTTATCTGCACGGCTCCGAGCGCTGGCTACGTCTTCATCTGTGGGGCTTGATGGCAGGCCAATCAGAATGTGGCCTAAGTTATATTCGGCTTGTTCTGCGCCTTGTTGGTCCATCAGTTTAACCAGGTTACTGATTTCCTGAGGCGTCACGTAGACACGACGGCGAACGTTGGCACGGGTTACTTCACCAACAATCAGTTCTTCACGAACGTCTTCGCGGTAATCGTCGTAAGCAATGCCTTGTTGCTCTAATTCATTGCGCAGGTCATCGATGGTTGCGCCCTGTTGCTGGGCGATGTTTGTAATGGTTTGCTCCAGTTGCGGGTCGCTAACCTGAACACCCATACGCTCGGCCATTTGCATCTGCAAGCTCTTGGTGATCAAACGCTCGATAGCCTGGGTACGAAGCACGCGGTCGGAAGGCAGGGCCTGGCCCTGTGCTTCAGCGTTGCGCTTTACTTCATTGACCAGAGATTTGATTTCACTTTCCAATACCACGCCCTGATCGACGATTACGGCCACCTTATCTAAAGAAACAGATTGAGCCAAACTCATAAATGAGCACAGGGCACTGATACAAATCGCGCGAATAATGAACTTCATAATTACTCTTTTTATCGGTTTATTCTTTGCTAACAGCAGACATATCTGTCAACTGGCGCATTAATTTAAACTATATGGCTGTCGGTAGCCAAATAATCCGTTCGACAACATGTTATTGCTGGTACCACTGGAACCCATTCCTTTGAAAATGAAATTCAGCGATATGCCGGAGTCAAATTCATCAATTGACTGTGCACCATCTACAGCGTAACGGTTACTCAGCTGACGTTGGGCAACAATTTGAATAGCCCAACAACAGGATTCATATTGAAAGCCAACGTAGTTTTCCACACTGCGGTTGCGATCAAGATCGCGGTAAGTTCGACCAACCAATTGCCATCTGTCAGACAACGGCCAGGCAGCAGACAGTCCCACTTGGTCAATTCTTTCGCTTGAGAGTTCCCTAACATAGCGGTGGGTTAACTGAATTAATTTGTTGCTGCTCTCGCGATATTCAAATGTTGTGCTGGCACGTTCGACTTTATCGGTTTCCGTAGCGATTTGAAAATCGGTGTGGAAGAACCAGTCGTCAGTCATTCGCCAGTCAAACTCGGCGGCCAGCGCAGAACGGTTGCCTTCACGAATTGCAGAGGTGACCCGGTTGTCATCGAGATAGAATATCTGACCCACACTGAGAACAAATTGTTCCCGGTTGGTTTCATCCAGTAGACGACTGGTTAATGCAACGGTCACTTCGTTGTTATCGCTAATTCTGTCGAGGCCGGTGAAATCCTGCCCACGGAACAGGCCTTCCACGTCGGTTAACCATAAGGTGGTATCGTAAAAACCAATGCCGCTTTGATCTTCATAACTGGTGTAAAGATACTGCACGCGAGGTTCTAGCGTCATCGTATGATTATCGCCAAACCAGCTGTCTTCGTTTTCAAAATACAATGCGCCGTATAGCTTACCCTGAGTTAAGGTGCGGTTTACTGTCTCTTCCAGTTCAGTATTTTCGACATGATCTTGCTCGTAGTAAGTGTTTAGTACACTGGCTTCTGCTGAGAACTCACCCCATTGGCGTTGAAACGGTACTCGAATGGTAGGCGCCGTGTGAAAACGCATGGCGGTGGGCGCCGTGGCTGACTTACTGTCGAACCAGGCCAGCTCAGAGTCCAGTTCTAATTCCAGGTACTTTGCCAGTGACAACTCATAATTCAGTTTGGCTTCTGGTAACGCCCGGTAGGTGGTTGGGTAGTCGCCGATAATTTCGAAATCACGCACATGGACAGAGAACAGCAGTTCATCGGAGAAGTAATTAATACTGCCGGTACGGAACAGATGCGTATCTGCCCGGTTGTAGAAGTCACTGCCTAAATCCACAATGTAGTTGTCGTCGCTGATGCCATTAACGTTAACCGACGCCATCCAGTTATCTGCGAAGAAACCTTCATGAGAAATGCGATAGAAATAGCGATCAGGGTTGCTGGCCATATCGTTGTCTTGGGGCAGGTATTCCAGGTTTAACTGGCTGTAGCTGTCTGCTGACATATGACGAAATTCTGATTTCAACTGCACGCCGCGCTTTGACATCACCCGTGGCGACAACGTGAGATCGTAATTTGGGGCCATATTCCAGTAAAACGGTTGCTCGTAATCTACTCCAGTGTTGCTGGAGTTAGAAATTTTCGGGAACAGGAAACCGGTTTGACGCTGGTTACTGATGGGGAAAGCGAAATACGGCATGTAAAATACTGGCACATTGCCTAAATAAAACCGGGTGTGCTTGGCTTCGCCCCATGGTCTGCCACGACGAATATTAATTTCAGACGCTCTAATCATCCATTCTTCACCGCCTTCTGGGCAGGTGGTGAAGCTCACGTCTTTTAACACCAAACCGTCTTGCGCGTTTAATGCAATGGTGCTGGCATCACCACGACCAGTGGAGTTATTCAGGTGGTAAATGGTGTTCGACATGGTCAGGCTTTCATCGGTGGAATCCACATCGACACTGTCTGAAGCCACATGTACCTGACTGTCTTCATACACCACATCGCCCTTGGCGAATAATTGTTGCCCGTTGTTATTGATCTGCGCCTGGTCTGCACGAATGGTGGCAGAGTCGGAAATAATATCCACGTTGCCAGAAAACAGCGCCACCTCTCGCTCAATAATTTCTGTTCGATTGGCTTCCACTTTTACCTGGCCGGCAGGCATGAGTTTGCTGCTGGAAAAAGTGACAGCAGGTACCGGACAAAAAGCGGGTTGCTCTTGGCTATCCTGAGAGGTTGACTGCGATTGCTGCGCCAGCGCGGAGGAGCTGCTGATTGCCGCTAGCAGAAAAGAGGCACAGGTTTTTTTCATGTGTTGATGGAGGGCCTGTTTCTTATTTCACAACGGATTGTGAGGGTGTCCTGAAATTCGGCAAAGTCCGTAATCGGGCATAGTGCCATAAAGTGACCAATTCTAAGCACTTCTGTGCGCTGAGCCAACCGCCAGAAGCAAAAAAGATGAAAGTTTCTGCGAGTTTGACCGTATATCTTCCTTAGCTGGTTTAATTATGGCAATTCGACGCCATATATCATGGCTCATCAAGGTAATAATGCACCCAGAGTATCTACTTGTCTTAGCGCGGCCTATTCTGCGCGGGGGCAAATGCGGCTATTAACTTACCAGCCAATCTTATACAGTGTTCTGGTACTTTGCGGGATTAATTCAGGAGAGCGGTAGTATGTCATTTTGGGGAAAAATCCTTGGTTTTGTGTTCGGGTTTATGTTCCTGAAAATTCCCGGCGCCATCATTGGCCTCATCGTGGGGCATTTTTTTGATAAAGCCTACAGCCAGGATTTTAATCAACTGGGCGGGTTCGGCCGTTTCTTCACCGACCAGTCTGGGGTAAAACAACAAGCGGTATTTTTCCATGCGCTGTTTTCGTCTTTAGGTCATTTGGCCAAATCAGACGGTCACGTGACCGAGCGTGAAATTAAAATTGCCACGCTGCTTATGGATGACATGAAGCTTGCGGGTGATGCTCGCCGGGAAGCTCAGCAAGCATTCCGGGAAGGAAAGTCATCCTCTTTTCCTTTGGCGGACACGTTGAAAGGGTTGGTTGAATCCTGCCATGGTCGCCGCGACATATTGCAGGTGTTCCTGGAAATTCTTATCCAGGCCGCTTTTGCCGACGGCACGCTTTCAACACCCGAATACAAAGTGCTGGAGAAAGTCGCGTCGATTCTGAATTTCAAACGCCAGGAACTCGACTTCCTGATTTCTGCTTACGAGGCCGAAATTCGTTTCCGTCAACGTGGTGGGCAGGGCGGTGCCGGCGGTCAGCAAGGTGGCCACCGTGCACAATCTTATTCCGATACCCAAAGCCTGGAAGACGCCTACAAAATTATTGGTGTGAGTGAGTCAGACGACGAGAAAACCATTAAGCGGGCGTATCGCAAGCGTATGGCGGAACACCATCCTGATAAACTGGCGTCCAAAGGGTTGCCGCAACAAGCGTTAGATATCGCCAAAGCGAAAACCCAGGATATCCAGGCCGCTTACGAACTGATTAAAGATAAGCGCGGGTTCTAACTTATGGCCAAGGCGGTACTGAGTGACGAAAACCAGCAGCTTATCGGTGAATTCATCGAAATGCTCTGGTTGGAAAAAGGGCTCAGCGAACATACCCAACAGAGTTACCGGACCGATCTCACTAAATTGGCGCTGTACTGTCAGTCAGAAGAAAAAACTAATGATATTAGCCTGTTGATGATGGAATCGGTGCAGTCGTATTTGCTGCATCGCCGCGATATGGGGTTATCTGCCCGCAGTACCCAGCGTGCCATGTCAGCCATGCGGGCTTTTTATATTTATCTGATTGGTAAACACGTGCGCACCGACAATCCGGTAACGCAGATCCCCAACCCTAAATTACCGAAAAAATTGCCAGCGTCGTTAAGCGAACAACAGGTTGACGACCTGCTTAATGCGCCTAATCCAGCCGAGCCGGTAGAGTGCCGCGATAAGTGCATGTTGGAAGTGTTGTATGCCACTGGCTTGCGGGTGTCTGAACTGATTGGTCTTCGTCTTGATCAGGTAAGTTTGCAGCAGGGCGTGGTGCGGGTAACCGGTAAAGGCAACAAAGAAAGACTGGTGCCATTAGGGGAAGATGCCATTGATTGGATTGAAACCTACATGAAAACGGCCCGGCCGGAACTGCTGAAACATCAAACCGATGTGCTTTTTGTTAGTTTACGTGGCGTGCAGATGACCCGCCAAACATTCTGGCACCGGATAAAACACTATGCCCAGGTGGCGGGTATCGATCAGCATTTGTCGCCACATACATTGCGCCATGCGTTCGCCACCCACTTGCTAAACCACGGCGCCGATTTACGTGTAGTACAAATGTTGTTAGGCCATAGTGATTTATCCACCACCCAAATTTATACCCATGTGGCAACCGAACGATTACAGAATTTAATTCACACCCACCATCCTCGGGGGTAATGCGGTGAATGTCGTAGGTATTCTTTCAGATGCCTTTCCGGCGTTTAACTTTATGCTAATATTGCGCTAACTAAGCATAATAGTCAGTTTCAGATGGGCCAGGTAGCCTGTTCAGCAAGGAGTTTTCATGAGATTTAGCCATCACGCAGTGATGCTCGCCCTTGGTATTGTATTATCAAGTGGTTGCTCGGCAGATGCCGAAACCAAGCAAGCCGGTGAAACACAAACCGCCACACCAGTGAATGAAACAGCAGAGCAGGCCGTTTACGATACCGTAACGGGCGTGGTGGGTGTTGAACCCGATGCAATTGCCAATTCACAAATCGACGGTTTATTACAGGTAACCGCAGCTAATCAGGTGTTTTATGTCACTGAAAAAGGTGACTACATCATGTTTGGTCACCTGTTCGATGTGAATGCCGGCATGAAAGACGTGACAGAAGTGGCGCTGGGTCAAGTGCGTCTGGACGTGATTGCGCCATTCGCTGATCAAGGCATCGAATTCAAAGCTGAAAACGAAAAGCACGTGATGACCGTGTTTACCGATTACTCCTGCGGGTATTGCCAGAAACTGCATCGTGAAGTCGAGGAGCTTAACGACGCCGGTATCACCGTGCGTTACCTGGCATGGCCTCGTCAGGGGCTAAATACGCCAAATTACGACAATATGGTTGCCATTTGGTGCTCTGACGATCCGCAGCAAGCGTTGAACCGCGCAAAATCGATTTCGAATCCTACGTTCCCTAAAGCCGATTGTGATAACACAGTGGCAGAGCAGTTTGTTGCTGGACGCCAGTTAGGTATTCGTGGCACGCCAGCGATTATTTTTGATGACGGTACCATGTTACCGGGCTATAAACCTGCCGCAGAGCTTATTGCTCAGTTTGCCCGTTCAGAGTAAGTCATGTCGTTACCCATCGTTAGACGCCAGCTTTGCTCGGCGTCGCGTTTAAGTACTGAGTTACACCCTGTGCTCGACAGGGTGTATCGCGGTCGGGCGGTTGAAACGGTTGATGAGCTCGACAACGCCCTAAAACAACTTTCCCACTTTAATCTGCTAAAAGGCATCGACAATGCCACGCACTGCCTTATCAATGCCATTCGCCAACAAAAGCGGGTTACCATTATTGGTGACTTCGACGCCGATGGCGCTACCTCTACGGCCGTGTGTATGCTGGCGCTAAAACAGCTTGGCCTGCAATCGGTGAATTATCTGGTACCGAACCGCTTTGATTTTGGCTACGGCCTCAGTGAGCAAATTGTGGAAGTGGCTTACCAGCAGGGCACTGATATTCTGCTTACGGTAGATAACGGCATTGCTTGCTTAGCTGGGGTGACAAAGGCGAAGTCTTTAGGGCTTGAAGTGATAGTGACCGATCACCATCTCCCCGGAAATACACTGCCTGATGCTGACGCCATTGTGAATCCTAACCAGCCTGGATGTCACTTCCCATCGAAGAACCTGGCCGGTGTAGGTGTCGCGTTTTACCTTATGCTGTCTTTGCGATCTGCAATGCAAAAAGCCGGTATGTTCAATGAAATACCCGCGCCGAATCTAGCCAACTTGCTGGATATCGTGGCGGTGGGCACGGTGGCCGATGTAGTGGCGCTAGATAAAAACAACCGCGTATTGGTGTATCAAGGCTTGCAGCGCATTCGCAGTGGGCATTGTCGTCCGGGCATAAAAGCCCTGTTCGAAGTGGCGAACCGCAATAAACCATTGGGTTACCTCACTTCCACAGATTTAGGCTTTGTGATTGGCCCCCGTTTAAATGCGGCAGGGCGGCTGGATGACATGGCACTGGGTATAGAATGTCTGTTATGTGACGACGCAATTCAGGCCCGTCATATGGCGGCAGAGCTAGATAGACTTAACCTGCAGCGGCGCGCCATCGAAACAGAAATGAAAGAAGAAGCGGAAGCCGCGCTGGAATCAATTTCGTTAGGCGACGCCTTGCCGCCAGCGTTGGTGATGTATCAGCCTCATTTTCATCAGGGCGTTATCGGTATCGTGGCTGGCCGGCTTAAAGAAAAGCACCATCGGCCTGTTATTGTGTTTGCCATGCAAGATGAAACCACACTGAAAGGTTCAGCCCGTTCCATTCCTGGTCTGCATATTCGCGATATTCTTGATGAAGTGAATACCGGCTGGCCCGGTGTGATTGATAAATTTGGTGGCCACGCCATGGCGGCAGGACTCAGTTTACCCGCCGATGCCTTGCCTGCGTTTGAAAAAGCGCTGCAAACGGTGGTATTACGACACCTTGAGAATATTGACTGCGAAAAACAAATTTTGTCTGATGGCGAACTGGCCGCTGATGAAATGGATCTCACCCTTGCACACGCATTGCGTCAGGCTGGGCCATTTGGTCAGGGTTTCGATGCGCCTAAGTTCGACGGTGTGCTGGATATTGTTGATCAGCGCATGGTAGGCGAGAACAAGAACCACCTCAAAGTGGTGTTCCGCAAAGACAATGGCGAGGAAATCGACGGCATCGCTTTTGGCGTAGACACCAATGTTTGGCCGAACGCCGGTATTCTGCGTGCTGAAGTGGTGTATCAGTTAGACATTAATACGTTCCGCGGGCGCGAATCTGTGCAGCTATTGGTTGAGGAGATCGCGCCCCGTGACTGACGGCAAGGCCCTTACCGACAAACATCGCGACCTCACCCACAGCGAAAATCTGCGGGTGATCTCCCATGTTCAACGGGAAGAGGGTGATTGGGTGCGACACACTCTAATGATTGAAGGCGTAGACGTGCCGTTTATTTTCCGTCGTAAGCAGCAATATCAGTCGTTAAAAGGGGCGCGGGTAAACCTTACCTATTACCGGCAGAGTGAAGAGGTCGCCGGCATTGAATTTGAAACCATGAAAGTGGTGCGGATCAAGCGGAGCTAACCGGTATGTCGCAGTCGGAATGGCTGGATGCTTACGTGCTTCACCGTCGTCCCTATCGGGAAACCTCTTATATTGTGGATTTTTTTACCTTACCACAAGGTAAAGTGAGCGCCGTGGCGAAAGGCGTACGTAGCAGCAAAAACGACCGCAAAAGCCTGCTCCAGCCCTTTCGCAAAGTGCGTGTTCAGCTTTCAGGCAAAACCGATTTAAAAAATCTACGCACCATCGAAGGCGACGGCCCTGTGCCCATGCTTTCCGGAAACAGCCTGTTTTGCGCCATGTACCTCAATGAAATTCTTAACCGCGTGATGCCCGCTGGTCTCGCTAGTGATACCGTGTACTTGCAATATCAGCATGCGCTCAATGCCATTGATGAACAGCCCGATATTGAAAAAATCCTCCGCGAATTTGAGTTCGCCTTACTTGAAGAAATGGGCATGTTGGCAGACTGGTTTTCAGACGGTATCAGCGGCGAGCCAGTGGAAGAGAGTGGCTGGTATTTGTACTCGCCGGAACAAGGCTTTGTCACCTGCCATCAACGTGATCACAAATACCGCTTACCGGGTGCAGCGTTACTGGCATTGGGCAATGGGGAATGGAACGATGTGTCGCGCCGGGCTGCGAAACTTATTAATCGTCAGGCGCTCCATGTCTTGCTTGGCGGCAAACCGCTAAAAAGCCGGGAATTGTTTCGCAGTTAAACACCATTGTGAAATGATTTTCAGCAACCACTTAGCGAGTTTTTTGCTACAATCTTCGCACTTCCTGGCTATCACGCTATTTCAGTTCAGAGGCACAATAATTCATGAAAGACATCCTGTTAGGCGTTAATATCGATCATATCGCTACGCTTCGTAACGCCCGTGGCACCAGTTACCCCGACCCGGTGCATGCAGCCGACATCGCCGAGCGTGCCGGTGCCGATGGTATTACCGTGCACTTGCGTGAAGACCGTCGTCACATTAAAGACAGAGATGTGGAAATTCTTGCCCGCACTATTAATACCCGCCTGAATCTTGAAATGGCCGTGACCGATGAGATGCTGGACATTGCGCTTAACACGCAACCCGCGTTTTGCTGTTTGGTTCCTGAAAAGCGTGAAGAACTCACCACGGAAGGCGGCTTAGATGTGGCTGGCAATTTTGATGCGGTGAAACATGCCTGCGATGTACTCGGCAATGCCGGTATTGAGGTGTCACTGTTCATCGATGCCGACGAAAAGCAAATTGATGCCGCGGTAGAATGTGGTGCGCCGTACATCGAAATTCACACCGGCCAATATGCCGAAGCCAAAAACGAACGGGAACAGGAAGTGGAACTCGACAGGCTACGAAAAGGCATAGCCTACGCCGCGAAGAAGGGCTTGAAAGTCAATGCGGGTCACGGCTTGCACTATCACAATGTGAAGCCCATTGCGGCAATTCCTGAACTGATTGAGCTGAACATTGGGCACGCCATTATTGCCCGCGCAGCGTTTGATGGTCTGGCCAAAGCCGTTGCCGATATGCGTGCACTCATGATTGAAGCCCGCGCTGGGAGTGCTAAGTAAGTCATGGCCATTGTGGGAATGGGCACCGATATCGTTGAGATAGCCCGTATTGAGGAAGCGTTATCCCGATCGTCGCGGTTAGCACCTCGCGTGCTTACGCCAACGGAAATGACGCTGTTCGAAAGCAGCTGTGAGCCGGTGCGTTATCTTGCCAAGCGGTTTGCAGCGAAAGAAGCGGCTGTTAAAGCGTTAGGAACGGGGATCGGCCGTGGTATCGGCTGGCATCATATTGAAGTGTCTAACGATGAACTTGGCGCTCCTAAACTTTCTTTTTCAGATGCCTTCGCACAGCGCTGCGAGGCACTTGGCGTGACTCACAGCCACATTTCCATTTCTGACGAACAACATTACGCCACCGCAACGGTGATCCTTGAATGCCTGCGACCCGCGGGCAAAGAGGGTTAAGCATGGTCAGTATTTATAAACCGGCTAAAAAACCGAAGAAGCAGCCCAGCGCAAAAACCGTAACCATTGAGTCTATGGACATGAATGGACAGGGCTTTTGTGGGCAGAGCGCGTCTAAACAGGGAAGTCCGGTACTCTTTGTTGATGGCGCGCTTCCCGGCGAAACCGTAGAAGTGGCAGTAACCCAGAGCCAGAAGCGCTTTAGTCGTGGTCGCGTGCGCAAGGTGCTGCAAGCCAGCGCTGAACGTCGTGAGCCGTTTTGTCCACTCATCAACACCTGTGGCGGCTGCCAGCTTCAACATGTCGATGCTGATGCGGCCCTTAATTTGCGGCAGCAAGCCATGGACAGTTATTGGCAGAAGCAGCTTAACGTGGCCGATATTCCCTGGCAGCCTGCGATTACCGGCGAACGCCGTGGCTATCGACGCAAAGCGCGTCTGGCCGTAGACGCCCGCAACGATGATAAATTTATCATGGGGTTTCGTCAGGAACAGGGCAAAAACATCGTTAATGTAGACCATTGCCCGGTGCTCAGAAACGATTTGTCTGCGCTGATAACCCCGCTAAAAAGTGTATTCGCAGGACTACCTGGTCGTCGCCACATTGGTCACGTCACCCTCACTGGTGGCGATAATGTGAACGCGGTGTCGGTGCGTATGGTTAAACCGGCTAATTCCGCCTTCAAACATGCGCTGACCGAGTTTGCTAAGCAAAACCAGATTAATGTCAGTATTGATGGCCCTGATCAACACCAACGTTTATATGAAGTGGCACCCTTAGTCTGTCACACTGAAGATGGACTGGTGCTGACACCGTCTGATGACGATTTCATTCAAGTTAACGGTGAAGTGAATCGTAAAATGGTGGCGCAGGCCATGCAGTGGTTGAACCCGCAGGTAGGAGAACGCATTGCCGACTGGTTCAGCGGACTGGGCAATTTTTCTCTTTCGCTAGCAACGCGCGGCGCCCAGGTGCAGGCCGTGGAAGGCGTGGCCGAAATGGTGCAACGGGCGAGAGAAAATGCGTCAAAGCAGGGCGTGAACAATATAGATTGGCTACATCTGGATCTGTCTGACGAAAAAGCCGTACAAACTGCGTTGGCAGCCGGATTCGACAAAGTGCTTATCGATCCTTCACGTGAGGGGGCTTATGCTGTTTGCGAAGCGTTAAGCCAATCTGGCATCAAATCAATTTTGTATGTTTCTTGCAATCCGAGTACGCTGACAAGAGATGTGCAGTGCCTTCTGTCTGCCGGATACGCCATCGAGCAAGTGGGGCTCATAGAAATGTTCCCGTATACGCGGCATCTGGAAGTCATGATGTTACTAACGGATAACCAATAAGAAGTGAAAGCGAGTTGATGTGTTATGGTATCAACACGGAAAGTACACGAGCCGGACAGACCGTCCTTTGAAGCCTGGCTGGACAGCCTGTCGCTAAGTGACACAACCAAAGAAAAGCTGAAAGCAGTTTCGCACATGCCTGATCGCCTGCTGGTGGGTCAGGAAATGGTGGAAATTCTCCATCAACTGAATATGGACGACGCAACCTTGCAGGCTGCGCTGGTGTATCCTTATTGCGAAATGCATCACCTCTCCGACGCCGACGTGTTAAGCGAATTCGGCGAAGAGATCAGTGACCTCATCAACGGTGTTCGCCGTATGGACGCCATTAAAACGCTGCACAGTCGCCGTCGCAGCGAATCTTCTCTTTCGATGCCCGACGAACAGCATATCGACAGCATTCGTCGTATGTTGCTGGCCATGGTGGAAGATGTTCGTGCTGTGGTCATCAAAATGGCAGAGCGGATTTGCGCCCTGCAACAAGTGAAAAAAGCCGACGAAGAAACCCGGGTGCTGGTAGCCAAAGAATGCGCCACCATTTATGCACCGCTGGCGAACCGTTTAGGTATTGGTCAGTTGAAATGGGAACTGGAAGATCTCGCTTTTCGCTATTTGCATCCAAAAACCTATAAAGATATTGCAAGTCAGCTAGACGGCAAGCGTAAAGAGCGCGCCAGCTACATCGAAAATATCGTTACCGATTTACAGGATCTGGTCGACCGGGAGCACATTAAAGCCGAGGTTTACGGCCGTCCTAAGCATATCTACAGCATCTGGAAGAAGATGCAGAAAAAGCATCTTACCTTCGAGCAGCTTTTCGATATCCGCGCCGTGCGCATTATCGCCGAGCGACTTCAAGACTGCTACGCAGCGCTGGGTACGGTGCATGCTAACTACAAGCACATACCGAAAGAATTCGACGATTACATCGCCACGCCGAAACCCAATGGTTATCAGTCTATTCATACGGTCATTGTGGGGCCCGCCGGCAAGCCGGTAGAAATTCAAATTCGCACCCAACAAATGCACCAGGATGCAGAGTTAGGTGTGGCGGCACACTGGAAGTACAAAGAAGGCTCCACCGGTAAAGCGTCGGGGTACGACGAGCGTATCAACTGGTTACGCCGCATTCTGGCGTGGCAGGAAGAAGTGGCGGAAAGCGGTGATTTGGTGGAAGAACTGCGCAGCCAAGTCTTCGACGATCGCGTTTATGTATTCACGCCAAAAGGCGATGTGGTGGACTTACCTCAAGGTGCTACGCCGCTGGACTTCGCGTACTACATTCACAGTAACGTAGGGCACCGTTGTATTGGTGCCAAAGTAAATGGCCGCATCGTGCCATTTACGTATCAATTGCAAAGCGGCGACCAGGTCGAGATCCATACTGGCAAAGAGCCGAATCCAAGTCGCGACTGGATGCACCCAGGCCTGGGTTATGTGCATTCTTCCCGTGCCCGAGCCACCATTCATTCGTTTTTCAAAAAGCAGGATAAAGAGAAGAACCTCCAGGCCGGTAAAGAGATGCTGGAGCGCGAACTTGCCCGTGCGCATCTGCCGGTGAAAGTGCCTGTTGAGGCCTGTGAGAAGTACAACCTGAATCATATTGATGATCTCTTTGCCGCTATCGGTGTGGGCGACATTCGTGTGATGACGGTAGTGAATCACATTCAGAGTCTGCTTGAACCGCCTGCACCTGTGCAGGAGGAAGAAATCAGTCCGAAGGTGAAAACCCGTCGTAACGCCGGTGCCAAGGGTAAGCAAGATACCATTGTGATTGAAGGTGTTGGTCACCTCATGAGCCAGTTGGCGAATTGCTGTAAGCCGGTACCTGGCGAACGTATTATGGGGTATATCACTATTGGTCGGGGCGTGAGCGTTCACAAAGAAAACTGTGATCAGTTGCAGCATTTGCTTGAGCAACATCCTGAGCGACAAATTGAAGTGAGCTGGTCGTCCGATCTTAATGTGGGCTTTGAAACCGATATTGATATCTTCTGTAGCGACAGAACCGGTTTGCTGCGTGATATCACCACGGTATTGGCCAACGAGAGTGTGGCGTTGTTAGGCGTAAACAGCTTAAGTGACAAGTCCCGTCAGACAGCGCTGATTACGATATCTGTGGAAGTCTCCGACAATCAGGTATTGGCCAAGGTAATAGCCCGTTTGCAGCAGCTAAAAGGTGTGGTAGATGTCAAACGAAAAGCCCGTTAGTCCTTCGGCGTCGTTCTTTTCCGCGCTGGACAGCGAGCCGACATCTCCGCTTGAGTATGCTTGTTCGCTGCAACAAGCTTGCGCCAGCGTTGGCTTCGACTGGCCCGAAATGCCACCGGTGCTGGATAAAGTCAGAGAGGAAATTGACGAAATCCAGCAAGAACTGGATTGCGAGCCGGTGAATCCAGCTCGTTTGCATGATGAAATCGGCGATGCCTTTTTTGCTTTGGTTAATTTAGCCCGCCATGCGGGCATTTCGCCCGATGACGCCGTGGCAGCCGCCAGTAATAAATTTCGCCAACGTTTTGAATTGGTCGCAGCTTTGGCCGAGGCCGATAAAGGCAGCATTGGCGATTACTCCCTGGAAGAACTCGAAGCATTCTGGGGGCAAGCTAAAGTTTCGCTACAGACAAACCCTCAATCTCGCTGATCAACGCCTCGGGGTGCGAAATCCAGTTCGCATGCTTTAACTGGTAAGAAAGTACGTTAGACGCTAACCGGTGCACGCGCCGCTTTTTATCCCGCGCCATTGCCCAACCTTGTTTGTGATGAGGGTAGCGATTAAATATTTCGACTAACTCGCCGCTTAAAAGCAAACGCTTAAGACCTTCCTGTAATCGCTCCTGCAATTCTGGCTTGTTCGGATTCACAAAAAAGTACTCATAGCTGGGGTAAACCAGCAAATGATTCTGCTCAATGGTTAGCTTTGGGTTCTCGTGGTAGGAGAGGTCGCGGAATACTTCGACAACGTTTCGGGGGAAGTAGTCAACAATGTCTTCTTCCAATAAGCGATACATCGACGAAAACCACGAACTCCAGGATATGCCCTGCACAGCAAATTCGTTGTGCTTTAGAATTTGGGTATCAGGCCAAAATGTCCCTTGTACCGACGACATGGTTTTAAGTCTTGCCAGGCTAAGCTGAGCAGGGAAATCTTTTTGGCGGTTATCATGAATAACAAATACCCGGTGTCCGCCAAGGCCTTGCAGTAAAGGAAAACGCACTGGCAGCAATTGCGATTCAAGTTCATCGGTGGCGACGCACCACATAATGTCGCTTTCACCGGCCTTTAGGGTTTGTATTTCCCGGTTTTGCGGTAAGGGAACAGGGAAGGGGGTGAGTGTAACGGCACCATAATCGTTTTCCGTCACCCGAATGGCCGCATGCAATACTTCAATGTGGTAGCGCCCGTATTCCGGGTCTGAAAAGGCCTGGGTATAAAGGTACTCTTCGGCCAACGCGGATTGCCCTGTAAACAGCAGCAACATGGTGAGATACATTCTGACTGAAAGGCTCATTTTACGTTTCATCGCATTTATTCTTCGTATTCTTTGCATAATAACGTTTGCGCAACATCCTCAACTAAATGTAGAACACAAATTAGATAAATCCAATATTTCTGAAAAAAACCTATTAATTTGCCTGCAGGGGTTCGCTTTTTGCCCAAAACCTGTATAATTCGCGCCCTGCCCAGTTACACCCACCTTTGGGAAGGTGGAAGAATCAATGGGCTCGAAGGGGTCCGGTCATTGATTTTAATTAGATTTCCGGGGGTTCCGGTAATCTGTAACGAAGAATTTTTCGGGTGATTTTAGAAATGAAAACTTTTGTTGCTAAGCCAGAAACGGTACAACGTGACTGGTACGTGGTAGATGCCACTGACAAAACTCTTGGTCGTCTTGCGACTGAAATTGCACGCCGTCTGCGTGGTAAACATAAAGCTGAGTACACTCCTCACGTTGATACTGGCGATTACATCGTTGTTATCAATGCAGAGAAAGTGACTGTAACCGGTAATAAAGCGAAGGGCAAAATGTACTACGCGCACACTGGTTACCCAGGTGGTCTGAAAGAGACAAACTTTGAAAAACTGATCGCTCACAAGCCAGAAATGGTTATCGAGAAAGCAGTTAAAGGAATGTTGCCAAAAGGTCCTCTGGGCCGTGAAATGTTCCGTAAAATGAAAGTTTATGCTGGTGCAGAGCACAAGCATGCCGCTCAGCAACCACAAGTTTTGGACATCTAAGGAGCATTTGACATGGCAGATACTCAATATTACGGCACAGGCCGCCGCAAAAGTTCTACTGCTCGTGTGTTCCTGCGTCCAGGTACAGGCAGCATCGTAGTTAACAAACGTGCTCTTGACACATACTTCGGTCGTGAGACTGAGTGTATGGTTGTTCGTCAACCACTTGAGCTGGTAGAAATGACTGAAAAGTTTGACGTATACATCACTGTTAAAGGTGGTGGTTCTAACGGTCAAGCTGGTGCAATCCGTCACGGTCTGACTCGTGCTCTGATGGAGTATGATGAAGCACTGCGTCCTGCACTGCGTAAAGCTGGCTTCGTTACTCGTGACGCTCGTCGCGTTGAACGTAAGAAAGTTGGTCTGCATAAAGCACGTAAAAAGCCACAGTTCTCCAAGCGTTAATTCGTTTATTACTGTTGCAAAAAACCCGGTCATGTACCGGGTTTTTTTTATTCTCAACATCCCCGTATTAAATTCCCTTCAAAAAACAATCTTATCCCGGCAGTAGTCTATACTGAAACTCGAATCGCAAGATGAGAATAGCCACACAATGGGTGTTGAAATTAAAAGGGAGCTCTGCGTGTATTTTGTACAGCGGCATGTTAGCTTAACATTGTGTTAAAAACTGACCGTCGGCAAAAATTAAGCAAAAGACCGTTTTTTTCTCAGGACTTTGATTGAGCGCAGGTTATCGTTTTTTAATCAAAGATAAAACCTTGTAAGAATAAGGGCTTTTCACTTATCATCTTCGGTCGAAATTATAATAATGCATCGTGAAACTCGACGCTAACCCGCGTCAGCAGATGAAATCAAGACAGGCCGTCAGGTATTGTTCGTAATGATATTGTAAAAATAATGCGACAAGCCTGAGAGAATCCGAATCTGGAGAATTGTGGATGAGTAACGTATCAGTAGATGCAAAAGACTCTGCACTCAACGCACCTCAGCAAGACAATACACGTCGCCGTTTTTTAACGGTCGCTACGTCGGTTGTTGGCGCAGTGGGCGTTGCGGGTGCGGCAGTGCCTTTTGTTACTTCCTGGAATCCGAGTGCGAAAGCCAAGGCGGCTGGTGCTGATGTTGAAGTTGATATCAGTGCTATCGAACCGGGTCAGCTAATCCGGGTGATGTGGCGTAGCAAACCGGTCTGGATTGTGCGTCGAACACCTGAAGTATTGGAAGAGCTGGCGACACACGAAGATCAACTTCGCGATCCCAATTCAGAAGCAGAACAACAACCTGCTTTTGCCCAGAACCGCTATCGTTCTATGAAAGACGAATATCTGATTTTGGTGGGGATCTGTACTCACCTGGGTTGTTCTCCGCAATATCAAAAAGACGGTGCATTCGAAGAAGCGGTTGAAGGCGTACCTAACGGTTTCTTTTGCCCGTGTCACGGTTCCAAGTTCGATATGGCCGGCCGCGTGTTTCAGGGGGTGCCTGCACCACTGAACCTGGTAGTGCCACCTTACCAGTATGTTAACGACACCACCGTTATCATTGGTTCCGAAGCGGAGGCAGTATAATCATGAATGCATTTCTGAATTGGATAGAGCAAAGAATCCCGATGATGCGGGTGGCGAATATGCACGCCATTCAGTATCCGGCTCCGCGAAACATGAACTTCTGGTATGTGTTCGGTTTCCTCGCCACCATTGTGTTGGTGAATCAGATTGTTACCGGCATTTGGCTAACCATGAACTTCAACCCAACCTCGGAAGGCGCGTTCTTCTCTGTTGAATACATCATGCGTGAAGTCGACTTCGGTTGGATTATTCGCTACATGCACAGTACCGGCGCATCGGCGTTCTTTATTGTGGTGTATGCACACATGTTCCGCGGCATGATTTATGGTTCTTACCAGAAACCCCGTGAATTACTGTGGGTGTTCGGTATGTTTATTTACCTGGCGCTTATGGCTGAAGCCTTTATGGGCTACGTGCTGCCTTGGGGCCAGATGTCATACTGGGGTGCACAGGTTATTGTATCCTTGTTCGGTGCCATTCCGGTTATCGGCCCTGATTTGGTAATTTGGATTCAAGGTGACTACGTTATCTCAGGTGCAACCCTTAATCGCTTCTTTGCTTTGCACGTTATCGCACTGCCGCTTGTCATTGTTATTCTGGTATTCCTTCATATTATTGCGCTGCACGAAGTGGGTTCTAACAACCCAGACGGCGTGGCCATTAAGCATAAAAAAGGCTCACTGCCAGAAAGTGAAAAAACCAAATATCAAATTCACGAATACTACACCAGCAAGTACGACATTGCTGACGACGTAGTGCCATTCTTCCCGCACATCGTGCTGAAAGACCTTGTGGCCTTCTCGGTATTCCTGTTTGTGTTCTGTTACATCATGTTCTTCGCGCCGGAAATGGGCGGTAAGTTCCTGGAGCATCCAAACTTTGAGATTGCGAATCCGCTGAAAACCCCGGAACACATCTTCCCGGTTTGGTACTTCACGCCTTTCTACGCCATCTTGAAAGCGGTGCCTAACAAACTGATGGGTGTATTGGCCATGTTCGGTGCTATCGCCGTACTGTTCGCACTGCCATGGGTAGACCGTGGTCGGGTGAAATCATGGCGTTATCGTTGCGGTTTGCACAAAGTCAATCTGCTGGTATTTGCTGTTGTGTTTGTATTCCTGGGTTACCTGGGCGGCACACCACAGGAAAACTGGAAGATCATCGCCTCTCAGGTTGCGACTGTGCTGTACTTTGGTTTCTTCGTCGCACTGTTCTTATACAGTAAAAACGAAAACACTAAACCTGTACCTGCGAGGATCCCGAAATGAGAAAAATAATGTTGTTACTGGCATTCCTCGTACCGGGAATGGCGATGGCTGCCGGTGGAAATGTACATCTTGATAAAGCGCCAGTCGATCTTACCGATAAAGCTTCAATGCAGCGCGGTGCCAAAATTTTCATGAACTACTGTTTGGGCTGTCACTCGATGCAGTATCAGCGCTATCAGCGAACGTTCACGGATTTAGGCATTCCTGACGAAATCGGCCAGGAAAACCTACAGTTCACCGGCGAGAAGGTAACCGACTATATTACCCGCTCTATGCCAGAAGAGTCGGCGGCCACTTGGTTTGGTGCTGCGCCACCAGATTTAACCCTGGTAAACCGTGTTCGCGGCTCCGATTGGATTTACACCTATTTGCGTAGCTTCTACGTGGATGAGTCCCGTCCTTTCGGTGTAAACAATCTGGTATTTAAAGACGTAGGCATGCCCCATGTGCTGCAACCGTTGCAAGGCACACCACGCCTGGCGCATGAAGAAGTCATGATCGATGGCGAGCAAAAAGAGCAGTATGCGGGGATTAAAACCGATGGCGATGGGGCATTAACGCCAGAAGAGTACGACCGAGCAATTGCCGATTTAGTTAACTTCCTCGCCTACAGCGGCGAACCCTTCCGTTTGCAGTCTGAAAGCATCGGAAAATGGGTATTGGCCTTCATTGTGGTGTTATTCATCTTTGTTTATCTACTGAAGAAAGAATACTGGAAGGAAGTGCACTAATTTGAGTTAATTTGTGTATAATACGCAAGGGGGCATTCCGCCCCCTTTTTTAGTAATTGTTTTTGGTTGGTTTTTGACCATAAACGGTAATATCTCTCGACGGAGGAAAATGAATGGCCGTAGCCGCGAATAAGCGTTCAATTATGACGTTGTTCTCAGATACCATCGACATATACAGCCACCAGGTGCGTATTGTGTTGGCGGAAAAAGGTGTAGGTGTTGAAATTAGCTACACTGATCCGACTAACCTGCCTGAAGATTTGATCGATCTGAACCCCTACGGTACGGTACCAACCCTCGTCGATAGAGAGTTAGTTCTATACAAATCTCACATCATCATGGAATACCTAGACGAGCGTTTCCCGCATCCGCCGTTAATGCCGGTTTATCCAGTATCCCGTGGTCAAAGCCGTCTGATGATGCACCGTATCGAGCAAGACTGGTATTCACTGGCAGGTCGTATCTTCCGTAACGAAGGCGACGTAGAAGCTGCGCGCAACGAATTGCGTGAAGCATTGCTGTCTTTGGGTCCTATCTTTGCTGAAATGCCCTTCTTCATGAGCGAAGAGTTCAGCCTGGTAGATTGCTACCTGGCGCCGCTGTTATGGCGTTTACCAGCGCTGGGTATCACTTTGACTGGCAACGGTAGCAAAGACGTAAATGCTTACATGAACCGCATTTTCTCACGCAGTTCATTTAAAGCATCGCTGACCGATCAGGAACGTGAAATTCACAATCCATTATGAGTAAAATGACATCCAATCAGCCGTACCTGTTACGTGCTTTTTACGAATGGATTGTTGATAACGACCTTACGCCCTACATTGTTGTTGATGCAACACTACAGGGCGTAGAGGTACCTCAGGAATTCGTCAAAGACGGACAGATCGTACTGAACGTATCACCTTCCGCCTGCGTGAATTTCACGATGGATCTCGATGCATTGTCGTTTCAGGCTCGCTTCGGCGGTCAGCCTCGCCAGATTTATCTGCCTTGCTATGCCGTACTGGCTGTTTATGCCAGAGAAAACGGTGCAGGTACCGTTTTTGCGGTAGAGGAAGACATGCAATTGCCAGAAACCAGCGGTAAAGACGAAACCGACACGCTGACAGCACCGTCTGCCGATGTGTCTGACGGTGATTCAGAAAATGCACCGGTACCGCCTAAGAAAGGCAAACCCAATCTAAAAGTAATTAAATGAAAAATCCGGCTTCTGCCGGATTTTTTATTTCTGTGTCGTGATCAGAACGCCGCCATATTGTGATGGTTCTGTGAGAATACGGCGATAATTCTTCCCCATCATGCAATCTCACCATTGAAGAAAACGGAGAGTATTGCAATGAAAGCCCCCTCACTACAAAACACCCTGCTCGTTACTGGATTGTTCACCGCCTCTTTTGCACAAGCTGCAGAACTAGAGATAACCGTTGAAAACCTGACCCGTGGCATTGCCTTTACGCCCATTTTAATTGCCGCACACGATATGGAGAGTCATTTATTCGTTACCGGAGAAATGGCAAGTACCGAACTTCAGGCCATGGCGGAGGGGGGCGATATTTCTGGTTTAGAAATGGTAGCAACCTCGGTAGCGGCTGATGTGGCTACCAATCCGGCAGGTGGACTGCTAATGCCAGCCATGTCCACAACCACCATGTTATCGACAGAACAAATGAATACCCAGCTAAGCCTGGTGGCGATGTTGCTGCCCACAAATGACGGTTTCGTGGGATTGGATAGCTGGACCATTCCGGAAACACCGGGTACTTACAGCGTTTACCTGAATGCTTACGACGCTGGAACAGAAGCTAATGATGAGGTTCGTGGGAGTGGGGTACCTGGTGAAGCGGGTATGCCGGTTCCACCGCCTCTTGAAAGCATGATTGGCATGAACGGAACCGGTGTCACCGCGAGCATTACCAATGACACGGTACACATTCATCCTGGCAATATCGGTGATGCAGAAATAGACGGTGGCACCAGCGACATTCAGAACACGGTGCATCGTTGGTTAAACCCTGTCGCAAAAGTGACCGTTGTGGTTTCTGAATAGGAGGGGGAAAGCATGACTATTCGATTATTGAGAATGAGTGCCGCTACGGCATTATTGATCATGCTGGCTGCATGTTCTGATGATAACGATGACAGTGTCACTGAGGTGCCAGAAGAACCGGAGATGCGTACTTTTGAGGTGAGCGTGTTCAACCTTTCGGCCAATCAGCCCTTGTCTCCCATCGCGGTAATTGCCAGCGATGGCGGCATGTTATGGCACACCGGCGAGGCCGCTTCTGACGGGCTTGAAGCACTGGCAGAGGGCGGTGACAACACTTTGCTTATAGATGCTGATTCCACGCTGGGGGCAACAAGTGGTGATGCGCCCCTAGGTGCAGGTGAAAGCGAGATGCTCACACTTTCTCTTGAAGCCGGAAGCGAGACAAGCATTAGCGTCGCGAGCATGCTGGTAAACACTAACGATGCGTTTTCTGGGATCACCGGTGTCGACCTTACCAACTGGGCGGTAGGAGAAACGAAGACATATTTACCTGCAGTTTATGATGCTGGCACCGAGGAGAACACCGAAATGGCAGGCACAATTCCAGGCCCTGCTGATGGTGGCGAAGGCGTCAGCGAAGGGCGGGAAGCACTCGACGCGGTAACGATGCACAGTGGCGTGGTTACCGCAGATGATGGCCTGCCTGACTCTGTGCTGGACGGTTCTCATCGATTTGCGAACCCGGTTATGAAAATAATCATTAGTCGGGTGGAATAAACTGCATTTCCTTCCGGTCTGTCTAATTACTTAAAAAAAATTAAGCAATTAGGTAACAGGCCGGAGGGAAGATGATTCTGTTATATCAGCATGATCAGGCGCAATTGCGACATATTCGGCGCAATATACAGCAGATTGGACAGCAATGTCAGAGCTTCGACTCGGTGGAAACTTTGTCGGCGGCGTGTTTACATCACCAAATCGCGATTATCGATTTAGAAATACCGGGGCAATGCTGCTTCGATGTTTGCCAGCAGTTACGAAGCCAAAACCCGAAAATGTCTTTGATTGCTGTCACTACTGCAACCAGTGAAACCGACCATATATTGGCTCTGGAGCTAGGTGCCGATGATGTTATTACGCTACCGTGTCACGACAGGGCTTTTCAGGCCCGGGTGAAAGTACAATTACGTCGAACCACGCCGGTATCTCATTCCTCTAAATCTGTTTCTTCCGTTGTCGAATGCCCTTCTTCCCACCAGAACAATGACGTACTGCAATGTGGCCTGTTACAGCTGAATATAAAAAGTCACGCTACTTTTATAGGCGGTGAGCCGTTGGCACTCACAGCCACGGAGTTCGCTTTGTTAAACCACTTCATGACACATCCAAATCAGGTATTTACCCGCAATCAGTTACTTAATGCCGTGTGGGGGCATCAATTGGAGTGCTATGAACATACCGTGGTTTCTCATATTAATCGGCTTAGAGCGAAGTTGTCTTGTGATAAACAGGTGGCGGCCATGGTTGAAACGGTGAGGGGCGTGGGTTACCGGCTAACA
Organism: Alteromonas sp. ABV4_515; assembly: GCF_056160345.1. Classification (NCBI taxonomy): domain Bacteria; kingdom Pseudomonadati; phylum Pseudomonadota; class Gammaproteobacteria; order Alteromonadales; family Alteromonadaceae; genus Alteromonas; species Alteromonas sp. ABV4_515. The sequence continues at coordinate 250,041 of NZ_JBSWWZ010000007.1, forward strand.
TCGCCGGTAACCGAAGCGGCGCAACAGCGCAGCCGATTTGCGGTGGCTGCTAGCGCTTAAGTAAGCAGCAGGGTTGCGGTGCCAAGGAAAGCGAAGATACCCACTACATCGGTGATGGTGGTTAAAATTACGCTGCCGGCGAGGGCTGGGTCGATCTTCAGGCGTTTCATGATCATGGGCAAGGTAGCGCCAGAAAGGGCTGCTGCTATCAGGTTCACCATCATGGCGAAGGCGATAACCACACCCAGCATAAGATCTTGTTTCCATAAGCCGATTACCGACGCAATTAACACCGACCATATCACGCCATTCAGAAAGCCGATGGCCAGCTCTTTACTTACCAGCCAGCGGGCGTTGCTGCCATTAACATGACCCAGTGCCATACCGCGAATAACCAGCGTTAGGGTTTGGTTACCGGCGACACCACCCATGCTGGGTACAATGGTGTTCAAAATTGCCAGCACAGCCATTTCACTGAGGGTATCTTCGAACAAATCGCTCACCGCCGCGGCCATCAACGCGGTAACCAGGTTTACCGCCAGCCACACAGAACGACGTTGGGTACTTTGCCAGACGGGAGCGAAGGTATCTTCTTCGTCATCAAGACCGGCCATACTCATCATGGAGTGTTCCGCGTCTTCCCGAATAATATCGACCACGTCATCAATGGTGATTCGCCCTACTAGACGCTGTTTATCGTCGATTACCGGAGCAGACAGCCAGTTGTAGCGCTCAAATAGGCTAGCGACTTCATCGTCGGGCATGTTCACCGGAATGGCTTCAGGGTCGTCGTCCATCACTTCGGACACGGTATCGTCAGGGTCGGCAGTAAGTAATCGGGCAACCGGCACCAAACCAACCAGGTTATCGGTACGGTTCACCACATAAAAGGTATCGGTGTTTTCAGGCAAGTCGCCTTTCAAGCGCAAGTAGCGCAACACCACATCCACGGTCACATCAGGACGCAAGGTAATGGTGTCGGTATTCATGATGAAACCGGCGGTTTCTTCTCCGTAGGACATGGCCTGTTCAGCCCGCACTCTGTCTTGCGCGTCCATGGATTCAAGAATACCTTGCAGTACCTCTTCTGGCAGGGAGCTTAGGGTTTCTGCCAGGTCATCGGTGTCCATCTCTTCAAGCGCATCAACCACTTTTTCCGGCACCATCTTGCTGATAATGCCGTTACGAACGTCTTCAGACAGTTCTTCTAAAATGTCGCCGTGGAAATCACCGTCGATGAGCTCCCACAGTTCATCACGGGTTTTAGTTGGGCTGGATTCAAGGATTAACGCTACATCACTGGCTGGCAGCTCGTGAAGCATCTTGCGCACCGACACGAAACGGCCGTCGGTCAACGCTGCATTAAGCGCCCTTAACTGGCTTTGTGGTGATTTGCTTTCGAGTGCTTCTGCCACGGAAATCCTTTGAGAAACAAACAGGGAGATTGGCGCTTAGCATACCGCAGCCCGCTTATGCTGTCATCGTATCAGAGTATGATAAAACCATATAAATACAGAATAAACGGCCGGTTGGATGTTATTTAAACAGCGTGAGGCTGTGTAGCGAAATCACTATTGTTGTTGTGATTGGACGGTCTCGTCTCTGCGCATGTTTTCAAATAGTGAGGGCTCCCATGGGCGCATTGCCAGCAGCAGTCCCACATGCTGTCGCTCAGCGATAGGCAGTGTGGAATCGGCATCGTTTAACTCAGCAGCCTCGCGGGATAGTTGCTGTAATCGCTTTTCTAATATCCGGATGGATTCTTGCGAATAGCGACCACGCAGATAAAGTCGAAACAGCCAGGGCTCACCACGCTTCGGGGCCATGAATTTCACCATGACCTCTTTCTCCATAAACTGTTCTAGTGGTCCTCCTGGGATCCATCGGAAGTCCTGCCCAATACGCAGGCGATATCGATTGCCGGGCAGTAACTCAATGAGTCTGAGTTTGTCTAGCTTGGCCAGCAGTCGTATACATTCCAGCGCTTCAATATCGTAATGAGCAATAATGTCTTCGTACAGCCAGCCATCACGCACCAGCACGGCAGCTAGCAGTAATTTGGGATTGGCTAGCAACTCCATTTCCTGTTCGGCTGAAAGCTGTGACAGTCTGGGTTGTTGGCGCTCGGCAACTTGAAAAAGCTCGGTGAGGGTCATGTCCATGGCATTACATATTTGCGCCAGTCGCTCCAGAGTAAATGACTCTTGGGCAAAACACCGTTTAACGCTGGCTTCACTCAAAGTCAGTTTGTCGGCCAAGGTTCGATAGGTCATTCCGCGTTCTTTCAAGCACCGTTTAAGGGTGCTCACTATCTGCTTAATTTGCTGCATGGTATTAGAATTCGATACTTGTGGTGTCAAAATAGTCTACATCAATTGTTGTGGTTTATTAATCTACATCTTACGGCTAGTGTAGATTCATCAACTAACCGGAGAGACAACATGAAACATGGATTGATTGCTGCAGTAATCTTTATCGCCTTTAGCACTAACGTGATGGCAGATGATTCTGTAGATCATAGTGGGCAAGCCAGTAAACACAGTGTGCTGGCGAGTGCCGGTAGTGCTGGTACTGTCGCTTCTGTTGCCAGTGCAGTTGCTGTGGCACCCGTGGTGTTGAGTGTCGGTGCGGTAGTTTCAGTTCACGAATCAGCACAAAGCGCACACCGCTCAATGGAAGCTAAACCCGTTAAACTGGAAATTACTCACAAAGTGATTACCGCTGACCCTGCCCCCGCTGTTGTTGTGAACCAGACTGTCATTAATAAGGTGGAAGACTAATGAAGCGCCTTATTACTCTCGCCGCTTTAGCGGCTTTCGCTTTCACGCAGCCGGTGTTTGCCGGCAGCCAGGAAGAATCGCCACGAAAGTTTGCGGCAGAAGACATAGTTCATTTCGCGAAACAAACCGAGCAATACCTGGCTGATCACGGCGCTTACGTCGCCATTATTGCACGGGTGGGGCGGAATCCTGACTCACTGCCGCAGGGGATCGCGTTTACGCACACCGCCATCGCCGTCTATTCCGACATTACCATGGACGATGGAAGCGTGGAGAAGGGCTATGCTATCCACAATCTGTATCAACTGGCGGATAAACCCGGTACCAGTATGCTGAAAACCGATTATCCAGTGGATTTCTTCTGGGGAGCCAGTGAGCTGAAAGCGGGTATCGTGATTCCTACACTAGCCATGCAGGAAAAGCTGCTTGAAGTGTTCGCCAGCGGCGATGACAAAAAACTGCACGAACCACGCTACTCGGTAGTGGCGAACCCGTTTACTGAAGGTCGACAGAACTGTACCGAGTACACGCTGGACATCGTCAATGCGGCGATTTACGGCACCACGGATATGGCTCGTCTTAAAGTGAACACTCGCGCCTGGTATGAGGCGCAGCCAGTGAAAGTCAGTAAAGCCAAACTTCGTCTTGGCAGCATTTTCAGCAGCGGCGTGTCGCTGAGCGATCACGATGGCGATGTGGAAACGGCAACCTTCACCACAATTAATCGTTATCTTCAGCAAAACCAGCTGGTGCAGGATCAGACGATTCTTTACGCCAACAACACTATTCAGGAGTAATGACTATGTCAGTACAAAAACCTTCAAAAGCATTTTACTTGGCCTCTGTGGTTGCTTTGATCACCGGTGTTGCCGCTTATATCATTGGCCTGCTCAATGCAGACATGCTACTGAATGAAAAAGGGTACTACTTCGCCGTATTCCTGTTCGGACTGTTTTCGGCAGTGTCGGTACAGAAAACAGTAAGGGATAAAATGGAAGGGATCCAGACTACCCGGATTTATCTGATAATTTGCTGGGCAGGACTGGCCAGCGCAATAGCTTTTTTAGTTATAGGGTTGGTAAATGCTAACTTACTGCTAAGTGAGAAAGGGTTCTACGGCATGGCATTTGTGCTAAGTTTGTTTGCCGCAATCACTGTACAAAAGAATGTTCGTGATAATCAGCAAGCAGATGACCAACTGACAGAATCCAAAGCTCTCCTTACAACTGAACCTTCCGTACCCGAATCACTTTAAACACCGAGTTCAAGGTGTTACGGCAGCAAGACCGGGCCGTTCTTTAAGGTAACTCTGCAGCATCTCATTGAACTGGCTGACAAACTCGGGTGACACGCTGTATTTACTGAACATGAAATGCACGTTTTGCTTTTGGATAATCTCGTTACCTAGCGTTAATGCAATATCATTTGAGTCGGCGGTAAACTGTAATACTGCCGTGTCATCCAGAATCAAATCCACACGTTCACGCTTAAGAAAAGCCAGTCTTCGCTTTACATTTTCCAAATGGATAAGCTGATTGGGAAAGCGTGAAGCGATTTTCTCTTCAAACTCACTGCCATACCAGCCGCTGGTATTGAGTGCCAGCGTGCGCCCTTCGCTTAACAGTTGAAACAGTGTTTTTCCCGCAAACTCGCCTGCGCGCTCGGGAATATACGCGAAGCCGATAAACTCAGCGCGATACGGTATCGAGAACAGGTTATTACGTTGTCTGTCTTCGTTACGCGCGGCGCCGACTACGATATCAATGCCACCCCGGGCAATTTGTTCACCAACCCGTCTTTCAGGGAGCGGATAGCTTTGTAAGTCGTAGTGCATGTGGGCGAGTATCTGTTTTAACAGTTCGTAATCTTCGCCGGTAAGCACATCATTCTGGTGGTAAATATAAGGCGGCCAATGTGCCGCACTAATCCCCAGAGTAGGGGCATAGTCTTCAGCGGCATTGATTTGGGGAGTACAAACTAATATGGCCAGCATGCTGAACAGCAGCTGGGTAACACTTCTAACAGACACGTTCAATTCCATTTGTTGTGAGTGTGCGATCACTCGTCTTCGTTAAACCTACCGGCAATTAGCGCTTCTACAGCATCCATTGCTGCTTCCGCATCAGGCCCTTCAGACACCACGACTACCTGTTCGCCCTGGTGGCTTTCCATCATCATTAATCCCAACACGCTATTGGCATTGGCCTGTTTGTCACCTTTGTGCAAGGTGACTTCAGCATCAAACTGATTGGCCAACTGAACCAATTGGGTTGCCGCTCGGGCATGCAAACCGAGTTTGTTTACAATTGTCAGTGATTTCTCTACACGCATTACTTACTTTGCTCACGGTGCCTGATTTGTACATCAGGGTGGTTTTCACGGAAATTCTTTGCCAGCGATTCTGCTACGTAAACAGAACGATGCTGACCACCGGTACAGCCAATGGCAACGGTAACATAACTGCGATTATTGCGCTCGAGGTGAGGCAACCAGGTAGTGATTAGGTTCTGGATTTGCCAGATAAACTTCGTCACGATGGGCTGAGAGCTTAAGAATACCTGCACAGGCGCATCAAGGCCAGTAAGATGTTTTAAGTCTGGCTCCCAGTGTGGATTGGGAAGGAAGCGGGCATCAAACACGTAATCAGCATCTTTTGGAATACCGTGTTTAAAGCCAAACGATTCGAACACCAGTACGAGTCGGGAGCTTTTTTTTCCAAGAATACGCTCACGGATGAGTTCTGCGAGCTGGTGAATACTGAGTGAGTCGGTATCAATATTTAAATCGGCACGCTCAGCAATGGGAGCCAGCAGCTCTTTTTCTGTTTGAATGGCATCCGACAACGATTTATTCAAACGTGCCAACGGGTGCAAACGACGGGTTTCACTGAAGCGTTTCAGCAGCATGTCATCGCCCGCATCGATATACACAATGGTCACGGTCCAGGATTCTGGCAAGTAGTCGAGAATTTCTACCAGTTCGGCAGGATCTTTAGGCAGGTTACGAACATCAATGCTCACTGCAACCTGCTCGTACTCGTCGGCGACGGTATGGGTGAGTGCAGGGAGTAGATTAACCGGGATGTTATCTACGCAATAGTAACCGAGGTCTTCCAGCGCCCGTAATGCGACGGATTTCCCTGAACCGGAACGACCACTGATGATAATGAGCTTCACGTTTTTCTCCTGAAATACCGTGTTAACGCAGGCGTTTACAATAACTTACTGTAATGCGCGAATAATATCATCACTTGTATCAGCTTTTCGGATACTTTTTATTGTCTCTTTATCGCTAAGCTTGCCAGCAACCATGGCGAGCGTTTGCAGGTGACCGTCAGTTTGTTCCTGCGGTACCAGAAGGGTGAAGAAAATATCGACGGGTTTATTGTCTATGGCATCGAAATTAATGGCTGGCGTAGTGGTTACGACAATGGCAATCACTTTTTCGAGACCGGCAAGGCGACCATGAGGAAGCGCTATACCATTACCAATCCCTGTGCTGCCCATGCGTTCACGTGCCATCAAGGCACTTAACACCGTGGCTTCATCGATATCTGCGTTGTTTTTAGCGGCAATCCCACTGATGATTTCGAGGATGCGCTTTTTACTATTGCACTGGACCGCACATTCAGTGCGATCCAGGCTAACTATGGCTTGTATATCCATGAATTCAATTAATGCTTTTTAAGCTTTTCCTTGTGTTTCAGAACCTGCCGGTCGAGCTTATCTACCATACTGTCGATAGCTGCGTACATGTCTTGATTTTCGGAAGAGGCAAAGACCTCTGCGCCACTGAGGAAAACCGTTGCTTCTGCTTTCTGATTAAGTTTTTCGACATTCAAAATTACGTGCACATTCGATATGTGGTCGAAGTGACGTTCTAGTTTACTGAATTTCGTATCGACATAGGTACGCAAAGAATCTGTGATCTCAACATGATGACCAGTAAGGTTTATTTGCATATTTCGTCTTCCTTATTTTGAGCAGCCCATTAAATGAGGCTTTTGCGTTGGTTAGACGGCGGGATCGATAGGGACTCCCGGTACTTTGCTATTGTTCGCCGGGCAACCATGATGCCTTGATCGGCCAACAACGAAGCAATCTTGCTGTCGCTCAGCGGTTTGCTTGGCTTTTCAGCAGCAACCAGCTTTTTAATCAGTGCGCGAATCGCTGTGGATGAACACTCACCACCGGATTCTGTGGCCACGTGGCTTGAGAAGAAGTACTTCAACTCAAAAATGCCTCGAGGCGTATGCATGTACTTCTGGGTGGTAACCCGGGAAATGGTTGATTCATGCATATCTACCATTTCTGCGACATCGTTCAGCACCATTGGTTTCATCATTTCAGGGCCATGCTCAAAAAAGCCCATTTGTTGCTGAACAATGCAATTCGCTACTTTAAGCAGGGTGTCATTACGGCTTTCAAGGCTCTTGATAAACCATTTCGCTTCCTGCATATGAGAGCGAATAAATTGTGAATCGCTGCTGTTGCGGGCCTTACGGCTCATAGCGGCGTATTGTTGGTTAACACTTAACTTCGGCAGGCTGTCTGGATTGAGTTCTACTACCCAACGGCCGTTTTTCTTCGCCACAGAAACGTCTGGAATAACGTATTCTGGTTCCTTAGTGATAAGTGCACTACCCGGACGCGGATTCAGCGTTTGCAGTAGACGCATAGCTTCACGAAGCTGGTCTTCTTTCAGGCGCGTTTTTCGCATCAGCGTTCGGTAATCTTTGCTGCCAAGTAAATCGGCGTGTTCTCTTAACAGCAATCTGGCTTCTTCCAGCCAAGGGGTATCGGGGGCGTATTGCGTTAATTGCACCAGTAAACACTCTTGTGGTGTACGCGAGCCAGAACCGATTGGGTCGAACAACTGGATGCGCTTGAGTACGCATTCCACTTCATCTTCTTCTACCGGTTCTTCCATGTCTTCACTGTTCACGCTTTGCAGAATGTCTTCCACGGTAACAGTGAGGTAACCCGATTCATCAATCGAGTCGATGATGGCCAGCGCGATAGCGCGATCGATGTCTGAGAACGGCGTTAAGCGCATCTGCCAAAGCAGATGGTCTTGAATATTTTCGGTGGTTTCACCTTGGAAGATTTGCTCGTCATCACCGCCGGCAGGGCCGGGGGCAGGCGCAGAAGACGCAGAAATGTATTCGTCCCAGGTGCTGTCGAGAGGGAGTTCATCGGGCAGGTCATTTTTTTCCAGCGCTTCGCCGGTGTCCATGCTTTCCGAGGCTGACGCAGATTCAGGCATGCTGTCGTCGTTATCGAGATTATTCTTCTCAACAACATCGTTGTCTGAACTGTCGTCCACTTCCAGTAGCGGATTAGAATCCAGTGCTTCCTGAATTTCCTGTTGTAAATCCAGCGTCGACAATTGCAATAGTTTGATCGCCTGCTGAAGTTGCGGCGTCATTGTCAGTTGTTGACTAAATTTTAGCTGTAAAGATGGTTTCATCTACGTCTTATATTAACTCTGAAAAAAGTATCTGGCTAAAGCGGCGATTTATTATTCTTAAATTGCGGTTTGTTATGCCCGATAACTTAACTATAGCCTGAATTGCTCACCTAGGTATACATCTCGAACTTTTTGATTACTTAATACCTGTTCTGCGGTGCCCTGAGCAATCAGTTCTCCATGACTGACGATATAGGCTTCTTCACAAACATCAAGGGTTTCCCTTACGTTGTGATCGGTAATCAGGATGCCTATACCTCTGTCTCTTAAATGTTGAATGATCTTCTTTATATCATTAACCGAAATTGGATCAACTCCGGCAAAGGGTTCATCAAGCAAAATAAATTGCGGATTAGCTGCTAAGGCTCTGGCAATCTCAACCCGGCGGCGTTCACCACCCGACAAACTCATACCTGTACTATTACGTATATGGTTAATATTAAATTCATCAAGTAGCGCGTCGGCTTCTTCTTCACGCTGATGGCTTTTTAGATCCTTACGGGTTTGCAAAATAGCCATGATATTTTCATGTACCGTGAGCTTTCTGAATATCGATGCTTCCTGCGGCAGATAGCCAATGCCGCGACGTGCACGCTCGTGCATCGGTTCATGCGTTAGCTCATTGTCGTCGATATTAATTTTGCCTTTATCCAGCGGCACCAACCCCACAATCATGTAGAACGTGGTGGTTTTTCCAGCACCATTAGGGCCCAACAAACCCACAATTTGGCCGGTAGACACAGAAAGGCTTACATCGCGCACAACCTGACGAGATTTGTACGACTTAGCCAAATGGCTCGCGGTTAAGGTGGCCATTACTGATTGTCACCTTCGTTGTCATCGCTTTTCTTTTCGTCTTCAGACAGCCCTTTTACAGTTTCTGGCTGAAATACCGTGGTAACACGACCACTGCTTGAGCTGTCACCGCCCGTGGCAAGAAGCTGCTCTTTGCCCATGTCATAACGAATGCTATCGCCTTGAACCATGCTGCTATCTTGCTGAATTTGTGCCTGACCTTGCAGGGAAATGAGCTTTTTGGCAACTTCGTAACGAATTTCATTGGCGCTGGCTTTTACCTGTGCACCATCGTCCATGGTTTGTGAATAGCTGGCCGGTTCGCCATAGGCCACAAACACTTCTTTGCCGTCACCATCGCTGGCAATAACCTGAACTTCATCGGCGGTGATCACCAACGAACCCTGGGTAATCTTCACGTCTTCTTTAAAGGTAGATGTTTTCTTCTTGCCGTCAATGAACTGCGACTTCGCATCAACTTTAATTGGCTTGTCGAAATCTGTGTTGTCGGCCAAGGCTACTGTGGGCATTACAGCAACAGAGATCGTTGTTATCAGGCTAGCTGCCAGGGGAATAAATCGTTTGAACATGATCTATCAACTCATATTGTTGGGTACGCAGGTTTGCATTAAAACCATTGCTTTTGATGATGGTCTGAACACCGCGGATATCAACAGGTTGATCGGATGTCATCGTTTTATCATCCAGATTAACCTTAATGAAATCAGTTGTAATGGTCTGAACGAACTCGTCAGGATTCAGACTCTTAATCAGCACATTATCTTCTAACTGAATGAGATCGTCATTATATAATGTGCCTTTATCTGCGGTTACCTGCCAGGGAGCTTCATTTTCCGCAGCATAGACAGTGTATTTGGGTTGACTGAATAACACAAAGCCAAGCTGGTCGTAATGTTCCATTGAAGCGGCGTACACTTCGTGATTCACCTTACCTTCATCGTTGTACAAGGTGGTGGTGAGGTTTTTGGCCTTATAAGCCGGGCGTAACGCACTATCACTCATCGACTGAGCGGGTTTTTCATCTTCGGCCATCCACACGGGCATGTACATCAACAATGCCATCACAAACAGTGCGGAAATACTGAGGCCTAATCGATTCATATACTGGCACCGTGAATCATATCCAGCGTACCCACCGCTTGCATAATCACATCACACACTTCACGCACAGCGCCGTATCCACCAGGCTTCGTGGTGATCCAGTTTGCTTCACGGGTAACCGCGGGGTGGGCATCTTTAACGGCAATTTTCGTTTCTGCGTACTTGTACATGCCTAAATCTGGCATGTCGTCGCCAATGGCCGCAACTTGTTCGGGGCTCAGACCAAGCTTCTGGCATAAATCGGCCATGGCATCGGCTTTGTTTTCCTGGCCTTGAATGATGTGTTTAACGTTCAGCGCTGTCATGCGGTTTTTCACAATGGCTGAGTCGCGACCGGTAATCACTGCCACTTCAATGCCGCTGTTAATCAGCGCCTTAATGCCATAACCGTCGCGGGTGTGAAAGGCTTTCAACTCTTCTCCGTCGTTGCCGAGATAAATACGGCCGTCAGAAAATACGCCGTCTATGTCGCAAACCAACAGTTTGAGATTCTTCAGCTTTTCAAATCGCTCTTCACTGATAACGCCGTAAAAGGTGACTTCATGTCCCATTAGAGCACTCCTGCTTTCAATAGCATATGCATGTTGAATGCGCCGACAGGTTGCCTGTTCTCGTCGACAACCATAAGCGCGTTAATTTTGAACTCTTCCATCAGGTTCAACGCTTCCACTGCCAGCGTTTCGGCGCGGGTTGTTTTGCCGCCACGCGTCATCACCTGAGCTACTGGCGTAGCATGAATATCGGTTTTCGCATCCAGAATGCGGCGCAGATCGCCGTCAGTAAAAATACCTGCGAGCTTGTTGTGTTCGTCAGTGATACCCGTCATGCCCAGCCCTTTAGAAGAGATTTCAAGCAGCGCTTCAGAAATGGTGGCAGCCGATGTGACCAAGGGCAGTTCATTACCCGTCATCATAATATCACGGACTTTTAATAACAGTTTACGGCCAAGGCTACCGCCCGGGTGCGACAATGCGAAATCGTCTGACGTGAATCCTTTGGCATCCAGTAACGCAATGGCGAGTGCATCGCCCATCACCAATGTGGCGGTGGTACTGGATGTTGGTGCTAGGCCTAATGAACAGGCTTCTCTTTCCACGCTGATGTCTAATACCACATCGGCATGTTGCCCTAATGAACTGTGGGCGCTGTTCGTCATGGCAATAACAGGCACGTTCAGCCGCTTCACTACCGGCAACAAGTTAACCAGTTCGCCGGATTCGCCTGAATTGGAAATAGCCAACAGCACGTCAGACTCACTAAGCATACCCAGGTCACCGTGATTCGCTTCACCAGGGTGCATAAAGAACGCCGGTGTACCGGTGCTGGCTAGGGTGGCTGCAATTTTGCGGCCTACATGACCGGACTTACCCATGCCACTTACCACCACTTTTCCTGTGCAGCTTGCGAGCATTGCGCAAGCGGCTTCAAAGGTGGCATCCAAACGCTCGGTAAGGGCGGAGATCGCCTGAATCTCAATATCGATAACCCGTTTAGCCGAGGCAATATAGCTAGAATTATTCATTTATCCGTTTTCGCTTGTTCGTAAATACTTACCCGAATAGCCAGTACTGATAACCAAGAAAGCATAAAACAAAAATAGCACCTTCAAGGCGACCAAGTTGTCGCTTACCGATGAAATTAAAGCTTAAGAAGAACAACAGCACGGTAAGGCCAAACATCACCCACATGTCACGGTTGTACACGTTCTCATCTAACGGGCCTGGCGCAATTAACCCTGGCATACCAAGCACCGCCAACAGGTTAAAAATGTTCGAGCCAATCACGTTACCTAATGCTAAATCACTTTCACCTTTCAGCACGCCAGCAATACTGGCGGCCAGTTCGGGTAAGCTGGTACCGAGGGCAATAATCGTCAGACCAATCACCAGGTCTGAAATTCCAAAGAAGTGGGCGATATCTACGGCCGCTTCTACCATGAAATGTGCGCTTAACGGCAACAATACAAGTCCCACGCCTACCCAAAGTACCGCCGAGCCGGTATTTACGCCTTCGGGAATTTCGCTGTCGGTGTCTTTTACCAGCGGGTCTTCTTTATCTACCTGCAGTGAAATCCAGGCCATAGCGGCGAGCACGAACACGAACAGGCCGAACAGAATCATACCTTCAAAGTGCGCTAACTTACCGTTATTCAGGAAGAACATGGCAAGAACGGTAACGCCAAGCAATACCGGAAATTCGCGTTTGAGGGTAGAGGAAGACACCACTAAGGGTTTTACCAGGGCAGTGATACCCAGTACCAGGGCTACGTTGGTAATGTTTGAACCCAGCGCATTCCCCACCGCGGTATTCATATTACCGTTCGAGGAAGCAATGGCAGAAACCACAATTTCAGGAGCAGATGAGCCCATAGCAACGATGGTTAAACCAATCATCATGGGTGAAATGCCAATATTTTTCGCCAGTGCAGAGGCGCCGTACACAAAGCGGTCAGCACTCCAGCTAAGTACAGCAAGTCCCAGCAGGAAAATGCAGATAGAAAGTATCACAAGTTACCATTCGTCTTTTGTTTTTTCGGATTGTCGCAAAAAGCGCGGCATTTGCCTATGCTTTCGATAGAATACGCACGTTTTGCATAATTCGATGTTTAAAATCTATTCGAAATGGAAAAAGCGAAAGCCCGGTCAGGTTATTGAGGGGGTAACCCCTTTAACGCGGCGTTCGTTGATGTATTCAATCTGCGATATTTCTATTGTTGACCTGTATCAGCATTATCAGTGTGATGAATCCCCGATTTGGTAAAAAAATGTCAGCATAGCGCATTGGTTGCTGTGTGCTTGTATGCTGCGTGATGACAACATTACGTTTATGACATCCGACTTGTTTTCGCGCTGTTTGGCGCGACATTTGCTGAATCTTAGATTATTTGCATGTAAAGCCGGGCAATCGTCCAAACTTACATACGAATAATCGAAAAATGCGAACACAACTTGTAACTTTTTCGTCTTTTGTCGGAATTAGTAAAAAACGTACAATGACCTCATGGTGGTAAAAGCCGCAACATCTGGCTCAGTAACGAATCTGAAAGGAAGGCAAGTCTTCAATATATGGGAAATTTAGTAGAAATAGACAACATGACATTCCGTCGCGGTGAACGCGTTATCTATGACGGTGTGTCGATTGTTGTCCCCAAGGGCAAGATTACCGCGGTAATGGGGCCTAGCGGAATAGGTAAAACAACGCTGTTAAAACTGATCGGTGGTCAGTTAGCGCCTGAAAAGGGTGACATCCGTTTCGACGGCGACAGCATTGTTTCGATGAGCCGCAGCGAGCTGTATAAAACCCGTCGCCGAATGAGCATGTTATTTCAAAGCGGCGCGTTATTTACCGACATGACAGTGCACGATAACGTGGCCTTTCCGCTGCGTGAACATACCAAGCTAGATGAAAATATTATCAGCACTATTGTCGCTCTTAAGCTACAGGCTGTGGGCTTACGTGGCGCTGCGCAAATGAAACCGAGTGAATTATCAGGTGGTATGGCCCGTCGCGCGGCGTTGGCCAGGTCTATTTCCCTCGACCCCGATCTCATTATGTATGACGAACCGTTCGCCGGTCAGGACCCAATCTCCATGGGTGTGCTGGTAAAGCTTATCCGCGAACTTAACGATGCACTGGACCTTACCAGTATCGTGGTTACCCACGATGTTACCGAAGTACTCACCATCGCCGATTACATCTACATTCTTGCCGATAAACGTATTATCGGGCAGGGCACAGCAGACGAAATCAAAAACAGTGATTCTGCGCTGGTACAGCAATTTTTGAAAGGCGAAGCCGACGGCCCGGTGCCGTTTCATTATCCTGCTGCCGATCTCAACGAAAGCCTGTTTGGAGGTAAAGCATGAACTTCTTCCAACAGGTTGGGGCAAATACACTGGCCCGATTAACGGCAATTGGCCGCGCCGCACTTATGCTGTTTGGTGCCATATTCGCGATGCCGTCGCTGAAAAATATCCCGCTCACAATTCGTCAGGTTTACGTGGTGGGTGTGCAGTCGCTGCTTATCATTGTGGTGTCGGGTTTGTTTATCGGCATGGTAATGGCATTGCAGGGCTATACCATTTTGGTTGGCTATGGCGCAGAGGGCAGCTTGGGACCCATGGTGGCGTTATCGCTGCTGCGTGAATTAGGCCCTGTGGTTACCGCGCTATTGTTTGCCGGACGCGCCGGTTCTGCGTTAACCGCGGAGATTGGCTTAATGAAAGCCACAGAGCAGTTATCCAGCCTTGAAATGATGGCCGTTGATCCACTTCGTCGTGTGGTCGCGCCACGCTTCTGGGCCGGTTTGTTTTCCATGCCTGCACTCGCCATGATCTTTAGTGCTGTAGGTATTCTTGGCGGCCACTTAGTAGGTGTTGACTGGCTGGGCGTAGATAGCGGCAGTTATTGGTCGCTCATGCAATCCACCGTAGAACTTCAGAAAGATGTCATAAATGGGGTATTGAAAAGCCTCGTGTTTGCCTTAGTTGTGACCTGGATTGCCATTTTTAAAGGATATGATTCGGTTCCGACATCAGAAGGCATCAGTAAAGCCACGACGGAAACCGTTGTATTTTCATCATTAGCAGTATTAGGGCTGGACTTCGTGCTCACCGCCCTGATGTTCGGAATAGAGTAAGTAGAGAGTAAACATGAATAAACATAAAACGGAATTGATGGTTGGGGTGTTCGTAGTACTAACAGTCGCGGCTGTTTTGCTACTGGCGCTGAAGGTGGCCAACCAAACCATGACCAGTTCAGGTGATACCTACCAACTCTATGCGAAGTTCGACAATATCGGCGGCTTGAAAGAGCGTTCCGCCATTAAAGTGGGCGGTGTAACCATAGGTCGCGTAACCGATATTCATTTAGATAAAGAAGATTATACCCCCGTAGTAACGTTGAGTATTTCTACCGATTATGAAGGGTTCCCAGAAACCAGCTCGGTTTCTATTCTGACATCTGGCTTGCTAGGCGAGCAGTACGTCGGTTTTCAGCCAGGATTTTCTTTCGACGGTATTGAAGAACTGAAAGACGGTGACTATCTACAAGACACTAAGTCGGCGTTAGTGCTGGAAGACCTGATTGGACAATTCCTGTTCAATCGCGGTGGTAACGACAGCAATAACGGCGAGTAATTGAAACATTTTTTATGTGTCGCGGTCTTTATTAATGCGGCACTCAGGATATTTAGTTTAGGAGAAAGACAGTTGAAAAAGTTCTTTTTAATTGCCGGCGTATTGATTGCCAGCCTGTTTAACGTAGCGCAGGCGCAAGAAATAAACGAACAAAACCCATATGAGATGGTGAAGGATGTCGGTAATCGCACCTTCGACCGTATCAAAAACAGCCAGGATGAAATTAAGAAAGATCCTGAAGTATTACGCACCATCATGAAAGAAGAACTGCTTCCTCACATCGATTATCAATTCGCAGCATTTAAAGTACTGGGTCGTTACTTTACCTCACTGCCTAAAGATAAAATGCAGGAATATGTACAAGTGTTCAGACAGTATCTGATCACCACCTACGCGGTAGCCATGGGGTATTACGACAATCAAACGGTTACCTTTGAGCCGGAAGCCGATTTCGCGGGTAAAAAAGCAGTAACCGTGCGCGCCATCGTGCAAGACACGGGTCGTCCAGATATCAAAGTGGCTTTCCAAGTGCGTAAAGACTCAAAAACCAATGAATGGAAAGCGTACGACATGTCTGCGGAAGGTATTAGCCTGCTCGACAGTAAGCGTAGTGAGTTCGAGCCTATCTTACGTCAGGAAGGTATCGACGCCATCTTAAAACTGATGCGCGAGAAAATTGAACAACCCGTGGGCGAACAGGTACAGGAAGCTCAACAAAAGGAAGATGCGTGAATCTATTTCAGCTAGGTGAAAATGGTATTGTGCATATTCACGGTAACCTCGACCGTGATACACTCGCTAAAAATTGGTGGGACATGTTAAGTGCCACTGAAAAGTCCTCTTTGGTAAAGGAAGGGCGATGCGTTCTTGATTTAGGGGACGTAGAGCGAATCGACAGTGCCGGGCTTGCCTGGTTGATTAACGCAGTGTGCGACGGCAAGGCAAGCAATGTAAATGTTGTACTTGCCAACGCGCCGGAAAAACTGCTTAAGCTGGCTAAAATCAGCGATGTTGATACCCTTTTGCCGGTAGAGTAATTTTCCCGTATCCCGACGGCATGGCCGTCTTCAAAGTTAGCGAATTGTTGGCGAAATTATGGAATTAGCAGAAATCGAAGCGTTATTAAAAGAGAAACTGAACCTTGCAGAAGTGCACGTGAAAGGTGAAGGGTCTCACTTTACGATTATTGCTGTGAGCGATAGCTTTAGTGAAATGAGTCGGGTTAAACGTCAGCAAGCCGTTTACGGCCCACTGCAAGACAAAATCGCCGACGGCTCAATGCACGCCATTTCAATTAAAACCTTTTCCGAAGCAGACTGGCAGCGTGAGCGTCAGTTCCATTTACCCCAGTAAGGTTTCCTTCTCCTGTGGATAAACTCATAATTAAAAAAAGCCCGCCTCTGAATGGTGAGGTGCGCATAAGCGGTGCAAAAAATGCGGCATTACCGCTGCTAATGACGCCACTGCTGACTGACGACTTATGTCGTTTCACCAATGTGCCTGCATTGCGTGACATTAATACTACCACTGCACTGCTTAAAGAACTGGGTGCTGAAGTGGCGCGCCCAGGTGCTAATGAAGTTACCATTAATGCTTCAACATTAAACAGCGTAACCGCGTCGTACGACCTGGTGAAAACCATGCGTGCTTCTATCCTGGTTCTAGGCCCGCTGCTGGCTAAGCAAGGTAAAGCCAACGTGTCGTTACCGGGTGGTTGTGCCATTGGTGCACGTCCGGTGAATCTACACCTTTCCGGCTTAGAGTTGATGGGCGCGAAGATTGAAGTCGACGAAGGTTATATTCGTGCTGAAGTAGATGGCCGCTTGAAAGGCGCGCGCATTTTCATGGACATGGTAAGCGTTGGCGCGACAGAAAACCTGATGATGGCGGCAGCGCTGGCAGACGGTACTACCGAGCTTGAGAACGCGGCTCGCGAACCGGAAATTGTCGACCTGGCAAACTGCCTGAATCAAATGGGCGCAAAGGTAAGTGGTGCGGGTACCGACCATATCACCATTGAAGGTGTTGAAGCCTTGAATGGCTGTGATTATCGAGTACTGCCTGACCGCATTGAAACCGGTACATTTCTGGTAGCCGCTGCGGTATCTGGCGGTAAAGTAAAATGCTTAGAGGCTGCGCCAGAGACCTTAGAAGCCGTGTTAAATAAACTCCGTCAAGCCGGTGCAACCATTACCACAGGCGATGATTGGATTGAGCTGGACATGGAAGGCCGCAAGCCAAAAGCGGTTCAGGTAAAAACCGCACCGCATCCTGCTTTCCCTACCGACATGCAAGCCCAGTTTATGACATTAAACTGTGTGGCAGAAGGTACGGGCGTGATCACTGAAACGATTTTCGAAAATCGCTTTATGCACGTGCCAGAGCTGCAACGCATGGGCGCAGAAATCTCTCTGGAAGCCAACAGTGCGTTGTCTAAAGGCAGTTCGCGACTAAAAGGTGCGCCGGTAATGGCCACTGACCTTCGCGCTTCAGCCAGCCTGGTGATTGCCGGTTTGGTGGCTGAAGGCGAAACTCACGTTAGCCGTATTTATCACCTCGACCGGGGTTATGAATGCATTGAAGAAAAGCTGAATGGCTTGGGCGCAGATATCGTGCGTGTAAAAGAGTAAGTTTTACAGTAAATAGCAAAACGCGCAGCAATGTGTGTAGTTTAAGAAAAATGAGAAATGGCGCTATTCCCTATTTAGGAACAGCGCCATTTTTTTATGTCTACGGGGGCGTTCATCGGCGCAAACCTGACGAATTGGCTAATCTGGTCTATCTTGTTATTGAAGGTTTCAATTATGGGGCAGAACGTCCGAGGGCGCCATGTACACACCACAAAAGTGCAGTACGCAAAATTCATTAAATTTTAATGAATTACTGGCTCGGCCTGTCAATTATTTACCGTTTATGGTACATATACCAAAGTCTGAGTTGTTGTTTTCTTTCAGGGAACCTTCAGCAAAGATGAAAGGAAATAAAAATAAAAGATCCAAAGGCACTGGTATAACGGTAAAAGAGGTAGACAATACTACCCGAACACACCTCGTACGCAGTGGCCTGACGAATCCATTTCAATTTGTTTGTATCGACACAATACAAGATATGTGGTTCAGGGAAGTGTCAAAAATAATGGATAGAATTGATTTTATTGGGGTTCGCGCGTGAGTATTTCTTTTTCGCTTAGTCAGCAATTTCGGCGTGTGGTGAGCACAGATCCGAAAGATGCTATACCTGCTGTACTGTTCAGTCTTATGGTGGCAACGATTGTTTTTATCGGAGAGCCGCCTTATGCACTGGCCAAAGAGTCCAAACCGGACAATACGGCGCAGGCAGGCATACATTGCAAAGATGGTAGCCAATGTGAATACATAAAAAACCGGAGTTAACTCCGGTTTTTTTATGTCTGTTAATTTGTCATCGTTACGAAATGCGCGTTTAAGGTGCCGCACCTAACTCAGCCACTTCTGCTGACAGCATAATGTTCTCGCCATCGCGGCTAATATTCAGTTCTAGTGTGGTTCCCGGCACCGTTTCGGCAATCATATCCAGGGTTTTCGATGCGCTTTTTAATTGAATACCATCTATAGCCAACAGCACATCATTTTTACGTAAACCCGCTCTTTCAGCCGGTGAGCCTGTGGCCACGGCCGTTACGGTAATGCCCGGCGCTCCGCGATTTTCTTGCCCCACAAAACCCAGCTGACCACGAATCACTTTACCGTTCTGGATAATATCGGCCATGACTCGTTTTGCCAGTTCATAAGGAACGGCGAAGTTGATGCCATCTACGTTGCGCACGCCATTACGGGAATCGCGTACCTGGAAGTTAGCATTGGTGATGCCTACCAGCGTACCGTTGCTGTCGACCAATGCGCCGCCAGAGTTCCCCTGATTAAGTACCGCATCGGTTTGAATAAAGTCGACATAGTTCGATAAGCCATTTCGTCCTGCGCGACTCACAATGCCGTTGGTAATGGTTTGGCCTAAATCGAAGGGATTACCAATGGCCATCACCACGTCGCCCACATGCAGGTTTGATTCATCAGTTTGCGGGATCACGTGCAGGTTGTCGGCATCGACTTTCAGTACCGCTAAATCGGTTAGGGCATCGGTACCCACAATTTGTGCTTCAAGTACACGACCATCCTGAACCGCAACAAAAATACTGTCGGCATCAGCTACCACGTGGTTACAGGTAAGCAGGTAACCGCTTTCGGTCATGATCACACCCGAACCCAAACTCGCACGTTCGCGGGCGCGATTACGGAATAAACCGGTGTCGTTTTCAATGCTAACGCTATAAATGTTTACCACAGCAGGCGCAGAGCGGCTAATGGCTGAATAATGGGATTCACGGGGAGGCAAGCCACTATTGGCAGAGAACAGGTATTCGCTGAATCCTGCACCGTTGCGTAATGCTGGCATGAATAAAAGCATCAGTGCCGCTACAACGATACCGAGAACAATAGATTTAATAACGAATACGATGAATTGCTTACCTGCCACGCCGGTCTATTCCATGTTGCCTCAGGAACGTCCTGCGAGGCGAATTTTGAAGAATGTTAAGGATATCATTTTAACCCTTTAATACCAATGCGGCGGAGAATTTAACAAAAAAGGCCGGAAAAATTTCCGGCCTTTAGAAGTTATGGTGTTGCTGCTTAGCGGATCCTGCTTATCGAATAATCACTGCCAGCGACGCTTTGCCACGTTTGATGTCGAGTACCAGCACGTCGTTACCGGAATCGTCGAGCTTATCGCGGAACTCAACCACCTTGGTTACGCGCTGTCGGTTAACACCAACGATTACGTCGTCGGGTTGCAGGCCAATACGGGCAGCAGGTGTGTTAGGGGTGATTTCTTCCACTTTCACGCCATCGTTACCGCTTTCGTCTTTACCGTTCACAAGCGTTGCACCTTCAAGTGCAGGGTGAATAGTGGCAGCGGTTACTTTGCTGTCGGCAGCATCGTCGAGCACAACGTCTACGGTTTTCTCTTTACCGTCGCGAATAATGGTTAATTCCACTTCAGCGCCGGCGCCCATGCTGGCAATTTTCGCTGCCATTTCACGGAAGCTGTGCAGGGCACGACCATTCACTTCGGTAATGATATCACGGGCTTTTAAGCCGCCTTTTTCAGCCGCAGAATCTGGCGTAACTTCTCGTACGAAGGCGCCACGGTTAGCGCTTACGCCCAGGGCTTTAGCGATACCGGCGTCTACGTCGCTACCGGTAATACCTAGCAGGCCACGGCGTACTTCACCAAATTCAGCAATCTGATCAACCAGGTTTTTCATCATGTTGCTAGGAATAGCAAAGCCAATGCCCACGTTCCCGCCGTTAGGGCCAAAGATAGCGGTGTTAATACCAACCAGTTCACCACGCAGGTTTACCAGTGCGCCACCTGAGTTACCACGGTTAATCGCCGCGTCGGTTTGAATGTAATCTTCATAACCACCAATATTCAGACCAGAGCGGCCCATGGCAGAAATTATACCGGAAGTAACGGTTTGCGACAGACCAAAGGGGTTACCAATAGCCACCACGTAGTCGCCTACACGCATGGAATCGGAATCCGATACCGGCAGGGCGGCTAAATCGTCTGCTTCGATTTTCAGCAGTGCGATATCGCTTTGCTCGTCAGAACCCAGCTTTTTCGCTTTAAATTCGCGACCATCGCTAAGTTTAACGGTAATTTCGTCGGCGTTGTCGACCACGTGGTTATTGGTAACCACATAGCCTTTGTCCGCATCAATGATGACACCGGAACCTAAGCCGCGGAAGGGACGTTCCTGCACTTGTTCCTGTGGGCCGCCGAAGAAATAGCGGAACATTTCAGGCACACGCTGGGTAGCAGTTTGTGTGCCTTCAACAGAAATGCTCACTACCGCTGGCATTGCTTCTTCAAGCATGGGGGCCAGCGAAGGCATTTCCTGTTTTTTATCATCGCCGAAGAAAGGTAACGCAGCACTCGCGCTAGCAGACATACCCATAGTACTGGCGACAACACTAGAGACAACCAACATCTGGCGTAGAGATTTCTTCATATTCGCTTACACTCCTCATGTTTCATGCGATTATGTTTACTTTCACTGACAGACTCAGACGAACGGGTAAAAGTTCCGAATTCTACTCTTTTTCTGCGGTAGAACGACCGGATGAACCGACAAACAGGCCGGAACCTGCATTCGCAAAATCCCGTGGCTGAGTTTCGGCAACCGTTACGGGTTTCGTCTTTTCTCTGCCTTGAATGTTATTACGTAAATACGACGTAGCCTGTTCACCGTAAAAAGGCACACTCGGCGCGTCTTCATCATCACCCTGGTTCAGCAAAGTTTCATAATCTGCCACTTGCTGTTTTAGTGCCTGGCACTGCTTCTCAATAGAATCAATAGCCTGGCGGGTTTGATGAATATGGTGAACAGCCTGTTGCGACATCAATTCCTTGAGGTTCTGCTCTGCCTGCTTCGATGAGTTTGAGGCACCATCCCGGGAACTCATAAAACGGGCTACGAAAAAGCCGATGATCAAACCAACAATCAACAAAGCAACGGGAATTAAAACGTCCATTCATTTCTCCAAAACGCTGCGCCGGGTAAAGTGGCGGCGCAGTAATACATATACTCAATGAGACTATAGCAATTTCTGAATGTGAATGCCCTCAGGTATTTACTCAAAGCTTTTTAATTTTCTGTAACCCAGACATAACGCTGATTTTTTCAGCTTTTTGTGGGTTATCCGCGATGTAAAACCTTATCTGACTTTCAGCATTGCTATATAATCGTGACTCATTTGAAGTAATACGGTGCTCGGCTGGTAGTCGACCAGTTTCACCTCGCATAAGACACAGCGCTGCGATTCTACCTGTATTTATTCGGAATTTAAGATCGGAATCTGATTTTTCAAGGAGGTCGGTGCAGCGGACCTTCAATTTATCTTGTATCGGGAGTAGTTTCGGCGATGACGCCCTGGGAAAAATATCAGCAAGACCTGCAGTTGCCCACGTTTAAACACGATCCTGCACAGGAAAATGCGGTTAAAGCATTGCAGCGTTTATACGACGACCTAACCGCGCAGAAAGCGCAAAGTGGCGGTTTCGGTGCCAGCCTGAAAAAACTGTTTGGCAAGCCAGCAGCGAAAGAGCCAGTAAAAGGCATTTATTTCTATGGCGGAGTAGGGCGGGGTAAAACCTATCTGGTTGACACATTTTTTGATTGTTTGCCGTTTGACAAAAAATCCCGGGTGCATTTCCACCGATTCATGCACCGTGTGCACGCCGAACTTAAAACTTTAGACAACCACTCCGACCCTTTGAAAATAGTGGCAGACCGTTTGGCCGATGAAGCCAGGGTTATTTGTTTTGATGAGTTCTTTGTTTCCGACATCACTGATGCAATGATTTTAGGCACGCTGATGGAAGAGCTGTTCGCCCGCGGCATCACGTTGGTAGCCACGTCGAACATTGTGCCAGACGAACTGTATAAAAACGGTTTGCAACGCGCCCGATTCTTACCAGCCATTGCGTTAATCAACAAATATACTGAAGTGATTAATGTAGATAGCGGCATTGATTATCGCTTACGTACCCTTGAGCAAGCGGAAATTTTTCATTCGCCGTTAGATGAAGATGGCGACAAGCACCTGCACATGTACTTCGACCAGTTGGCTCCTGAAAATCGTAAAAGCGGCGAAGACATTGAAATTAATAACCGCAAAATTCCCACGCGCAAAAGCGCCGAAGGTGTACTTTCTATTGAATTTGCAGCCTTGTGTGAAGGCCCCCGCAGCCAAAGTGACTACATTGAGCTGAGCCGCTGCTATCATTCTATTCTGCTGGCAAACGTGAAGCAGATGGGCGAAAAGAACGACGATACCGCGCGACGTTTTATTGCCATGGTAGATGAATTCTACGAGCGTCACGTAAAACTCATCATGACAGCCGAAGTACCGCTAGAAGAGCTGTATACCGATGGACGTTTAAGTTTTGAATTCCGCCGCTGCTTAAGTCGCCTAAAAGAAATGCAGTCGAGAGAATACCTGGCGCGAGAACACTTGCCGTGAGTTGTATGCAATGAGCGAGCAAGTGCCTTCCGGTCAGAAGCGGGGGCTCACTTCTGCGGACTTTCAGGCGAGCGCTGCAGACGGGTAAGCTTATCGCAAATGAAACCGTCTGCCGCAGGGATGCGGCAGCCGAGGCCCCATGGATGGGTTTACGCCGTGTTTCATTTGCGATAAGCGTCCCGGCAAGGAAGCGCTGCCCTGCCTCAAGTCACGCAAAACTGTTAACTCACCGGTAAAGTCGGTAAACTGCACAGCAATTTTTAAACTGTGCCTGTATTTTTTCCGCGGGCATCGTCAAGTAAAAGTAAGATACAGAGACCTAAGATGGGCAGAGCATTTGAAGTAAGAAAGAACGCCATGGCCAAAACGGCTGGCGCTAAAACTAAGGTTTATTCTAAATACGGTAAAGAAATTTACGTGTGCGCGAAGAACGGTGGTCCGGATCCGGATACCAACCTGTCGCTGAGGCGTCTGATGGAAAAAGCCAAGAAAGATCAGGTTCCAAGCCACGTAATCGAAAAAGCCATCGACAAAGCCGCTGGCGGCGCTGGTGAAGATTTCGTACCAGCACGTTACGAAGGTTTCGGCCCGGGTAACTGTATGGTTATTGTTGACTGTTTGACCGACAATAATAACCGTACCATTACCGACGTACGTAATTGCTTTACCAAAACTAACGCGAAAATTGGTGGACCTGGTGCCGTAGCGCATATGTTCGACCATCAGGCCATTTTCCAGTTTGCCGGTGACGACGAAGACACCGTGCTGGAAGCTTTAATGGAAGCCGATGTAGACGTAACCGAAGTGGAATGTGAAGACGGGAAAGTTACTGTTTACGCACCGCACACAGAATTCTACAGCGTAAAAACCGCACTCACTGAAGCTTTCCCAGACATCACCCTGGATGCAGAAGAAATCAGCTTCATTCCACAAACCGAAGTGGAAATCAGTGAAGAAGACATGCCTATGTTTGAAAAATTCATGGACATGCTGAACGATTGTGACGACGTGCAAGACGTTTACCACAACGCGATTACACCAAACTAAGCGTTATTCTACTGTGCAGACTTGCTGAATTGTCGGCAAGTCTGTCTTTTCCCGCTGTTTTTTGTTCTCTTGCGTGGTGTTTTTCATTACCATGCTACTATCTCTCACCATTTCTTAAGGTTTTCAGGTGCCCTGGAGCAGTCTTGCCTGTTTACTGGCGTTCGTCAGTGTTTTCGGGCTGTATCTACAATGGAAGACCCGCCGCAAAAGTCCGCTAAAGAATCTGCTTTTCTGGACCGCTTTTGTGGTGAGCGTGTATTGCTGGGTATTACTTGCCGGCGCTGAATTTGGCATTGTTTATGGTTTCGCCGTGGGAGGGCTTCTGGCGATAACCGTGGCTGTGGCTACCGCCGACTACAAAGACATTCGCGCCGATAAACAAAAGCTGCCTAAAAACCTTTCCGTGGGCAGGCATGTCTGGCTCAGAAACCTCGCTTATGCGCTACTCGCCGTGCCGCTCGCTGGCTACGCCGCTACAGTATCCACTACCTGGGTGAGTGCGTTATTCCTCGGGAATCCTACCAACCACATTGTTTTTGTGTACCTAGCGGTGCCTGTCGTGTGGGGCGCACTAGCCTTTGTCGCCTGTAGCTATCGCAATATCTTTCGTGGGGCAGCATTGCTTGGCCTGTTTGCTGTTATTCCTACCGTAGGGCTGATCTGGTTATGAGTTTATTGCCATCTAAAACCACCTCGCAAAAAGCCCTGCTGAGTCATAGTTGGCTAGGATTAGCCGCCGGTGCGCTGATGTATCTCATCTGCTTATCCGGTGCTTTAGTGGTGCTCAACCCATTTATTGAACGCTGGGAGCAACCCGCAGCAGAAGAATACAGCAGCATCGACATTGAAAAGCTGCAACACGCTTATGAAAGTGCACTGTCGAACGAGCAAGCCCCTGCAAATCATTTATTCATCATGCTGCCCACAGAGCAGAGCCCGCGGGCTAAAATTTCGTCGGGCAATGGCAGCTTTTATGTCAATCAGGATGGCAGCTTGGGGGAACAGGTTTCTCACGGCTTCATGGATATCATTACCCATCTTCACGTGTATCTGCACTTGCCTTATAACTGGGGCATGATTGTAGTGAGTGTGTTTGGTGTGGCGTTGTGCGCTCTTGTTATATCCGGCTTCTTTGCCCACCGTCGGCTAATAAAAGATGCGTTTTCATTTCGGATGAATGGCAGTAAGAGCAAACAGCAAACCGATATCCACAATCGTTTAAGCGTGTGGCTTTCTCCATTTCACCTTATGTTTGGCGTTACCGGCGCGTATTTCGGGTTGGCCGGATTACTCGCAACCTTTTATGCAGCCGTTTACTTTAATGGTGATGAAGCCGCCGTTAAAGATGCCGTTTACGCTGCCGAACCTGAACTGGCCCAGCCACTAGCGCCAGCGAATTTAACCGCAGCTATAGCAGAGCTTGCGCAGGTGGCACCAAATGCAAAGCCTTTTTATATCGCACTGGAAAAATTCGGCACACCCAGCCAGTACATGCTGATTGGCGCAACACTGCCAGAGCGATTGATTTACGCTGAACAATACCGCTTCGACAATCAGGGCAATTACTTAAGCAACGTGGGTTTCAGCGACGGTGAACCAGGACGTCAGGCGGTGTTCTCTGTGTTCCGGTTGCACTTTGGGCATTTCGGGCCGCTTGTGGTTCAGCTGTTCTATGTATTCTTAGGTATTGCGCTGTGTGTTATTTCGGTAACCGGCGTGAATATGTGGTTGGCAAAACGCAGTGGCAGTGATTACATCAACCATTTATGGACAGGCGTTGTGTGGGGTACACCATTGGTGATCATCACCTGCGCACTTATCGACCTTATCACTGGGTTCTCATCAATCTGGTTATTCTGGGGCGGGCTTGCGTTTACCTCATTTATCAGCTGGCGCTTTAAAGATCACCCGCGCAGCAAATGGCTATTTCTAGTATTAAGCTTTATTCTGGCCCTCGCGCTGGTGGTAACGCACGCCGCGCTGTTCGGTGCCAACGCCTGGCGGGGAGGCGCGCTTGTCGTGAATATAAGCTGGATTTCCTCTGCCGTGTGCTTCGCCGCCCTGGCCTTACTGGTAATAAAAGCCAGTCATCGCCGTTAATTGTCGCATCCGTTAACGTTCGCTGCTAGAATGCGCGCCGGAGCTGGCCTGGCAATCGCTGCTTTCGCAAGAAAGGGGAGGAAAGTCCGGGCTCCAAAGGGCAGGGTGCCAGATAACGTCTGGGCGGCGCGAGCCGACGACCAGTGCAGCAGAGAGTAAACCGCCTAAGCGCTTTTAGCGCCGGTAAGGGTGAAAGGGTGCGGTAAGAGCGCACCGCGCAACTGGTAACAGTTTGTGGCACGGTAAACTCCACCCGGAGCAAGACCAAATAGGCCTTCTATACGTGCGGCCCGCACGGAAGGCGGGTAGGTTGCTTGAGCCTGTGAGTAATTGCAGGCCTAGAGGAATGATTGCCCACGACAGAACCCGGCTTATGGCCAGCTCCCACTATTTTATTCTGTTTGCAGAATCTCCACTTTCTTATCTCTTTGATTTCCCGAAATAACCCAGTTGATTAATAATATAGTATTAGTTTAGATAATAAATCTTTGTAGAGAACTAATACAATTCAGGGTTTAATACGTACACAAATCGGTTAAAAAAATTGCACGTTATGCCTTGCTTACAATATGCTGGTGTACCGGCAACACTCACAACAAGTATTTACCCATAAGGAGATCTAATGGGACACGCTAAGTTAAGTATTCTTGCGACCGCAGTGGTAATAGGATTAACCGGCTGTGGTGGCGGCTCCAGTTCATCGGTTGAAGGCAACGTTCCTCCTGCGAATACTGCGCCGGTAGCAAATGCAGGTTCAGCTCAGACGGTAGCGCTGGGTGAAGAAGTTACCGTTTCAGGTTCTGCCAGTTCAGATGCCGACGGCGACGCGCTTACCTACGCTTGGGAAATTACCTCTGCGCCAACTAACAGTTCAGCGGCATTGAGCAGCGCTACAACTGAATCTGTTACCTTTACCCCGGATGTTGTGGGTGATTACACCCTTGAACTCGTGGTAAATGATGGCACCACATCAAGTACTGCAACAGAAGTAGTGATTACTGCTGAGTTTGTTAACACTGCGCCAACGGCTGAAGCCGGCGTTGATCAAGAAGCACAGCTTTCTGAAGTGGTAACGCTTGATGGTTCTGACAGTGACGACGTAGACGGTGACGAAATCACTTATTCATGGTCGCTAACCACGACGCCAGACGGTAGCTCTGCAGCACTGACTGATGCTGATTCAGTGATGCCAACGTTCACACCCGATGTAGCCGGTGAATACGTGGTTACGTTGGTGGTTAACGACGGCACTGACGACAGTGAAGCTGATACCGTAACCATTACGGGCGTAGTCGGTAATACCGCACCAGTTGCTGATGCAAGTACCGACCAAAGCGTGCTGATTGGCGACACTGTTCAGTTAGTCAATAACAGTACTGATGCCGACGATGACACCCTCACCAGCCAGTGGACGCTTACTGTGCCTTCAGGCAGTACTGCTGTACTGAGTGACGACACCGCAGCAGCACCTACCTTTGTTGCAGATGTTGAAGGTGAATACACCGCTTCACTGGTAGTGAATGATGGCACCGTAGAAAGCGCCGCTGATACGGTAAGCATCGACGCTATCACGCCAGAGCTGCTGTTCTTCCGTAAGAGTGGTTCTACAGATAATTACTTCCCACTGGCGCTAACCAGTACTGTGGGCGGTAATATTGAAGTAGTGATCAGTGAAGACCCAACGCCTGAGACGTACGCTATTCGTACCTACAGATTGCAAGCCATTGGCGAAGACTACACCATTGTAGATGTAACTGCTTACGACCAGCAGGACGTAGTTGTACCGTTCTTCGATGGCCTTGAAGACGGTCAGGTGATTGAAGCGGGTACAGAAGTTACGTTCTCTTTAAGCTCACCGTTAACGAACGGCGAAGTGACTACACCTACTTACACGTTCACGGTTGAAGAAACCGGCGAAACCTTTACAGCATCGTTCTCGTTCAGAACTACTGTAGAGTAATTACTTAGCGCTCTTAAAAGAGGGCGCTTAGCTGTGTGAAGATATTAAGATTGAAAGCGTGCTTTTCGAAGCACGCTTTTTTTATGGTTAGCGTTGTTGGTATTAACAACAAACCCGAGCGATAACACAGTAATAAACAACACCGGTAAAAAGAAAATACCTGTGTTGGTATCGAAAGATGACTGAATTAAAAACGATAAAATCGCTACTCTTATCCCTATCAGTAAGCCATCTGCTTCATTATTCCTGTTACGGAAAGCCGCTAAAAATAACAATCCCAAAGGCAAAGCGAGCAACGTAAAGCCGATGATGCCCGTACTCGCTAACGTTTCTAGGTAATCGTTGTGCGCCCGCTTCGACATCTTAGAAATACCGAGTTCCATAGGCTTGTACACATGCTGGATAAAAGGATAAGTGCCAGGGCCTGAACCGGTTAATGGATGATCGCTAATCACTCCTATCGCAGTCTGCCGTAAATAAGTGCGACCGTTATCCTCGAGCTGCTGGTTGGCAAATCGGTCGTAAACGGATGACTGAGAGAAAGCAAAACCAATAACCAGAAAGAGAGCTAAAACAGAAATAAGTAATTTAGCGGTAACAAAACGCTTAACGTATGCCCGGTTTCTGTAAATAAATAACAGAAATGTAATTCCCGCCCCGCCTACTAACGAAACTATGACGCCGCGGCTACTCGTATTAATGAGCGTTACCGCTAAAAGCAGTAACTGTATGTTTAGCAACGCTGAGTATTTACGATTACCTCTACTAACAATATTTTGCGTTAACAAACCTGCCGCCAACGCCATAGAAAGGGCGAGATACATAGCGTACTGATTCTTATAGCTAAAAGTACCGCGAATACCGTCTTTCCAGGCTAAATCCCACGGTGGAATACTGTCGACAATCTCGTATGCGCCATCACTCGCAAAATTGATGAAAGAATAAATCGCCGTGATAGTGCAGCCTGCGACAATGGCATTAGCAATAAAGTAGAGGGCACGTCGAGACCAAACCAGTAACCAAATAGTCCAGAAGAGAACAGGGATTGTGAGGAATTTAAACCATTCAATCAGCGAGGCCTGGTGATAAACCGACAAGTAATAGTCTGATGCCTTCCCCAGGTTATACCAATACAGTGTTTTCGGTGACATGAACTCCAGAACAGTAGCAGGCAGCTTTAACAGGTAGAGCGCGCACCACGCTAGCCAAACCAAAAAAGCGAGGGAAGTCCACTTAACCAGTCGGTTATTCCCCATTTTTACTGTTGCGATACTCACAGCAAAAAGCAACAAGGTACACCCAGAAAACAGCAGTTGCTCCCACGCTAAGTCAAGACCATGCAGCCAGGGAAATAAAATAAAAAGCACGGAGAAACAAAATATTAATGGCGTGTGCAGGCGATTAAGCGTCATTCGGTTATATCCACATTTTGTAGCAGCGACTTCATTGCCTCAGATGTTTTTCGGTTCGGCGATAACGACATAAAAGGAGCGACATTGCCTGAAGATGCCATTGCATTTAGTAGTACCTGTCGGGTTGGTGCCTGCCGTAAACCACTTTGGAGCATGGGCAAGCTCATCGATTGAATATCCTCTGGAAGCACGTTCCAGTGATGAATTATGTAAGGGCCAACATAGCGTTGCGTTTCTTCTTCATGAAGCCCTAGTGGAAGTCGCGCTCTTATCGTATTGAAAGTGGATGAAGGGGGAACCCCATTCACTTCAGCTCTGAGCACTTCGAGAGGTAAAGCCAAGTAACCCGTTGGTTGTATTTGATAGATTTTTGTCAATGCACCAAAATCTTGCTCTGCACCATTTTGGTTATTATTCGACGCACCAATGGATAACGCATTTAGGTTGTTTTTTAACCTATTTATAGTTTCATCAAGTTGCTTTTCATCAGTAGCAAGTGACTCGTCCGGGTAAATTATGTTCGTATCGCCAGAAATGCTTGAATGGTGATTAGGGAGTGGTTCTAGCTCACTTTTATTAGGCTCTATATCAAAATTTGTGACATCGATACCATAAATATTTAGTGACGACTGCACACAAAACAAACCAAAGAAAATTGCCATTATAGAAATAAGTATCTGAAAAGCCTTATTTACTTCAATTCTCATTTGCCCGCCATTGTCAGTATTTCTGTAACAGTGTTGTGAGATAGTATGTTGTCGCATCATCATGCATAAAAGTTAATGCTCAAAACAGTAAACGAAAGGTGTATCCTCTTTTTGTCACGATAATTTACACGTCAACTTTGATTATGATCTAGTCGAAAATAAATTTGGTTGGATGCAATGATTACTAAGTCATTGTTTTGTATGATAATGGATCATTAAGTTACAGAAGCTGATTTTGCGCGCCTCAAGTGTGCAGGTATCCTCAGCAATTAATGTAATAAGTAATTTTTAATGCTGTGATCTTAATGTAAATGGTCTGACCATGAAGTGTAAAAGTGTCAGTTTTCTTTACAAAAAGAAAAATAGAGCAGGAATATGCTTCTAGTAAAAATTAATGATGTATATTTTCGATTCAGCAATTTCTTATGGTAAAATTCCCGAAAAGTTCACTTGTCAGTGAATTTTCTTGGTTTTCTGTAAGAAAGTTACAACGGAATGTACAAGAGTCGTCGGTAATTTAAAGTTGGTATTGAAATTGCGTTAGTGCTTATGAGATGAAGCGGTGCACTAACAAGACTTCAAAAGTAACCCACTTTCAATTATCAATCACTCACTATTCAAGGATGGTAAGTCATGGGAAACGGTTTCGTTAGAAACAATATCAATCAATTCGCTGTTGTATATCGATTTGTTGATTTCTTAATTATTCAGTTAACGCTGCTTGCCGCTTGTAGTGTTTTCGGTGTTGCCATCGATGTTCATTATCATCTGCTCGGTCTAATTGGCAGCACAACTTATCTTCTTTCTGCCGAACTTTTCTGGATTTATCGTTCTTGGCGGGCTGGTACTTCAAAAGAGTTGCTCTTTTATACCGTAGTAAGTTGGGTTGTCAGTGCGGTGATCGTTCTAATCTATCTCTTCCTGACTAAAACCTCAGAAGACTACTCCCGTATAGCAGTTGTTAGCTGGTTGTTTGTTGCGCCATTATTTTTGTGTGCATGGCGCATGGCAATGCGCGCTTTTCTCTATCAAGTTCGTGCCAAAGGTTATAACAGTCGATCAGTAGCCATCATTGGTATGAATGAAAATGCTGTCGCTCTTGCCAACGAGTTAAAACGTAACCCGCAAACGGGTTTTCTCTTACGTGGCGTTTATGACGATAGAGAATTAAATCGGTTAGCAATTCCAGATGGCATGTCTGTCGAAGGTAATATTAATGATGCTATTGAAGCCGTGCAGAACGGTGAATTTGATCAAGTATTCATTACTCTGCCCATGACGGCGAATAAACGCATTGAGCAAGTATTACATCGGTTAGGCGACACCAATGCCGAAGTGCATTTTGTGCCGAATTTCTTCATGTACAACATGGTTCACTCTCGTTTATGTAATGTGGGTAATCTGCAAACCATCAGCGTGTTCGATACGCCAATGCGCGGTGCTACTACAGCAATTAAACGGGCTGAAGATATTTTCTTAGCAACCTGCATTCTCGCTGTAATTGCAATTCCAATGTTAATTATTGCCGCAGCCGTGAAATTTACTTCCAAAGGCCCAGTGATTTTCAAGCAAAACCGTTACGGAGTAGACGGCAAGAAAATCAAAGTTTGGAAGTTCCGCTCTATGACGGTGACCGAAGATGGTGATAAGGTAACGCAAGCGACAAAAGGTGATGCGCGTATAACAAGAGTTGGCGCTTTCCTGCGACGTACATCGCTCGACGAACTTCCTCAATTTATCAATGTTTTGCAAGGCTCTATGTCTGTTGTTGGCCCGCGGCCACACGCTGTAGCGCACAACGAAATCTACCGTAAAACTGTTAAATACTACATGCTTCGCCACAGAATAAAGCCAGGTATAACCGGCTGGGCGCAGGTTAATGGCTGGCGTGGTGAAACCGATACGGTAGAAAAAATGCAAATGCGCGTGCAGTACGACCTTGAATACATTCGAAACTGGTCTTTGTGGCTCGATTTTAAGATAGTATTGTTTACTTTTGCGAAGGGTTTCGTTGGGAAAAATGTCTACTAAAATTAATATTGTAGAATACGCACGCAGGGTAATAATTGTTTGTACAAAACAATCTATTAGCTCTAAAAGTCATAAGAATTTAAATAACGAAATAATTTAAAGGTATTCAGTTGTATACATCCAAGAAAGTTGTATTGAGTAAAAATTATTTAGTAGGGGCATCGGATGCGTGAACTTAATTTTTGCCTTATCTTTTCTACTCTTATGATTTCCAAATTAGCGCTAGCACAAGAGCCTGCCAGCATTGATTTGGGAGGCTTCGAACTTACTCCGCTTGTTACTTATAGTCTGACTCACGATGACAATGTCATTCGCTCTAATTCAAATGAAGAAATCGATAGCTGGATCAATACACTATCACCTGAATTTATTCTTCTGAATAATTATGGCGGTAACTTAGTTCAGTTCGGATATAAGCTAGAAGCGGCAAAGTATATTTCTAGTAAAACAGATAATTATACAGATCATTTTTTAACAGCAGCTTTTGACTACGAACTGAACAGCAGGCACAGATTCAGCACCAATGCGATGTGGGAGGATGGCCATGACAATCGGGGGACAATGTACTCAATCGCTAATGGCGATTTGTTGAATGAACCTGATAAATACAAAAATATCGAAATATTTTCGAGATATTCTTATGGTGCACAAGAATCAAAAGCAGGCTTAGATATCTCCGCGGGCTATATAGACATCGATTATGATTTAGATACAGATCTCTATCGTATTCGAGACCGTTATCTAGCGTTAATGGGCGCTGTATTTTCCTATGATATAGCGCCTTCAACTGAGCTTAGTATAGATTTATCTCGTCAAGTTGTAGAGTATGATTTTGTCATAGATGGTCAAGCCTCTTTAGATAGTACCGTGGACTTGCTGCTATTAGGTATTGAATGGGAATCAACCGCTCAAACATCGGGTTATGCAAAGGTCGGGTATAGAAGAAAGGAGTTTGCTGACCCGCTCAGAACTACATTCAGTGATGTGGACTGGCGCCTAGGCGTGACTTGGGAACCTATAGAGCGGACTGAACTGGAGCTCACTACACTATCGAATACGCGTGAGACTAATGGGGAAGGTAGTTTCATTCAGCAAAGAATTTACAGAGCAGATTGGGAGCACCGTTGGCTCGACCGTGTAGTGTCCACTCTACGATTAAACTATTTAAATAACCAATATATCGGAATTGAAGGTGGTACCTTAAGGGACGACGATATCATTCAGTTTGAAGCTGGCTTAAGTTATCATTTTCGGCGTTGGGTTGAGTTTAATTTAAGTTTTATTAAAAATAAAAGAGATAGTAGTCAGGAACGTATTGAGTTCGACCAAAATCAATTAATTTTCTCAACCACTATTTCCCTTTAATTGGAAGTGTTGTTATGCATCGATTAGCTATTTGGGGCGCTTTAGTTCTCATCTTTTTTTCTCTTAATGTAGAGGCTCAAGTTCCTACTCTAAATCAATATAGGATGGGTTCGGGGGACGTAGTAAAAATAACAGTGTATGGCCAGCCAGACCTATCTGTTGAGACCAGACTCTCCGATGTCGGAACAATTAACTATCCGTATCTGGGGGACATAAAATTAGCCGGTCTTACTATTGCAGAACTAGAAGAGTTTATTTATCAGGGCTTAAAAGGCGATTATCTTATTGAACCATCAGTTTCAGTGACTATAAAAGATTATCGGCCTTTCTTTATCAAAGGTGAGGTGAAATCGCCAGGTGGTTATTCCTATCAGCCTGGTCTGACTGTAGATAAAGCAGCTGCACTGGCTGGGGGATACACTCAAAGAGCGTCTCGGACTAACATACTGATAGTAAGAGAGGTAGATGGAGAGACTATCACCATTTCAGCTGATTTAGCTGGTATCGTATTACCAGGTGATATTGTTACTATTAATCAGAGCTTTTTTTAACAATTCAGTTAATCAAAATTGGAAGTATGTATGTCCCCACAAGGAAATAAAATACAAGATGAGCCTCTCTTTGGGGACAGTTTTTTAGATTTTTCACATTACTGGAAAATTATAAGACGCCACCTCTGGCGAATCATTCTACTGGCATTTATCATCACCGCGTCTGTCGCAGTTTTCGTGATGTCTTTAACACCAGTTTATCAGGCTACTTCATCTTTGCTTATAGAAGTCGATGAAGCAAAAGTTGTCTCAATCGAAGAAATATATGGATTGGATTCCAGTAAAAAAGAGTATTTCCAAACGCAATATGAGATTCTAAAGTCGCGTCAGGTGGCTGAAAAAGTAGTCGAAAAGTTAGATCTGATTAACCACCCCCTCTATAACAAAGATGACAGTTCGTGGCTTAAAGATTTATCAAGTAACATTACGTCCACCATTAAACAAGCACTGTCGTCATCACCCAAGCAAAAGATTAAGAAGAAATCTGAAGAAGAAAAGCTATTAGCAAAAAAACGCTCGGTAGCTAGGCGGGTTTTAGCTGCATTAACGATAACACCGGTTAAAGGTACACAAGTCGTTGATATAACATTTGAGAGCGAGTCTGCTAGTTTAGCTGCCGAAGTAGCGAATACAATTGCTGAAACTTATATCGAAAATTATTTAGATTCTAAATTTAATATGACCTCTAAGGCTACTGCATGGCTTAACGACAGTTTGCTTGGGTTGAAAGCGAAATTAGATGAGTCCGAGCAGAAACTTGCCGATTTCTATGAAGCTAATAAATTGGTGAATCTTGATGGTGTTGCTGGTTTAACGAGTGATGAGTTGCAATTGTTAAGTACAGAGCTTTCGAAAACTAAGACAAACCTGAAACAGAGCGAAATTATCTTTGAGCAAGTTAAGCTGTATCGTGGCAATATCAACGAGCTTGCTAAAATACCCGAGGTACTTAATCATGCTTCTATACAAAATGTTAAACGGGCTGAGTTAGAAGCGGAAAGTAAAGTATCGGAACTAAGTAAGGTATATGGCCCTAAACACCAAAAAATGATCTCCGCTTTAGGCGAACTTGAGTCAGTTAGAGAGAGCTTGAACAAGCAGATAGAAGCGTTGGTATCAGGCATTTCAAAAGAGAATGAGCAACTTAAGTCGAGAGTTAACAGGCTGCAAGCGTCGGTCGATGAATCTAAAGAAGAGTTTCGAAAGCTTAACATGTTGGACTCTCAGCGACGGATTCTTCAACGAGAAGTTGATATTAACCAGCAACTGTACAATTCATTTTTCACTCGGCTGAAAGAAACTAATGAAGTTGGTGGATTCGAAACTGCAAATGCTCGTATTTTAGATGAAGCATTGCCACCCTCTCTGCCGTTTAAGCCTCGTACATCTATGTTTATCATGTTGGCGTTTGTTACAAGTTTAGGCCTTGGGGTATTTATCGTGATATCACTTGATCTATTCAACAATGGCATATGTGGTGCTGATGATGTGGAAAGAAAGCTCGGCCAGCGTATGGTCGGCCAAATTCCATGGCAACCTCACAAGAAGAAAGAAGACTTACCTCTTAGGCAGTACTTTAATAGTAAACATTATTCTTTTACTGAAGCGATTAGAACGGTACGCACAAGTCTTCAACTGCAGAATATTGACAAAGCGACCAAGGTCATCATGGTTACCTCAAGCGTGCCTAAAGAAGGTAAGACCACGCTTTCAATAAACCTTGCTTTTGCCATGAGTCAAGTTGGAAGAACGTTGCTGGTTGAGGCTGACTTGCGAAGACCTACTATAGCTAAACAGTTCGGCTTCCCTGGTTTCCAACCTGGGCTTGTTAATTTAATTTCAGGAACCCATTCGTTAGAGGAATGCGTTGTAAGTGACGTTGATTCAGGCATTGATGTGATCTGTTCAGGTTCAATTCCGCCAGATCCTCAGGAGTTCTTAGCGTCTGATGCATTTAAACAATTTATGTTAACGATGCGGGATAAGTACGATTATATTGTGGTTGATACAGCTCCAACACAAGCCGTCATCGACGCGATAGTGGTATCTAAAAGCTGTGACGAATTACTTTATGTAGTAAAAGCCGATAGCACTAGCGACAAGTTAATTAATAGCTGCCTGAAAAGATTCATCAAAGTTGGACAACGTGTGGGTGGTATCGTACTTAACCAAGTCGATGAAAAGAAAGCATCGTTGGATCGTGACCAAGCTGGTTTTTATGACAATAGGTATGGTTATCATAAAGACACTCGCAACAAAGCGGACAGTTAAGCCAGATACTGTGCAATTGGAAATATGAAGCTATAGCTCTACACGTTCTGCTCTCTAGCGTATAACTTAACTGGTTCGATTAAAAATACCCTTAACACTACTAAAGCTTGAGGGTATTTTTCTTTGTTCATCTAAAAAATTTTTATCAATGTAAAAACACGATAGACGTGGCGCCAAAGAACTTAATTTAGGAGCTGTTGTGAAATATAGAAAGGATATAGATGGCCTACGCGCGTTAGCAGTACTTCCAGTCGTGTTATTCCACTCCGGATTTAATTTATTTAGCGGTGGTTTTGCTGGCGTAGATATATTTTTTGTTATCAGCGGATATTTAATAACAACCATCCTGCTAAACGAATTAGAAAATGATAGCTACTCTATCGTTGATTTTTATGAGCGAAGGGCAAGGCGTATTTTACCTGCTTTAGTCTTCGTCGTAATTTTTACGTTACCATTCGCTTGGTTTTTCTTACTTCCCACAGATTTTATTTCATACGGAAAATCTCTGATCGGTGTCTCCACGTTTTCATCGAATATCATTTTTTCTCGCGAAGCTGGATATTTTTCGCCGGATGTTGACTTGAAGCCTTTACTGCACACATGGAGTCTAGCTGTAGAAGAGCAGTTTTACATTTTTTTTCCTATCTTGCTTTCTATGCTTTTTAAGTTTAAGAAGTTTCTGATTACATCAATTGTATTTATTTTCGTCGCAAGTTTTTTATTGTCGTTATTTTTCGTAGATACACATCCCTCTGAAGCCTATTTTCTTTTACCAACCAGAGCTTGGGAGTTACTAGCAGGAAGCATCTGCTCTTTTTATGTTTTTCATAACGGAAAGTCTGGCTTTAGAGAAAGTACTAATAGTTTACTTTCTCTGGTGGGGTTAGGTTTAATTGTTTTTTCAATATTTTGTTTCGATGAAAATACTCCACACCCTAGTTATCCTGCTATTCTTCCTGTACTTGGTGCATCGCTTATTCTTTTGTATGGAAATTCAGTTGTAGGTAACTATGTTCTTGGGAACAGAATCTTTGTAAGTGTTGGCGTAATATCTTACAGTGTTTATCTGTGGCATCAGCCACTAATTGCATTTTATAAATACTATGTAAGCTATGATTTTGGGCTACTAATTAAGCTTTTGTTTGTCTTCCTCTCTTTGTTGTTTGGATTTTTATCTTACAGATTCATAGAGTCGCCTTTTCGTAAAATGAAGGGCTCAAAGTCAGGATTTTCTCGTCGTTTTATTTTTAATTCTTCACTATTATCCCTAATTTTATTAGCGTTTGTTGGAGCGGTTATTTATTTAAATGCCGGATTTTCTAAGCGTTTTTCTGAAAAGCAAGCCTTTTACAATCAGTACAGCGATTATGTTTCATACCTAAAAGAGAATCATCCAAAGGCACTAGAAACTTGCTTCCTTCAACGAGACGGCAAGTTCTCGGATTACAGCATCGAGTGCTTAAAAACCGGCGATAACGTCATATGGGGAGATTCTCATGCACAAGCAATTTCCCGTGGATTCAAAAACTATTCCCTCATTAGCGGAAGTGCTTGTCCTCCATTATTGAATCAAGACATGCTCACGAGACCACTTTGTAAGCAAAACAATCAAAAGATTGCGGACGTCTTAGTCAGGAATAAGCCCAAAGTTTTGATATTACATGCGTATTGGGCTCACTATGGCGTAGATGGGGTTAAATGGGGGCTTATCGACACAATTGAAAAATTCCGTCATGGCTCTCCCGAAACTTCGATATATATAATAGGTGGTGTTCCTCTTTGGAATGAAAGAGGGCTTCCCTATGAAATAATAGAAGACCTTGCGAAATATAATTATGATGAAAAAGAGATAAGAAAAACCGCTAATGTCGAATCCGTCCAAAAGCT
This sequence comes from Alteromonas sp. ABV4_515, assembly GCF_056160345.1. Taxonomy (NCBI): domain Bacteria; kingdom Pseudomonadati; phylum Pseudomonadota; class Gammaproteobacteria; order Alteromonadales; family Alteromonadaceae; genus Alteromonas; species Alteromonas sp. ABV4_515. Next base: position 288,742 of record NZ_JBSWWZ010000007.1, read on the forward strand.
GGATGATGTAATTGTACAAGTAGCAAAGGCTTATCAAAATGTGTCGTATTTACCTGTTCTTCAAAAAGTCTGTGAACGAGAACAGTGTATTGCCTATGTAGGTAAGAAGCGTATTCCTTTTGCATGGGATAACGCTCATTTGACTATCGAGGGTGCAGAGTTTCTCGTTCCATTGATTTCAAAAGAAATAAAATAAAAGGGAGTTTAGTACTAGCGTGGAGCTAAGTTGCTAGTATTCTTTTTTTTTAATGAACAGATTCAGTTATAATTTCAGTATCTAAGTCTCTAATCTCCGCAAAGTCGCAGCTATGGCGCTTCCTAATTTTTATTTTTTAAAACTATGAAGCGCCTGATGATTGTTAATTTGAATCCTAACGTTTAAACCAGTCCCACAATCCCAGCGAAAAGTCCTCAAACAAGTTAATCCCGAGAGCCGACTTCAATAAATAGAGCGCTACCAAACCAATCAACATCGAGATAGAAAGAAACAAGGTGAGGATGAAGGTTTTCATTAGTTTGGATGCTTGTTCTTCATTCCGGGAAAGTTCCCGCTTATTCTTACCTGCAAGAAACACATAATAATATCGGTTCTTGAACCCTTTTACGGTGCCGCGAACATCAATGGGGTGATGTGACCACTGTCTTGTAGCTAAGGCTGCTTTTAGGTGCATTAGCTGCTCTTCAGAAAAAGAATTTCTTATTGTTTCCGGCATAGTACTGAGTAAGTTAGTGATAGCCGGATCGTCCTGAATGCGACCTTTAAATTTTATTGACATTAAGCATCCTGTTTTAATTTAGAATGAGAGCAAATTAAATATTAAATCCACAATTAACCATTGTAAGAGAGTTTTTTATGCAGAAGTTTCACCATTGCTGGGGTTTACCAAAATAATAACCTTGAAAGTAATCAACAAAGAGCGAGCGCAGGCAGTCTACTTCTTCGCGGCTCTCTACAAGTTCAGCAATTACCTGTATTTGTAAGCCGTGCGCAATGTTTACAAGTGAGCGCACAAAAAACTGGTTGTCTTCAGACGTTTCTATGTTTCGAGTAAAACGCCCATCTATCTTGACGAAATCAGGTCGTAATCTTTGCAACGATGTGAGTGTTGTCACATTGCTACCGAATCTTTCAATTGTGAGTTTAATATCTGCTTCGCGTAGTTTTTGCGCAAATTGAATACAGCTCTTTTCGCTATTCTTTAAGCTGTCTTCCCGGACTTCAATTACTAATTCATCGACTCGATGACGAATGTAACTTAATTTTTTAACGATTCCATCTAAATTTGTCGAGTCTGCAACTGTTGCAGAAGAGATGTTTACCGCTAACTTCAAGTTGTGAGAAGCATTCCGTTCATTCTTGACGAATGTTTGTATCTTCTCAATGATTAAATTATCTAACTCGACGGCACGAAAAAGCTTTTCCGATTCAGGGATAAGTTGCGACATGGGTAAGAAATTCTCGCCTGTATTCTCTTTGAAGCGAGCTAAACACTCTGAAAATACCGTTTTACCAGTAATGTCCTTTACGTCCTGAGTAAGGACTGTAATGTCTTTATCTCTGAAAATTCGGTCTAACTCTTCGCGCCACGTCTTGTGGCTTCTTAACTGAATCGTTTTGGGGGCTAATTCCCATCGTTGCGGTAAATGCTTGGCATTGATGAGGGCTGCATCAGCATGTTCGAAAAGCGACTTTTTGTCTTCGCACCCAGTAAAGCCAGCTGCACCAATATGTATGCAACCATCTAAAAACATAGGATGACTTTGGGCGTTTATAGTGGATGCAAGGTTACTTAAAAGCGCCGAGCATTTATCCTCGGCCATTTGACCTGTGATCAAAGCAAAATCCGCCCCCCTTGAACGGAATATCTTACACTCATGATTTTGAGATAACTTGGTCAATTGCGTGCTGATAAGTTTAATGTAAGTGTCGGCCGCGTCAGAACCTAGAGCCTCATTGACATGCTTCAAACTTGAAAGCCTAACAAGAACAAGATAGCCGTGATTCAATTCTTCTTTATCTGCAAAAATCCTAGCCAGCGTATTATCCAGTGCCTGTTTGTTGTCTAATGTTGTCAGTTGGTCCACGAAAGCAGAGTTATAGTAGCTATTCGTCAATGCCGTTAGTTCATGAAATTGCTTGTTTAGTACAACAGCCATTTTATTAATTGCTTGTACCAGTATCTTCAATTCTTTTGTTTTTGGAATATCTACAATGAGCGAGTAGTCGCGAGAAGCGATATTTTGCGACGTGAGTACCACGGCCTTCAGGGGTTTCAGGACAATTTTTGACAGGATATAGACAAGTATTAAGCCGAAACCAAACACCCACGATGTCAGCCACAAGGTTTGCTTAGCACTCTTCCATAGCTGGCCGTAGCCTATCCCGGGATGACTTCTAACAGTTAATCGTCCGGCAATTTTCCAGCCTTCTGTTAACTCTGTCTCCGCAACGGGAGTTGAAATAGGAAAGAGGTGAGTAAACCAACTAGGGACACTGTTTGCCCTTGCAGGGTTCTTTTTCTCAAGGAGGACTTGTTGCTCGCTGTTATATAATGTGACGTTTAGATAGTAGCCCCGGTCGAATATGGCATTTACCATTGTATCTATCATTGCTAGATCCGGTGGGTCATTAAAGTAAGGCAAAATAGAAAGACCTAGGGAAGTAGCCGTATCCTGAGCATGGGAGTTCAGCTGTTCAGCAATAAAGCTACGCGTGTTGTTAACGTTTATCCAAAGCGATCCGCAAAATATAATAACCAAAATGACAAACAATCCAATTCCAAATTGGCGTGCTAAGCTCATAAACTCACCTGCAGTTTTTTAGAAATCATTCTTCCATTCTTTTTAATAAATCTTGCCATTGTTTATGATTCGGCTTGTCTTTCAATAATGTTCCAGTACCTTGTGCTTTTGCAAGCCACAAACCGGCACCATTGAAGCTATAAACGGGCGATAGATCTTTCCGCTGATCTGCGGGAAGTATTTTGGGATGGAGGTTATCCAGCAACAAAGGAATCGAATCTGGCTCGGGGAAGTACGCAAGAACCATGTGAGCTTGATTCAACCTAACAGCTTTTACGTACATAAACCTAAGTTGGCTTTCAGGAACGCCCAGCGACCGTAAAGAAAAATATTTAGCAATAGTAAAGTCTTCACAATCGCCACCTCCCGAAGCTATAAACTCAATTGGCGTAGCCCAATAATCCGGTTTGCCCCAGTGAACCTTGTCGTCAATAAACGTAAACTCATTAAAAAAAAGATTAATCGAGGCTAATTTTTCGTCTTTTGAGGCATTTCTATTTCCTTCCAGTAAACGCTCCCACTCTTGGACACGCTTCGATGCATCAATGCCGTACTTATTGCTTATTTGTTCATGAACAGCTGTCGGTAAGTTGAGGCTAGACAGAGATTGACGTAACCAAATGAGTGGTATAACCAAGCACAGGAACTTTAAACAAATGTTTAATTTAATCACTGATTGTGTATAAAAAAAGTTGGTGGCAGACGCTGGGCGTCATTCCCCAACAATTTTCGGCAAGTAGATAAGGAAATCACGCCCGCAAGGCACCTAAATAATGCAAATGAGCTTCTGTTAGAGTATTCTGCATGTACCAAGGATAGGAGCTTTTTAGTCAGTACGCGAATTGTTCTGCACTTTGGTAAATCTTATCCGCCGCATTCGATAAAGATAAAAGGGAATTTTAGTCGTATATGAAAATAACTTACTTCATCAATCATTATCCAAAGGTAAGTCATACTTTTATTCGTAATGAAATTCTTGGGTTAGAAGCGGCAGGCATAGACGTTTCGCGGGTTTCTATCCACAGCGACGACAACATCAGCGTAGATAACCCTGACTATAATGAAAAGCATAAGACACATTACCTCCTCAATAAAGACAAGGTTACACTCTTCAAAGAACTGATTTCGTTTTCGACAAGTAATTTTTCTGCAATATTAGCTTGCCTTAAGCTGTGTTTTAAAATGTCACTCAATTCCGATAGGAGTTTCATTAAAAACCTAATATATATGATTGAAGGGGTTCTGCTTGCAAAAGAAGTAAATTCAAGTCAAAGCAAACATATTCATGCGCACTTTGGCACGAACTCCACCGACGTTGCCATGTATGCCTCCTTAATCGCCAATGTTCCATACAGTTTTACCGTTCATGGACCTGAAGAGTTCGACAGACCCTTTGGCATTAATTTGTCCGAAAAAATCAAACGCGCAGATTCAGTTTTCGCAATAACCAAGTTTTGTCAAAGTCAGCTTTACCGCTGGTGTGAGTATGAGCATTGGAAAAAAATTCGAATTGTTCATTGCGGCTTAGGGGAATTGTTTTTCGACAGCTCATCTAAAATACCGCTGTACTCTTCGGGAGATCGATTAGAGGCGCTAGTCATCGGAAGACTGTGTGAACAAAAGGGACCTATGATCCTATTGCAAGCGCTACCAGAGCTTATTGACGCTGGCATTAATATTCATGTCACCTTTGCGGGAGATGGCGAACTTCGTGAGGTGATGGAACGTTTTATAGTGGCGAACAACCTTCAGGAACAAGTGACAATTACCGGATGGGTAGATTCAAACCGAATTAAAAATTTGTTGCAACAGGCCTCTGTGATGATTCTTCCTAGCTTTGCGGAGGGATTACCGGTGGCTATCATGGAAGCGCTGGCATTAAAAGTGCCGGTTATCACCACGCATATCAATGGCATTCCGGAACTTATTGAGCACGAAAAATCTGGAATACTTATGACGCCAGGGTGTCAGGAGTCACTAGTAGAAGCGGTCAAGACTTTTCATTCTCTTCAAAACGAAGATATCCAATTGCTGATTGATGAGGGTTATCGACGTGTAACGAAAGAGCATAATTCGAGCACAGAGTCCGTTAAAATTAAAAACTACCTTATGCAAAAGTCATCATGATAACTTTTTTCGAAATTTTATTACTCGCACCGCTTGTGTTACTCACCATGTTATTAGTGTCTGAGTTGGTTTTGGGCACTGTGTTTTTTGAGACGTTCAGATCTGAAAGCAATGATGAGGAAAATCGAACGCATAGGAAGGTGGATATCTCGTCAGCCATTTTAATTCCTGCTCACAACGAAGAAGACGTAATCGAAGATACACTCATCAGGTTAAAACAGCATTTAGGCGATCGAGATGTTATTGTCGTTGTTGCAGATAATTGTTCAGATGAAACCGCGCATCGATGTAGACAGCAAGATGTTGTGGTACTAGAGCGGTTTAACGACAAAGACATCGGCAAGGGCTATGCTTTAGAGCACGGACGTCAATGGATCTTAAATAACCTAAACGTTGATGTCGTCGTATTATTTGACGCAGATTGTGAGTTTGTCGGAAGCAGCTTTAATACTCTTATTGATGAGGCTGTACAAAAAAACAAAGTGTGCCAAGCGTGTTATCTGATGAAATCCAGCGGCAAAATCAGAAAAACGAAAGTCGCAGAGTTTACCTGGTGGTTGAAGAATGCCATCAGGCCCCTGGGGCATAAGGCACTGCGTTTTGGTACTCAGATCCAAGGTTCTGGTATTGTATTTCCAACAAGTATCCTAAAACAGACGAGCCTGGCTAGCGGTTCTATCGTTGAAGATCTCGAGCTAGGTCTAAATTTGGCTGTAAAAGGCCACAATGTCCATTACAGTCATAGAAGCTTAGTAATTAGCTTTTTCCCGGAAAATGAAAAAGGATTAGAGGCTCAGCGAACAAGATGGGAGCATGGGCATTTAGCGACCATCAGAAAGCTTCCCCGTCAAATACTCGATTCGCTAATTCGAGGTGATGTTAAATCTGTTTTACAGTTGCTTGATGCAGCCATCCCCCCGTTGTTCAGTTTTATATTATATCAGGTGGTAATGGTAGTAATCGGCATTGGATTTCACTGGTTATTCGATACGAAGCTACTTCTAACAGTTTCTTTGTTATGTCTGGGGCTTAGCTTTGCTGCGTTGTGTATAGTTTGGTTTATGCATGGGCGGAAGATACTTGGCTTCAGCGCGATAATAGAAATAATCAAGTTTCTGCTTTCTAAATTTACGATATACACTAAATTCTTAACCAAGAAACAGTCGAGTTGGGAAAAAACCACCAGAGATAAGAAGTAAGTGCTAAGAATTATGTCGAATTTTAAAAGGTTATATTATTACTCACCAATACTAGTACTTATCCTACTATTTCGTGCATCAATGGATACTGTACTCGCGCTAATGAAAATTGGTCCATTTACTGCTGGCGCTTTACTTAATATTGTAATGCTATGTATTTTGGCCGCTATACTTTATCGGCAAAACTTTAAAGTAAACAGGTTAATCGCTGCGTGGTTACCATTTCTAGCTGTGACCGCGCTATCCCTAGTTTACACTCCAGCATTTCTCGGTGGGTTTAAAATTTTTCTGGTAATGATAACTTATATGGCTGCCTTCGCTATTCCATTCCATTTTATCAAGTCAGAGCAGCACTACATTGAATGTTTAAAGCTCGTTGTTTACTCAGCTATTATTCCAATTGTAGCGGTTAGCTATGAGTTAATATTTCCGGCGGGCAGCATAGATGTTAACGGATTCAGATTTTACTCAACTTTTGAGCATCCGAACATTTTCGCCTTTTATCTGATTACCGTTTTTTCCGCTTGTTTTTATGTTTTAAAAGCTTCAAGCCTTCAAGTTGAGAGCAAGTTTCGTCGGCATTGTTTATATGTATTATTTCTATCCTTAATATGTATAGTTGGAACCAAAACTCGCTCTGCGTGGGTTGCAATTGCTATTTTGCTTTTTCTTTGGGGGGCTTTCAGAGAGAGGAAATATCTCGTTTATTTGATTCTCGTATGTCTTGTCGCTTTTTTTATTCCTGGTGTACAAGAAAGAATACTTGATTTATTCCAAGGAAATGACACAGATGCCTTTATAAATGATTATGAGAGATTGAACTCTCTAGCATGGAGAATGGTTATTTGGGAGAACGCACTTGAAAAATTCTGGGAGAGTCCTCTTTTGGGATTTGGATTTGGTAGTTTTCAATTTTATTCTGGGAATTTTTTCCTTGTCGAAAGCGAAGGGAAAGGAATGGGAGCGCACAATACTTACGTTCAGATTTTATTTGAATTAGGTATGATTGGCTTCTTGGCTATGATTTATCTATTTTATAGATTGTTTTATGCGCTATTTAAAGAAGCTAAATATGCATCTGAAAATATAATTTTTCTAGCTCTATTCTTAGCATATAGTCTTGTTCACTACTCTGATAATATTTTTGGTTATTTGGTTTTTAATTGGTATTTCTGGTTTTTGATAGGTTCTTTTTTAGCCTATTGGCGTCAGAGAACTGTAAGAATAAATATTCAAGATCATAATTGTGAAAGGAAGAGTTAAATTTAAGGTGTATATGAACCTAAATTTAAACTAAAGCTAAAGGTAAACCATGCCTTCGAATTTTAATTTATGAAAGAAAAGAATGTGGTACTCGATGGGTGGCGAGGAATCAGCATCATCTTGGTATTATTGTGTCATTTGTTTCCGCTGGGGCCGAAGGAATTTTCACTGAATCAGGCAACTGGCATTTTAGGTATGGCCATATTCTTTTTTCTTTCTGGCTACTTAATAACCGCGACCTTATCCAAGAATGATTCAGTATTTTCTTTTTTTATAAAACGGTTAGCACGTATCCTACCGCTAGCTTGGCTTTTTTTATTAATTACGCTGCCTTACTACGATGTTGACTTTATGCATTATCTAAGGAATATGTTGTTTGTGGCCAATTTTGAACCGTTTGCCTTAACGGAAGCTACAGAGCATTTTTGGAGTTTAAGCGTCGAAGTGCAATTTTATCTTGGAATAGGGCTTGCTTATGCACTTCTCAAACATAATTTTATTCATATTATCCTCCCTGTAGCACTTACAGTTACGGCGCTGAGAATCTACAACCAGGTCGACTATTCCATTCTTACTATATTTCGGGTTGATGAGATTCTCGTGGGGTGCTTGGCATTTATTTATAAAGAGAAAATACTAAAGATTTTGCCAACTAGTAAAAGCTTCTTTTATTTTTTTCTTTTACTTTTTTTACTTTCATCTCATCGTAATTTTTTGTATTTAAATTACTTTCGTCCCTACTTTTGCATGGTTGTAATTTTATTATCGTTTAGTGATACTTGTGTAATCCATGGAAAATTGAAAAATAAGTCGTTGGTGTATGTGGCAAGTATTTCATATGCATTATATGTTATTCATGGTGGCATTCGATATACGTGGCTTGGCGATGGAGACATTGTAGAAAAGTACGTAAAAAGGCCCTTGTTAATCGTAGTGACGTTTTTGCTAGCCCATTTATCAACTTTTTATTACGAGCACCGAATAATGGAAATTGCTCGTCGTTATACGAAAAAGCATAGAAAATAATTATCTGGTAATATTTCTATATACCTGGCGAGGTATGATTTTCATCTAGGAGAAGAAATTGGCATTTTCAGCTGATATAAAGCGATATGGTGGCTATCGTGCATTTTTTAGGGAGCAATCCATTTGGCCCGTTATGTGGTACCGAGTGGGCGGTAAACTGCATGGGCTGCCAAGCATTATTAGAAAAGTGCTTAGTCTCCCATATTATTTTATTTTCAGGTTTTTAGAAACATTAACAGGTATAAGCATCCCCAAAGAAGCTAAAATAGGTGCAGGAATTAGAATTTGGCATTTTGGTGGGATATTCATTAATGGTGATGCCCAAATAGGTGAAAATATAACTTTGCGACAAGGTGTTACGATTGGAAATAAAGCTGCCTCTGGGGGCAGCCCTACAATAGGCAATAATGTAGACTTCGGTGCATATTCAATGGCAATAGGCGATATTACCATTGGAGATAACGTTACGATAGGGGCCTATACCTTAGTGAATAAAGATGTTCCTTCTAACTCAATTGTCGTGGGTATACCAGCAAAAATAAGCGCTAAAAGCCCTTAGTCACTCTAGCCTATCTTTTTACCATTAGTGTATTATAGCTCTGGTTAGTTTTTTATTATTAATTCAGAGCACAGCATCATCTTTTGCACACAGGACTTTGCAACAATGAAAGAAGTGAAAACCGGAATTGTGAACTTTCATGATATAGGGTTAGAAAAAGCAGCAGAATCCATTATCGAAATGTCTTCCAAAGACGGATTCAGCGTAATCGTGACGCCTAATATCGACCATTTATCAAGATTAAATGGGAATGCAGAAAGTGAGCTTTCTTTTATTTATAAAAATGCAGACTTATCTCTGTGCGATAGCAAGGTTTTGCAGAAACTCCTCAAATTGAAAGGCATAAAAATTGAAAATGTTGTCCCTGGTAGCACATTAACAGAGTATTTGTTCAGTTCTGGTGTCATGGATTCAAAGAAAATATGCATCGTGGGTGCTGACGAAGATGATATCGAATTAGTTAAAGATAGATTTAAACCCGTTGATATAGCACATATTTCACCTTCGATGGGGTTTATTAACAAACCTGACGAAGTAAAGAGTATCGTCGAACGCATCATCTTTTTAAGTCCCGACATTGTTTTTCTCGCAGTCGGCTCCCCGAGACAGGAAATATTAGCAAGTAAGATCAGTGAGAGTTACTCAAGAGGTGTTGGTCTATGTGTCGGAGCTAGCATTTTGTTTTTAGTTGGTAAAGAAAAGAGGGCACCTCTGATAATTCAATACCTTCATTTGGAATGGGCATACAGAGCAATTCAACGACCTAAAACTCTACTGAAAAGATATGCTAAAAATTTTCTCGAGTTACGCTCGATCTACTCAAATTTATAAATATCCTTTAAGCCTTCGAATGCAGAATTCTCTTAGTAGTTCGATGATTAATAGCTAATGTACTTTCATTTCAAGAAACAGGCGTGAACTTGTTGGATCGCTTTGCATCAACTAGACTCAAGGCTAACGTCTTAACAGCAAGTTCTGTTTTTCTCATCTTTGTCTGATCTCTATCTTCAAATATATGTTCTAAGAGGACATCTAATGAAAAATCAACGAAATTTCACTATATCACTTCCATTAGTTGTTTGCCTCTTACTATTGATGTCACTCATGTCCTGTACTAACGTGCCCGAAGAAAGTAACACTGGACAGGCTAGATCGGATAGATGGATTGAGCAAAACGAAGCCAATCACTTGGGTGAAAAACTGACTGGCGTTATATCTAATGCAAAGGCTTCAGGTGTTAGTGTCGAAGTCGCACTGGGCGAATATCTACAACAAAATGATACTCTTGAGTCATTCGACCAATATAAACAAGAAATATTGATGTTGGCCGAACGCGGCGTATTAAACGCTATAGAAAGCCAAGAGTTTGATAAGTTAGGTACACTAAAACTTCTCGACACTTCTCGACGTAATTCAGCCGTGATTGTTCTATATAAGTTATATCCTAACTATGTTGCTCAGCTAAGTCGGGAACTCGAAAAGCGAGAATTACTCACCAAAGATGAGCTCCTTCATATTGCAATGCACTATGACATCGACGTGTCATTAGTACTGCAGGCGACTGCCTCTGGTAACTCTGAAGATATTATGCACATAGGGTGGGGCGGCAGTGGCGCATTTAGCAGTGTTATAGAGTTCGATGGCGATATTTATGCATCTTCCGATGTTACTGGTGTTTGGAAATTTAACGGCTCTGGTTGGACTCCAATGGTTGCCGGTCTGACTAATTACAATGTCACCGGGCTAGTAGAACACGGAGATGCGCTTTTGGCGATAACTAAAAAGGAAGTGCTTCGTTTACAGGAGGATGAAACTTGGTCGCCAATTGGTTTAAAGTTTAAAAGCATGCGCAGTACCACGCTTCAACTGTCGTCGACTTCAGCACAAGGTGTCACCTGTTTTGCGGCTCTACAAGCAAAAATACCTTGTATCGACAGTGCAGGTAATATGACCTCAGCGTCATTATCTATACCAAAATTAAAAGGCGTTTATTTCTGGGACGAAGAGGATGCGCTGTTTGGGTTTTCTGATAGAAAGTTATACAGAGTAAACCGGTTTGACGGTAGTGTGATGCTTGAAAAAACCTTCGATAAAAGTGTCGTTCGCGTTGTGCGTCTCAGCCCAGATGCTATGCCTTTAGTATTTACAGCAAGAGGGGTATTTGAACTAGGGTCTTATGCCGCTATCGATGTTAATTTCAAATATAAAGATGTTGTGAATGTGATGATTGATACAAGTGACCGAATCAACAAACAACACTTTTTTGCTCTTGGTGACCAATGGAACGCGAGTATATATAAGCTAATTGTCGGAGAAAATAGCCTACGGCGGGGCGAGTTAGTAAATGTAAAATACGAAACCAATCAACCCTTTAGGAATTGGAGAAAGTCCATCACGAAACCTGTTGGTATGCCGACAAGCATTGGGAATTCAATATGGTTCACCGATTTCTGGGGAATATACAAACACAATAGTACATCGGGTAAGTTTGATGAGATGTCGTTAGATGCATCAAATTTTGTAGGGACAGATATAGAAATCGATGAAGATAAACTTTATATAACCAGTATGGATAATGGTTTAGTCTCGATGGACGTAAATTATCCAAATGTATTTACTAATATATTTCCTCGTATGGGGTCAGATTGGTTGCATGCAGGACACGTATGGTCTGTAACGAGTAGTCAGGATGGAGTATTTGCCACATTATCACCTTGGAATTTACAGGAAGACTATCTACTTTCTGCAGACAAAAGCAATAACTTCCTAAATCTTCAAAAAGTAGATACCAATTCGAGCCGAACGTCCCCTGGTGCCTTCTGGGGGCAAAGTTACGCACGTAAACTCCTTCATGTCAACGACAAGCTATATACTTATAAAGATGGCAGCAATGGCGGCTTATATAAGATGACACCAAACTTTGCAGGTAGAGAGCTCATCGAGTCAACAAGTAATAAGATATTCACGACCGGGCAGAATCGGGTTTATCGTGCTTTTACGAAATTGGGCAACCAGTTAGTCTCGTATCATATTGATGGCCAGCCAAATCTAAAATTTTTCGATTTGGAAACAGAGTCGCTTGTTGACGAAGTTACAGCACCCTCAGGGCTATGGGCATTCGAAATAAAGGTCGTTGGGGACGACATTTATCTCCTCGGAGCGAGAAATGGCGCAGTTATTTACAAATACTCTAGTGGTACATTTAGTGAGTTCCTGCGAGACGACCTGGCTGATGCTTTTCACTCTATGGCATTCACTCAAACTGGAGATATTGGGTTTGCTGGCTCGGTAAGTTGGGATGGAAATACAAATGGGAAATTGTTTATGCGACACAGTGATGAAGAGTGGCAAAACATAACCTGTTTGTTGACAAATAATAGTGGTGTAGTAGACATAGAGATTGATGAATACAGCGGCGAGTATGTCTATTTTCTACTTCAAAATGGCGGCATTATAAGGATAAAGCTTACTTTTCTTAATGATTTCAGTAGTTGCTGAAAGGTCATAGTACGATGATAGGCATTTTTGTCAAAATATAGCTTAGAGAGAAGAAGGCGAAGAAGGTGTTTTATGTATTCATGGACTAACGAAGCTTCAACTCGATAAGATAATTAAAAACCAATAGAGATCGATTGTTTCCTTTGTAGGAGGAACTAATCGGACTTTGATATGAAAGCATTGTGCAATAGTTAATTCTGATTATTTATACCAGTGTGGCAACAGTTTATTTTGCCGAGTCTGTTGAAAGTGGAACATACTTTATCTTCACAGCCAACTTTTTTGACATCCGGGCATAGCCCGGAAGCTAGTCGAAAACTAACTTAATATGGCGGCACATAGACTGTGAGTTTTAACGCTATGTTAAAGATTTAACAATTTTGATAACATCCTTGTACCTGAAATAAATAAAAGGACTTATTTGTAATTTCGATAAGCGTTTCAAAAACAATTCTCAATCTTTATCGGATTTTAAGTTTTTTCATAAAAACCATATGAAAACTAGACTCAGATAAAGTTTCTTTAGTATCTTAAATCAACCTTAGATTAACTTTGTAGTTTTAAAGTCTACTTTTATTGAGTGAAGTACGAATGAAGTACCGCCGTGATATCGATGGAATGCGCGCAGTTGCAGTCGTTCCTGTTATTCTTTTCCACGCGGGGGCTAATTGGCTGCCTGGGGGATTCGTCGGTGTCGACGTCTTTTTTGTAATATCTGGCTTTCTTATAACCGGCATACTTATATCCGAATTGGACAAGTCCCGCTTTTCTATCGTCCGATTCTATGAACGTCGCGCACGCCGCATCCTGCCAGCCCTATTGGCCATGCTCGTTGCTTCGATCCCCTTCGCGATATGGTTGATGCTTCCAGGCCAATTAGAATTGTTTTCCAAGGCCATGATGAGCATCATGGTCTTTTCCTCGAACATCCTTTTCTGGAAAAACGTAGATTACTTTGCTTCTTCTGCTGCGGAAAATCCTCTGCTGCACACATGGAGTCTCGCTGTGGAAGAGCAGTTCTACGTCATATTCCCGCTTATGCTTTGGGCAATGTGGAGGGTGAGGCGTAAGCAGGTATTGCCGCTCATTATCCTGTTAACTCTTTGCAGCCTGCTCCTCTCCCAGTGGGCCTCATCGCGGTATCCCGCACCGAACTTCTATCTTCTCCCAACACGCGCCTGGGAGCTAGGACTCGGGGCAATCGCTGCCTTTTTAATCCGTCGTCCAAATCATGTACCTCGTCCAGCTCTGTCCTTGCTAGGCCTAATAATGATTTTAGCTGCGACAGCCTTTTTTAATGAGGAGATGCCTGCTCCATCGTTCTACACCCTATTGCCTGTTATAGGTGCTACATTTGTTGTCCTTTATGGTGGAGAATCAGAAGGGAAGCGCTCTCTGGCTGATCGTATCCTATCCTGGGGCCCTTTGGTAGGAATCGGACTAATCAGCTATTCGGCCTACATATGGCACCAACCAATTCTTGCCTTCGCGCGCTTAGCGCAGTCGACTGCACCGTCGATGGCGCAAATGTACGGCCTAGCACTACTATCCCTGATAATTGGCTGGGTAAGTTGGAAATATATCGAGCAACCTTTCCGCCGGCCAGATAAACGCTGGTTGTCTAGCAATGCTCAGCTCTTTTCTGTCTCTGCTACCGGGATGATCGCGCTTTCAGTACTTGCTTGGATTGGAATAGCTGAGAGCGGTTTTAAAAAATCATGGCGCGCCAAGCACGCCGACCAACCTCATCTGATTGCTGCTTTGGACTATCGTGGTGGGCCGGATCACGTTCGCCAGTTCACTGAAGCAGATTGCTTTGCCGATGGAAATGCTTCAGCCGATTTTGAGAAATTTCGGCATTGCTTATTATTGGATGATGATAAGGCGAACTACCTTTTGATCGGCGACAGCTTTTCTGCGCATTATGCCATTGCATTGAGCGACACTTATCCTGAGAATAATATCATTCAAGCTACGATGTCAGGCTGCCGCCCAATCTGGAACGGACGCGGCTCAGCCTCTTGCAACGCAATTTATGATCGCCAAATCCGCCCATTTATCGAAAGTAATGCTACGAAACTGGCTGGCATTATTATATCTGCCCGCTGGCGCGCTATCGATGCAAAGGATTTAGAGAAGACAGTGCGATGGATCATTGGACTAGGTGTCCCGGTCGCTGTCTTCGGACCTAGTCCCGAATACGGATTCGATTTCCCCGCTGTACTGATAAAGGCGGGTACGCAAGTATCCGAGCAGCCCGTTAATTACCTCTCAAGCCCAGAGCGCTGGCGTGTACAAGACATACTAGATAAAGAAGTAACTCGGGCAGGGGGGATTTTTATTCGCGTCATGGATGCGCTTTGTAATAAGGACCAGGCATGCCTTTCATACTCCGACACCGGAGAGCCGATGCACTTTGATTACGGGCATCTGACTATTTCGGGGGCTATGAAGGCTCTTGATTTGGCCCTACCAGACACGTTAGATGAACTCTTCGCCTGTTACGGGGTTCTTAAAGAAGAACACAGACTTCGTTCTTGTAACAGATATCAGCCATCGAGTAAATTATCGAAATAAGTGGAATAGGGAATTCAATAAACATCATGATGCCAAAATTAAAAAGCATTAAAGATAAACTACTCCCTGTAGATTTAGCGCCGTCGGAACGTCCACTGCTGCTTTGTGGAATGGGGCGTAGTGGTACTACATGGGCGGGAGATGTAATAAACTACGACGAAACGTATAGAGTTCTTTTTGAGCCTTTCTGGTCTAAAGAAATAGCGTTGGCGAAGGATTTCCCATTTCCACAATATATAAGTCAAAATGAAAAAAATACCAAAAGAGAAATAAAAGCTAAAGAAATTATTGCAGGAAAAGTGAGCGGAAAATGGGTTGACCGTGACAACGAAAGAATTTTTTATTCGAAAAGACTCATCAAAGACATTCGATGCAATTTAATGCTCGGTTGGTTAAAGAAAATATCGGGAGGGTCGAAAATTATTCTTGCTGTCCGACACCCCATGCAAGTTGCTGCTTCATGGATAAAACTTGGCTGGAAAGCTGCTGAATTTGAGAGAGTTTTGAATCAGCCCGATTTACTTAGGGATTATCCAGAATTAAAAGAATTTAAACAAAAAGTTAAGCCAATTACTCAGCTTGATAGGATTATTTTTTTGTGGGCTCTCTACCATTATATTCCGCAAAAGCAGCTTACTTCGAAAGATGTTTACGTACTTTTCTATGAAAATATATTGTTAGATTTCGAAAATGAGTTAGAAAAATTGTTTGCATATTTGCAATGCGATTATGATATTGAAAAGGTAAGATTAGTTGCTACTAAAGCTTCAAGCACAAACTTTCAACAGAGAAAAATTGGTAATAACAAATATCATCTAATCAATAGCTGGAAGGAAAAATTCAGTGTTACAGAAGTAGCTAGGTGCAATGATATTCTAAATATTTTTGGGCTAGATGATATTTATAACGAAGCCGGGGAACCTCAATACCGGCTTCTTTAACCCTAAATTATTTTTTTATGTGTTTAATCTCATTGAATACGTAGAGTGTATTCTTAGTAAACAATGTCAGGCTAAATATTGAATATAATACGCAACCCATAAACACTTTAATTATCAGCGATATATATATATCTTGATTTGTTAAATAGATAGCTCCAATCCAATTAACAATTAAAAACATTAGCATAGCTGAAACGAAAGCGGGTAAACAACACAATATAACTTTAATGTAGTTCATTGCAACTATTCTTCTAATCACTAATATTTTATACACAGCTACAACAAACGAACTGATTACCGCGCCCACCGCTAATCCAATCACCGAGTAAGTAGCGCCTATTGCGCTTGTCACTATAGTAATTGACGCACCAATCAGATTAATTTTGAATACTTTTCCAGTCTGTCCTTTGGCAATCAATATAGTAGGCAAAAACCAAGTAGGTAACATAAAAATCGTTGTGAAACTTAGTATTGTAAGAATATCGCCACTGGTATCCCACTGATCACCAAAAAAAATCTCCACAAATTCCTTTCCAACGGTAGCCAGACCAATGAACATTGGGTAAATAATAAACGATGAAACTTTCACAATTCGCTGGTACGTTTGTTCAAATTTGTCACTTTTGATAACACGCGAGAATGACTGAAGCAAAACGGCATTGAGCGGCGTGATTGTAATTTCTTTTGCCAATCGTATTGCCCTCTGAGCAATAGACACGAATGCAAATGCGGCAGCACCTAAAGTAAATAAGCTAACAAAATTGACTACTCTACTAAGAATGAAAGTTAGAAACGTTTGACCAAAAACCGGTAGGCCGAAATCTACTATTTTTCGATAATGGGCTTTTCTGTAAGTAAGTTTAGGAAAAAAGGGAAAGCTAATCTGGAAAAGAATGGTCGCCAAAACACATTGAATTAATCGGCCAAAGACAACTGACCATATCTCAAAACCGAAGTATATGAGAACTACCGTAACTATGCTACTTAGGATAGTTGTGGAAGAATTGATTAATGTTACCTGTTTATTGTTGAAATCGCGGAGCAACTTAGCTGTACTTACTGCCGAGAGAGAGTAGATGATAGGAACAATTGCCAAAACGACTAAATATTTCCAACTTCCCTGATAGAAATAAAGCTCAGTAACGGGGGCTATTACTAATGTCATTACTAAGGAAAAGCAAATTGAAAGTACAAAAATGACCACCATACAGGCAGAAGCAAGATGGGAATTCCACTTCGGTCGTTGAATTAAGAGTTGGTTCACACCAAAACCACTTAGCGAAACCAGCATTTCTGTTATCAGAAAACAAAGTGCAACTAACCCAAAATCCTCAACGCTAAGAAATCGAGATAGAATGACGAATACAATAAGGGAACTTGCTTGATTGGTAAAACCTAAAATAACATTCCAAATAGAGCTTCGAATGGTTTTATTAGCATATGACATAAAAGTTACTACAGAAAATAGTTAATGAGCAGACAGAAAACAAAAGTCTCAGTTTATTATTTTTTTCTTACAAGCGCTCAACGCTTTTCGATACCTTCCAGCACGAAATAAAAGTAATATTTCTTTTGTGGTGAGTCGCATCTGGGGATAATCATACTTAACTTCAGCTATCGCTATTTTCTCAGAAAATGATAGAGGAGATAGTTTTATCTCTAACCTTGAAAAGGCTTCTCTAATAACACTCGCTTTCTTTAAAGTAATTCTTCCTGCATCGTGTTCAACATCTTGAATATAGGATTTTTCATGAATATTAGCAAAATGGCCAGAATGTTCAGATAAGTATCTTAACCAAGTGTCCCAATCTTGTAGTGCTGGCATCAATGGATCAAATTTCCCTACGCTACGTAATTTTTCTGTTTCTACAAACACTTGATTACCTATTAAATTTGCTTTACGAAGCATCTGAAGTGTAACGATTGATGGGCGTATCAGCTCTTCCGAGTGATTACTATGTTTGAGGATTGTATCGTCAAAGAGACCTACCACTGCTTCCGTGCTGACTAATGAGTGCCAATAATTTACAAACTTCTCTATTCTCCACGGCTCCATATAGTCGTCATCATCCATACCGGTAATGAACTTGCCCTCTGCAATGTCTATTGCCTTATTTCGAGATGCACAAGCCCCTATCGAACTATCATTTAATATTGATTTCAAAGTACCCTGCGCAGATTGCTCTTTCAAATATTCTGCTGTGCAGTCTTCTGAACCATCATCGACGACTATTATTTCAATATTCGAATAACTTTGCTTCTGGACAGAGTTTATGCATCGCTTTAGCAGCGTTAGCCTGTTTTTAGTCGTTATATAGACTGATACTAAATGTTTCATTTTACCTCTTATCCCTATTTAATTTTGTAAAACTCTAAGTTTTGTTTTAAATAATTGTTTTGGTAATTTAATTAATATAGGGCAAAGAAGTAGGAGTAAAGATTTTGTGAGGCTTTTTTTATACGAGGAATTTAAATAAGATTTCCAGGTCGACTCACCTCTTTTTCTGTATTGCATCGCAACATTCCAATAAATATGAGAGATGAATTCAGAACTAAAGAAATTATAGTTTAGTCTATGGAATATTTCCTCATTCATTATTTTAAAACTAGATTTTTCGAAATCCAAAGAGATCAAGTTTCTAATTTCTTTCAAACTAGGACTGACTCCTAACGTTCTCGCTAGCGATGCTTTAAGTTTTTCGCTAGTATCGAATTGATGGGTCGAATGTATCTGCGATATGCTAGTCGAATTTATTCTATATTTTAAGAGATTTTCTTGAATATTCTTTACTTTAGATACTTTAAGTATTCTGAGCCACAGTTCGTAATCTTCGCAATGTAAAAAATTAGAGTCAAATACACTGGGCTGAAAATCTGCAAGTATGCTTCTTCGCAGCATCACTGTCGGGTGGATGATTTGATTGGTGAATAGCATACCCATTACAATCTCGTCGTGATCTTCCGGTACTTTAAATGGGCCTAAGCTTCCATCGTTTTCATCAATTAGTTCTGCAGAACTGCCTACCAAGCCGACGTCTGGGTTTTCTACTAAAGCCTTGTACTGAACTTCAAATCTTTGGGGTAAACAAATGTCGTCAGCATCCATTCTTGCGATAAATTCACTTTTAGAAAGTAAAATCCCTTTATTTAAAGTTTCAATTAGGCCTAGATTTTTTTCATTCTTTATCAATCTAATTCTTTCGTCAGAAAAAGAATTGATAATCTCTAAACTGGTATCACTTGAACCGTCGTCTAATATTATGAGCTCAAAATCAGAGAAAGTTTGGTTAAGAACGCTATCAATAGCTTTAAATAAGTACTTTTCTGCGTTATAGACTGGCAGGATTACAGATATTTTAGGTGTGCTTGAATCGAACATTTAGTGCCTACAATTGATATCAACTAGCTGAGTTTAAATAACGTTAAAATTATTGCTTATGCTATTTTAGTTATCATTTTTAGTGTGTACACCTAAAATACTCGACGCTGTAAGGGAATCAACGTTATTGATACTGTATCCAAACATATTTGCTCTTTCTTCTGTGCGTTTACTTATTTTTTTAAATAACTTATTGAAAAATTTGTTTCGATGCTCATTCCACATTTCGAAATATTTATCATTGACGTCTTGCCTTACTTGATGACTGACATTTATTGTTGGCAATTGCAGGAATTTGAATATCTTGTCAGTTTCACTCTGAGGATCTTGAACGAAATCTTCATACCTTAAAACATAGGCATTAGTAAGCTTGTGAAGATCACGACTGAAAAGTTCGTATCCTAGAAGAGAGTGATCAATTAAAGATTCTATAGATGTACGGCTCCATTTTTGAGTAGCAAAACCTACTGCTATCGGGTGACGCAAGATGGCGATGAATTTGCTATTTGGAAAGAGCTTTTGAAAAAACCTTGTTCTCACTAAATTCGGCGGACTTTTTTCAATGTAATGATTACAGGCTGGGTCAAAGTATTGCCCCCATTCTTGCATCAATTTAACTGCGTTCTGCTCTGTTGCCAAATAATGGTTTTCATCCATGTGAGATGCTTCATTAAAGATGTACTTGCCTGGGCCCCCGAAAAATTTTCCCGTATGGAATACAGATTGTAGGTGTTGCCCCTCATCTTCAGGAACCCCTGTACCAGAAAAGCCGCTAATACTATTGTGCTCCCGCAGTATTTCATGCAAAAGAGACGTACCGCTTCTATGGTGTCCTGACAAAAATATGAAGCTTTTGTTAATCATGTCTTATCCTTAACTGATCGTTTGAATAACATCCACATCATACATTAAACTATCGAATAAATGCGCTAAAGATTTGCCTCTTTTTCCTTTTTGAATGATATATTTTGTGCAAAGTGAACTTAGTTGTTACCCTTCAATCTCTGGGTAAGCTCCAAACTTATTCGGCAAATCTCTGAACGTGCGGCAAAGCTGGTAAAGGCATTTTATTACAGTGTTTTGAATAAGCGTTTGTTGGTGAGTTAGTGACCAGAACCTTTAATTGTTAAAACGAATTGTTTGTAAGTAATTCGTTAATAATGTGCGATTATTGTTTGAAAGGTGTTTAAAGAAAGGAACTCAATGTCAAAGCCTACATTATATCTACATGTCGGGGCTCATAAAACTGCAACGACACATCTTCAGGATACGCTACAAGCTATGCAGGAAAGGTTAGTTGAAGGAGATATAAATTATCTATACCGGCCTTTTTTTAGAAATGGAAAGCTCGAAAGATTAAAGAGAATGACGAACTCTAGGTTTAAGGTTTTTGACGCTCTCACGTTTGGTCATTTTTCTAGCCTCTACATTAATGTAATTTTTGGAAACTATTTCCCTAGTTATAAAAATATAATTATTTCAGAAGAGAATATTCTAGGCTACGCGTGGCAATTACTCTCAGTTAGACCTTTCATAGACTCTATGGAGGGTAGCCTCAGTTTCGTACACTATTTAAACAAACATTTTCGGGTGAAGTTTCTTTTTTCGATAAGAGATTTCAAAGGTATCTATCCAGGTGCTTATACCACCGCACTGCGCTTCAACCCTAATGATGCCATGATCGCAAAACAAAATTTAAGGAAAGAGTTAGAAGCAGGTTTGCTACCAAGTTGGGTTGATGTAATTTCAAATATAAAGAAGCTATTCCCAGAGAATGATATAGCGATTTGGACACAAGAGGACTATCGTACTAATTCATTAGAAATCATATCCAGCTTGTTCAATGTCGATGTTAAAGATGTACCTGATATCACTCCTCCATCAGAAACAGTAACGCCAAATTCAGTAGCAGTGGAAGAAGTAGAGAAGTTGGTCGCAAATGGCAGTATGAAAAACCACAATTGGACGACTGCATGTGATGACATTTATGCCAAAAATGCCGCGGAACCTTTGGCGGAAAGATATAGCTTTCTGACAAAAGATATTCAAATAAAATTATCTAATAAGTATTCTGAAGACAAGCAGTATATCTATAGTAAATGGAAAAATGATTTTCTCTATTTTAATAAAATTTAAGAAATTTTTTTACAATTTTTATCTATTTCTGAGGTCAGGGAGTGAATATATATGAGTTTTAATAAGTCGCCAACGGTGTCTGTTATCGTACCTGTTTACAACGTTGAGGCCTATTTGGAAGAATGTCTGAATTCTGTTTATTCACAAACCTACAGACCAATTGAACTGATCATCGTGAATGATGGATCGACAGATAACTCGGCGGGAGTTTTCGGTAAATATTCTTCTGAAGAAGAGCTAGAGTTAAAGATAATAGAACAAGATAATCAAGGGTTATCTGTTGCTAGAAATACTGGTATCGATCATGCAACAGGTGAATTTGTTTATTTTCTCGATAGTGACGATTGGATAACTAATGATACTCTTGATAAATGTGTAAATAAGTTGATAAAAGATGGGGCAGAGGTAGTTGTTTTCGGCGCACAACCTTTTGGTGATGATTTAACGAACAAACAGGAACTTGAAAGATATTATTCTAGAGACTTATCGCAACCTATTTATAATGACGGTCTTTCTTTTATAAATGAGTCGTTGCTAAAGGGCATATATACTGTACAAGCTTGCTGTTATATGTATAAGCTTTCGGCTTTCCCATTTCACCGTTTTATGCCAAACACGATTTACGAAGACAATTATTTCTCTACACTATTATTTTGTAATGCTACTAAAATAAGCGTTATAAAAGAACGTTTTTTTCAAAGACGCGTTAGAGAAAGTTCAATAACTACTTCTAAGAAAAATATAAAACACGCAGAAGGTTTCTATAAAACGGTAGATAAATTGATCGCAGAGTTAGATATTTCTGCTTTAAAGAAACCTACAATCAATGATTACATAAAGCACCTATTCTTAAATGGAGTTAGAATTGAGAAGTCGCTTAATGACGATGTGCTTGGCGTTGAGAGAAGCACTCAGTTAAAGAAAAAATATGACGAGATCATTTCTTTCCGTGGCGTAAGTTATTTTTTGATTAATAGATTTAGAAGTATTTTTAATCATGAAGAATCTAGAGTGTTCTAATTTTTAAGTGCAAAAAATAGTCGTGAAATTGTTATATATATCGGTAGAAGATTAGGTGAATATTTATGACTTTTAAACAAAGTCGATCTAAAGTGGATTTTTCAATAATAATTTGTACCCGAAATCGAGCACATGGCTTAGCAAAAGCTTTAGAGTTTTATACATCAATTAGCACTCAAAGTACTTGGGAACTTGTAGTTGTCGACAATAACTCAACGGATAATACTGGTGACATTATTAGAGACTTTGAAGAAAAGCTCGAAAATTTGCGTTATCTCATATGCGAGAAAGTTGGCCTAGGTGCCGCGCGTGAAATGGCACGGTCTAATGCGAAGGGAGATATATTAATCTTTACCGATGATGATTGTTATCCCGAATCAGATTTCATTGAATCTTATAAAACTGTATTTTCAGACCAATCTATCTCCTATGCTGGTGGAAGGATCCTACTATGGGATAAAACAGATGCAATGATAACTGTCGATTACCGAGAAAATTCAGTTTACTATCCTGCCGATAAATTCATGCCAGCGGGAGTTCTGAAAGGCGCGAACATGGCGGTAAGACGACATGTCCTCGATAATGTCGGTGGCTTCGACCCTGAACTGGGGGCCGGTACTGATTTCCCGTGTGAAGATATAGATGTTATTGGTCGACTTTCCTTTAGCGGCTATGCTGGTTGCTACAGTCCTCTTCCTGTGATTTACCACCATCACGGGCGAAAAGAAGCAGATAAGGTCAAATTATCGGCAAATTATGATAAGGGTAGGGGGGCATACTATGCAAAGATGTTCTTTTTCAATAGAAAATCGTGTGTAAGTACAACTAAATATTTTTTGAGAACAACATGGCATGGCCTAAAAAGGAATCCGAGGCATCTAAAAACCTTGTTTAGAGAACTTTGCTCAGGTTTGAAATATTGCTTTATGCGTGTCTCTTCTTAAAAGGTACAACTAAAGTACTCCGTCAAGCTTGGCGGTCACAACAGTTTAGTCATACCTCAGATGTTGTATTCATATACAGTTGTTAACAGCGTTCCTCGATGCAACAACATATGCACTAATTTGTGTCAGAATTTTTGACGAAAAGATCATTTTAATCTATTTGAATGCATTATATCATTGAAAAGTATTGCGTTTTATTTGTGGCTCGGTTTTTGCTTCTTCGGTTCGTGGTATTGGAACTTTGATTTATTAGGAATGAAGATGTTTAGAACTTGGATGGTTATTCTTTTAGTGTATTGTGCTACACCGGTAGTACATGCAAGTATAATTAGCGTGAATGGTAGCGAGGTTAAACCGCTAGAAATAGACAGTTCTTTTAGTAGTTTTTCGGCTTTCTATGATTACGATACTTCAAAAAAGTGGTCGACTTCTCTTCCGTACGCAAAAATAAATACAGCGGTTTTTCTTGTTGCAGAGTTAAACGATACCCTTGCGCTGTTTGGATTCTTTGATGCATTTAGTAATGGAATCTACACCGGAAACGGACAGGCTACATTTGACTATACGTTTAAGTCTGGATCTGGCAACTACGATTTAGTCAATGATCCTAGCGATACAGTTGTAGGAACAACCATCAATTTTAGATGGTATCCATACTATGGAGACGGCTTCGTTCTTGCTTTAGATAAGTCTGATCTTATCGATCTAGATACTTTCGTTTATGATGTTGCAGGTCTTAATAGAGGCTTTAGCTTTCTGTCTTTCGATGATCAGGGAGTCGCGTCTGAAATTAAACTCGCTTCTGGTAATATGAATATAATAGTGAATACTGTAGACGTACCTGAGCCATCAATCTTTGGATTAGCCTTACTGGGTCTTTTCGGATTTGCATTTAATCGGAATAGTTCCAAACTTCCGTTGTGATAGCCCTTATCTCTAGCATTCAGAGATTCGCAATGATACTGGCATCTTTCAAGGTGTAATGTATGAAATCTAAGTCAAGGAATTAAGCATAATGTGCATATTTCTTTGGCTTTTTTTTCAAATCGCTCTCTGAGATATTAACGCGCTCGATTGGATCTCAGAATGTAAAAGTTTTAGGAAAAAAATTTACCGATGTCCGCAACTGAGATTATCGATCGCTTATAAATAAAAGGTCTACTCAGTTAAACGTAGAGTAGACCTTTAAAAATAATTTATTTATCTACACTTATTCTTTTTGTTAAATTTGTATAGAGCTGTTTTGTACAGTGTATAGTGAAAGATATCCCAGAATTTAACTTTCTTTGATGGAGATTTTCCATGCAAGAACGATTCTGCACTATTAATCAAACTAGAGTTTGATGAATTAAAAGTATTGAGTTTTGCTGCTATCAGTTGAGCATAAAGTTTGCTGTATGTGTAGTTTCTAGTGCTCCAAAGCATACCATTATAAGGTTCTCTGCCTTCTGATTTTGTACCGAATCTACCTACAACTTCATCTATATGATGTCCGTTTATAGTGATTGATTGATCTCTCCAGCTATTGTTTTTCCAGAAATCAACATTCCTATTACAGGTTTGGAAAGGACCTGTAGCCATATCACCACCAAGCTGATGGCTATATGGAGCTCCATTTTCTGTAAGCATAATGTAGCTATTGAGTATTAATCCGCTATCAGGACTTACTTCATCGAAGGTGCTATCTTCTCGGTTTGAAACCAGCAAATTACCGTAACCACCATCTCTGTTAGCGAGACCAGTATAAAACACACTGCTCGTACCAATCATTTCTGCAGGTATATTCTGCTCTGATACATTTTCAATATCTAGTGTAAATAACCCTGCATGGTTTTTCATGTAAAGTACCCCGTTTCTACCAAACGAAATATCTCCACCAGTTAAGTTTGTATCAGTGACTTCACCGATAAATTCAGCTTGCGCAGTTGTTGTGTCTAAGCGGTACACAAAGTTACTATATTTGCGAGTGATATAAAGATCACCATTAGGTGCAACAGCCGCTTGATCTGCGTCGCCTTCTGCTTGTGGCCCACCCCAAGAGACAAAGCCGATACTTTCTAAGCTAGTTGATTGTACGTTATATTTAAGTAGTTCTGTGGATTCAGCATAAAATGAATTAATCATCCATAGTGTATTACCATCTGGAGAGGACGCTAATACATCAATGTGATCATATTCGACTACACCATCTGAATTTTCGTTGATTTGTAGCGGGATAAGGGTTGCCGTTTCTGCGTTTGAATCGAGCTCGATTCTATATATGGTAGAAACACCATCAAATTGCTGCATTGTATCTGAGAAGTAGATTTTCTCCTCAAAACCATGATGGTTATAAGTAGCGCCGGCTGTCGTGGCATTTAATAAAAGTGCACTGCAAAATAACTTTAATGAGTTTTGCATAAAGGTTCCATTTAAGTGGTATTTAAGCATAGTTCCGTAAATTTCGGATTTAAATTTTAATACCGACAACCCGGCTATCTTAAAAGACCCGTGGCTTTGCGTCCCTTCATCACTAAAGGTTTGCCTTTTCGTAAGACAGTTAAAATTTATTGCTGAATTGTTACAATTGATTAAGGTTTAAGCGAGTTTCTAATTAAAATAGAAATTAAGATACAAATCTAGGAGCTAGAGTTTGTAAATGCGACTTTACAATTTATCAGGAGTAAAAACAATAGATTATGTGGTTTTATAAAGAATTTTTTACTACTCGCTTAATAGCGAGAATATCGTGCATCGAACGCATCTCGTTAGTGAGAAACAAAATACATCAGATATTTTATCAATGTAAATATTTCATTCGAAGCCTATGTGTATTGATTTTATTAAAAATACGTTCTTGCTTAAATCCTATCTGCACAAAAATTATTCTGTTTATTTGTTTAAATTGCAGTGTTCGGACCAGTTCTAGATTTTCAATTTATTTTTTAACGTCATTAACAGTACCTTTTTTTAAAGATAGTGTATTAAAGAATTCTCGTTTCATAGAGTAGTGTCACGCTATGTTTATGACTAAGTTCATACAAGTTACGGATTTATAAAGATTAAGATATTCGGAAGTAATACCCGAGTATTTTGTAATCATTCTTTTTTACTATTAATAGATTTTTAATTAAATATTATTATATTTACTGCGCCGCGTAGAGTGTGGTTTTGTAAGTTTGCGCTTGTTTATGGTTCCAAATAGCCTAATCGTCCCCGTTTTTGAAAAATGACGATCCTTACCGCACTCCTTAAAGATTTCTTGTCGATATTCTTTACACTGCGTAGATAAAGTACAGTAGTGATTTTTATAAATAATTGATTAGTAATCGTTTTTAACTTGTGGCATCAAATGTGCTCACACTTATTTAGTATATTTGAAGATCATCATTAAACTGGAGTACTGATGAACAAGTTAAAAAGTTTATTATCTGTTGTAGCAATGAGCGTAGGTTTTGCAGCAAACGCTGCGGTAATTGAGTTAGATGGCGCTGAGGTAGGTGCATACAATGTTGATTCGTCTTACACATCTTTCGCTGATTTCTATGGCCTGAATACTGTTAATCAGTGGTCTACTGCACTTCCTTACGCGCAAGTTAATACAGGTGTATTCTTTGTTGCTGAACTCAATTCTAACCTCGCATTGTTCGGATTGTTTGACAGTTATTCATCGGTTAACACTGATAGCGGTAGCCTGGATTTCGAATATTTATTCAACGAAGGTAATGGTACTTATACTTTAGTTGATGACTCTGATGAAATGTCTGCAGGCTCTGCACTTTCTTTCAACTGGGGCGATTTCTACGGCGATGGCTTCGTTCTGACCTTTAATTTATCCCAGGATATTGATTTAGATGCTTTGGTGAGCGACGTGACTGGCCTAGACAACGGCTTTAAGTTCCTGTCTTTCGACAGCAACAACCAAGCGACTGACATCGCACTGGCATCAGGCGATTTCAACCTGTCTGTAAAGGTACCAGAGCCTACGTCAATCGCTATTATGGGCTTAAGCCTGGTAGGTTTGGCTAGCCTGCGTCGCCGCAAAGCGAAGTAAGCTGTTAGAATCTTTACTCTTCATGGCCGCTAGATTAGGCCCTGAGAGTAATAAATAAATTTGAAGGGCCAGTATGATTTACTGGCCTTTTTTGTATCTGGCGTTACTCACTGCTTTCAATAACTGCGTGGCAGTAAACGGCTTACTAATATAATCATCCATGCCTGCCGCTTCACAACGCTCTCTATCACCTTTCATGGCATTGGCCGTTAGCGCAATAATAGGTACTTCTTTATATCGCTCACCGGCTTCACCAGCGCGGATGCGCCGTGTAGTCTCAAACCCATCCATTTTTGGCATGTGGCAGTCCATTAAAATCACATCGAACTGCACTTTAAGTCGTTTCAGTGCTTCCAGCGCTTCTACACCGTTTTTGGCGGTTAGCGTTTTGTGTTCGCTTAAATGTTCCCGGGCGATAAGCTGATTAATTTCGTTGTCTTCCACAATCAGTATGCGGCTGGGTTGAAGCGTAACTTCTGACTCGCTGTGCTTAGTTGTGTCCGGTGTGACAATGTAAGCTTCGTAGGCGGGTCTGGAAACGGCTACGGTGAAGATGAATTTACTGCCTTCGTCTTTGCGACTTTGTACGGTGAGGTCGCCTTGCATAAGGCGGCAGAGCTGCCTACTGATAGAAAGGCCCAATCCCGTACCGCCAAATTTTCGGGTGGTTGACGTATCTTCCTGCTGGAACACCTCAAAGATGCTGTCGAGGTTGCCTTCATCTATGCCGATGCCGCTGTCTTGCACAAAGCCCTGTAACTGCCATTGTTCGCTGGTTGTTTCTACAAGATTCATTGAAAGTAATATACTGCCGTTTTGGGTAAACTTAACCGCATTGCTCAATAGATTGCTCAATACCTGACGCAACCGTACGGGGTCGCCTTGTACCATCACATGCTCGGCCAGCTCAGTATCCAAATTAAGTTGCAGCCCTTTTTCATCACTGCTGATGCTGAACTGTTCGTACAAGGTTTCTAGCAGCAAGGGCAGGTTAAACGGCACATTTTCCAGCTTAAGTTGTCCGGCTTCAATTTTTGAGAAGTCGAGAATGTCATCCACAATGTGCTGTAAGTTGCGAATGCTCTCATCGGCCAGGCCCACATAATGCTGTTGTGTTTTATCCAGCGCGGTTTTGCTTACCAGTTGCAACGCACCAGATACACCATGCAAAGGCGTGCGTACTTCGTGCGACATGCTGGCAAGAAAGCTCGATTTCAGGCGGGCAGATTCTTCCGCGCGTAAACGGGCTTCTTCGAGAAACTGCTGTCCTTGCTCCCGTTCTGTTACATCCTGGAAGAAGGCAACGAAGTGCTCCAATTCGCCTTCGTTAAATACGGGAGTGAGTATTACCTGAATATACAGTGGCGTTTTGTTTTTGCGATAGCACAGCAAGGTTTCATCGCAAGCGCTGCCTTGTTGTAATGCCGTTTTTATTTTGTTGGCTTTTTCTGGTTCAGCTTCCAGTTCTCTCATCAGTAAGAAGGTGTGATGTAAGGTTTCTTCTTCTTTGAAACCTGTTACGCGGCTGAAATGGGGGTTGGCGTAAATAACGGGAAAGCCCTTTTTCTTGGCATCCGCAATAAGAATAGGCACCGTGGCCGCTTTAATGGCGTGACTAATCACGTTTATCCGCTTCTCTAATACCCGTTGCTGAGAAACGTCGTTACCTACCACAATGGTACCTACTTGCATGCGGTTGTCGTCGAGCAAGGGCAGGGCAGTCCAGTTGATGATAACCGGTGCTTTTTCGCTGAGTGAGGCGTAGGTGCGTTGCAGGCTTTTCGTATTGCCTGAAAGCCGGTTCTTCACGCTCACGATCTGCGATTCGTTCAGGTCGTAATACAAGATGTACTGATTAAAAGCGCGATTAGCGAGTATTTTATTGCTGTCTGAGTCCAATACCACCAAGATCTCTTCCAGCGAATCGATAGCGTTCGAAAATTGCCGGTTTGAAAGGGTGATGGAACTAATATTGTTTACCAACGCATTAAACGCTTCCCTGATTTCAGCCAGTTCCTGTGCTTCTTCAATTCGGTCTTCCGCTGATTGGGGGTGACGACGGGTGGCACTTTGCTGAATATCGTCGTGCAAACCACGAAGGGTTGAGGCACTAAGACGTGCTGCTCGGTTTGTGGCGTAATAACTAATTACAATTGCCATACTTAAGGTAATGAGTATGGCGGGGATCAGCCACAAAACGTTGGAATAGGCATCTAATGCGGGCGCTTGGCTAATAAGCGTAAGACCTTGCCATTGGGTTTCCTGTGATGTCCAGTATTCGTATTTTTGCTGGTCGAAGTGAGTATTTACCTCGAAGAAATCTGGGTGGCTCGAAAACAGTATGTTGCCCTGGCTATCTACAATGAGTTGATACGCGGTGGTGTCTCTTTCGTAAATGAGTTCCTGAAATGACGGAATATAAAGGGTCAGTGCGCCTTCTGCTGCGCCTGCGATTAATACCGGCACGGCAATTAACACACCGTCGTCGGTAATTTGTCGAAAGGATTTCGACTGTTGTAGCACGGTATCTTGCCAACTGTTCGCCATTGAAGCGGGCATCGGCTGGTTACTGTGAGTTTCGATGAGCAAAGTGCCATCAAATTCGAAAAGCCCTAAGCTATAAACTTTTGCCCGGGTAAAACGCAGCGAACCAAAAAACACCGGCAGATAATTTTTGCGCTGCTGAATATCTATCAAGCTGTTAATCAACAGATCGTTGGCGGCAATGCCTTCCATCAACTGCTGGGTATTATCCAGGGTAATCATTAAATCCTGCTTGAGATATTGCAGGTTAGTTTGCTGCTCTGTTTTTATTTGATTCTTGGCAACGTAAAAAATGCACAAACACAGAATGACGCTGATAACACTAAGCGCGGTTAACAGGCGAGGTAGAATATAACGTTGTAGTTGGTGATAAAGAGTCGGGCGCGCAGTCACGGTTGTGCAGACAAAGGAACGAGATGTCCGTTTTCATTAAAAGTTGTCATAAAATAATCCTCAGCCAGAAGCGCATCATGGAAACTCGGAGAGAACGCCGGCGCGTAACGTTTTACCGCGCCTTCTAACGGTGGCAGATTTTCCAGTGCATGTCGAATTTTATCTGGATTGATGGAGCCCGCTTGTTCGGTGGCCTTGGCCAGCAGGTGCACTAAATCATAGCTATGTGCCACGCCAACCACGGCGGGTACGGCAGATCCCGTCATTTCTCCGTTTCTGCGTTGGTATTCGTTAAATAGATAAGCCGCTTTTGTGTTCTTTTGCTGTAAAAAGCTAAATGTTTGGATAACCGAGATATCCAGTTGGCTTAGATTTTCCAAACCGGTTAGCGTAACAAAATCCCCGCCGGCTAAACCCCAGTGGGCAATTATTGGTAAGTGAGCAGCTTGCTTCGCAATGAGGGTTTTGGCAACGACGGCAGATTCAGGGGCATTGGCCACCAGAATAATTGCCTCAGCACCCGATTCGATAATCGATCGCACTTCAGTATCAAAATTATCCTGTCGCCAGTTAATCCACTGGGTATTGACGATATTCAGCCCGTATTCGCCGGCCGCTTTGGTTAACGAGCTTTGATTTGAACGCCCCCAACCCGTACGTTCCAATACCAGCGCTACCCGTTTTATGTTTTCCTCGCTGGCATGACGAATAAGCACCTGACCGGCTTCTTGGTCACGAATCGATACGCGAAAAACATTATTGGGCGTGAAGTTATTATCGACAATGGTTGTGCCGGCGGCCCAGGGGATCATGAACAGTAAATTGTGCTGATGAATCTTTTCCAGTTCAGCCAGAGCCACAGGCGTATGTACGCCACCAAATACGGCAAGTAATTGCTTGTGGTCTGCCAGGTTTTCGATGTTGCGAACGCCTCGTGCCGGATTCCCCCGATGGTCGCGTAACACTAGCTCCAGTTGCTTGCCTAGCACGCCACCTTGCTGATTAATTTCATCAATGGCGATTTCCATACCCTGACGAATAGCAAAACCACCTTCAACGGCAACGGCGCTCAAGTCGGCATCGAGGGCGAGGGTCAGTTTGTCGGTTGTCTCATTAGCTGCATTTTCATTGGTAGCAAAGGCAACGTTGGAGTATACCGCTAACGCTGCGATCAGCAGTAGAAGGGGGCGGAACGTGTTCATTGAAATCTAATAACTTTCTTCATGGGCTCAAGACACGCTAAATAGTAGTGGCTTGCTGTAATTCTGCAATTAGACAAAGGGTGAGGGAATTAACAGCAATAAAAACTTGCACCTTTTCCCATAGGCACTTAGTTTTAAGGTATGAATAATCAATAACCTGAAGCGTGTCTATCATTCAGCCTCCTACCATTCTTGATGTTGAAGCCAGTGGCTTTGGCAGCGACAGTTTTCCCATTGAAATTGGTGTTAAGCGTGCCGATGGGGCACGGTTTTGTCGTTTGATTAAGCCGTATCCGAGTTGGCACCATTGGAGTGCCGAAGCCGAAGCGTTGCACGGTATCAGCCGCGAACAACTGGAGAAATACGGGCAATCCGGCATTGAGGTGTGCAAACAGTTAAATGCGTTCATGGGCAAACACGTCGCCTACTCAGATGGTTGGGTGGTTGATTATCCTTGGCTAATTAATCTTTATGCCGAGGCCGGCGTGTTGATGACCTTCAAGCTCAGTGCGCTGGAATACATATTATCGGAAGTGCAGATGGAGCACTGGCACGCCACTAAGCAGGCGCTGATGAAAGCGAACAGTGTTTCCAGGCACCGCGCCAGCGTAGACGCGGAACTTATTCAGCAAACCTACATTTCCACGGCGTCGCTGCCAGCCCTAGCAGAACGCTAGAACAGCTTAAAGAACATTAGAAGTAATATTGCACGCCCAGTAGCAACGAACTGATATCGGTATCGCTCACTTCGCGATATTGTAATTCTACGGCCATTTTCACTGAATCAAGCTCGCCAATTTGCCAGCCCACGCTGGCTGCCGTACCGGCATTGTAAGGCACATAAAGCCACTCAGAATAGGCGGCCTGGGTATCGTTACTGGTTTGCAAAGCGGCGAAGATGCGTTGAGTTGAGTTTTTCAGGATCATCCGGCTAGCGGAAACCCGCACTGAATCTACCGACTGAGAAGTGGTAATGCTGTCTACCCATTGGTCGTGATAAGGCATTTCGCGATTGTAGCGCACACCAAATTGCCATTTAGGCAGGCGCTTACTCTGAAAAGAAATCTCAGATTGATAGGGGGAAGCGACGAAGGCAGTTTTACTTTCTTTTTCTGCCAGCAACGATTTTTCCGCGGCCAGGGCGGACGCAGATAACATCATCAACAAACTCACTCGCCAGAACGTTTTCATGGCTGGGATTCCTGTGTGTGCCTGAGTCTGCTGCCCAGTTAAGAGTTGAAGTGTGAGTACTTTATACTTAAGTGTAGTCTTTATGGATGAAGAAAATAGTAAATTTGCTAAATAATCTTTAAATTTTTTTAGGACAGTTGATTTTAAATACAAAAAAACGAGTGTCAGAAACACTCGTTTTTTTCATTTAACAGGATGAACCGTTTAAACAGACGCTTTCAGTGCTGCTGCTTTGTCGGTAGCTTCCCATGGGAATTCATCACGACCGAAGTGACCATAAGCCGCTGTTGGGCGATAAATTGGGCGCTCAAGATCCAGCATTTTGATAAGGCCATAAGGGCGCAAATCGAAATGTTCACGCACCAGGGCAACCAGCGTTTTCTCATCAACCACGCCAGTACCAAAGGTTTCGATGCTGATAGACGTTGGCTCGGCAACACCAATGGCGTAAGACACCTGAATTTCACAACGCTTGGCTAATCCTGCTGCAACGATGTTTTTCGCCACATAACGACCAGCATAGGCTGCTGAGCGGTCTACTTTTGAGGGATCTTTACCAGAGAATGCACCACCACCGTGACGGGCCATGCCGCCGTAGGTGTCTACGATAATTTTACGGCCAGTTAAACCACAGTCGCCCATTGGGCCACCGATAACAAAGCGACCAGTAGGGTTAATGTGGAACTGGGTATCTTTTGTCAGCCATTCAGCAGGCAGAACCGGCTTAATCACTTCTTCCATTACCGCTTCGCGAAGTTGTTCGGTAGAAACGGTTTCGTTATGCTGGGTAGACAGTACAACCGCATCAATACCTACTGGTTTGTCGTTTTCGTAAACGAAGGTTACCTGGCTTTTTGCATCTGGACGCAGAAAATCAAGCTTGCCGTTTTTACGCACTTCAGCCTGTTTTTGTACCAAACGGTGAGCATAAGTAATAGGCGCAGGCATGAGTACATCGGTTTCATCGCTGGCGTAACCGAACATTAAGCCCTGATCACCGGCGCCTTGTTCTTCTGGACGTGCGCGATCAACACCCTGATTAATGTCGGGCGATTGTTTACCAATGGCGTTTAAAACCGCACATGACTCGGCATCGAAGCCAACGTCAGAGTGGTTGTAACCAATTTCTTTAACGGTTTGACGGGTAAGTTCTTCAATGTCTACCCATGCAGATGTGGTGATCTCACCACCTACCAAAACCATACCAGTTTTGACATATGTTTCGCAGGCAACCCGTGCTTTGGGATCCTGTTCTAATATGGCATCGAGCACAGCATCTGAAATCTGATCGGCAATTTTATCCGGATGTCCTTCAGAGACAGATTCCGATGTGAAAAGGCGTGCGGCCATAAATCCTCCGTTATTCTGGGGTTTACCAAATCATCTTTATAGTAAAGGTTGCTGATGATTGGTTGGGTATATTCAATTGCCCGCTGGTATGAAACGCAGTCGGACTATGATTCACATTGTACCGAGACTGGGTAAAAATACCATCTTTACTTCTGGACGTCTAAAAGTCTATTTGTTACGTTTCGTTGACAGCAATGGTTCGTTGTTACGTAAATTATGTTGATATCGATTCAAATAACCAGATTCGATAAGTATAGACGGCATAAAACACATTGAACTGGTTTTATGCTTAGGTAAGAATAGTTGCCACTATTTTATTCATTATCATTGGCAGCAGGACGACCACTCGTTTCCGGAGCGCGCTCCGGGTTGTCAAAAATTGTAGTTATTAGCCAATATCAAAGGAGTTAGCATGCCAACTCGTCGTGAACTCGCTAATGCCATACGCGCATTAAGTATGGATGCTGTTCAGAAAGCTAAATCAGGTCACCCAGGTGCCCCAATGGGAATGGCTGACATCGCGCAGGTTCTGTGGTGCGATTATCTGTCACACAACCCTTCCAACCCGAACTGGGCTAACCGCGACCGCTTTGTGCTTTCAAACGGCCACGGCTCTATGCTGCTCTACGCATTGCTGCACCTCACAGGTTACGAGTTGCCGCTGGAAGAACTGAAGAATTTCCGTCAGTTACATTCAAAAACGCCAGGTCACCCTGAGTACGGCTATGCGCCAGGCGTAGAAACCACCACGGGTCCGTTAGGTCAGGGGATCAGCAACGCGGTGGGTATGGCGCTGGCTGAAAAAGTACTGGCAGCACAGTTTAACCAAGATGGTCACGACATCGTAGACCACTACACCTACACCTTCTTAGGCGACGGCTGTTTGATGGAAGGTATCTCTCACGAAACCTGTTCACTGGCTGGCACGCTGGGCTTAGGCAAGCTGATTGCGTTCTACGACGACAACGGTATTTCTATCGACGGTGAAGTAGAAGGCTGGTTCACCGACGACACAGTAAAACGTTTTGAATCTTACGGCTGGCAAGTAATTGCGGGCGTTGATGGTCACGATTCTGAGCAAATCCGCTCGGCAGTAGAAGCGGCTCGCGCTAACACTACCCAACCTACGCTGATTTGCTGCAAAACTGTCATTGGTTTTGGTTCGCCTAACAAGCAAGGTAAAGAAGATTGTCACGGTGCGCCGCTGGGTGATGATGAAATTGCATTAACCCGCAAAGAGCTGAACTGGGACCATGGTCCGTTTGAAGTCCCTGCAGACATCTACGCCGAGTGGGATGGCAAGGAAAAAGGTAGCGCAGCTGAAGCGAGCTGGAACGAAGCGTTTGCCGCCTACGAAAAAGCGTTCCCGGAGCTAGCAGCAGAATTTACTCGTCGTATTAATGGCGACGTGCCCGTAGATTTTGTAGAAAAAGCCGATGCTTACATCGCTGATTTACAAGCCAACCCAGATGCACCGGCTACCCGTAAAGCGTCGCAAAATGCGCTGAATGCCTACGGCCCGTTACTGCCTGAACTGTTGGGTGGCTCAGCTGACCTGGCCGGTTCTAACCTGACAATCTGGTCGGGTTCAAAAGGCGTAGATGCGAAAGACGCGTCTGGTAACTACATCTATTACGGTGTACGTGAATTCGGTATGTCGGCTATGATGAACGGCATTACCTTACACGGCGGCTTCAAGCCTTACGGCGCTACCTTCCTGATGTTTATGGAATATGCACGTAACGCAGTTCGCATGGCAGCCCTGATGAAAGCGCCTTCCATTTTCGTTTATACCCACGATTCTATTGGTCTGGGTGAAGATGGCCCAACGCACCAACCGGTTGAGCAATTGGTGGCTTTACGTTCTACGCCTAACCTTGACAACTGGCGACCTTGTGACCAGGTTGAGTCTGCAGTGGCCTGGAAAGAGTCGATTTTGCGCAACGATGGTCCTACCACATTAATTTTCACCCGTCAGGGATTACCGCAGCAAGAACGCTCTGCAGCGCAGGTTGCCGACATCGCTAAAGGTGGTTACATCTTAAAAGATACCGACGGTACACCTGATGTGCTGCTGATTGGTACTGGCTCTGAAGTACAACTGGCTGTCGCGGCAGCTGAGAAACTGGCAGAAAGCGGCGTGAAAGCCCGCGTTGTGTCTATGCCGTGTACAGATGCTTTCGACCGTCAAAGTGCCGAGTACAAAGAATCTGTTCTGCCTGCAGCGGTAACGAAACGTGTTGCAGTTGAAGCGTTGGCGAAAGACTCCTGGTACAAGTACGTCGGTTTCGGCGGTGCAATTGTGGGCATGGACACCTTCGGTGAATCCGGCCCAGCAGGCGAACTGTTCAAACACTTCGGCATCACTACCGATGCCGTTGTTGAGGCAGCACAGTCTTTATAACAGTTCGACAACAGGCGGTTTTTTATGGTCCGAGTTGCCATAAATGGTTTTGGCCGCATTGGTCGTAACGTACTTCGCGCCCTGTATGAAACAGGGCGCAATCAGTTGATAAAAGTGGTTGCGATTAATGATCTGGCAGAACCGCAAGGTATAGCCCATCTGCTGAAATACGACACAACCCATGGTCGTTTCGGTTTTGATGTGCATCTTCATGACGATCAGCTTAATGTGGCCGGAGACAGTATCCGGTTGCTGGCTGAACCCGATATCAGCAATCTGCCCTGGCAACAGCTAGGCGTAGACATTGTGCTGGAATGCACCGGTGTGTTTTCTGATCGCGTGGCCGGTCAGGCGCATTTGGATGCGGGGGCAGGGAAAGTACTGTTTTCCCAACCTGGCAGCACCGATCTTGATAACACCATTATCTTCGGTACTAACGAAGAGTCTCTCACTTCTGAACATCGTTTAGTGTCTAACGGCTCGTGCACAACAAACTGCATTGTGCCGGTTATACAGGCACTGGATAATGCCTTCGGGGTATTAAGCGGCACCATAACCACTATTCACGCTTCCATGCATGATCAGCAGGTTATTGATGCTTACAATAAAGATCTGCGCCGGGCGCGGGCAGCGAGCCAGTCAATTATTCCTGTAGATACCCGCCTGGCTGCTGGTATTGAACGAATCTTGCCGAAATTTGCCGGTAAGTTTGAAGCGATTGCGGTGCGCGTGCCCACGGTAAACGTCACGGCGATGGATTTAAGTGTTACGCTGGAATCCGAAGTAAACATTTCGGACGTAAACAACGCACTGAAAAAAGCGCGAGAGGGACGACTTTCGGGTATATTAGGTTATTCGGAAGCGCCGTTAGTCTCTGTAGATTTTAATCACGACCCGCATTCATGCATCGTTGATGGCACGCAAACCCGCGTGAGCCACCGACAACTGGTGAAAACACTGGTATGGTGTGACAACGAATGGGGATTCGCGAATCGGATGATTGATACCACGCTGGCTATGTACCAGTCGGGGTGTTGAGGAAAGTAACTGAGTTTTTAAGGGAAAACTATGGCAATTCCAAGCATGCAGGATTTTGCGCTGGATGGACAGCGCGTGTTGATCCGTCAGGATCTGAACGTACCGGTAAAAGACGGTAAAGTCACTTCTGATGCCCGCATCAAGGCATCTATTCCTACAATCAAAGCCGCGCTGGAAGCGGGCGCAGCGGTAATGGTGATGTCTCACCTGGGCCGCCCTGAAGAAGGCAACTACGAAGCTGAATATTCACTGCAGCCTGTGGTTGATTACTTGAACGATGCCCTGGATGTGCCGGTTTCCCTGGTAAAAGACTATCTCGACGGCGTTGAAGTAAAAGCCGGTGAACTGGTTATTCTGGAAAACGTTCGCTTCAACAAGGGCGAGAAGAAAGACGACGAAGCATTAGCCAAGCAGTATGCCGCCCTGTGCGACATCTTTGTGATGGACGCATTTGGTACCGCGCACCGCGCCCAGGCATCGACCCACGGCGTAGCAAAGTTTGCACCTAAAGCTTGCGCTGGCCCGTTGCTGGCTGCAGAGCTTGATGCATTAGGCAAAGCCCTGGACAACCCTAAGCGCCCAATGGTTGCCATTGTTGGTGGTTCTAAAGTATCGACAAAACTTACCGTGCTGAAAACCCTGGCTGAAAAAGTCGACCAGCTGATTGTTGGTGGCGGTATTGCCAATACGTTTATTGCCGCACAGGGCCATAACGTAGGTAAATCACTGGTTGAAATGGACCTGGTTGATGAAGCGAAAGAGTTGATCGCTCAGGCACAAGCCAACGGCGGTGATATTCCAGTGCCTACCGATGTGATTGTTGGTACGGAGTTCTCAGAATCTACGCCAGCCACGCTGAAAGCGGTAGACCAAATCAGCGATGAAGACATGGTGTTCGATATTGGTCCTCATTCGTCAGCAGCGCTGGAAGAAATCCTCAAAAATGCCGGTACCATTGTTTGGAACGGTCCGGTTGGGGTATTTGAATTCGATCAGTTTGCATCAGGTACTAAGTCGCTGGCTCACGCCATTGCCGACAGCGATGCATTCTCAATTGCTGGTGGTGGCGACACCCTGGCTGCGGTAGATAAGTACGACATCGCAGATAAGATATCGTATATCTCCACCGGTGGTGGTGCTTTCCTGGAATTCCTGGAAGGCAAAACACTGCCTGCAGTTGCTGTTTTAGAAGAAAAAAACAAATAAGAAACAGCCACTGTGTAACGTAATCGCGTTACCCAATTTGTCGGCGAACAGTGACGTTTGCCGACAATATACTGAAGTCGATTCCGCCTTGTCCGCCCCATTATGTATTTCGGACGCTGCGGAACGCTTGAGTATTTTCCCAACCCTACAGCCGTTGTAATGACGGAAAATAAAAAGGAGTGTTGCTCATGGCATCACAAGCTCAGCAAGCTATGCTGGATAAAATCAAAGTGCAGAAAGGTTTTATTGCCGCGCTGGATCAAAGTGGTGGTAGTACCCCAAAAGCACTGAAACTTTATGGTATTGAACCGTCTGAGTACAGTTCAGATGAGCAAATGTTCGACATGGTTCACGCCATGCGTACCCGCATTATCACCAGCGATGTGTTCAGTGGCGAACGCGTTATTGGTGCAATTCTGTTTGAAAATACACTCGACCGTGACATTGAAGGTATTCCTACAGCGAAATACCTGTGGGAGAAAAAGCGCATTATTCCATTCCTGAAAGTAGACAAAGGTTTGGAAGAAGAAGCAAATGGCGTTCAGCTAATGAAGGCAATGCCAGCGTTGGATGCATTACTGGCGAAAGCCGTGGCACAAGACGTGTTCGGTACCAAAATGCGTTCAGTGGTTAAAATGGCTAACCACGAAGGCATTAAAGCGATTGTTGAACAGCAGTTCACCGTGGGCAAGCAAATTATTGCTGCTGGCCTGGTACCTATTATCGAGCCGGAAGTAGACATTAACAGCCCGCAGAAAGCCGAAGCCGAAGCGCTGCTGAAGCTGGAAATTCTGACCCAGTTAAACCTGCTCGACGAAGGCCAGGAAGTCATGCTTAAGCTGACACTGCCTACGCAAGATAACTTCTACAAAGAGCTGGTGGATCACCCTAAAGTGATTAAAGTGGTGGCGCTTTCAGGTGGTTATAGCCGCGACGAAGCCAATGCGAAACTGGCAGAGAACCAAGGCATTATTGCTTCTTTCTCTCGTGCATTGACTGAAGGTGTATCGGCGCAGCAGTCTGATGCTGAATTTGATAAAACACTCGATGCAGCCATTGAAGGTATTTACCAGGCTTCAAAATCTTAATTCAAATCAAAACCGACGTGTTCAGCGTCGGTTTTCTCTCTCCTTCCTTCCCTGTTTATTAAATATACCCTATACTTTAGTTGTATAATTTATAAACCTATAACGTTAATATTTTACCTTTCTTTGCTATTCACAATGGAATTGACACACCTACATTAGATGTCTATTTTTGCGGTGTGATCAAAAAGCGATCAGTTAGGTGCGCTAGAAGGCGGTAAACCCGCCGGAATTGAAGGATCAGTGGTAGTGAACACTTTTGAACAAATCTACTTTTTGATTGGCATTTTGAGTTTGCTGGTCGGCGTAGGTGTCGCGTTCACGTTTGTGTTGCCCATTCCCTCGCAGCGGGTAAAAGCACAAAGCCCTATTTACGGTCGTCTATTTCTCGTTACGCTATGGTTTGCTTTTCTCGGTATTTGCCTGCAACCATTAGGCTTTCCTCTCGCTAGTGCAGCAACGTTAAATCTCTGTGTGTTGCTAGCCATGTACATGTTGTATCTCACGGTACTCAAACGTTACGGACAGGTTTTAACCCACAAGCAAGTTGCGATGATCATCTCGCACTTGGCACTGTGCGAAGCCTTATCGTTATATTTCTATTTGGGCAATAACCAGCTTTTGGTTCGTGAAATACTGGTGTCTGTATTTGTGCTTATTCCTCTTGGTTTAACCTTACGGCTGATTTACCGGAATATCCCCGAAAGCAGAGGCGGCGATGAAATGATTTTTATCGTTGTTTCACTCACCACTATTGGTGTGGTGTTTGGCGTACCTGTTTATCGCATGTGGCTGGAGCCGGGAGAGCCGGTGGGTACGGAAGTGGCTTTTGTTGCCATATTCATGCTTTGCTTGTTGTTCATGCTTGGTTTTCCTGCCAGCCTGATGCAATCTTTATTCATTAGGCTAAGTACGCAGGCCTACATTGATGCGCTTACAGGCGCTAAAAACCGCCACTATCTCTATCGCGAATCCGTTCGCATGTTAGCTCACGCTCAACGCCACGAGCAGCACTTTTCAGTTGTTGTTTGCGATATCGACTTCTTCAAAAAGGTGAATGATCAGCACGGTCACCCAGCGGGAGATGAAGCGCTAAAGCAATTTGCCCGCCTCATCAGCGAGTTATTACGCAGCGGCGATACACTGGTTCGTATGGGGGGCGAAGAGTTTCTTATCGTATTACCTAACGCCGACATCCAGCAAGCGTCTACCATGGCGCAACGGCTTTGCGACGAGGTAAGAGAAGCGGAGATTAAGGTAGAAAACACCACATTAAAGCTCACGGCCTCTTTCGGGGTAGCAAGCCTGAATGCAGATGACACTATCTTCGATGGCATCCGCCAGGCAGACGAAGCACTGTATCGCGCTAAAGCCTCAGGCCGCGATCAGGTGAAACGCGCACAGAGCTAGTACAAAGCACAGGAGTATTGGTACTTCGGAAAAGGCGTAAACCCTTCTGGCCAGGGGGCGGAATTGCCTTCGCGAACACGGCGTAAACCCATCCATGGGGCCTCGGCTGCCGCTTCCCTGCGGCAGACGGTTCGCTCAGGCAACACCGCCCCCTGTCCGCGGGTTTACTGTTCCGAAATCCCAATACTCCCAGGTAGTTCCGCGACTTTACAGCTTAGAATACTACTACTCCGCTATCGTTTCAGCTTCCGCTTCTTCGATGTTCAGCGTTAAGTCTATTGCCTTCCAGTATTGAACTTCCTGTTGGAGATCGGCACTCATAATGGGTCGGCTTTCTTTCCAGCCTGCCGGGAAGGTGAGGGTGAGACTGTTTTTACTGGCGGTTACGTTCAGCTCCGGTAGGAATGATTCCTGACGTTTTATGTTCAGCATGGCACCTAAACGAAGTAAGGCGATGGCGCGTTTTACTGCGTTGCTGTCGAATAGCTGAAATTCTGGAATTTCAGCAGATTTAATTTTTTTGCGATGAAAACGCACCAGCGTCGCTAGCAACTCTTGTTGCTCCTGGGTGAATCCTGGCATGTCTACGTTCGACAACACATAGGCCGAATGACGTTGAACCCCGCGAGAGTTAATTTGAATTCCCACTTCGTGAAGCAACGATGCCCAACCCAACATAGCGCGGAAATCTTTGTTTTTGAACTTCCAGTCTCCCGCAACCTTGTCGTACAGGTTTAATGTAGTCGCCAGAACCATGTTTGCCTGAGTGGTATCAACATCGTAACGGGTGGCTAAACTTTTCGCTGTGCGCTCGCGAATGTCTGAGTGCTTTAGCTCGTCTTCCATTTGGTACAGCACACCTTCACGCAATGCGGCGGGCGAGTACACCAGTTCGCTAATGTCCAGCGCTTCGAAAATACCAATCAGAATAGCCAAACCACCGGCGATAACGCCTCGGCGATCTTCGCTGATTTCAGGCATAGTGAGTTTATCGATGTGACCCGCTTCGATGAAACTCTTCATCACATTGCGCAGGCTTTTTAACGTGACCGGCTCGTCATGACCATTGGATTTATCGCGCTGGGCCAAATTGAACAGGGTTTTAATGGTGCCTGAAGTGCCAATACATTGAGTCCAGCCAAGATGCTTGTAGCGGTTCTCAATGAGTTCCAGTTCCTGCTTCGCAGCTGTAATGGCGCGATTGAAGGTTTTTGCTTTCAGCTCGCCGTCGGCAAAAAAACGGTTGGTGTAGCTTACGCAGCCCATTTGCAGTGAGCGACAAATAAGCGGGTCGAAGCCCTCACCAATAACGAACTCGGTAGAACCCCCACCAATGTCTGCCACCAGGCGGCGGCCGTCACTGTGATTAGTATGTGCCACGCCCGAGTATATTAATCGGGCTTCTTCCACACCGGAAATGACTTCGATAGGGTAGGGCAACACTTCCCGAGCAGCATTAATGAAGGTGCGCGCGTTAACGGCTTTACGCAAGGTATGGGTAGCCACAATACGCACGGAATCTGGTTCAAATCCGTTTAGACTGGTCGCAACCAGCTCCAGCATTTTCAGGCCCCGTTCGATAGCTTCATCCGACAACACGTTATCTTCGCCAAGCCCGGCTGCTAGCCTGACTTTTTCTTTCAAACGGTGGAGAATTTGTACCGAGCCCGCATTAATACGGGCTACAACCAGGTGGAAGCTGTTGGAGCCAATGTCCAGTGCCGCAACTTTGGTAGTGTCGCGGCTTTCTACAGCGTCAAAAACGGATTCGGTGGGGCTCAAATAGATTACTCATCTTCAAGACGCTTCAGGTAGTCATAAATTTCTATCTGTGAGCGTAGTTTTTTACGGTTACCTCGACGAACGTACTTATTCGTCTGGTCCTTGTCAATGATGCGTGCTTTTAGTGTGTCTTTGAACTGCAGTTCCAGAATATCTACAATCTGCTGTTGTAAGCGTTTATCGTACACCGGGCAACCTACTTCAATGCGGTTGTCCATGTTACGTGTCATCCAGTCTGCAGAGGAAATGAAGACTTTCCTGTCGCCGCCACCTTCGAACACCATCACGCGCGGGTGTTCAAGAAAACGGTCGACAATAGACGTAATGGTGATGTTTTCGCTGATCCCCGGTAAGCCCGGCACTAACGAACACATACCGCGCACAATGCCGCGAATTTTCATACCCGCCTGGCTGGCCCGATACAAGTCGTCGATAAGCTCTTTATCTACCAGATTGTTAATCTTGAAGGTGATTTGAGCCTTGTGGCCCTCTTTCAGATATTGAATTTCCTGGCGGATCAATGACTGGATCTTGGTACGGCTGTTCAACGGCGAAATTTGCAGATGCTGGAATTTATACCGGCGATACGGATATTGGATTAAATCAAATACGCTCGCGGCTTCTTCTGCCAGTTCCTGATTACGGGTAAACAGGCTGAAGTCGGTATAGATTTTAGCGGTTTTCTCGTTAAAGTTACCGGTGCCGAAATGGGCATAGTTCACCAGCGAACCGCGCTCTTCCCGTGCAACGATACACACTTTACTGTGGATCTTCAGGGTAGGTACACCCAGTACAACGCGAATGCCAGCGTCGGTCATTCGGCGCGACCATTCAATATTGGCTTCTTCGTCAAAGCGTGCGCGAAGCTCTACCACTACCGTTACTTTCTTACCGTTATCAACCGCATCTATCAGCGAGTTTACAATGCGCGAGTTGCTGGCCACACGATAAATATTAATGCGAATAGATTTAACGCTGGGGTCGAAAGCGGCCTGACGGAGAAACTCAGTAAAATGCAGGAAGCGGTGATACGGGTAGTACAACAGAATGTCGTGTGCCGTGATGGCGTCGAATACGGTGTTGTAGCTTGAAAAGGTTTTGGTATCGATGGCCGGTAATTTGGGGTTTTCCAAATACTCACGACCCACGTTGGGGAACCCAATGAAGTCTTTAAAGTTACGGTAATGCCCCGCCGCGTGCATGGTGTCGAGCTTAGTTACTTTTAAGCGTTTACGTAAATCCAGCACCATGTCTTCAGGCATAGCGTGGTCGTAAATTACCCGCACCGGCTCGGCAATAAGACGCTGTTTCATACTTTCAGACATCTTATCCATGTAGCTTTCATCAATTTCATCGTTGATGGAGTACTCAGAGTCGCGGGTCATTTTAAACGAATAGGCTTCCAGCGAATCGTATTTAATGAAACCGCGGAAAATTTCTTCCAGACACAGTTGAATAATGTCATCCAGCAGAATGAT
Organism: Alteromonas sp. ABV4_515; assembly: GCF_056160345.1. Classification (NCBI taxonomy): domain Bacteria; kingdom Pseudomonadati; phylum Pseudomonadota; class Gammaproteobacteria; order Alteromonadales; family Alteromonadaceae; genus Alteromonas; species Alteromonas sp. ABV4_515. The sequence continues at coordinate 333,329 of NZ_JBSWWZ010000007.1, forward strand.
GTGTTTCTTTTTACGGCTGCGCTCGGGGGGAATAACCACGAAGCGGGAGGTTTCACTGGTAGGCACTTGCACTACGGCATAGCGGGTATTGCGGCCTTCACGACGAATGGCCACATAAAGATAAACCGACGTGCCGTTCAGACGACTCAGCAGGTCAGTTTTCTTTTCAATGAGAATAGGGGCGATATGGCGCAGAATTTTGTTCACGAACAAGTTGCGTAACCATACTTTCTGGTAGTCGTTGAGTTCGTCTTTGCGCACGATGAAGATATTGTATCGCGCCAGCGCTTTTACCACATCTTTGTGGATCTCATCGAACTTGCTAGACAGATGCACCACTTTTTTCTGAATGGTTTCCATCAGCAACATCAGTTTGGATGCTTCTTCTTCACTGCCATTTTCTTCGGCAATGGTGATTTGTCTTTTTACATCAGCGGCACGAACGCGGTAAAACTCGTCTAGGTTATTAGAGTAAATCCCCAGAAAACGAATGCGCTCAACCGCAGGATTATTTTTGTCAGCCGCTTCCTGTAACACCCTTTCATTGAAGGCCAGCCAGCTAAGTTCTTTCGGGTAGTAGAGTTCGTTGTAATCCATACGTCGCAGTTTTTTCTATCTAAAAAATTTGCAAAGCCTGCCATTTATCCGTGACAACCATGTGACAGGCGGGGGAAAGTGGGTTATACGCTGGTGGTGATATCTACCACTAAATCATTTGCAATACTTTCCAGCGAGGTTTGCAGTGCGCTGTCGTCGAAGTCTTCAGGTACCGCGATGGTCGCTTTGGCTTTAAACATCATGCTGCCCCAGGCCGGCGCGCTTTCACATCGGCTATCGAAAGACACAATATTGAGGTTGAACTGGTTTAGAATATTTGTCAGTTCCTGTACGATGCCGGGCTTATCGTTACCCATAATGGCAACGCTTAAGGTTTCGCTGAAGGTTTTCTCATTGTCGGCCACCGATACCGATTGTACGGTAAGGTCGGGCAAATCGTTGAGTGCAGATACCAGGGCATCGTGTTTGTCGGCAGGCACGTGCACTTCTACAAAACCGGTGAACAAACCCGCCATATGAGCAAAACTACTGCCCAGCCAGTTGGCATCGTGACGATAAACACATTTGGCAAGCGCATCTACCAGACCTGGTTTGTCCTTGCCCATGATGGTAATGATCAGAGGTTGCATATCGCACTCCTGTTTTTAATGATGGCACCCGGCAACGGTGCTGAAGGTTGAAGGCCACGGGGCCTACGATTTTCCACTTGATTAGCAGTATTAAAATAACACATGATTGGCAACCAACCCTATCTGATCTTTGAAAAATCAGGCAAAAGTTGCTTTTAACAATATGAAGTCAGCTGTGGACAAACAAATCATAAAAAGGCAGCGCAAAGATAAGCGCCTGAAAGTCACCGTGACGCTGTTCGGCGGGCTGGTGCTTTTCACATTGGTGTTGTTAATTTCTCACCTGATTTACCAGGCATTGCCGCTGGCGATGTCGCCGTCGTTATCGGAAGTGTCCTCCCCCGAATTTAATGAAGCCCAGAAAAGTCAGGGCTTGTCGGTACTGTCTGCCGGTGATCTCATGGAAGGTCAGCCACTGCTAGCGCGAACAGAGGATTGCCGGGTTCGCATGCTGAACCTGAATAAGGCCGAAACGGGGTTTGCGTCGTTTCACGATTACATTCGGCCTTGCGACCACAGCACGGCAGTGGTCAGTGAGAAAGAACTGCACTACATTGCTGATATTTCTGGTTCTGGCCAGGTAAGGGTGGTCGATGTGCAGTCTATCGCCATGACGCAGTCGCCTTTGCTAACCGGTGCCGAGCCGAAAGCCCTGGGCGCGGGCTTAATTAGTTTTGCGTTGCCCGAAGCGGTATGGCTGGCTCAGCAGTCTTGGCAGGTTTATCCGGGCGAACGCTGGATTGTGGCAAAGGTGGTTACCGACTCTCAAACGTTTGTGCGCTGGGTTAATCGCGCGAATCCTACCCGCATCATCGATTTCTCTTTCTCGCCCCGTGCCATGGTATTGCCACTGCCAGGGGCGGCATTAACGTTGACGTTCGAAAAAGGGTTACTTACCCAGCAGCCGCTAAGTGGCGTTGCCAACCACTCGCTCACCAAAGAAAGTATAGTGTGGTGGCAAAGCCTGCCTAAAGATCGCACGCTACTAACGGCATCAGACAATGGCCTGCTCACCCGTTGGATTTTACGCAACAACAACGGGCAAATGAGGTTTTACCCTACCTGGACCATTCCCTTCGACGAGTATCAAACGCCCGTTGATGTGAGTGTGCATGCCACGTCGGATGCTTTAGCATTATTAACCTCTGCCAGTAAGTTAGTACTTATGAACCGGGTAACCGGAGAGGTAGTGAGTGCCACTAGCCTTGAGGTGCCGCGCAGCTCATTGAGTTGGTATGGACGTCGTTTATATCTGGCATCAGAAATAGGTGTTAGCATTCAGAAAGTAAACTGGCTAAGTGGCGTGACTACCTGGGCCTCGTTATTCCAGCCGCAGGAATACGAAGGCTATCAACAAGCCGATACCGTATGGCAAACAACCAGTGGTTCCGACTATCAGGAAACGAAATACAGTCTGGTGCCGTTACTCATTGGTAGTCTTAAAGCGTCGGTTCTGGCGTTAATGATTGCCATACCGGTGGCTGTTGGGGCGGCCATTTACTCGGCTTACTTCTCAGAAGCGCGATTACGCCATTGGCTTAAACCTGCGCTGGAGATGCTGGAAGCCGTGCCTTCTGTACTCATTGGTTTTGTGGCTGCCATTTGGTTGGCGCCCATGGCAGAGCGGGTGCTGTTTTCTTTTGGTTTCTTTTTGATAGTTGTGCCGGTGATTTTGTTTGTCGCCGCGTTGTTTCAGTATCGTATCGCTAGAAAGTTCCCACCGGTATTGCGCCGGGGCACCGAGCTCATTGTGCTACCCTTGCTACTGCTCGCCTTGGGTTACGTGAGTATGCAATGGGCGCCAGACTGGATATTTAATTTAACCGGTGTGGATTCCCTTACTGCGTTGTCTACTTCGTCGGAAACGCCTATTGGCAAAACCACCATCGTGGTGGCGCTAGCACTAGGGGTGGCGATTTCTCCCACCATTTATTCGCTGGCAGAAGATGCCATCAGTGGCGTACCGGATTATCTGAAACATGCCTCGTTTGCGTTGGGGGCAACCCGGTTACAAACGCTGCATCACGTGGTACTCAAAATGGCCATGCCGGGCATTCTTGCGGCCATCATGCTGGGCTTCGGCCGGGCGTTTGGCGAAACCATGATAGTGCTTATGGTTACCGGCAACACGCCCATCTCCGACTGGCACCTTCTCGAAGGTTTGCGGGCACTTACTGCTAACTTGGCCATTGAACTGCCAGAGACCGACGTAAACAGCGTGCATTATCAAATCTTATTCTTTACCGCCTGCATTCTGTTTGGATTTACCTTTGTGGTAAACACGCTGGCAGAGTTATTACGCCAACGTCTCAGAGTGAACGCCCGTCATGATTAAAACCAAAATTGAAGCCATCATGAACCCGGCGCAGCGGCAGTCGTTCGTCATCAGCTTTACGGCGTTTCTGTCAACCTTATTGTTGTTAGCGCTGGTGTCGGTGCTGGCACTGATCATTTACCGCGGTGTGGCTTATTTCTGGCCTGCGCCGGTGTATTCGTTAACCTTTGTGGATGACCAGACTGAGCAGGCGAAAGCCGTTTATGCACGGGTATTCAGCGAATTTCATGATCAGGGCGACGCTGTACGGTTAGTGGTGTACTCAAGCAGTGACGCGCCCCATGGTACACAAGCCCTTATCGATGAAGACCGTATTCTTACGCTGGTAGAATCAGTAAACAGCGCCGATATTACCTTGAATGATGGCTTATCAGTGCTGGGTGTACCGGTACAAATTCGCGCGTCAGACAATGTTCGATACTCTGAACAGGCCTATGCGTCGGTTGCCGAGAAGGTAAGTAGTATTGAGCAGCAAATTGAAGACATCCGGACTCGCTGGCTAAGTGCTATTCACCTGAAGCTGTCTGAACTGGACGTGCGTGGTGTAGCCATGGATGCCCCGGCCAGGGAGAAACTCAACGATGCGTTCAGGCAGTGGCAGAACAAAATCATTCAACTGGAAAATCAGCGCGACAATTACACCCTTAAAATCGCCATGGCTGATGGCACAACTCTTTCAGTACCGGTTGCCAGCATTGAAGAGGTTGTGTTTCCCGGACAACTTGGTGTGTGGGGGAAAGTTGGCGTAACGTTCGGTCACATCGGGCAGTTTCTTATTCAGTCGCCCAAGCAGGCTAATACTGCGGGCGGTGTATTTCCCGCGCTTTTTGGTACGGTGATGATGGTATTTATTATGACCATCATCGTTACACCGTTTGGCGTGCTCGCTGCGGTTTACCTGAATGAATACGCGCCTGATAACCTACTTACCGCCATTATTCGCATTAGCGTGTCGAACATGGCTGGCGTGCCTTCCATTGTTTATGGCGTGTTTGGTCTGGGTTTCTTTGTGTATGTGGTGGGCGGCAATATCGATGCGCTGTTTTTTGCCGATACGCTGCCCGCGCCAACGCTTGGGACGCCGGGATTATTTTGGGCTGCCATGACCATGGCTATTCTCACGCTTCCCGTTGTGATTGTTGCCACCGAAGAAGGTTTGCGGCGGGTGCCGAATGGATTACGGGCAGGCAGTTACGCGCTCGGGGCGACGAAAGCAGAAACGATTTTGCATACCGTGCTGCCCATGGCCTCTCCGGGTATTATGACGGGCGTGATTCTGGCGATTGCACGTGCCGCAGGTGAAGTGGCCCCGCTCATGCTGGTGGGCGCAGTGAAATTTGCGCCGAACCTGCCGTTAGACTCCGAGTTTCCTTACATGCACCTCGACCGACAGTTTATGCACTTAGGTGTACTGATTTATGATGGCGCGTTCCACAGTCAAACTGATGCGGAAGGGGCGTCTATGATGTTTGCTACCTGCTTATTGTTGCTGCTGGTGGTATTGGTGCTTAATATTCTGGCTGTGCTGCTGCGGGCGCGGCTGCGTAAACGTTATCTCACAAACTGAGAATTTTATGCTGAAGCTATTTGAACACGAAACGCTGGATGTACAGAACCTCAGTGAAGAGGAAACGGCTATCCGGGTTGAACAACTTAACCTGCAGTTCGGGCAAAAGCACGTGCTTCACAATATCAGCATGCGGATACCGAAAAATCGCATTACTTCGCTGATTGGCCAAAGTGGTTGCGGCAAGTCTACGTTGATCAGCTGCTTTAATCGCATGAACGATCTGGCCCCGGATTGTCGGTACGACGGCAGTATTTTCATTGGCGGCCGCGATATTAACCGCCGTAAAGAAAATGTGTCGCAGCTGCGCACCCAGGTGGGCATGGTGTTTCAGCGGCCAAATCCTTTTCCTATGAGCATTTACGACAACGTGTGTTATGGCCTTCGCCTGCAAGGCATTCGGGTACGCCGGTATCTGGATGACGCGGTAGAGCAATCGCTGAAAGATGCGGCACTGTGGGAAGAAGTCAAAGATCGGTTATTTGAATCTGCGCACATTCTTTCTGGTGGTCAGCAGCAGCGTTTGGTTATTGCCCGGGCGTTGGCGCTGAAACCCGACATATTGTTGCTCGACGAGCCTACTTCTGCCCTCGACCCCTTAACCACCTTATTTATTGAAGAACTCATGGCGAGCCTGAAAAAGCGGTGTACCATTGTGATTGTTACCCACAACATGCAACAGGCGGCGCGGGTGTCTGATTACACGGCATTTTTGCATCAGGGCAAATTAATTGAGTATGCCGACAGTGACACCTTGTTCACGATGCCGGAACATAAACAAACCGAAGATTACATTACCGGTCGCTACGGCTAACAGGAGGCGCATATGGTTCGTCAGGTTGCTCTAAATACGCATATTTCTGGCAAGTTCAATACCGAACTAGAGAATTTGCGAAATTCTGTGCTTACCATGGGCGGAGAAGTTGAACTTCAACTTGTCGATACCTTAAAAGCCATTCAACAGAACAATGCAGGCCTTGCTGAGAAAGTCATTCTTAACGATCTCAAAATTAATAACATGGAAATGCAGATCGACGAAGAGTGCTTGCGGATCATTGCCAAGCGTCACCCTACAGCGTCTGATCTTCGCTTAGTGATGATGGTGTCGAAAGCGATCACCGATATCGAGCGCATGGGCGATGAAATTGAACGTATTGCCCGCCTGGTGACGAAAAATAAGCTGCCCGCTTCTGAAACCATCAAAAGCAGCATGTTGCTCATTGGTGAGCGGGTAGTGCAAATGATGCGTGGTACGTTCGACGCGCTAGCCCGGCAAGATGAAAACTCAGCGCTGGAAGTATACGACCAAGACAACCGTATCGATGCGGAATATAAAAAGCTGCTTAAATACACCACCGAAGAAATGCAAAAGAGCACCGATGATATGCAAGACTGGCTGGAAGTACTCTGGGCACTGCGATCATTAGAGCGGATCGGCGATCGTTGTAAGAATATTTGCGAATATGTGGTGTATTTGTCTCGCGGTACCGACGTGCGACATGCGCCTTTAGAGAACATGCAGCAGAAATTAAAGCATCTTAGTTAGGCTTGGTTGTCACAAAAATGAAATATTTGCTTTAATAATAGTCGGACCCGACGGGATTCTTTGCGATTTGTCTTATTCCGGCAAAATTACACTATTGCATCGGGTTCAGTTACGTTATCATGCGCCGCAGCCAAATTAGAAACGTTTAAAAAACAACCTATGACAGATAACTTACCGCTAGCGCCTGTTGTAAATTTCCCGAGTGGAAATATCACAATCAATCCTCAGCGCCCTTTGGCGTTTTCCTGCGTAGCAAGCAAATAATATCCAGGAGCGAAACCTGTGGAACTTCTGCAAAGTTATGGCATGACGCTTATCATTCTGGCCGCTGTGGTCGGATTCGTTATGGCGTGGGGCATCGGTGCCAATGACGTCGCCAACGCAATGGGAACCTCCGTAGGGTCCAAAGCGCTGACGATCAAACAAGCTATTATTATCGCGATGATATTTGAATTCGCTGGCGCCTATTTGGCGGGGGGCGAAGTAACAAGTACCATCCGTAAAGGCATTATCGACGCAACCTATTTCTCTGAGCGGCCAGATTATCTGGTACTTGGGATGATTGCGTCTTTGCTGGCCGCTGGTATCTGGCTGGGATTAGCGTCCTGGTTAGGTTGGCCGGTATCCACTACCCATTCCATCATCGGCGCTATCATTGGCTTTACTGCCACTGGCGTAAGTATGGATGCCGTTGAGTGGAGCAAAGTAGGTGGTATTGTGGGAAGCTGGGTTATTACGCCTGCTATCTCCGGTATTATTGCCTATCTGATTTTTGTCAGTGCACATAAACTGATTTTCGACACCGCAACACCGTTCAAAAATGCAAAACGCTACGTGCCTTTCTACATGGGGCTGGCCGGTTTCGTTATGTCGCTGGTCACCATCAAGAAGGGCCTGAAACACGTGGGTCTCACGTTCTCGCCTGAAATGGGTTACATCCTGGCGGTGGTGATTGCCATTATTCTGGGTGGTATTGGCCGTTACGCCATTTCTCGCATGAAGTTTTCTGAGAACCAGAGTGCCGATATTCAAAGCGCCAATATTGAAAAAGTGTTCGCCATGCTCATGGTGGTAACCGCTTGTTGTATGGCATTTGCTCACGGTTCCAACGATGTTGCCAATGCGATTGGTCCGTTGGCAGCGGTAGTAAGCGTAGTGAGTTCCGGTGGTGCCATTAACTCTAGTTCTGAACTGGCTCCTTGGATCTTACCATTAGGTGGTTTAGGTATTGTTGCGGGTCTGGCTTTATTCGGCCACCGGGTGATTAAAACCATCGGTCAGGGTATTACCCATCTTACGCCAAGCCGGGGTTTTGCCGCAGAATTGGCAGCAGCTTGTACAGTTGTTATTGCTTCGGGAACGGGATTACCTATTTCAACCACACAAACGTTGGTGGGTGCGGTTCTGGGTGTTGGCCTAGCGCGTGGTGTGTCGGCTCTGAATCTGGGCATTGTACGTAACATTGTGGTGTCGTGGATTGTGACCCTGCCTGCAGGTGCGATTCTGGCAATCGTATTCTTCTTCTGCTTGAAAGCGGCATTTGGTGTTGCCTAAGTAAGTAAACAGCCAAGCGAAAAAAAGCAAGCGTATAGAAACAAAAAGGCCGGTTACCCGCAAAGGTAACCGGCCTTTTTCGTATAGAAGTCGTTAAACCGGTGATGTAAATCCCTGTGGTTTAAGGCCATATAACGCGCACTCAACCTGCTCAAGAGTTTCTTCAGCCGTGCCGCCCATGATGTAACCCGGCACGCCTAGCCGTGATAGCGTACCCATCACCAGCGTAGTGGCACCGCAGGCGTTAGCTGTGTTAGCAATTTCCCGGCGGGGGTAACCACGTACCAGATGAACCTGTGGCTTCAACTCGCTGCCTTCACTGTCTTTTACTTCCAGGGCCAGAACACCCAGTAAGCGGTCAATTTCTTCCTGCCGTTCCTGACGGATAGCATTGAGGTCTTGCTGGGCAGCATCTTCATTAACACTGATGAACCCCTGACGCAGAATATTTTCAGGCACACCATCGTAAACATGCACGATATGCAGCGACGCGTTTTCCAGTGCAGCAAGTTGCCAGGCGTGGAAAAGAATATCGAATGCCAGTTGTTTACGCAGAGACACTTCATGCTCAGGATAGTGATAATTCACATCGATGGCTGCAACAACCTGCTTGTCTTTTTTTAACTCATCGGCCTGCATTATCCATACAGGGCAAGGGCACTTTCTCAGCAGGTGCTTATCGTCGCTGCTGGTAATGTAGCCCGACGCTTCGTTTTCGTTCTGCTTTATAACCAGGTCGTGGTTGTTGTTGGTAACATGATGGATGATATCGATAAACCGATCGCCAATGGTAACGACGGTTTTTACCGGATATTGCTGCGACCAGGTCGCAGCTTTTTCGTCGAGCCAGTCCTGCGCGGTTTGATTTATTGACGACTGGGACTCCAGATACTCAAACGACTGCATGATCATACGCGCATTCGGGGGCAACGACTCCATTGCCAACATTACCGTAAGCTTTGCCTGATATTTCTGGGCAATGTTCATTGCGCGTTGGACGAGGCCATCTTGTCCGTGCGTATCGTGTAACACACAAAGTATGTTGCGAATGTTTTCCTTCATGGGTACCTCGTATTAAACAAAATAGCTCGCCGTTGCTTCACTTTACTCAGTATAGTTTTTCTGTGGCTGAACCGTCGTGCCGTTTCATGACATTTCAGTGAATTTGCCAAAGCGCGATGGCAATAAAATATTGCAGTGGTTAAAATTTGAACTATTCGGTAAATGCTATTAAAGTAAATCAAACGCTAATTCTACCCACAGGATAATTCTGATGAAAGGATTCTTAAATGTTTTACCCGTTGTATTAGCTATAGGTTGTTCTTTTGCTGTAGTGAGTGCACAGGCCACAACTATTTCCTCCGGCTTAGGCATTAACACCACCACCCGAATTTGCCCATACGCCACGAATGAAATGGAGTGTATCGCCCAGTCTTACGACCCGTATCCGAATGAAATCATTGCAGAAGAAGTGGTCGTAAATAACGCCACGTTTGTGGCTTTAGAGTCTTATTCAAGCTGGGCTACCGCCAGTCTCGACCCGGACCTATTCTTCCTGCCAGAAGTCCATTTCTATGCTGAAGGCGATTTACAGGAACGCGCTTCCTCAAACGTGGCTGCGTATCAGCAATTTGAATGGACAGGCGCGAGTGATACGCTCACCTTTACCACGTCTTTCGATTTTACAATGTCGGCGGGCGAGTGGGATGGAGACACCGACAGCTATTTCTTTTCCAACCTGGTGTTATTCGAAACGTTAGAGAGCCACATTGGCTTTGCGCCGCAGTGGTCCAACGAACTCGGTGCAGCAATGTATCATTCTGACGACTACGCCATTGGCAGCGGCGAGCTGGTTGAAGAGTCACTCTCCCTTTCTTTAGCGGTGAACCCTGGCGATACCTTCTATGTTATGGCTATTGTGCAGGGCGGTGGAATGAACGGGGGCTGGGTAGATTCCAGCAACAGCTTGCTGAGCAGCGTTAGTGCTGTAAATACGCCATTTGAGGCACTGTCGCAAAGTTTACAGGCGGTAACTGCTGTGCAGGTGCATGAGCCCGGCACTTTCGGCATGTTTATGGCAGTGAGCTTGATTCTGGTTATCCGGCGCATGAACAAATAACACTGGCGTTGTAAGGGCTACTGCGTAAATAACTGATGACTTATGTTATCAATATGGTAGATTAGAAGTGTGTGTTCTAATCTATTATTTTATCTATGAAGTGGCCTAACCTTAAACATTTGCATTATTTGGTAACCCTCCATCAGGAGCAGCATTTTCACCGTGCAGCTCAACGTTGTAATGTGAGTCAGTCTACGTTAAGTACTGCAATTCAGAATCTGGAAGAGCATTTCGGTAGCCAACTACTTGAGCGCGAACACAAAACCTTTGTATTCACCTCGTTGGGGCTGGAAGTAGTCGCCAGAAGTAAAATCCTGCTTCAGGAAGCGGGAGAGTTGGTAGAATTTGCGCAGAATGCTGGGAACTGGGAAAAAGGGAAACTCAAACTCGGCGTTATTCCAACCATCGCCCCGTTCATGTTTGAGGGTATGATTGGCGCATTTAAAGCCTTTTTACCTGACATATCGTTAGAACTTCAGGAAGATACCACGCAAAACCTGCTGCAGCAGCTTTCCGACGGGCAACTGGATTTACTCATTCTGGCGCTTCCCATGGATACGCCGGGTTGTAAACAAATGGTTCTGGGCCAAGATCCCTTCCACTTAGTCGCCCATGAAAATTTGGCTGGTTCGTTACCCGATCCCTTCGATATCACTACGTTACCCAACAACAGTATCTTTCTGCTGCAGCAAGAGCACTGTATGACGGGCCATGCGGTGAGTGCCTGTAACCTGCAACACAGTGAACAGGTAAGTAGCCTGGCTGCCAGCAGTTTGTACACGCTGGTTCAGCTAGCGAACAGTAAGCTGGGATATACGTTTTTGCCAGAACTGTCGTTGAATCAAAACATCATTCGCAACACCGAACTGAAAGCGTTGCCTGCGGAAGATAATGCCTATCGGGAAATTGGATTGGTGTGGCGTTCTGGCACTACCCGTATGCGTCTTTTCCGTCGTATTGGTGAAGTGCTGTCGCCGTTGTTACCCATCCCAACGCTGAAATAGCTTTTAAGCAATACTTTGTGGTTGGCATGAAATAGTTGTTAATGAAGTGTGTTATCGATCGCTACTGTTCAGCGCGAAAAGATTACACACTTCATTATACTTTAGTAGGCATTTTTATCGCTAAAACCACCGACTACTGTCTTTAAAATGATCTTGAGATCAAAGCCGACAGACCAGCGGTGCATGTAATCCAGGTCGTATTCAACCCGTTTTGCCATCTTATCTAGCGTATCCGTTTCGCCACGCAAACCGTTCACCTGCGCCCAGCCTGTAATGCCCGGACGAATTTTGTGACGCAGCATATAACCGGTGATCAACTTACGGTATTCCTCGTTATGCGCAACCGCATGAGGGCGAGGGCCAACAATTGACATTCTACCTTGTAACACATTGATAAACTGCGGCAATTCATCTAATGAGGTACGGCGTAAGAAAGCGCCAAGGCGTGTTACCCGAGGGTCGTTCTTCGTCGCTTGCTTCACAACGTTACCGTTATCCTGGGTAGACATAGAGCGGAACTTATAAACCGTAATCTCTTTGCCATCCAGGCCGTAACGTTTCTGACGGAAAATAGCCGGGCCAGGCGATGTTAATTTCACCGCTGCTGCAATACACAGCATGGGAATGGCTAACACGGTAAGAATACCCGTACCTACGATGATATCTTCTATACGTTTCAGTACGTTATCTGCACCTTGGAACGGGGTGTCGTATACACTCAACGCCTGGGCGTTGCCCACACTTTGCCAACGTGAGTTCAACAGGGTGTACATGAAGAAATTCGGGATCAAGTACACGTTGGCAGTGGTATCACTACACTTTTCCAGAATCGACTTGATACGGTCTTCTGCACTGGTAGGCAGCGCAATATAGATGTAATCGATTTGATGGGCTTTCGCTAACGCAATCGCTTGATCAATATTACCTTTTATCTGATCAGAGAAGTTTTCCGCTACACGGTCGCGTGGACGATCGTCATACACACCGTGGAAATGAATACCCAATTGGTCGTTATTCATCATCTGCACAGCCATGTTGTAGCCTACATCGTTTGCACCGATGATAATGGCAGAACGGGCGTTTAAGCCGCTGCGACGCACTTTAAACAGGATCTGACGCAGCACTAAACGCCAGCTTGTAAGACCCACTAACGCCGAACCAAACCAAACGCCTGTCGCAGTTGTTGTAAGCGGCAGTGCATGGGCGAATGCGAAGGCGAAAATAAGGGTAGCCCCAAAACTAATGATGCCGCCAATCGCTGCGGTTTTCATTAGCGCGCTGGTGTGGCTTGAACGCCAAGAACGATATAAATCAAGGGCTTCCGCGGAAACCTGAAAAGCGACTACGCTAATAAATAGCAAAATCAATGTTCCCGTGGTTACAGGCACAGCGTAATAGAACATGGTCGCGTAAAAACACAGCGTAATAACAGACAGATCTACCAGTCTGTATACCGTTGAAAAGCTGCTTTGATACGAGCTTGAAATACCACTGCGCTCATCGTTCACCCTAAGGGCGTTGCTATTCAGCGTCTGACTTTGCAGTAAATTGAATTTCATTTTTTCGTCTCTCCGAAGTGTGACGTGCCTGTTTATCAATGAGTTACAGGTAACTGCACGGCTATGGCAATTTGTACGTCACAAAATTTAACCGTTTCCTGTAATAGGTAATGCAGATCCCGTTCCAGTTTTTTTCAGTATTGAAAGAGGTGAAATGTAAAAGTTTTTTGAAGTGTCATTCGCTGGCATACAAATCGCATAGTCAGCATTTCAAATATTCGATCGATGCTTTCCTGCACGGTCATGAAATTGAATTTTTCGGGAGAACATATGTCTAAAAGGACTTCAGTTGCTATCGCCATTTCCTTTTGTTGTACACACGCCGTATCTGCTCAGGAAGAGGGGACTATTCAGGTTGGAAAGTTCGATTTGAAACCTGTTCTCACCACTGATTTCCTCAATATCGACAACGTGACTTATGCCAGCGACGCTGAACAAGAAATTAGTAGCTGGGTGGGAATCGTCTCTCCAGAATTAAATGCGTATACCGAATTCAACGGACATAAAGTGAGTATGGGCTATCGCCTTGAGCGCGGAGAGTATTTCTCCAGTGAAGCCGATAACTACACAGACCATTTCGCCAACGTAAAAGGCGACTTTGAAATTAATGACCGTAACAGATTGAAAGGCACGCTACGCTACGAAGATGGCCATGATGAACGTGGTCGTCGTTATTCAAACGGCTTCGGTAACGAGTTAACCAGTGTAGACACCTACAAAGAAACGGGCGCTTCTGCGGTTTATTCTTACGGCGCGTTATCCGCTTTTGGCCGTCTGGATTTGTCGGTCGGTTATGAAAATATCGACTATGACAACAACGAAGAAGTGTATCTTATTCGAGACAGAGACCGTATGAAGTACAACGCGCAGTTCTTGTATCGTCTGTGGGAAGGTACCAATTTAGTGATTGATGCCCGCCGTGACGAAATTGAATATGACTATGATGCGAATCCAGAAAGTCCTCTCGACAGTGACGAAAACAGTATTTTGGCTGGTTTAAGTTGGGACTTCGACGAAGTTACGCAAAGTTTTGCGAAAATAGGCTATAAAGAGAAGACGTTCGATGCACCTTCTCGCGACGACTTCAACGGCTTAGCGTGGGAAGTGGGCGTTCGATATCTGCCGTTTACTTACTCCCAGTTTACTCTAAGCACTAAACAGGATACGCGGGAGACCAACAGTGAAGCCGACTACATCCGTAGCACAGATTACCTGGTAAGTTGGAAGCACGATTGGTTACAACGTTTTTCTACTACTGCATCGCTGGCATTTATGAACGATGATTACGAAGGCGACGTAGAAGATTTAAGACAAGATGATACAACCAAACTCACACTGGCAGCAGATTATGAATTCCGTCGCTGGTTGACCTTCGGATTGTATTATTCGATGAGTGAGCGTGACAGTAATAGCGAATTCATCGAGTACGACAGAAATATTTACGGACTAACAGCAAGGGTAACGCTTTAATGAATGCAATTGCAAAAAGGACATTTGCCGCCTTTCTTTTACTAATGACGGCCTTTATGGTTCAGGCGCAGGAAGGCAATGCCAGTATGAGTTCATATAGACTGGGGGTAGGAGACAAAGTTGCCATTAATGTATTTGGTCAAAGCGACCTGTCCATGGAAACCCGTCTGCCGGATGTGGGCATTATCAATTATCCCTTTCTTGGCGAACTCAAGCTTGTCGGGCTCACTCTCTCTGAAGTAGAAAAGCTGATTTATAACGGGCTGGAAGGGGATTATCTGGTTAATCCTTCTGTTGCCGTGTCTATTGTTGAATATCGTCCTTTCTTCATTGACGGCGAGGTGAAGAATCCCGGCGGTTATCCCTATCAGCCAGGATTGTCTGTGAATAAGGCTGCGGCGCTGGCTGGCGGTTACACCGAGCGGGCGTCCCGCTCAGATATTCAAATTGTTCGCGAACGCAAAGGCGAGCAGCAAACCATTGAAGTGAATGTGAGCCATCTGATTCAGCCTGGCGACATCATTACTATTCCACAACGTTTTTTCTAGAAACCGTGTCTGTGCAATCCCAACCTGTTTGGGGCATGAAATTTTGAACTTAAAGGATCTTATATGTCGTTGAAAATGAAGGACTCGCTTCAGACAAGTATTCTGGACGATGAAACCATCGACTTTGCACACTACTGGCAGGTGTTTAAACGCTATTTTGGTCGTATCTTGTTGTTAGCCATACTGTTTACGGTATTGGTTGGTCTTATTGTGATGCGCATGACCCCGATTTATTCCGCTACGGCCAGCCTGCTCATTGAGTCGCAGCCGGCCAACGTTATGTCTATCGAAGAGGTGTATAAATCAGACACCACGCGCAAAGATTACATGCGTACCCAATACCAAATCATTCAGTCTCGCCAAGTGGCGGCCCGTGCCGTTGACGAGCTCGATTTGGCGAATGATCCTGTTTTCATGCCGCCTTCAGATGGCGAAAAGTCAGTTATTACGCAAGCGAAAAACTTCGTTATGGATAACTTGCCGTTCATCGAGAAAACGGAAAAAGCACCGTTAAGCGAAGAAGCGCGAATGGAGAAGCGTCGACAAGCTGCTATTAATAAGCTGATGAAATCCATTGATGTTTCTTTGGTAGAAAATACCCAGGTTATCAATATTACGGCTACCAGCGACTCGCCCCGTTTGGCGGCTGCCATCGCCACCACCATGGGCGATGTGTATGTAGAAAATTACCTGTCAGCTAAAGTAGAAATGACCACCAAAGCCACTTCTTTCTTAACGGAGAGTATGGATGGCCTGCGTGACAAGCTGCAAACAGCTGAGCGGGACTTGTCTCAATTTTACGAGAAAAATCAGTTAGTCAATCTCAGTAATGGCGTGGTCGGTTTAGCTGCCGAAGAGTTGGAGCAACTCAGTGATCAGCTGTTAAAAGCGCAAACGACACTGAAACAAAACCGTACTATTTACGAGCAAACGCAAAGAAACGGTGCTGATTACGGTGCACTGGCGAGACTGCCGGAAGTACTTAACCACGCAAATATTCAAAGTGTGCGTCGTCAGGAAGCGGAAGCAATGAGTCGGGTATCTGAGCTGAGTAAAGTATTCGGGCCTAAACACCCGCAGATGATCGCCGCGAATGCTGAACTCACCTCGGTGCGCGATACCTTACAAACGCAAATTCGCGATTTGATTTCGAGTATTACTACGCAATATCGTGCGTCTCAGGAACGTGTTGCTACCCTGCAAACCGAAGTGTCAAACGCGAAATCTGAGTACCGTAAGCTGTCGAATCTTGAAAACACCCGCCGCGCATTGCAGCGCGAAGTAGATATTAACCAGCAACTTTATAACTCAATGTTTACCCGCTTGAAAGAAACCAGCGAAATGGGTGGCTTTGAGTCGGCCAATGCCCGGGTGCTTGATCCTGCACCGGTGCCGAATAATCCTACTGCACCGAATAAAACTTTGCTGATTGTGGCAGCCTTTGTTGCCAGCTTCGGATTCGGAGTTCTGCTGGCCTTCGTGTTAGAAGCGATGAATAGCGGTGTGCGTTCTGTCGATGATGTGGAGAAAAAACTGGGGCAGCGCATGCTGGGCCTCATTCCACTTATCCACGTTAAACGCCGTCAGGACATGGATTTGCGTGCATTCTTCGACAACAAATTCCACCAGTTCAGTGAGTCGGTAAGAACGCTGAGAACCAGTTTGTCGCTGATTAACCTAGACCGTCAGAATCAGGCCATTCTCGTCACGTCGTCTGTGCCTAAAGAAGGTAAAACCACCGTTTCAGTAAACCTTTCTTTTGCGTTAGGTCAGTTAGACAAAACCATTCTAATTGATGCGGACTTACGTCGTCCGGTTGTGGGCAAACGTTTCAACGTACCCAATTATCAGCCTGGATTGTCTAATCTGATCATGAAAACTCACTCGCTGCGAGAGTGTGTGGTGCACGATGAGCAATCTGGCATCGACATAATTTGTGCGGGCAGTATTCCATCTAACCCACAAGAATTATTAGATGGCGACGGATTTAAAGCCCTAATCAATCATCTTAAGAAAGAATACAAGTATGTGGTTGTGGATACCGCGCCAACACAGGCGGTATCAGATGCTATGGTGGTATCGAAAAGCTGTGACTCGGTGATTTACGTCGTACGCGCAGACAGTACCAGCGAGAAGATGATCAAGAACGGACTAGGCCGCTTCTTACAAGTAGGACACCGCGTAGATGGCGTGGTACTGAACCAGGTTGACCTGAGAAAGTCTGACGTTTCGCAACGCTATGGTGGTTTCTACGACCAGTACGGTTACAATACAAACTAAGATGAGTAACAAGGGTGTAGTATTGTGATCGACGTACATAGTCACATTATTCCGGGCATCGATGACGGTGCCCGCACAATGGAAATGGCACTGGATATGGCCAGGCAGGCCGTTGAGGCAGGGGTTACCCACCTTGTCTGTACGCCTCATATTCATTGGGGAACGTTCGACAATACCCAGGAAAATATTGAAGCGGGCTTTCAGGAATTGAAAGTGGCTGTGGCAGAGCAGGGCATTCCGTTGTCTTTGTCCTGGGCAGGAGAAGTGCGGGTAAACGAAATGGTGCCTGTTTGGTTTAAGCAGTCAAAATTGCCCTATCTCGGCACCCATAAAGGGAAACAGGTTTTGCTGCTGGAAATGCCGCACAGTAATATGCCCGCCGGTTTAGATCAGCTCTTTCGATGGTTACACAATGAAGGCGTTCAACCATTAATTCCTCACCCGGAACGAAATCGGGACGTGTGGAAGCGTCCAGAGAAAATTCAGTGGTTGCGCAATCAAGGTTGCTTACTTCAGGTGACAGCTGGCGCGTTCATTGGCCGTTTTGGTGAGCACGTAGAAGAGCTGGCCATGAACATGTTGCAAGAAAATCAAATTGATATGGTTGCTTCAGATATGCACGACACGAAACGCAGGCCCAATGATATGGGGGCTGCCTACAAGGTAGTGTGTGAGCACGCTTCTGAAGACGTAGCGAACAGATTGTTCAAGACGAATCCCGCTGCCATTGTGGGTGTTGACCTTTAGGTGCGCAAAAACACGCCGCATTATCAAACCATCAAAGCCCGCTTTTTAGCGGGCTTTGTGTTTTTAAAATACGTTTTGTTTGAACCACCTCCATATTCCTAAATTAGCTTTCACAGTGTTTCGTTTACTTACGGGGAGCTGCCTTTTCTCAATGTAATGAAACTATTTCGAGTTAGTGAGTAAATGTTGCTAGCTGGCTACACGATCTCTTCAAGATATCTCTATCTATTAGCCAAAAGTATAGTTTTTCTTAAATTCGGAGAAAAAACTATTACCTCTTTTAGACCTGTGCAAGATGAAGTGAATGAATTTAAATTGCTGATTTGTTGGTTGTTTTTTATTTCATTTCTCTGTTGGATTTACTTCCTGCTTGTCAGCTTCTTATAAACAAAAGTGCTAAACAGGTTTTTCTAATTACTTGGCACAGAAGCTGAATATATCTTCCACAAAGGGCCTTTCATTCACAACCTGACGGTCAAGGAAAATACCATGGCAAAGCCGGCAACTGACATCGCTTTTATCATCAACTCGCTTGAAGGGGGTGGTGCGGAGCGTGTTATGAGTAAACTGCTGGCAATTATGGAAGCGGATTTCTTGTCTGCGGGTTTCCGTGTTCATCTTATTCTGCTGGATAACCTGCCAGAACAGCAACAAGTACCGACCTATGTGAATAAAGTGGTGTTAGACACCAAAGGTAGCCTTCACGCGGGATACAAGGCGCTGAAACATGTCTTGTTTTCAGTAAAGCCAGATATCTGCGTATCGTTTCTTACCCGTGCCAATATGCTTAATGTTGCGCTTGCTAAGCGATTTGGTCATCAGGCAATTATTAGTGAACGTGTGAACACCAGCAGCCACTTGTCAGGCGGCTTGAAAGATCTCATTTCTAAAATTTTGGTACGTGCGAGCTATCCTTCAGCAGACTTAATTATTGCAGTCAGCGAGGGGGTAAAAGCCGATCTGGTAGAAAACTTCGGCGTGTCTGCCAGCAACGTACAAACCGTATATAACCCTTACGACATCAACGCCATCAATGCGTTAGCTGCTGAACCTGTATCTGATTTACCGGCAAAGCCTTACATCATTGGCACTGGCAGATTAGTTAAAAACAAAAACTTTGATTTGATGCTGAAGGCTGTCGCGGCGTCTAACATCGATCACGATATCGTGATTTTAGGTCAAGGCGATGAAAAAGCGGCGCTGCTAACCCGCGCTGCAGAGCTGGGATTAGAAAACCGCCTTCACCTTAAAGGGTTTAAGTCGAACCCGTATCCGTATATTAAAAACGCGGACTTTTTTGTTTCTACCTCAAACGCAGAAGGTTTTCCCAATGCTATCGCCGAAGCGATGTGCTTAGGCAAAGCGGTGGTTGCAACGAACTGTGAATCTGGTCCGGCGGAAATTCTCACTGGTGAATACCTATATTCTGTACAAGGTTTCGAAGCGCAAGCTCACGGTTGCCTTTGCGAAGTGAACAGCGTCAGCGGCGTTGCCGACGCACTGAATTACATGGCGGCGGAAACCAACCGTAAAAAGTATGCCGACCGCAGTCAAAAGCGTGCCGCTAGCTTTTCCAATGAAGTATTTCGCCAACGTATTCGCGGTGCATTAGGTCTGAACATTACCCAACTGGAGCAGAAGTATGTTTCTGGTTGTTAAGGTTCTTTTCAGCGCCATCAGTGCATGGCTGGTATGGCAAACCGTTCGCCAGAACTGTAATAAGTATCTGGCTTTCGTTGTAGCGGCAGTGTGGCTGCGCTTTTTCCTGTCTGCATTTCACAACATTACTTATGAACCGCTGGTAGCTGGCTTTTCAATTAATGCGTTGGCTTCCATAGGCATAGCAGCAACCGGCGTTTTGATGTTACCACCGAAGGTTTTCCAGCTTCGAGTATTGCTACCCGTTTATGCATTTTTTGCGGCAATTATTGCCAGCGGAATCATTAACGGTGGTGTGGTAGGGCTTATCAACGTTGCAGTTAAGTGGCTGTTTTTTATGGTGCTTGCGTGCTCCATGTTTATGGCTATTCGCAAAACCAATAAAGATTATGTGCTAAGAAAATTGCTTGTTAGCTTTTTCCTGCCGGTGTCTCTGGCGCTGATGTCGGTGTTGCTTGGCGAGGTGAAGGCAACAGAAGCGGATGGTTCAACCAGCTATATTGGTGGATATAACCACGAAGCCGCATTCTCGATGATTATCGCTGGCTACATTCTGGTGGTGGGTTTACTTTCGCCCGGTGCTATCCGCTATCGTGGCCCATTATTTATGCTGGGCTGCGTGTTACTTATTCTGGTGAACTACCGTACGTCAGTACTGGCTATTTTACCTTTGGCCGCTATTTTTGCGTACACCGCCATGCAGAGCAAAATTCCTCATCGATTCAGAGGCGTATTTTTCATTGCTGCGTTCTTCGGTATGAGCATGCTATTTCTGCTTGCCAGCTACACCATGCAAGACCGTTTTGCCGACGTATTCGTATTTTTAACCAGTATCGACGACCTGATTAAAGCACCGTTCTATTACTCCGAAGCCGAGAAAGACATTTTCTCTGCTCGCGTTTATCTGTGGAGCATGTACCTGTACCAATACGCGAACGGTTCTTTAATTCATCAACTGGTGGGGTGGGGCCCTGAGTCCTGGTCGGGCGTGTTCCCGAAATATGCCCATAACACCTATGTATCGTTTTTGTATGAGTATGGCTTTGTGGGTCTGCTCACGTTTCTGTGCGCTGCAGGCAGCTTTGTCCTGCAGGCATTCAAAATTAAGAACAAGCAATTTGCCTTTACGCTTTGTTCTTCAATGGTGGGCTTTTTGATTATGAATTTCGCCACCATGCCTCTGTGGAATATCGAGGGGCTTATTTTATTTGCCATTTTAGTTGGCAACGCCATCGGACCGGTGAAATTACCTCGCAACGAGTGGTTTGCAGCACCAGCCTTAGAGTCTCGTCTGGCGAATTGATTTGAAGCTCAGGTCTCGCTGAGAATTTGGAGAATGTTATGAAATTATGTGCCGTAGGTCTAAGAGGAATTCCTGATGTGATGGGGGGCATTGAGTCTCACTGTCAGCAGCTGTATCCGCGCCTGGTTAAGTCTGGCATGGAAGTTACCGTGATTTGTCGTTCACCCTATGTAGACTCTTCTGTGAAAGAGTACAAAGGTGTGCAATTACGCTCGGTATGGACAATGAAGAGCAAATTCGTAGAAACGTTCCTACATACGTTTTTAGCGATTTTCTACGCCCGTTTTGTGGTGAAACCTGATGTGTTGCACATTCATGGCATTGGTCCGGCGTTGTTCACACCGCTGGCAAAACTGTTAGGTATGCAAGTGATGGTGACGCACCACGGTGCCGACTACGATCGCCAGAAATGGAATCAGTTCGCAAAAAACGTACTGAAGTTCGGCGAGACCATGGCGCTTAAATTTTCAGACCGCGCCATCGTTGTAGGCCGTTCGTTAACGAGTGCACTGAAGAACAAGTTCTCAAGAAAATCCAACGGCATCATGTTTGTGCCTAACGGTGCGAAAACCGATATGGATACCAACATGGGCGCAGAAGCGTTGCCTGCAGATCTGAAACTTGAACCAGGTAAGTATGTGCTTACTGTGGGCAGGCTAGTTCCTGAAAAAGGGTTTCACGATTTAGTTGAAGCCTATAAAAAAGCAGATACCGATCTGAAATTAGTTATCGTTGGTGGTGCCGACCACGAAGATGAGTACTCCATGAGCCTCAAAAAGCAGGCGGGAGACAACATCATTTTTGCGGGGCGTCGTCAGGGTGACGAATTGAATGCGCTGTATAAATTTGCCCGCGTATTTGTTTTACCTTCCTATCATGAAGGTCTGCCCATTGTTGCATTAGAAGCTATTGCGGCGGGTACAGAGGTTATCATCAGTGACATCACCCCAAATGCCGACATCGGTTTACCAGAAGATGCGTATTTCCGCGTGGGTGACACCGACCAACTGGCTTATAAATTAACGCATGTGAATGAGCTGGCGCTGGCGATAAACAAAGAAGCGTTCCTGAACACGTTCAACTGGGATTCTATTTCTGACGACACGTTTGTTATTGCCAATAATCTGGCTATGGGACTTCCGGCTCAACCTCGTACGGCGGCGTAATGAAAGAAAACCGAAAACTGTTTCTCTACCCATTTGTACATAGCAACGGTTTTGTTGAACGCATAAAGGGGGCATTCTCTGAACTTGGCTATGATATTAAACCATTCAAGAAGTTGTTTCGCCCGGCTAATTTATTTAGCCGGGACGAAAATTGGCTAGTACTGAACTGGTATGAAGATCAGCCATTTCGGAAAGGCATGTCTGGCCCAAAGCGTTGGGCTTTCCTGTTCGCATTTTTTCTGACTGTTTGCTCTATTCCTTTGTTTAGCAACAAGGTGATTTGGGTTCGTCATAATTACAAACCTCACAATGTTGCCGAAAAATCCTCGTTATATAACCTGATCCTGCGTTTACTTTCCATGGTTGCCGACAGAGTTGTCACCCTGGAAATGACCGATAAAATCGAGTCCAGTGTGGTCAAACACCCGTTGTATTTTAACGATAGGGATTTATTTCAATTCTTTGAAGGCATTGGAGATACCCAAAAGACACATGATTTCTTGTATTTTGGGTCGATCAAGCCTTATAAGCGCCTCGATAAATTGTTAGAGGTGTGGCCGGTGGCGCAAAAGCTGGAAGTAATGGGCTTTTGTTCCGACAAGGATTATGCAGCCAAATTGCATGGGATTATTGAGCAGAGGGGTTTGCAAGTGGATTGGAACAATGCGTTCGTTAAAGAGGAAACGCTGGAAGCAGCCATTTCTGATACGCGGTTTGTGATTATGGCTCACGATGATAATGCCATGATTTCATCAGGCACGTTCTATATGGCGATGAGTCTTGGGGCGAATGTGCTATGTTTCGACTCCGCTTTCGCCAGAATGAAAGCGCGGGAATTTCCTTTCGTTAAAATTCTCCAGCCAGACAACCTAGAGTCACAGTTAGCTAATCTCGATTATGTCGATTCCAGTGTAGTGATAAACCAGGCAGTGGATCGCTACGGCGAGCAGGCTATACGCGAATCCTGGCGTGTGGTGCTATCAACCTGAACTGATACCAACGCTAACGTCTTCATGATGTAGGCTACTACTGATAAACACTTTCAATGCAAAAAGCCCCGAGACAGTCGCCTCGGGGCTTTTTGATATCTGGTCTACAGCACAAAAAAACTTTGCACCGCTGTGTCAGCGGTGCACGTAGTATATGTAGAATTAGCTCGCCTTCGCAGTGGTTACCGTGCGGGCATTTACCATGTTAACCACTTCATCGTAAATAGCCTGGTCAATTCTGCTCAGTTCTGCAATTTTCGACATCAGTTCCGTGCTGCTGGTAATGGCAGAAGAGGCGCCACGATTTGGGCTAGTATTTTTGCTCGCAATATTGATGCGGGTGTTGAAACGCTGATTGAAATCTTCCTGCCATTTATCCATTTGCTCCAATGTGCCGAACACAGAAAAACGACGCAAATTGGCTACAGATTTAGCAATAACATCATCGGCATTTTCCCAAATTTCCTTGGCATCACGGTATCCAGAAAAATATCTCGCGTACGTCACCGCTGAACTGAGGGCTTTTTCTGAATTCAGATACTCTTCAATGTCGGTTTCATTTTTCTGCCATTCCGATTCTTTAAAGCGGTTGTACACGTATTCTGAAATAAAACGGTCAACGGGCTTACGTAGTATCGTCAGAAAGTGCCAGTCTTTGTAAAAATTACTCACCACCTCCGGGCGCGCCACACAGTGTCCGGTAGTGAAAACCTGGTATTTGCTACTAAGCTGAAAGGTAAGCTGCGTTTCTCTTGCTGTCATCATGTCTACGCCCAACAGCTGCTCGCATTCGCGACTGGCTCGGAGGTCTATGTGACCGGTGAAACGCGTGGCTTTTAACAGCGACGGATAAACGGCCTGATAAATCGCATTGGACAGAGAAACCCCTGCGCATTTGGGCACGTGGCAGAAGAAAATCTTAGGATAGCGGGCGAGATATTTTTCCGATTGCTGCTTCAGGATTTCTTGCATGATTCTTGCTCCATTGTATTCATGTTTGGGAAATCTTCACAGATTTCTGTTCCATTTCGGATTGATTTGTAAACTCACAGGGATACCAATGAGCATAAAATTCAGTGTTGTGATCACAACCTTCAACCGCCCCGCAGAACTCAAAGAAGCGCTGGATGGGGTGTATGCACAAATCGAGCAGCCGCTTGAGGTGATTGTTGTGAATGATGCATCTTCCTTGCCATATGATGACATTCTTGCTGAATTCTCTGCTAAACCCGATTTTCACTACTATTTCCTGAAAACGTCATCAGGTGCCAACAAGGCACGCAACATCGGTGTAGATAATGCCAAAGGCGATGTGATTGCTTTTCTGGATGACGACGACATCTGGCAGCCAGAGTATTTGTGGGAACACAAAAAGGCGTATGAGAAAGGCGCGGATGCAGTGGTGAGCGGTTACGCGGTATTGGGTAAGGAAGACGAGCTTTATGTACAGCCTTCGCGTCGCGTTGAATGGGATGTACTCAGAACTGGTAATCAGTATTGCGGTATGAGTGGGTTCAGTATTCGGAAATCGCTAGCGCTTACCGAACGGTTTGATGAAACACTGCCTAACGGGCAGGACTGGGACATGTATGTGCGCTTGCTGCAGCAAGACTACACGCTATTCAACATACCAAAACCCATTTTCCTTTATCGGTTCATGAACATGGATGGCATTGGCGCCAAGGTGGCGAAAATGACGCCCGACGAAGCGGTGGTGCGATTACGGTCAGCTGATAAGCATCGCCAGTTCCTCGGCGACAGAAACTACCGTAAACGGGTAGCCGCGCAATTGCTGGTATACCTGCCGCAGAAGAAGGACAAAATGAAGTGGGTGATGAAGTCAGTGCATATCGCTGGGTTGGCGACCACACTGAACCATCTGGCAGCGGTTACGGTAAAAAAATTACGTCAGCGCGTTAGCTAACCAACAGGAGCAAAACCATGGAGCTTTATCAGGATCAGTTTTCTTCGGAACACGATTATCGGCACCAAACTGAAACCCAAAAGACCCTTGTGATCGCCTCTACGGTACGCTCCGGTAGTCATATGTTGGGCCACTTGCTGCATCAAACCGATGCGTTTGGATTTCCTTTGGAATATGCAAACCGTAAGAATCTCGACGAGTGGAAAGCGCGACTGAATTGCAAATCCTTACCTGAAGTGCTGAAAGCCTTACAGGCTCGACGTACCTCATCGAACGGGACCTTTGGTATCAAGATTCATTACTCTCACGTGCAGGAATTTGGTGGCTTTAAGGCAATGTGCGACTTACTTCCCAATCCACACTTCGTGCTGCTTACTCGCGAAGATGTGATGGCGCAGGCGGTGTCTCTTGCGGTAGCCAAACAAACCGGGGCGTGGATTTCTGAACAGGGTAAACCGGTTGCCGATCCTGATTACCGGTTCGACGACATTGAAGCCGGGCTCCGCCGGGTGTGTCTCGAAAATGCGTCATGGCGTTACTCACTTGCCGCGTCGGGTTGCAAGTACATGGAATTGAATTTCTCTGATGTGCGATCTAATACCGTGAACACAGTATTGCGTATTGCTGATTTCATGGGTATCGATGTGGAGAGCCCGAAAATCCCCACATCACCAGTAACCAAACGACAAAGTAATGAACTGAACAAAAAGTGGTTGGCAAGATTCCAGCAAGAATTTAATGCCGACAACGAACTACTGCGATTTAACCAGGAAAGCATTTGGCACAAGCTGGCTAAAAAGCTCTCCTGATATTCCCGCTCATGGGTATAAAACACAAACACAAATTTGGATGAAAGGTGACTTTAAGCGTCACGGATAAGAAGGAAAAAGCATGCTGAACCAATGGGCTATAAAACAGACTCTGGCTGAAGAAAAGAAGCGAGTGTACTGGTGGCAGTCGAAAAAAGATGATCGCCCGAATATTGGTGACTACGTTGCTTATGATTTAGTAAAACGCGTGTTGGCCATGAAAGGCAAGCTGATTAAAGATAAGCTCAACCCCGACAACAAACTGGTGAGCGTAGGTTCGGTACTGCATTTCGCCCGTGATGGCGATACGCTGTGGGGAACTGGCTATAACCAGAAGATGGGCGACGACGTGATTAAATTCTCCGAGTTGGATGTGCGTGCGGTGCGCGGTCCGCTTACTCGTGAGTACCTATTAAATCGCGGGATTAACGTACCTGAAGTGTATGGCGATCCGGCCTTGTTGCTGCCTTATTTCTATTCCCGTCCGCTCATGGAAAAAGCAGACAAGAAAGACTACATCATCATTAACCACATGAACGATGACATGGCCCAATACGCAGGATACGAAAAGGACCTGGTCACGCCAATGCAATACCCAGGCTCCTTCATTGAAGCCATTGTTAACAGCAAACGGGTTATATCCAGCAGTCTTCACGGTATTATCATTGCCGAAGCGTATGGCATACCGGCCATTTTCTATGATTCGGGCAGCGGCGAATCCATGTTTAAATACCAGGATTACTATCAGGGAACCGGCCGTACCGATGTGCCTAAAACGTCTAGTCTGGAAGAAGGGATCTCGATGCACCTGGATACACCGCCAGACTTCACCGCGGTGACAGATAAGCTGTACAAAGCCTTTCCGTTCGATCTCTGGGGCGTGTAAAAACAACGTCTCACCTCTAGTTGCTCAAGCGTCTGCTAAGGCCCGCGTTGCACAAACGCGGGCCTCTCATTGAAACCCTCAGCGTTGTTGGCTATGCTTCCCGCATCTGTCGTCTGATGTGAGAAACTGCTGTGTGTGAACTTCTCGGCATGAGTGCCAATACGCCAACCGATTTGTGCTTTAGTTTTACCGGCCTGACCCGTCGCGGCGGTGAAACTGGCCCGCATAAAGACGGCTGGGGCGTGGCTTTCTACGAAGGAAAGGGCGTGCGCTTGTTTCATGATGCCGAACCTTGTGCCACTTCTCAGATTGCCGAATTTGTTGCCAAGTTACCCATTAAAAGCAAAACCGCCATCTGCCATATTCGTCAGGCCAACGTGGGCAACATCAACCTTTCTAATACGCATCCATTCACCCGGGAATTATGGGGGCGTTGCTGGGTGTTTGCGCATAACGGCCAGATCCCCGGTTTTACCCGACGCACCGGTATGTACGAAGCTATTGGCGATACCGACAGCGAAGAGCTGTTCTGTGATTTGATGAACCACGTGCGGCAAAATTTGCAGCGAGATGCCACCGCTGAGCAACTGGCGACGACGCTGGTGGCACTGTCGAAATCCTATGCCGAGCAAGGTGTATTCAACTGTTTACTGAGTAATGGTGATTGGTTATTTACTTTTTGCAGTACCAAGCTCGCCAGCATTACTCGCCGTGCGCCCTTTGGACCGGCTTGCTTGAAAGATGTAGAAGTGGCGGTAGATTTTGCCTCTGAAACGAATCCCAAAGATGTGGTTAGCATTATTGCGACAGAACCACTTACTCACGACGAGGAATGGGATGTTTACGAGCGAGGTGAATGGAAACTTTGGCAGTCGGGAGAAGTCATCGCTCAGGGCAAGGTAGATGTACCTGTACACAAAGCCGAGCAGGAAATGGTGAGCCCGAAAAATATGCCCAGAGACTGCGCATAAGGGCAACCAGCAGGGGCGTTTTACCTGCCCCTGCGTGAATGGTTCAGCGGTCTTACTCTATCGTGTCTTCTGCTAACGGTGTTTTGCCTTTCTTCTTCTGTTTTTTCCCAGATTTAAACTCGTTGACGATTTTCAGTGTTTTACGACGGAAGAATAATAGTAATCCTCCACAATAAATTACTCCACCAACGGCTACCAGAGCGGGCAGTTCGAGAAAAACATTGTCTAGTCCGAATACGTGGAAGCGTTCCAGATACAACACCACGGCGAACATGATCAGACCCACGAAGGTGAACATCCAGGTTTCTTTAAAGGCCAGGCTTAAATTCACATCTAAAGAGCGGCTCACCAGCCAGAATTTAAGAATAAGCGTGATGTAATTCGCTACTACCAAGGCACTGATCACAGCGTAAAGCCCCCAAGGTACAGCGGCCAACGGCAATAAGAAGTTAAAGGTAAGGTTGATGAGGTTCAATTTGAACGCCGCGCCAGGCTCTCCACGCGCAATGAGCAGGTTGGGCAAGTAGTACGCCATCACATTACAGGGCGTTTGCAGTGCCAGGATCGATAGCAGGTAGGCACTGTCTACCCACTTGTCACCAAATACCAAATCGATAAACGGGTGGGCGATGGCGCCCACACCAAAATAGACTGGCGTGACGAACAAGGCTGTCATGCTGACTACCCGACCAAAGGTGTCTGATAACTTATCGTCGCTAACCCGGGCAAGCCCTGCCAATGCAATACGATTCAGCGGTTGGAAAGTGAGGTTGTTCAATACCGAGAAGCCTTGTCTGGCTACAGAGGTATATGCGAACGTAGCTGCACCTAAAAACGCAGCAATAACGATATTGGACGTGCGCTGAGAGAAAAAATTCATAAACGACATGGCAATCAGCGGCTTAGCGAAATGAATGATTTCGGGTAGGTGCGTTTTATCTTTTACCCAGTGTGGACGGAACGTCGAACCATGCCAGGTAAGGGCGGTGGATACAAACGCCTGCACAATTTTACCAAAGATGATGGCCCATGCGCCGAACCCGGTTAGGGCTGTCGCTACAGAGACTACGCCGCCAACTAACACGCCAGCAGTGTCGTAGGCCGCCAGGCGCTTATTCAAGAAGTCCCGCTCCATCTTGGCTTTGTGTACCAGGCGAACCCCGTTGGCTAACGGAATAATAGCGAGTGCCGCAATGAGCTGGGCTGCGAGTTCTGAGTAGGTGTACCAAGCAACCGGTACAGCCACGGCAAACATGAGTACGGCTATGGCAAGCGACACGGCCATTAGGAACCAGAACGACAGGCTGGCAAACTCATTGTCCCATTTATCCCGTTGGATAAGGTTCTGCGAAACGCCTACCGTAACGAACAGGTTGCAGAATTCCACGACCATAAGACAAATGGCGACCAGACCAAACTCTTCGACCCCAAGAATGCGGGCCATGATGGCGTAAACGACGAAATTAACGAGCTGGCCTGCGCCATTGGCAGACAAGTTGAAGAATGCTCCCTTCAGGGAGCGGGCTTTTAACGACATAAAACGAAGCGTCCTTGTTACTTCACTGACTTAAAACTATTCAACGATTCCGTACAATGCCTGTGTGCCGTCTTCATTGCGTTGAGTAAAATTGTTAATACGATATTTGTCGCATTTAGGGAGCATAACGGTTTTACCGCCATTAAATAACGCCTCAGCGATTTGCTGATTCAGTTTGCTCTCTTCAAATACATAGGGCTCAGTAAGGGTTGCCTCAATTTTTGGGGCACCGGTTTTTAAATTATAGAAGTAGTTATTAATAAACTGCGAACCGCTATAGTTTTCCGGATCGTATACGGCGTAGCCTACCTGATTGTTGTCTTTCTCGGTGATCACAATGTTATTTTGTGCATAAGTCCAGAAGGTATCGTCGTTTTTAAAACGCGAGGCCGTTAGCCCGTTTCTGCCTACCGTGATCAAGTTATGCATAATCACACTTTGCCCCGACGGACTAGTAAGCAAGCCACCCATTTTTATTGAGGCCCATTGCTTGCCACGTAAATCACCCAGGTCGTGAATATAATTGTTGAAGATGAAGCTAGGGCCTACCCGAACCGGCGTAATACTGATGCCAGAATAGGTGTGAGAGATATCGTTATTGTAGACCAACACATTCTGCTGACCACCGTCTACTTCAATGGCATCGTCGTTTGAATAGGCCAGTTCATTATTGTAAATGGCTGAATCGCGGACGAAGCCGCCCAGTGGTTCTGCATTTTTACGACCTTCGATAATATCGTTAAAACGATGGGTCTGGGTGCCGTGGAAATGATTGTTACGCAGAATGACTTGGCCTTTAAATTTCGGATCAGGATGATTCGCGTGGGCAAGGAAAGCGTTCGGCCCTTTCGGATGACCAAATGACCAGTCATTCGCAATGGCACGCGGGTCGTGAATATTGCAGTTTTCTACCGTGATCACACCCGACTGTCGGAAGTAAATGGCAGAGTCGTAGTTTATCGCCTGGGCATCTTCCATTTCGAAAGCGATACCTTTTTTCATCACATTCGGGGCGCGTCCCCAGCCGGAAATATCACAGTTATTAATCCAGATGTCGTGGGCGCCCTCGCCGTAAAACCCATGGACTCTGGCGGCCTCAATGGTGATGTTTTCAAAATAAATATAGCTGTTGTCACCTACGTTTACCGCGTACTTCTCATCGTCACCAGCACGAATAACCGTGTCCGTGTCGCCGACAATTTTCGCGTAACCGTTTTCGTCACCTTCAATGCCCAGCGCTTCCAGATCCAATGTGCCGCCACGATAAATGTCTGACAGTTTGTACACCTTTTCCGGGTTAATAACCGGCGTATCTGGGCGGGTGGTGAATTGTGCAACGATTTCTCTTTCTACATCTTGCTGTTCGGTGAGAATAACTTTTACGTCGTAAGTGGTATTGGCTTGCAGATAAACTATCGGCCCTGTAAGCACACTGTTTACTGGCTCCCATGTCATGTCGCGGGCTTTTTCCCAGTTCTCCGAATCGGCGGGTTTGTAGAACATTGCCCCACGGGTATCGCGATCAGGATGGAATAAGGTAATGCTTGCTGAATTGATAAGCGGCTGGATGAACAGGCCATTTTCATCGGGTTCAGGCATGGTGGCCGCGGTGAGTAACCCTGCGCTTTCTGCCCACTTGTTTAATAATGTGGCGCGGATACCAAGATTATCCTGCAGATAATGGTAAAGCCCACCTTGCTCCAAGGGGAACAGAATAAAGGCCGTTCTTACCACATGACCCATGGCGGTTTCCGAGTCGGTAGCTTTTGCCAGCTTCAGAGTCGCTTCTTCCAGTGAAACCCCTTCGTTCATGGTCAATAATAGCTTCGCGGCTTCATCGGCATAGTCTGCTTTAAGCAAATTGAGAATACGTCCGTAATCCTTGGATTCAGCCAGTCCCAGCACAATAGATTCAGCGTCGCTGGCATCAGTAATATTCTGTTCCAGAAGCTTCTCTAAGGCCACGGTACCTGGCTGCGACGGGAGTACCGTGAGGTTTCGGGGTTCTGATTGTACCTGCGTGCAGGCCGACAAAGACAAGGTGCTGGCAATCAGCACCAGAATAAATGTCAGTGAATTACGTGAATTGAGCAGCGTTTGCGGCAAATGTCGCATTCAGGAACTCCGGTTGGAAATAAGAAATCAGGGTAAAGCAGTGTCGTATGTGCCTGCTTGCTGTGTATTGCAAACAACACTTACTAAAGTTAGCAATGTAGTAAGCAAAAGCAGGGCCAGCTACGATAAATACGGTAGTTATATGCTTATACGATGTATTTGGAAGATAAGCCCAATATAAAATTAGGCCGGGAGTGGAATAACTGTCACTTTAAAACGACAGTAAAGCGACTGAGCGCCAGTCCGCTGAGCTTTATATCACCGAGCTTTAAACAACAAAATAGTAGATGGAAAAGAAATGGCAGCCACATCCGCCCAGCACGAACAAATGCCAGATAGCATGGGTGTAGCGTTTTGACTTTGCCACGTAAAACAACACGCCAACACTGAAACACAGGCCGCCCGCTACGATTAACCATAGCCCTGCGCCAGGTAGCGCAACATACAGCGGATAAATTAAGCCCAACGCAATCCATCCCATCAGCAGATACGTGGCCACAGATATTTTCGGAAAACGGTGCTGGGCTACCAGTTTGAAGGCCACGCCGCCCACTGCAAGTAACCAAACAATGGCCGTCATGGTAATACCCAGCCAGCCGCCTATGGCCACCATGAGCAGCGGCGTGTAGGTGCCGGCAATCAATAAATAAATGGCACTGTGGTCGAACAGCTTTAACAGCCCTTTGGCTTTCTTATTCGAAATGGCGTGATAGAGGGTGGAGCTTAAGAACATTAAGATCAGCGTTGAGCCATACACCGCCGCAGCCGCAATTGCCACTGGATGCTCTGCCCGCATCAGCAAAAACACCAGCCCGACTACCGCAGCAATCAAACCAATACCATGACTGGTACTGTTAAGCCACTCTTCAACTACCGAGTAAGCTTTTGCCGCCACAGGACGTGGATCTGATTTGGACATGGCGTTCTCCTTATTAAGGCGCTTTTTTGTTCTTTACGGCCATTCTAGAATTTCAGCGTACACTTGTACACTAACTTTATTGCAGAGATAAGTCAGTGGCTTTTTTTGAAACAACAAATAAAGTGAGTGCACCAGAGAACTTAGTGTTTGGGGGGGCGACTAATGAACGATTGGGACAGAGATAAACGCAGGTAACGAAAGAAAGGCATTCGCAAATGCCTTCTTAAGGCACAAGCTCCTTAATCCTCAACCCGCTTTATCCGTAACCCGTGACTGCCTTCCATTGCCATCAGGGCATCTTCAGCATCGGCGGGGATATCGATAAACAGCGTGACAGCCTGACTGTACTGGCAATCGGCGATTTTTCCTTCCACCGTGGATACCCAGTGGCGAATAAATTGCTCCTGGGCGAAGTCGGTTTCTACCTCAAAGGATTCCAGACTTACCATTTCAATCACCGGTAAGGTTTCCATGGTTTGCTGTGCTGCGCCGGAATAAGCGCGAACCAGTCCGCCTGCACCCAGCTTTATGCCACCGAAATAGCGGGTGACAATCATCATGATGTTGCCCACATCTTTGTGCTGTAACACGTTGAGAATGGGTTTGCCTGCGGTGCCAGACGGCTCGCCGTCGTCCGACATAGCTACGCTTACCGGTTGATGGGGAGTACCAAGCAGATACGCCCAGCAATGGTGCCGGGCGTCGGGGTATTGGGCTTTCACTTCTTCAAGCATTTGCATGGCCGCTTCGCGGGATTCCACAAAGCCGGCGCAGGCAAAGAACTTACTCTTCTTAATTTCCAGCAGCGTTTCGTACCGCTGTTTCGGCACGCAGTAACTCATGATCAGCCGAACGGATTTTCAATAGAATGTGCAGGCTCGGTAAACCAGGCAGCACCGGTGTCGGTCATGTAAAAATGGTCCTCCAGACGGATACCGAATTCTCCCGGTACCACAATCATCGGCTCGTTGCTGAAACACATGCCTTTCGCAAGTGGTTGTGGATTGTCTTTTACCAGATAGGGCCATTCATGGATGTCCATACCAATGCCGTGACCGGTGCGATGAGGCAGGCCGGGTAGGTTGTAGTCTGGACCAAGCTTATAGCTTTCCAGACAAGCGCGGGCGGCCGCATCGACATCGCCACAGGGTGCACCCGTCTGGGCTGCGTTAAAGGCAGCAATCTGGGCAGCTTTTTCCGCTTCCCACATGGTCGCCTGCTTTTCTGTTGGCGTGCCGAAACAATAAGTACGAGTAATGTCTGACAGGTAGCCTTTCAGTTTGCAGCCAGTATCAATTAGCACCATATCATTGGCTTTCAGCACTTGAGGATCTTTAACGCCATGGGGAAACGAGGTGGCTTTGCCGAACAGGACGATACAGAAATAAGATCCGGCCGGTGCACCCACTTTCTTGTGTGCTTCATGGATAAACTGCTCGACTTCCGTGGTGGTGATTCCTTCACGCAGAATACTGGCAGCCGCTTTATGCACAGTGAGGGTCATGTCCATAGCACGCTGGATCAGTGCTAATTCCGCCTCGCTTTTTTGCATACGACAGTGCGCGGTTACAGTACTACCGTTAATGATGTTTACACCGGACAGCGCTTTATTGAAGCCGTCGACAATGAAAAATGCGGTGGATTCGTCAACGCCAATGGTGGCGCCTTCGCTAATGCCCATGTTTGAAAGGGTGTTCGCAAATAATGTATATGGGCTTTCGTGTTCTTGCCAGCCAATAATTTCGCCTTCGATAATTTGGCGTTCAGACAAAGAACCAATTTCAAATGTAGGCGCAATAAAAACGATGTCGCCGTTAGCAGGAAGAATAGCGCCTACAAGACGCTCACTGGCGTACCATTCAAGGCCGGTAAAGTACGTCATGTTTGTGCCTGCGTTCAGGTAAACGGCAGCAATATCATTTTGCTGCATATAAGCTTGGGCGCTTGCAATGCGGGAAAGATACTCCGGTTTGCCTACGGCGGAGATATCTTGTGTCATATCTTTTAATGATGCTAATGCTTCGGCGGTTGTTTTGCCGCCAATCCCGTTTACTGCCATTGGGCCTCCCGGTATTATGATGGTGTTTTTAAGGAATACAGTATACCAAAACCTAAAAACCGATGCGTGCGTCAGGCGGTAATTTCTGTTCGCCTGTCGATTTACCGTTTATCTGTCCATTTTGTCGAACCGACTTCAAGCAGTGGTAAATGCCTGTCGGTAAATGCTAAAACTGACCTCACAAAAACAGGTGAAAAGCCTGATAACAACAATAAGGAAGCTTTCTGTGGGAACATTATCTCGGTCAATTAAGTTACTCTCGTTGTCTATCGCTATTGCAACACAAGGCGCAAGCATCGCTCATGCTGCAAATGCTACCCAGGCTGAGCAGAGTGTGGATAGCCAGTTTGAAGCTATTTATACCAGTGAATGGAACTGGCGAACCAATCAATACAGTGTTGATGAAAACAGTGATACCAAGGCAGCGCCAAGCTCGCTGCCAGACGTAAGTCTTGAAGTACAAGCCAGTCGCTTGAAGCGTTGGGAGTCCGTGCTGAAGCAACTGGATGCGTTAAATGTGGAAGCGCTGTCGGCAGAAAATAAAGTTAACTATGAAGTTTATCGCTATCAAATAGAAACTAAAATTACTGACCAGAAATTTCGCATGTATGAAAAGCCCCTGGAAGGCGACACGGCTTTCTGGAGTAACCTGACTTATCTGGCCAGGGAAACGTTTCACACCGAACAGGATTATGTGAATTACATTAAGTGGCTAAACGACATGCCACGTTACTTCGACCAGCAAATCAGCAATATGAAACTGGGTTTGGCCCGTGGCTACACCTTGCCAAAAATATCGCTGGTGGGACGGGAAGCTTCTGTGAAGTCGGTGGTGGAAGCCAGCGACGAAGACAATATCTATTTTCAGCCTTTTACCAAGCTGCCTTCGAAAATCAGCCCCGAGCGCCAAAAGGCACTTATCGCTGAAGGTAAAGCTGCCGTTGAAAAATCGATTATTCCTTCTCACGAAAAGCTGCTGGAATTTCTAGTCGAAGACTATATTCCCAACGCACAACCTTCTACCGCCGCGTACGATTTACCTGATGGAAAAGCGTATTACGAAGCGGAAATTAAAAAGTACACCACGCTGGATTTAACGGCCGATGAAATTCACAACATCGGCTTGAGTGAGGTGAAAAAGATTCGCGAGCGTATGGCTAAGGTCATGGCAGATGTTGATTTCAAAGGCTCGCTGCAAGAGTTTTTAACGTTTCTGCGTACCGATCCACAGTTTTATGTAGATACCCCGCAAGCTCTGCTAGACCGGGCGGCCTGGACGGCAAAAGAATTTGATGCGGTGGCCAGTGATTACTTTGGCCATTTACCCCGGGCACGCTTTGCGATCATCCCCGTACCAGATGATATTGCGCCTTTTTACACGGCGGGCCGTGGTGGGCCGGGTGTTTACCTGGTGAATACGTACAACCTGCCGTCACGCCCTCTGTATTCGTTGCCAGCACTCACGTTACATGAATCAGCGCCAGGTCATGCTTTCCAGATGCCATTATCACTGGAGAATGATGATATTCCTGAATTCCGTCGCCAAAGTTATATCTCTGCTTATGGTGAAGGTTGGGCGTTGTACACCGAGAAACTGGGTGAGGAAATGGGCATCTACCATACGCCTTATGAATTGTTCGGTATGCTCAGCTATCAGATGTGGCGTGCAGCTCGTTTGGTAGTAGATACCGGTATCCACTCTAAAGATTGGACACGCGAACAGGCGCAACAGTTTATGAAAGATAATACGGCGTTGTCGGTACACGAAATTACCACCGAGGTAGACCGCTATATCGCTTGGCCGGGACAAGCGTTGTCTTATTACTTAGGTGAAATGAAAATGGAAGAGGTTAGGGCGAAGGCGGAAAAAGCGTTGGGCGATAAATTCGATATCCGTAACTTCCACGACACCGTGCTTCAACTCGGTTCAGTGCCGTTGTCGGTGCTGGAGCAGCGTATCGACCGCTTTATTGAGGAAGGTGGCCCGTCGCCATACCCTAACTAAAGCCAACTATTTTCATCCATAACCAAGGCGCGTGTATTTTACGCGCCAATAAACTTTTCCCTAATATTTCTCGTTTTAACTCATTTAGTACTATCTTTATGAAACTATGCGTTTTGTGAATGAATGTTATACGCAACAACGCTGTTTTTAAGGTGCAAAATAGTTGATTGACATGGGAAGCTCCACAGCGTTAATTTCTCCTCAAAAGGATGTGCGTGATCTTATCGTCGAGTTAAATGACGGTTTCACGGCTTATTATGACAGGGACCTTGAGTTATGTAGAGCGTCCGAACGATTGTCGCAATTTGCGTATGGCTCGCTCATTCCCCGAATTCTTACTAAAAAAGATATTTCACTTCTTAATGCCGGACCTGTTGTGGTCAGTATTGAAAAGTTAATTGGCTATCACTGTGTGTTATCTACCACTGCAATTCCCGAAGAACCCTATGCATTATCCGTTTTTTCTGACAGTAAAGGCATTACTAAGATTGCTCATGATCTCCCCATTGGCATTATCAACGTTGATAGCAACTGGGATGCAGTCTTTGTAAACGGCCACTGTGCCGATATGATGAAAACCTCTATTGACGAATTGCTTGGCCGGGGCTGGGCAGAATTTCTTCCTGAGAACACCATACGCGATATGCAGGCGCATATTATGGACAAAGAACTCAGACGAAGCGTTTATCAAAGTAAAGCCGAGTTTATTACCCCGTTAGGCAAGGTATATATTTTTTCTGTGCAGCTTTCTGCTCACTTCGATCACAGAGATAAATTTATTAATGCAACGGTTACTGTAAGTGATATTACCAGCGAACATCAGGCACAGTCGCAACTGCAATATATGGCTGACCACGACCCGCTTACCGAATTGCTCAACCGTTCCGCCTTTATCCGCAAAGTGGAAGAAATGGATGAAGCCAAGTTTACTAACTCGCTGTTTGTATTCATTGATCTGGATAAATTCAAGGAAATTAATGACTCCCTCGGTCACAAGGCGGGTGATAAGGTGCTGCAGGTCGTATCACGAAAAATCCGTTCAATTGTGAGAGAACACGATCTCACAGCCCGCTTTGGCGGTGATGAATTTGTCATTTGTTTGCCGGGAATCGATAAACATCGCACTGTGGGAAATGTCGCGAAAAAAATTTCCGACTCATTAAACAGAATGGCTGCCATCGACGGCAAAGAGCAGCAGATTAGTTGTAGCATCGGTATTGCATGGACACCCATGATCCATTTCGATAAAGAAATGGGTCGGTCTGAAAAAGTTCAAGCCATGGTCGATGCAGCGGATCAGGGCATGTATGAAGTAAAAAAAGGGGGCTTTTCCAATGACCATTTCAAGATTTACGACGTCAACCTCAGCGAGCAGTTAAAATGGCTAAAAAGTCAGCGTAAAGAGTTGTCCGAAATTCTTACCAATAATGACGTTAATTGCCATTATCAGCCCATTTACGGGTTAGACGGCAAAATTATGTCAGTCGAAGCATTGATTCGTTTTCGACAACCGCTGAAGTATTTTAAGAGCATTGAAGATATTATCACCTTTGCAAAGCTCAACGATTTTGATCGCCAATTGCTTTCGATGGCCTTGGAACGTGCTCTTGAAGGCTTTTCTGGGCTACTCAAATTTAATCCTGACCTACGCTTAAATCTTAACGTCGATGTATCCCAGCTTGAGGTAGGCAATTTCACAAGCCGGATCAGCCGACTGTGTACCGAGCATAAAATACCGTTTACATCTGTATGCGTTGAAATTACCGAATTAATGCTAGAGCGAAACAGTCAGCGGGTGGAAAAACAGATAGAGCTTTTGGTGAACCAAGGGTTCCTTATTTCCATGGACGATTTTGGAACCGGTTATAGCTCGTTTAAAAGGCTCATGCATTACAATTTCGATGAGTTAAAAATTGACCGTTACTTCATCAGTAACATGCTGGAAACGGATAAATTCCAGAAAACACTTATCGCGATGATCGCGATGGGGAAAAGCCTCGATTTGCAGATATTAGCAGAAGGGGTCGAGAGCGAGGAGCAGTTCACACGATGTAAAAAGATGGGAGTGCATCTTTTTCAAGGGTTTTATTTCTCTCCGCCGGTAGATTCGGATACACTGAAAAAAATATTGAATGATCAAAAATTAGCATCATAAGCGTGGGTAAAGCACTATGGAAAGCAAGGATGAGCATAACTCTTCGCACTACATTGTTGGTATTGGCGCGTCAGCCGGCGGGCTGGAAGCATTGCAGGAACTGTTTAACCTGTTACCTGACAACTTAGGCGCGTCCTATGTGATCGTTCAGCATTTGTCTCCGGATTTTAAATCCATGATGGATGAATTGCTCAGTAAAAATACCTCTATGGCTGTGCATCAGGCCGTAGAAGGAGAAGAGTTAAAGAGCAACACGGTGTATCTCATCCCGGCAGGAAAGTTAATGCGTATTGCCGAGGGGAAGATTTACCTGTCAGATTTACCGCCAGACAACCGCATTAACCTACCTATCAATGAATTGTTTCGTACCCTCGCGGAAGATGCACAGAATCATGCTATCGGCATAATTTTATCGGGTACCGGTTCAGACGGTAGCCGTGGCGTTTTATCCCTGAAAGAAATGGGCGCTATGGTTATCGCCCAAGACCCTGATGAGGCAAAATTCGATGGAATGCCGCTGAATGCTATTAATACCGGCTCAGTGGATTTCG
The DNA here is from genome assembly GCF_056160345.1 of Alteromonas sp. ABV4_515. Classification (NCBI taxonomy): domain Bacteria; kingdom Pseudomonadati; phylum Pseudomonadota; class Gammaproteobacteria; order Alteromonadales; family Alteromonadaceae; genus Alteromonas; species Alteromonas sp. ABV4_515. The sequence goes on from NZ_JBSWWZ010000007.1 coordinate 372,293, forward strand.
TTCTGCCTATCCGTGATATTCCTGATCAGATTAAACGTTTTATTCAGCATCCTCTCGCGCGGGAAACTCGCAGTAAATTCCGAGAGCATTTATCCAAAAATTCCAAAATTCTTGATGATATTTTAGCGCTCATAAACACCCGCACAGAGCTGGATTTCCGCGCTTATAAAGAGTCAACGGTGTCTCGAAGAATAGAGCACCGCATGAGCATTAATAGTAAGCACACCCTCTTTGAGTATTGGGAGTATTTAAATTCCACACCAGAAGAGGTGGAACTGGTTAAGCAAGACCTGCTTATAGGTGTGACGCAATTTTTCCGCGACGTCGAGGTATGGGAAAAGCTGTATGAAGATGTGGTGAAGCCGTTAGTGCTGGAAACACCACCTGACGAGACCATTCGCCTGTGGTGCCCAGGCTGCTCAACCGGGGAAGAGGCTTATTCTTATGCCATCCTGTTCGCTGAAGCGTTGGAAGAGCTTAATGTAGACAGGCAGGTCACGGTATTTGCCAGCGATATCGACCAGTCTGCTATTGCTTTTGCTGCTAACGGTACGTATCCCAGTAGCATTTCTTCAGAGGTGCCTGCAGAGTATCTCACCAAGCATTTCAATTTACTGAATGACAGCAATTATCAGGTAACGAAACAATTGCGGAACATGGTGGTGTTTGCCACTCACAACCTTATTCAGGATCCACCGTTCTCCAATATGAACCTGGTAAGCTGTCGTAACACGCTCATTTATCTGCAGAATTCTGCACAGCAGAAAGTGATGGCGTTCTTCCATTTTGCATTGAAAGTGCGTGGTTTTCTGGTGCTCGGCAGTGCCGAATCGCCGGGGAGTTTCAGTATCTATTTTGACTTCACCGATCAGCGCAGCAGAATCTATCAGAAAACCAAAGACATTAAGGTACCGTCGTCACAAATTAATTCTTCCTCGCCTGCATTTCGTAACCGGAATTACAAGCCTAAATCAATTTCTAGTTATCTAAGTACGCCGAATAAGCGAATTGAAAAAGAGCGTAAGTCCGCCACTATTGGTCGTCAGGCGGTGATGGATGAATATATTCCTCCCACACTGATCACTGATGCGAAGCTGCGAGTGGTGTATAGCTATGGTGATACCTCGCCGTTTACTGAGAAGTTGCGTCCGGGTTTAGTGACTTACGATTTATCAGATATTCTTCTCGATGAGTTATCGGGGCAGGCTATTTCAGCCGCGCACCAAGTACTTCGTGAGCACACATCTGTACTCATGGAAGACATCAAAACGGAAGAAAATGGTTCCTGGTCTTTACGGTGTTTTTCTTTCAGCGAAAACGGGCCGGACAATACGTTTGTGGCACTAAGCTTCTTCAAAGGCGAGGTGCGCAAAATCCCGACTTCGGATATTACATACGAGCGAGGAGAACAGACTGAGAAGCGCATTGAAGAGCTCGATAACGCGCTCATCGACTGCCAGAAATTGTATCGTGAAGCGTTAGAAGATCTCGACACCACTAGCGAAGAGTTGCAATCCAGCAACGAAGAGCTGATGGCAGCGAATGAAGAACTGCAGTCGACCAACGAAGAATTACAGTCGGTTAACGAAGAGCTTTACACAGTAAATAGCGAATATCAGCAAAAGATCGCAGAGTTAACGGATATCAATAACGACCTTGAGAACTTGATGATAGCCACGCATCTGGCGGTGTTGTTCTTGAACAGTGACTTGAAGATCCGCCGATTTACTCAGGCCATGAAGCAGTACGTTAATATCATCGATTTTGATATTAACCGCGATTTCCGCGACCTGTCATTTAAGAAGCCGCTTAAATCACTGGAAGATTTGGTTTCTCAGGTTAATAGAGGCCAAAAGGGCGCTGTAACTGAGGTATTCACCAATGAGGCCACCGACACTAGCCTTGAAGTAACGGTTAGCCAGTACAAAATTGGTGACAGGGCGAAAGGGGTCATTATCTCGATTATCGAGCTTAGATAATGGACAAGCCTGAAGAAAGACCACAGATATTGTCGATGCAGGAGCATTACTTGGAAAAAGAGCTTTTCCATTTGCTCCAGCACGACAAGTTAATGTTTGAGTTCTTTCAGGATGAAGTGGTTGACGGCCTTTGGTACTGGGATTTAACCGAGCCTGAGAATGAGTGGATGAGCCCGAAGTTCTGGCGTTTATTTGGTTATGATCCTGAGTTTAAGCAGCACAAAGTCAGCGAATGGCAAGATCTTATTTTTCCTGAAGATCTGGTGGTAGCGCAGCGTAATCTCCAACTACACCTCAGATACCCGGATATTCCTTACGATCAGGTGGTTCGCTACAAACATAAAAATGGCTCAATTGTGTGGGTGCGTTGCAAAGGCATTGCCATCCACTCTGAAGATGGAGAGCCAATCCGGTTACTGGGGTGCCATCAAGATTTAACCCGGGTAATGGAAAGGCAGCAAGAATTACTTGGTCTGCAAATTAAATATGATCATCTGGCACGCCGTTTTGACGCTTTGAGTGAAGAAGTTTCTCGAAGCAAATCAATGAATGAAGCGCTTAATCAGCATGTGCAACAAGACACAGGTATTGACGAGCTCGGCTTTTCAGACCAGCAACACTTTGTTGAGCAAACTCGCTTACTTGCGCTAAATGCGCAGCGCCTTGGTTTAGATGTGACGGTTATCAGTGTTTCAGTGCCGTCTTTAAATAAAGATATCAGTCGAATCAACGAACTTAGAATTTTTCTTCGTGATAATTTGATACCTGCGGTCCCAGGAGGGATCTTTCATTCCTTCTCTGATGAGTTTTATGGCGTTCTGGTAATCGGGTTCAGTGAAGATGACTTAACAGCATTACACGAATCAGTCGACAAGAAGGCGGCATCTTTCGATTGGCTAACTGGTAAGCAAACGATAGCCATGAAGGCTCGCCAGATGCCCGTATCAGAAGAGATGTTCAACAAATTTGTAGATTTGCCCTACATTCTTGGATTGTTCTTTCGATAAGGCCGACAGATTATCTGTCGGCCTTTTATCGTTATTTCACTTAGATATCGATACTCAATGGCCCCAGGTTTATTGAAAGCAGCGATCCTGAATCTTCTGAACCGCTTGGCTCCGAACTTGGTCCGCTGAGGAAGCCTCCAAGGATGGAAATTGAGCCACTTTCTGTCGTTTCAGACACATTTCCAGCAGCATCAGTAATTGAAGCTGTTAGCGAAACCGGGCCAACACCCAGGTTGAGGATAGGCCCATAATTCCACGTGCCATCTTCGGCAATGGTAACGGTGATTTCCACTGTAGCTTCGATCCCCAGGATATTCGCCGTTAAATCGAGGTTTACTGCCAGGCCTTCCAGATCGGGATCAGAGGTTCCTGATATGTAAGGTTGAGTTAGCGATGGCATATGTGTGATGTTTAGTGCTGGTGGTGTTACATCAACTACACCGCTTACAGACAGTTCACTCAGGTTCCCTGCTACATCGATAACCGACACGTCTACATTCAATATACCTTCTGCAACGTCCAGTGGGATATCCAGCAAGTATGTGCCATCGCCGCCAACGGTTGTTGATAGAGTCTGCGTATTGCCCAGAGCATCCTCGGTGAGAATATTCACCGTTGCACCAATCTCATCCGAAGTACCCGAGATGGTGGGTGTCAAATCGTTGGTAAAACCGATAGCGTCTACCGTGAGGATAGGTAGCGTGAGATCGATAAGACCTGACGTGCTCACCGTGGCAAGGTTGCCAGCACCATCCAATACCGACACGTTCACATCCAGCAGCCCTTCGGAGATAGCTGATGGAACATTAGCCGACCAGGTGCCATCGCCAAGGACGGTGGCGGTAAAGCTTTGCGCATCGCCATTGCCGTCGGTGATGGCAATCGATACAAGGGCGCCAATTTCATCGGATGTACCGGAAATGAGTGGTGTACTACTAATAAGATCGGTAATCGGATTGATGTTCAATATTGGCAGCGTGAGGTCGATAAGACCTGACGTGCTCACCGTGGCTAAGTTGCCCGCGGCATCCAATACCGACACGTTTACATCCAGTAGACCTTCTGAAATAGCAGATGGAACGTTGGCCGACCAGGTACCATCGCCGAGGACGGTGGCGGTGAAGCTTTGTGCATCACCGTTGCCGTCGGTAACAACGATAGTAATAATCGCACCAATTTCATCAGAGGTACCCGAAATTAGCGGCGTATCGCTGGTGAGATCAGTGATGGCGTTCACGTTGAGGATAGGCAGCGTCAGGTCGATAAGCCCCGATGTGCTCACCGTGGCCAGGTTGCCTGCGGTATCCAATACCGACACGTTTACATCCAGTAGACCTTCTGAAATAGCAGATGGAACGTTGGCCGACCAAGTACCATCACCAAGCACGGTGGCGGTGAAGCTTTGTGCATCACCGTTGCCGTCGGTAACAACGATAGTGATCAATGCACCAATTTCATCAGAGGTACCCGAAATTAGCGGCGTATCGCTGGTGAGATCGGTGATGGCATTCACGTTGAGGATAGGCAGCGTGAGGTCGATAAGACCCGACGTGCTCACCGTGGCCAGATTGCCTGCGGCATCCAATACCGACACGTTTACATCCAGCAGGCCTTCGGAGATAGCGGACGGTACGTTTGCCGACCAGGTGCCATCGCCAAGTACAGTGGCGGTGAAGCTTTGTGCATCGCCATTGCCGTCGGTGACAACGATAGTGATCAATGCACCAATTTCATCAGAGGTTCCCGAAATCAGCGGCGTATCGCTGGTGAGATCAGTGATGGCGTTCACGTTGAGGATAGGCAGCGTCAGGTCGATAAGCCCCGATGTGCTCACCGTGGCCAGGTTGCCTGCGGTATCCAATACCGACACGTTTACATCCAGTAGACCTTCTGAAATAGCAGATGGAACGTTGGCCGACCAAGTACCATCACCAAGCACGGTGGCGGTGAAGCTTTGTGCATCACCGTTGCCGTCGGTAACAACGATAGTAATAATCGCACCAATTTCATCAGAGGTACCCGAAATTAGCGGCGTATCGCTGGTGAGATCAGTGATGGCGTTCACGTTGAGGATAGGCAGCGTCAGGTCGATAAGCCCCGATGTGCTCACCGTGGCCAGGTTGCCTGCGGTATCCAATACCGACACGTTTACATCCAGTAGACCTTCTGAAATAGCAGATGGAACGTTGGCCGACCAAGTACCATCACCAAGCACGGTGGCGGTGAAGCTTTGTGCATCACCGTTGCCGTCGGTAACAACGATAGTAATAATCGCACCAATTTCATCAGAGGTACCCGAAATCAGTGGGGTATCGCTGGTGAGATCAGTGATGGCGTTCACGTTGAGGATAGGCAACGTCAGGTCGATAAGCCCCGATGTGCTCACTGTGGCCAGGTTGCCTGCGGTATCTAATACCGACACGTTCACATCCAGTAATCCCTCGGAGATAGCGGACGGTACGTTTGCCGACCAGGTGCCATCGCCAAGTACAGTGGCGGTAAAGCTTTGCGCGTCGCCGTTGCCATCGGTAACAACGATAGTGATCAGTGCACCAATTTCATCAGAGGTTCCCGAAATCAGCGGCGTATCGCTGCTAAGGTCAGTGATGGCATTCACGTTGAGGATAGGCAGCGTGAGGTCGATAAGACCCGACGTGCTCACCGTGGCTAAGTTGCCTGCGGCATCTAGTACGGACACGTTTACATCCAGTAAGCCTTCTGAAATGGCCGATGGAACGTTGGCCGACCAAGTACCATCACCAAGCACCGTGGCGGTAAAGCTTTGCGCATCGCCATTGCCGTCGGTGACAACGATAGTGATCAATGCACCTAATTCATCAGAAGTACCCGAAATAAGCGGGGTATCGCTGTTAAGATCAGTGATGGCATTCACGTTGAGGATAGGCAGCGTGAGGTCGATAAGACCCGACGTGCTCACCGTGGCTAAGTTGCCTGCGGCATCTAGTA
>NZ_JBSWWZ010000008.1:0-137005 GCF_056160345.1 Alteromonas sp. ABV4_515
TTACCGTGATCGACACGGTTTCGCCTACTGGCAGATCTGTGCTTCCAGAAACCGTCGGCGTCGCATCGTTGCCGGTTGTCTGCGCGTCCAAAGTGATGGTGGGCGCAGCGGTGTCGATTTCACCGTTGTTGTCGGTAGCCGTAGTGGCGTTACCGGCAGCATCGGTGGCAGTGGCTTCAACGGTATAAGCACCGTCGGCCATGTCCGCTGGGACATCGGCACTGAATGAACCGTCTGGCTGTACCGTTGCCGTGAAGGTTTGGGCATCACCGTTAGCATCGGTCACTGTGATGGACACGGTTTCGCCAGCCGGTAGATCCGTTGTGCCAGATACCGTGGGTGTAGTATCTGAATCGGGCGATTGTGGGTTTAAAGACAGTGATGGAGCGGCGGTGTTCACTTCACCGCCAGTTTCTGTTGCTGTCGTTGTATTACCAGCCGCATCGGTGGCGGTCGCTTCAACCGTATAGGCACCGTCGGCCAAATCCGCTGGAACGTCTGCGCTGAACGAACCGTCAGGCTGTACGGTAGCGGTGAAGGTTTGGGCGTCGCCGTTCGCATCAGTTACCGTGATCGATACCGTTTCGCCAGCAGGCAAATCTGTGGTACCCGATACCGTTGGTGTGGCGTCATTGCCTGTATTTTGTGGATCAACGGTCACTGTTGGTGCGGAAGTATCAACTTCACCGCCCGCGTCTGTTGCCGTTGTTGTGTTACCAGCAGCATCGGTGGCTGTAACGTCAACCGTGTAAGCACCTTCAGCTAGATCCGCAGGGACATCGGCGCTGAACGAACCGTCAGGTTGTACGGTAGCAGTGAAAGTTTGGTCGTCACCATTCGCATCGGTAACGGTGATCGATACTGTTTCGCCAGCAGGTAAGTCTGTAGTACCTGAAACTGTGGGTGTGGCATCGTTGCCTGGTGTAGCAGGATCAATTGTCAGTGTTGGTGAGGTTTCAGCTTCCGTGGTTCCGTCTGGTGCCTCAGTATCTGGCGCAGGCTCTTCTGTACCTGGCGTTGCTGCTTCTTCCCCTGGCGCAGGCTCTTCTGTACCCGGCGTTGCTGCTTCTTCCCCTGGCGCAGGCTCTTCTATACCCGGCGTTACTTCTTCTTCTCCTGGCGCAGGCTCAGTTGTACCAGCCTCTTCTGGCGGCGTTGTCGTTTCTTCTTCAGCTGCTGGCGGTGGAGTTGGCTCTGTGGTTTCTTCTGCAACTGGCGCATCAGCCTCTACGGTGAATTCACCGGCAGTTTGCGTTTGATTACCCGCAGGATCTGTAGCTTCAACAGAAACGGTGTAGTCACCTTCGGCTAAGTCAGCAGGCAGTGTTGCAGCAAAAGAACCATCAGCTTGTACATCGGCAACAAGATCAAACGCATCGCCATTGGCGTCTGTAACAGTCACGGTTACCGTACTACCAGGCGCAAGGTCAGTATTACCATTGACGACGGCAGGCTCACCCGGGGTAGTTGTCACATCAAAAGTCACTGTTGGCGGTGTGAAATCTGCTTCACCACTTGACTCTACCGTGGTTGTATTGCCGGCTTCATCCGTTGCCGATACAGAAATGTCGAATGCGCCTTCGGCTAGAGGCGCGTCGGGGACAACGGAGAAGCTGCCATCATCAGCGACAACTGCTACGACAGTTTGCGTATTTCCTGCGGCGTCAACAATCGTCACACTGACTTCGCTGCCTGCAGGTAGATCGCTTGAGCCTGTTATTTCAATGAATGGATCGTTGGTAACGTCAACGGGATCAACCGTGATAGTTGGGGCGGTGGTATCCACCACAAACGTGTCTGAAAAGGTAACCGTACCCGTTTGCGGGTCGGGTGCTTCTACAACAATATCAAAGGTGCCGTCTTCCAATGTATCCGGAAGTGTAACGGTGAAGCTTCCGTCCTCTGCGACTGGCACATCAATGGTCGTTTCAGTACCGTTTTCATCGGTGACAATGATGGTCACGGGGGTGTCAGGCGCAAGGTTCGATTCACCCGATACCACGGGAGGGAAGTCGCCGCTAATGACGACATCTTCAAGGGTTGTTGGCTCTGCGTCTGCTTCGTTACCAGCAGCGTCTGTGTCTTCGAGTGTGGCTTCGTTGCCAGTTGTTGGTTCAAATTCGAAGGCGAGGGGGTCGACATCTTCGGCAATTCTACTTAATTGCACAAAGGAGGCACCGCCGCCACCACCGCCACCACCAAGACCGGCAGCGGTTTCTTCTAAGGCGTCGAGAATATCGCCATCGCCGCTAAGTAGCGCGTCGATGTCAACTTCGCTACTTGCGTTATCAACATCAGCATCTGCACCGCCATCAACCATACTCAATACATCATCAAGAGAGTCATCGTAGACGACGAATTCATCATCTGAGGTGGCTGCAGTGAAATTTTCGAGCGATTCAACACGCTGTGGAACGCCGGCACTTAATACAACACTGCCTAACTCTTCGGTCATTATCTGACCGCCGTTTTCAGCAATGATTTCAGCATCTGATGGAATAACATCGCCGGCAACAACCGGACGTTCTTCGCCATTGGGCAGACGGATAATCACTTCACCAGTGACATTTGTGACATTGAGCATGACTTAAAACCTGTGACTGTTAATGCACTCAAAGATAGGTCAGTCAAAAAGTCCGGCCCTGTACCAGAGAACAGGCTTTTAATAAGGTTCTGTTTTACAAATGATTTAAGTCAGAAATTTTTTTTAATCTTTTTCTGACCTCGGTAGTTTGCGGGTTCAGATTCCAGTGTCTACCTTTAAGTAACAGGCTTAATTACCGCCGAGATTAATTTTGTTTCAGTTATTTAATCGTGGAGAACATATGCCAATTCGATGGTTATTTTTGTTGTTAGCTTTCGGGTTAATTAGTGTTCGTGCTACCTCAGCAGAACCGATACAACTCTCTGAAGTAGTGCGTGAGGCAATAGATTCCCACCCTGATATCAACGCGGCCTGGCAGGATCTGCAAAGCGCGAGGCAAGATACCAAGGTGGCGCGATCGGGGTATCGACCCACAGTTGATTTAACCGCGAGAAGCGCCTTAGTAAGACGAAATTCCGGCCTTGAACAGAGCTATTCTGATAGCGAGATCCGCCTTACAGCCACACAAATGCTTTTTGATGGCTTCTTCACATCGTCCGAAATTAAGCGGCTCGAATCGGCACAAAAAGTCAGATACCTGGAATTACTGAATCAGGTGGAACTGATCTCGTTGGAAGTGGCCACTGCATTCGCCGATATGCTTCTTTATCGCGAATTGCTTCGCGTGGCTGAAGACAACTTAAGAACACACGTTGATGTATACAAGCAGATAGAAAAAAGTGCGCAGGCCGGTGTGGCGAGACGCGCTGACCTCGAGCAAATTAGTGGGCGTTTGTATTTGGCCGAATCTAATGTAATGACGGAGCAGTCTAATTTACATGATGTCGCTTCGCGTTATCAGCGCCTAACGGGTAAACGCCCCCCTGATGAGCTTGCCGGCATAGATAATCTGATTTATGTTGATTTGCCCGCGTCTGTCGTCGACAGTCTGATGGTGGCTTATCAATACAATCCAGGCTTCCTCGCGACCTGGTACAACATTCGCTCTAATCAATTCTCCATTGATTCTGCGCAGTCTCGCTATTTGCCAACGGTAAATTTAGTGGGAAGTTACGGTACGCAAACACGGGACCAGGCGGGGTTAGACAATACGATCACTGAGGGACGGGTAGGCATTGAAGTCTCCTACAACTTCTATAACGGCGGTGCTGATCGCGCGCAAATCAAGTCAGCCCTCGCCCTGAAAGACCAAGCCCTTGATCTGAGAGATCGCTCCTGTCGCGATGTCAGGCAAACCGTGCAGATTGCATTTAACGATATTCGCAATCTCGACAGACAATTACCTGCGTTGAACGAACACCGCTTGTCTGCAAGCAGAGTAAGAACGGCATATCTTGATCAATTCAAAATCGGCGAACGAACACTGCTTGATCTGCTCGACTCAGAAAATGAGGCCTATGAATCTGGCCGGGCTTACACTGAAGCCTTATATACCCAGTACAAAGCGGTACTCAGATTGTTGGCGGGTAGCGGCAAGCTTGCTGAATTTCTGGCAGTAACGCGCTCGGACTTTAACGTAACCGAAGCAATCAGATTGTCTGGTGCAGTTTACGACCCCAAATATGTTTGTCCGGCGGAAAGTACCGACGTGATGTCTCAGGAAACCAACATTCTGGTACGAGACAGCGACGGTGATGGGGTAACTGACCTATGGGATGAATGTCCAGACACACCTGCAAATGTAACTGCAGACGACTTTGGCTGTCATCAGGAAATAGAAGAACCCATGGTCGTAGACCCCTTTGGCGATGAAATGGTCGAGGACTCGGCGTCTGTCGCTCCTGAGCCAACGCCATTGCTGGAGCCAGAGCTGCGCCCCGCAATGAATGCCTTCTTCGCTGAAAATGACGCCTCATTGAGTGAAGATCAAAAAAAGGCGTTACAACCTGTTGTGGATTTTCTGAATGAATCGCCGTCGAATGCTATCCAATTATACGGTCATGCCTCACTAAAAGGTAACCGGAATTATAATCAGGCTCTCTCACTCAAGCGGGCGCAAAATGTGGCTGACTGGTTAACAACCCAAGTCACAACAGGAGGCCTCGAATCCCGGTTCTCGGTGATTGCCCTTGGCGAGGACAGCCCTGCTATTGATAACAACACGGATGCAGCCGACAAGGCTAATCGTAGAGTAGAAATTCTCTTTATTAACAACGCTGCATTGCCTGAAACTAGGGGTATGGAGCGCTAATGTCACCACCCAATCTTTCTCACCTTTCTGTCGAGGAAATCGCAGCCCGTTCAACGGTACGTGGCGGGTGTCTGATGGCTTGTCTGAAAACAATCTGTGATTTTCATGGCATCACCATGATTGCCGATGCTGTTTTGGCAGGTTTGCCTATGCAGCATGAAGAACTCTCGCCGTCGGTAATGCCCAGAGCTGCCAGCCGCGTCGGGCTACACTGTAAAATAGTGAAAAGGCCGCTAACCGAAATAAATAAATCTCTTCTGCCCGTGATTTTGGTGCTTGAGGAACAACGTTCATGCGTTTTGGTTGGGCTAGACACAGAGAAGCATGTTGCCGAAGTTGTTTTTCCAGACTCATCGGAAACCGTGGAAAAAGTTTCCCTTAGTGAACTTGACACTGAATTTACCGGATTCGTCATATTCCTGCGCCCCGACAACAAAATCGGCCGTCCGCCCTCGGTTGCAGAAAGCGACACGGAGACCAGTTGGTTGTGGAGCGCGGTATCAACGGCCATTCCGCTGTATAGGGATGTGCTACTGGCATCGGTTTTCATCGGTCTACTTTCGCTGGCTATGCCCTTGTTTGTGATGAATGTGTACGATCGCGTGGTGCCCAATGCCGCTATTGAAACCCTTTGGGTGCTCGCCATTGGTGCGGGCCTGGTGCTGTTGGCAGAGTTTAGCTTACGTATGCTGCGGCATTTCTTTGTTGAGCTGGCTGCAAGTCGCATTGATATCAGCCTTACCGCTAATTTAATGCAAAAGGTGCTTGGGTTTTCGTTCAACGTTAAGCCTCAGTCAACAGGCGCTTTCGTCAGCAATCTGCAGTCTTTCGAGGCAATCCGGGGATTCACCAACTCATTAACTTTGGTGTCTCTGGTCGATTTACCTTTCGCCATCTTCTTTATTGTCATCATTGCTTTGATCAGCGGCTTTCTGGCGTTGCCTATTATTGTTGGGGGTTTGATTTTACTTGGCTTCGGGCTTTATGCGCAGCGAAACATGGCGAAGCTTGCTACCAATGCCAGTGAGGCGTCATCGGCACGCAACGGGTTGGTGACCGAGTCAGTGAAAATGTTTGAAGACGTGAAGTTTTTCAATGCAGGCCATCATATTCAGCGAGATTGGGAGATTTACTCCATTAATCTCGCAAAAATTAACGCAAAGCTCCGCCTGGCAGGCACATCGGTTACCAATGCCGCGCTGTGGATTCAGCAGTCTGTGGGTGTCGCTATTCTGGTGGTAGGCGTGTTTCTCATGGTCGACGGTGAACTGACACAAGGTGGTTTAATTGCGGCTTACCTGCTGTCATCCAGAGCTATGGGGCCATTGTCTCAGGCAGCCGGGCTGCTCGCCCAATATCATCACGCCAAAGTGGCTTATGAAACCCTTTCGGAGCTTATGGAGAAAGAGGAAGAGTCTGATGGTAGTCGCAAATGGACACAGCATACCTGCATCAAAGGTAAGTTCGCATTCGATAACGTGTCTTTCGCTTATCCCAATCAGGCTTCTCATGTAATCAGTCGATTATCACTAACCATTGAACCCGGTGAGCGGGTGGCCATTCTGGGCAACAACGGCTCGGGTAAAACCACAATTCACAAGATGCTGCTGCACGCCTATGCGCCCACCAGTGGAATCATCACCCTGGATAATATCGACTTACAGCAATATGAGCCGAGTACGTTGCGTAATCAAATTGGCTATGTGCCGCAAGACATCAATCTGTTTACCGGAAGTTTGAAAGATAACATCACCGTTTTTCAGGAAGACTATGACGAAGATTTCATTTGGGAAATTCTCGGCGCCTGCGGGTTGACCGATTTCGTGAATCACCACCCCGATGGTTTAAATCTCAGTGTCGGTGAAGGCGGCTGCTTGCTCTCAGGCGGTAAGCGCCAATCGGTGGCGCTGGCCAGAGCGCTCATCCGCAGACCTGCCATGTACTTAATGGATGAGCCCACGTCCGCCATGGATGCGGCAGCAGAGCAGAAAATAACCCAACTTCTGGCCAGAGAAACCAAGGGTAAAACCTTAATTCTGAATACACACAGGCAGTCATTACTCAGCCTGGTGGACCGCATCGTGGTGCTTGACCGTGGCCGCATTATTGCCGATGGCCCTAGAGACGAGATCATGCTGCGCTTGGCATCAGCGCTAAAAGGAGGGGCAAACTCATGATTTTTTCCTGGATGAGGGAACGTTTGACGCCTCCGCCCGATAACGATTGGGTGTTAGAAGCCGAGTGGGCACGTATTCAACAACGACCACTGCGTGCAAGAGTGCTGCTTTATGGCGTGGTAATGACCATAGTGGTACTTATCGTTTGGGCGTGCTTAGCACCGGTTGATGAAGTGGCCCGGGGTGATGGCAAAGTGGTGCCTTCTAGCCAGCTACAGGTCTTGCAATCGTACGATGGTGGCATCGTGCAGGACATCCTGGTTAAGGAAGGGCAGTTTGTTAAAGCGGGAAGCGTGATACTGCGCGTTGATCCCACCCGTTATATCTCCTCTCTGCAGGAGAACAGCACCCGAATGAATGCGGTTTCGGCCAAGGTTGAACGCCTTTCCGCTCAGACCCGTGGCGAGCCTCTGGCTTTCACCGATGATCTGAGGCTAGCCGCACCCGATATCGTGACCAACGAAACGGCACTTTACTATTCCAGTATCAGAGAATTGGAGGAAACAGAGGCCCGATTTGAAAGTCGGATAGCCCAGCGAGAACAGGACGTGGAATCATTTCGCTCTGAGCTCAAACAGTTTCAGGACACTTTAACCTTAGCTGAGCGAGAGTTAAGTGTAACCCGTCCATTGCTTGAATCCGGGGCGGTGTCTGAAATCGATATTTTACGTTTAGAGCGCCAGATCATAGAAAACCAAGGGGCTATTCAGCGTACCCGAGCCGCCATTTTTCGCAGTGAAGCGACCATCGACGAAGAACAAAACAACCTGAAAGAGGCGCGGTTAAAAATGCAGAACCGCTGGAGTGAGGAATTGAACGAAGCCGTGGCCACGTTACAAACCTTGCAGGAGTCGCAAACTGGCCTTCAGGATGTGGTCAAGCAGTCTGAAATACGCGCCCCTGTGTCGGGCACCGTTCAGCGCTTGTTAGTCAACACCGTAGGAGGAGTCATTACACCGGGAAGCGCTGTTGCTGAGCTTATTCCCTCTGACGACGTGCTGTTAGTGGAAGCGAAAATTCCGCCGAAAGACATTGCCTTTCTCAAGTTAGGGCAGCCCGCAATTTTAAAATTCAGTGCCTATGACTACGCCATTTATGGCGGCATGAATGCCTCTGTGGAACATATAAGTGCCGACACTGTAACCGATGATCAGGACCGAACCTTCTATCTTGTGCGCTTATCCACCGCGGCACGTGATGCCGGTGAACTGGATATTCTGCCCGGCATGATGGTGCAAGTCGATATCATCACAGGCAAACGCACGGTAATGCGATATCTGCTTAACCCTCTGATTCGTGCTTCAACTTCTGCTTTAAGGGAACGGTAGAAATGAAATTTTTTATTCTTGGCGATGCACTCAGGAAAATTTCCTCACTTTCTGACGCTGATTCTTGGCTGAATGCCTCTTTTTCGACTATTAATTCAGGTGGGATATGTTGGATCGATACCCGCGAGCCCAACTGGCAGAGAGTGGTCCGTGATGCGGTAGCTGTAGAGATATCTCCCGTGGTTGTCAGTTATCAACCCGATATCAAAGAAATGCAGGGGAGCTTATTGCTCGGCGCCCGGGCTTACTGCAATGCCACAGAGGTATTTCGTCACTGCGACGCCATTAGCCAGGCTATCTCTGCTGGCGGTTTATGGATCCCTGGCGGTTTGGTGACAGCCATGTTCCATCGCTTGAGCGAACACCCTGGCTATACGTTACGGGAAGATAGCGGTGAGGTGCTTACCGAACGTGAACGAGAAATTCTGCAACTATTGTTGAAGGGTGAATCGAATCAGCAAATGTCTGAAACGTTAAATATCACCGTGAGGACAGTAAAAGAACATATGTCTTCTATTCTTAAAAAGTACCGGGTGAAAGACCGGGTGGCCTTGTTGTTAAAAATTGGTCGCTTTAATAGCGCTCCACAATAGCATTCCGAAATAAGTATGAGGGCATTGTGACTTACACTTTTCAAAATAAGACCGTCATTGGGTTGGGAGCGCTTTTCAGCATACTTTGCATTCTCGGCGGCTTTCAGCTTTACAAGAAGCTTTCAGAGCAGGAGCGTGTCGCTTCGTTTGATGGGCCGGTGAAAGAATTTATCGATCATTTCAACGTTAATCTCAACGATTTCGAATACGCACTGCACTTACAAAACAAGTTTTTCGACTCGTCAGAAAGTGTCGATAGCATCGAATTTGAATATTTTGCGGAAGTGATTCTGGAGCATAATCCGGCAATAAGCGGAATTGGCATCTACGAGTACGACATTCGCGCCGGAGCCAAAAGTACGCTACCAGAAATTAAGTACTGGGTTGTGGCAGATGGCTATGAATTTCTTGGTCGTAAGCAGATGCGCGATATAACGCGAACCTATGTTGATATGCGAACGGTGGGCAATATGGATGACTATTCGACAGAATTGTTTGCCATTGACGATACCCAACGTAAGTTTGTTTCGTTGGTCCGTGCTATGCCCGATCACAAAATGTTATTGATTATGGTGGTAGACGTGCACAAGGCGGCGAGGCTCGCGATCAGTAATCGTATTGCTAGTAACTTTATCGTTTATCAAACGCAAGACGATAAAAAGAATGTGGCCTTTTCGGATGTTAAGTATTCGTCTGCGTTAGCAGAACCCTTTAGAGGTGAAGTTACTCTTTTCAATCAACAGTGGGAAATGGTGGTTTATCCTCCGGAAGATCTGTTCAACCGGTTCTACATTTTAATTCCTGTACTTGCTTTTCTTTTCAGCCTGATGGTGTTGTACATCGTTTACTTCGCCTTAAAAGTGCACCGCCTCAGCGACGAGCGCCAAAGTGCCTTACAGGATCTTAAATTTGCCCAGGAAAAAACCGTAGAGGCAGAAAAAATAGGCGCGATGGGCGGACTGGTCGCCGGTATCGCCCACGAAGTCAACACGCCGCTTGGGATCAGTATTACGAGTTGCTCTCACGTTAACGATCTTATCCGTGATTTGAAGGAAGATTTCGATAACGGCGATTTAGATGAGGATAGATTCGAGGAATTTATTACATCCGGTAAAGAAGTGCTCGCAATGGCACTGGGAAACCTGAAAAGAGCATCTAAACTTATTTCATCTTTCAAAAAAATTGACGTCATTAACGCTGATGATTCGGTTGCGCCTGAAACCGTAGATGTGGCTGAACTGGTAGAAAATTTTGCAGAACACTATAAGCAGAACGCGATGTCTACCAAAGTGAAAATTAACATTGAAATAGGCCGTCGTTCAGAAATATGCACTTACCCCACGGTAATTAATCAAGTGCTGGACGCACTGGCTTCAAATGCTTCGATTCATGGCTTTGCCAACAAAGAGCAGGACTGCGTTATCTCCATACGCGTTACCACATTTGGTAAATGGGTAATGCTCAAGTTTTCGGATAACGGTGAAGGGGTGGCCAAAGAAGACCTCGGTAAGATTTTTGACCCATTTTTCACCACCCGACGTGGCGGGGGAAATGCTGGGCTGGGTTTAAGCGTGGTGTACAACCTGGTGAAAAGTAAGCTTCAGGGTGAGCTTAATCACGGAGAAGAGCCAGAAGGTGGCTTGTGGGTTTCATTACGAATTAAAGACTTAGATGATAAGGAGTAACTGATGGGAAATCCTTTATTTGCCAAGAAGAAAGAAGTCGTTGCACCTTCCGGGAATGAAACCGTTGAAGAGAAGGCATCATCACCGCTGAAAGTGCTAATCATTGACGACGAAACAGAAGTTCACCGGGTGACAGACTTGACCCTCAAGCGTTTTCGCTTTGATGGCAAAAAAATCGAATTCTTGCACGCCTATTCAGGCAAGGAAGCGATGGAAATTTTTAATACCGAAACGGATATCGCGCTGGCGCTGGTAGACGTGGTGATGGAAACCGATCATGCCGGCCTGGATGTGGTGCACTACGTTCGCAAAGATCTGCAAAACAATGCATGTCGTCTGGTGCTCAGAACGGGACAGCCGGGGCAGGCGCCTGAGCATGAAGTTATTGAACGCTATGATATCAACGACTACAAAGAAAAAACCGAGCTCACGAGTCAGAAGCTGAAAACCCTGATGTATACGGGGTTACGATCTTATCGTGATATTTCCACCATTGAAAATCATCGTAAGGGGCTCAGACAGGTTATCGAAAGTACCACCAAAATGTTGCAAACCCATTCTTTGAATGATTTTGCTTCAGCGGTACTTAAAGAAATCATGAACCTGTTGCAGTTAGATTCCAGTGCCATTTACTGTTCGACCTTTCCGCAAGAAGGCAGCGGTGCGAAGGAGCGGGCGGTGCTTGCTGCTACCGGCAGCCTGGCTGACATCAAAGAAAGTAGTGCGCCTATGGTGCCAGAAGATGTCGAAACTTGTTTTAAAGAAGTGTTAGCCACCAAGAAATCTCAGCACTTTGATAATGGTTACGTGTTTTATACCTGCACGGATAAGGGGTACGAGAACCTGCTCTTTATAGAAACCAAAGGGGCGTTAACGGATTCTCAAAAAGAATTCTTGGAAATTTACTGCATCAACGTGTCACTGGTTTACGAGAATCTGATGATCAGTGAAGAAATCAAAGGCACACAATCCGATATTCTTCACTTACTCGGAAACCTGGCTGAACAGCGCAGTAGTGAAAGTAACTCACACAGTCTACGCACAGCAGAACTGAGTTATGAACTGGCACGACGTGCTGGTTTAGGCGTTGATGATGCTGAGACTATTCGCCGGCTCGCGCCTATATGTGATATCGGTAAAATCACCCTGCCAGATACGGTTTTACAGAGTGAAGAGAGCCTTTCTGCTGAACAAATGGCGTTGCTGAAAAACCATCCTAATGTGGGAGCAGCGTTGTTGAGTAAGTCTGATAAGCCAATGATGAAGAAGGCTGCACAAGCCTGCCAGACATTCCACGAACAATGGGATGGTGAAGGGTATCCCAATCAGCTCAGCGGCGAAACCATTCCTGTCAGCGCACGCATTATTTCGCTTGCTGCAGAGTTCGATCGTATGACGTCTGGTTCTGACAATAGCGCGGCGATGTCTAAGGATGAGGTGCTTAGTCAACTCAGCGCGCAAAAAGGCGCTAAATTTGATCCTACGCTATCAGACCTGATGATCGAAGATATCGATTTTTTCTGGTCGATTCGTGAAAACTTTCCGGACTAAGGAGTGTTTGAATGAGTAAATCTGTCACAAAAGCGATGGGAGAACTACTGGGAACGACCTTACTGAGGGATCTCCCGGTACAAGCGCAATTTACTTTTCTCGATCAGGCTATCTTTATTGCTGCAGAATGCCAGCACGTGTCTTGTTGGTCAATCAGTGCCGATAGCTGCATCGCTTTAGACAGTATGGGCATTGATGCGCCCCGACATTTAGAAAGACATGTTCTGGAGCCCATGCTTGCTGCCAGGGAAAGTGGATGGGTCGACGATGACAAAATATCGGTGGCCATGGCTTCATGGTTAAACGAAAGCGGAATGCAAGGATTGTCGGTTGCTGTTTATATGATTGCCAATACAGAACTGGTGGGCGGCTTTATTGTGCTGACCAGTGACAAGGTGATAGATAAACAGGATATCAACTTACAACGCGTCATCTTGGAGTTTACGCCTCTACTTATTGAATCTGATTATTTGCGTGAGAAAAAGCAAGCGGCTATCGAATTAGAGAAAATGAGTACGTTAGGGGGCATGGTGGCATCAGTGGCCCATGAAATAAACAATCCACTTGGCGTGGCGATTACGTCGTTGTCACATTTAAAAGAAAGTGTGGATGACCTCAACAAAAGCTTTAATGACGGTTCGTTAACCGAGGAATATTTTGAAGAGTTTATCGAAGAAAGCAATGAGGTCGCAGATTTACTGACATTTAATCTTGGTCGCGCAGCCAAACTAGTCAGAGACTTCAAGACGAATGCGGTTAACCAAAGCGCGGATCGACTGCTTACCTTTCCTCTGCACAGTACCATTGAAAGCGTGCTGAGCAGTGTTAAGCCGCAGTTGAAAGCGAAGCAAATTGAAATCGTGTTGGAAGAAGATATCGAGGAAACCTTCATGATGAAGAGTTATCCGGGCGCGCTGTCACAGGTACTGACAAACCTGCTGTTTAACGCCTCTATTCATGCTTTCGACAGTACCATAACCGACCCCCAAATTACATTAACGGTAACCTCCACCGAATCGTCGGCAATCATCACTATTGCTGATAATGGTAAGGGTATTCCCGTTAAATTCAGAGATGTGATGTTCGAACCCTATTTCACTACCCGGCGGGAGCAGGGAGGCAGTGGGTTGGGCCTTCATATCGTGGAAACCCTGACGGAAGACAAAATGCAGGGCAAACTGAAAATGAAAACGGAAGTGGGTGAAGGTACCTCTTTCACTTTGACATTGCCGGTAGAACTTGAAGATGAGGCGAGTGGTAATCTGTGACGCTGAATAAACAACTTTGGATTGCGGTACTGGCGATCATTGCACTTAACAGCATGGTAAGCTTTCTGGTGTTGTTTTTTTCGACTCAGCAGAATACTGAAGAACAGCTTTATTTAAAAAATAACGATGATGCCAATTCACTTGCGCTGGTTTTAACGCAGGCTGAAAAGTCACCGGCAGAAATCAGATTAATGTTGTCAGCAAAATTTGACTCCGGGCACTATGCAAGAATTCGTCTTGAGGGTAATAACGGCGGTATTATTGATGAAATCTACTACGAAGGGGAGCCATCAACGGCACCAGGTTGGTTTCAGGAGTTAGCCTCACTGGAAGTGGCGCCAGGCATATCGCAAGTGAGTGATGGCTGGGATCTCTACGGTACCTTGTATGTTGAAAGTCAGACCGCTTTCGCCATGGATTCACTGTGGTCAAAGTTCAAAAGTTTCGTGATCAGTATTCTGGTTCTGATGGCCGCTATTGGCATTATCGGTTCGTTAATTCTCAGGGTCATTCTTAAGCCCCTTGGCAATATAGTTAACCAAGCTAACAGCTTCTCAGAACGAAAATTTATTAAGATATCCCGCCCGTGGACGGCTGACTTTGCCAGAGTGGTTAACGCAATGAACTCGTTGGCCGATCGGTTTAAAGCGAATCTCGTTGAAAATAACCGTCGACTGGAACTCGCCCGTGAACGCGATCAGCATGATCCGGTGACTAAACTTGTCAATATTAATGCCTTCTTTTCTATTCTTGAATCGCAACTGCGGTACCGCGATAAAGATGGTCAGAATGGCTTGTTGATGCATAGCTTAATGAAACATCAGGGCGATGTGCAATCCATGGCGCCTGACGTATTCAATCACTTTATTAAAACTTTCGCCGAAAAATTAGCGCAGTTTTATCGCCGCCACGACGAGTTGTATACCGATTTTAGAATTGCGCGAATAAACGAGACCGATATCTGTGTGCTGCTTTCTGAATGCCGGGCGATGGAAGACATTGCGCAGGTGTTTGTTGAAGATAACCCAATTTCAGATTTGCCAGAATTTAGTGATGCATCATTACACTGCGTCACCGCTGGCGTTTATCTAAGTCCAAACGAAGCAAGTTATGAACTTCTCGACAGAGTAGATGAGCTGTTGGAGGAAGTACAAGAGCAGGATATTGTGTTTGGTTTTAATCTGCAGCCAGTGCCTGAGCGGCATTACCGCTGTGAAAGCCTAGAGCTGTGGGAGCAGGATTTCGCTAAAGCCAGTGAACATTGTCACCTGCAGACCGTTAAAGTGTTTTCTCACAATGGTAGTGTGATGCACTATCAAGCATTGCTTAACTATGATGATAACGGTGAAATGAGAGGATTTGGCCGGCTCACAGAAGCAGCCAGACGCTTTGGCAAGGTAGAGAAAATAGATTTACTCACCCTGACAACAGCATTGAACTGGCTGGCAGAAAATACCGATAAGCGTTGTTCCGTGTTGTTGTATGAAGAGTCGATTATCAGTGACAAATCACTCTCTCAGCTAGAGAGTACGTTAAAAGGTTCACGTCAGGTATTATCTCGGTTATCACTGGAGCTGCGGGAACATACTGCCGCTACTCACCCCATCGCATTCCGTCAATTTTGTCGCATGGCTGACAAACTCCTCGTTAACACCGGGCTTAAACGTGTCGGAGAGAGTTTCTCAAAAGTGGCTGACGTTCACGAATTTGGCCTCAAATACCTTAAAATCGACAGTGCTTATGTTTACGATGTTGTCAATAATCGCTCAAACCAGGTTTACCTCAATGGCCTTGCAGACCTGGCACACTCGCTCGGGATGGCAGTCATTGCTGATGGCGTAGTATCGCAGAAAGATGAGGAAGTGTTGATGTCCATGGGATTTGATGGTATCACACGTCTGGACAGCAAGCGTTAGGCGGGCACGAGTGAACATTTTTCTTTCTTTACGATTGGTGAGCAAGCCAGTTCCCCCGGGTGAGCTGCTGTGTCGGTGCTGAAACGTATTGCGTCTTCTTTCTTTTCTCGCATCTTAAATCTGCAAGTCGGGATTACTGCAGCTGCGCTCGCGCTTTGCTGCACCCTTACCGCATTTGCTCTGGTAAACATAAACTTTGATCAATTCTGGCAAGCAGTTGAAAAACACGGCGGAAAGGTTGATAGCGGGCGAAGAGCGGCGCTAAGTGCATTGTTTTCAGATGCAGCGTCTCTGTCAGAAACCGAGCAACTTAAGCGGGTTAATCATTATTTCAGTGAAAATGTGACTTACCAAACCGATGACGTGGTATGGAAGCAAAGTGATTATTGGGCGTCACCGGCGGAATTTCTGGCTAAACGGGTGGGAGACTGTGAAGACTACGCCATCGCCAAGTATATTTTCCTGCTTAACTTGGGTGTTGCCGATGAGAAGCTTCGGCTCATTTACGTTAAAGCCAAGATAGGTGGACGCCGCAGTACGGTGACACAAGCGCACATGGTACTCGGTTATTACGCAACGCCAGACAGTCAGCCGCTTATCCTCGACAGCCTTATTTCAGAAGTGTTACCCGCCCGACAAAGAACAGACTTGATGCCTGTGTTCAGTTTCAACAGTACCGGTGTATGGGCGCCAGGGCAAAAGAAGTCATCGGGTTCAGCGTCAGCTAAGCTTTCTCGTTGGCGTGGTTTGCTAAATAAAATCAGCACTGAGGGTATTAGCGTTAAATAATCCGGCTTCGCTTCCCGTGTATTTCTTGCCTAAACACAACCTCAAATCTATCTATGAAACTGACTGATTCATTACCCGCTTTCAAAGCATGTGGTAAGGTAATGGTCTGATTATTCCCAAGTTTAGTTTCATGAAAATTCTGCACACTTCCGACTGGCATCTGGGTCAGAGCTTTTTCACTCAAAATCGAAAGCATGAACATCAGCGATTTCTCGACTGGTTACTTAACGTGGTAGACGAGCATGGCATTGACGCCATCATTGTGGCTGGTGACATTTTTGATACTGGGGCGCCGCCTAGTTATGCCAGGGAGATTTATAGCCGATTTGTGGTGTCTCTGCAGGCCCATGCTTGCACATTGGTCATACTCGGTGGCAACCACGACTCAGTTTCTGTGCTCAATGAAACCCGTGGCTTGCTTTCTTGCTTGAATACCCATGTTATCGCTTCGACGTGCGCCGATCCTGCAGAGCAGGTTGTGGAAATCCGTGATAATAACGATGATGTGACCGGGATTGTCTGCGCGATTCCGTTTATTCGCGCCAGGGATGTGATGGTTAGCGAGGCAGGTCAGTCTGGAGAAGATAAAAAGCAGAGTCTTGGTGAGGCAATAAAAGCCCATTACGCTTCGGTATATCAGTTGGCTGAAGCCCGTCGCGCTGAACTTGGCATCGATATTCCTGTTATTGCTACCGGACACCTTACCGCCCTTGGTGTGTCTGCGTCTTCGAGTGTACGGGAAATTTATATTGGTACCCTGGATGGTTTTGATGCAGGCGGATTTCCGCCGGCAGACTACATAGCATTGGGCCATATTCACCGTCCCCAGCGGGTAGCAAAATCTGACATTATTCGTTATAGCGGTTCACCTATTCCGCTAAGTTTTGATGAGCTCGGTACACAAAAGCAGGTGTTGGTTGTGTCCTTCGACGGCCATCAGGCCACTTCTGTTGAATCCGTACCCGTACCATTGTTTCAGGACATGCAGGTGCTCCGGGGCAGTTTGGACGACATTGAACAGGCACTGAGTGAGTTTGAGAACCAGGAGGCCTCTACCTGGTTATGCATTGAGGTGACCACACAAGGGTATCTGTCTGATCTACATCAGCGTATTCAAGCCATGGTTGAAGGTAAACCCGTAGAAGTGCTGCAATTACGTCGGGTTCAGCAACAACAAACTGTGGGTATGAGCAACGAGTATGAGAAAGACTTATCGGAATTGTCGCCACAGGAGGTGTTTGAAAAACGCCTTGAATTATTAGACAGCGAGGTGGACGAAACCAAAGAAGCGCTTCGACAACAATTTTCTGCCGTGGTGACCTCGTTGGATGAGGAGCAGGAAGTCTGATGAAAATTCTTACGCTACGACTTAAAAATCTCAATGCCCTTAAAGGCGAGTGGAAGATAGATTTCACCCGTTCTCCTTTTACCGATAACGGTTTGTTTGCGATTACTGGTGCAACCGGTGCAGGTAAAACGACGCTACTGGACGCTATTTGTTTAGCGCTCTATCACCAGACCCCACGACTAGGAAATCTCACCCAGTCTTCCAATGAGATCATGACCCGGGGAACCGCAGAATGCCTGTCAGAAGTGGAATTCTCCGTGAAGGGGAAAGCCTACCGCGCTTTCTGGAGCATGCGTCGTGCCCGGGGAAAAGCAGATGGCAATCTACAGCAGGCAGTGGTGGAATTGGCGGAAGTGGCAAGCGGCGACGTGCTTGCCAATCAGGTTAAAAGCAAAGATGACGAGATAAGAGCTATTACCGGGCTGGACTTTGCCCGCTTTACTAAATCTATGTTGTTGTCTCAGGGCGACTTTGCCGCTTTTCTCAACGCCAGCGAAAGCGATCGTGCAGCCTTGCTTGAAGAACTGACCGGTACTGAAATTTACGCCGACATTTCCATGCGGGTTTATGAGAATTACGCTAAAGCGAAGCTTGAGTTAGGCCTGTTACGGGAAGGCATGGATAACGTATCGTTACTTTCTGCCGAGGAAAGGTTGGCGCTGGAAACGGCAATTGACGGTGCGGAATCCCAGTTAGCGTCTGCCCGTCAAAAGGTCGAACAATGGCAGAACGGCGTGACTTGGTGGTTGGGGGCGACGGAACGCGAAGAGAAACAACGGCAAGCTACAGCAAACCTGAATCAAGCGCAGCAACACTACGATAATTTCCTGCCCCAGGAACAGGGTATTTTGTTGGCTGAGAAAGCAGCCAAATTGTTACCGGAGTGGAAAAGCCTGCAAACCATGAAGCAGGAGCGTGAGCAAGCCGTCACCAATGAAGCTGATTTGAAACAGCAGGTGGCGACGGCAGAGCAAACGCTAAATGCGGCAAAAGCGACTGACAGACAGGCTGCCAGCGCGTACAGCGCAGTACAACAGGACATGAAAACGCGCATTTCCCTTGTCCACGAGCAAGTTATACCGCTGGACGATAAAATCGGTCGCCTGCAACAGGAGCAACAAGACGTTCGCCGCAAAGTAACAGAACAACAGCAAACACTTAAAGATAAGGAAAATCAGTTAACCACACTCAGGCAGCAGCTAACCACGCTGAATACTCAGCGACAACAGCAGCAAGCTTATCTTGATGCGCATAAAAATGATGGCGTGTTGAGTCATCATCTTTCTGGCTGGCAAGGGCAAATAGCATTAATGGCCCAATATGAGCAGCAAAAACAGACGCTTGAAGCAGAGCAGTCTGCGCAACAAGCCGCTATTGCAGCACAGCAAGCCAAGGTCAACCAACTGGCTGTTGATGTTGAAACCGCCCGTTCAGAACAGGCAGAAAAGCAAGCCGAAGCAAAGGCTGCGGTTAGTGCTTTTGAAACTCTCGGCGGCGAGCAGCGACGTGTTACTGGAGAGCAACGCGCTCAGAAGATTGACGCCCAGTGGCGGCCCTTGAGCAAAGCGGCGGAAGTGCAGCGCCGTTACCTTTCGGTTTCTGAGAATATGGGGAACCAAAAGCAGCAGCGTGATGCACTGGCAAGCAGATTGGAAATGCAAAAGCAGGAGCTACAAGCATTAAGAAAGGCGTATCAGACGACAAGCCAGTCATTAAAAGATGTGAGCCAATTGGTAAGGCAGGAGGAGCAACTTGCCGAATACCGGGCCAAACTGGAACACGGTGTACCTTGTCCGCTCTGTGGCGCGGAATCTCATCCAATAACCGCTGAAGGCGAGATAAATATTCCAGAAACGCTGCAACGAAAACAAGCCCTTGAGCTAGAACTTTCAAAAGCAGAAGAAGCGGGGACCGCACTCAAGGAGCGATGCCAGCAACTTGAGAGCGAATTATCGAGCTTTGACCGCTGGCTTGTTGACGCCGAAGGCGAATTGCAACAGCTTGTTGCACAGTGGGAGCAACAACAGCATCAGCTTCCGGTAACTCTGGTACTTGAGCAGGCTACTAGCGTAGGTGAATATGAGACTGCACTGCAAAATGAAGCGGAGTCCTTAAGGGCTGAAGCAAATGCCTTGGTAGCACAAAAGGAGGCGGTTACCTTCTTAAGTACTGCGCTAAATGAATGTGAGCGGAAAGTAGAAAAAGCGGATAACAATCATCAATTGGCACTGACGCGTCTCGAACAGGGGCAAAAAGAGCAGGCCGCTTTGGCTCAACGCTTGTCTGTTGTAATCACAGAATCTCAGGCGCAGATACAAGCGCTTCATCAGCAAGTAACAGAAGCCGGGTTGACGGTACCTGACGGGGAGTTGATGGATTGGCTGAAAGATCTGCAGGCGCGAGCACAGCGATTTGAGGCGGCACAGCAACAGGTTGGTGACTCTGAGCGTCAGTCTGGCCCCCTCAATGTCGAACTCGCTGGGCAAGAAACTGCCGCGAAGGGGCTTCAGCAAATCATTGCCGATGCTGAACACGCTGCTCAGGTATTGTTCGAACAGTACAGTGAAGCACTTTCCCAGCGGAAAGCATTGCTGGGTAATACACCAGCACGTGAGGCGCTCAATGACGCTGAACAGGCCATTGCCTTACACCATCAACGCGCTGAGCAAGCACGTAAAGCGGTGCAAACGGCCACAGATACGCATACGGCCCTGAACGCCGAATCAATACAGCTTCAAAAAAGTGTGTCTGTTTTGTCAGAGCGCCTTGAAGCCGCGCAAGCGCAGTGGTTGCAAAGTCGGGAACAACAAGGGTTTGATTCTGATAGCGCATTTGAACAGGCGCGACTGGACGAGCATGGCTTGCAAGCATTAAAACAACAGCAGCAAACATTGCAGGACGCACTTAAGCAAACGCGTGCGTTTGCTGATGAGGCTACTAAGGCATACAGCAACTGGAAAAACAGTGAGGAAGCGGCCCATTGGCAAACGATGGAATTAGCGGAAGTGCAACGAGCACTGGAAGAAGCGGAAACAACCCGCGATGCATGCCTTTCCCGCAAAGGAGAATTGCAGGCGCGCAAGCAGGCCGACGACGAACAGAAGCAAAAACTGAAGCAAATTGCTGATGATATTGAAACCAAACAATCTGCCTTTGATGTGTTGTCTACACTGAACGAACTGATTGGTTCTTCCAAAGGCGATAAATTCAGAAAATTCGCGCAAGGACTCACACTGGATAACCTCATTGTACTGGCAAATAGACAGCTAAGCCGATTACATGGTCGCTATCGCTTGCAGCGCAAAGAAGTGAACGGCCTTTCTCTGCTGGTGGCAGATACCTGGCAGGGAGATATCACCCGTGACACCCGAACGTTATCGGGCGGTGAGAGTTTTCTGGTGAGTTTGGCGCTGGCGCTCGCGTTATCAGATTTGGTGAGTCATAAAACCAGCATCGACTCACTGTTTCTGGATGAAGGATTCGGCACGTTGGATGCAGAAACCTTGGATATTGCCCTTGATGCGCTGGATAACCTGAACGCGTCGGGCAGAATGATTGGGGTTATTAGCCATGTTGAAGCCATGAAAGAACGTATTCCCACGCAGATCAGAGTGCACAAGCGAAGCGGTTTGGGAGTAAGTGAACTCGATGCAGAGTTTAAGGTGATGGAAGAGGCCGCTTTGGTATAAAGCAGCCTACCATTTAATGGGCGACTATTCAGGCTGAGGAAGTAATCCCAGTGATGCCAGTGCGAGCTCCTGTGCCCCCGCCGATGCCCCGCAAAGAGGCGCAGTTTCTGGCATGGCGCTGGGCATAACCCGGGTTTTCACTAAGGTATTTTCAGGAATTTTTGTCATTAGCGCAGCCATAAACGCGTCGTGACGGGCAAGAGGGCCGCCCAGGATCACCAGATCGGGATTAACCAGAATGGCCGTTGAAGAGATCACATGCACAATTTTATCAATGGCCGGGTTGGTTTTTAGTGAACGGTTCTCAAGTAGGGCTTTAAGAAGGCCCTGAGATTCTACGTAATCTTGCAGATTGGTGTCGCCATCCACTTTAAAATAACCCACTTCTCCAGCCATTCCGGAGCTGCCTCTTAACAGGTGACCACTAATGTGAATACCTGCACCAATACCGCGCCCAAAATAGAAAAACACAAAATTTTGTTCATCTTTAGCATTGCCCTGGGCGCGTTCAGCCAACGTCGCCCAGTTTACGTCATTGTCAATGGTTACCGGGCAATGGAATAAATTGGAAAACAGTGAGCAAAAATTGATGTTGTGGGAAAGGGGGAACGGTGCCTTAGGTAATGGCACCACAAGGCCTGTGTTTGCATCTACTGGGTCGGCAATAGAAATGCCCACAGAGAGCACAACAGTATCTACCTGACATACCAAATCTTCGGCCATTTGTATTACACGGGCAAGAAAAGCTTCCTGCGTAAGCACATCTGACAGGGGAGTATGCTGCTCTGAAATCACGTTTTCGGCCAAGTCCATCAAACGCATTTGTATGTGGGCACTGTCTAACGCTACTGCTAACGTTACGCCACGCATCGCGTTGATTTCATACAAGATGCCAGCTCGGCCCTGCTTATTCTGTGTTTTGCGCTTCGTCTCGTTAACCAGCGATTGTCCTTTCAAACGCTGAGCTGCTTCAGAGATAGTCGGTCGTGAAATACCGGTAAGCTGCGAAATCGCCGCACGGCTCATCGGTCCATGTTGTAGCAGGCATTTGAAAAAACGTCTGTCTGTGTCCAGCGCCAAGCTTTGCTGTTCAAATCCCTGGCAAGATTGTTTATGTACGGGCATATTATTTTGATTATCTTACGGCTAGCCGTAAATCCTAATTGTTTATTTGTTGTAAATAAATTGCGGGAAGGGAAACCGCGTTAATTTCAGATTTTGTTGTCTTTTAATTGCCTCAAAGAGTGCGCAAAGACTAAAAAATGTACCGGGTTGACAGTTGGGTGTTATTTGTACTTTTTACGCAGGCATTACTATTTACCCAGCCTGACTCACCTTTACACTTTTCATCTCGAGTAAAATAAAAAAATGGGCTCTCGGTTCACTCGAATAATTAAATATTTGTAGTGTTACGACTAACGTTAAAACCAGATAGTATACAGATTTACTGCTCGCGCTAAGCTTCACCAGTTGCTCAATTTCGCTTGCGACACTTTATACAAGCCGAACTTGCAGGTATTCAAATTGTGGTCTTTACTAAACTTGATTTGTAAAACTGCTGTAACTTTTCCCGTTCATTTTAAGCAGAGAAAACGCAGGAAATCTTCTTTTTTGCTCAAAATTACGACTAAAGAATACTTCATTTTCATAAAAAAGAATAATTTTGTTAGGGTGCCTAACAAAATACTTGCAATTCCTTCACAAGGCGGGCTATAACTACACCTGTTACAAATCGTTAACGAAAATGGCGGAATGTAACCCGTTTCATTGTGAGAATGGGATCACAACGAAACGATTTGCACAACGAGTGCGTGATGGGGCAAGAGAGAAGCTGTTACTTCCTTATCTTCGGATAACGGTTCAGTTTTCACCTCATAAGGGACACGCACTTAAATTCACGTGTGAAAACTCAACTGGAAACCAAACTATGTTTAATAAAACAAAGCTATCTTACGCAGTTTCAGGGGCACTCTGCGTAATGGTTGCAGCACCTGCATTTGCTCAGGATGCGCCTGAACAAGTAGAACAGATTGAAGTACGCGGCGTTCGCGGTAGTTTGTCTCAATCAATGAACGTTAAGCGCCAGTCTAGTGGTGTTGTTGACGCAATCTCTGCCGAAGATATGGGTAAATTCCCAGACACTAACCTGGCAGAATCTCTCCAGCGTATCACTGGTGTTTCTATTAACCGTGTAAACGGTGAAGGTTCTGAAGTTACTGTTCGTGGTTTTGGCGGTAACTTTAACCTGATCACACTAAACGGCCGCCAGATGCCGGCAGCAAACGTTGCCTCTATTACAGGTAACCCGCTGGACCAAGGCGCATCAGGTACTACCCGTTCTTTTGACTTCTCTAACCTGGCATCGGAAGGTGTAAGTGGCATTGAAGTTTACAAAACTGGCCGTGCAGCCGTACCTTCAGGTGGTATCGGTGCAACAATTAACATCAACACTCTGAAGCCACTGTCTCAAGGTGAAAACCGTGCGTCTATCGGCGCGAAAGCCATGAAAGATTACAGTGGCGACGGCGTAACACCAGAAGTGAGCGGTGTTGCTAACTGGTCAAACGAAGATAACACGTTTGGTTTTGCAGTATTCGGTTCATACCAGGAACGTGATTCTGGTAGCCGTCACATGAGTGTTGAGAACTATCAACTGTACAACTGGGATTCAACGTCTCCTGGTACATTCGGTCTGGTTGATGGTGCAAACGTAACTAATGCGCCAGAAGAAGGCCAATTAGTTGCGATGCCTTCTAACTTAGGTTTAGGTCTGAACGAAGATAACCGTGAACGTTTGAACGGTATGGTTACTTTACAGTTCGCGCCTTCAGATACGCTGACATTAACCGCAGATGCGACTTATGCCAGCAACGAAATCAACTCAACCTCTATCGTAGACGGTGTTTGGTTTGCTCGTCAGTTCACTGATATGGAATTTGATGGTAACCCTGTAGTTGCTACGCCTATCCGTTTCACTGAAGACATTGACGGCGGTAAAGACTTCTTCTTCCAGAACCTGGTAATGGCTGCGAAAGATGAACTGAGCTCTTTCGGCTTCAACGCTGACTGGTGGGCCAACGATTCACTGAACCTGCGCTTCGACGCTAACGTGGCAAATGCTAAGTCTGGTGGTAATGGCCCTTACGGTAAAAACGTAATCCGTTTCAACGTTGCAGGTGCAACCGCTGGCTGGCAAACCATGGACTTCGGTCTGGATATGCCACAAGCAAGCATTGTTGTTGACGATTCTGTTAAAGGTAACAACAACGGTGTTTTCGACCTGGCGGATGTTGGTCCTCAGGTAACACGTGCTATTTCTTCAGATCAAGAGTCTGACGTTCAGCAGTTCCGTTTCGACGGTACTTGGGACGAAGGTTCTGACGTGAAAGTTGATTTCGGTATCGGTTACATGGCCACCGAAATGAACCAGATTCGTTACGAAACTGAAGCACAGCTGGGTGGCTGGGGTGTAGCTGATGTTGGCAACATTCCTGAAGGTCTGCTTGACGTAACTTGTACTGCTTGTGCATTTGAAGATCACGACATGAGCGGTGTTGCAGGTGCAGACTCAATTGCAGTACCTGCGGGGTCTACTACTATCCCTCTGGGTAGTGTATCGTTCCGCGGCAACGCTGTAGACTTGCTGAACGCAGTAGCGCCAGCTTACGGTTACACGCCTGGTGACCTGCCTTCTGTAGGTGCGCAGGACAATACGGTTAAAGAAGATATCCTGTCTCTGTACGCAATGGCGACAATGGACGGTGAAATCGGTGGCTTCGAAGCTAACCTGGTAGTAGGTGCGCGTTATGAGAAGACAGATGTAGAGTCAATCTCTATACAGTCTATCCCAGAGCAAATCACTTGGTTATCAGATAACGACTTCACTATCAGCTACGGCGACCAGACTCAAGCGCTGTCTCAGGACCACTCATATGAAGCGTTCCTGCCTAACATCGATTTGTCTGTAAACCTGTCTGATGATTTAAAAGCACGTGTTTCTTACAGCATGACTCTGGCACGCCCTGCGTATAACCAGATGTACACTGCAACTTCTATCGGTGCGCCTGGTCGTCCTACATACTTAGGCGGTGTGGCTTCTGGTAGCCGCGGAAACGCAGCCCTGGATCCACTGGAATCCAACAACTTCGACCTGTCTCTTGAATATTACTACGGTGATTCAAGCATGGTGTCTGTGGGTTACTATCGTAAAGACGTAGATAACTTTGTAGGTACGCAGCAGGTTTCTCAGACGCTGTTTGGTCTGTTGGATGCGACTTCTGGCGCAGCAGGTACTACCTCAGCTGAAGCCATTGCCGAACTGGAAGCGCGTGGCGTAGAAATTACCGAGCGTAACTTCTTCACCATGACTGCTCTGCTTGCAAACCCAGACGTGTTCCCTGGTGGCGCGGATGAGTTCCAGGAAGGTCAGGCGTTTGCTGACGACGTATTTGCTAACAATAACGTTGACCCAGTAGCCGGCGACCCGGAAATGCAGTTTGAAGTAACTCAGCCTGTAAACAACCAGAGTGCACGTATCTCCGGTTACGAGTTTGCGTGGCAGCACTTCTTCGGTGACAGTGGCTTCGGTTACCAAGCTAACTTCACTATCGTAGACGGTGATATCGGTTACGACATCGGTGCAGATCCTTCAATCGACCAGTTCGCTCTGGAAGGTCTTAGTGACTCCGCTAACCTGGTACTGATTTACGAAAAAGAAGGTCTGTCTACTCGCGTAGCATACAACTGGCGTGATTCTTTCCTTGCGGAAGTTAACCGTGGTGTTTCTTCTGTTCGTAACCCATTGTTTATCGATGAGTACAAGCAGCTGGATCTGAACGTGAGCTATGACTTCACTGAAGATTTCACCATGAGCCTGGACGTAATCAACTTACTGGAAGAAGGCTCGCGTCAATATGGCCGTAGCTACAACAATACGTTCTTCATCCAGGAACTTGATAGACGTATCGTACTGAGTGCGCGCTACAGCTTCTAATCGCTGTTAGCAACCCGCCACCGTGGTCCTTCACTGTGGCGGAATAATTTCCTGGCCGGCATCGGTCGGCCAGTTTACACTTTCAAAACCATCACGACATTGCGCATAACAAGGTAGCGCGATAACATCCCGCGTATACCATTCGTTTAACCCGCAGTAACCGGGGACCAATCTATGTCTACACCTACCGTGTTAAATAACGTTGATCACAAAGATCTGAAAGTCGATACTCGCCCATCCGCTTTTACGGGTTATCAGGTAAATCGCACTCGGGTTTATGCCTCAGAAGTGAGTGAGTTGCACAAAGAATTTCCGCTGGTGTTTCATAAAGACAGTGAGTCAGGCGACATCCAGATCCACGCCATTCTTGGCCTGAGTAAAGACGAAAACCTGTTCCTCGATGATCATGGCTGGATCACTCGCTATGTACCTGCATTGTTAGGTAGAGGGCCTTTTAGCATTGCCTATCGCGAGTCTGATGATGCCGCACCGCAACCTTTCATTTGTGTGGATACCGAAGATCCCCGCATTAACGAAACGGAAGGGGAACCTGTATTCATGCCCATGGGCGGCGAGTCAGGTTACTTGAGCTATGTAAAACGCGCTCTGCAGACTATTGAAGCGGGTACCCAATACAATAAAACGTTGTTTGCGTTGGTGGAAGAAATGGAGCTGCTTGAACACGTTAACATTGAGGTGAAGCTCAGCAACGTGGAACAGGTTAACTTCAGTAATTACTACACGATTAATCAAGACAAACTTAGCCAGCTAAGTGGCGAAGCGTTAGCGCGATTGAGCCAGTTCGGCATGCTTGGGCCGTTGTATTTTATTGTCTCTTCGCTTGCAAATTTCCAGCGCTTGATTGACCTCAAGAACGCGAAGTCATCATTGCTGTAAAGTCCGCAATTTCCTGATAATCACAAACGGAACTCGCTATGGTGCAGGCATCTCAACAGAAAGTAACCGTGTGGGAAGGCATTACGCCGGACAACATTCCTTTTGATGAACTCTTTGCTCTGGATAAACCGGTTATCCTGAAAGGGCTGGTAAAAGACTGGCCGCTGGTTAAAACTGGTCAGCAGGGAATATTGCCTGCTATGCAAATGCTGGAAGAGAATTACAGTCAAAAGCCCATGCTTGTTTACCGCGCGCCCGCTTCCATAAAAGGGCGCTTTGGGTACAACGACAACTACACCGGTTTTAACTTCGCCGCAGAACGTTCAACGATTCCCTCTGTGCTCGACATCATTCGCAATGAGCTGGATAAAGAAGAGCATGAATATCTGTATGTCAATTCGCTAATCCTCAACGAGGGCTTTCCCGCATTAGCGGCTTCTCACTCGCTGGCTTTTAATCATCCTGAATTCGAGCAAAATCAGGTGCTGGCCAAAATCTGGATTGGCACCGAGTCGTTGGCAGCCTGCCATTTCGATCAACCCAAAAATCTCGCTTGTTGTGTGCTGGGAAAACGTCGTTTCACCCTGTTTCCACCAGACCAGATTGAAAACTTATATCCCGGTCCACTGCATCCAACACCGGGTGGTCAGGTAGTGACGATTGCTAACCTCGCTGAGCCGGATTTTGAAAAGTTTCCTCGCCTTAAAACGGCGCTGGAAAATGCCTGGATTGCCGATCTCGAGCCTGGTGATGGACTGTATTATCCGAGTATGTGGTGGCACGAGGTGACAGCGTTCGAGCGTTTTAACATTATGGTGAACTTCTGGTGGATGACCACAGAGCGCTATAAAGGCAATCCGATGGATGTTCTGTTAAATGGCATGATGAGTCTACGCGACAAGCCTGAAGACGAAAAGCGTGCATGGAAAGCATTGTTTGATTATTACGTATTCGGTGAAGGTGAAGTGGTGCGTGAGCATCTGCCGCCTGAATGTCAGGGCGCGCTGGGTGAGATGACTGAGATAAACGCCCGCCGTCTGCGCGCCATGTTAATCAGTAACCTAAATCGATAAGGAGCCAGACATGACTTCAGCGACGAAGACGCGTGTTGTTGTCGCCGGTGGTGGTACTGCTGGCTGGTTAAGTGCCTTTAGTTTGGTTACCCGACTGGGAAACTTGCTTGATATTACGCTGGTGGAATCAGAGCAAATCGGTACCGTTGGGGTAGGCGAAGCAACCATTCCAACCATGCGCAATTTCCATCAGTTAATGGGCATCGATGAGCGAGAGTTTATGTCGGCCACACAGGCCACGTTTAAGCTCGGCATTGAGTTTGAAAACTGGGGGCAGAAAAACGAGAGTTACATCCACTCATTTGGCGAAATTGGTCAACGTGCCTGGATGGCTGAATTTCATGCTTTTTGGATGGCGGCCCGCGACAGTGGATTGAACGACAGTTTAGATGATTACTGTCTGGAACTGAAAGCGGCGAAAGCCGGCAAGTTCGCCCTCGCCGCAGGCAAGAAGCCGGTTAATTACGCCTTCCATTTAGATGCCACCGCTTATGCTGCTTGGTTGCGCAAAAAGGCAGAAGCCGCTGGCGTTAAACGGGTAGAAGGTAAAATTAACAATATCGTTGTTGATGAGCAAAGCGGAAACATCCGTAGTCTGGAATTAGACAATGGTGAATGCGTACAGGGTGACGTTTTCATCGACTGTACTGGTTTCCGTGGCTTATTAATCGGCGATGCGCTTGGCGTGGAGTATGAAGACTGGAGCCACTACCTGGCAGCCGACAGCGCCATTGCTGTGCAGACTGAATCACCAGAACCACCGCGGCCTTACACCCGTGCGATTGCCCACGATGCTGGCTGGCAATGGCGTATCCCCTTACAAACCCGCACGGGTAATGGCATCGTTTATTCCAGTCGTTTCCTGAGCGATGAAGATGCTGAAGAAACCTTACTGGCCAATCTGACCGGGAAACCCTTAACAGAACCCCGTCGCATTAAGTTCAAAACCGGCCGCAGGGTAAAAACCTGGCACAAAAACTGTGTTGCCATTGGCTTATCGAGCGGCTTCTTAGAGCCTCTTGAATCTACCAGTATTCACCTAGTGACCACGGCACTGATCCGGCTTATGAAATTATTTCCGTTCTCGGATAATTTCGGAATATTAGCCGAAAGGTTTAACCAGGAATCGGCGGTTGAACTTGAAACTATCCGTGACTTTATTATCCTTCATTATCATCAGACTGCGCGCGATGACAGTCCGTTCTGGGACCATTACCGGACTATGGATATTCCGGATTCTCTCAGACACAGAATGACCATTTTTGCTGAAAATGGTTATGTCTGGCCGGACGACGTGTCGCTGTTCAGAGTGGATTCCTGGATTCAGGTGATGATGGGGCAGGGCTTACAGCCAAAGCAATACCATCATGCAGGCAAGATGCTGGCACCCGAAGGATTAAAACAACAGTTAGCCGCTTTGAAGCAACAAATTGAAAACCAGGTGGCACAGTTGCCACCTCATGAGCAATTTATTCATAAATATTGCCCGGCAGGGAAGGTGGGTTAATTTTTTCAGGAGCCTGAAAAATGACTAACCGTGTTGTGATTGTAGGTGGTGGAGCCGCGGGTTGGCTTACTGCTGGTATCCTTGCTGCAAAAAATGGTATCCATTCCGGGTGTACCAATCCTGTTCATATTGAGCTGGTTGAATCACCCAATGTAAAAAACCTCATGGTGGGCGAGGGAACTTGGCCTACGATGCGCGACACGCTTCGACAAATCGGCCTGTCTGAACAAGACTTCATGCGATTTTGTAATGCGGGCTTCAAACAAGCTTCAAAGTTCGTTAATTGGCAGTATGGCAATGGCGAGCATTATTATCATCCTTTCACGGCGCCGGCTGGCTATGGTGCCGTTAACTTATCCAGTCATTTTGTAAAGAACCGTCCCGGTGCAGATTTCGAGTCGATGGTCTGTCCTCAAGGCGCAGTATGCGAACAGTCTTTAGCGCCGAAAACCCTGGCTATGCCTGAATACGCTTTTGCAATGAATTACGGTTATCACCTGAATGCGGGTAAATTCACCGAAATGTTGCGATTGCACTGTACGCAGAAACTGGGCGTGGTACATACGCTGGGTCATGTGGAGAACGTCAATGGCGCAGCGAATGGTGATATTGCCTCTCTGACGTTAGATGATGGACGTCAGATCGATGGCGATCTGTTTATCGATTGCAGTGGTTTTAAAGCATTGCTACTCAACGGCTTCTACAACATTCCCCTGGTAAGTAAACGGGATCAACTTTTCAACGATGCCGCATTGGCGTTGCAAGTGCCTTACAAAGATGACACCGCCCCCATTGCTTCTGCAACCGTTGCAACGGCACAGCAACATGGCTGGATTTGGGATATCGCCCTGTCTAGCCGTCGCGGGATAGGGCACGTTTTTTCCCGTCAGCATTGTTCTGAAGAACAAGCCCGGGAAGCACTAATGAATTATGTAAAAAGCGATCCGCATCTTGATGCCACCGGTGCAGAGCCGCGTTTGATCACATTTGAACCCGGCCACCGCTCAACGTTCTGGCACCGTAACTGCGTGGGCATTGGGGTGTCTGCTGGTTTTGTTGAACCTCTGGAAGCCACTGCTTTAGTGCTGGTTGAGAAGTCCGTCGAGTGGATCAGTCACCAGTTCCCCCGCTGCCGCAACGCAATGACAGTATTAGCGAAGCGTTACAATGAGATGACCCACAAACGGTGGGAAGAGATCATCGATTTCATCAAACTACATTATGTGTTGTCTTCTCGTGACGACAGCGAATACTGGCGTGCTCACCGGGAGGGCGCGTCTATTCCGGAGAGCCTGAAAGAGTCACTACTCTTGTGGCAAACTCAGCCACCTTGGTTGTACGAAACCGATCGCCGGTTAGAGTTGTTCTCTTCTGCCAGTAAGCAGTACATTCTGATGGGCATGCAGGCTACCTGCAGTGAAGCTTGTGTAGGACTGAGCCAACATGAAATGCGAGTGGCAGATAAAGCGTTAGGCGGTGTACAGCGCGCCACCGCAGAATTGTTGGGTTCGCTACCTTCCAACCGGGATTATCTCACCCGGCTGGCCGGTAAAGTGCAGGAAAATGCCCGCGCTAGCGCATAGCTTTACCTAAGTGCTTTTACGCTGTCGCGCACGCGCAATGATTGCATGGTGCTTAGTTGATAACGGCATGGGTTTAAAGGCGCTTACGTTACTCCCACCGGTATTTCCCGTAGGTAAAAGGCCGATAGCCGTTTTTGTTATGGCGCCTACTAAGCGGACGGTCTGACCGCGCAGTTCTCGAAAGTCATGTTGCTGCCATGCCCACACAAACATCAGCCAGTGAACTCGGGTGTGCCAGTAGGTTGAAAGCTGGCTTAGTACATGGGCATTTTCAAGGTGCTTGAATGCGGTGTATTGGTTGCGAGTGCGCATTGCCCGGCGGGATAATACCAGCTCCCGCCGAACGGGAAAGCTGATGTTTCTGGCAAATGAAAACATAAAACCCTCCTTTTTCTTCGCTAATGTATAGCAACGGTTAGTGACAGCTACTTTGTGCACCACCGGCCGGTGCAATCTTGGCTTTGGCCGCTTGCCACAGATTTCGTACCATCAGGCCGCCCAGCACGACCGCACACAAGGCGTAAATGGCACTCACACCTTCACCGTGAATATGGGCACCTTCACCGGTCGGGATTAGCGCTTGTAAGTTGAAGGCATCAACAGCGAAATTAAGTAAATAACCAAGACCGATACTGGCGGTAAGAATACAGAACAGATAAATGACCAGTGAGCGTCTGCCCAGTTCTCGGCCAATCATGCCCATGGTAGAAATGTTGGTGGCCGGGCCGGCTAACAGGAACACCAGAATGGCACCAGGTGAGAGGCCCGCTGATAAGAAGCCAACCGCCAATGGTGTAGATGCTGTGGCACAGATATACATGGGCACACCAATTAGCGCCATCACCAGCATGGCGAGGAATCCGTCACCCCATTGCGTTAAAAATGAAGTAGGAACCCAGGTCTGAATGGCGGCAGCAAGGCCTAAACCCAATAATAACCACAGGGTGATATCTGCAAGCAGCTTGCCCGTGGAGAATTTCCACACCTGCACCAGTTTGCTTTCTTTTTGCGTGGCTGGCGTAGACGTGCCACAACAACTGGATTCGGCTTTCACCGTTTTTGTTTGCTCAGTACTACAACAGGATGATGCAGCGGGTGCCGGCGTTGGCGTTTTCGAACTGCAACAACTTGTCACCTCCGGTTTGGCCGCTTTTTCGCTACCACAACAAGATGAAGTCGCCTGTTGTACGGGCGCTTTTTCCGACGAGCAGCATGACGGTGTCTGCCCTTTCTCAGCAGGCTTTTCGCTGCTGCAACATGACTCAACGGGCGTTGCCTTTGTAGAAATGTCATCAGCTTTCTGTGTGCTAGTGTCGTCCTTCACAAACCATTTCACCATCATACCGGTGTAAATGGCGCTGAAGATGGCGGCGAAGGGACGTACGATGGCGAATACCGGGCCGAGAAGGGCGTAGGATACCGAAATTGAATCCACCCCCGTTTCTGGTGTCGATACCAGAAAGGACGCGGTTGCGGGTTTGGATGCACCACTACGGCGTAAACCCAGCGCAGCAGGAATAACGCCGCAGGAGCATAAGGGTAATGGCGCACCAATCAAGGCCGACTTTACCACCGCCCCGGTGCTATTTTTACCCATGTGTTTTTGTAGCAGGCTAACAGGTACCAATTCGTGCATGATACCGGCGACCAGTAGGCCCATTAATAACCATGGGGCTGACTCCATGAACAGGCCAAAGAAGTTGGTAAGTAAAAGCGTAATGTCATTCATAACGGTTTTTCAGAGTCCAGAAGTTGTAAAATGGTACAGTGTTGGGTGCTTTTCGGGCCGCCATCACACAAATCGTTCATTTGCAGGAGCGACTGACGAATTCGCTCCAGTTCATTAATTTTAGCCGTGACTTGCTGCAGCTTTTGTTCGGTGACTTTCTTTACCTCGCCACAGGTGTGCGTATCCGGGTGGAGTTTCAGCTCCATAAGTTCGCTGATTTCATTCAGTGTGAACCCCACGGTTTTGGTTCGCTGAATAAACAAAAGCTTTTCTACGTCATCCGCAGAATACAGCCGGTAACCTGCATCAGAGCGTTCGGAAGGGGTGAGTAAGCCTTTGCTTTCGTAAAAGCGAATGGTGTCGTTACTCAGGTCAGTCAGGCGCGCCAATTCGCCTATTTTCAGCAAGTCTGATTTTTTCATATTGCCTACTATAAACCCTGGAGTTAACTCCAGAGTCAAGGGTTTGCGATAAAATCAGTGAAAAAGGCCGATGAACTAACTAATTTGGGTGTACTGCTTCTTTAGCTTATCCGGCAGGTAAGCCAGGGTGGTGTTGTAACCAATCTCGAAAAGAGCTTCTTTATCGATATCGTTAGCATCAAAGTCTACGGCAGAAACCTCGCCGGTATCCACCAGAATCGTGTGGTGCCAATGTTCAGCGTGCACGTATTCCCGTGACAAAGCAGACATGAAGGTTCTGATGAGCAGCATGACATAGGTGGGCAGAGCAAACCGCGCTTTCTTGTTTAACGGCTCTTTCTTCTGTCGACTTTGCAGGCGGAAACAAACAGAGGGCGTACCATCCTGCTGCCAGTCGCGGAACAGGGCATCTTCCGAAAGGACGGCACCATCAACTAATAGCTTGTCGCCAAATTGCTTGAACGAGAAAATCAGTGGAATGGACATGGACGCCCGCACAGCAGCAGACACATGCACATCGGGGGTAGTTTCTTTATTGAATAAAGCCGGGCCGCCGCCATTTACGTCGGTGGCGAGAATATGTAAGGGGTATTTGAGCGACGCAAAGGTGGCACCGTCCAGCTGTTCATCGAGCCATTTTTCGAATACATCGCCAGAGGCCAGCCCGCCCTCGCGCAGCAAACGCCACAGGGAAAAATCAGCAAACTGCCGGAAGTCGGTATTCAGCGCCAGATGCTTCATTTCCGCAACAGAAAAGCCTTTGGCGTACATGGCGGCAATGATAGAGCCGCCGGATACACCCACAATAGTTTCATGTTTTACGTTGAGATCGTCGAGGGCTTGCAAAATACCGATATGAGCGGGTAGCCGGGTACCGCCGCCGGAGAGGATTGGAACGATTTGTTTAGGGTAGATTCTGGATACTGACATACACCATCACCTTTTGCGCCTTACTGTTAAACATAGTCCAGTAAGTCAAAAGGCGATAGTGTCAGTCGTCGAAAAGGTATTAAGAAAAATACTAAGCGCCAGCGCTGTGAGCCAGGAACTCTTCGTAAGTGCCTTCGAAATGATTGATTTTCTGATCTTTAATTTCAATGATCTGGGTAGCCAGTGACGAGACAAATTCGCGGTCGTGGCTGACAAAAATAACCGTACCGTCGTAGTGGAGCAGGGCGTTATTCAATGCTTCGATGGATTCCATATCAAGGTGGTTGGTCGGTTCATCCATCACCAGCACATTGATATCCTGCAGCATCAACTTGCCGAACAGCAGGCGGTTCTTCTCACCACCAGAACACACGCTGACCTTTTTATTGAAATCGTCAGAGCCAAACAGCAGTCGACCTAACATAGCTTTAACCTGCAGATCATCATGCTTTGGTCCGCGCCACTGACTCATCCACTCGAATAGGGTGAGATCGTTAGCAAAGTCACGGTTGCTGTCCTGCGGTACATAGCCTACAGCAGCATTTTCAGCCCATTTCACCACACCCTCATTGGCATCCAGCTCATTTATAAGACATTTCAATAGGGTAGTTTTACCGGCACCGTTTTCACCGATAATTGCCAATCGTGCGCCAGCTTCCAGCAACAGGTTACCGCCACTGAACAAGGGTAATTCTGGGAAGCCATGACCAAGCTCTTCCAGTGTAATTGCCAGACGGTGCAGCTTTTTATGCTGTTTGAAAATGATGTAAGGCTTGCGGCGGCTTGACGCTTTAATTTCGTTCAGCTCAATTTTTTCCAGACGCTTGGCCCGGGAGGTCGCCTGCTTAGCTTTAGACGCGTTAGCCGAGAAACGAGCAACGAAGCTTTGTAACTCTTCAATTTCTGCTTTTTTCTTATCATTTTCATGATGAAGTTGCTCTAGCGCTGCCGCAGCGGCTTCAGAAAAGTCGTCATAGTTACCCGGATAAATACGCAACTCGCCGTAATCAATGTCAGCCATATGAGTACATACTGAGTTCAGAAAGTGACGATCGTGGGAGATGATAATCATGGTGGACTTACGCTTGTTGAGCTCTTCCGCCAGCCAGTTAATGGTGTAGATGTCCAGGTTGTTAGTGGGTTCGTCCAGAAGCAGAATATCCGGCTCCGCGAACAGTGCCTGAGCTAACAGCACACGTACTTTCTTACCGGGAGCCACTTCCTTCATCAGGCCAAAGTGATAGTCTTCTTCAATGCCTGCAGAAATCAGTATGTCACCGGCACGGGCTTCAGCGGTGTAGCCATCCATTTCAGCAAATTGCACTTCTAAGTCGGCCACACGCATGCCGTCTTCTTCGCTCATGTCCGGATTACTGTAGATCTCGTCACGCTCGCGTTTTACTTCCCACAGTTCGCGGTCGCCCATGATCACAGCGTCAACCACCGACATTTCTTCAAAAGCAAACTGATCCTGACTCAAGATCCCAAGCTTCGTACCTGGTGCCATCGACACATTTCCCGCTGTCGGTGTG
The DNA here is from genome assembly GCF_056160345.1 of Alteromonas sp. ABV4_515. Taxonomy (NCBI): domain Bacteria; kingdom Pseudomonadati; phylum Pseudomonadota; class Gammaproteobacteria; order Alteromonadales; family Alteromonadaceae; genus Alteromonas; species Alteromonas sp. ABV4_515. The sequence continues at coordinate 35,807 of NZ_JBSWWZ010000008.1, forward strand.
AGTTTACCACTCAGGATTTTCATGAACGTGGATTTACCACAGCCGTTGGCACCAATCAGGCCGTATCGGTTGCCATTACCAAATTTGGCGGAAATGTTTTCAAAAAGCGGCGCGGAGCCAAACTGCATGGTGATATTGGCGGTGGTAATCAAGATTCTTTCCCAGATGCTGAACAGATAAATGAAACACGGTATGCGTGCAGGGCCGCGCAATATAAAGAATCGCGCCCGTTATGTCGAGGGTAAATTGGTTAAATGTCGCGCAGATTACAGCGCTGGCGGAAAACAACCCTTTCATCGTTTTTTAATGAAATGAATTGTTAATGTAATGAAAATATTGTTGATCTTTATTTTACCCTCAATTAATGTAATGAAAGCGCTTTCATTTAGGAGTGCTTTCTTTTTATTTGAACTTGTAAGCGCTTACAAAAATGCGGTTCGACGCCTCCACTCGGCGGAACACAACTTATAATTAATCGATCAGGGCTGAAAAATAATGACTAAGAAAATCACGCAACTCTCGCGGTTAGCGGCCGCGATATCGGTCACGACCCTTGTTGGGTGCGGTGGGGGCGCCACAACAGATACCGATATCAACATCGTTGATACCACACAACCGGTGACAGACTGGGAACTGGTATGGAGCGATGACTTCGACGGAACAAGCATTGACGATAGCAAGTGGACCCACGAGGTAAATTGCGCTGGCGGTGGCAACAATGAATCGCAATGTTATACCGACAGTGATGCCAACTCCTATGTAGCGGATGGTGCCCTACACATTGTTGCACTGCCAGCCGAAGAGGGAGCGGAAAAGCCTTACACCTCAGCCCGACTCGTTACCCAGTACAAAGCTGATTTTAAATACGGCCGTTTTGAGATGCGCGCAAAGCTGCCCTCTGGTCAGGGAAGCTGGCCAGCATTCTGGATGATGCCTACCGATTCTGTTTATGGTGGCTGGCCCCGCAGTGGTGAAATCGACATCATGGAAGCGGTGAACCTGAAAGCCATGGATGCCGACGGCAACCCGGAAGCAAACATCCACGGTACCCTGCATTACGGCAGTGAGTGGCCGAACAATAAATACAGTGGCAAGGCGTATAAATTACCGGATGGTTCCAACCCGGCTGATGATTTCCACACTTATGCCGTGGAATGGCAGGAAGGAGAAATTCGCTGGTACATGGATGATTACCTGTACGCCACACAGCGAAAATCAACGGTGCGATATAACAGCAAAGGCGAAGCAACAGGCCTGGCGCATCGAGGCTGGTACACCGAATACTTCGATCAGACCAGCGGCGAATTGCAGAACTACTATACCAATGCCCCTTTCGATCAGGAGTTCTTCATGATCCTGAATCTGGCGGTGGGCGGCGACTGGCCATCTAACGTGAACGAGCTTGGCATCGATGCGGAAGCCTTCGCGGAAGGGCAAACTTACGAAATCGATTATGTACATGTTTATCAGTGTTCGGCCAACCCGGATACCGGTAAAGGCTGTGAAACTGTACGTCCGGGTTATGCCTCTACGGATGACGCACTGGTAGAAGGTGAAGCGCCCATTCCTTCACCCCCTTCCAGTGGCGTAGCGCAGAACCTGACCATCTTTGGCGGTACCACTAATCCGAACTGGCCAGCCTGGGATTGCTGTGGTGGTTCAACGCCAGCCATCGTCGACGATGCCGAAAAAGGTGACGTTTACGAATTTTCTATTGGCGCAACACCCACTGTGATGGGCTTTGTCAGTCGCAGTACTTTCATTACCGAACCGGACGGTCAGGCAACCCCTTTTGATGGTGCGCCTATGGTTGAAACCGGCAGTGTAAAGTTTGATCTGAAAGTCACCTCCCTGCCGTCTGACGCCAGTGCCGCCTGGTTGTTTAAAATTGAAAGTTCGGAAGGCTCAACCGCTGTAGAGTTTCCGCTGGCAACAGGCTACGTGGGCCCGAATGAATCTGCCGGAGATACGCCGGAAGAGGGTGTGTGGGAAACTTATGAATTCCCTCTGTCCATGCTAGATGAAGCCGGCCTGGATGTGAGCGCTATTGACGTCATCATGGTGTTCCCAGCCTGGGGCGCGGGTGACGGCGCCACATACCGCATGGCCAACGTGGAAATTTCTGCGGAATCCAACTACCCGGAACTGGTAATTTTTGATGATGCCACAAACCCTAACTGGCCTATGTGGGACTGCTGCGGCGGCTCAACCCCCACAGAAGAAATGGATGACGATGCCCACGGCTTGACTGCTGAATTCCGTATTGGTGCCGAGCCTACTGTGATGGGCTTTATTACCCGTCCTGCGGACGGTGGCGGTGATACCCCATTTGATGCCACCGCACTGGCGGACGGTGGTTTGCTGCAGTTCGATATGCGTGTGGTAAGCATGCCGAATGATGCATCGGCGGCGTGGTTATTCAAAGTGGAATCCAACGGTGCGTCTACGGCCATTGAATTACCCATCACCGAAAGTGTGGAAGGGGAAGCGCCGGTTGAAGGGGAGTGGCAAACCTACACTTTCCCCATAGCTGACCTGCAGGCCGGTGGTCTGGATATCAGTGCCATTGACGTGATCATGGTGTTCCCGGCCTGGGGCGCCGGTGAAGGTGCGGCATATCGTATCGACAACATGAAACTCTATCACCCGGATGCCGGTGCGGCTGCTGGTTTAACCCTGTTCGCTGATACCGCAGCGGACATGTGGAGCGTGTGGGATTGCTGTGGCGGTTCTACTCCGACAATCGAAGCCGATGATGATACCCACGGTGACGTCGCCGAATTCCGTATCGGCGGTACCCCAACGGTTATGGGCTTCCTGGCAGACGAAGATGTGTCTTTTGATGCCTCAGCACTTCTTACCACAGGCGCGGTTCGCTTTGAAATGAAAGTGACTTCTATGCCTGCTGACAGCACAGCGCCCTGGCTGTTTAAGATTGAATCTACCGGTGCTGCCACTGCCGTTGAGTTGCCGCTGTCGGAAAGCCTTGAAGGCGTCGACCCGGTAGCGGGCGAATGGCAAACCTATACCTTCCCGCTGCAAACGCTATCTGATCTTGGTCTCGATGTTTCAGACATTAACGTAGTGATGGTGTTCCCAGCATGGGGGCAGGGTGACGGCGCGGTGTACCGCATCGATAACGCAGAAATTGCAGCGCAATAACAAAGCCTCTGGCGACGCCAGGCTGGCTCGCCGGAACAATTGATTATGATGAGTAGGTCAACTATGAAAAACAATACATTTAAAAAGACCCGGGTCGCCACATCAATGGCTTTGTTACTGGGTACAACAAGCATGTTCAGTGTGCAGGCACAAGAAGCTGAAACCGATGCTGACGAAAGCATGGAAGTCATTCAGGTTAAGGGGATACGTGGCTCTCTGATGCGCTCGCAGGATCTCAAGCGGAATTCAAGCGGTGTCGTGGATGCCATTTCCGCTGAAGAACTGGGTAAATTCCCGGATACCAACCTGGCGGAAGCGCTACAGCGTATTACAGGTGTGACCATTAGCCGCGCAAACGGTGAAGGTAGCCAGATCACAGTGCGTGGCTTTGGCCCTGAATTTAACCTTATCACCCTAAATGGCCGTCAGATGCCGGGCACCGGTTTCACCCGTTCTTACGACTTACAGAACTTGTCTTCGGAAGGAGTGAAAACCCTGGAACTGCAGAAAACTGCACGGGCTGAAAACCCCAGTGGTGGTCTTGGGGCAACGGTGAATATTCTGACTATGCGCCCCATGGACAACCCAGGCCAGCAATTCTCGGTATCGGCCAAGGGCATTATGGATACCTCTAATGAGGAAGGCAGCGACATTACGCCGGAAGTGGCAGGTGTGTTCACTAACACGTTTGCCGACGATATGTTCGGCATCGGGCTGTCGGTTTCTCACCAGGAACGGGATTTCCGTCAACAGTCCGCCAGTATTCAAGGGTGGGTACAAGTGCCTGATGCGGATCTGCCCGAGCTTGACCCATCTATGGTGGTGGATAACCGTTCTGTTATCACCGATGCGGCATTCTTTCCTAAAGATCTGAACTTTGGTTTTGCCGATGTACAGCGTGAGCGTACCAACGCGCAGGTTACTTTCCAGTTCCGTCCTACCGATAATTTCACGGCAACGGTGGATTACACCGCATCAGACGCCGTCACCGGCACTAACAGCTTTGGCTGGGGGATTTGGAACAACTTCGGGCCGAATATCAATGCTTATGAACTGGACGAAAATGGTACCGCATTGTATGCGGATATTGCTGGTGACGACGGTTCTGCTACAGCCAGCCGTAACACCACCGAGGTGAATGCCCGTTCTCTGGGTGTAAATCTGGAGTGGCAAATCACCGATGACTGGGAAGTGTCAGTGGATTATCACGACTCCTACAATCAGATTGATAACGGTAAGGACAAAGGGTTGGGCGGTAGTGGCCAGGTCATTCTTGGTTCCGATCAGTTGATCTCCAAAGTATATGATTATCGGGAAGGTGATATTCCGAGTTATTATATCAATTGGAATAACGGCACCAACGAGTTGATGCCCAGTGAAATTGATTCTAACTTTAGTCAGTTTACCCGCAATCAGGGCCGTTCGGATATTGAACAGCTACAAATCGACAGTACCTGGTACAACTCGGTTTTCGACAGTATTCCACTGGTGAAAGTCGACTTTGGTTATGCCCGTACCGAACAGTCGTTGGGCGCAACTGATGCCTGGGGTGGTTTGCGAGGTGGACCTGGCTTCAGCCCGTCTTATACTGAAATTTTCCCGGACAGCATGTTTACCCGCCATGACACTGGTGATTTCCTTGATACATTCAGTGGCGGCGGTGATGCGCTGAATCCGAATTACTTTTACACCTACAGCTTTGATGAAGCGATCACCCGACAGTTGGCTTACCTTACGGCAGACGTGACCGGTGACAGCAACGTGTACTCCATCGATCCTTTCTTTAATGCGCCAACGGTGAATTTTGTCGAAGAGATCACCGATTCTGTTTACGTACAAACCGAGTGGGATTTTGATATTGGTGATTTCTATGTGCAGGTGAATGCCGGTGTGCGCTACGAAGAAACTGAAGTGCCCAGTTCCGCACAGGTGCGGGTGCCTACGCAGGTGAACTGGGTAGCCCCTTCTGAATGGATCACTGAATATCAGTCGGAACTTATCCTGCAGGATTTCACTGGTGAATATGACATTCTGCTGCCCATGTTCGACATTAAAGTGGACGTGACTGAAGACGTGGTTGCCCGTTTCTCATGGGGTAAATCGATAACCCGTGCGCCTATTGGCTTGCTGCAAGGAGGGCGTTCGTTCAGTGGTAGCCCGAAAATTGGAGCCCGTACCGCGTCTGAAGGTAACACCAGCCTGAAACCCTACGAGTCGCAAAACCTCGACTTATCACTGGAGTGGTATTACAGCGAAGACAGCTATGCCTCTGTGGGCTTGTTCCGTAAGAAAGTGAGTGAGTATATCGAGACCACGGGGGGCGATCAGACCTTCGAAGGGGTGCGTGATATTTACCAGGGACCGCGCTGGAACGAAGCGGTTGCGGCTCTGCAAGCTGATGGGGTACAGGCCACAGACAGTGCCATCTTCCAGTATTTCCAGGATAACGGCTATGCCAATGCGGAAGGTGTGATTGAGCCAAATGCAGATGATCCACTCATTACATGGCGTGTGACCAAGCCGCGCAATCTGCCGGATTCCCGCACCGTTGATGGTATCGAGTTGGCGGTTCAGCACACCTTTGGGGAAACCGGCTTTGGGGTTGGCGTAAACGGTACGCTGGTTGACGGCGATGTGACTTACGATCCGTACATTCTCGAAAGTGGTCAGAACCCGTTGGTGGGTATTGGTGATTCTGCCAACTTTCAGGTGTTCTACGAAAAAGAAGCGTTGTCGGTAAAAGTCACTTATGCCTGGCGTGCAGGTTATCTGCAAGGCATGGGGCAGGCACAGGGTTCCGCCGATGTACCACCCACACAGGCTGATTCATTTGGTCAATGGGACTTCAGCGTGAACTACGATTTCAACGATCACTTCACTGTGTTTGTTGAAGGCGTGAACGTAAACAACGAAACCGAACGAGGCTACGGGCGTTTTCAGGAGCAATTCCTTTACGCACGCCAATATGGACCGCGTTATACACTGGGTGCTCGCTATACCTTCTGATAGCTGATAACACTAATAACAAGAGCAACCTGACGACTTGGGGCTGCATGGGAAACCATCGCAGCCCTTTTTTATTGTGAATTTTTCTTAGGCGTTTTTGTGTATTAAGGCCCGACCACTTGATGGTAGACTGACGCCGAATTTTGCAGGAATGATAGATATGATGAAAAGTGGTGTCTCGAAAGCTGGGCTGGTGATAGTTTTGGCTTTAATTGTGGGGTTGGCGAGCTGTAAATGGATGCCAGAAGAAGCCCCTTTACTGGCTGATTCCACAAACACATTGACCGCCAAACCGCTACCTCCGGAATTCTTTGTTCAGCATGTTGAGCCTGTACTCACCCACCGCTGTGTAGTTTGTCATGCCTGTTACGATGCCCCTTGTCAATTGAAAATGTCCTCCGCTGAAGGACTTGCCCGAGGTGCCAATAAAGAGAAAGTGTATCAGGGCACAAGGCTAACGGCGGCCACGCCAAACCGGTTGTTCATCGACGCGCAGAATGTGGATGAATGGCGCAAGCGGAATTTTTTCACCGTGTTGCCCGAAACGGTGGAAACCGAAGATTCGCCGCCTACGCAAACCTCAGTGCTGGCGCAAATGCTGCTGTTGAAGCAAGCACATCCGTTACCTGAAACTACTCACTTAGGTGAAGGTTTTGATATTAGTCTGAACCGACCACAGCAGTGCCCCACATTGGATGAAATGGGGAGTTACATTGCCGAACAACCGTTAGGCGGCATGCCTTATGCGCTACCAGGACTGACCAACGAAGAGCAACAAACGTTGATGCGCTGGCTACACAATGGCGCACCTTTACCCGAAGCTCAACCTTTGCCTGTTGCACTGTTGAAGCGTGCCGATAAATTCGAAGCCTGGCTGAATGGCAACTCGAACAAAGCGCAGCTTTCAGCCCGGTATATTTACGAGCACCTGTTTACGTCGCACCTTTACTTTGAAGAGCTCTCTGAAGAAGGCGTGACGCCGCAGTTTTTCAATCTGGTACGTTCGCTAACACCGCCCGGTGAGCCGCTGGATGTGGTGGCAACCCGCCGTCCCTTCGATCATCCTGGCACGGACAGAGTGTGGTATCGCCTGCAGCCTGTAACGTCAACCATCGTGAGTAAAACGCACCAGCCTTACGCAATCAATGACGACTTGATGGCGAAATGGAACGCATGGTTTGTCGAGGCCGAATTTGACGTGCCGGAGCTTCCTTCTTATAAACCCGAAGTGGCCGCGAACCCGCTTACCGCCTTTACCTTAATGCCGGTAAACACCCGCTACCGTTTTATGCTGGAGCGCGCGCAAAATACCATTATGGGTTACATCAAAGGGCCAGTGTGTCGTGGTCAGGTGGCACTTAACGTGATTAATGACCGCTTCTGGGTATTCTTTGTTGATCCCGAAGTAGCAACGTCTGAAAAGTTGAATCGCTTCTATGCGTCGCAAAAAGAAAACTTACACCTGCCAGCAGAGCAGGAGTCAACCGCACTGGCCGTAAGCTGGGTCAAATACGCTGAGCATCAAGGCGATTATCTTCGCGCCCGCACTGACTTTATGAATGATACTTTCCAGCAGGGACAACATTTAAGTCTTAAAAGCATCTGGGACGGTGATGGCAATAATACCAACGCCACCCTAACTGTATTCCGACATTTCGACAACGCCACGGTGGCGAAAGGGCTGGTGGGCGAGCCCACCAAGACGGCATGGGTTATTGATTATGCCTTGCTAGAGCGAATTCATTACCTGCTGGTGGCCGGTTTTGATGTGTATGGGAACTATGGTCATCAGCTGATGACCCGGTTGTATATGGACTTTCTCCGTATGGAAGGTGAGTCGAACTTTCTGGCGTTGTTACCACCACAAACCCGTCATCAACAACTGTCGGAATGGTACCAGCAGGCGGGGCCGGAGTTGACTGATTTCATCGAAGGCGACATCAATAGCTTTGAACAGGATACCGGTATCGAGTATTCCACCGATACCCCCAAAGCCGAGCTTTATAGCATGCTTAAACAAGCCCTTGAAAACGTACAGCCCAAAAGCAGTAGCCTGCGCAGTAACTGGCTGTCAGACGACCAACTGGCGCTTTTAGGTAGTCTGGATACGTTGTCACCGGAGCAGGCTACCATCCTGCCAGAAATTACCATGCTCATGGTTCGACCGGACAACGGCGAAGGTGAACCTGAAATGTTCACCCTTTTGCGAAATAGTGCGCATTACAATGTCAGTAGTTTGTTTGAAGAAGACGAAAACCGTAACTACGGTCAGGATTCGGTTACCTTGGTACAAGGTTTAATAGGTAGCTATCCTGATGTGTTCTTGCAGATAAATGCGTCAGAGGTGCAGAACATGGTAGCGAAAGTAAAACGGATTAAATCGGAGTCGGATTACGAATCGTTTATCACCGACTATGGCGTAAGACGAACTAATCCGGCGTTCTGGCAATTTAGCGATGAAGTGATTCAGTGGGCGCTAAGCCGGTACCCCATTGAAGGTGGACTGCTGGATTATAACCGGCTGGAAGATCGCTAAGATTCAGAAACAAAAATGGGGCGTGTTACAGACACGCCCCATTTTTTGTTAATTGCAATTAACCGTATCAACGGTTTCTGTTGGCGGTAGCAAACGGATGTCAGCCAGGCTAACCGCGCCTTTTCCTAAGGTGCTAACGGTAAGTCCCGTTGTGATTGCAGATATTTCTAACGTATTGGAAACGCAGGAAAGTGGGATGCTGATAGTTTCCCAGTCTGTGACTTCTGAGGCTTTAAGCGCAAAACGTGTATCACAGCTCTCAAACGATTCACATGCAACTGAAACATAAGCGGGCTGGGTAAACGCTTCTGTGACAGCGTAGCTAACGTTCAGTGCATAGCCGCTGAGAGACGCTGCAGCATTAATGGGCGCGCTGTTATCATCCCGTTGAAAAGCAACGGCCGCAGGCGCACTACCATCAAAAGTCACATTGATGGCATCTTCCTGAACTACCTTATCTACCGTTCGATAGCTTACCGAACCCAATGATTGGGCTGCAGCGGATACCCGTTGTGACTGATCGCCGGAATGTAGAGAAAGTGACCATGGCGCGGATACACCACCAACCAGAATGTTGATAGTTGAGTTTTCATCACTTGAATCTGTAGAGAAATTTTCATCTAAATTATCTGGAAGCACATTTGCATCTTTGTATCGCAAACCAAAACCATATGGCAGCAGAGGCGTGTAGTCTTCATCGCCCATATTCACAATTTGCGAGCCGGAAGCAGGCCACGAAAAGGGCAGGGTGCCGTTAAAATCCTGCTGGCCGAATAACACATCCGCCACCGCCGCGCCTTCAGAGCCCGGTAACCAGGCGGCGACAAACGCATCGGAGGCATTAAGTTCTGGGTTGACCCACATGGGACGGCCACTAATAAAGACTGAAACCACCGGAATGCCGTCACTTTGCAGTTGCTTTAACAACGCTAAATCTGTTTTACCTTCGGGCTGGTAAACCAGTGTGTCGCGATCGCCAACACCTTCGGCATAAGGTTCCTCGCCAAATACGACAATAGCCACATCCGGTTTTTCGGTGTAACTGCCATCGACTGACAGCCTTACTTTACCGCCTGCGGCGTCGACCTGAGTAGCGATACCGTCATAAATGGAGCTACCGCCGGGGAAATCGTCGTTGGTATTGTTGGTGCCTTGCCAGGTAATGGTCCAGCCGCCGGATTGTTTGCCGATATTGTCTGCACCGTCACCGGCAACCAGGATCTTACTGCTCGCGTTTAGTGGTAGTAAGTTGTGCTTATTCTTCAGCAACACCAGTGATTCACGCACGGCCTGACGCGCTACTTCCCGGTGTGCTTCGTTGCCAATCAGTGACTTGTTACCTGAAAGCGGTCGTGCCGCCGGGCTTGGTTTATCAAATAAGCCCGCACGAACTTTAACCCGCAGGATACGGCGCACGGCATCGTCTAAACGAGCGGCATTAACGGTGCCATCTTTTACCTGTGCCAGGGTATTTTCATACAGGGCTTTCCAATCTGAAGGCACCATGTAAATATCGAGGCCAGCGTTAATCGCCTGGGCACAATTGTCATTAGTGCATCCTGCAATCTGACCGTGACCGTTCCAGTCGCCTACCACAAAGCCGTCGAAACCCATGCGATTTTTAAGCACATCGGTGAGCAGGTACTGGTGGCCATGAAGCTTTTTGCCGTGCCAGCTGTTAAACGATGCCATCACCGATTGCGCGCCAATGGTAAGGCCACCCACGTAGCCCTGAGCGTGAATATCAAATAGGGCTTGTTCAGTAGCGATGTTGTCGCCCTGGTCGTCACCCTTTACTGTACCGCCATCGCCAACGAAGTGTTTTACGGTACTGATCACCCGCTCGTCACCCAGGAAATCATCGGCATCAGCATGGCCTTGCAGCCCTTTTACCACCGCCGCCGCGTAAGCCTTAACGATGTCAGGGTTTTCTGAGTAACTCTCATAGGTTCGGCCCCAGCGATCGTCACGGACTACGGCGACGGTTGGCGCAAATACCCAATCGATGCCCGTGGCCATGACTTCCTGCGCGGTGATATTCGCTATTTTTTCCATTAACGCCGGGTTGTTTGCTGCACCCAAACCAATGTTGTGGGGAAACAGCGTGGCACCGACCACATTATTGTGGCCGTGCACCGCATCTGTTCCCCACATGGTTGGAATCGTTGAGCCATCCAGGCTGTCATCAACAGACGCCTGATACATGGCTTCTGCTAAATTAATCCATTCTTCTGGCGTGGCATGTTTGTTATCGCCGGGGAAGGAACCACCGCCATTGAGGTAAGAACCGAAACCATAACGTCGCATGTCCTCTACCGTAACACTGCGGATTTCTGGCTGAATAATTTGCGCTACTTTTTGTTCAACGGTCATCGAAGCCAAAATACTGGCAACTCGCTTTTCTACAGCAGGGTCCTGCTTCACTGCAATATCCAGCTTTGGCCATATCGTTGTGGTTTCTGATTGTTGAGCAGTGGTTGTTTCGGGCAATTTCGCGCAACCTGATAACAGCGCGCTGGCAATCAGAGCGGAAAGTAGTTTTTTACGCATGGGTGTCCTTCCAATTAAAATTTGAAAGCGCTTACATTGCGGTTTACTTTTGTTTTGAAAGCGCTTACATTTTTTAACATGATAATTACATGAAGTGTGAACGAGTTCAATAGTCTTTGTTTTAGCAGCCGCAAATGGACGATGGACAGATAGTGATTAACTGATCATTCCGCTCTCATTGCGGTGGAGTGTGAAACACTGGTTCGAAAAGGCTTTTCTAGGTACATTACTGTTAAAATATAACCAGCAAAATAAAACCACTTACTTAAGAAGCAATTATGGCTACCATCTACGAAGTCTCTGAGGCGGCTGGCGTGTCGCTGGCAACGGTTTCCCGGGTAATGAACGGGAATGCCAGGGTGAGTGAGCGTACACGTCAGAAGGTGCTGGATGCCATGGATGCGTTGGGATATCGACCAAACGCTATTGCGCAGTCTCTGGCCTCCAATCGCACGAACAGTATTGGTTTATTGGTTTCGGAGCTGCATGGCTCTTACTTTGGTGAGCTGATGAGCACCATTGAGTTCATCCTTAAAAAGCACGGTAAACACGTGATCATTACGGCTGGACATGTGGAAGAGCACAGAGAAACAGAAGCGATAGACTTCCTGACCAGTCGTCGTTGTGATGCCCTTATTCTGCACGCAGAAGCAGTTTCGGATGATTATCTTACCAAACTCGGTAAGAGTGGGGTGCCGGTAGCGGTTGTAAACCGTAAAGTGGAAGGCATGGAAGATCAGTGCTTTGTTGCCGACAACGAAAACGGCGGCTACTTGGCCACCAAAGCAGCTATCGACAACGGGCACAAAAGAATCGGATACATCAGCGGCCCGTTGTTTAAGCAAGATGCCACCGAACGCTTAAATGGTCATTTGCGGGCGCTGAACGATGCGGGTATCGTCAACGAGCCCACGTTGCTTTTTGAGGGCGACTATCATGAATCCTCTGGACAAGACGGTTTCGCCAAGTTGTTTAGCGACAATGCAGACCTTTCTGTGCTGGTATGCGCAAACGATGAAATGGCATCGGGTGCCATGACAGCTGCCAGGGAAGCGGGCCTGACTATTCCTGACGATCTCTCCGTCATTGGCTTTGATAATGTGCTGTTTTCACGTTATTTGCACCCTAAGCTCACCACCATCAACAACCCGGTACATTCCATGGGGGAGATGGCGGCAGCCTGGGTCCTGGAAAATGTTTACGACATTAAATCTTCCGAGCCCATTGTTCATGTATTCGAACCTGAACTCATAGAGCGAGACTCGCTTGGGCCGCTTTAGTCCGTTTAGTCGGGTCTCTCCCACGCTGCGACATACGCTGATTGTTGCCATTGGTGGATTCATTTTTGGTTTCGACGCCAGCGTTATCTCCGGAGCTATTGGTTTTATCGATACTGAGTTCGGTTTGACTGAATGGCAGCAGGGTTTCGTGGTGAGTTCACCTACCTTGGGAGCGTTGTTCGCCATGTGCTGCGCTGGTGCGGTGAGTGATGTGATAGGGCGGCGAAAAATGCTCATATTCATTGCCGCACTCTATTTCATGTCGTCGTTAACGTCTGCCATGTCGGTAAACTACACCATGCTGGTTTGCGCCCGCTTTGTCGGCGGTATGGCGTTCTGTTGCTTACTCATCGCGCCCATGTACATTGCTGAAATCAGCGCGCCGTTCCATCGTGGGCGAATGATCTCGGTGAATCAGCTCAATATTGTGCTTGGTTTCGCCGTGTCTTACTTCAGCAATTTCATGTTTTTACAACTCAGTAGTAGTGAGGCTCAGTGGGTTCAGCAGTTAGGCATTAATGACCACGCGTGGCGTTTTATGGTGGGCATGGAGGTGATACCAGCGGCGCTTTGGTTTACGCTATTGTTCACGGTACCACGAAGCCCTCGTTGGCTGATGCTGAATAATCGTCATGAAGAAGCTCGCCAGGTCGCTCATTCGCTGTTCGACAGCGAACAGGCTGAAAAGCAGCTCGCCGCCATCGGCGATTCATTGGAGCAGAAGAGTTGGCAATGGCGGGAACGGCTGGGGTTCCTACTGACACCGAAAATGCGCTTTCCTTTGCGTATCGGGCTTATTCTAGGCGTTGCGCAGCAAATTACCGGAATCAATGTCATTTTCTTCTATGCGCCAACCATATTTGAACATAGCGGTGTCGGTACCGATGCAGCCTTTATGCAGGCCATTTTTATTGGTCTGGTGAACATCGTTTTTACCGTAGTCGCCATGGTGACCATTGATCGCTGGGGTCGAAAACCGCTGCTGATCACTGGCTTGTGCGGCGTGCTCTTGAGTATGTCGGTGTGCGCGTATGGCTTCAAACAGGCAACATACAAGCTGGACAGTGTGGAGGTAGCTGAAATTTCCCTTGGCTCAGCTGAACTGCAGTCGGCGCTGACACCACTGGAAGGTATTGCATTTGATTCTGATGTTGAATTCAAGCATGCACTGCGCAGCGCGCTAGGGGATGAGTTGTATCACCACTATCAGCGTACGCTTTTGAGTAAAGGCATCGACATGAATGCCCCGCTGGTGTTATTTGGCATTATTGCCTTTGTCGCCTCGTATGCCATGTCACTGGGGCCGGTGATGTGGGCCATGCTCGCTGAAATATTTCCCAACCAGAGCCGAGCACTCGCTATCTCATTGGTCGGCGTAGTGAACTCCCTTTCAAGCTTTATGGTGCAGCTTCTGTTCCCCTGGGAGTTGATGTATTTGGGAGCGGCCCTGACATTCACCTTGTATGGCGCTTTTGCGTTTATTAGCCTGGTGTTGGTTATCAAAATATTCCCTGAAACCCGGGGTCGGACACTAGAGCAAATAGGGCAGGGTTTGTAACCTTTTCCACTCTCAAGCCAGACGCAAGGCCCCTGTAAACTCTACAAAAATCATGCGAATTTTTCTGACCACCTGGTTGATATAAAACTGCAATTGTTATGTAAGTGACTGAATATTATAGAAGGTATTGGCCTTGCATGAGCTTTCAGCGTTCTCGAAAGACATATCAATCTGGAGGTCATTATGATGAACATGAATAAAACACTTGCTGCGGTAATGGTTACATCAACACTGGCGACAGTATCTGGCGCCGCTGCAGCAAAGCAAATTAATTCACAAGCTGAAGCAATGCAGCACTCCGCAACCGAGATGAAACAAGATGAAATGTCATACGTGGATGAGCGTATGAAGAAAGCTAAGATGCAAGCTCAAGATTCCACTACGATGACGCAAGTGAGCACCGAGCCTCGCACCTGGATAACCCTTACTGGTGAAGTGGTTGACGTAGATTCCAAATTCTTCACCCTTGATTATGGTGAGGGCACCATCTTTGTAGAGCTGAATAATACCGATCTTGATGCACAAGCGTATGAGCAACTCGAAGGCAAAGATGTGATGGTGACGGCTCAACTTGATGACAGCCTGTTTTCCGACGAGCGGATCAAAGCACAAAGTGTTTTTGTTGATGAGATGGAAACCACATACCTTGCTGATGATGTAGATCAACACGCGGCCGATATGTACCTGAGTGCTGCAAGTGCGTTAGACGTGGACGATGAAGAAATGGTACTCGTCGGTACCGTAAAGTCTATTGGTAAAAAGGCACTGCAGTTAGAAGTGGGTGATTCAACGCTCACAGTTGAGCTAGACGACCTGGACGAACTACCACCGGTGGATGATGACGGTAAACTCTCACTGATGAAAGGTGAGCGTGTACGCGTGACCGGCGAGATGGAAGAGGAGTTTTTCAATACCTTCACTGTGGAAGCTGAAGGTTTGATGAAAATGAAAAGCTAATTTTTTGATCCATATTTTGGCCCTCTCATGAGGGCTTTTTTCTGAGGAACCTATTATGTCATCACAAAGCAGTCAAAGTGCCGAATCCCGTTCTATTGCCAATATGGAAGGGCTTCAATCGGCCATTGCGAATAACGAAGTGGATCGGGTTAAGCAACTTCTTGCCGGGCAAACATTGGATGAACTGCAGAAAAGTTATCTCATCGACATCGCCGAACTTAATGGAGACCCAAAGATGCTGAGTATTCTCAAAGATGCACCGTCCAAGCCATGACCTAGCCTGACAATTGAGCGAGCATAGAGTCTTAAAAACAAAAGCCAGCACCTGATATCAGTGCTGGCTTTTTCTTTGTGGTTTATCGCATCTATGTTTGCTAATGCGGCTACGTCTCTGTCTGAATAAATGCTGCCAAAGCCAGGCATGAATTCATGCTGCTCACCAATGCTGATAGACGAACCATTCAGAATTACTTGAGTGAATACCCGCACAATCGCCCTCAAACAACATTTTACGCCGTTGTTGTGATGATGGTGAATTAGGCAATACAGCAGTGGCATTTTTTAGCGAATCAGGACTTATATTCACCTCCTTTTCACTGCCACCCTGGCTGGGATCGACGGCGCGCAGATAAGCCACAATCCTGTGAAATTCTTGCCTGAAACTCCGAGAGTTGAGAGCCGAAAGGAAAAGAGCTTGTCGTGAAAAATACTGCTGGTTGCGTGAAAAAGATTAATGAACTTCGCTCATAACAGCATTGCACTACAACGGGAAAACTTCGCCATCCATTTCACGTAACCTCTAATACACGTTTTCTCAAATACGTTTAAATGGAAGGTAACTGAAAACATGCGATTTACCGTAAAATTACTTAGCGCAACATTATTTCTCTCTGCATGTGGCTTCGCCACAGCGCAATCCATTGAGATCACAAAAAACGGCACTCAGAAAGCTATCACCGGCGCCGAAAAACTCTTCACCGGCACCAGCATCGTAAACCCGTATTTCAGCAGCAAGGACAACGGTGTATCCGCAGCCAGTGTTACCTTTGCACCAGCCTCGCGCTCGAACTGGCACACCCATCCCAAAGGCCAGTATCTGGTGGTGACCGCGGGTAGCGGTTACGTACAGGAGTGGGGCAAGTCCAAGCAGACAATCAAACCCGGTGATGTAATCTGGACGCCACCAGGCGTGAAGCACTGGCACGGCGCGACTGAAAGCACCATGTTGACCCACCTGGCGGTACAAATGTTCGAAGACGGCAAGAACGTCGAATGGATGGAAAAAGTCACTGACGAACAGTACGAAAAATAAGGAGCGGAATATGACGCTTTCTGGTTTGAACAAGGTTCGTAAGCCGGCAGCGCTGACCGCGCTGGCGACGTTATTTTCACTTTCATTTTATGCAACAGGACAAACTACAGTGACACAGTCTAATTATGCAGAAATCGTTGCGCCTCAGGTGCAGCGAAACCTTGATAACGTTATCGGCAATGATCTCTGGAAGCGCAAGGCGCTGTCCTCCCGTGACCGCAGCATCGTGACCCTTTCCGGTCTGATTGCCCGTGGCCAGCTAGACGCTATGCCTGAGATTGTAGGCAAAGCGCTGGACAGCGATGTTTCGCCTGAAGAAATTGCTGAAATTATAAATCACCTCGCGTTTTATACCGGGTTTGCTAACGCCAAGGCGGCCATTGCAGCTATCGGGCCGGTTTATGCTGAGCGCAAAATCAAAGCGAAGCAATTGCCATCGTCCGAATTAGACCTCTTGCCCATCAACTGGGAGCAGGAAAAGCAACGGGCCAATATGGTGGAAGATAACTACGGTGATGTCTCGCCAGGCACCGTGCAGTTCACTACCGACGCGCTGTTCCGTGACTTATGGTTACGCCCTGGTCTTGAGCCCCGCGACCGCAGCCTGGCAACGGTGTCTGCACTGGTTGCTACCGGCCAGGTTGAGCAGGTTAATTTCCACCTGAACAAAGCCATGGACAATGGTCTGACCCAGGAAGAAGCCGGTGAAGTGCTGACTCAGCTGGCATTCTACAGCGGCTGGCCAAAGGCGTTTTCAGCGTTATCGGTTTTCAAAGACATCTTTGAAAAACGTAACGAGAAATAATTTATCAATTCGCCGGGCAGCAACGATGCCCGTCGAATCTGCAGCATCAAGGGGACACGATTTATGAGCGAAGATTTAATAAATCAGGATATGATAATTATCCGTGCCAGCGAATTCAAAGCGATTGATGGCGGCAATGAGAACTTTACCGGTAAAGTACATATTTCCGGCCTGTTCAGTGCGCCTGAGCCTTCCCGGGTCGGTGTCGGCATCATTAATTTCTCGGTCGGTGCGCGCACCAACTGGCACACCCATCCACTGGGCCAGACGCTGGTTGTCACCCACGGCGTAGGCTGGCATCAGTGTGAAGGTGGACCGAAGCGGGAAATCCGCGAGGGCGATATTATCTGGTGTAACTGCGGTCGTCGCCACTGGCACGGAGCCACCGACAAAACGTCGATGCAGCACGTGGCCGTGAATGAAGCAAAAGACGGCAGTCCGGTAGACTGGATGGAACCCGTTACTGACGAACAGTTTCTGGAAACTCCGGTAACTAACGACTAAGCTTTAAAAGTATGATTCAGCGCGTGTGGTTTCCTGTGACAAGTAAAAGCTTACACGCATATACTGACAAGTAAGCGAAAGCCCGGCCCGCTGTGAAGCGAGACCGGGCTTTTTTATTGGCCAGGCTCAGGGCTTACACCTGCGCCCAGGGCTTATCTCAGCGCTCAAGGCTGTTGCGTCGGGCTGGCTGAATTGTCCTGACTGGCAGTCAGCGGAAGAGCTTCCCAACCGCCGCCTAATGCCTTGAATAGGGTGACTCGTTGTGCCACCTGTTGCTGTCTGGCATTCAGAAAGGCTTGCCTCGCCAGCAGCCAGTCCCGCTGAGTTTCCAGCACATCCCGGTATGAACTGGCACCAGCGATTTTACTCAGGTTAGTGAGCTTGTAAGCCAGTTCAGCGTGGTCTGCCGCCTGTTCCAACGCATCCACGCGCTGGTCGAATGAAGTCACCCGTGTCAGTGACGTTTCCACTTCCTGCAGCGCTTTGATAATGCTGCCTTCAAATGCGGCAACCGAAGCCTCCACCGTGGCCTGTGCCTGACGCACCCGGGCGCGTCCTGCCTGCTGGTTCGGGAACTGCCAGGATATCAGCGGACCCACTGAAAACGACCAGTTGTCCGACACCGCGGACTGATGGCTGTCGAAGTAATTCAGGCTGCCGCCCAGCGAAATGCTGGGATAAAGCTCAGCGACTGCCAGGCTGTTCAATGCCGTGGCGCTGCGAAGTTGCTGTTCGGCTTCGCGCAGATCCGGCCGGCGTCTGAGCATATCAGCCACATTCCCCACCGGTGTGATACCAGCAATTTGCGGTGACGCCGTGCAATCATCCAAGCTATCCGGTAACTGGCTGCGGGTCGTGCCAAGCAGTGCTGCCAGACGGAACAGCTGAGCCTGACGCCCTGCGTCCAGTGCCGGGATCTCAGCTTCCGCTACCATCACGGCCGCTCTGGCGCTTTCCGTCTCTGCCCGCGTTGCCGCACCGGCCTGCTGAATTTTTTCAGCGAGCTCTAGCTGGGAGCGGGTAACGTCACGTGAATTTTCAGCCACCTTCTTACTTTCCGCCAGTGTGCAGGCGAGCAGATAAGCTTCAACCGTTTCTGAGGCAACCTGTAATGCGACGCCGTCTCGCAGAGCCTGTTGTACAGCGATGTCTGCCTCGGCGGCTTCAATAGCATGAGAGACCCGCCCAAACAGATCGGTTTCCCAGCTAACACTGAAACTGCCGGTATCAGACCATTGTCGGGTGCCCGTGGGCATGCCCGTCATTGGAATGCTGTCACCATAAGCCAGCGAGGCATCCACCGATGTGGACGGTAAACGGCGACTGTCAGATTCCTCAAATATCGCCCGGGCACGTTTCAGGTTGGCGCTGGCGACGCGCAAATCACGGTTGGCGGCAACAGCCTGTTCAACCAGTTGATTCAGGGTGTCGTCTTCATACAGTGTCCACCATTTTACTGGTGTGGCAGCATTGCTGAAGGCGCTGTCGGTGGTTTCAAATGTGGCCGGAGCCGGCGCACTGACTTCGGGTGTTTCCACCCGGGTCATACTGCTGCAACCGGTAAGGCTCAATGCGATGGCAAGCGCGGTAAGCGATTTAGTCATGGGCCAGCTCCTTGTGTGCAGGGGAGGTATCATCCTGCGGTTTCTCGCGGTGGTCTCCGGCAATGAGCACGTAAAGTGTTGGCAGCACGAACAGGGTGAAGAAGGTGCCTACCAGCATGCCCATCACCACCACAATGCCCAGCGCGAAGCGGCTGGAAGCGCCGGCTCCGGCAGCAAACAGCAGCGGAATAAGGCCTGCCACCATGGCGGCAGTGGTCATCAGTACCGGACGCATCCGCACAGCCGCTGAATGGCGGATCGCCTCGAGCTTGCTGACACCGTCGTGCTGTTGCATATCGTTAGCAAAACTCACCATCAGGATCCCGTGTTTTGAGATCAGCCCTATCAGGGTGACCAGACCAATCTGGGTGTAGATGTTCAGTGTGGTAAAGCTCAGATACAGCGGGGCCAGTGCGCCGCAAATTGCCAGTGGTACGGTGATCAGAATAACCAGCGGATCGCGAAAGCTGTTGAACTGCGCGGCCAGTACTAGAAAGATAACAATCAGTGCAAAGATGAAAGAGACGGTCAGCCTGTTCCCTTCCTGCACGAACTGGCGGCTGTTCGACAGCCAGTCGATGGTGACATTATCCGGCAGCGGTTGCTGACGCATAAAGTCCACCGCCTGTCCCATGGTCACGCCGGGCAGGAGTACACCTGAAACCGTGGCAGAATTCATCTGATTAAACTGGGGCAGCTGATTCGCCTGTGAACGCATATCCACGTCGATGAACGTCGAAAGGGCAATCAGGCGGCCAGTGTTGGCACGTACATAAATTTCCCCCAGATCTTCTACGGTCAGACGATCCTGCTGATTTGCCTGCACGATGACATCGTAGGAGCGATCAAACCAGTTGAAGCGATTGACGTAGTTTTCACCGACCAGCACCGCCAGCGCATTCGCAATTTCAGTCATGCTGACGCCGAGCTGTCCTGCTTTGTCTTTATCCACGGTAATGTGTGCCTGCGGGCTGTCGAAAGCCAGATCGCTATCCACAAAGGCAAACAAACCGCTGCCCCATGCCGCGCCTTTCAGGCCCTGTAAGGTCTGGAACAGACTGCTAAAGTCGTCCGGCGAACGCACAACCATCTGGAATGGCAGTCCGCCTGTGCTGGCGGGCAGCGGACTGTCCTGGAACACGGAGGAATACACCCCGGTGATACCTGCAGTACGGCCCATCAGTTCGCCCTGAATGTCGTCGGCGGTGCGGGTACGCTCACTCCATTCATTGAGGATTACCCCGCCAAAGCCCACATTCTCGGTTTCCAGACCGACTGCGAAAAAGCTGTTCTCAAATTCCGGCAGCTCCGTGAACTGCGAGGCCACCGCGGCACTGTACTTCTCGGTGTAATCCACGCTCACATGCTGGGGCGCCTTGGTCTGCACGAACACATAACCCATGTCTTCCTGGGGCGCGAGTTCCCGTTTAGCACTCATGAAGAACACCACGATGGTGGCCAGAATGGCCACGCCAACCAGCAGTACAGCCGGGCGGTTCACCAGTGTACTGTCGAGCAGGCGGGTGTAGCCGTTAGTTAGGCTTTCCATGGTGTGTTCAACGCGCTGGGCCATTTTCGATTCAGTCAGTTTGGAGTCCAGTAACTGGCTACTCATCATGGGCGACAGGGTCAGGGCGATAACGCCAGAGACCACCACCGATGCTGCCAGCGTGAAGGCAAACTCTTTGAACAGTGCGCCGGTGAGGCCGCCCATCATGCCAATGGGGGCGTAAACGGCTGCCAGCGTAATCGTCATGGCAATGACCGGGCCGATAATTTCACGGGTACCGATGAGCGCGGCCTGAAACGGCGAATGTCCTTCCTCAATATGGCGGTGAATGTTTTCTACCACCACGATGGCATCGTCCACTACCAGACCAATGGCCAGTACCATTGCCAGCAGGGTGAGCAGGTTCAGGGAGAAGCCGAACATGACCATCAGCGCTGCCGTTCCCAGCAGCGACAGCGGTATGGTCACTACCGGAATAGTGACCGCACGGAAGGTGCCCAGGAACAGAAATATCACGACGATGACAATTGCGATAGCTTCAATCAGGGTGTGCTGAACTTCTTCGATAGAGGCATCAACAAAGTGCGCCACATCAAACTGGTTGGTGATGACCATGCCCGGTGGGGCGACTTTCTGTATGTCTTCAATCAACGCCTTCACGCTAGCCACGATTTCCAGCGGGTTGCCGTCCGGGGTCGGGGAGATGGTCATAAATACAGAACGTTTGCCTGAACTCAGCGCGACGCTGTTGGTATTCTGCCCGCCGATTTCCACGGTAGCGATGTCTTTCAGACGCACCACATCGTTACCCGATTCGCGGATAATCATGTTGCGGAATGCCTCTACGCTGGTGAGGTCGGTATTGGCGGTAATATTGACCGTGGTACCACCGCCTTTCAGCTGGCCCGGTGCCGCCTGCACATTGTTTTGCTGCAGCGCGGTGGCGATATCAGACGGGCTGAGGTTTCTGCCTGCCAGCTTCACCGGGTCAACCCAGATACGCATAGCCAGCGGCGCGCCGCCGGCAATAGCCGCAGACGCCACACCAGGCACCGCCGTAACGAGGGGCTGTGCTACCCGGGTCGCAAAATCCGCAATTTCCGACGCTGACTGCTGGTCGCTGGTAAACGCCACGTACTGGATAGCGGATGCGCCATCAGTAATTTTGTTGATCACCGGGTCGGTGACCCCTTCCGGCAGCTTGTATTTAACGGTTTGTACCTTGGCAAGGATCTCAGTCATTGAGCGGTCAGCATCGGCATTCAGTACCAGCTTGGCTGAAATGTGGCTGCTGCCCTGACGGGACGTTGACGACAGATATTCAATTCCACTGGCGGTGGCGATTGCTTGTGCAATGGGTTGGGTTACGAAACCCTGCATCATTTCCTGGGTCGCCCCGGGTAAGGACGTGTCGATGGTGATGGTCGCACTCTCCATTTTCGGATACTGGCGGATTTGCAGATTATAGAACGCGCTGACCCCGATCAGCAGGATCAGTAAACTGATCACAACTGCCAGCGTAGGGCGCTTAATGAATACATCAGTGAAGGCCATAATCAGTGCTCCTGAGCCGGAACCACGGTGACCGGAGCCTGTGGCTGCAGCCGGTTCTGTCCGGCGGTAACGACCACGTCGCCTGCATTTAAGCCGGACTCGATGATCACCTCATTACCAATGCGGCGGCCTGTTTTTACGCCGACAAATTCGATATTGCCGTTTTGTGTGGCGTTATCGCCTCTGACCACCGCTACGCTGTTACCCTGCGCGGTGTACATTACCGCTGTAACGGGCAGTACGATGGCATCAGATTCAGCACCGGCATCAATGCTGGCTTCCACGTACATGGAGGGGCGCAGTAATTTTTCATCGTTACGCAGTGTGGCGCGTACCTTCACATTCCTGGTTTGTGGGTCCAGCTGCGGATCGATGGTGTCGAGAGTGGCAGTGAAGGTGTTATCCGCGTAGGCATCGGCTGAGACCTTTACCATTGCACCGGTTTTAAGCAGCGCAAGCTGTTGCTGGGGAACCGCAAAATCCACATACAGGGTGGACAAATCGGTGAGGCTGACGATCTCGTCGCCGGGATTCAGGTACTGGCCTTCGTTGATTTGACGGATCCCCAGGGTACCGGCAAACGGTGCATTAACCGACTTCAGTTTCAGTCGTACCTGAGCCTGTTCCACACTCGCACTGGCCTGTTCGAACTCTGCTACGCGCTGGTTAAGCAATTCTTTTGATTCAGCACCCAGCGGGGCCAGTTCGCGGGTGCGCTGTAACTGGGTTTCAGTAAGTTGCAGGCTGGCTTGGGCGGCTTGCAGGGCGGCTTTTTCTTCACCGCTGAACAGTTTCACCAGTGTCGTGCCGGCCTCTGTCTCATCGCCTGAGTTGAAATTAATGGCGGTGACACGACCGGCCACTTCAGGCGCCAGCATGACTTCGTGAATGGCGCGCAGTTCGCCGACTACTGTAATGGTATCGGTTACCGGCTGCGGCTGTACCGTAATGGCTTCTACCGGCACGGCCTGTTGTTGCCAGCCGCCGCCCTGTGGTTGCGCAGCCTGTCGCCAGAAGTAGAGTCCGCCGAGCAGTAATGCCAGCACCGCTGCAGTAATGACAAGTCCCTTAATTTTAGAAGCCATATCGTGTCTCCCTGACAATGGTAAGTGTAATAATGACGTTACTGCTCATGTCTGTTCCTCGAGTGTGTTAAAACTATTTTTTTCTTTGCTTAACAGCGTTGGCGGCTATACTAAGACCTCAAGTAATGTTGAGGTCAACAGGTTTTTGCAGGATAAACATGAATAAAAATTTAACTGTGGGCGAGGTGGCAAAGCGTGCCGGTGTAGCCGTGTCGACACTGCATTTTTACGAACAGCAGGGGCTTATTAAAAGCTGGCGTACCGCCGGTAATCAGCGCCGCTACGACCGCAGCGTGTTGCGTAGGGTGGCAATGATCAATATTGCAAAGCGCACCGGTATTCCGCTGAAGCAGATTAAGGCGCACCTGGACAAATTGCCCAATGGCCCGGTCAGCGTGGCTGAATGGGAAGTACTCAGCGCCGAATGGCATGCGCTGCTGAATGAGCGGATCCACCGGCTGGAGCAACTGAGGGATGAAATGGCCGGTTGTATTGGTTGCGGGTGTCTGTCACTGAAAGATTGCCCGTTACGAAACCCGGATGATGTGCTCGGGAAACAGGGAACGGGTGCACAGCTGCTGGAAGACTAGACTCAGCCAGCCTTCAGCATATCCAGTGCCCTGAGCAGCGGCACCGGTTTATTTTCATGGCTGCTTACTCTGGCGTCGGCGGCCCGCCAGTCAAAATTAGCGTAGTACACTTTGCGGTATTCCGTGGGGGTGTGACCGATATGTTTTTTAAACGCCGCAATCATGGATTTGTGTTCGGCAAAGCCGCATTCTAACGCGATATCGGTAATCGGCTTGTGCATGTTCTTCAGCAGCGACTTCGCTTTGTTTACACGTACCATCATCAGATAATCAGAGGGCGTATAACCGCTTATTTTCTTAAACAACCGGGAATAGTGAAAGTAGCTGAGATGCGCCTGTTCTGCGAGATCAGCAATGCTCAGTGATTCCTCAAAATGATTATTGATATAGCTGATACTGTCACGGATCACGACTTGTTGCTTACCGGCAGCGGTATTCATCGCTTCAACCGGTGCGTCGATGAACGTATCAAGCATGCCCAGCAGATTAAATAGCCCGGCCTGCTGATGAAACGGCGACGTGGCAGGTTCGGTGAGCAAGGCCAGATGCGCTTCCGACACATCACGCAGAACGTTCCGCTGTTTGTGACTGGCTGCAAAATGGGCAAACCGCTGATGCAGCAACGCGCTGCTGGCGAATAAATCAGGCTGAAACTGCCAGGTCAGCACGGTACTCCCGGGCTGTCTGAATTCCAGTGAGTGGATAGTATCAGCGCCGACAAACAGGAAGTCGCCCTTGTTCAGGATAATCTCCTGTTCGTTAACAATAAGACAGAAGCCCCCTTTCAGCACGTAGAGTAATTCCGGTGCCGGGTGCCAGTGAGGCGGACAATAGTTCACCTCGGCAGCGAATACATTCAGAAACGCTGAGTCGAAGGTAACCAGTTCACAGACAGTGGGAAGGTTACCGGTGGAAGTGAAATCCTGCGATATCGAATTAAAAGGCTGCATAATCTTGTCACTCTATGTCGCAGGGGGCAGGAACGTATGCCGGGCCCGGAGCTATTTCCCCGGGTCTGCCTGTCCGGCACTGAACATCAGGAATTATTATCCGGAATGAGCGCGGCACGCAATTCCTGCCTGCTCACATTTACCCCCAGAAATTCTGTTAGTGCAATGAACACACCACAGAATAATTCCGGCGCAATTTTTGTTAGTCGTGTTTTGATTATAGCGGCATCGAGCTCACTTTTCTCTGCAACTAACGAGACGATTTTTTCAAACGCGATTTCATTTTCAATGATCTGCACCAGCGAGCTGTCCTCCTGCAGGGGGGGCGTATAGTTCTGCGTTTTCACGGTAACCGTTTCTGTTAGTGGCAGATCACGGGAATGACCGCCTGCATGAACAATGTACTCGCCGGCTGACAGGATCCACTGCTGAAGAGCCGGATGCCAGGCCAGCAGGTCATCGGCGTGTAAAGGAATAATCACAGTGCCGGTTTCACCGGGCTGCAGTGATATTTTTGCAAAGCCCTTGAGGGCCAGCGGCGGATGTTGCAGGTCGTGCTGTGGCAGCGTTACATACAGCTGAACAATTTCTTTGCCGGCCAGTCTGCCGGAATTCGTCAGTGTGACGCTAACTTTTATCACGCCTCCTGACTCCAGCTCCTGTTTGTCCAGACTTACACTGTCGTAACGGAAGCGGGTGTAGCTAAGACCATAGCCGAAAGGAAACAGCGGCTGCATGTTACGTTTATCGTAATAGCGGTAGCCCACATAAATACCTTCAGCATAGTGATGGCGCAGACCATCGCCAGGGTAGGTCAGATAAGCCGGTGTTTCTTCCAGAGTATTGGGCAGTGTGGTGGTCAGTTTGCCGGAAGGGTTGGCTTCACCGAATAATAGCCTGGCCACGGCACGACCAAACCCCTGACCAGCGAAGAAAGTTTCCAGCAGGCCCTTACAGTTATCCAGCCAAGGCATAACGACAGCATCGGAGTTCGACAGCACTACCACAATGTGAGAGTTTACTGCGTTCAGGGCCGACAGAAGTGTGATGTGAGATTCGATGACCGATAAATCTTTGCGATCGCCATTTTCGCCGTCCTCACCGACCACCGTGTTCATAAACAGCACCACCAGATCGGCGTTGCGGGCGGCATCTACCGCTTTTTGCTGTTCCTGCTCGCACAACTCGCCGCTTTCAGCAGTGCCGCGGGCGTAACTGACATCAAACTTGTCGCCGGCCAGCTCGATAATTTCATCCAGTGGCGTATCCAGCATGCTGGGGACGGTGGTAGCACAGCCAGAACCCTGAATCACCGGACGCTGTGCGCCGTCACCAATGACAGCGATGGATTTAACCCAGCTCTGACAAACGGGCAGAATATCATCGTCATTTTTGAGTAATACGACGGATTCTTCCGCGATCTGCTGGGCTAGCTGGTGGTGAGTTTGCACGTCAATGCTGTCACGTTTCACCGGATTAGAGACCCGCAGCAGGAACCGCAGCATCCGTTCACAGGCGTTGTCTACCAAAGACATGGGAACACGGCCATTAATGATAGCGTTTTTCAGTTCCTGCTTGTCCCGCTGAACTTCCGGCATGGCCAGATCATTACCCGCCAGCAGAGAGGCCGGGCGGTCTTTCACGCCGTACCAGTCGGATATCACCAGTCCGTCGTAGCCCCATTGTTCACGTAGAACTTCTGTTAGCAGCCAGTGATGCTGGGAGGTTTGCTCACCATTAAGGCGGTTGTAAGAGGACATCACCGTCCACGGATTAGCTTTGTCGATAGCCCGTTTGAACCCGGAAAGATAGATTTCGTGCAGCGCACGTTCATCCACCACTGAGTCCATCTCGGTGCGTCGGTATTCGGAATTGTTACAGGCGAAGTGTTTCAGGCTGGCAGCAACGCCTTCTTTCTGCAGACCATTGATAACGGCGGCTGCGAGATCGCCGGACAACAGCGGATCCTCTGAATAGTATTCATAGCCACGACCTGATAGCGGTGTGCGGCGAATATTAATACCCGGCCCCAACAGCATGCTGATGCCAAGGGCCTGACATTCGTGGGCCAGCGCCTGCCCCATTTTCTCTGCCAGTTCCACATCCCAGCTACAGGCCAGCGAGGAGCCGTTAGGAAAACAGGTGGCGGGCAGGGTACGACCGAACAGGGCCTCGCTCCCCTTTTTATCGCTTTGCTGATCGGCAGACTGATTCACCACGCCGAGGAAGTCGGCGATGCTCCAGTTGCCGTCATTATCAATCTGGTCCGGGCTGTAGCGCACACCGTAGGTGCCGTCGGTCATCTTGATGCTGTCGATGCCGTGGTGTGGCAGCGAAGCGGTTTTCCACAAGCCGTTACCTGTCAGCAGAGCGACTTTATCATCGATGGTCATGGTAGAGAAAAACGCCTGATATTCTGATGACATAATCATTCTCCTTGCAGTGAACGCTGGCGGATGTTGGCGAGTAAATCGCGGTAGGCGGTTTCATTCAGTTTATAGCGGGTGACAACCACAATGCATAAACCGAACAGAATGGCCGGAAACAGGGTTACGGCGAAATTAATCCCTTCCAGCGCGGTCTCTGAAACCGCTTCAGAAGAGTAGTCAAACATGTCGAGCAGCAGTCCGGCACAGCCACCGCCAAGCGCCATCGCAATCTTGGTAACAAAATTATAGAACCCGTAGATAACGCCTTCTGCCCGGGACTCATGATGCCACTCTGCATATTCCACGGTATCCGGCACCATCGACCACATGGTCACGAAGCCTGCGCCCAGGGTCAGGCTGAAACTGCATACACCAATCATGATGATGATCAGGTTACCGTCGGCGAAGAAATACTGCAGCAGCAGGCCGCACATGCCGAAAGACAGTGCAATCTGCGTGGCGGCCTTCTTACCTAATTTCGCAATCAGCGGGGCGGAGAGGATAACCCCGGACGTGTATGCCGCGGTCTGAATCATGAAAAACGCGGTGCTGAAACCCGCATCACCAATGACATATCGGATGAAGTACACGGCAATTGCCATCCACACCGTGTAAGCAATGTAAAACAGCGCCGTATACAATGACACGTTGAGCAGCGGCCCGTTGCGGAAAATAACCCGCAGCACCTGACGCCAGCCCATGCTGGTCGTCGAGGCGGCAGAATTCACCCGTTCGTAGGTCATGCAGAAACACATCAGAAAGGCGACCGCTGCCAGTATCGAATAAAACACTACTGCCGCGGTATAGCCGGTTTGCGGACTGTCGAACAGTTCAACCACAGGGCCGGCAGTGGTAGACACCACCAGATAGCCAATACTGGCCAGCGCGAACCGGTACACCGACAGCGATGCACGGGACTTTTCATTCTGAGTGAGCGTATTAGTAAGGGCTGAGTAGGGGGTATTCACCGTAGTATAAGCCAGGCAATACAGGGTGTAAGTTAATAACGCAAAGCCGAACCTGAACGACCCGGCCATCGTGACAAAACAGAGTACAGTGAGTGCGCCCAGAGGGACGGCGCCGAATAGCAGGTACGGACGCATTTTGCCCCAGCGTGTGTGGGTTTTGTCCACCACCACACCTACGGCAAGATTGAATATGGCATCAATTACCCGGGCAATCACAAAAATCAGGCTGGCTTCAGCCGCTGTGATGCCATACACGTCGGTATAGAAGAACAGCAGGAACAAGGATACGAAACCAAACGACAGGTTCGAAGCAAAGTCGCCCAGCCCGTAGCCGAACTTCTCTTTAACAGAGAGTGATACGTAGGTGTGGGATGTAGGCATAGTATGAAACCCTTTTATCGTTAACCCGATTAGATTAGCAAGTTAACAAAATGTTGCTTCCTGATATTTGCCTGAACCCTTGGCGCATTTTGCGCATTTGCTAACCATGAGTCATTTCACCGGAAATTCGTAGTATCAGGCAATAAAATCACATCTCTGTGTAATTAATCATCGCCCTGACTGCGGGATAATAGCAATCTAAGCCAAGTTTCTTATCAACGCTAAGGAGTTAATTATGTGCCAGGAATCAAGACGTCATTTTGTTAAGTTATCAAGTGCAGTGGGTGTCGGTGCTGCCATGGCGGGTTCATCAAGCGTATTTGCGGCTGCAGGTGAAGAAAACAAAAACGTACCGGCGAAAGGTTATGCGGCATTTGACGAAAGTGGCAAACTGAAGCCATGGAAGTTTGAGCGTCGTCCGGTGGGTGATAACGATGTCTTAATTGACATTAAATATGCCAGTATTTGTCATTCTGACATTCACCAGGAAAAAGGCCACTGGGGCAAACAGCAGTATCCCCAGGTACCGGGTCACGAAATCGTTGGTGTGGTGACAGCGGTTGGTAAAAACGTGACCAAATTCAAGCCGGGCGACCGAGCGGGTGTAGGTTGCATGGTTGGTAATCATTACAAGGAAACTGAAGGCAAAGAAGAGCAATACCTGCCGGGTACCATTTTTACCTATGGTTATCCGGACGAACGTTCACCGACCGGAATCTCCCAGGGCGGTTACTCAAATCGTATCGTTGTTGAAGAAAACTTCGTGATGACGGTACCAGAAGACGTCAGTTTTGAAGAAGCGGCGCCACTGATGTGTGCCGGTATCACCACCTATTCTCCGCTGATGAAATTCGATCTTAAGCCGGGTACCAAAGTCGGCATCGCAGGTATTGGCGGTCTCGGTCATCTGGCAATAAAAATTTCCGTATCGAAGGGCGCAGAGGTTTACGAAGCGTGGGAAAACGTAGTGAACAAAGATGCACGTTATCGCTATGTGATTGATGCGGCTACCTTTTAATCTTATGTGAAGCAAACGGTATAAACCGGGCGGTTGCACTCTGCCCGGGCTGTATCTGCGTCCTGACCTCAAATGCCTCCGCTGCGCTGCAAGCGGAGGCTTTTTGTCTTTTTAATTTCCTGCCTGCCGGAGTTTGCTACGTTGAAAGTCTCGAACAACACTGCCTTTTTCACTGCCTCACTGATGTATATCCTCACCTTTGCCACTGCCGGGGCCCCCATTTCTGTATTCAATATTTACCGCGAGGACTATGGGGTTACGCACGCCGATCTTGGCACGGTTTCACTGGCTTATTTTCTCGCAGCTGCAACGGCCTTGCTGGTGTTCGGACGTGTTTCAAATCACGTGGGGAGGAAACCGATGATTATCCTTACCGGGCTATGTGCAATGATATCCTGCACCAGCCTGATTAATATTGAAGGCACGCCGCTGTTATTTATTGCGCGGATGTTTCAGGGCTTTGCCTGTGGCATTGCTTCAAGCAGCATTGCTACCTACGTGGTAGACACCGGGGAGAAGCAACCCCGCTGGCTGGTGGCGTCAGTAACCAGCACCTCTCCGATGATGGGGATCCCGCTTGGTGCCATTTCCAGTGGCGCACTGGCAACCTGGGGGCCGGCTCCGAAAACCCTGATCTTCGAAATTATCTTCGCGCTGATGCTGATTTGT
Organism: Alteromonas sp. ABV4_515; assembly: GCF_056160345.1. Classification (NCBI taxonomy): domain Bacteria; kingdom Pseudomonadati; phylum Pseudomonadota; class Gammaproteobacteria; order Alteromonadales; family Alteromonadaceae; genus Alteromonas; species Alteromonas sp. ABV4_515. The sequence goes on from NZ_JBSWWZ010000008.1 coordinate 66,235, forward strand.
TCGCTTATCCTGGCGTTTGGTCCGGAAACCCGCCAGCGTCAGCCTGGTGTGCTGGGTTCGCTGAAACCCAAACTGTTTGTCCCGGAAGGCCGTGGCTGGGGCATGACTACTGCGGTGGGCGTGCTGGTGGCTACCTGGTCAATTGGCGGCTTTTATCAGGCATTTGGCCCATCGATTGTGGCCGAGGAACTGGGTACCACCAGCGCCATTGCCTCGGCTCTGGCGTTCTCGTCGGTGATGTGTCTGACGCCTCTCGGCGGCCCTTTGGGTGGAAAAATATCGCCACGGGTTGCAGTTAAAGTCGGCATGGTGATGTATGTGATTGCCGTCTTGTCGATCATCGCTGCACTCACCAGTTCAAACCTCATCGTGTTTCTGGTCTCAAGCCTGTTTGTGGGGATTGCGCAGGGCATTGCTACTACCGCATGTGTTAAAGCGCTGCTGAGCGGCATTGCTAAAGATCACCGGGCCACCTTGTTGGCGACGATCTTTGTGATTTCCTATTCAGGCGCTGTATTTCCCGCCATGGCTGCAAGCTGGGCCGCGATCCACTATTCGGTGTTTCAGATTTGTGTAGGCTATGTGGCACTGGGACTGGTATTTGCCACCATCGCGTTCTTTGCCTCAGGCAAAATGAAAGTGGAAGAGTCTGCGCAGACGGATCAATGAATCTGATTCACAACAGCATTCGATTATTCAGGTAATCGCTTTTCCGTCGGGTCTCCGTAACCATGATGACTATGCAGCGCGGCCATGAACCTGGGTTCCGGCGTGCTGCAGGAAAGCTAATCTATTGAATGGAGAACCGTTATGACAACATCTGATCAAACAATTCCTGACGACGCCAATAATTTCTATCGCAGCGACAGTGTGGAAATGAAAGGTGTGCGTTTCACCAATCAATATAAAATGGCGGTTGCAGGTAACCTGTGTGTACCGAAAAATGCCAAGCCGGGCACCACATACCCGGCCATTGTTATTGGTCACCCTATGGGGGCGGTAAAAGAGCAGAGCGCCACACTGTATGCTAACAAGCTGGCAGAGCAGGGCTTCATTACCCTGGCGGTGGATATGGCCTACTGGGGTCAGAGCGGTGGTGAGCCACGTAACGCGGTGAGCGGCGATATGTACGCTGAAACCTTCAGTGCCGGCGTCGATTACCTGAGTTCCCTTGAGCTGGTGGACAGCGACCGCATCGGCGGCGTGGGTATCTGCGGTAGCGGTGGCTTTCTGATTGCGGCAGCAAAAATCGACTCGCGGATCAAAGCGGTAGCAACCGTCAGTATGTATGACATGGGTGCGGCCACCCGAACAGGTATCGGTAATTCGATTAGTCTGGAAGACCGCAAAGAGTCAATTAAACAGGCGTCTGCCCAGCGCACTGCCGAATTTAACGGTGAAGAGCTGCAATATACCGGCGGTTGCCCCCATGAAATTGACAGTGATACTCCGGCAGCAGGTAAAGAGTTTTATAACTTCTACCGCACAGAGCGTGGTCAGTACACGCCTACCGGCGTGTCTGAAGCAACCACCACGCATCCGACGCTGTCGAGTAACGTGAAGTTCCTGAACTTCTATCCGTTCAATGACATCGATACCATTTCTCCGCGTCCGATGTTGTTCATTGCCGGTGAAGATGCACACTCCCTGGAGTTCACCGAAGATGCTTACGAGCTCGCGGCTGAGCCCAAAGAGAAGCTGCTGATCCCGGATGCCGGACACGTGGGTTTATACGATCGCACGAATAAAATTCCGTTCGACAAACTCATGTCCTTCTTCGGTGATGCACTGAAATAAGCGCCATGTCAATTAGGCTAAATGTCAGTTATATGCTGACATTCTGCCTGCCACAATCGCTCCTCTTCGCGCAGAGTATTATCTGAAGTGCGCTGAGGAGCGATTTTTTGTTAGTTTGCTAATTCGGACTATCAGGCAATAAAAAAAGACTTTCTATGTAACGGGGAGCCGCCGGTGTCTGAGAAAATACAGGCATCAGATGAGCGCAGGGCTGGACGAAGAAATGTCATGCCGGTATCCGTTATGGATGCGCTTTTAAGCCGATAATCAGAAATTGGAATCGAAGATGCAACTATCGCAAGAATGGGACAAAATTTTCCCGCAAAGTAACAACGTTAATCACCAGAAAGTGACTTTCAAAAATCGCTATGGCATCACCCTGGTAGCGGATTTGTATGTCCCCAAAAGTGCTGCTGTAAGCGGTCTGTCAGCCATTGCTGTCAGCGGTCCGTACGGTGCGGTAAAAGAACAGGCCTCGGGCCTGTATGCGCAGACGCTGGCAGAACGCGGCTATATCACGCTGGCATTCGACCCGTCTTATACCGGTGAGAGCGGTGGCGAGCCCCGCAATGTGTCTTCCCCTGAAATCAATACGGAGGATTTCAGTGCTGCGGTGGATTACCTTGGTTTACTCGAGCAGGTCGATCGCAACCGAATCGGTGTGGTGGGCATTTGCGGATTCGGTGGAATGGCGCTGAATGCAGCCGCTGTTGATAAACGCATCAAGGCCACCGTAACAACCAGCATGTATGACATGTCCCGGGTGATGTCGAAAGGCTACTTCGACTCCATGAAACCGGAAGAGCGCGATGCCGCACTGGCGCAAATGAGCGAACAGCGTTGGGAAGATGCGAAAAACGGTACCCCGACACTGGCGCCGCAGGGCCTGCCTTCATCGCTGAATGGTGATGAGCCGGAATTTGTTGCCAGCTATTTTGATTTTTATAAAACTGACCGTGGCTTCCATCCGCGTTCGATTAACTCAAACGGACAGTGGACGGCTACTACCGCACTGTCGTTTATGAATATGCCGTTGATGACATACATCAACGAAATTGCACCGCGCCCGGTACTGTTAATTGCCGGAGAAAAAGCTCACTCGCGCTACTTCACCGACGATGCTTACAAAGCGGCTGCTGAACCTAAAGAGAAGCTGATCCTCGATGGCCTGGTCCACTGCGACCTGTACGATCAACACGATAAAATTCCGTTTGATCGCATCGACAGCTTCTTTGCTGAAAATCTCAAATAATTCCCCCGCGCCTGAGGCCACCCGCTGAAAGGCGCTTTTTTTCTTTACGGAGTGACTGTGAAAAAAAGTTTCTTATACAGCGCACTGGCGCTGGCTGGTATAGCGGCTGCGCCCGCCATGGCTGATGAGTGTTCGGTACTGACTGAGCTGAAGCTGCATAACGTTGATATTACTTCTGCGACGTTACAGGAGGCACAAACTCTGCCGCCGGATCCGATGAGCGCGATGACCGGCAGTTCGCCACAGGCTGTTGATGTGGGAGAGCACTGTCTGGTCGAAGGTAAAATTGAAGACCGTGAAGGTGTAGACGGGCGTTATGGGATTAACTTTCAGATGCGACTGCCGAAAGACTGGAACGGCAAATTCCTGTTTCAGGGCGGTGGTGGTGTAGATGGGTTCATCGCCCCTGCTATCGGCACTATTCCGAGTACGGGCAGCACAGCCACACCTGCTATCAAACGCGGCTACGCGGTAGTGAGTATGGATGGCGGCCATAACGGACGTAGTCTGGACTTTACTCACGACCAGCAGGCCCGTCTCGATCTTGGCTATGCCTCGATTGGTAAGGTAACGACAACGGCGAAAACGATTCTGCGTAATTACTACGATGCGTCACCTAAGGTGTCGTATTTTATGGGGTGCTCCAATGGTGGTCGCGAAGCGATGATGGCTGCACAGCGCTTTCCGCTGGAATTTGATGGCGTGGTGGCGGGGAATCCCGGCTTTCATCTGACACATGCCGCTGTGGGCGCGACCTGGGAAGTGCCGAAGTTTGAGGCAATCGCGCCGGGTGGCGAATTGTCAAAAGCATTGACTCAGGCTGATCTCGATAAGGTATCGAAGGAAATCCTGAAGCAGTGTGATGCCATCGATGGCCTGAAGGACGGCGTGGTTGCCGCTTATTCTGCCTGCGATTTCGATCCTGAGGCATTACGCGGTAAGCTGTCCGACACCAAACTGGATACACTTAAAACCGTGATGAACGGGGCCATCGACGAGAACGGTAACCGCCTCTACACCGGCTGGCCGTGGGATCCGGGTATTAACGCTGATGGCTGGCGTGCATGGAAACTGGGCAGTGATAAGCGCCCTGCGATGCATAAAACACTGAGTGTGCCCTCCACCGGGGCTGTGTTCATGACACCGCCTCAGCAGACGCCTGAGAAACCTGATTTTGCCAGCATGGCGCAGAATATCGAAGAAGTTGGCGGGTATTTTGATGCCAATGACACGTTTCTGAGCACGTTTACCCAGCGTGGCGGCAAAATGGTGATTTTTCAGGGCGTAGCCGATCCTATCTTCTCTGCTGAAGATATTGCGCAGTGGTATCAGCAGGCACAGCAGGATACCGGCACAGACTTCGCCAAACTCTTCATGGTGCCGGGTATGACCCACTGTGGTGGCGGGCCTGCTTTTGAGGATTTTGACCCGCTGACTGTGTTGGAAAACTGGAAGGAAAAAGGCCAGGAGCCTGCATTCATGCCTGCCACGGCACCGACCATGCCGGGCAGGGAAATGCCGCTTTGTGATTATCCTGCGTACGCGAAATATAACGGTGGTGACACAAATGCTATCGACAGCTACAGCTGTGTAGCGCCAGAGTAAAACCAGACCCAAGCAGCAGCCCACTGGCTGTTGCTTTACATCCTGCCGAACTGCTCGCGGTATACACTGGGAGACACCGACACATACTTCTTAAAATTAATCCGCAGGGTGGTGCTGTTTTCATAGCCCGCCTGGCGGGCAATCTGCTCAATGTTCAGGTTCGTGTTTTCAAGCAACTGCTGGGCAATTTCCAGTTTGCGCCGGGTTAGCCACATTTGTGGTGTTTCATTAAAGTGCTTTCTGAAGTGGCGGTCAAAGGTGCGTCGGGTCATGTTTGCCCGTCTGGCAATATCGTCCACCGAAAGCGTGTGAGTCAGGTTTTTAAGTGCCCATTCCAGACTTTTTGATAAACCCGATGACCCCACAGAAAACGGCTTCTCTACAAACTGTGACTGGCCGCCACTGCGATGAGCCGGTAAAACCAGCCTGCGGGCGACCACATTCGCCGCCGCATGACCAAAATCCTGCCTGATCATTTCTATGCCCAAATCGATGCCTGCCGCACTGCCCGCGGAACAGCCCACCTGGCCGTCATAGTGATAAAGAATATCGTCACGAAAAGTAATCTCAGGAAATCGCTGTCTGAACGCGTCAGCATAGCGCCAGTGGGTCGTGGCTACACGGCCGTTGAGTAGTCCGGCAGCCGCCAGTAAAAAAGAGCCGGAACAGAAGCTGATGGTGCGCCCGCCCGACGCGTGATGTTGCCTGACGGCCTGAAGCCATGCTTCAGGCACCGGGTCGGTGGTAACCGGAAAGTTAGGAATAATCAGCAAATCACACGCAGGCAGAGCATCAACCTGCCTGCAAGTTAGCTGACTGCCTGCCAGCCCGTCATACCGTGAGGCCGATAATGACACTGTATCGGTGTGATACCAGCGGGTAAATTCATTCCGGGGCAGCGCAAACAATTCGGTGGCACAGGCATATTCAAACAGCGACAGGTTTTCAGTCAGTAAGATAAGCACCCTGATATCGTTCATGGTGTTTTGTCCGGAAAGTTACGATAAGTGTCTATTTAGACAATAACGTTGATTTTATAAACGCGCAATAATCTTCACTGAACCATCACTCAGAGGAATTATGCATGTATTCAAATGTTGTCAGACCAAAACCGGCTCCCAGTGAAGAAGCGCTGCGTCATTTTCAGGATTTACTGCGATTTGAGACCGACTGCTGGGATGTGCACTATGCGCTGAATAATGACCTGCACGATTTTGTACTGCTGGATGTACGGGCCGTTGAAGTTGCAAAGAAAGGTTACGTGAAAGGCGCGGTATTTATGCCCCATGCCACCATCAACGAAGCCACACTGGCAAACTATCCTGACGATACCTGCTTTGTGGTGTATTGCGCCGGCCCACACTGCAACGCCACGGAAAAGGCCGCTATACGCCTGGCCCGGTTGGGCCGGCCGGTGAAGAAAATGATTGGCGGCGTCACCGGCTGGCTGGATGAAGGGTTTGAGCTGGAGCGTGATGAATAAAGTGGTGAGGGAATATACTGAAGATAGTTTGCTTTTTGCTCTAATTGTCTAATATAGTAAAAAACGCAGATAATTATAGGTAGGGAAGTTCTTGTTATCTGCACATATCTCAAAAATTTTCACGGAGGAAATACAGTGAATTCAAAAACTAAATCTGCTCGCACTCCCTATATTGCTTTGCTCGCAATAGCTGTAACTTTAGGTGGATGTATGTCTACCGGTGAGTCTGGCGATACTGTAGCTAAAGAAGAAGTAAGCGCGGAAGAAAAAGAGAAAGCCGAGCAGGAAATGCTGGCGAGAATGGCCGCAATCCCTAAGACCTCACCATTGTCAAAAATAGAACTTGGAATGAGTGATACACGGGTGCGTAATTTAGCCGGTGACCCTGATGATGCGAATATGTATCAGACTGGAAAAGCCTGGATACCGTTTTACTACGGTACAGATACCCATCGCTCTGACTGGCTGTATGAGAATGAAGGTCGTGTGGTGTTTTCAAGAAACCGCTACTCTGGCCATTTGAAAGTCATCAATGTGACATACGATCCCGAATTGACCAGTTTATAACTTAATCGACTCGTAATGCCTAGGTACTATATTGAGAATAATTCCAGGCAATTTGCAGGTCTGAAAAAAATGCCGGCAGCAGGGCTGACCGGCATTTACATCGGATAGTCTTGATAGGGTGAAGTCGTCAATATACCTTCACCTGCAGGTAGCGGATTACTTCGCTGCCGCCTTGCGGAACAGGTCACAGAAGGTGTTTAGACCTTCTGCCAGGGTGGCATCGTCGATGGTCAGCGGTGGCAGGAAACGGATGACGTTGCCGTAAAAACCACAGGCCAGCAAAATGAGGCCGTGTTCCATAGCGCCACCGATAATGGCTTTAGTCAGGTCGACGTTGGGCTTGTCCGCATCGCCGTCTTCAACCAATTCAATAGCCATCATGGCACCTTTACCGCGAATGTCGCCAACAAGCAGTGGGAATTCCGTTGCTAGCTTACCCAAGGTTTCGCGGAACTGACTTTCGATGAACTGCGCTCGTTCAATCAGACTTTCTTCTTCGATAACTTCCAGCACGGCCAGCGCCGCGGCAGTGGCCAGTGGAGAACCGCCGTAGGTGCCGCCTAAGCCACCAACCGGAGAAGCATCCATGATGTGTTGTTTGCCCACAACTGCAGACAGAGGCACACCACCGGCGATACCTTTTGCCATGGTAATGAGGTCCGGTTCGATGCCTGCATATTCGGTACAGAACATTTTGCCGGTACGGGCGAAACCAGACTGAATTTCATCACAAATCATCACGATACCGTGTTCGTCACACAGTTCGCGCAGGGCCTTTAAAAACGCCGGTGACGCTTCATAAAAACCCCCTTCACCCTGAATGGGTTCGATGATTAACGCTGCCACATCGCTGGGCACAATATCCACTTTGAATAGATTCTTGATTGCCTTCAGTGAATCCTGCTCGCTTACGCCGTGCATGGGGATTGGGAACGGCACGTGATAAATTTCACCCGGGAACGGGCCGAATTTATCTTTGTAAGGGGTAACCTTACCGGTAAGGCCCATAGTTAGATTGGTACGACCGTGGAAACCACCGTTAAAGGCAATCACACCGCGACGACCTGTATACGCACGAGCGATTTTGATGGTGTTTTCTACCGCTTCCGCCCCGGTGGTAATAAATGCTAATTTTTTCGGTGAATCGCCAGGCGCTGCCGCATTTAACTTTTCTGCCAGTAAAACGGCAGACTCGTAGGGGTTCACCATCACACAGGTATGGCTAAACTTTTCCATTTGTTCCGTAACTGCTTTCACCAACTTAGGGTGGGCGTGACCGGTGTTACATACGGCAATACCCGCGCCGAAATCGATAAAGCGGTTCCCTTCCACATCCCACAATTCCGCATTTTTTGCGCGTTCGATGTAGGCGGGATAAAGGGTACCCTGGCCATTGGCAATGGCGGCATTTCTTCTTGCGTGCAGCTCAGCATTCACTGACATGATTTAAATTCCTCCTAAGCACCGGTACTGAATAAATGAGTAATCATCCAGCCCGTATTTTGAACCTTCGCGCCCGTAGCCCGATTCCTTCACACCACCAAACGGTGCGGCAGGGTTAGAAATAGCACCTTCATTAATGCCCACCATGCCGAACTGAAGTGCGTCGGAGAACCGATGAATACGACTAATATTTTGTGAATAAAAATAGCTGGCTAAACCAAATGGAGTGTCGTTTGCCAGCTTTGCGGCCTCGTCATCGGTTTTAAATGTCATAATAGTGACTACCGGACCAAATATTTCTTCGTTAACAATGTCCATGTTGGTGCTGACATTATCCAGCAGCGTGGGGGGATAAAAGCTGCCTGCTTTCCACTCTCCACCCACTTTCAGGATCGCGCCCTGTTCAATGGCCGATGTCACCAGGCGGTGTACATTTTCTGCTGCGCCTTCTTTGATCAACGGACCAATCGTTACGCCTTCATCCATGCCGTTGCCGACTTTCAGGTCGGCCATTTTTGCCAGCAGCTTGTCGACAAACGCGTCCTTCACATCTTCGTGAACGATAAATCGGTTCGCACACACGCAGGTTTGTCCGGCGTTACGGAACTTCGAGGCCATCGCGCCACTGGCGGCTGCATCGAGATCGGCGTCATCAAAAACGACAAAGGGCGCGTTACCACCTAATTCCATACTTACCCGTTTCATGGTGCTGGTACAGTCGGCGGTAAGAATTTTTCCGACTTTGGTAGAACCGGTAAAAGAAAACTTCGCCACATCAGGGCTTTGGGTTAGTACCCCCCCCAGGGTTTTAGAATTGGTTCCCGCAACAATATTGATGACGCCATCTGGAATACCGGCTTCTTTTGCCAATGTGCCTAGCGCCAGGGCCGATAATGGCGTTTCGCTGGCTGGTTTCACCACGAAGGTACAGCCTGCTGCCAATGCGGCGGCGGCCTTACGGGTGATCATCGCGTTCGGAAAGTTCCAAGGTGTAACAGCACCCACAACGCCTACCGGCTGACGGCTTACATAAATGCGTTGACTGGCGCTGTTAGCAGGCAATATATCACCGTCTAGTCGGCGGGCCTCTTCAGCAAACCACTCAACGTAGCCCGCACCATAGGCGATTTCTCCCTTGGATTCGGCAAGCGGCTTGCCCTGTTCCAGGGTCATTAATTCAGCCAGCTCGTCGCTGCGCTCGGTCATCAGGGTAAACCAGTTTCGCAGTAATTTGCTGCGCTCGATGGCTGGCATGGCAGACCAGCTTTCAAAAGCGGCTTTCGCCGCCTGAACCGCAGTTTGCATTTCTGCTTCACCCGCATCGGCGATGTCGGCCAGTTTCTCGCCGGTGGCTTTGTCATACACGGCAAAGGTGTTGTCTCCGCTAAGCCATTGACCACCTACAAATGAGCCAGATTGAAAAAGTGCAGAAATTTGTTCTTTCATATCATCACCTGATTATTTTTCATGATTCTATTGAAGCAGCAGATTTAAAGAAGTTAAATACCAAACATTAAACCTAAAGTTTGAAAATATTAAACTTATGAAAATTGCTGGGCGTGTTATCACTGAGTACGACATAAAACTGTTAAACGTTTTTAAATCGGTTGTGGAAAATGGTGGTTTTGCTGCTGCAGAAGATGAACTCGGGCTCGCACGCTCGACTATCAGCATTCATATGAATAACCTCGAAACCCGGTTACGCCTGACATTGTGCCAGCGCGGACGAGGTGGTTTCGTGCTTACACCAGATGGTCGTCAGGTGTATCTGGCGTCACTGACTTTGTTTGATGCTTTGAGTGATTTTTCTAATTCGGTATCCCAACTCAGTCAGCAGGTGAGCGGTAGTCTGGTGATCCTGCATTCGGATATTCTAGACCAGACCCGCAGTCGGTTATTGGCCGATATTGTGGCGCAAATCAGTGAGCGCGCACCAGAACTTAAGCTTACCGTTGACGGCGATCGCATAGAAAATATCGAACGGGCACTGATGAAAGACAAGGCCCATGTGGGACTGTTTCCCGATTATCGTCGCATGGCCGGTCTTCGGTACAAGCCGGCTTTTGATGAACAGATATTTCTGTGTTGCAGTCAGCACCATCCATTATTCACTGCCGAAGAGAAAGAGATTACTGATGAAATTTTATTGGATCATCAGGCGGTGGTACCCGGCGTGGAAATCAGTCAGGCGGGCAGGGCACAGGTTAAAAAGCTGATCCCCGGCGCCACGGCCTATCAGTTCGATTCCCGTAAAGCATTGATAGCTTCAGGGCGTTACATCGGCTATTTACCACACAGTCATATTGAAGATGATATACAGGAGGGGAGGTTCAAAGTGCTATCTGCCAGTCGCTATGTGTATCACTTCTCGCAATCGGTGGTGCACAAAGAAGTACCCGCAGAGCCCAAGAAGATAAAGCTGTTTTTGGAATTACTCGAACAGTGTGTGCAGGATTATCCGGAGATTAGGGATAAGAGTGCGGGTGAGGAATGAGTTTCAAATCTGAAAATATCTGTTCTTATGGACAGTCGGAATACGTTCCATTGGAGGATAAGCTGAAAGCATAACTTTAATGTAATGCAATTGCATTACCTGTGGCCGCGGGCTATTATTTGCTCAGTCAAAATTGCAGAAGCAAAGCTAACAGGTGAACAATGAGCAAGCTATCAATTGAGTCTCAATCAACTATGACTGATCGTTACCAGACCACAGTGCCAACACCTGTCAGAAAGGCACTTAACCTGACAAAAAGAGATAAAATTAAATACACGATCCTTGGCGATGGCAATGTCATGATTTCGAAAGTCGAAAACCATAACGACGATCCTGTACTTGATAAGTTCTTGTCCTTTCTAGAAAGTGACATGGCGAATCGTCCAGAGCACCTGGTCTCGTTGAGTGAGGATCTGCAAAGGCAGGCTCTGACGTTGACTGCTGGTATACCGGTCGATTTAGATTCTGCACTGCAAGAAGAGGACAACTGAACTTGGCCGAGTCTTCCACCTGCAACGTGAATGGATGGAAGTTGTGTATGCATCCACTATTTGAAGAACAATACCGATCGCTGATTACTGAAGTTACCCGCCTAAAACAAATAAATCCTGACGAATATCAAAACAAACATGCAACGAAGCGGCTTGCGGCGATTAATAAATTAATTTACGACATCATTCCATCTAACCCAGCGAACCCCGAGTTTAGGCAGGGTAAAACCCTGGGTGAAAAAAATAAGCACTGGTTTAGGGCTAAGTTTTTTCAGCAGTATCGACTGTTCTTTCGTTATCACAGTCGCGCTCGAATTATTGTCTACGTCTGGGTTAACGACGAAAAAAGTAAACGTGCTTATGAGAGCAAAAGCGATGCTTATCGGGTTTTTGCTCACATGCTGGCTTCCGGAAATCCGCCGGACGATTGGGATGCCCTGCTAGAAGCCTCTAACTCACTCCGATAGCGCCGTTAGCCGACTCAGAAACAGCGAAAACAATTCGGAGTTGGAGCGCAGATTCAGCTTGGCGTATACCTTGGCGCGGTGAACTCGCTCAGTGCCTGGTGATATATTCAGTTTGTCGGCGGCGGCTTGTGAGGAATAGCCGGAAATGATCAAGCGGGCAATGTCCCGCTCTCTTTCAGTAAGAATGTTCTCGCCAAAGCCGTTTAATACTTCTTTTACGCGCTGGGTAACGTGTATTGATAACGACCTGGAGTCGTGTGGAACCTGCTCGCCATTCAGTCGCCAATGCTTGTTCACTAATTCCAGTACCAACGTTTCCAGATCATAGAGATTCGTAATGTCGTTTTCACTGAATGGGGGATTGGGATGATGGCGACCTAATCCTAGCTGGATATGCAAGCCTGGAGCGGGTGTACAGAACACGTAAGCGAGATCTTCAATCTGACTAGCCTGATAATAAGATTTATATAAATCGGATTCGCGGAAATCGTCCGGCATCAGTTCCGGCCACAGGTATACACCGGCGGTGAAATTTTCCAATACTCCCCGGTACGACGGGCTGGCAATGTAGGTACCATCCATAAAGCGGGCGAAAAAAATATCCCGCTCACGTTCAGTCAATACTGCAAATAGCAGCACTGGTGGCTGGTTCTCTGAATAGGCGATCACCGATACGCTATCTACGGGAATAAAACGGCACAGCCAGTCATTTAATGCAGACCAGAAAGCGGTTGTGCCCAATTCACGAATAACGGCAGGCAAGTGGCGATGCAATTCCTGTGGAGCTAAGGCAGTAGGCAACGGGCTCATTAACGATCGTCTTTGTGGGTTAATAACCATTTACGAAATTGGCGGATGGCGTAGTCTTCCTTACGCTCTTCCGGGTACAGCAGATAGAAGGACTCCTCCGGCTCGAAGGTTTCGTAACAAGCCAGAATAAGTTCACCGGAAGCCAAGCTATCTTTCACCAGATATTCAGGAAACACAGATACCCCGAGGTGACTTTTCACGGCTTGCAGTAAATACATAAAATACTCAAAGCTTTGTCCACCCATTTGCGAAATTTCCTGGTCGGTTAATCCTGCTTTCTTAAGCCACTCATGGCTGGTGGAGGGCGTACTACTTTGGTGAATAAAATTGAACTGGGTGACATCCCGCATGGTTCTGGCCGGCTGACGACCTTTCATGTAACGCGGCGTACTGACTGCCAGGTACGTATCTTTCCGATAGGGCTCAGAGGCATAAGGCGGCCATTCACCATGCCCCCATAAAATCGCAAAATCACATTTTCGGGTATTTCGGGTAACCGTTTCATAGTCTGTACCCAGTGTAATTTCGATATCTGGATAGTTCAGGTAGAACTCGGTAAGCCGGGGCATCAGCCAGGCAATGGCGAACGTTGGCTCGGTAACCACTTTTAATTCAACCGCTTTTTTCGATACGTTGTTCAAAGAGATTTTCTGGGTCGCGGCATCCAGGTGTTTCAGGATCTTATGCACTTCTTCGGCGTATTGTTCGCCCACCGGCGTCAAGCTCAGCTGGTTGTCCTGGCGATAAAAGAGTGGTCTGCCAACGAAGGCTTCGAGGTTTTTTATCTGCCGACTCACCGCACTTTGCGTAAGGTGCAATGTGTCGCCTGCATAAGTCATATTCAGGTGCCTTGCCACTTCATCAAAGCACTGCAAAGAAGTAATGCTGGGGAGTTTTCTTGCCATCGAGACAACACCTTATCTTCTTTTAAAACTGCGCCGTCGCGAGGGGAATGGGGCAGTTCGATACCTGTTTGATGGCCAATAGCATATCACGAAGTTTTACTCGCTCATTGCTTTTTGCAGGCTGAGCGCGCTTCACCTGGTGTAGTCAACACTCCCAAAAGCCTATGACGCGTCAATATGACAGGGGTATTACATTTTGGAATGGCAGCAAAACTTTTCATCGTTTGATGGTGAAAATCAGCGGCCCTAGTATGAATTTCATAAGAGCAATAAATAAAAAAATGAATTTATAAACTTAAGAGTGTAATGGGAAACAACAATGTTGAAGTTGAGTAAAGTGAATGTCGCCATCGGTTGTGCCTTGCTAGGATTACCTTTGTGTTCTCTGGCCCAGACAGCTGCTGATGATGCGAAACAGGAAGCAAAAGAGAAAAGTAACCTGGAAGTGATCAGTGTAACGGCAACCCGTCGTGAAACGACTATTCAGGAAGTGCCGTACAGCATCTCCGCTTACGGCGGTGAATCACTGGAAGAAAATGGCATTACAGACTTCTCCACTCTCGCCCGCAACATTCCGGGCCTCACATTAAACGATGTAGGTCGCGGTAAAAACGGTATTTCCAACGGCATTTTTATTCGCGGTATTAACGCAAACGCGTCGGGGTTTGAAAACTTCGGTTCTAAAACTGACCCTGCAGTATCGGTATACCTGGGTGAAACGCCCATGTCAGCTAACCTGGAAATCCGCGATATTAATCGTGTGGAAGTACTACGCGGCCCGCAGTCTACACTCTACGGTTCAGGCTCGCTAAGTGGTACCTTACGTTACATTCCAAACAAGCCTGAATTTGACGAATTCAGTGGCAAAGTAAGCGGCAAAGTGGCACAAAACGCAGAATCAGACAGTACTGATTTCGACGGCGATATTGTACTGAACGTGCCATTATCCGATGAATTCGCTGTGCGTGGTGTGGTCGCCAAAATCCACGAAGCCGGCTACATCGATGCTGATTATCTTGAAGGCCTGGACGAAAACCGTCAGCCTACTGGCGAAGTGTACTCACGTGATGATATTAACGAAGTTGACGTGACCATGGCGCGAGTCGCTGCGCGCTGGGCACCATCTGCTGAGACCGACGTTACCCTTACTTATGCTTATCAGAAAGATGAAGTAAAAGGCTCGACGGCGGCTTCTGAAGGCTTGGGAGGCTACAACACCGGCGAGAAAATGATTGGTGAGTTCGAGCGGGAAGTGGATATCACATCGCTGGTTATTGAACACGAATTAGGCGACGCCATGCTCACATCGGCGACGTCGTTTACGTCTAATGAAGCAAACAACATGCACGACCAAAGCTATGGCTACTCATATCAAGGCTTCTGGCAGTTCTATGCCGGTATTCCCCGAGAAGTGGTGCAGGGTGTAAAGCAATATAAAACCGATACTTTCACCCAGGAAGTGCGTTTGGCCGGTTCCACTGACACCATCGATTGGCTAGTTGGCGGGTATTACGCCGACCAGGACTACGATGAAACCGCCGATGACTTCATTTTTGGTGTTGATACCTTCTACGCCATGGTAAATCCCATCGCCTCAGATCTTGGTTACCGCAATGTGCAAGCCACCGAGTTTGAAGATCGGGCGGTATTTGGTGAGTTAACCTATCACATATCAGATGATTGGCAGGTGACTGGTGGCTTGCGTTATTTCGACCAGACGTTTTGGGCATTCCAGTCAGTTCAGCTTCCGCCCTGCGGCATTTATTGTGGTGAAGGCCCAACCGGTTACAGTTCTGGTGAAGGTGAGCGTGATTTCGATGATGTGCTGTATCGCCTGAATACGTCTTACGATTTGAATTTAGATACCAAGGTGTATTTCAACATCGCCCAGGGTTTCCGACATGGTGGGGCAAACGGCGCGCCGGTTGATGATCTCTCTACAGACACCGTAGAAGGCGGCGTTTACGCTGAACACCCGGATTACCTGTACTTCGATCCGGATAAAACCACCAACTACGAGATTGGTGCCAAGGGCATGCTGCTCGACGGTCAGGTGAACTACTCAGTGGCGTTGTTCTACATCGACTGGGAAAACCCAATCCTGAACTTCAAAACCCCGAACGGTGGTTTCCCGGTGATGTTTAATGCGGACGAAGCTGAATCGAGAGGTTTTGAAATGGAAATCAACGCCGCGTTAACCGATTCGCTGAAACTGAACTTCGGCTGGAGCTACACCCAGGCAGAGTTGACCAAAGACTTCTACCGTCCAAACGTTGCCGATGGTGTGGAATCAGAATTACTGGTGGCAAGTGCTGGTGAAACCATGCCGGGCGTGCCTGAAAATACCTTCACTGCAAGCCTGGTGCACAGTACCGAAGTGTTCGATGGTATAGCAATGGTTAGCCGTTTAGGTGTGTCGTACAAAGGGTCATTCATCACCGGCTACGACGAGCAAACCATCGATACCATCGACAGCTCTACGCTACTTAATGCCGCCATTGCCTTCAGTAAAGACGACTGGACGCTGCGCGTTTACGCCGACAACCTGACCAACGCCGATGACATGACAAGCAGTGGTAATGACGAACTGTACTCCAGTCCGAAATATGGTTTGCAGTATGCTGATCAGCTGGCCGACCCGGCATACCGCGTGCGCCCGCGTACCATCGGTATTTCAGCTAGTTATTCTTTCTGATTCAATAAAGAGCACGGCTGACCGGTTGCGGTCAGCCAGCCCTCTCATTTTGTTAAGTTGAATACAGTCGGAGTAAAACATGAACCAGTCTGAAACCCACGCCAGAATTGAGCAACATATTGCACAGCGTAATTTCGATGCGGCTGCGGCGGACTGTATTCAACTTGTCAAAAACTATGCAAACGATGCCCGTGGCTGGCAACTGCTGTCTAAAGTAAGCCTGCACCTCAAACAAAATCGCATGGCAGTAAACGCGGCATTGAAAGCCGTGGCTCTCGAACCTGAAAACCCCGCCTACCTGCTACATCTTGCACAGACGTATGCCGGATTCAGCGCATGGAATGCCACCCGTAAAGTGCTGAGCCGGCTTGATGCTCTGACATCGACCATGACTGTGTGTGAATTAGCCGCACTGGCACTGCTGTACTTTCAGGGGCTGGATTACGCGAAAGCGGAGAATGTCTACAGACAACTCCTTACCGTCGACAGTGACAATGCTGAAGCGAAATATAATCTCGCTGCCATTTTGCGCTATACCGGTAAGCTGGACGAAGCGGCTGCGCTGCTGCGTGCTGTCCTAGACAACAATCCCGCCGATGCGGAAGCTTGCAGTGCGCTGGCGCACGTGAAAAAACACGGCGTGTACGATGACACGCTGGCCCGCATTGACGCATGCCTGAGTGCAAATACGTCTACTTCCGGGCCTGATGAACCTGCACTGGCTGCTCTGTATTACGCTCGTGGCAAAGTGCTGGAAGAGCAGGGGGATTTTACTGCCGCCTTTGATGCATTCAGTCAAGGCGCGTCAGCAAAAAAAGCGATGCAGACTTTTACCACTGAACTAGAAATTGCTCGCATCCGGGCCATGCAGTCGTTGGTGGCGAACAATACTTTTCCTGCTCAGGCGCAGTGTGATGAGCCTGGCCCGGTATTTATTGTTGGTATGCCGCGCACCGGTACTACCTTGGTTGAGCGTATTCTCTCAACCCATTCTTCTGTTACCAGTGGCGGCGAGCTGAACTTTATGCCCATGACGCTACTGGAAGCCAGCGGCAAAAGCTGGTTTGAAGGGCCGGAAGGCGTGACGGCTGAAGCGCTTGAAAAAATCGCCGGCGTCAATTTTAACGCCATCGGCGAACGCTATATGGCACTGAGCCGCGACTTGCTGGACTGCACCGGGATATTTACCGACAAGCTGCCGCTGAATGCGCTGTTTGTGCCGGTTATTCTGGCCGCTATTCCCAATGCCAGAATCATTCAGGTGACCCGTAACGCCATGGATACCGCGTTCAGCAATTTCAAAATGCTTTTTTCCCGCGGCTACGACTATTCCTATTCGCTGAATGATATTGCTGCCTACATGTCGGTATATCAGCAGATGATGAATCAATGGCAGCAAACCTACGGCGAGCGCATGCTCACGGTGAATTACGAAACCCTCGTTGCGCAGCCTGAAAACACCGTTTGCAGCATGCTGGATTTCTGCAATCTCAGCTGGGAACCAGCCTGCCTTGCATTTCATAACCAGGTTGGCGCCACGCAAACTGCCAGCGCCAGTCAAATAAAAGAACCACTGCATAGCCGCTATGTAGGGCAGTGGAAACACTACGAAGACGCGCTTTCATCATTAAAAAAACAACTGGAAAAAGAGGGTATGACTCCCTTAACTGAAGAGGACATAAAATGGTAGCACTGGATGTATTTCAGTCCATGTGGGCGATGGAGTTCAAGCGGCCTGATGGGTTCGAATGGACCCTTCGGGAAAAGATAGAAAAAATCGCCGGTGCGGGATTCAAAGGTGTGAGTTTTGACCTCGGTTATCACACGGAAGAAATTGTTGAAGAAGCCATGCCGCTGCTACAGGAATTTGGACTAGACCTTTGCTACAACGCCTTCGTGCAAAGCATTCCTCATTATAAAGAAATTGTTAGCTTTGTTGCCCGCCAGCCGGTGCAACCCCGTTTTATCGCCATTGTTGGTCAGATTGAACCCTGGTGCGTTGAAGACGTTGCAGCGACAACGAAAGCATGGCTACGAATTGGCGAAGAAGGTGGGGTGAAAACCCACGTGGAAATTCACCGCAACTGCATGACCAACGATCTGCTGTTCACCCTGCAGCTGATGGAGCAGGTGCCTGAGCTTCTGATGGTGGCTGACTTATCTCATACGCTGGTGAATCAGGAATGGTATTTGCCACTTCACGAAAATGCGCATAAACGTATGTCTCAGTTTCTTACCCGCGCCGAAGCCTTTCATGGCCGGGTTGCCACCCGTGAGCAAATTCAGGTGCCAATTTTATTCCCTCAACACAAACCCTGGTTTGAGCTATTTCAAAGCTGGTGGCAGGAAGGTTTCGAACAGTACATTGCCCGCCACGGCAAAGACAGCGATGCACGCTGTGTGTTCTTAAGCGAACTTGGTCCTCCAGTTTATGCCATGACTGGTGCCGATGGCTACGAGCTCAGCGACCGCTGGGAAGAAGCCCTGCTGTTGAAAGAAACCGCAGAAACCTTGTGGGATAAGGCCGTTAGATCCGCGTGACTTCGCCAGGCGGGACGGAGTGGATTGACCAATGCGACCCAATGTGGGGCGTGTGCACCACAGTTGGGTGGCGAGTGCGCCAAAGAGGTGCAGTGTAAAAGTGTAAACCGTCCTGGCTCTTTGCTCAGCGTCATCAGGTTCAGCGGAACGCCTCTGAACAGAGCATTTTGGCCGATTTACACACAATTTTTAGCCATTGATGACGCAAATCTGACCAAACAGTCATTGGCGGGATAAGCAGGCTATAAGGCGAAGACTGGCATGGTTCAAGCAACACATTAACGATATTAATGTGCAAAATATTGTCAAGCTATCAAGTGAGCGGGAAGCAATTTGAAAACGCGGTTGGATCGGACCTGAGGCCGACAGCACGTGTTACGGAGATACAAAAATGAGTGATAACGAGCAGGCATTAGACATGCGGGATTCCAGCAGTTTAGTAACATGGTCAAAGCTTCTTGGCTGTTCCCTTTTCGGGGTTTTATTTTTCCTGACCCCGCTTTATGTGGATGGGTCCTGGACCATTGCGCTGGGCATTTTAACGGGCAAGATTTCAGACTGGCTTGGCGAGAGCATGGGTATTTTCACCGCTGGCTGTTTTGTGCTGGCCGCAGTGGTTTCAGTAATCTACAACGTATCGCCGAAACACGTGGCGCAGAAGCTGCCAATGTCAGACCGGCTCATTGCCTCACATTGGGTGTGGGTAGTAGTGAACGTTAGTGCCGCCATTTTTGCCGTGATGACGGTGATGCAGGTGGGGCCGCAGTGGCTGATTTCTGACCAAACTGGTGTGACGGCCTACGTTGATGTTGCTGGAGCGGTATTTCTGCTGGTGGGTTTAGGCTGTTTACTGCTGCCGTTCCTCACCGATTACGGTCTGCTGGAATTCGTCGGTACCATGCTACAGCGTCCTTTCCAGAAACTGTTTAACCTGCCGGGTCGCGCCACCATCGACACCATTGCCTCCTGGGTGGGTTCATCGTCTATTGCCGTGGTACTCACCAATGCGCAGTACGAAAGAGGGTACTACAGTGCGCGCGAATCTTCGGTTATCGCGACGAATTTCTCAGTGGTCTCGGTTCCCTTTGTGCTGCTCACCGCCAGTGTAGCGGGTATCGGCGATTACTTTCTGCAACTGTATGGCACCATGTTTCTAATTTGTACCTTGTGTGCAGTGATCACGCCCCGGTTACCGCCGCTGAGCTGGATCAAAGACGAGTATTATCCTGCCCATGGTAAAACACTGAATGAAGACGTGGATGACGGTGAATCTCGCATTAAACACGCCATTGCCCGCGCAGTGGGCGTGGCTGAAAAAGCGCCGTCACCAAAGCAGTCCCTGGCTCGCGGCTGGCACTCGATGATGGATATTTATCTGATGATGATGCCGGCAGCGATGACCATCGAACTGTTCACGCTGGCACTGTATTACAACACTGAAGTGTTCCAAACGCTAACATATCCAATCAGTATGCTGTTGGATGTCATGAATATTCCTGAAGCCTCGGCAGCGGCTCCGGGCGTAGTACTGGGGCTTTTCGATCAGTTTGTTCCCACCATTATTGCGGGTGAACTGACATCGCCAATCACTAAGTTCGTACTGGCTGGTCTGTCCGTCACTCAGCTTATCTTCTTCGCAGAAAGTGCCATTCTGATCATGCGTTCCAGCATTCCACTGTCAGTGAAACATCTGGTACTGATTTTCATCATCAGGACCATCATTGCACTGCCCATTCTCACCGTGATGGCGCACTTGTTGTTCTGATGCGGATAAGCCCTTCTGGCCCGGGGACGGTGTTCGTTCAGGTTGCTGGACGCCTCTTCTGCAGAGGCTTGGACCGCAGCTTACTCAGCAAAACATAACATTCTTCGTATACCAGACCGATCGTGAATATGGTCTGATCCACAAAGAGAACAAAGATAAAACAGACTCAACAGGCGAGTGAATTAAATGCGCATTACCCAAGTAGAAAACATCGATAGCGAGGCGGTTTCAAAACACGGTTTGCCGGGTTTTGTTTTTGCAGACCAAACCCTCTACGAACGAGAGAAAGACAACGTTTTTGCCAGCGGCTGGGCTAGCATTGGCTGCGCGCAACAACTGAAAAAGCCCGGCGATATTATGCCGGTACGTATCGCCGGTGTGTCGCTTATTGCAATTCGCAATAAAGACGGCGGCATTGGGGTATTTCACAACGTATGCCGTCACAAGAGTGCGCCGCTGGTGGACGAACCCTGCAACAAGCGCACACTGGTGTGCCCCTATCACAAATGGTCGTTCAAACTCGATGGCGAACTCATGGGCGCGCCCCGTTTCTATGGGAACGAAAACAAGCCCATCTCAGCAGAGGATAAAGCCGATAAAGGCCTTATCCCAGTGCGCTTTGCAATTTGGTGGGACATTATTTTTGTGAACGTGTCTGGCGATGCTCAACCGTTTGAAGAATTTATTAAGCCGCTGGACGAGCTGCTGGCAGAGTATCCGCATCAGGATATGCGTCATGTGAGTTCCACCGACTATTTCGGTGAGGTGAACTGGAAGCTGGCGGTGGACAACTTCCTCGATGGTTATCACGTGCCGTTTGTGCATTCTCAGGCGTGCTCGATTGAATCTGCATTGGGGCAGGATGATTTGTTTCTGTCTAACGATATTGTTGGCCTGCGTTTGCCTCACGGTGCCAGTAATAAGCCGGCGAAAACCGCGAAACAACTACCACACTGGAACGGTTTGCTCGAAGAAAAGCAAGGCACGCAACAGTGGTTTTGCATTTTCCCGAATACGTTGTTTTTCGTTGATCCTTGTTGGGTACAAACTATTGTGGTGAAACCAAATGGCTCAGCGAAAACCGATGAAACACTGACGATTTACGTTACCAGTGATGAAGCGGCTAGTGACGAGTTCGTAGAAGAACGCACTCGCTTAAGCGAGGTGTTAAACGAGGTAAATCAGCAGGACATCGAACTGTTAGATAAGCTGCAGCATACCCGTACATCAGCCGTGGCGGATCAAGGCCATCTGGTACAAGCCTGGGATCAGGTGGGCATGGCATTCCACAAAATGTGGCTGACTAAGATGCAGGCTAAATAAGCGCTCAACAGCCTTCTTTTATTGCTGCGGCGTAGTCAGTTACCACTGCTGCATCGCACGTTCAACCGTTTATATCAGGCGAAGAAAAAGCCCTGTTGGAGTAACACAATGCCAAATATTACATTTATCCTGCCAGACGAAAGCATTAAAGTTGTTGATGCTTTCGAGGGCGATTCAATCATGCAGACAGCGGTGGATGCGGGAATTGAGGAAATCACTGCAGATTGCGGCGGTAACAGCTCTTGCGCCACGTGCCACTGCATCATTGATGATGCCTGGATTGACAAAATTGGTACCGCTGACGAGGTAGAATTGTCGGTGATGGAAAGCGCAATAGAGCCACAGCCAAACAGCCGTCTGTCGTGCCAGATCAAAGTGACCGACATTCTAGACGGTGCCATTATTCATGTGCCTGAAGCCGAGTGGTAAGTCGTTTATCAAAGCAAAAAGGGCGCTGATGCGCCCTTTTTATGTATGTTTAATTTAGGAAACTGAAATCCTGCTTATTCCGCACTATTCGCCACTTTCAGCATGGCCCCAAGTAACACATTGCAGCCTGCTTCGATATCTTCGGGCGTGGCATTCTCGGCTTCATTGTGGCTGATGCCTTTCTCACATGGGATGAAAATCATTGATGTGGGAATAACCCGCGACGTGTACACCGAATCATGGCCGGCCCCCGAGAACATTTCCTCGAAGGCATAGCCTTTTTCTTGCACTGACTCACGTACGGCGTCGACACAGGTTTTATCAAACTCCACAGCGGGAGAGTTCCATTCATCTTTGATTTCAAAGTCGAGGTTGAATTTTTCGCAGACATTTTTTGCAATTTCACGGAACTTAGCGTCCATTTCATCGAGGGTAGCCTGATCGGGATGGCGTAAATCAACGGCCATGGTAATGCGAGCAGGAACCGTGTTGCGTGAACCTGGTTCGGCTTTAATATCACCAAACGTGGCGCGCGCTAAGGGCGAATATTCGGCTGCCAATGCATACAATTCCGTTACGATAGCAGACTGTGCCATGAACGGATCACGGCGCTGCTCCATGGGAGTCGGGCCCGCGTGAACCGGCTGACCATTGATAATTAAGTCATACCAGCGCATACCCTGTACGCCTTTCACCACGCCGATGGGCTTTTTCAGTGACTCCAGAATCGGGCCCTGTTCAATGTGAAGCTCAAACGCTGCTTTTACCGGGAATGGTTTGCATGGCTCGTTGCCCAGGAAACTGATTTGCTCAAGCGCCTGTTTAATCGACACGCCTTGTTTGTCGGTGCGGCTCAATCCGTATTCCAGATCAAACTCGCCACACCAAACGCCAGAACCAACCATGGCCGGGGAGAAGCGTGCACCTTCTTCGTTGGTCCATACGGCAACTTCGATGGGGCGCAACGGAGTAATGCTTGCGTCATGAAGGGTGCGCAGTACTTCTAAACCAGCGAGTACGCCATAAACACCATCGAACTTACCGCCGGTAGGCTGGGTGTCGAGGTGACTGCCAGTAATCACCGGAGCCAAAGAGTTATCCTGACCGGCCATACGCAAAAACATATTGCCCATTTTATCAACGCGCAGCGTGCAACCTATATCCTTACACCAGCCAATAAACAATTCACGGCCAATTTTATCTTCTTCGGTTAATGCCTGGCGATTACACCCACCTTTAGCGGTGCCGCCGATTTCGGCCATTTCCATCAGGGTAGACCACAGGCGTTCGCCATTTATTGCTAATGCTGTCATTGTTATTCTCCTACGCGTCTTTGCGGCTTAATGGCTGGCACATGCAGTGAACACCGCCGCCGCCTGATGTGAACTGAGACATATCCGGGCTGAATACTTCCAGACCGTGTGCCCTGGCTTTTTCAACCAGCTCGGTGCTGCCTGCTGGCACCAGTACGCGATCGTTACCCAGCGCTACTACATTTACACCCAGTTCCAGTACAGAGCGGTAAGACAGATCGATGATCTCGATACCCCGGGATTTAAACCAGTCCAGCTGTTCTTGTTCAACAGCCTGTGTACATACAGCGGCAAGTTTCTCGGCCAGCATGGCCACTTTTACATCGAGATGCAGGAAGTAAGGGTCGAACTGATAAGCGCGAAATTCCCAGCCTTCTTTTTCCAGCCAGCCTCGCACCTGGTCAAGACCTTCCTGACTGGTACGCTCGCCGGTGTAACCACACAGGATCACACCCGGCTCAAGCACCATGAAATCGCCGCCTTCAAAAGTACCGGCGGTCACCACGTCGTATAGGGGAATGTCGGCTTGCTGATAAAACTTCACGACTTCAAGCCATTCGCCACGACGCCAGGGGCTGTACATTTGAGTAACGATTGGGCCCCACGGCGTCATCACCGATGAGTCACGGGCATAAATTTGATACGGCAGGTTTGAATCTGGTTTGAGGAAATGGGTTTTCACGCCGCAGTGCTCGTAAATATCGACCATTTCCTGATATTGCTGTCTGGCGACTTCTTTGTCGAAGCTGCGACCCAGGCGCATAGAGCGGCGTGACATGGCATTACCCGTCTGCCAGGTGTAGTGGTCCATGGGACCAATCAGCACGTCCTGCAGAACGCCGTATTCAGAATTCATGCCCCAATGAGGCATTCTCTCAGTGCCACCGTTCTCAACACGGCGACGGAAAAAACTGGTATCAGTCATCGACTTTTTGCTCCATAAGCATTGATGTTTTTTCCAGTTTATGGTGTTAATTGGTGTAGGCAAGTAACGAAAATTTACCACCTTGGTGACAAAATGAGACCAGAGCAATCTCCTTATCTGGATTTGCGACAAATACCGCTAACAGCATTGCGGGCGTTCGAGGCGGCAGGCAGGCATAGTCATGTGCGCCGGGCCGCCGAAGAGCTGCATGTTTCCCATTCGGCTCTGAGCCGGCATATCCGACAGCTGGAAGAGCGGTTGGGTATTAACCTGTTTCACCGCGAGGCTAACGGTATCCAGTTAACGCCAGCCGGAAGCCGCTTGCTGGAGTCGGTGCAGGCGGCGTTCCAGGAACTGAATCGCGGGTTGCACTATATGAACCCCACACAGATCGAGGGCGAACTGACAATCGCCTGTACAGCGACTATCTCAATGAACTGGCTGTTGCCGGTACTTACCAACGTGCAGAAACAATATCCGGAAATTACCCTGCGGATCAAAACGCTGGAGCCACTGCAGGAATCGCTGAGTCAGGAATTTGATATTGCCCTGACGCTGGGAGCGCCTGTTGATAAAAGCCGGGTTATTCGCAAGCTCTATGATGAATACTATGTGCCAGTGTGCAGCCCTAAGCTGGTTAACGGTCAGCGTCAGGCATCACCGGCAGCGCTGCTGGCTCATCCGCTTCTGCACGACAGATTGAATCAGTGGCAGCAATGGATGGCGTCTCATGGTCTCGACAGACGCGATGCTGCCGGACACACGTATTTTGATTACGCGTATCAGGCCATTGAAGCGGCACGTCTGGGGATGGGAATGGCATTGGCTGACGTGATGGAAGTGCGGGAGGACATTCAGCAGGGCAGGCTGATGAAAATAATTGAAACCGGCCACCAGATTGGCGAATCCGTCTACCTCGTCACCGAGTCAAGAGAACGGATGAACCAGCGCACGCTGCTCGTACTCAAAACCATCATCAGCAGCCTGGAAAAAGGCGGTGCGCGCCTGAATCGCGCCGTCTACGAAGCCATCGAGGGGATTTGAGGCCTGTAAGAGGGAGGAGGAATTGCTAAAGCGAACACGCTGTGAACCCATCCCTGGGAGCTCGACAGCCGCATCCCTGCGGCTGACGGTTCGCTTTAGCAACACCTCCTCCCTCAAGCGGCCTCAGCCCTGCAATACACGGTTCATTTTCACAATATCTTATCCCGTCCACGGCACCGCTCGATAAGTTTCGCTTTAGCAACACCTCCTCCCTCAAGCGGCCTCAGCCCTGCAATACACGGTTCATTTTCTCAATATCTTATCCCGTCCACGGCACCGCCCCGCAAATGCCATTACAAAAACGCATAGCACCATTAAAAAACGCCGTTAGAACCAGCAGTTTTTAGCTGGTTAAACTGTACGCAGATTAATCGGAGTAGTAACAATGAACAGACATGTAGCGATATTTGGCTGTGGGAATGTCGGCTCATCACTGGCACACGTTTTGGTAACCAGAGGAATGGTTTCAGAACTCACATTGATGGATGCAGACAACGGCAAGGCAGAAGGTCATGCCCTTGATCTCCAGGATGCTAACATCGCGTTTGACGGTAATGTGACTATCCGCGCAAACGACACGTCTGCCATGCTTCGCGCCGATATTATCGTCGTGGCCATCGGTCCGAAGGTGATTACGTCGATTGATCGTCTGGACGAGTTCTATGAGAACAGCGCCGGTATACTTGAGCTTGCCAACAAGCTTAAGACGGTTGGGTTTGCCGGCATCGTCCTTAATATCACGAACCCATGTGACGTCATCACACAGGTGTTGCAGGAAGCGTCCGGATTACCGAAAAGTCGTGTTTTCGGTACTGGTACCTCGTTGGATACCCTGCGCCTGCAACGCCTGCTGGGTAATTTGCTGAAGGTAAGTCCCAGCGATGTGCACGGTTTCATGGGCGGTGAGCATGGCGATTCACAATTTGTGGTGTGGTCGTCGGTGCATGTGGCAAATCGTCACATCGATAGCTGGGATATTCCACAAGGGGCGAAAGACGAGCTGGAACGACAGGTTGCGCATGCTGCTACAGCCATATACAACGGCAAAAAGTGTACTGAATATGGTATTGCCGGTATCACCAGTAAAATTTGTGAAGCGATTTTTGACGACAGCGAAAAGGTGTTTTCGGTGTCGGTGTTCGACGAGACGACGGGATGCTATATCAGCCATCCCACGCAGATTCTGCGAAACGGGCTGGGGATGCGTTTTACCCTTGGTCTAAATGAACAGGAACAAATTAAGTTTGATGGTTCGGCGGCGATAATCCGCAAATTTGTCAATCAATAGATTTCCTGAGTGTTCGCGAAAGGCCAGATTTCCGGTTTTTTCGCTCTCCGTTGGGCCCGCCTCGTTGCGGGTCTTTTTTTTCAGTTCACTTAGTTGTTCTACAAAAAAGCGGTGAGAAATAATTCGCTCACCGCTTCAGTTATCCGCTCAATGCCAGGTTCGGTTAATCGCGATAGCTGGTGTCGATGCGGTCCAGCTTACGCAGCATAGCTTTCCAGATAAGGTCGATACTTTGTGCGTTGTAACGTGGGTTCGCCATTTGCTCAGCAACGTGCTCGCACACGTCCGGCTCCGGTAACAGCAGTTTGCCACCGGTCTTCATCGCTTCTACCTGAATTTCACAGGCTTTGTTCAGGTAATACATGCGATAGAAGGCTTCTTCCACACTCCGGCCTACGGTTAATAAACCATGATTACGCAGGATCATGCTGTTCTTATCACCCATGGCGGCAACAATGGCTTCACGCTCATCACATTCCAGCGGTACGCCCTGATAATCGTAATAGGCGATGCGGTTATAGAATTCCATGTTGGTCTGGTTAACTGGCAGTAAGCCTTCTTCCAGCGCCGACACGGCCATGCCAGCCATGGTATGGGTGTGCATGACGCAGTGTGCATCTTCACGGGCAAGGTGCAGAGCGCTGTGAATGGTAAAGCCCGCCGGGTTAACCGACTCAGGGCTGATGTTAGCGTTTTCACCTTTAACATCCACTTCTATGAGGTTTGAAGCGCACACCTCTTCTGGCAGCAAGCCATAGGCGTTTAGCAGGAAGCGATCTTCTGAACCTGGCACACGGGCAGACAGATGGGTAAAGATCATGTCGCTCCAGTTATTCAGATCCAATAATCGGTATGCCGCGGCGAGGTCGATCCTCAACTGCTTTTCGTCCTGGTCACTCACTGCCATTCGTTTATTCCTAAGTCATTAAATGGTTTGCCGTAAACGGTAATAATTCTTTAGCTCTGTCACAACTAATTTATTTTTCTGATGCTATGCATAAAGTTCATGGCAACGGGTATCAGGTCAAAGGATCTAGCAAGGTTTGCTGGTATGGTTGAGTCGTTTTGGGAGACTGTTTACCAGCAAAGCATTTAGGGACGAAGATCAATACATGCTGACTTAATATTTGGGAGTATGGACAGTGAAGTCATCATTGTAGCCCTGACCAATGATACAGTACTTGTAAATCACTGCGATTCGGCGCGCCTGCCTACTATTTATTCCGGAGCCTGACATGGATACGTTAATCGCTATACTTCCCGTGATATTTCTCGTTTGGAGTATGACTAAGCAGCATCCCCTGGCTGCCCATGTGGCCTTGCCACTTACTGCGCTTTTCGCGGGTTTGCTACAGGTTTTCTATTTTCACGCAGACAAGCTCACCTTATTGGCTAATGCAGTGGCGGGTGGGCTGTCTGTGCTTACGCCTATTTCCATTGTTGCCGGTGCCATTCTACTTAATCGTGTGCTGGTAATATCCGGTGCCGAAAATACCTTAAAGCAATGGCTGGAAAACATCAGCCATAATCAGGTGGCTCAGCTTATGATCATAGGCTGGGCATTTGCGTTTATGCTTGAGGGGGCGTCTGGTTTTGGTACCCCGGCAGCGATTGCGGCACCAATTTTAGTGGGGCTGGGGTTCAATCCTATGCGGGTTGCACTGCTTACATTGGTGATGAACAGCGTGCCGGTGTCGTTCGGTGCGGTGGGAACGCCGGCCTGGTTCGGCTTTGAGGCGTTGGCGTTGAGCGAGGCGCAGTTGCTGGAAACGTCCGCATGGACGGCGTTAATTCATCTGGTGGCCAGTCTTTTTATTCCGGTTCTGGCACTGCGTTTTCTGGTTAGCTGGCAGGCGATTCGCACTAATCTGATTTTTATTCTCATCAGCGCACTGAGCTGTACGGTACCTTTCTTTCTGCTGGCGCAGGTTAATTATGAATTTCCATCACTGATTGGCGGCGCGGTCGGGCTCTGTGGTTCTATTCTGGCTGCGAAGTTTCATATTGGTCTGGCAAAGCAAAGTGATGAACACGTCTCGCAAGGCGTAGCGTTACATCCTGCTGAGGTCTTAAAAGCGCTGTCGCCTTTTTTGTTACTGATCGTGATTCTTATCGTTACCCGGATAAAGCAGTGGCCGGTAAAAGGCTGGCTGAACGATACCACGCTACTATTTTCCTTTGGTGATTTCGGCATCAGCCGGGCGCTTATTTTGTCCTGGCACACTATCTTCGATACCGCAGTCGGATGGACGTATAAAACCCTTTATGTACCCGCCATGATTCCGTTTGTGGTAACGGTTCTGATACTCATTCCAGTACTTTCGCTTTCACGGAGTCAGTTACAGCAAGCCACGTCCGATACCTGGCAACGCATAAAGCTTCCCGTCATTGCGTTAATCGGGGCGTTGATGATGGTGAACTTTATGATGCAGGGGGAGGATAATGCGCCCATTTTCATCATTGCCAATACGCTGGCAGACACCCTGGGGGCGAACTGGTCTTATGTAGCATCATTGCTGGGCGCGCTTGGTTCGTTCTTCTCCGGTTCCGCTACGGTATCTAACCTGACCTTTGGCGGCATCCAGTACAGTATTGCTCAGCAGACCGGCTTGCCGGTGAGCGTAGTGCTGGCGCTGCAGTCAGTTGGCGCTTCCATGGGCAACATGATTTGCCTGAATAATATTATCGCCGTGTGCTCGATTCTGGGGATCAATAACCAGGAGGGCGCGATGATCAAGCGGACTATTCTGCCCATGCTGGTTTATGCGGTGGTTGCCGCGCTTATGGGGCAGGTTATTCTGCGCGTGCTTATATAAAAGCGCCAAAGAGTGGGTGAAGCTCCGGTGCGGTAAAAGTGAGTTGGCAAAGCCGGGCTGGCGCCCGGCTGACAGCATGATACCGAATCTGGTTATTCAATTGTTTCGTAAGGCATGCCCACATATTGTCGGGCAATTACTTTTTGGCCTTCTTCGTAATTGAGGTAAAAATCCAGTTCAGACTGCATAAAGCGGTCGAAGGTGGCTTTATCCATACCTGATGCGTTTGTTTCATCAAAATCATGCAGCATATTACTCATCCACCATGAGAAGCGTTCGCCATGCCACACCCGGCGTAATGCAATTTCTGAGTAACGGGTAGGCGCATTTTCATCGCCATCTTTGTAGAACTTCTGCAGCAATTTATACAGAGTGGAAACATCTGAGGCTGCCAGATTCAGTCCCTTTGCGCCGGTAGGCGGTACAATGTGAGCGGCATCGCCTACCAGGAACAGGTTGCCCCATTGCATGGGTTCGCATACGAAACTGCGCAGCGGCGCGATAGATTTTTCAATACTCGGGCCGGTTACCAAACGGTTGGCGGCATCTTCTGGCAAACGCTTCTTCAGCTCTTCCCAAAATAGCTCATCACTCCAGTTTTCCACTTTATCGGTAAGGGGCACTTGCAGGTAATAGCGTGAGCGGGTTTCTGAACGCATACTGGCCAAAGCAAAGCCGCGGGCCGTTTTACAATAAATCAGTTCATCGCTAACCGGTGGCGTATCACTGAGTACGCCTAACCAGCCAAACGGGTAAACGCGTTCATGTTCTTTGCGCTTTTCCTCGGGAATGGTTTTACGGGAAACGCCGTGGAAGCCATCGCAACCGGCAATAAAATCACACTGCACGGTGATCTTTTCGCCATTCTGCGTAAAGGTTACATGAGGTGCATCTTTAACGTCGTGTAACTCAACGTCTGACGACTCATAATAAGTTGTGAGGCCACTGCTTTCACGCGCTTCCATCAGATCGCGTGTGATCTCTGTCTGGCCATAACACATTACGGTGCTACCACCGGTGAGTTTGTTTAAATCAATGCGGAAGCGCTTGCCGTAGTAGGCAATATCAAAACCGTCGTGAACATGGCCTTCAGCGTCCATTCGCGCATTCACACCGGCCTCGCGAACTAAATCGACAAACCCTTGTTCTAAAATACCAGCGCGGATCCGACCGAGAATGTACTCACCCGATACCCTTTCAATAATCACATTGTCGATACCGGCTTTTGCCAGTAACTGACCCAGAAGCAGCCCTGAAGGACCGGCACCAATAATGGCGACTTGCGTTTTAATGGTTTGCATAATCTTTCCTGACACAGGGGAATATGCTTCATAGTGCGTAAAAAAGTTGCAAAGAATAATTCAAATTCGATGCATTCTATTGTACTTTTTAATCAAGTTAACGGTTTGTAATTAATGTAAATGGTTTCTAAGTCTGCGGATATCCCGTTTTACGATTTATATGGTGAATCTTTTCTCAAGCTCAGTGCCGATTTCGTGCATCTGGAAGATATTCGTGCCCGCAGCGCGGGATTGGAATGGGAAATTTCGCTTCACCGGCACGCCAAACTGTTACAAATTCTTTGTGTGTTCGACAACAACTGGACAGTGCAGTTAGACGACGAAACGCTGCAACTCTCGGGAGACTGGCTGGTGACCATTCCGCCTGGCGTGGTACATGGGTTTAATTTTGCCCCTTACACCCATGGCTATGTGTTATCGGTGAATACCGATGTGATCAATGAAATCAGTTCTGGCGGTGACATCGCTGAATTTACCCAGGCAGTGTGGACACCAAGAGCCATTGAATTTAATGGGAAGGAGCAGGCGCAGCGCTTCTCCAACTACTTGAAATTACTGGCCGAAGAAATGCAAAACCCTGGTGTAGGGGCGGCGCTCAGTATTAACATGATTATCAAATTGTTGTTCATTTCTATTGCCCGCCAGGTCAAAGAAGGCAGTTCTCACGCCAGCATTTCTGGCCGTGATTCGAAAGTTTTGCTGGGATTTCGGGAGCTTATCGATAAGCATTTTACCGAGCATCTTACTGTGGCGGATTACGCATCCAGATTGTATATTTCGGTATCTACGTTAAGTCGTATTTGTCAGCATCACCTGCATACCACACCCAAAAAACTGATCCATCAGAAACTCATTAACGAAACCAAAAGGCGGCTTATTTATACCCGGCAGTCACTGGAAGAAATTGCGACAACGTTAGGTTTCAAGGATACCGGCTATTTTTGCCGCTTCTTCAAACAGTCTGAAGGTGTTACCGCAGGTGACTTCCGGCGCAACAGCGACCTTTAACATCAACGGGGCGCATCGTCTGTGTCTTAAAACTGAATATCAGATTTATTTATTACAGCGAGAACCGCACAACATATGGTGTCGTGAAGGATTGTTGTGGCTATTTTAAGGTTTAGTTATAGAAAAAAATAATGTCTGTTTACGAATTTCTAAAGAGCAGCATGCACCCCAATTAGGCATACTGGTGATATGTGAATATGTTCACGGTATTTCGCGCCTGAACTATCGGCCAGTTACCGCGAACAGCGTCTTTCTTAATGTACTGATTGTACAATTTAATCTGCAAGCCAAGGATTACCGAATGGGTAAATTTACTGTTGATGCTGACTGGTTGCACTGGCATCAGTCGCCGTCAAAACCAGAATTTGTAGTGCCGGAAGGTGCGGTCGACGCGCACTGTCATGTATTTGGTCCTGGCGATCAGTTCCCTTTTGCACCCGAAAGAAAATACACCCCTTGCGATGCCTCTAAAGATCAGCTTTGGGCATTGAGAGATTACCTTGGCTTCAGTCGCAATGTCATTGTGCAGGCTACCTGTCATGGTGCTGACAATCGTGCGCTAGTGGATGCGCTGAATCATTCCAATGGGCTGGCCCGTGGCGTCGCTACGGTAAAAGCCGACATTACCGACGAAGAGCTGCAAGCGCTACATGCCGCTGGCGTTCGTGGGGTTCGCTTCAACTTCGTAAAACGTTTGGTTGATGCATTACCCTTCGACTCACTGGGCATCATTGCAGAAAAGATTAAGCCGCTGGGCTGGCATATTGTGATTTACTTCGAATCGCAGGAGTTACCGGAGCTGTATGATTTCTTTACCAGCTTGCCTACTACGGTTGTGGTCGATCACATGGGCCGTCCTGATATTTCCAAACCGGTTGATGGCCCTGAGTTTGCGCTGTTCCTTAAATTAATGGAAGAGAACAAGAACTTCTGGTCGAAGGTGAGCTGTCCGGAACGGTTATCGTTGGTGGGTCCTGAAGGCCGTTATGACGATGTGGTGCCGTTTGCCCGCGAAGTGGTAACCCGCTTTGAAGATCGCGTACTGTGGGGCACCGACTGGCCGCACCCAAATATGAAAAACCATATGCCTGATGATGGTCACTTGGTTGACGTGATACCGAAAATAGCGCCTACCGAGGCACTTCAACGAAAATTATTGATTGATAACCCTATGCGCCTTTATTGGGCGGATTAATTTTCAGTAGGGTAGCAAACTTAGATTGCGCTACCCGAGTGAATGCAGAACAGTATTTGGGAGAACAAAATGAAAGTAATCGTGGTAGGTCCCGGCGCGTTCGGGATTAAACATTTGGATGGCCTGAAAAACATCGACGGCGCAGAAGTCGTCGGTCTGGTAGGGCGCAACGCAGAAAAAAACCAAGACGTTGCTAACGAATATGGCATTCCAAACGTTTACACCTCGCTGGAAGACGCGCTGGAATCAGATGCGGATGCCGTTATCCTCTGTACCCCTACGCAACAACACGCGGCCCAGTCAATTCAATGTATGAAGGCGGGCAAACATGTCCAGGTTGAAATTCCACTGGCTGATAGCTGGGAAGATTCTGAAGCGGTAGTAAAAACCCAGCAGGAAACCGGCAAGATTTGTATGGTGGGTCATACTCGCCGTTTCAATCCGTCACACCAGTATGTGCATAACAAAATTACCGCAGGCGAACTGAATATCCAGCAAATGGATGTACAAACTTATTTTTTCCGCCGCAAGAACATTAACGCCAAAGGGGAGCCCCGTTCGTGGACCGATCACCTGCTGTGGCACCATGCTGCGCATACCGTCGACCTGTTCGAATACCAAGCCGGTTCACCCATTGTGAAAGCGAACGCGATCCAAGGACCGATTCACCCAGAACTGGGCATTGCACTGGATATGTCTATTCAGCTACAGGCAGAAAATGGGGCAATTTGTACGTTGTCGCTGTCGTTCAATAACGATGGTCCTTTAGGTACTTTCTTCCGTTATATCTGTGACAACGGCACTTACATTGCCCGTTACGATGATTTGGTAGATGGTCGCGAAAACGCGATCGATGTCTCTAAAGTAGATGTGTCTATGAACGGTATCGAATTGCAGGATCGCGAGTTCCTGGCAGCCATTAAAGAAGGCCGTGAACCGAACAGCAGCGTACATAAAGTCATTAACTGCTACAAAGTCCTGCACGATCTTGAGCAGCAGTTAAACGCGTAATTCACGACAGACGCAAATAAGGGCAGGTTGCTTCCTCGCTGATGGGAGCGCGGGTAAAGTCAGAAACCTTCTGCAGCATGGATGCTGCAGCAGAGCCTCCAAGGATGGATTCACGGCGTGTTTTGCCTTTACCTGCGCGCACAGAAGAAGAAGCGGCTTTGTCTGAGCTAAGGAGAGAAAAAGTGAGACAACGAGTACTGGCAGGTAAGTCAGTGTCCGAGATCGGTCTCGGCTGTATGAACCTCAACCATGCTTATGGTGATTCCGTTTCTCAACAACAGGCCAGCAGTTTGCTGGCCTCTGCATTTGAGCAGGGTATTACCCATTTCGATACTGCCGCGCTTTATGGTTTTGGCGAGAATGAAAAACTGGTGGGCGAAGCCATCAAAGGTTTCCGCGACGAGATTTTTCTGGCCAGTAAGTGCGGCATGACCGGCGTTAACGGCAAACGTGTTATCGACGGTCGTCCTGAAACCTTGGTGAGAACGTTAGATACCGCATTACAAAATCTGCAGGTAGAGCAAATCGATTTGTATTACCTGCACCGCATCGACAAAGACGTACCCGTGGAAGAAAGCGTAGGCGTGTTAGGCGATATGGTGAAAGCAGGCAAAATTGCCGCCGTTGGCTTGTCTGAGGTGTCCGCAGAATCTTTGCGAAGGGCACATAAAGAATATCCCATTGCAGCATTACAAACCGAATATTCTCTGTGGACGCGTAATGCAGAAATTGCCGTTCTGGACGCTTGTAACGATCTGGGCATCGACTTTGTGGCATTTAGCCCGTTGGCTCGGGGCTACCTGGCTGGAGGTATTGATGATCCGGCTGCTTTGGCTGAGGGCGATATTCGAAAAGGGATGCCGCGATTCCAGGGCGAAAACTGGATTGCCAATAAATCCCTTTACGCAGAATTTGCAGACCTGGCGAAAAACAACGGCGTGACACCGGCGCAGTTGGCGATTGCCTGGGTACTGGCGCAGGGTGAACATATTCATGCGCTGCCTGGTACAAAAAGTGAAGCCCATCTTACTGAAGATATCGGTGCCAGTGACGCTGACATCGCAGATTCTGTACTGGCCCACGCCGACGACATTATTAACCGTCAAAGTGTGCAGGGCGCACGTTATGGTGCGGGCGCTCAAGCAGATATCGATACCGAAGATTTCTAAACGCGTTATCGCAAATAAAAAAATGGCCTGCCAGTTTTCACTGACAGGCCTTTTTTTATGGGCGAATGTTATAACGAAGAAATAGAAAAGTGCCTTTACTCCGCTTCGTTATCCAGCACTAATACACCTGCTCCCGTGTTTGAAATAGGTGCGTGATAGTGCTTGTGAATGACTTTGGCATCGTCTTTTAGTGCACCGCGCATTACCATCCACATAATGGTTTCAATACCTTCGGTACCGGCAATCCGCATGATGTCGGTATTAGAGAGGTTGGCAAACCATTCTGGATCAGTGGCAATTTTGTCCATACACTCCAAATCGAAATCAGTATCGATAATACCGGCCCGTTCCCCTTGTAACTGATGCGACATACCACCGGTGCCCAGAATCACTACGCGGGTGTCTTCAGGATAGCTTTCCAGCGCCTTACCGAGCGCTTTACCCAGCTTGTAACAGCGGCGAGCCGTAGGCACGGGATGTTGCACGGTATTCACTGCCAGCGGAATGGCCTCTACTGGCCAGATTTCGTGGTCGCCATATAGTGCGCGGATGGGGTTCACAAAGCCGTGATCCACTTTCATCTCCTGACACATGGTGATGTCGAATTCCTGCTCCACCAATGATTCGGCAAGATGCCAGGAGAGTGGTGCGTTGCCTTTGAACGGTGCAACCGGTTTTAGCCCCCAACCTTCATCAGCGTTGTGGTATTCGTCGGCGCAGCCAAGGGCAAAGGTCGGCACGGTATCTAAAAAGAAGTTAAGACCATGGTCGTTATACACCACGATAACAACATCTGGACGCGCGTTTTTCAGCCATTCTTTCGCTGGGCCGTAGCCATCGAAAAAGCGCTTCCAATAGGGTTCCTGTTGCAGGTTATTGCTGATGGCATTGCCAACCGCAGGAATGTGGGAGCTGGTGATTCCGCCAATAATTTTAGCCATTCCAGTAGTCTCCTCTTGATTTAATCTTGTCAGACAGGCCTTCCGCACGTTTTTGCAGATTGGCGATAAACTCTTCGGTGGTAATACCCTGAAATGCTGCCCCTGCATCCTGAACAGAGGTGCCCCGTGGAATTGCCATTTTAGCCATGAAGTAAATATTGGCGCCCATCCGAAGCATGCCGAGGAAGTCTTCTTCCAGAACGGCTTTTTTAAATTCGCCTTTTACACCGAGTTTGTCGCAGTATGCTTCCGGGTCTGCAGCAAACTCCAAACGACAGTGCTCCTCGTTGAGGGTATACAGTAATTTATTTAGCGCATACGCTGGGTTAGCACGCTTGCCGTCGAACACATACGTGCCTGGAATGCTGTCATAATCTCGTTCCTGCCATCCCATGATGCTCTCCTATTGACAAAGATTGTTGTATTTTAGGTAGATTTTTTAACTAAAGAATGCCTATATTTAGCTATTACTTGTCAATTTCGCGTATTTATTAATTTAATGTTAACTCCCATGGACTATGTGGATTTCTATGGAGATCCACAAACCAGTCACAAAGAGTTCTTTTACAGCGAGCCACTTTATTCCCGCAGTGCCCGGCATGACTGGTTAATCAGTCCCCACCGGCATAAAGGCATACATCAACTTTTTCTGGTGTTAAAAGGTGGCGGAGAAGTTGTGCTTGATGGCAAAACCTCATCGGTGAACGCGCCGTGCGTGGTATCGGTGCCAGAGGGGCTTATACACGGTTTTCGCTGGCGGGAAGGATCAGAAGGCACGGTGTTTTCAGTGGCGTCGCCTATTGTCAATGAATTGTGGCTACCTGCTGCGGGCACAGAATTTCTAAGCGAAGGTAAAGTAATTGCGGTACCGCCGGGTGATGAGAAAGATATTGCTGAAGTGGCTTCGCGGCTCGAAACGGAAGATTCCAACTGGCACAGCTATCGTGTTGAAATGATTCAGGTGCTGCTAAAGCAGTTGTTTATATCGCTGGCTCGTATTAAGCGATCGATGCCCGAACAATCTGGTCGCATATCGAAGCCGGAGCAAAAATTTACCCAGTTCAGGCAGCTCATTCAACAGCATGGCGCAAGTCGCCACAATGTTGCATGGTACGCACAGCAAATTGGTGTAACCGCCGCGCATCTTAATCAAATTTGTTTAACCGCCACTAACGCAAATGCGCTGGCACTCATTCATCAGTTTTTGTTAACAGAGGCCAAACGCTATCTGGTGTTCGCTGATATGAGTATTGCTACTATTTCGGACCGCCTCGGTTTTAACGAGCCCTCACATTTTTCTCGTTTTTTTCGCAAGCACGAAAAGGTGTCGCCAAAAGGGTTTCGAGAACAGTCACGAAACCATGATCGCGAAGGGAAAGCTTGACGGCTTTCGTTCCCTCGCGGGTTTCGTGCTGGTGCGATATTTTATTTAAATGGAGATTATCGACCCTGCAGCGCATTCGGCGTGCAGTACGGAAATAAACATATTTTGCAATTTGGTGGGTACCCAGTCTTTACGAATGGTGTAGCCAATGGCCCGCGGCGGATCTTTTAATTTCATATCACAAATCGCCAGTAAGCCCGCACGAACATCCACCTCTACTTGTCTGGCTGGTAGCATGGCAACCCGATCGCTCTTCATCAGCAGGCCGCGAATGGCTGTGAGAGAGTTACATTCAATCACATCATGGGGCACCGGAAGTTGACGCGACACAATAAATTCGTCGAAGATAAGCCGGGCAGGGGTTTCTTTTTTCGGCACAATCCACTGAACCTGTTGCCAGTCGCCACTTTCCATGGTGTCGGCATGTAAAATGGGGTGGTTGGCGCGAGCGACCAAAGACAACCTGTCTTCAAACAAGGGCACCTGTTCCAGAAGGTCTTCCATATCCGGTGGGCGTAGCGCACCAATCAACACATCAATGTCACCATGCAGTAAGGCATGTAGCTGTTCCTCGTACGGACCATCGACAATACTCACGTCTGACTGCGGTACTGCGTCCATGACTTTAAGCACCGTTGCGGGCACCAGTTCAGTGAGTGCCAGTGGCAAGCTGCCGATTTTGAGAGTACCAAAGTGTTTACCGTCGAGGGCTTTTACCTCATCAAAGCCTTGCTGCAATTCAGCAAAATACAAGCCTGCCACACGGGCAAGACGCCGGGCTCGCCACGTGGGTTCCGCGCCGGAAGGTGAACGATTGAACAAGGTGACACTGCACAGTGCTTCTAAATCACGTATGGTTCGATGCAGGGTGGGCTGAGCAATATCAAGCACACGTGCGGCATGGGTATAATTTTGTAGCTCTACCATTTTTATAATGGCTGAAAGCTGGCGGGAATTAATGCCACGCAAAAAGGTAATACGGGCCGTGCGATCGGTGGTGAATTGCCCGTTGGCATATTGCTCAAGTAGCGCAAAAGCCCGCTCAAAACGCCTAAGGAACACGTCACCTTCTTCACTGACATACATACCGGTAGTGCCCCGTGAAAACAGCCGGAAACCAATCTTATCTTCCAGCTTCTTAATGCTTTGGGTGAGGGCAGACTGGGTAAGGTGAACCTGTCTTGCCGCTTCGGAAAGGTTGGAAAACTTCCGTATCTCAAGGGCGCAGTAAAGATGGCGGATATTCAGTAGCTGCACAGTTATCTCGCATTTTAAATTCGATATAGCAAATACTAATGGATTTTTACATCTTTCTAAACGGATTTGTTACGTCCGCAGGCGCATACTTTTGTCATCAGAACAAAGAAGGTTATTAACATGGCAATTTGTGTGACTGGCTGCCCACGTCCGGGCGACGAAACTATTGCAAACTATCAGGGAGCCGAAACGGCCACCGTGCATGAAGCGCAAGGCCGTAAAGGCTTGTTAGCCGACTATATGCGTCCGATTTATCGACCCGCTGCCATTGCAGGTCCTGCGGTAACCTGTCAGGTAGCGCCGGGTGACAACTGGATGATTCACGTTGCGGTTGAACAGTGTCAGCCCGGTGATGTGCTGGTGGTTACGCCAACCAGCCCGTGTATTGATGGGTTCTTTGGCGACTTGCTAGCGACGTCGTTAAAAGCCCGTGGCGTGAAGGGCCTGATCATTGACGGCGGCGTGCGCGATACAGCGACGCTGAAAGAAATGGAATTCCCGGTATGGTCAAAAGCGATTTTTGCACAGGGCACAGTTAAAGAAACCATTGCAAGCGTTAACGTGCCGGTGGTGTGTGCAGGTGCGCTGATTAATCCCGGCGACATGATTGTGGCGGATGATGACGGTGTGGTGGCGGTTGCTCGCAACGAAGCCGATGCCGTGCACGAGAAAGTATTGAAGCGTGTTGAAAACGAAGCCTCTAAGCGTGACCGATTAGCTGCTGGCGAGTTAGGCCTAGATATTTACAACATGCGTGGCCGCCTGGCTGAGAAAGGTCTCAAATATGTGACCTACGAAGAACACAGCAAAGGAGAATAGGGCAGTGCGCGCCATTCCCTGTAGTTTAATGCGCGGTGGAACATCTAAAGGCCTGTATTTTATGGCCAGCGATTTACCCGCCGATGCTGAAACCCGTAATGCGGTGCTACTTGCCGCCATGGGTTCTCCCGATCCCCGACAAATTGATGGTGTTGGCGGCGCCCATCCGCTCACCAGCAAGGTGGCGGTGGTCAGTCCGTCAACCCGTGACGATGCCGACGTTGACTACCTGTTTTTACAGGTGGTTGTTGATAAAGCCGTGGTGAGTGACGCGCAGAACTGCGGCAATATCCTCGCAGGTGTGGGCCCGTTCGCCATTGAACATGGCCTGGTGGAGGTGCAAAACGGCGTAACCAACGTGCGTATCCACATGGTAAATACGGGTGCGCTGGCAACGGCTCAGGTAGAAGTGCGTGATGGCAAGCCGGTATATGAAGGTGATACCGCCATCGACGGCGTGCCAGGAACCGCTGCAGCGGTGCTGATCGACTTTGAAAATGTGGCCGGTTCGAGCTGCGGCGCACTGTTCCCTACCGGTAACGTGAAAGACGAATTCGCGGGTGTAGAAGTCACCTGCATCGATAACGGTATGCCAGTAGTCATCATCGATGCCGCTGCTTTAGGGGTTACCGGTGACGAAAGTCCGGAAACGCTCGAAGCCAACTCTGCGCTGAAAGAAAAAGTTGAAGCTATTCGTCTGGAAGCAGGTAAGGCAATGAACCTGGGCGACGTTACCAGCAAAACGGTGCCGAAGATGACGCTGGTCTCGTCGGCACAGAACGGCGGGCAAATAAATACCCGCTCCTTTATTCCACACCGGGTTCACGATGCAATTGGTGTTCTCGGTTCAGTTAGTGTTGCAACAGCCTGCGTGGTAGACGGTTCCATCGCCTACGGATACTGCAAAGGCTGGGGCAACCTGTCATCCATTCAGGTTGAACATCCCACCGGTCAGTTTACTGTTGCTATGCAGGTTAGCGGTGCTGATTCGCTGGATACGCTCACCGTTGAAAAAGCAGCATTGGTGCGAACTGCCCGACTGCTAATGCGCGGTGAAGTGATGATCCCTGAAAGCGCGTTTTTTTCGCGCTGAACCTGAATTCAAGTAGGTAGGAAGCATTATGATTATTGATTGCCACGGCCATTACACCACGGCACCGGAACCGCTTCAGTTGTTCCGCGAAGCGCAGATTGAAGCGTACAAGACCGGTAAAGCGCTACCGGAAGTCCCTCATATCAGCGATGAACAGATCCGAGAGAGTATCGAGAAGAATCAGCTCAGATTATTGAACGAGCGTGGTCTGGACATGACGATTTTCTCCCCCCGGGCGTCTGCCATGGCACATCACGTAGGTGATGAGGCTGTATCCAAGCAGTGGACCAGGGCATGTAACGACCTGATCAAGCGCGTGGTGGATCTTTACCCTGAACGGTTCATTGGCGTTTGTCAGTTGCCCCAGTCGCCCGGCGTACCAATTCAAAACTCGGTGGAAGAACTGGAGCGCTGTGTGACAGAGCTGGGCTTTGTTGGTTGTAACCTCAACCCTGATCCATCAGGTGGACATTGGACATCAAAGCCGCTGACCGATGAAAGCTGGTATCCGTTCTACGAGAAAATGGTAGAGCTGGATGTGCCTGCGATGGTGCACGTATCGGGTTCCTGTAATGCCAACTTCCACGCCACCGGTGCCCATTATATGAATGCGGATACCACCGCTTTCATGCAATTCCTGCAAGGCAACTTGTTTAAAGACTTTCCTGAGCTACGCTTCGTTATTCCTCACGGCGGTGGTGCGGTGCCTTATCACTGGGGCCGCTATCGTGGACTTGCAGACATGCTGGGTCAACCGCCACTGCGTGAGCATGTAATGAAAAACGTATATTTTGATACCTGCGTGTATCACCAGCCGGGGATCGACCTGTTGTTCGACGTAATCGACATTGACAACATTCTGTTTGGCTCAGAAATGGTGGGTGCAGTGCGGGGTATCGATCCGGAAACCGGTAACTATTTTGATGATACAAAGCGGTATGTGGATTCGCTGGATCTAAGCGATGCCCACCGCGAGCAGGTTTACTCAGGCAATGCACGACGGGTCTACCCACGGCTCGACGCTAAGCTCAAATCTATGGGCATGTAACGCCTGACAGGGAAGGTTGTCACATTCTGCTTTCTCTTGAGAGTGTTGCCCCGAAACTCAATAAAAAAACGGTTGGTTACTGATGTAACCAACCGTTTTTATTTTTGCTGCTATACACTGAACTGGATTGGCGGAACGATAATGCTTACCGGCCCGCCGTTAGTTACACGTTGCAAGGTGAATTACATGGTGTAGTTAACACCTAAGAACAGGGTACGACCACGTGGGCCAACAGGCCATGCTGTTTGCGTAGCGAACGGTTCTTCATCAGCCAGGTTGTTGATACCACCAAATACTGCCAGACCTTCTTCAAGCTGGTAGCTTACGTTGATATCGTGAATAAGCGTGCTGCCAAAGAAACCACCACCGGCGCCAAACAGTTGTTGATAACCGTTTGTACCCAGCGCTTCTTCTACTTCACGATAAGCCTGACGGCTCTGATAGGTAGTTTGGAATGACATGCTCAGGTCGCCACGAGTCCAGCTAAGTTCGATGTTTCCTGTTGTTTCCGGCGTACGGATTTCTTCAAGATCAACATCAACGTCAGACATATCAAGCGGATTAACATAACGGTTCAGTTTTTCCTGACGGGTGCCCACTAAACTTACACCGAAGTCGTTAGCACCAATACTGAAGAGGTAGTTGACAGACAAGTCATAACCTTCAGCTTCAATTGAAGCGAAGTTTTGTGAGAAGGTTGTCAGGCTGTTTAGACCACCATCGGCACGACGAGTAAACTGATTACAGTATTCCAGTCCCGGGTAGTTTGCTGAATCGTAACAACCTCGAAGAATGTCTGCCGAGCCAACCGCGGCGATAGCATCTTCAATTTCTACACTCCAGTAATCCA
The DNA here is from genome assembly GCF_056160345.1 of Alteromonas sp. ABV4_515. Classification (NCBI taxonomy): domain Bacteria; kingdom Pseudomonadati; phylum Pseudomonadota; class Gammaproteobacteria; order Alteromonadales; family Alteromonadaceae; genus Alteromonas; species Alteromonas sp. ABV4_515. The sequence goes on from NZ_JBSWWZ010000008.1 coordinate 108,764, forward strand.
ATGTTACGCTGAAGCCTTCAAGGTAGCTTGGGCGATATACGGTACCGATAGTTACGGTTTCAGCAGTTTCAACATCGAGATCCGGGTTACCGCCTGAAGTGCCTGAGAAACGGGCTGTCAGCGGGTTAAGCCAGATGTAGTTACCATCGGCGTCGACGATATCTTCAGTAGGTACGCCAGCGGCTTCAAGGCCAGCAACACAGTTTGCAACCCGTGATGAAGTGCCTGCGTCTATGTTGTTTGGATCACACGGGTCCAGGTTCAGGTTAACCGTCATAGGAATTTGCGGGTCGTACAGCTCTGAAATGTTAGGTGCTCTTACCGCTTCAGAGTAGGTACCACGCAGGTTCAGGTCTTCGATGGGGCTGTAAGAGAAACCGACTTTCCAGGTGGTTGCATTACCCAACGTGGAGTAGTCAGCCATACGAATGGCGCCATCCAACGTAAATTCGTAGGCAAACTTACGGTCCATAAAGATTGGCAGGCGCACTTCTAAGAATGCATCAATCACGTCATATTCACCCGACGTGTTGAATTGCTGAACGTTATCGATACCGGTAAGGAAGTACAACCACGGCGATACTTCGTTAACCGACTGGCCAGCTGTATAAGGCGTGCCTTCTGGCAGGATGCCTCGGGCAAGTGGGTCCAGTATGCTTTCACTCGACTCTTCACGGTATTCAAGACCCGCGGCATAACCCAGTGGGCCGTCCAATACGCTTTCCATCACTTCAAACTGACCAACACCGGTAAGGCTAACCACGGTTTGCTCAAGAGTGGTTTTGTCGTGCATACGGGCAGTAATGAAGTCTTGTGCTGCCTGACTTGCGGCAAAAGTACCGAAAGGGTTCAGCGGCGCACACTGGCCATCGCCAGGCGTGAAGGTGTAATAGTTGCTGCTGGAATAAGCACCATTGGCATAGTTGTTACCCGCTACGAAATAATCGATTTCGTATGCCGCAGTAGGGTCTATGTCGGAACGGCAAACAATGTTTCCATTCGCATCGGTAGTGGCGTCCATTGCCGCGAATACGCGGTCGGTGATTTGTTCAGAGTATTCGTCTTCACGGGTAAAACGGCCATAGTTAACAGCAAATTCTAACGAGTGGTCGTAAGAATAATCCCAGGTGAAACCCCCTACAAAGCGCTGAGTTTCACGGGTGTATGTGGTTTCATCGTCATCCCAGCCGATGGCATCCTGGGTAATCAACAAATAGCCGGTTTCATCCATTACAGGTTGTAATTGTTGCGGGACAAACGGGTTATCTGGCAGGATAGCCAGAGTGTCGTAGTATGAGTCGTATTCTGCGTAAGACGTGGTATCCGCCTTCACATATTTTGCTTCAAAAAACGCATTTAACTCATCGTTAATCTGATAGTTACCATTTAAGTTAACGATTACCTTATCGGTATTTGGCATCAGTGTGTCGTTATCGAACGTTGCTTTCGCGCCATCGCCACCGCTACTTAACAGGCCGTCATAAATCGGGCCATCGCTGTTTACACGGATAGTGCCGTCAGGATTTGTGAGCCAGCAGCCTGCCAGATAGCCAGTTTGACCACCTAAAGACTCCTGACAGTCAGCAACACCATTGCTGTTGATATCAAGGTAAGTGACATCACGACCACCAAAACCAGGCGCTACAGACCCTTCGTTTGAGGTGAGCCAATAACGAACGTCATCAGCTAACTGTAGTTGAGTGTCACCGCCTGGGTTAGCAACAATGCGAGAAATGCCGTTGTTTCGAGACCAGGAACGATCGCCGTGCAGCAGTTCCTGTTCTTTTTCGTAAGACAAGGTAAGCACAATGTTACCCTTGTCATCGTCGAAGTTCTTACCGAACGCGCCGTCTAACGCATAGGAGTCACCGCCCGATTCTTCTGGCAGCGCGCCGGTCGCATTAATTTGAACACCCTCAAAGTCATCTTTCAGGATGAAGTTCACCACACCGGTTACCGCATCGGCACCGTAAATTGCAGAAGCACCACCAGTGGTCACTTCAACACGCTCAACCAGGGCACGAGGAATGGTACCGATATCAACCGCAGAGGTACCACGGAAACCAGCAACGTGACGACGACCGTTAACCAGAGTCAGGGTTCTTTCACCGCCCATGCCACGCAGGTTCAGAGAGTTAGCTCCGGTAGAAGAGTTCTCTGCAGTAGACGAGGAAATCAGTGCAGGAATGTCGGCCACTACGTCAGCCAGGTTAAGCTCACCGGACATTGAGATATCTTTGCTGTTCAGCGATTGAACGGGTACAGAAGAAATCACGTTAGGATCGGTAGGAATGCGTGAACCGGTGATATTCACCACCTCAACGTCTTGCAGGTTTTCTTCGGCTTCCTGAGCGAAGGCATATCCTGAGCTTAACGCCGCAGCAATACATAAAGAGACCGCAGAACGTTTTCTGCCAAGTTGATGTGTGTGTTCTTTCATAGTGGTTTCCTGTGAAACAGATTTTTATTTATGTATGTTTTTGTAATTTTTATGACACGGTAAGACTAAGTAATGTACTGAGCACACTTCATACCAAGTTTAATGAAGCTGGATGGTGCGGTCAGTGAGCACGAAAAGAGCAAAAAAATGGGGTGATATACCAATTTGGTGCGACAGTTTGCACTTTTAAGGTGCACTTACAGCAGTCTGTGTTTTTTGGGCGGGAATTTATCGTTGAATGGATAACTAATCAAGTTGAATAGATATATCATTTGGCTGAATAACTATTTTTGCACCATTTTAAGTGAATTCAGCCGCTTTTTTAGATCATCAAGCTCGTTTGCAACCGGCTTCCATCTATCAATACCATTAAAATTGATAGGTTGGCGCACCTGTTCGCTGCTTGCAGTGTGAACGGCTCGCCCGGAATGTTGAAAGTTGAGGCATGCTTGTTCAAAGGGCAAACCAATATAGTGCAAAATACGCGTTAACTCGTCTTCCGGCGCAGCCACCAGATTCTCATATTGCACCTTTAGCACTTTTCCAGGCAACACATCATCCCAGTGATGCATTAACGCCTCATAGGCATTGAACGCATCGGCAATATGGACAAGGTCATAACTGAAATAAACACCGTGGGGGAAGTACTGCTTATATAGGCTGTACCCACAATCCATGGGATTGCGTCTGACATCGATGATCTTCGCTTGCGGCAGAATTTTATGAATGAGCCCCACCAAACGGTAATTGAAGGGCTGTTTATCGGTAAAAAACTGACGTTCGCCTGTACGGAATAATCTGCCATTATCGAGATAGGCTTGCCCAAGTGAGGCAAGTTCATCCGATTTGAGCTGGTACAGCGCGTCCGACAAGTTGCAGCCATATTGCTTCGCTGCCAGCCGTTCTGCCTGGCGTTCAATGGCGGGCAGCGTGGGCTGTTCAATTGTGCCTTCAATTTGTGTGTGACTTGCCAGCATTTGCTCGATTAACGTGGAGCCGGAGCGGGGCAGGCCCACAATGAATATGGGCACCGATTGCTGGTGGTTTATTGTGGCTTGGGAAGCGAGCGATGAACGACGATACGTATGAATGCGATTTTCACATTCTTTCTGCATTGCCATCGGGGTAAAACCTGCCGTGTCTTTTAATGCATTGGCTTGTTTGTATAGCGCAAACGATTCTGCGGGACGGTTGTCAGCTTCACTTAATTTGGCATAAGCAAAGGTGGCCGGGCAACGAATGTGGGCAGGAACGTTACTATTAACTAAGCTGCCCAATTTTGCTTTGTCGTCGTCACTGAAATGGTAATTTTTAAAGTCTGCCAGCGCCCACCAGGCTTCGGCATTATTAGCATTGGCGTTAAGACTGGCCTGTAAGCAACGAATACTCTGCTCACGTTTACCCAAAATGCGGTACGCCTGACCGCGAATAACATTGAGTTTGCTGAGCTCTTCGGAATTGCTGGCAAGGTGTTTCTCTGCCTCGTCACAGCGAGCCAGTAGTGCCGGGTATTGACCATACTTGAGTAGCAAATTGATGAGCATCCACAATGGGTCTAGCCCATTATCGAGTGAGACTAACCTTGTCGCCTCTTTTATTGCATCCTCAAAGCGCCCGGCCTTATCGTAGCTGGTAGACAACAAATGACATAGGGTTGCATTAGCAGGGTGCACCCTTGTTGCTGGCTCCAGGCAGGCAATGCTTTCATCGGGTTGATTTTGCGTTAACGCGATACTCGCCAGGCTAAAACACGCTTTCGGGTGATTTGCAGTGTGTGAGAGCATTTGTCTGGCTCTCTGCTCTGCCTCAGCGAGCGCCTGGCGTTGCATACACTGCTGAATATATTTAAAGTCGGATTGTAGCGGATCTAACTGTTCAGCATGCTGGACAATTTGCACGGCTTCCCTCATATGTCCCACCTCATATAAGCCGCGGCTAAATAGCAACCACGCCTCATAAAATTCAGGGAATTGCTTAACGCCTATGTACAGCACCTTCACCGCTTCGTCCCATTGTTGCGCATCAATGAAGTGATTAGCCTGATCTAGCAGTTGCTGTTTAGGTGCGTGAGACATGGGTAAATAAAAAGCCCTGAGTAATGGTTGTTGTAATAAGACCGATGGTGGCATGCAGCGGAAATTTCACCGAAAAGGCTAACAGCAATTATTTATCGCTGCAGCAATTATTTAATGCGGAAGTGTGGTTGGCGAGAACCGAACATGCTGATTTGCAGGCAATTTGTGTAGATGGATAAAACTCAAAAGGTATTCAAAGCTATACGTGGGTAGTGTTAGTGATACCCGGTTTAATGTTTGAAGTCTTCAAATTTTAAGCGTTGTGCATATAGTAACCACTTGTCTTCAGAGGTCTTCCTTATGCAAATTAATACTAATCTTTCTTCTAAGGATTATATCCGGGGCTACAAGGAAATGTGCCGCTTTATCGGCAATGCACCCATTGTGTCGGGTGCGCTACTGCTATTAGCTTTTGCGGTTACGGCAATTCCTTTTTCTCTGTTCCCACTCAAAATGGGTGCCTACGGACTACTGGTTACATTGGTAGTGTGTTGTGTAAGTATTCACTATCGTTTTGGAACACTGACTGGATTATTTGACGAACTGAAACACCAGCAACGCTTATTCTTGCCAGCCGTTGTGGCGATGACGGCACTGAGTTGGCTGGGTTATGTTGTGGCGACGTCTGTAGCCGGGATGATGCTTTCTGGTGGAGGGGAGCAGGCGATGACGTGGGACGGTTTTTCGGTGATGGGAATTGTGGTCGCAGGCGCGGCAGTTTGTGTTGCCCAACTAATGCCATACGTGATTGCCCATTTCTGTAACGGCCTGAACCTTTCCCGTCAGCAGGGTGAGCATATCTGGCTGACGTTGATGCTACGTTGGAAAACCTTTCTGGCCTTCGTGCCGGTAGCCTTGTTTGTGCCGCTGGCAATGCTGATACAACAGGATCTCAGTGCGTTTATTTTGCTTGTCGCGACTGTATATTGCACCTTTCTGATGTTTATTGTGTTCAATGTGTCGCCAACGCCCAGAACACAAACAGTCTCTTCTTCTTTGTTTACAGCACAGGGCGCGTAACGCGCCCCTTACTGTTATCGGGCTGATGCCTGTAATTCAGATTCGGTTTGTAAAGCACCGGAAAACGCCCGGTATACCCCGACCAGTCGCTGAAAGTGCGCCACTTCTACCACCGCGAGTTGATCCCGGCTATCTAGCAATTCCCGCTCACTGTCGAGTAACTGCAGGAAGTCTGTAGTACCCGAGCGATAGCGCGCCCGGGCAATTTTGGCCGCCCGTTCACTGGCTTCGAACTGACTTTGTGCACTTACCAGTTGTTCCCGGGTGAGGCCATAGGTGTCGAAAGACAGTTGCATGTCGTTGGCCGCTTCAACAACCGTTTGCTCAAACTGAGAAAGCGCGATGGCAGTATCGGCTTCTGCCATATCAATGCGGGTATTCACTGCGGCCAGGTTGAGTGGTAACAGTCTAATTGACGGTGTGACATTCCAGCTCTGACTGGCGCTGTTCAGCGCAAGTGACGGCGAAGATAAAAAGCCAAGAAAACCGCTCACTGAAACGTCTGGGTAAAGCTCGGCAGTCGCCACACCCTGCTGGGCGGTCATGGCAGCCAGATTCCGTTCGGCAGAGGCCACGTCAGGACGATATTGCAGGTAATTGATGCTGTCATCAATTTTTACCGGGGTTTGCAGTGCGGGAATACCCGCACCACCGCCGATGGTGAGTGATTCAGCCGTTTGGCCCAGTAGAGCTGCCAGCGTATTGTGCGCAGTTTTCTGCGTTACCCGAATGGCGGGGATCTGCGTTTCTACCTGGCGCATCTGAACTTCAAGCTGGGCTTTTTCAAATTCGGTAGCGCTGCCTGCTTCAATCTGTGCCTGGATCACGTCCATGCTTTGTTGCAGAAAATTGCGGTTCATCTCGGCGTAGAACAGGCGGCGCTGGGCACCGCGATAGTCGCCATAGCTGGCAGCTACCTGGCTGATAATTTGCAATTTCGCGTCTTGCCATAGCATGGTTGCCTGTTGCGCCTGGGCTGAAGCGGCTTCCTGCGCACGCTTCAGGCCACCGGCGAGGTCAGCATTCCAACTTAACGACAGGCCGTTGGTGTAACTGCGGTTAATGACGTTATCGTCGGCGGCAAACAAGGTGGCATTTTCACTCACCTGATACGATGACGACAGGTCACCGTCGGGCCAACGATTCGCGCCAGCCTGACGAAAAGCTGCATTCGCTTTTGCCACATTGGCCGCCGCTTGTTGTAAATCGCGGTTTTGCTTGATTGCGGTAGCAATCAGCGCAGACAGAGCGGGATCTTCAAACTCAGTCCACCAGGTTTGTAACGCCGGGGCAGCCACGTAATCAGCAAGTGCTACGTTGGCAACCTGTTGCGGCTTTTCATAGTCTGGGCCGACCGTGCAGCCCGCCAGGGTGGCAACCGCCACTGCGGTTGCCAGGAAAGTAACAGCACTACGCATTGTCCTGTTCTCCTTGTAATGTTTTCTGCGTCGGCGTTTCACGCGTGAGCAGATAGTAAAACAGTGGGGTAAGTAACAAGCCGAACAAGGTAACGCCAATCATGCCTGAGAATACGGCAACACCCATGGCCTGACGCATTTCTGCACCCGCACCGGTAGAAAATACCAGCGGTGCCACGCCCATAATGAAAGCGATGGAGGTCATGAGGATGGGGCGAAGACGCAAGCGTCCAGCTTCTAAAATGGCATCCATACGGCTTAACCCTTGTTCCTGCAGTTCTTTGGCAAATTCCACAATTAGGATGGCGTTTTTGGTGGCAAGGCCTACCAATACAATGAGTCCGATTTGCGTGAGAATGTTGTTGTCTCCGTGATACAGCATTACGCCGCTTAGCGCCGACAACAGCGTCATTGGAATAATCAACACAATGGCCAGTGGCAAACGCAGACTTTCATATTGTGCAGCCAGCACCATGAATACCAGTACGATGACCAGTGGGAACACAAGCATATTGGCATCACCGGTGAGGATTTGCTGATAGGTCAGCTCGGTCCACTCGTAAGTCATACCGTTTGGTAGAGTTTCATCGAGAATGCGCTCAATAGCAGCCTGCGCCTCACCAGAACTATAGCCAGGTGCTGCACCGCCGTTAATCTCTGCGGTAGTAAAGCCGTTGTAGTGCATTACCCGGTCTGGCGCAGCGGTGTCGTTCACGCGGATAAACGAGTCCAGCGAGACCATTTCTCCCTGCGCATTGCTCACCTTCAGCTGTCCAACCTGCTGGGCCGAGGCACGGAACTGCTGATCAGCCTGCATGTTCACCTGGTAGGTGCGACCAAACAAGTTGAAGTCATTGACATAAGTCGAACTCATATAGCCCTGTAATGTGCTGAACAGCGTGTTTAAATCGATGCCTTGTTGCTTGGCTTTTTCGCGATCTACATCGATATCGATTTGCGGCACGTTCACCTGATATCCCGAGAACACACCGGCCAGTTCTGGCGTCGTGGCAGCTTTTTGCATGATCTCCATGGTCACCCGGTTCAGTTCCTCAAAGCCGTAACCGGCCCGGTCTTCCAGTTGCAGGCGGAAGCCACCAATGGTACCCAGGCCCATCACCGGTGGCGGCGGGAATATGGCAACGAAGGCATCTTTTAAGGTGCTGTACTTCCCATTGAGCTGTGCCGCGATGGCATTGGCAGAAAGCGACGGATCTTTACGGTCGTCAAAATCATCCAGGGTCACAAACACAATCCCGCTATTAGTGGCATTGGTGAAGCCATTAATGCTAAGACCAGGGAACGCAATGGTATTGGCAACACCTGGATGCTCCAGCGCCATGGCCGACATCTGTTCAATTACCTTATCGGTGCGATCCAACGAGGCTGCATTTGGCAGTTGTGCAAATGCAATCAGGTACTGTTTGTCCTGTGCCGGGATATAACCGGTTGGCGTAGATTGAAACTGAACGCCAGTAAGCGCTACCAGTCCTGCATACACCACCAGAACCAGTGCACCAGCCCGGATGATGCGTTTAACCACAAAACCGTAGCCGTCAGAAAGCTTGCTGAAGAACCGGTTAAAGGGCGCAAACAACCAGCGTCCAAACAGGGTGTCGATACCTTTTGACAGCCAGTCTTTGGGGGCGTCATGACCTTTCAACAGCACGGCAGACAGGGCAGGGCTTAAGGTCAGTGAGTTAATCGCTGAAATAAACGTAGAGATGGTAATAGTGAGCGCGAACTGCTTGTAAAACTGGCCTGTGAGTCCGGTCATAAAAGCGGTTGGAATGAATACCGACGCCAACACCAAAGTAGTGGCGACAATAGGGCCGGTAACTTCTTTCATTGCCTTGATGGTGGCTTCCACCGGTGCCAGACCTTCACTGATATTACGTTCAACGTTTTCCACTACCACGATGGCGTCGTCTACCACGATACCAATCGCCAGTACCAGTCCGAACAGCGACAGGGCGTTAAGCGAGAAACCCATCACTTGCATGAAAGCAAAGGTACCAATTAACGATACCGGCACGGCTACCAGAGGGATAATTGAGGCGCGCCAGGTTTGCAAAAACAGCACAACCACAATCACCACTAGCACGATGGCTTCGAGTAGTGTTTTCACCACCGCCTGAATGGAGCCGCGAACGAACACGGTAGGGTCGTAGGCGATTTCATAACTCACGCCTTCCGGGAAGGTTTGCGACAAATTGTTCATGGTGGCGCGTACGTTTTCGGAAATCTGAATGGCGTTAGAGCCTGCCATCTGAAACACGCCCATGCCTACGGCCGGGTTGTTATCAATGGTAGAACGCAGGGCGTAGGAGTCGGCACCCAGCTCAACCCGTGCCACATCTTTTAATCGGCTGATTTCACCGTTCTCGCCCACTTTGATCATGATGTCTTCAAACTCATCCACTGAAGCGAGACGGCCTTTTACATTCATCAGAATGTTGAAATCGGCATTTTCAACAGGCTGCGCCCCCAGACTACCGGCAACCACCTGCTGGTTTTGTTCCTGAATGGCATTGGAGATATCTACCGGGGTTAACCCTAGAGCGGCAACCCGCGAAGGATCAAGCCAAACGCGCATACTGAATTCACCCGCTCCGAACTGACGCACTTGTCCCACGCCGCTAATTTTAGCGAGTTCATCACGCACGTTCAGGGTCGCGAAGTTAGACAAATACAGCATGTCGTAACGTTCATCCGGCGAGTACAAATGCACTACCAGCGTAAGATTTGGCGATGACTTCTCAGCCACCACACCCAGACGTTGCACCTCCTGTGGCAGTCGGGGTACAGCACGGTCGACCCGGGCTTGAACCTGAGACTGCGCCAGGTCGGCATTGGTGCCGATGGCGAAAGTGACGGTAAGTGTCATGGTGCCGTCTGCTGTAGATTGCGACGACATGTAGAGCATATTCTCAACGCCGTTGATTTCCTGCTCCAGTGGCGATGCCACCGTTTCAGCAATGATCTGCGGGTTGGCTCCGGGATAGCTGGCAGTCACCACCACCGTGGGCGGTACTACTTCCGGATATTCTGTAATGGGCAATTGCCAGACCGCAATGCCACCGGTGATCACAAACAGCAGTGACAGCACAGTGGCAAAGATAGGCCGGTGGATAAAAAATCGTGAAAACATAGGTGTGCTTGTTCCTGTTATTATTCTACAACTACGCCATTAACCGACACATTCAATGCCAGGCTTTCTGGTTCAAGTTGCTGCTGACTAGTGCGAATGGCGGCCAGGGTGGATTCATCGGCCATATCTACGGTTGCCGGGGTGATTTGCATGCCGGGCATAACACGTTGCAGACCATTAACGATTATGCTCTCGCCTTCGCTCAGGCCGTTCTCAACAATGCGTAAATCACCCAGCGATTCGCCAAGGTCGATTTTCCGGTAGGTCACGGTGTTATTGCTGTCGACAACCAGTACGAATTTATTATTAAGGTCGGTGCCGATGGCTTTTTCATCAATCAGAATGCCGTCGTGAACGTCACTGCCAGCAAGCCGGATTTTCGAGTACATGCCCGGCATCAGCGAGCCATCTTCGTTACGGAAAGTGGCACGAATACGAATGGAACCGGTTTGTGCATCGATGCGGTTATCAACGAACTCAATCGCTCCGTGATAACGAAAATCGTCGTCACCAGATAGACCCATCGATACGGTTTGCGCTGCCGTTTTCGGGTTGTTGATCAGGCCGTTGCGGGCGTATTGCAAGTAGGTTTGCTCATCCACGCTGAACCAGGCGTACATCTTTTCTGTAGACACAATGCGAGTGAGTTCACTGCTACCCGCAGACACGTAGTTACCTTTAGTGATGGTGGCGTTTGACACTCGTCCGCTCACGGGGGCAACCACTTCTGTGTAGGATAACGACAACTCAGCCTGTTTCAATTCAGCGCGAATCGCTGCTGTCTGTGCTTTTGCTTCAAGCCATTCCGCACGGCGATTATCAAGGGCTTCCTGTGATATGGCATTTTTACTGACTAATGACTCACCCCGTTGAAATAGAGATTCAGTGAGGTTCATATGGCTTTCAGCGCTATCTAACTGCGCTTGTAAGCGCTCCACATCAACTTCAAAAGGGCGAGGGTCAATTTTAACCAGCACGTCACCGGCCTTTACCAGCGCACCTTCTTCAAACAGGATTTGTTCAACATAACCTGAAATGCGTGGGATCAGGGTAACGGATTCTGGTGCCTGCAAACGACCGCTGAATTCATCCCATTCACTGAGGCGCATTGAAACAACATTGGCCACATTCACTTCCGGGGCTGTGGCTGCCTGCATAGCGGGATCTTTGGCATCACTGCAACCGCCAAGTACCGCGCTGGCCAAAATTGCACTTGTAACGAGTGTGGGGGTGAAAAATCTGGACATGGGTTACTCCCTTAAATTTTGAGAAAACGATCCCGCCCCGTTTTCACTGATAAATAAAACAGGCTGATCGCAGAAATTTGATGGAAGCTATTTTAGTGTTTCTAAACAGTTTGTTTAATACACGATACTTGTTGATGATTGCACGATTCTGTTTTGCTTGTAGGATTGTGCAATGATTGAAAAGAATTGTACAAGTGAGGGTAAAAATGGCTTAAAGCGGTCGTTTTAGTGTTATTTTTATTTAAATCAATGTCTTGGGTTTAGGATTTGAGCGTGGTTAACAATTTTTACTTTATAGATAACTTTAGGTCAGCAAATTGTGTAATTGCATAATTCTTTATTGTTGCGCTATCTTATCATCATACTGACGCATGAACGCAATACCGGAACCGCCAAAATGAATGAAAAAATCCAATTTTATCAGCAAGAGCTTATTGATATTACGTCGCGAATTAACGATGGCGATGGTGTCAGGCAAACTAACGTTCCGGGGTTAAAAACGGTTCGCACCTGTCACACAAGTTGCACGCACCCCACCATATACGAGCCCATGTTCTGCCTTCTGTTGCAGGGGGGGAAAAAGCTACGAATGGGCGAAAAAGAAATCAATTTTAAAGAGATGTCTTATCTCATGGTACCGGTGATGTTGCCGGTTATCGGCGAAATAGTGAATGCCTGTAACGAAAAACCCTATGTGGGTGTAAGTATCGATCTGGATATGCGCATTTTGTCGGAATTGGTCAGTGATATCGGTGAAGGCTTTTATGCAAACGGGCCGAATGGCTGTTGCATGAATAATTACGACGTGGATGAAGGCATTCTTTCAGTATTTCAACGGCTGCTACAGTTACATGAAACCCCAAAAGACATTCCGGTGCTGCTGCCCATGTTGAAACGGGAGTTGATGTACCGCGTGCTGAATGGCCCTGGCGGCGTGCAGTTGCGCCAGTTTTTGATGCACGACAGCAACGCGAGCAGAATGAGCAAGGTGATTGAAATGATCCGCGACAATTTTGATGAGCCTTTGAAAGTTAAGCATTTGGCAAACGCGGTAAACATGAGCGAGTCAGCGCTTTATAACAGCTTTAAGTCGGTCACCAGCATGTCGCCGCTGCAATATCAAAAGCAATTACGTTTAAACGAAGCGCGACGAATTATGATCCACGAAGGGCTGGAAGCGGCCACGGCAGGCTATAAAGTAGGTTATGGCAGCCCGTCTCAGTTTAGCCGGGAGTACAGCCGACTGTTTGGTGCGCCGCCTGCGGCGGATATCAACCGCGTGCGCAATAGTGTAGGTGCCTGAGTCACGGGAAAAGTGAGTTAAACGCGTAAGCGGTTTATTAAAAAGAGCATGGTACAATCCATGCTCTTTTTATTTGTAATGCCTCACCATTATGCTTTATCACTTGCTGGGATTACTCAGTTCTGCCATTTTCATTTTTACTTGGGTGGGCTTGTTTGCACAGATTCGTCGTATCAGCCGTCAGCAACAAAACGTAAGCGATGACAACCACAGTCTGTCGCTGAATCAGTTTGGCTCCAGCTTCTTCGCCTTTTACGCCATGTTCATTTTTGGCATTGCGGTTGAGCCGTTTAATCATTATCTAGTGTGGACACGCTGTGGCGCCTGTTTGCTGACATTGGTCATTCTTGTGCGTATTTGGCGATTAAGGCGCACAAGAACGGCCGCTGGGGTGTCGTTGTTGGCGTCTGCCGCGCTGGTGGGCGGATTCATTTCTATGGGGTTCCGGCCGTTTCCAGCCTTGGCGCAACTCGGGGCCAATACGCTGATGTTGCTGGTAACGGTGATCCTCATTCAAGGTACGCTGCATCAGTGGCTGTTATTGCGTCGTCGTCAGCACATAGGTTCACTCTCATTCGGATTGTTTTACGGCATCTTAGCAAAAGATATCAGTACTTTATTGTTTGGATTGACGACGCCTTTTGCGCAAGCCTGGCCGTTACTCGTACTCAATGGGGCAAGCGTGATTACCCGCGGTGCCGTGCTGTTGCAGATGAAGCATTTGCAGAAAAAGCAGCTTCAGCATGAATCGGGCTGTTCACCGAGCAAATAAAAAAGGGCCTGCTGGCCCTTTTACCTAGTGTCCTAAAAAATCCGGCGCTGCAGTAGGCGCGCAGCGCCGGCACCTTAATCAGAGCTGAGGTTCGACTAAGGATTTGGTTGGTAGAAACCACGAATCATCCGTGGCAAAAATTCCCTGGGGAGAGGGTCTTAATTAGTTTTTTGCCAGCAAATTTTGCTGGGCGATAAATTCGGCATTTTTCTGAATCACGCGGTTATAACGGCCAAGCGCTTGCGCTTTTTCCATGTCTTCCACACACGCCTTTGAATCTTTTTGCAGGTAGTTAAAGATGGCGCGGTTATTAAACGCCAGCGCGTTACGGCTTCCGGCATTAACGGCTTCATTGCAGGCTACTTCTGCTTCTTCACTCTGACCAAGTGCAATATGAGCAACGCAAAGGTTATTCAGCAGTGGAGCACGAAGCGCTGGCACAGTCGTTTTTTCCAACGCTGCTAATGTACGGGTAATACCGTGCTGATAGTTACCGGTTTCGATTTCACGAACACCGTTAACATCCTGAACGCTCGTCTTAAGCTGCAGGTTATCAATCGAAGGTGACTGACTGGCATTGGCGCTGAACACCGCTGATAAACATACGGTGGCAATAGCTGCTTTCTTAAACATAGCTTTCATCAGGATCATGATATTCACCTCAACACGTTATATTTTGCAGAGTTTTACCAGGCATCGGCAGTTCTTTTGCTGTAGCTGGGTGACTCCGTTTATACTGTCCCGGATGCGTTGTCCGAAATCGAAATAAATTTGTAACAGTCGGGTTAAAAAACTACCTGATGAACACAAAATAAAAACCTAATGATTTGCTAATGATGGTGAATTGTTTTTATTAAACAATTGCTTGATGTTCTACAAAAGATGGGTGGGAAAGTTTGCAAGCCGGTAAAATTAAGCCAGAGTACAGCTTTTGTATTAACGAGTTTCGAATCGATCCCGGTGAAAATACTGTTAGCCAGGGCGACGAAAAGCGTCAGATTGAACCCCGGGCGATGCAGGTTTTAGTGGTATTGTCAGGCCTTGCTGGTGAAACTGTAACGCGCTCTACGCTGCTTACCGAAGTGTGGGGAAACCGAGTTGTAGTGGAAGAAGCCCTGACCCGGATTATTTCTCAGCTTCGGGTTGCTTTTAATGACAGCAAAAACCGTAAGCTTATTCAGACTGTTCCGAAAAAAGGCTACCGGCTGAATGCTGAGGTAACGCAATCATTGCCTGGCAGTGCGAAGCCTGCTGCCGATGAGAAGGAAGCTTCCTCTCTGGCTGAAGCCCAGACTGAAACGGCTAAGGCTGCTGAGCAATCAGACATTGCTATCAGCTCGGAAACTGCAACGGATGCTCGCGTGTCCCCGCAAAGCGAACTGGGAGCATCCGATTTCAGCCATGGTAAGTTGAAAGGTGAAAATCCCCGGACTGTAAAGCCGGTCAGCAAGTCACGATACTGGGCGGGCATGCTTATAATTACGCTGGTGACGTCAGTTCTGCTGTATCTGAATTCAGGCGAATCATCATGGGAGGATACTTCTGTTAGCACAAATTCACCGGTAGGTGCTTCTGTAACTGATACGCAGCCAGTGAGCATAGCAGTTTTACCCCTTGAGCAACTAAGCGCAGATCAGGACACTCTTTACCTGGCGGAAGGCTTACCGGAAGAATTACTGAGTGAACTGGCGCGGGTGCCTGAACTGAAGGTGCCATCACGTTATTCTGCATTTGCATTATCGCAGCGTGAAAATCAGGAAGGTAAACTTGCCGAAGCACTGAATGTGCGATATTTGCTTGAGGGCAGTGTAAGACGCACAGGCACAGATTATAAAGTCGTGATGAGACTGGTGGATACCGCTGAAGACCGGGTTATGTGGTCTGAAGGGTTTGAGGACAGCGCCTCACGGTTGTATGAAATTCCGGGAGAAATTGCGGTTCGGGTGCAACAGACGTTGCTACCAGACAAAGCAGTGCGTCCTGCATCAGAACGGCAGTCTGGCGTGGACAACGTAGAAGCCTATCAGCATTATCTGCAGGGTATTTACTGGCTAATGAACGGAAAAACCAGCGAGTGGTTTTACCGCGCAGAATCATCTTTCAGAAAGGCGGTTGAAGCCGATCCCGGGTATGCGGAAGCGTATGGTTCGCTGGCTTACGTTTATGCCCGATACAATTATCATGACACGTTCATGGACGCCGGGGAAGCGCAGTCCAAAGCCAAGCGCGCCATTGATAAAGCCCTTTCTTTAGAAGCGGATGAGCCTAACGCGCTGTTCGCCAGTGCTATTCTGAACACCTCAGCATCTGACTTTGAAGGCGCAGACGCCGCACTAAGAAAAGTGCTTAGATTTTTGCCGGAAAATACCACCGCGTTATATTTGTACTCTGAGCTGGAACTGGCGAGGAACGACTTTGAAAAAGCGCTGGATTACGCCCTCAGAGCAAAGCAGAAAGACGGTTTATCGCCATGGGTCAATGTGAACCTGGCGATTGTGCATTTCTGGCGTGGGGAACTGAAAGAGGCGCTGAGCGCAGCAGAAGATGCTATTCGCGTAGATAACGATTACACGTGGGCATATGTGTGGAAGGCTAAAATTCTGCAGCATATGGGACACACGGCCAGAGCCATAAAGACGATGGAACGGTGCAACGCCCTTGATGATTCGTCACCGACCAACAATGCTTATTTAGGGCTGCTTTATCTTGAGCTAAGCCTTGTCGGGGAGGCCAGGAAATGGTTCGACAGGACTGCAGTGCTTTATGGCAATACCGATGACGCCCGCTTCTGGCAGCAGTTTGAACGTTTCGCGTATTGGCGTGAGGACCGTGATATTGGCTTTGCCTTGTTGAGTAAACTGACGCTTGTGGACAACCGTATATTCAGCTTGCTTCCCGTATTGTTCCATATGCAGCAGCAAACCGCAGAGTACCCCGATGACGACGTTTTTCGTGTCTTTGCTGATGACTGGCTGAAACAGCGCGGCGCGGTAAATTATCTTAACCAGCACCGTTGGTTTGGTGCTGCTGAGCTGGGCTTGTTACCTGAACAGGAAAGTGCCGGAAGCGATTTCAGCAAAATGGTCTCATATCCTCAGGATCAGCGCTATTTTTATGAGTCTAATTATACGTATGGTGAGGTTTATCCTTGGCTGTGGATGATGCCGGAGGCGTCACTGCCAGCTGATATTCGTGCAAAGTTGGGAAACTGGCGACAGGAGCAGACGGAAATCTACCATGCGCAGACATTGGATTAGTTAAAATCATAAATGTTAATAATTATCATTTGCAAATGTTCGCTCGCCGGCGTATTGTAGTGCAGGACCCATCCAAAACGTAAATCGTGTAGTTCTCTGCCCAGTTGGGCAGAGTTTTTTTTGGTTAAATCACGTTGATCATTAGATACTGGGAGGCAATGAAATGGAATCGATATTGTTTTTGCTGTTATCTGCGGGTACCGCGCTGGCCTTTGGTGGACTAGTAAAGTTACTGGCCAATTCAGAGAATCATTAGCTCGTTATCGTTAGCAGGAACGCTGCAGTTAGGCTATAAACGCCTGCCAACTTGCCAGCAGGTGCTTAAGTTCCACTAAGCCACAGCCCGCGACCGGGCCATCAAGTTGTTCATCTTCAAATTGGCTGTCGGCAATATCATTGTTATTGAGAAACAAATCGACTTCTTCATCGGCAATAGTAAGGTGATAAATTTTGCCAACAAATTCGTAGTCGGAGATTTGTCTTTCTAATAAACGGTCGAGATTATGCAGTAATGACGTGATCAGCGCTTTGTCGCTGCCAATGTCATGACTTAGCCAATCGCCAAAATATTCACTTTCCATGTCGCATCGCGCAAGAGGTTGCCCGGTGACATCGGTTAGAAACTCAAAATCCATACTTCTTTCACTACTGTTTTTTATTGAAATTAAAACACGGTGCCATTGGCATCCATTTCGGTGAGATACACCCGAACATCAAATTCAATCTGATGGTAGTCGGGCAGCATGTGCTGACACAGCTTATAGAATGCTTTGTTATGATCTTTTTCTTTTAAGTGTGCCAGCTCGTGAACCACTATCATATTTAAAAATGGTTCTGGGGTGCGTTTAAAAAGGTCGCTGACACGCAATTCATTTTTACTTTTTAATTTGCCACCCTGTACGCGTGACACATATGAGTGCAGGCCGAGGGCGTGGTTAACCACATGAATTTTGCTGTCGTATATCACCTTACTTAATGGCTGGGTTTTCTTCATGTAGTGATTCTTAATGTCCAGCGCATAATCACGTAAATCCTTGTCATTGTTAATGTTATGAACACTGGTATAGCGGGAACGCAGCCAGTCGCCCAACTGATTTTTGTTTATCAGTTGTTGAATCTGATCTTGTAAATGCTGCGGATAGTGGGAAAGGTAGGTCAACGACTGCGACATATCTGACGGTTTCTCTGTAACGCTTGAACGCAGTAATTATACCTTACCTTCAGTATAACCTTAGTACTTTATCGACAGTATAAAATAATATCCGTGAATGGGTTTCGAACCGCCGATTGCCGATACTGCAGGTTGATATTCACTCTGTTTATCACACTGAAAAAACACATAATTTCATTTTTTCTGGTCGGATCTTACGGTATCAAAATGAGTTATATCACACATAAAAATCAATACTATTCAGATGCTATTTTTCGGGGTAGTGTGGCGCGGTTTTAAGATTGTAAATAGGAATTAGACCGTTGTTTATGGTGCGCTTAAACACCTTCACGAGAAAGGTGAGCAAGACAGATGCACAATTCGCTTTGTGTTGGGCAGTCAAAGCATGTTGACGTTATTTGCCTCGCACAGCCCATGCTCTATGGTAGTTACCGTTGCGCTTGAAAAAGCACGGGTAGAATACAAATTAAATAGAATTGATATTGATAAACTGGAGCACGAAAGCCCAGAGTATTTAAAAATTAATCCTAAGGGAAGAGTGCCGTCTCTGCTTACGCCAGATGGTACCATTACCGAAGCATTAGGCATTATTTTCTACCTGCATAAGAAATATCCTGTGGCGCAGATATTACCCAGGTCGTTAACGTTCATCGAATCGACCTGCTTCCTCTCCTGGATAACCAGCCATATTCAGCCGTACTGCATGCAGTACTGCAACTACGCCAGTGGGCTCTCCTTCGATGCATTAGTGTTAAAAAATCAGGCTGAAGAGCAATTGAAATCTGCTTTCGAGGTTATTCAGAAGCGCCTGAGAAATTCCATGTTCTGGTGCGAAGAAGACTGGAGTGTGCTCGATGTTTACTTGTTCTGCATAATTAGGCAACTAAAAGAAGCTGGTTTTGATTTTTCTGCGTTCGGCAGAATCACCGAACACTATGAAAGGTTGGCGCGCATTCCGGTAATTTACCGTGCGCAATCAAAAGACAGCTTGTATTAGCGATAGGTAAAATGACTCGCGTGATCAATGAATGCCTGGGCAAAAGGGCTCATTTGTCGCTCTGCCAGCCATAGTAGGCCAACCTTTCGGTTGGCAGTTACATTGGCGATATTGATCGCGCGCAGTAAGCCGTGCTCCAGTTCCGTTTTCACTAATTCCGTGGGCAGTAACGCAATATAATCGGTATTGATGAGTATCTGTTTAGTGGTAAGCACCGAATCTGTTACCACAATATTTTTCGGGAGGCTGGCATAATGCCCCAAAAACAGTGCATGCAACTGGTGTCTGAAACCGCCTACCTTATTTGGCATTAACCAACGCATGGTACTCAGTGATTCAAGCTTTACCTCATTAGGTAAATGGCTATTGGCCTGGCCGACAACCAGTGAGAAGGCGTCTGAATATAAGGTTTCCTCACAAAATTCTTCCGGCGGACTGGCCATGCCAGTAGTCAGAATGGCGATGTCTAACTTATAGGTTCGTAGCAGGTGGTGTGCATTGTCTTCGTCGCATTCTGTCAGTTGCAGATTGAACGTGGGATACATCTCGCAAAAACTGCTCATTACCTGGCCCATTACGGATGAAAGTGCTCCTGGCGTTCCGCCAATATGAAGGGGCCCATTAATCTGTTCTGCTAATAAACGTATTTCGTGTTGTGCAGTTTGCAGTAAGTTTTCCACGCTCATGGCTTTCAGCTTCAGGGCTTTGCCTGCAGAAGTTAACATCATGCCTTTTGACGAGCGTTGAAACAGCTTTACCTCTAATACCCGCTCCAATTGATTCATGGCCATAGAGATAGAAGGTTGAGAAACATGTTCAGCTTTGGCGGCGCCGCTTATCGTTCCTTCGCGGCAGACGGCCAAAAACTGCCTGAGCATGCGAGGGTCGAGTCGCATTCTGCCTCCATAATTAGTATTTCTTAAATTATTTTTAATTTTGTATGCAAACTTACGAAAAATGGTTTTTCCCGACAATCAAATAAATATAAAACTTCATCAAATGTTGATATTTGAATATTTTTGGGTTTGAAATAATGCTTTTTTTGTATTGACTGAGTTTTGTTTGAGCTAAAAGGTTTGGTTTTCTCTAAGTCAAAAAACAAAAAAAGCAACTTTTTTGAAGAAGTTATACGCATAAACTGGTATTTATGTAAAAAACGCGAACTGGATAAAGGAGTAACCGGGTTTGCTGCGCTTTTTCTCTTATTATTTGCTCATCGGGCTGGTAACCGCCTCGGTTACCCTTGGGTTTCATATTTACTATCGTAAAACACTCGAACGGCCGTATTCCAAAAAGTCGTTGGCATTCTTTTTTCCTTTCGAAGTGCTGTTCTGGCCGTTATTCTTTATTGCAGCGTTAAGTCGGGGGTCTTTCAAGCCGGTTCTCGAACAATCGAAGTCTTTTAGACTGCCAAAACCCATGCCTATCGACCCTGAAGAAGAGAGAAAAAGAGTCGCTTTTCGTCAGGGCGTTTACAAAAATCCGCCTTTCTGCGGTAAGTATATTTATGAATATGGCAGTGGGTTCAGAGGATTCGATAAAGACGACAGCGGAATCTTTATTTTCGAAGCCAAGGATGTGGCGGCGTTTTTGGCTGACGGGCGTCATGGTTCGCCTTATGAAATTGAAAATAGCGAGACACTAACCATTAATTTACAGGAAGACGATCCTGATGAGGTAAGCGATACGCAGCTTATCCAGCGCTGGGCCGAGTGTGCAGACAGTAGTATCGAGTTTTACAGCGAAATCGCCGGTTGTCGTGGGGAATTTCGCTATATCATCAGAAATATGGTGGCGGCAGGGGTTGGTGAAAGTTACTGCGTAGCCTGTAAGAAGCATTATCCTAATAGTGCGATGAGTGTGACCCATCCGCCGCTGGAAAATGGGCGGGGCTGGATCATCGATTTCATTCAATGCCCAAAAGAGCACACCCTAATGGACATTGAGATAATGCACTTTTTCTAGGTTGTCTCTAGGCCTGAATTAGTCTTTTTCTATCGAATTACCGCCTGTTACTGCAATGCGCATGGCGGTTTCTACATCAATATCCAGCGGTATGATTTTGTCCCGGGAAAGGTAGAGCGTATAACCGCCAATCTGGTAACTCATGGGCAGATAAACAGCTACTTTATCTTCCCCGGGAAAGAGCTTGTTGGCCACTTTGTCGTTGGTCATGAACCCAATAAGCTTAATGCCGTTATCCATATCTACGGCGACGGCTTTTTTAGTCTCTTCGCCCTTTTTAACTTCAAACAGCTCTACCGCATCTTTTACCGCGCCAAACAGGGTTTTTATAACCGGCAGACGGGCAAAAATACGCTCACCTAGCGAAATCACCCAGTTAAACAGATAAGCATTAATCAGAATACCGATAACAGAAAGGGCGATGATGACGGTAACCACGCCTAATCCGGGAAAATAATATTCGGCCGGAATAAAGGGCGAGAGCAGGGCTTCGGTGGTGCTTACCAGCCACACCAGAAAATAAATGGTAATGGCGAAGGGCAGAATGGTGACTAAGCCCTTAACGGGCAACAACAGCAATTTATTAAACATGGTAAACCTGAAAGGAAGCGAGTGTGGCTAATCTGGCGATTGTATCGCATCGCCCTTGTTCGGCAAGATGCGCCGACAAGGGCTGGGAGTAATTTATTGTCTTCAGGCTTTAACACTCATGAATAAATTAGAAGTTGCTTAACCTCGCTCAAAATTGTATTCAATAACGGCTTGGTGGTCGTAGTAAACAGCTGGTTTTCCATTTTTTTCATATGGCTTGTATCGCCATTGCTTAACGGCAGTGACGGCAGAATTCTCATAAACCCCTTCAGGGCTGGAATCTACGACTTCTACGCTCGAAGGTACGCCATCTTCAGTAATATTGAACTTCACTTGTACCCAGCCATTTTGCATGGTGCGTACGGCTGAAAATGGCATTTTAGGCGATTTGCTAGACAATAAATCTGGCGCAGATTCTGGGCCATCTTCCAGTTGGGCCGATAAATCCGGTAATGGCCTGGGCGCCGATTTGATTTCACGTTGAGGCAATACGCAACCGGTGAGGCTGATAACGATAATGAAAAATAACAGAGTCTTCATGTTCATCCTTTAATAATGGAGCTCTTATCCTAAGAGGTGAGAAAAGCGGATACCCTTTACCGATATCCTGCTCAAACAGTAGCCAACAAAGTGTATAACTTCAATGCTTATTTAAATTCGCCAGGCAATTGGCACTGTCATCGTGGCGACAACCTGTCATGATAAGGTGTTAAGTATCAGCCATGCCAAATAAGGATATTCATCGTGATCACCCAAGAACAAATTCATCAGTTAGCGGAAATCTGTTTGCAAGCGGCAGAAGTGGAAATTATGCCGCGATTCAGGCAATTACAAAGCGGACAAATTGAAGAGAAGCTCAATCATCACGATTTAGTCACGGTGGCAGATAAAGCGGCTGAGGACTTCATACTCTCCAAGTTAGTGGCGTTGTACCCCGATGCATTGTTGATTGGTGAGGAAAGCGTGTACGACGATCCTACATCGCTGGATAAATTTGCTGAAGCAGCGCTTTCCTTCGTGCTTGACCCCATCGATGGCACCTGGCACTACGCGAATGGGTCGGTAAATTTTGGTGTAATGCTTGCCATTGCCACGCGAGGAACAGTGATTGGCGGCATTATTCTTGAACCAGTAACGGGTGATTACCTGTGGGCGATAAAAGGGCAGGGTGCTTTTCAGCGAATTAATGGTGTTGACCAACCATTAACCGCGGGTCGTCATAACGCACTGCCACTTACCGATACCATGTGTTGCTATTCCTTCGGAGTGACTAAAGACGCCGAGCGTCGGCAAGCTATTGAAGTGGCCAACAAAATGGGGCGTATCATGGATTACCGCTGTGCTGCTGCCGAATACCGTCTGCTGAATACCGGTGCGGTGTCGTTTGTGATTTTCCAGAATAAGCTGAATATTTGGGACCATGGTGCGGGTTTGCTCATTACCCAGGAGGCTGGGGCTGTGGCACGAATGATTGATGGAAGCGAATATTCACCTCAGATCTCCGGTAAATTACTGGTGGCAGAGAGCGAAACACGCTGGCAGGAAGTGGCTGCCTTATTTGTTGAATAACAACTTGTTGAAAAACGACTTATCGAATAACGATAAATACAGCTTTCAGTTTTAATGAAATGCGATGAGAAATCATTAGCAACGTTTCGTGTAAATACTTCTTTTTATTTTGACTTGGAATCGTGAGTTCGCGGCGGCTGCTTGTTGTGATGCTGCGCGTTCTCGTGATAATACATTACAACGTATTGGTGAGTGATGCTGTACACCTGATGATGGAACATTAGGAGTGATCGTGAAAAGTAACGACGATAGCACCAGTAATAAGCAAGTGAGTAACCCTAGTGCTAGCAATCCCAGCAACGATAACAAAAGCAACGATAACAAAAGCAACGATAACAGAAGCAACGAAAACAGAAGCGCCGACACGTCTGCGCCAGATGCTTCTGCTAGTCGGGAACGCGGCGTTATTGCGTCGCAGATTAAGCTTAATCAGGCCATGGCCCAAGCCGGAATTCGGTCTAAAACCGAACTTGCCCGCAAAATTCAGAAAATCGAGGGGCTAGATAAAATACCGCGCTCGCTGGTAAGCAGGGTATTCAGTCAGCCAGTCGATCTGAAAAGTCTGGAACGGGTGGCAAACGCACTGTCATGCCCCACGTGGTCGTTATATTCAAATGCAGACGACGTGACTGGGGCCTCAACATCTCCCTCTCCACAAGCTGCCACTTCAGATGCACTTGACTCGCCAGTCACGGCGTCTGATCCGCACGCAGAATCAGTACAGCAGCATCCGGGTCGATGGAAATGGTTAGTGGCCTCTGCTGCCGTAGTCATTGCCGTTGCTTTCGGTATCGTGAATCAGATGCCGGGAGATATTGCGCCACAAAAATCAGACATTGTGTCTTCAGAACAGGGGCTTTTTCACCGCAATGTGGTTGCCGTAATGCCCATAGAGGGCGACGACGAACAGCTCACCTACACACACATGTTAGAAGAAGCAGTAGCCAGTGTGAGTACGTTTGTGCCGGGCTCTGGCTTTCGCTATGGGGCTGCGCTGAGTCCACCCTCGATTATTTCAGATGAGAAGGCGGAACTGGTTGTTACCGGTGAACTGCTCAAAATAGGCAAGCATGTGTTACTGCGGCTATCGCTCTATGATGAAGAGGGGATGTCACATTTCTGGGCTGGTCACTTTATCGCGTCGGCGTCGTCAACCTATGTCCGTGAATCAATCTCTTCCGCCATTGAGCATGCCGATAAAGGTGAGGCAACTCCTGATACGCCAGACTGGGAAAACTACAAGCGCTATGTCGATGGGTTAACCTTGTTAGAGGGTGAACGTAACGAAGCCGTGTTGCTCAAATTATCTGATGTCCTCCACCGGGTACTACGTCAAAGCCCGGATTTTGCTGATGCACACGGCACCCTGTGTAACGTTCTGGTGCAACAACATATTTTCAGTGGCGAGAAAAGTTATCTTGCAGAGGCTGAGTCTGAGTGCGAGCGAGCTCGCGCGTTAAATACAGAGTCGCCAACGGTGCTGTTGGCCAGTTCAGCGCTTGCCCGCAAGGCGGGAGACGCGAACTTGGCTGCACAATACTTGCAACAGTTGTTTGCACGCGACCCAGACAATACAACGGCGTTGCAATTGTTTGCTGAAGTCGAGGTACAGCGCTTTCGTCAGTCTGGAGAAGAGCAATACATCAAGTCTGCTGAGCAGGCGTTAATCAAAGCGATTGCACTTGAACCAGAGCAATGGAAACTGCCTTTCACACTAGCGAGGGTTTACTTTTTTACCGGTCAAGTGGAGAAAGCGATTTCCTGGTCTCAGGAAGCGGTGCAGGATTGGGAGGGATTAGAAACGCTTACTAATCTTGGCACTTATCAGTTTTGTCACGGCGATTTAGCCGATGCTCGCAACACCTATCAACACGCATTGCTCGTATCGCCAGAACATCCGGTCATCACGTCAAACCTTGCGACGCTGTATTATTATCTTGAGCAGTACGACGACGCGCTGAGCGTGTACCAAAAACTGGAAAGTGAGGAGTCTAATCAAACTGAGCTGTTCCAGTATTGGGTGAATTTGGCTGATACTTATTATCACCTGGGACAAATTGATGACGCGCGGGCGTTGTATCTTAAGAGTCTGGACTATCTCGATGCCATTTTAACCAAAGGCGAGGCCAGCGACATGCAAAAGGCCGTGCGTATTAGTGTGTATGTTCGATTGATGAAAATTGATAAAGCGCTGGCATCGGAAGCGCTGCTCGACACCTTGAAAAAAGAGGCCCTAGCCCTTGAAGAAAACAAGGACATGCTGACACGATTTCACCTGAGTCTGAGTTGGTTGTATATGGGTGATAGAGAGCGGGCAATCCGCCTCAAAAAATCCATAGAGGGGAGTTGCCCGGGATTTGTTGCGTCGCCAGACTTTACGATTTAAACAGGCGTTTTCGCAGTGGTAATATGAACAGACTGAACAGCATCAGGCCTGCCGCTGGTGGCGCAGGAACCGGTGTTGGTGGTACTTGCACGCTCATTACATTGATATCTGCGATAAAGCTGTCGGCCAGGCTCAGAGGAGATCCAAAATCGTCAGATAGCAGCACATCGGTAAACATCATTTGTCCTAATCCTGCACTTACCGCAGAAAATGTCAGTGATGCGATTTGGAAAGCAGATGGTTGGCCGCTGAGATCCCAATCCAGACTGACAGCAGAAAGCGTTACCTCACCATAGGAATCTACGCTGTCATAAATGAATGTGCCAACGCTGTCGAGGGAGAAATCGACGCTGACAAGATCGGTGACGGGTTCATCGAAGGTAAACGTCACATCGAAGCCACCCACGTTTTCGGGATTTAACCCAGAAATCCAAACCGGGATCTCTAAGCTATCGCCCTCATAAGCGCTATAAAGATAATCCTGTTCCAGCTCACCAAAAGATAACACCGGCGCAGCACTCGCTGTTGCAGAACCGAGCATTAACATAACCGAAGATACAATACATAAGTGTTTCATAGTCAATCCTTGTCTGATATTCGGGGGCTCAGGTGAGCCCCGTTAAAACATTATTGTGGTTGTTGAACAGCACAGTTCGTATAGGTGCACTGTAATACGCAGCCCCTTGCATCCAGTACGTTGATCACACCATCACCATTGAAATCAGCAGGGTCGTCAGGCCCCGTCGCTGGCGAATAACGGCTAGCGAAGATAGCCATGATGTCGGTGTTATCGACTACATTATCACCGTTTACGTCACAACGCAGAGGTTCTTCTTCGGCTTCTATGCTGATGACAATTTCGTCAATGTCACTGGCGACACTGTCACTCACTGTGAGACTTAATACGTAGTCTCCCGGCAGCATTGCAAAGAAGCCAGAAACTGCAGCGGTAGGTGTAGATAAGGCCACATTGCTGCCTGCTGGCTGACTGACGACCTGCCATAGATACGTGAGCGGCGATGGCCCGTTATCCGGATCGTAACTGGCTGAACCGTCTAACGTGATAGTGCTTTGTACTTCCTGCGCTTGATCTTCCCCCGCTATCGCAATGGGGGATTCATTCGCTTCAACGGAAATCGTCACGTTGTCAGCTGACATTGCTTCACCGCTTTCCAGCATGAGTCTGAGAACGAATGCACCGTCGGTATCAGGCATGAATGACGCTTCACTTGTGTTGCGGTTGGCTATGTCGTCATTATCCAGCACGCTGCCGCTTGGCACCGAGACGAACTGCCAGGAGAACGCAACATCAGTACACGCATCCGTGAACGATGAGTTTGAGCCATCCAGCGACACCACATCGCCCAAATCTACCGTTTCGTTGGAACCGGCCTCAGCATTAAGGGAGCAGACTGGCAATGCACCAATGTAAGTGGTTGCCGAGATACTGTTGCTAAGTTCGCCATCACTGACGGTAAGCCACACAGTGAAGTTGCCGTCTACGTCTGGGATAAAGCTCGCCGTGTCAGCGGTATTGTCGGCAATGTCTGCGTTGGTTAAACCGCTATCCGCCGGAATGCTGCCAAAGTACCATTCATAGCTGAGCGGCGACGGGCCGTTATCTGGATCGTAACTGTCAGTGCCGTAAAGCATCACAGTATCACCCACCAATGCTTCCAGAGGCACTGAAGAAAGCGCAACCGGAGCCACATTTTCATCAATTACGGTTACGGTTACTGTATCTGCAACGCTATTCGCTTCGCCATCGTTCACAACCAGGGCTACCACATATACCCCGTGAATATCGGCTTCGAAGCTGGTGATAACCGCTGCTGGCTCATCGATGTAAGCCGAACTACCGGCAGGCACATCAACAAGGCTCCAACTGTACGTTAGGGTGTCACCTTCCGGGTCGTAGGAATCGCTACCGTCGAGGCTTACCACACCACCGGTGGCCATTTCACGATCTTCACCGGCAATGGCTAACGGCGCGCGATTCATCACGGTTACTGTTACTTCAGTGGCATCGGTGAACAAGCCATCATCAACCGTTAACGAGAAGACATATTCACCGCTAACGTCGGGAACGATTGTCGCTGAATCAGCTTCCACATCATCAAGTGCATACGGATCTAGTTCGCTACCTGCGGGCAGGGAAACAATGGTCCAGTCGAAGGTTAACGGTAATGGCGCGGCATCAGGATCGGTTGAACCAGAGCCATCCAGGGTGATGGTGTCGAAGCGATAAACACTGCCTTGCGTATAGATTGACGCAGACGGTGGTACCGGTTCAGGCTCACCGGGCTCAAGGTTGAAGCCAATGCGGTAGGGGCCTGTGTCTGCGAAGGCGCTGTCGTTGGCTATATCACCGTCCTGAATCACCAGAGTAAAATAGCCATCTTCGAGCAGAGTAAGGTCTTCTATAGTCGCCACTCTGTAATTAACAACTTGTGCAACGGGACTGCCACTCGGTGAATAAAGAATTGCGAAAGGTGCCAAAGATGCCTGTTCAGTTTCAGATACCTCTATGTATACTGAGTCACCTGAGTTTGCATAAAACTGCCAACTGTCCAAGTCACCTACAGTGATGAATTCTTCAACGTAATCATCAGCAATCAACATTCCGTGTTCATTTGCAGGTGCATTTACAAAGTGAAGTTGATATTCACCGACATTTGCATAGCCACTATCGTTGGCGACATCACCATCTTGAATAACCACTGTGTAGATGCCAGTAGTAGGTAGTTCAAGATTACCAATACGAGTCACAGTATAGTCGGTAGCGGTGGCTAACTCGGTCCCATCGGGGTTAAATATCTGGATATAAGCAGCTAAACCTGTGTAATTGAAATCAGATGCATGCAGAGTAATGATATCCCC
>NZ_JBSWWZ010000009.1:0-128199 GCF_056160345.1 Alteromonas sp. ABV4_515
TGGCTTTCAGCCATTAATTGAGCAAGGCGTTTCGTTTCTTCGTCTACTCTGAATTGTATGCGGGTATCCATTTTCAACTCCGTCTAGGTGTACACACAAACGTTAGCACGGAATTTGAGTTTACGGCAACTAACAATTACATTAAGTCGCTCGCAGGCACGCTGGGACAGTAACACTGTGGTCTCTGTCGCTTCGCTCGGATTTTAGCCCACGTGTTACTGCCCCTTATGTGGGTGTTAAGTTTCTAGAGAAGTACGTGGGCAGGAAGGAGGTTTAATGAAAAAGATGTTTTTAGCTTCATCTTTCGTGGATGTGACCGATTTATTCGTGAAATTCACCGAGGAAAAATGTGCAGGCAAAACAGTTACATTTATACCTACCGCGAGCCTTGTCGAAGAAGTGAAATTTTATGTAGACGCTGGAAAAGAGGCCCTTGAAAAATGTGGGCTAATTGTTGATGAGCTTGAAATTTCAACGGCAACAAAAGAAAAAATAGAATGCACGATTCAAAAAAATGATTACATCTATATTACTGGCGGCAACACTTTCTTTTTACTTCAAGAGCTGAAAAGAACAAGTGCGGACAAATTAATATCAGAACACATAAATTCAGGAAAAATGTATATTGGAGAGTCTGCCGGCTCCATTGTGCTTTCATGCAATATTGAGTATGTAAAAGACATGGATGATTTCACTGCCGCGCCGAACATAGGTACGTTTTCATCATTAGGTATGATTGATATTTATCCGGTTCCTCATCATACAAACTTTCCATTCAAAGAGTCAGTAGAGAGCATCATTTCTAGTTATGAAGGGAAGATGGATCTTTGCCCAATTAGCAACACACAAGCAATTATCGTAAATGGGAATAAATTTGAGATCTGGGGCATCGAAACTTAACAAATTACTGCACCGGAAAAATAACTCGCTGGCGCTCGTCATTTTCCGGTGAGTAAGGCGTTTTCTGAGTGCCTAGCCGCGCAAGGTTGTTTCTTCTGGGGCTAATTCAGTGACAGGCGAGGGTGGTTGTGCAACCGACAAGTCAATGAAGGGTGTTTCCAAAATCGCAAAGCCAGCACCCAGGCATTTTGCGTTTCTCAGCATAGCCATGTTGTATCGGCACGAACATCAGCGCTCTTTTGGTATCAGGCTTTAGAAGCGTTGCACTGTTAGACAGCAGTTGAAGAAGTAACAGCCATCGGTTTTCAGGTGTATCAGCACCGCCTCCTCTCAGGCAACTTTTTCACATCTGGCTTTTCGTATCAGGTTGTTTTAAAGTCAGTTTATTGCTTCGAGTTATCAGCATTTTTATACCAGTGGTGGCAGCAAAGCTGCGAACGTTAGTCTCTGCGGTATCTAACAATCTGATGTAGTCGCTCGCAGGCTCGCTGGGACACAAACACGGCGGCTGTGTCACTTCGTTCCGATTATAGCCGCCGTATTTGTGCCCCTAAGCAGGGTGTTAGGCATTTGAGATTGAGCACAATGAGCTTTAAAACACTTAATTCCATCACATCAGTTATCGCTCTCATATTGTTTGCCAACTTTCTAGTCGCCCCTGACTTGTTATTTTACATTTTTGGCGTTGATGGATCCGGTAGTGCATATTTCATTGGGAAACGGCTATCTGTTTTGTTTCTCGGCATTTCCGTATTAACTTGGTTTAGTCGAAATGCCAAGTATTCTGAAGCGCGACAAGCAATATGCCTAAGTATATTTATATCCATGTTTGCAATGGCTTTCCTCGGCCTTTTCGAGTACTTTCGGGGCTTTGCAGGCATCGGAATACTAATTGCTGTACTTACAGAAATGTTGATTGGGTATCTGTACTTTAAAAAATGGAACAGTGGTAAAAATGCCTAACAAACTGCTGTAGTCGCTCGCAGGCTCGCTGGGACACAAAGACGAAGTCACCAATGCATTTGTGAAGTGCACGCCGGTTGAAGCCAATTCATCAATATTGGGGGTTTGGTGCGTAGGCTGAATGAAGCCCATTCCGTCATATCGAAGATCATCAACTAATACAAATACAATGTTTCCCTTCTGGCCATGCTCGCTTTCAGTTGCCGAGGCCTGGACAAAAAGAGTAAATACACTGCAAACCGTGATTAAAACCTTTAATGTGCGCTTCAATTTATGCTCTCCAAAAAAAGTGCGCTGCCCTAGCGACTCACACTATTGCGAAACTTCTCAGTCGTCTGATGGTTCAAGCGAGATGTAATGTGATCATGTCGAGGTGAAGTAGAATATGGAAAAGTAATGCGTGCCCCAATCAAGCGCTGAGCTACCTGCAGTGAATGTAACCTACGGCGTGTATTTCGTCGCTGGTCATGAAACAAATTACTTTTAACATTTCAGTAACCACCGATCCTAGAAAAAGCCGCGGTCAGTTAAAAATCGAAATTACAGATACTAAATATCTCCATACTCGATAGACGTTGTTGCCGTTATTTTTTTCGATGTTTACTCGGCTCAATAGAGGAACGAAGTCCACGGTTTTAGCTGCGTTTAGAGCTCAGGTGTTAAACGTTTTGCTATGTATCATAGTTTGCGATAGGTGGGTATCACGAAATCGGAGTGTTCAAACGTTTCTATTTGGTTAAATTCTTGTAAACCGTTGAGTAGCTAGATTCAAAGACCGCTTTGTGAAACTAGCTAGCACATGTCGCACTTTAATAACGCGGCACAAATAACACTCTCGAATGACTACTGAGAAGAGGGACACATGAAAAGCACATCAAAATTTAAACAGTCAGCGCTGGTAACCCTTATAGCAGCTGTTTTTGCTCAATCAGCCGTTGCGCAGAACGCTGAAACCGAAGCCAAAGACTCTGAAGGTTTTGAAGTTATTATGGTTAAAGCACAGCGTACTTCGCAAGATATTCAGAAAGTACCGGTAAGTGTACAAACATTATCTTCTGACGATTTACAAAAACAAAGCATCAATGAAATCACTCAACTTTCAACGCTGGCGCCTACATTACAACTAGGGCAAGACAACACCTTTGCCATTCGCGGTATTGGCACTCAAGTGTTTGCAGAAACCATTGACCCGAGTGTGGCGTTGGCAATTGACGGCGTAAGCTTAGGGCGAAATGCGCTTGCTGGCCAACCATTCAATGACATTGCCTCCGTCGAAGTACTTAACGGTCCTCAAGGCTTGTTATTTGGTAAAAACGCATCAGCAGGTTTGGTAAACATTACAACAAGAAGGCCTGAGTTTGATGAATTCTCAGGTAATGTCTCATTAGAATATAACTACAGAGATACCACGCCCACAGATGCCAAAGGGCACATTATCAGAGGGACGGTAAATGTTCCTGTTTCAGATAATTCAGCGCTTCGTGTAAATCTGCTCAAATCGTCTCAAGATCCACTTATCGAAAACGTGTTTCCTAATGACGATGTAAGAACAGACTTAGGTCAGGATAAATCGGGGATTAAAGTTAAGTACCTTTATGAAGATGGCCCCTTTTCTTTATACGCGATTGCCGATTACAACGAAAACGAAGGCACGGCTGAGCGCTACAGCCGAACCTATCGAACCGTAGATCCAAACAGTGAGTTATTGGACTTTTTTGAGCCAGACAATATTGTTCCAGGCCCTGAAAATATGACCAACAATTCAGATGGTGCAATGTTTAACGACGTAGAGACAGGTGGAGCACAAGTTGAGTTGGCGTATGAGTTTGATAGCGGTATAGAGCTCATTAATATTGCTGCGTGGCGTTACTTCGAAAGCGATACTAATTTGCACAATGACTTTGCATCTAGAAGAGACATTGTTGATAACCCAAATACCAACGACTACGAGCAATATTCAAACGAAGTGCGACTCGTATTCCCAAAAAATGACGATTATTCAGGGCAGGTCGGACTTTTCTACTTTAATTCTACCTCTGATATGACCAACAGCTTAGACGTTGAAGGCCCTCCTCCATTTGTTGCAGTTGAGTTCCCATTTTGCGTTGGCGCAGAGATTTCTGGACCGCCGCCAGAATGTGCGTATAGCAATGACGTTTTCTTAGGGAACGACAGCGATACTGAGCTAAAACAGGAAAGCTATGCTGTTTTTGGTCAGTTCGACTTTTACTTGACCGATAAATTAACGGCTGTCGCAGGTGCTCGCGTTACGCAAGACGACATTTCAACAGACGTTTTACAAATGCAGCGTAATTACTTTGTAGGGATAGGTGGCCCGCGTGGTCGATTCCAAGAATCAGTCGATAATACCAACGTCAGTTGGAAGCTGGGCGCTAACTATGAGTACACCAATAAGGTCATGCTGTACGCATCGATTGGGCAAGGCTATAAAGCACCTGGATTTAATACAGATAACCAAGGTAACCCTGATATTCCATTTGCAGTTGAAGATGAAATATCGACCACGTTCGAGGCCGGTGTAAAGAGCAGACTGCTAGATAACAAGGTTATCTTGAACGTGTCTGTGTTTAACACTGATTTTGATAACTACCAAGCGCAGTCGTTTAATCTAGACGCTCAAGCGTTCATTATTCAAAATGCGGCAAGCGTAACGTCCCGAGGTGCTGAGATTTCATTAAAGGCCATGGCAACTGAAAACCTCACGCTCCAATGGGACACGTCATTACTAGACGCAACGTTTGATAACTTTGAAGGTGCATCGTGTACGCCGGATTCTGAAGTTTGTGGTCCTGACGATGCGTTCTTTGATGCCTCGGGTTACACGCTTCCAATGGCACCTGATATTACTTCAACGCTGCAAGCAAACTATGAACAAGAGTTGACCGAAAACATGTACGGTTTTGTGAATGCAAACGTATACTATCGCTCGGAAACGTCTTATGGAATTGGTTCGCCTCAGAGAGAACTTGATGCAATAACAACCTTAAATTTGAGTGCCGGTATCTCTACCTACGATGGCTTAAACGTCTCTGTTTTCTGCAACAACTGTACTGATGAAAAGTATCCTGTTTCTATCGGTTTTGATGCAGGTGAAAACAATGAAGGGTTAGCCTCAACTGTACAGACATGGGGACTTAACTCAATGCGTACCATTGGTGTAAGAGTATCTCAAGATTTCTAATCAACTAAAGCGCTAGGCCTGCGCCTAGCGCACTTTTCACTCATTAAAGACCCAAAAAATTCGATATCCTGTAACTATCGTTTTTAACGATAGTTACATATCCAAATTATCAACTATTTCTCACTTTGTGATTCATTTAACATAATTTGTTAATTTTGTTTTAAAATTTTTCGACGATGTTGCGATTTACATGGCCTGGCAAACAGGGCAAAAGCGCGCATACTGCATGGAAAAAATTCATATGAAGTTTATAAAAAGATGCTCTGTTTTGATGGTTTTTCTTTCCGTACCCACTTTTTCTTCAGCTAATACGTCAGACGAGCTTAAACTTGGCCACGCGCCAGTTGAAGACATTGTTAGAGCAATGACACTAGATGAAAAAGTAATGCTTGTTCGAGGAACGGGTATGGCCATGGAAACAGGTGGCCCGCAAGTCGGTGTAACTAAAGATAAAGTGCCTGGGGCCGCAGGAACAACTTATGCGATAGAGCGACTAGGTATTCCTTCCATCGTTTTTGCTGACGGCCCTGCAGGTGTGCGTATTTCGCCCACTAGAGATGACCATGAAGCAACCTTTAACGCCACTGCTTTTCCTATCGCCACCTTAATCGGTTCAAGCTGGAACCTTTCTCTTGTTCAAAAATTTGGGCAAGCGGTAGGTAATGAGGCCAAAGCGTACGGCATTGATGTGATGCTAGCGCCTGCATTGAATATACATCGGCATGCAATGGGAGGGCGGAACTTTGAGTATTTTTCTGAAGATCCCGTTGTAAGTGGAATGATGTCTGCTGCGTATGTTCAAGGCCTGCAATACCAGGGGGTAGGTGCAACGCTAAAGCACTTTGTTGCTAACAACCACGAATGGAATCGTGATCAAATTGATGTAGAAGTAGATGAAAAAACGTTTAGGGAAATCTATTTAAAAGGGTTTGAAATTGCCATAAAAGAGAGCGCACCATGGGCGTTAATGTCTTCGTACAATAAAGTTAATGGCGAATATACATCCGAAAGCAGTGCTATTTTAACGGACACCCTTCGTCACCAGTGGGGGTTCGACGGCGTTGTGATGACGGATTGGTTTGGTGGCGATAATCCCGTAAAGCAAATGTCGGCGGGCAACGATTTACTGATGCCTGGTATGGATCATCAAAATGCTATCATCAAAGGTGCCGTTGAGAACGGTGCACTAGAAGAGTCTGTTTTAGATCGTAACGTTATCAATATTTTGAATCTAATTGTCAAAACCCACTCGTTTAAGAAAAGCACGGTCACCAACAAACCACCCCTTCAAGAACATGCCAAACTCGCTCGCGAAATCGCTACAGATGGGATGGTACTGCTTAAAAATGAACACCAGACACTACCTTTACAGGCTGGTGCTTCAGTTGCGTTGCTTGGTAATAGTTCGTATCAAACAGCGATTGGCGGCACTGGCAGTGGCGATGTTCACGAAGCTTACAGTATTTCAATAGCGCAAGGGCTTAAGAACGCAGGAATACGTTTGAGCGAGGAATTATCATTACGTTACGATAAACACATCGCAAGTGAAACTGCCAATTTGCCTGTATCCCACCACCCTTTAGCGGACATGATGCCAAGCCCTGCATTAGGTGAATTAGACATATCAACAACACTGGCTGAAGCGCTTGCACAAACCCACGATGTTGCCATCTTTACTTTAGGTCGCAATTCAGGAGAGTTCGTAGATAGAGAGCGTGAAGACTTTTATCTTACAGAACATGAACAGGCTCTTCTGACTGAGCTATCACGCGCTTTCTCGACCAAAAACAAACCTTTTATCGTTCTTTTAAATGTTGGCGGTGTAATCGAGACGCAGAGCTGGAAAGAAAAAGCTGACGCCATATTGCTTACTCATCTACCTGGACAAGAAGCGGGTAATGCAGTGGCTGATATACTTACTGGTGAAGTAAGCCCGTCAGGCAAGCTTGCATCAACATGGCCACTTAAGCTTGAAGATTATCCATCAGATAAAGGCTTTCCTGGTTTTATCACCGATAAAGAAGCAGAACCAAATGGCATAACCGGCTCTCAACCTTCTAAAGTTGTTTATCAAGAGGGGACACGAGTAGGCTACAGGTACTTTGATGCGGCGAACGAAGCGGTAGCTTTTCCTTTTGGCTTTGGCCTGTCATACGCTAACTTTAGCTATCAAAACGTGTCTTTAAGCAGTACGTCTTTTTCAGATGAGGTGAAAGTTAAGGTAACGGTTACTAATACCGGGGAGGTGCCAGCCAAAGACGTCGTTCAGCTTTATATTGGTGCACCACAAGGCCCACAATCCTTAATTAAAAAGCAGTTGAAGCATTTCGCTAAAACAACGCTGTTAGCGCCCAAGGCGTCAGAAGATGTAGTGTTTACCTTAACCGCAGAAGATCTCATGTCGTTCAATACAGAAAAAAACGCTTGGTACGCCGAGGCCGGGTTGTATGACGTGCATCTTGCTTCTTCATCTAAAAACATTTTTTCAACCCAGCCCCTTGAGTTGAAAAGCTCCATTTACCAGCCGCTTTAAAGGAGATTGCGATGTTAAGAAAAATTATAGCGATAGCATTATTAGCGGCGAATACGTCACAGGTAATGAGCGCTGAATTTGATGAGCAACGAGACAGCGAAAAGCCGAATATCGTTCTTGTTGTGGCAGAAGATTTAAGCGCGCGTATTGGTGCCTATGGTGACGACGTTGCGCGTACGCCAAACTTAGACAGCTTGGCTAACGAAGGCGTAATGTTCAACAATGTGTATACCATGGCTGGTGTTTGCGCACCATCTAGAGCGGGGCTTATCACTGGTGCTCCGCCACACAGAGTAGGTCTTCAGCATATGCGTACTGCAGACAGAGAGTATTTTGGTGTTCCGCCTGCACAGGTCAAAGCCTATCCTGAAATTCTTCGTAAAAATGGGTACTTTACTTACAACGATATCAAGACCGACTACCAATTTGCCAAAGGTGCCGTTGGCGTGGGGCCTTTTACTATTTGGAGTGCTAACGGAAATGTTCGCAACCCTGAAGACTCTCTAGTGCCTTCGGCATGGAGAACAAATGACCTGCAGGGTAAACCGTTTTTCCTAAACTTAAACCCTTTTATTACACACGAGTCAGCGCTGTTTATACCAGAAAATACGCCACCTCATTTAGAGCAAATGAACCAAATCAGTGAAGGGATCCGCGCAAACTACCAATTCAGTACACCCGACTTAGATAAAATTACGGTGCCTCCTTATTTAGTCGATACAAAAGAAACGCGGCAGGAAATCGCGAGGTTTTATGAGAATATCGAGGTGATGGACCAACAAGTTGGGGCTGTCATCGAGAATTTGAAGAAAGATAAACTGTGGGACAACACCATCTTTATTTTTACCACCGACCATGGTGATGCGTTCCCTCGCAGTAAGCGCGAAGGGTTAGTTTCAGGTATCAAAGTGCCAATGATTATGCACATTCCTGAAAAATATAAACCTGATTGGATGCCAGGAAGTGGTCAAACGATAGACAGGTTAGTGTCTTTTGAAGACATAGCGCCAACCCTGTTGGGTTTTGCAGGCATCGAAAGGTTACCCTATATGCAGGGGGTTGATTTGTCTGATGACGCACCGGTCAAACGGCACTATATTTTTGCTGATCGTGCCAGAATGGACGCTGTCGATCTTCGCTCTTACTACGTGTTAGACGAAAAATATCAGTACGTACGCAACTACGCTACCCAACCAAATGGCTCTGAAATTAAATTCAGAAACGTACTCTCATCAGTTAAAGCGTTGAACAATGCTAAAGCGAGCAACACGCTTACAGCTCAGCAGAAAAAATGGTTCGACAGCAAGGTGGCAGAGGAGCTTTATGACTTATCAAAAGATGCTGAGCAGCTTGTTAACTTAGCGAGCAATCCTGATTACGCGCATGTTCTGTCGCGTTTCAGAGAGCAATTGGATAACTGGCGTAATCTTGGTAGTGACTACAACTTAATTGAAGAGAACGTATTAATTCAAGATAGCGGAAATCGTCATGACGCGCAGCAAACAACCCTTCCTGCCGTTGCCGAGATTGATGAGATCACAGGTAAAGTTTTCATAGCCCCTAGAACAGAAGGTGCATCCATAGGCTATAGCTATGACAACAAAGTATGGCAAGTTTATGATAAAAGCTTTGTACCAGATAGTGCGCACAATAAGCTTTTCATCAAAGCGGTACGCTATGGCTGGGCAGAAAGTGAAGTTATCACATTAATGTACTAGCAACCACTAAGCTGGCTCTGCAAGGCAGCGCCAGCGCCTTCAAAGGGATCTCTCTTTAAAAAAATCTGCTACAGCCTTCTAGTCCAGCTGTAGCTATTTTTGTAGTCTTTCAATACCTAACTATTTGCGGCGTTAGCGTTTTTGGCCGCGCTACTAGCGCTTGTAAAAACAAAGCATGCGCAGCCGCTTGTTGCAAAATAGCCGATAATTAAGATTCTCAGCGAGCCCTCATGCACCTAGGGCCTACATTTTTCTAGGCTTGTATAGCTTATACGTATTGGAATTAAATAAGTCGATATGATTGATAGTGGCAAGAGAGTGCTCTTTTAATAAAGCCTCCACACGCGCACCTTGGCCTTTGATCATGGCATCTGCAATAGCATGATGCTGAGTATGAGCGTATTTGAGGCGATGAAACTCTCTGTTTAATTGGTTCGGGTCGTATGCAATGGCACTTACCGAGGCGAAAGGAAAATGTTCATTTAGCTGCAACGCACTTTTAATCGACGTGTTTCCGCTTGCGTTGATAATAATATCGTGAAACGTTTCGTTCATCTGTTGATATGCTTCTATGCCAGCCTCGTCAATGCTGCCATCAACAAATAGTGCATCTCCCTGTGCCAAGCACGTTTTTAGCTGTTCAATTGTGTGCTCGCTGCATCCTATCTCAACCGCTTGTCTGGCTGCTAGCCCTTCAAGTACACCGCGCACTTCTACCGAATTCGTAATTTCTGTGACGGTGACTTCTTTTACTCGATAGCCTCTAGCAGGAAGCTTTTCAAGAAGTCCTTCCTGCGCTAAAGAGCGCAGCGCAATACGAACCGGGGTTCTTGATACTCCTAAGGCTTCTGCAGCTTGCGTTTCTGCCAGACGCTTCCCAGCAGGGAATTCACCCATCAATATTTTCTCTCGAAGAATACTGACTACGGCTGGGTTCGTTTTTGTCTCGCTCATAATTCACTTACATACATCGAAATTGGATCCAATTTACCGTTTTTAATCAGTGCAACTCAAGCCCTGTTTCCTGCTAGTTGGCGATTATCAAGGGTGCTTAGGACCTTAAAGGACACGTTATTTAATTATTGGATCCAATTTACGTTTAAATAACTTGATTTTAACGTATTATGGCATATATTGGATCCAATTTTGGATGGGGACAACAATATGAAAGAAAAAATTTATCCGCTAAAT
Organism: Alteromonas sp. ABV4_515; assembly: GCF_056160345.1. NCBI lineage: Bacteria > Pseudomonadati > Pseudomonadota > Gammaproteobacteria > Alteromonadales > Alteromonadaceae > Alteromonas > Alteromonas sp. ABV4_515. Next base: position 10,508 of record NZ_JBSWWZ010000009.1, read on the forward strand.
ACCTGGTATGTAGCGTGTTATTCACATGAAGTAAATTCTGACAAACCATTAGCACGTACAATTTGCGATGTGCCACTGGTTTTTTTCCGCGATAGCAATAAAACCGTTGCTGCGGTTGAAGATTTTTGTCCCCATCGCGGCGCACCTCTTTCGCTAGGCTATGTTGAAAATGGAAAGCTGGTGTGTGGCTATCATGGCCTCGTGATGGGGAGAGAAGGTAAAACCGACGCTATGCCCAAGCAGCGGGTAGACAAATTTCCATGCATCAAAGCGTTCAAAGTCGTCGAAAAGTACGGCTTTATCTGGCTGTGGCCGGGCGAACAAGACCTTGCAGATGAAAATGCGTTACCTAATCTATTTTGGGCTGATAGCCCTGATTGGGCTTATGGTGGTGGGCTGTATCACATTAATTGCGATTATCGGTTAATGGTAGATAACCTGATGGATCTCACCCACGAAACCTACGTGCACTCAACAAGTATCGGGCAATCAGAAATAGAAGAAGCACCAGTAAATACAAAAGTTGAGGGTGCACAGGTTGTGACCTCACGCTTTATGGAAAATATTGTAGCCCCTCCATTTTGGCAAGCGGCTTTGGAAGCCAATGATTTACCTAAAGAAGGAAGCGTAGACCGATGGCAAGTTTGTCGCTTCGACTTACCCAGCCACATTATGATTGAAGTGGGTGTGGCAGTGGCGGGAGAAGGCGGTATCAATGCAGCACCAGATAAAAGGGCTGGCAGTATCGTTGTCGACTTTATAACGCCAGAATCTGACCAATCCATACATTATTTTTGGGGAATGGCGCGAGATTTCAAAGTTGACGATACAACACTAACTGAGCAAATTAAGCAGCAGCAGGGAGCGGTATTTGCTGAAGATCAAGAAATCTTAGAAGAGCAACAGAAGAACTTAAACTTATATCCCGATAGGCAGCTTCTCATGCTGGATATCGATTCTGGCGGTGTTATGGCCAGAAGAATGATAACCCGCGCTATCAAAGCTGAAAGCCGTTAAGTTAAGGGAGATAAAGTTTATGCAAAACGTTAAGATAACACTTAAAGAAAAGCTTACCGATAACATTACAAGGCTTAAACTAAGTGCCGTTGATGGTACAAGTCTGGCGCCATGGGAACCCGGTGCACACATAGAACTGCATTTAGCTAATGGGTTACTCAGACAATACTCCTTGTGTGGCGCTTCTTACAATAGCGACTATGAAATTGCAATTCTGCGTGAAAGCAATAGCCGTGGCGGCTCATCGTTTATTCACGATGAGTTGGAAGCTGGTCATGAGCTACAAATTAGTGAACCCAAAAATCACTTCCCGTTTACCCTGCCCGCTAAGGATACTACAGTACTATTTCTTGCCGCAGGAATTGGCATAACCCCCATTTTGCCTATGGCAGATTTATGCGAGGAAAAAGGACTGCCCTTTGAATTTAGTGTGTGTGCAACTAATTCCTCTGCAATGCCCTACGGCGACAGAATAAGGCAGTTGCCAAATACGAAGTTCTACTTTTCTAACGATACTCAGTCGTCTCGACTTAGCGTAAAGGACTATTTGAAAAGTAAATCTACCCATATGCCTATTTATGTGTGCGGCCCTCAGCGATTTATTGATGATGTTATAGAAAGTGCACTTGCGCTTGGTTGGAATGACACGCTAATAAACCGAGAGTACTTTTCAATCGATAAAAGCAGTCTTGAAAGTGACGAAGATAAAGCTTTTGATGTAGAGATAAAAAGTACCGGTCAAATAATTCACGTTCCAGCAGATGAAACCATTCTTACCACATTAGAAGACAGCGGCATTTTTCTTCCTGTTGCGTGTGAAGAAGGGGTCTGCGGAACCTGCGTAACTAAAGTTCTGGAAGGTGACGTCGAGCATCGTGATGTGTTTTTAAACGAAGAAGAAAGAGCGGATGGCGCCTTGATGACACCGTGTTGTTCTCGAGCAAAAGGCACAAAGCTGGTTTTGGATCTTTAACTTTAACAGGTTTTAGTTTTTTATATTTAAAGCAAAAAAGCTAGCAGTAAACTGCTAGCTTTTATTTTATAAGCACTTTAAAAGTTTAGATAGGCTGTGCTAAAGCAATAATAGATTCGCGCATAATTTGTGTGTGCTCTTCTTTATCGCCACCTTCTATTTCTATATGACATAAGCGAGCAGAATTTTCGACAACCATTCTACAGCGCTCCCAGCGTCTTTCTAAGAACGAATTGAGTGCCTGTTCAACTGTAACATCCTTTGCTAACTCTTCAGCTAAAACGATGGCACTTTCAATGCCTATGCACGCCCCTGAAGCTAAATGCGGAGTGGTTGCGGCCACAGTATCTCCAATCAGCACCACTCTTTTTCTATGCCAGGGGGCAGGTACTAAAAGATTTCCCAGAGCTCGAAAATCGATAAGTGAATTTTCATTCAGCATATCTTTAAACTGATTAACCATGGGGGCAGGGAAGGTACCCATTAATTCTTTCAGTTTTTCAACGTAAGTGGCGGGGTCGTATTTAGGTCTTTCCTTTTTGTCTTCTGTCAAAAACAGGTACATTTCATCTTTAGACATAGGGTTAACACCAACTTTCAAGTGCGGACCTACCCATATCATCGTATTTTTTACTTCAGGAAGTTTTGGCAGCACAGCGCGCCACACACCTTGGCCGATATATTTTGGTGCTTCAACTTCAGGAAATACATCTTTACGTACTTGCGAGTGCACGCCGTCTGCACCGATAACTAGGTCGTAGGTTTTGGTCGTACCGTCGGTAAAACTGACTTCTACTCCCTCGTCGGTATTAACCATTTCTTTATAGGTACAGCCTAAGCGCACATTCGCACCAGACGCCAGGGTTTTTTCGGCAAGGATCTTTGCAAGGGTAGGTCGCATAATTGCGCCTGCGCCTGGTATACCGTCAGCGTTGGCAACAGAGGGCGTAGGAACATGCGCTAAATGCAAGCCGTGCGGCGCAAATAAATCTAATCCGTCGTGTGCATGGCCTTGCTCTAAAAACTCATCCAATATCCCAATCGTTTTGAATGCTCGTAAAGTTGCACCGCCAATGCTGATACCCGCGCCGTCTGTACGCCAGTTTTCATCTATCTCCACTAAGTCTGTTTCTATATTACGCTTTCTCAATTCGATAGCGGCGGTCATACCTGAAAAACCGCCCCCAATTATTAAAACATTGCTCACACTTGATTTCATAATTTAAAGGCCTTTATTGTTTTTTTTGAAATCCAAATTTGTTGGTTCGATTCAATTCGTATTGGTATTTTTTGAATTCGCTGATGTTTACAAGGTCCTTGAATACAAACACCCGTCGCTATGTCGAATAGCGCGCCATGTGCAGCACAAACAATATGCTCGCCTTTTACATCAGTGTACTCATGTCGCTTCCATGGAAGTGTAGTATTGTTGTAGTGAGGGCAAACATCTAAATAAGCGAAAAACTGGTTGTTTTTTCGAGTAACGAAGAACGTATCTTTACCATTTTCGCCTATCTTGAACCCTTTTGCCTTCCCCTCCGGGATCTCTTGGGTACTGCACACTAAGTGTTCGTCCATAACGGCAGTCTATTTAGCAGGCGGTCCACCTGAAGGTGCCCACTTCTCTCTATGTTCTAACAAAAAGATTTGAGAGTAGTCTGGCCCCATGTTCGCTGCGCGCTCCTGCCACGTGTCGTCATGCTGATCCATATCGGCATCAAATTCCATATTGCAACCAAACGGACTTTTGAAATACCAAAACCAATTCGACCCATAAATGTGGCGACCGGGCCCCCAAAAGCTCTGATAACCTTTGTTCACCATGTTCGTGCCCGCCCTGACAACATCTGTCGGGCCGCCAAGGTGGAACGTAAAGTGCTCAATACCCTTCATGTGAGGTGGGGTCTTTATAAAGAACAACGTGTGATGGTCCGTTGTACCTGCTGGGCGCATAAACGCCCCAACACCGTTAAACCTGTCAGTGGTTTTAAAGCCCAGGCGCTGCTCGTAAAACTGTTCCATAGCGGCTGAGTCAGGCACAAAATATACAACGTGAGATAATGAGTGGATCTTCGGTGGCGTTGATTCGTCTACTCCGTTCACATTCACGCCACGGTTAATATCGCCCGGCGCATTTATTTTTTCTGACTGTAAGTCTGTTGTGTTGCGAAGGGTAATTTGAAAACCTAATACAAAGCCTAAATCGTCGACAGCTTCAATACTTCCGTCAGAAAGTACTTTTACTTCTCTGTCTTTAGACAATTCAGCGTTAATGGCATCTAAACTCGCTTGATCCGGAACACCGTAAACCGTTTTTCTAATGCTAGCGCCGGTTTCTAACGGTGCAGGTAATGAGGGGTCGTCTTTCAACCAAATTTCTAGGCCGGTACCGTCTTGAGCAACAAAATTGTGCTCATCTACTTGTTTAAGCCCATAATCCAAAACGAATTGTGTTGTTGCGTTTGTGTCATCTACACCAAAGACTAGCTTGTCTAAGCCAATAATATTCATCGTTTTTTCCTTCTAGGCAGTACGCGCGTTAAAGGTTTCAGCAACCCAGTCCGCGATGTATTGACCCGCGTTAGCACTGTTATCGAAACTCGAGTGTTGAACACCACCTTCTCGCTCGGTAAAAATCTTAAGTTCTCGTTTCGGGCTGTTTACAAGCTGCTCATAGGTTCTTTCTGCCCATTTAAGAGGGATTTGTGAGTCCTTCGAACCATGGGTGACCAAAAATGGCACTTTGATCTTTTCAACTTGCCCGTCTAAGTGAACGTTCTCGGCGATTTCCATGAATTCTTCCATGGTTTCTGCACCCCATACCCATTTCACGTGCGCCCAGTAATGCGGCACTGGAAAATCACCTTCCTTTTCTAAGCGACGCTTCTGAACATCTCGCCAATCATGGTTTGCACCCCAGCAAACACCCAAGGCTAAACGTGGCTCGTTAGCGACGGCGCGAGGGCAGAAATAACCGCCAAGCGATACGCCTTCCATCCCAATGCGGCTGCTGTCTATCTCTTCGCGCTGCTCTAGCCAATCAACAGCTGGAGACGTCCAGTGCTCGCTGTCGTAACGGGCATTAAGGCCCTGTAGTCTTAACGCTTCACCTGTTCCAGGCTGATCTAAAATCAACGAAGAAACCCCACGCTTGGCAAGCCAACCCGGTAAGCCAACGCGATATTTCATTTCTTTGGTTGAGTCTAAGCCGTTAACCTGGATTAACACGGGGGCGGGGCCTTCTACATTTTCAGCTCTGACATACAGTGCTGATATGTGTTTGCCTTCATAAGGAATTTCCACACGCTCACAGTTTTCTTTGCCCAAGGTAATAGATTTTTGAAAAAGCTCGAGCTGATGCTTATACAACTCTAGGCGTCCTGGCGCTTTGTGGGCTTGTAGGCGTTCGCACGTAATTAAGTACGAGGAAGCACGGTTGTATTTTTCAGCCGCTGAAAACAATCGGCCTTGGCTTTCATCTTCTTCGGCAAGCTCGACGAGTTTATTTGCCATTTTTGCCCAGGTATCACGAAATGCCTGCACACCTTCTTTGTCGGGTTGTTTTGCCGCTTCTTTTAATGGCGCACACATTTCTTCAATTTCGCCAATACGTGCACCCATTTCTATGGCCAGGTCGACTGACAGGTTCCAAACATAGTTTGTCGGGAAATATTTAAACATTGTAGTTTCCTGATTTTTCTGCGGCGCAAATGCGCCAAGTTAGCTCTGATAATTTATTTTTTTATAAATGCAACTGCGCGAACAAAGCCTGCAGAGGCGTGTTTAATTTTGTAAGGAAAACAAGAGATCAAAAATCCAGTTGCGGGCAACGCTTCTAAGTTGCTCAATTTTTCCATTTGACCGTAACCAATATCCCGACCTGCTTTATGGCCTTCCCAAATTAAGGATGCATCGCCGGTCTCGGCAAAGCGTTCACGTGTGTATTTGAAGGGAGCGTCCCAACTCCAGGCGTCAGTGCCCACCACTTTTACGCCTCTTTCAAGCAAATACATTGTGGCTTCGCGGCCCATGCCGACCCCTGCGTCTAAGTAACCTGGTTCACCAAATATCTTGCCTGCACGGGTGTTAACCACAACAATGTCCAGCGGCTGTAAATCGTGATTAATGCGTTGCAGTTCTTTTTCAACATCGCTGGCCGTAATAACGTAACCGTCTTCAAAGTCGCGAAAATCTAATTTCACACCCGGTTGAAAACACCACTCTAGAGGCAATTCATCAATACCGAATGCCGGCTTACCGCCATCAGTAGTTGAGGCATAGTGCCAGGGTGCATCCATATGGGTGCCGCTATGGGTGGTTATTGCAAGTCTTTCTGCCGCCCATGATTCGTTGCCAGGTAACTGATCGAGGGTCAGCCCCGGAAACATTGACGCCATTTCGGGCCAGCCTTCCTGGTGGTCCATGTAATCGATTTTGGGCAATAAAGGCGGTGGGTCGGTGTGTGGGTTATTATCTAAGGTCACCGACAAGTCGATAATTTCGTACTCTCTTGGGTTAAACATTCGAAGTCTCCAACTCTACGTTTTGGATAATGTCGCCAAACAAGCTGAAGCCATTTTTATCTGGCGCTCGCATCGTTATTGTTTCGCCCACTTTTAAGAAAGGCGTCTTGGGCTCGCCAAATTGAACAAGCTCTTTCGCGCGGAGTTCTGAAAGGCAGGCTTGGCCTTTGTTAGGTGTGTTATCAGATACCGTGCCCGAACCAATGACTGAGCCAGGTGGAAGGCTTCGTGCTACAGTTATATGCGCAATCAGTTGGTCAAACCCAAAGAACATTTTTGCGCCATCAGGTGCACCAAACCACTCGTTGTTTCGATGGATTTCTAAAGGTGCACAGACTTTTGAATCTTGCCAATGCACACCAAGTTCATCTGGCGTAACGGCAATAGGTGCGAAGGCTGTGTCGCCTTTTGCTTGTAAAAAGCCAAATCCCGTTTTCATTTCGCGGGGGGCTAGGGCACGGAAACTGACGTCATTTAACATGACGACCAAGCGAATGCTCTGCTTGGCCTCTTCTTGTGAAGCGCCTATAGGAACATGGCCGGTTATGACGCCGAACTCACCTTCAAAATCGATACCGTGTTCTTCTTTTGCGGCAAAAAGCGGTTCGCGTGGCCCCCTAAACGAAATGCCAGAGCCTTGGTAAACCAAAGGGTATTTATCGGCGCCTTCAATAGGATCTAAGTTGAAGGCTCTTTGCATTAAGTGTCCGTGATTTAAGTAGCAAGAGCCGTCAAGCCAGCTCCAAGCACGGGGTAGGGGCGCTAAACATTGCTCGGGCTTAAAGTGAGACGCATTATTCGCGTTCCCATTATTAAGTAACTGATATCGCTTGTTAAGCTTGTCATAACACGCATCCCAATTATCCAGTGCAAACTGCATAGTAGGGGCAATATCACTAACCTCTGTACACAAACTATGGTCCTTAGCAACAAGTACTAGCTTGCCATCAGGCCCATTGCCTTTGAGTGACGCTAACTTCATTGAATAAAGTCTCTTCGTAATTAAAAGTTTTAATTATTGTTAACAGAAGATGTTAGTATTCAAAGTTACTAAGCAAAAATCGTTTGTGCCGATACGTGATATCTCAAAAACCGTTGGTACAAAATAGGTAGATAAGTTCTCGGGGTAGAAATGCGGTACGAAAAACTAGACTTAAACCTGCTGGTGGCGTTAGAAATTTTGCTAGAAGAAAAAAACATTACGAAAAGCGCTTATCGACTGCACCTTTCGCAGTCGGCAACAAGTGGTATTTTATCTCGTTTGAGGGACTATTTTGATGATGATTTGCTTGTACAAATGGGTAAGCAAATGCACATCACGCCACTTGCCGCTGAAATGCAGCAGCCAGTCAGCGAAGTGCTAAGCACTATTAGAAACCGCATTATAGATAAGAAAATAAACACACCAGAATTATCAAATCGCAATTTCAAAATTATTGCGTCAGACTATGTAATGCAGGTGGTGCTGGCTGATTTATTGGCCTACGTCACGAAAATAGCGCCGAACATAACATTTGAATTTATGTCTACTTTTGCTGGTGATTTAGACAACCTCGCAAAACAAGGCGCTGACCTTATTATTGCCCCTTCTGCTTTCATGCTCGATGGCTATTCATCCCAAGAAGTTTTAGATGATGAGTTCGTTTGTATAGCGGATGAAAACAACAGCAAGCTAAATGGCCAAATTACCCTAGAACAATTCTCAGACATTGGTCATGTAACCATTGGCTATGAAAAAGCGAGTCAATTGAGCATAGAGAAATGGATGGTAGACTCAGATGAAGTTAACCGCCGCGTAGAAGTCATCGTCAACGATTTCTCTAGTATGTTTTTTACAGTGATAAATACCGAAAGGGTGGCCCTAGCACCAAAGCGTCTTGCTGAAATTAACGCAAAACATCTCCCTATAAAGATTTATGATATTCCGTTTAAAACGCCACAGTTGAATGAGTCTATGATGTGGCACCCAAGTTTAAATAACGACCCACTACACAAGTGGCTGCGAGAACAAATTCTTAAACATAGGCCCTAAAAAGGTTATAAAAAAGGCCTCTACGGCCTAGTAGTGCTGTATTTGTACCAAAACCATGCGTTTACTCACCTTCGACAAAAATCTATGAAATGAACAAATATTGATGCGCTTTCGCCATTATAAAAGCAGGGCGCATTCATATAATAAAGGTACGTTTTAATTTGGAATACGTCTAATGACTTGGCAGAAAAAAGATTACTAGGACATCCCTGGTACCTATGTGTTCGATGGCAACCGCTCTCAATGCAATCAAATTAAGATGCAGTGCTCTGCCTCAAACTACACAGAGCAAACAATTAATGGAGAACTAAGGTGCTCATGCAGAGGCTAAGTTTCATCAGCACTGTAATCCTAATACGAGAATATAATAGAAAATTCAACCGGTCGTATACCTGATATGCAAACACAAAAGCCGCATATCTTCACTAGGATTTTAACCATTTATTCCAGGCCCTGAGCTGGGAACTTTACACAGGAAACTTTTGAATGCGCGAAAATAAATATTTTTGCCCAATATGTAAAACCCAATTTAGATTTCTATTCGCGTTATCCAAACTATGTCTGTTCACGATGTGTTGAAAAAGCAATAGACGCAAATGCTCGTCCTTTAAAATTTTATAATCAGGACATGTGTGGTGGCTTTGTTGCTGTTTACACCGACACCAATGAGCGGCGAAATTCAAACACTTGTTATATCAACGGGGTTGAATGTCACGCCAGTGAAGCCTTTACGGGCGGTATCGTGGTAGAAATAGTGACCGGTCGCAATGAAACGCGCGCTGAACTGGAACGGCCAGTACGCTGATATACAAAAGCTACTAATCGGATACTGCGATAATTTTTTATTCAAGATCCCGAAAGTCACTTTCTCTTTTTGATAACAGTGATTCAATGTGTCGTTGGTGTGCATCAGGTGCTTCATTAACAGAATCGATCACTTGATACTCCAAAATTTCATTATCTTTGTTCGAACGATTAGGTACAACAACATATAAGCCTTCATATTCAACATTTTCCCAGTCTAAATACGCGCCAAACTTCCGTTTTTTAATACTCTGTCGTTTGGCCTCAGCAAAACGCTTACGCAAATTCAGTGTTTCCATTAAAGAAAACTCGTTTATTCGAGCTACAATGAGCATTCTGCGCATATACGTGCTATAAGCTTGACTGCTTTTCTGCCACATCCTTCGTCTCCAAGTTAAAAATCATTGTTTAGACATCCAAAATCGATGTCTTGAAAAGGGCTATTAATACAATTAACCATAATTTAGTTATCAACGTAGAGCAAAATAGATTATTTCGTACACCACGATGTATAAAATTTCCCGTTCTCACATTGCTGTAATACTTTTACTTCAGTAAGATCTTATCAACGTCAAGAAAATACGAAGTGTTTCCAGCACTCGATGGAAAGAAATTAATTGGCCTAAAGTACATCATATTATGTTTATTTAAAGAAAAGGAGTTTCGATGACTGAAAAAGAGATAACCGACCTAGTGCGAAAGCACAGTGTCAAGCCATTATTTGGGGTAATTTTCACGCTATCAATTTTAATGTTTATCGTCGGTAAGGACACAGAAATTATAGCGATAAGTGTGGGTATCTTTGGTGCCAGTGTAGGGGCCTGTATGTATATCATCCGAAAAGTTCTGATTGATGTCTTTAAAAACAACGGAAGTTCATCGCCTATTTCTCCAAATTGAAGGGCGAGGTCAGGAAGGCTATGTGGGTGGTTGTCGCTGTTTGATAGGGATTGACAGTTAGGCTAAAGTACAGAGACCAAGTTCAAATGATTAGAACCAAGGATGTTTTATGGAAACAAGGAAATTTTCAGTTCTCACGCGAGGCGAGCGCGGCGTTATCGCAGGCGTGTGTTCAGGCCTCTCTGAATACTTCGGGTTTCGAAAGAACGGCCTTAGAATTTCGTTTGTTGTCTTTTCATTTTTCTTCGCTTTACCGGTAATGTTTTATCTCACGTTCTGGTTAATATTACCGAAATACCCAACTAGTCAGGCTATGGCCAGGCAATTACGAAGACAAGCGGGGCGTCTGAGTCTCGACAATTGATAAAGAGCGTGGTGAAGAAGAGCTATCGGCGCTTCACATCAAGGCCATGATCCCAAAACAAAGAACAGTGCTTTAAATGAAACTAGTTTTAATCGACTTTGATGGCACTATCACCACCAAAGAGGTTTATACAAAATTTGTTTTAACGGCTACACACCCAATACGATTAGTTTTGGCTGGGCTACTTATTTCACCTGCCATCGTTTTGTATAAATCAGGGTTGTTACCGGCCAATAAAATGCGTCCACTGGTAGCAAGGGCCGCGTTTTTTGGTGTGTCGGAAAAATCATTAACCGAAAAAGCAGAGCGTTTTGTGGAAGATTATGTGCCCACGGTGCTTCGAGCTGACATGCTTGATACTATTCGTGGGCATCAAGAAAATGGTGATCGTGTCGTTGTCGTTTCCGCATCGCTATCGCCGTACTTGAATATTTGGTGTAGTCAGATGGGCATAGAAGTCTTGTGCAGTGATTTGGTAGTACGACGAGGGCGCTTTACCGGAAGATATCGTTACGGTGATTGCAGCTTGTATAACAAAGTTGAAGCAGTGAAGCGTCTCATCAATCTTAATGATGTCTCACATATCACCGCTTACGGCGATACCCATGAGGATTTTGCGATGCTTGATATGGCAAACACCGGTGTGTATCGCGGAAAGGCCTATGTGAAAACTACCGTTGGATGAACAAGGTCTCAATATAGTCCAATGCATGATAGGAATTTGGTTCTAGTAGATTTCGACAAAACGATAATTAATCGAGACACCGGCGACGCGTATATTCGTTTTATGTTGAGGCGTAGCCTGCTGCGAATGATCTGTGTCGTGCTATTTTCACCGCTAATATTCCTATTCATCTCATTTATTAAAACGAAAAAGTCCGGCTTATCAATAGTGCTTTGGTTGCTAACCGCAGGAATGGGGCGGCGAAAGCAGGCTGATTTAAGACACCAATTTATTAGTGCGTATCTGGCCGAACCCAACACGCGTATATTTGATTCTGCGAAAAAAGCGTTAACCCATCACATAGAGAAGGGGGATGAGGTTGTTATTGTGAGTGGCGCTTCTGCTTGGATGGTTAAGAGAATTGTCGCAGCTTTACGCCTGCCGGTTTCACACTTTTTGTGTTCGCAAGAACGGACCTTTATGCGTGGTCGCATTAGTCAATTTCACTGTTACGGCGCGAATAAAGTGAGTTCAGTAGAAAGACACTTTAATCTACAAGGCTATTTTCAAGTTATCGGTTATTCAGACAGCGCTTCCGACATTCCTTTGTTAGCGCTGTGCAATAAGCGAATAGTGATAAACCCAACATCGAAGTGCCGTAAGCGTTTCGTAGCTGCATTTGGAAATCACATCGAGGTGGTGAGATGGAAATGATGCGGCTTCCAAAACGTACCGAATGCTTCATTTTAGCCGGAAGATTTTTTGATTTCATTGTGTGATTTTAGCACTTCGCTGCCGTCATCCTGTTCTATGAGATAAGCCGGGTCGTCGTCGCTCGCTTTGCGGGTAACTTTCGACCCCTGCAGTGTTTTTTCCACATCCTCATTATATTTTTTTCTAATCTTGCCTGACGCAGAACCATTACCCCATTCCCATTCAACTTCAGTGTTAATCGCAAAATTCTTCATTTAGTGATGTCCTTTAAAGTATTTGGGATTTAAACCAACAAGCCTGCAAGTAAGATCAATGAATTATTGTTAATCAAATGAAGGCTGATAATATCGAAATAGAAACGGAAACATCTCACTGATTTACGGCTAAGGAATGAAGGATGACACCAGAGCAAACAGGGTTAGCCTACGACCAGATCACCCACCTTTGGACGCGGGATGATTTTAATCGTAAAAACGGTGTAGCTCAGCATAGAAAAGCGATAGCGTTTGCCAAAAATAAACAGAATGCGCTGGATGTTGGCTGCGGTTGTACCGGGCGTTTTATTGATTTGCTGCTAGAAGATGGCTTCGCTGTGTCAGGGATAGATATCTCAGCGAAAATGATCGCACTTGCTCGCCTACGTCATCCGCACTTAGATTTTTATCACACCGATATTTTATCGTTCAGCTCGACTAACCGCTTCGATTTTATCTCTGCATGGGACAGTATTTGGCATGTGCCACTACGTGAACAGCGGACTGTGCTTGCAAAAATTGTTTCCCTTCTTAAACCAAGTGGCATATTCATATTTACTTTTGGTGGTACCGACGAAGAAGGCGAACATTGTAATAATGCAATGGGCCCACAGGTGTGCTACTCAACGTTAGGGACGAATGGCTTTATAGACTGCCTGATGGCATTAGGCTGCAAAATAAAGCACCTTGAATATGACCAACTGCCTGAATTACACACTTATCTCATTGTGGAGAAAATCTGAGAAGTAAATTGGTCAAATGGCCTGGTTTATTTTTAATCATTTCTATAGGATGACATGCGATGGAAACGCAGTGTTTGCCATTCGGGCTATCAGCACGGGATTTGCTTTAGAGGCGCGGTTCTCTCTCGCTTTGTCTTACTGGTTTTCTTCCATCCATTTCAACTTTACTTAACGTTTAGGCGCAATGCCTGTTATTCAATTTTTTAAAGGACATAAGAAATGGGTAAAACTCTGAAACTTGGCTTCGCTATGGGCGGCGGCGTTTCTCTAGGATCATTCTCTGGCGCAGCACTCACGGAGTCAATCAAACTCGCCTTGTTATACGGCACAGATAAAGACGGTAACCCCTACGAAAACGTCGTTGTAGATGTGTTTTCTGGTGCCAGTGCTGGTGCAATGAGTTTAGGGGTGATGTTACGGGCACTCGCGTTTCCAGCGAAAGACACTGCGGTGCGGCAAGCGGCCTGGAAGAAACTGGCAACCGATTATGAAATCGATACCGCGTCTTGGACAGATCAAAAGCGCAAAGAGCAACTCATCGATGCTGAACTTGCTCAGCAAAAAATGAATAAGATCTGGACTGAAGAAATAACCCTCCACAAACTGCTTGAGCCTGAGGAAGACGGATTCCCGCCATTAATTAAACAAGCCGGAATTTTAAATAAAGCGGCTGTGACGAATATTGCGAAAGAATATTTGTTTCCTGATGACGGTGATAGTTACAACGAACAAGACAAAGCAACGCATCCTGTTTTGGCAAACAGGGTGTTGTATAGCTGCAGTATTTCGAATCTGAATCCAATTATCGCCAATGTCGATGCGAAGTACCTCAAGGCAGTCAGCGATGATGAGCAGCCTGATTTAGCATCTGCCGACGCGCTAACGTCTAAATTTCACCAGGAACACCGAATCTTTGATATTAACTTTGGTTCGGTGTCTAACGATAAATTTTCAGACACGGATATTCACCCTAAGCGTTGGGTTCGCTTTCATTGGGGCGACAACATCGATAATGTCGCGTTTGATATTCGCGCAAGAAAGGACTGGCGACATATTGTCGCCACAGCCATTGCAAGTGGCGCATTTCCGGCAGCATTTGAACCGGTATCCCTTAGGCGTTGGCAGTGGGAATATCCCGCAGGCTTATGGATAGACCCATCTGTGAGTAGCTATGTTTACACTTATGTTGATGGCGGTACTTTTGCCAACTCTCCGGTAACCGAAGCCTTTAAGTTAGCGTCGCATATCGATTCTATTTCCCATTTAAACATCAAGGCGCCTTTTGAACGTCGCATCATCTTTGTCGACCCATTTGTTGGCGAAGAAGTATCTTATAACCTTCCTCATCTTAAATCTTTTCGTGATCAAAAGCCGCTGTCGTTGGTCAGTACCTTTGATGGCAACGATTTACTGTCACTTACTTCCTTGGATAAATTACTGCCAGCAGGAAAGAGTTTGCTTGGTGCAATTCATTCTCAAGCTTCTTCACAACAGCACCATCGTAACTTTCAAATTGCGAATAAGCTCAAAATGCGTAATGAACTTAGGGATATGTTAGCGAAAGGCGTCGTTGCTACCGAACAAGAGTTTTTGGATTTACGCGACAAACTGGGCGTACTGCTCAGCCAGTTTTCAAATAAAGCGCTTATTCCTACCTTGTCTGCAAGCGTGGCGAATGAAATTGAGCGGCTTGCACGTGAACCGGGTTCACTAGTAAGCGCACTAGAGGGAAACGGTAAGGAAATAGCAACATCAACGTGGGATGTCATTACCGGTAAAGGGTTAGAGCATGTTGCTATGCAAGCCATGTTGTTTAGTTATATCGACTTAATTGCTGATCTGGAAGCCAAGAGCCGAAACAGTCAGTTGATCTCAATTGCACCGTTGGATTTTGACGACAACAATGAGATCAATAAAATGATATTCCTTCCCGGCTCTCCGCTTGCGGGATTTGCGGGCTTTATGTCGGAACTGCCGAGTAAGTATGAAGTAAAAGTAGCTCGCTATTGCAGTTTTATCAAACTTCGAGAATCCCTTTTGCTCCCCAGAACACTGGCGCCGACGCGCGCCAATAAATATCCAGGAGAGTTTACTGATAAGGCCGCATTTAACGAAGAATACAAAGGAGGTTTGAAAAAACTCGCTTATCGAGTTGGAGAACTCGTCAGCACCTCAAATTTCATCAATCTGGGTTGGGCCAATGACGTCGTACTGACCTTCATCAAAAGTCGCATTGAAAAAGCCATAAACGAATTGAGTTACGTAAATAAGAAAACCGAATACGAGTTTCGCGTAAGGGTTGATAATAAGAAGTTTGAACTGGATGGCAAAGGCGTTGCCGATAATGATCGACACCCAGTGATGTTGTCTGAAGATGCAAAGGAACTCTATCTTATCTGCTTTGCCGAACGGGATTGGGCCATCGATGAGAGTGAAAGCGCTGCATTAAAATGGTCGGGCTACTACATTGAAGATGGGAAATTGGGTATCGATTTCGATTCCTGGGCATCTATTAATGATAATGACTTTGTTCAGATCCCTATGCCTAGCGACAAACAGCTCACGGATGCGGCAAAAATTGCAAATCCTATCTTCTATACGAAGGACGTGCTTAAAAAAGACAGCAAGCCGAGTACCAATGCGCTTAACGCGTTTTGGGAGCTTAGAAATGAAGTAACCCCGTACACGGATTTACTTTGAAAGTAAGTTTTTGTTCTGTAAAACTTGCAACAGTAAGGAGAGCGGCTTCATAGCCGCTCTATTAAAGAAACCACTTCCAGGCAATGAATATGGCTAGAAAGCCAAACAGATATGCCAAACCAATGTAGCTCAAGGTTGTGATGAAAGGCCCGGCTTTAACGCTGTCATGCAGTTCAGCTTTGCGCACCAGTTTGTGATTCAGCAAAGCAAACATGGGCGTGGTTATGAAGGCTAGCGTCATGGCAAATCCCAGCATGGCGAGCAGGGCAGCTTTGAAAAACAGCACAATGATAAAACTTAATACGGCAACAAGAGACAGCACCAGAACAACATTGCGTTCTGGCATTTCTTTTTTACCATTCAGTAGCAAAATAGCCTCGGTAACGGCGCGGGAGTAACCATCGTAAACGGTGAGTGCTGAACCGAAAATACATAAAAATGCCACCACGGCGATAAGCCAACGCGCCCATTCACCAATGGTACCCGCATACAAACCCACAAGCTGTTTGGAGAAACCGATACCGCCAGATGCGAGCGCTTCACCACTTCCATGCAGTACCAGAGCACCCAGGGCCAGGAAAACCAGTGCAAGGATCATGGTGGTGAAGTATCCAAGGTTAAAATCAAATAAGGCAGACTTCGCGGTAACGGCTTTTTCTTCACACTGCTTTTTAAGCCATAAAGAGGTAATACCGGATATCTCAATGGGGGCCGGCATCCAACCCATAGTAACCACTAAAAAGCCGATAGCGGCCATGGTCCAAGGGGAGGGCGACACGTAATCATCGGGTGCTACTGCGCCGTTTTGCCAAGCGATGAAAGTCGCTGAAATTGTGGCGATGACGAGGGTGATCATGATTGCCTTCGATATCTTCTCTAGTGCCGCAAAATGACCGCCAATGAGAATAACCAATATGGCGATAAGAATAACGGCGGCAAGCAGCGGAACACTGATATCCATTGGCATGAAATAGCCGAGAAGACTGGCTGAAAACATCAATAACGCCGCTGAATTCACGACAGCTGAAATGATGTTCAACAATAATGCCGAAAGCAGATAGCCTTTACCCAAGCGAAGATAGCCCGTTTGCAAGGTTTCACCAGCGCTGATGGTGTAACTCACCCCCGCACGGAAAAAAGGGTACTTAAGCAGGTTTACAATGAAAACCAGTAAAGCAAGTTGCCAGCCGTATATTGCGCCCGCTTGTGTTGAGGCAACAAGGTGGCTGCCGCCAATTGCGGCGGTGGCCATGAGAACGCCGGGGCCAAGAAGTTGAGTAAGGTTACGTAAGGTATTTAAAGAAAATGTGGAGTGTGCCAACTCTGTGTTCCTGCTACAGATCCGTAATTAAAAACGCGTTGGCACAGTTTACATGAACAGTTTAAAAATGCAGAGGTTAAACGTCGCTCAGGAGGTACGATGGAACTTGCCACGCACCCTGATGCAGTTTTCCATCCCAGGTTTGTAGTGTGATCCACACCTTATCACCGGGTTTGATAACTTCACTACTGAGTCCATGTACGTGTTGCCCGTGTTTCGTACCGTGAAGTACGCCAAGCTCATAAGACTGCGCCTCTTCAAAGGGCAGTGGCGACTCGCCAATGTTTAGAAAGGCCATACGAACGTCATCAACACTGCCTTGCTGAAACATAACCAGAAAGTCTTTTACGAATAAACCATCGTGCTGGTAGGGCATATTTTCATCATAAGGCATCGCAGTAAGCGAAAAATCACCGGCTTTAATTTCAGGTAGCACGGCGGGGAACTGCGGATTCAGCGCCTTGTAGATGAAATAAATAGGCAATGCCAGAATAAGCCCATTGATTAAATAACGAAATGAGGATTGCTTTTGTAAACGCGCCATTATGCCTCCTGAATGGGTGAGGTTGCGTTGCGTGTTTGGGACTTTTTAAGTTTATTCACGCGTAAGTACCACATGATAAAGCCGCTAAGCGACATACCGCTAAGCAATAAGCCAAACACAAACCAAATGATTTTCGTCCAAATGCCACCAATAGTGCCATAGTGCAGTGGATCGGCAATATGCAATATGGTTTGTGCGGCATTCATGGTTGCAGGAGAGATCGTCTGTGTAATTTCGCCGTTCCACGGATTAATCGCCAATTGGAAACTGGCTGCGTCGTAGAATGGGTTAGCGCCACCGCCATATACCTTAAAGGTGTCGCGGTTGTGTTCAGGTAACATCACATATCCTGGACGAAACCCTGGAAACGTTTGTTCAGCCTGTTCAAGCGCATTACTCAAGGTTACCGGCATCGCTGGTGAACGGTTTGCTTCAGGTGACAACATAGGTAATGACTGCTCTGAAAGGTTTTCGGGCCAGGGATCGATCTCTACATCGTTTTGCCATAGGACGGCTTGAATCAAATACCACAGCCCGGTGGCACTCATTATGAGAAGAAACCAAAGCGACCAGACACCAGCTAGCTTGTGCAAATCCGCCGTTAATGTGCGCGGGCCTTGATGACTCCTGAGTTTGGGATTGCGATAAGCCTGCCAGAACTTCTTGTACACCAACAGACCCGTAACGAGCGCACCGAGCATCACGATTGATAATGCGGAAACCAGGTAATAACCCACACTGTAGCTGCCATGCCAGGGAAAATATAACCAGCCGTGCAGTGTTCGCATAAAGTTGATAAACGTACTGCCGTCGTTAACTTCTTGAATTTGATGAAGGTAAGGATTCACATAAGCGACGGCATAGGGTTTGTCGTCTGCAGTGAACATCACCTCGTGCACCATGTAGTCTTCGCGAACGGCAACGCCGGTTATATCTGCAGAAGGATAGGTTTCATTTACCAGTGCAACGGAATCGGCAGCAGTCCATGCTGATGTGTTTTCAGGGTTTGTGGCACGTACATTGGCATTAGTCAGCCAAGCAAATTCGTGACTCAGCACGGCGACGGTGCCGGTAAGACACACAAAAAAGAATAAGATCCAGACTGGCAGAGAAAACCAGCCGTGAAGTTGGAAAAGGAAGCGATTAGACACCCGAGCCATGAAACCCCTTTATAGCTATTGTTATTAGGATAAAGGGGGATTCTAGTGAATATCGCCTCCAATGCAAATGATATTGATTCTTTTTTACTGGAGGCGACCTTTCCGAGCCATTCGGCGCCATGCAATAAGCGGAATAAGTAACAGAGTCATCATGCCAAAGCTACCACCACCACTGCTTCCACCATTCCCTCCCGAACTGCCACCGGAAGATTGTGCCGTTACACTCACCGATACCGTATCTGTTACGGTATTAGTACCATCAGATACGGTAACGCTATAAACAATGGTTGAACCCGCAGACGCGCTTGGCGCGGTTTCAGAATATACCGCACCATCTATACCGTTGATGGTGAAAGATAAGGCATCACCTTCAGGATCGGTCGCGGTTGCCCGAATAGTAATTGTTCCGCCGACAACAACCGAAGATGGCGATGTAATCGAGAGCGTAGGGGCCTGATTAGCCGCACCTTCAATTCGTACGCCAGTGTAAGGTGCAGTAATTTCACTTTGCGTACCTGGAATGTTTGTCACCAAGGATGTGGTATTAAACACCAGCGATGCCGGCGTAGCATTGTCTTCTACGCGTACGGTAAAATTGAGTGTGGAAGCCGCTTGCGTTTGCGCACCTAAAGATTCTGAATCAGGCTGCGTGACCTCCCAGATGATCTGATCGCCAGTGAGCATGCCACCGTCAGATATTGAACCTTCAATGAGTGTGACGGTGTCAGGTAGGGTAACTGCAACACGATAATCTCTGTCTTCACCTGTCGTATTGTTGGCAATATTGACGTTAATGGTTTGCTCGCTACCGAGGGCGACGATACCGTCGTCTGGTACTGAAAGATAAACATCATCCTCACCCCGGTTTATTTCTACATAGCTGACGCCAATGTTGTCGGGTTGCGACGCATCTGTACCCAATGCGAACGCGCCAAAATAGCGTTCACCTTCTTCGCTGTTTTCCAGTTCCCAGATGACACGAATATCAAAAGGCGTAAGAGCAGGATTACTTTGTGGCCCAGTTACGGAAAGGTTACCTTCATCATCTGCATCAACAAGTACATAATCGATCATTAAACTATCTGTCCCTGATGTTGCTGCATCCCAGCCTTGAATAACGATGAACCAGGTTCCCGCCTCGGGCCGCAGTACATCCACTACTTCGTCAGAGTTGGAGGACGTACTTTCTTCTCTAACTTCGTCTTCATCTGCGCGACCATTACCGTTTTCGTCGTAAGCGAGGTATAAATCAAGATCGTCAGAATTGGAATCATATATTTCAGCGTAGAGCCGAAGGGCATTTTCGCTAACTTCAACATCAATGGTTACTATTCCGTCGTCACCATCAAAAAGGTCTTCAGGTGTGGGATCCTGTGAAATGGTTAGTGCCTGTGTTGTTAACGGGGTAAGTCCGAAGGAAACATAGTTAAACGATTCGATTTCTGTGGCGGCAATATCGCTAATGATACGGCTGTCTGCATCCCGCTGTGCTTCTATATTGACGTATTGCGGAATCGAACCATTAGTAGCGTAAACCGCTACAGGAATGTGAAGGAGTGGTGAGTCAGCATTAGTCAATTGAACAGAGCCAAAAGCCCATTCGTTACTACGAACAGACAATGAATCAATAGTGAACGTCAGCGTTTGCGACTGCCCGGCATTCAACGAAAAACTAGATGGGGTAACCGAAATATCCAGTCCGCTGGTCATAGTTTCCGAGGCAACGCTCCAACTTCCACTGCGGGTGGCAGTAACGGTACGCGTCCAGCTACAACTGAGCAGGCAACTTTCATCGACGACTGCCGGAATATTAAGAGAACGAGGCTCCCCTCCGTTTCGAGGATTAGCAGCCTGATAATTTGCCCGAGTCTCATTCATGATAAGGCCTGTCTGGGTTGCTGCTTCGACCTGTAATCGGCCTGCACCCATCTCGAACCAATCAGCAATAGTTTGCTGATCATCCAATTGAATATCGGTTTTAGCCGTCATCATCATCGCAGAGCGGATATTGTCAGGTGTCCATGTTGGGTGATCTTGTTTGATAAGCAAAGCGGCACCAGCAACATGAGGGCTCGCCATGGATGTACCCGATGAATAAGCGTAATCAGCTGGCCCAGTCCCGGTTTCGTCATGACCATAGTGTTCATCTGCCCAGGCAGCGTAAATATCGACTCCCGGTGCAGCAATCATTGGCGTAAGTGTACTAATAGACGTATTTGGTCCACGGGATGAAAAGTTTGCCACATTGTCTGCACTTTGTTCATCGGTGATAACGTCTGCAGTTGAAGCTGTTATTGTTGCAGTATGATTGCTTCCTGAAGCAAGCCAGTTTTTCAGTCTGTCGCCATCATCAGCATCAATATGGATTCCCGGAACGACATAAGCGTCACTTGCTAAGAAGCTATCGCCGCCCTGGACATTTGCCAGCACGTATCCACCCGCACCGCCGTCGGCAACATTTCGGGCTTTTTGAATGCGGGCAATATCGCCCCGATCACAAACAACAATCTGACCACTAAACGTATTGGCAGGATATGGCTCCAGACATTGTCCTGGATCGCCATTAGGATCATTGGCATTGAAGTAATCACCAGCGTAAACAATAGAGGCAGTTATCGCGTCAGTATTACTAAAACCACTTATGGCAGCTAATGTTGAATTACCGCCAGAAAAACCACGGATCTGCTTTGGATAAGAGACGGTGATACCGTGTGTTGTTGCAGCAACGGCGGTTAACCAGGGCGCATGTTTGTCTGTGGTAGAACCTGAAGGGCCATCGTTACCGGCTGAATGCGCAAGAAATATTCCCGCTGAATGCGCATTAAGCCATGCGGCATTGACAGAGGAATCCCAGGGGAATTCACCGCCAGATATAGACATATTGATGGCGTCTACCTCACCGCTATCAATTATGTCTTCAAGTGCCTGTAGGATGATGGAATCAAGGCAACCTGTGTAGGTATCTTCTTCGTCACCGGGATAACAAACCTGGTAAGAAATAATATTTGCATGGGGCGCAACGCCTGATATCTCTTCAAAAATATAACCGGTTTCAACACCACTACTGGCGGTCACGTCGTAATCAGGAATGACTTCGCTTACATTATAAAGCACGTTACCTGCTGCTGTTGCCGCAACATGTGAACCGTGACCATTGTAATCTTCACCATTTCTAGGAGGAGGCGAGGGGAATACATCAGAATCATTGTAGGCACTTAGAATGCCCGAGTAACTGTACACGCCAATAAGTTTGTCATTACAGAGCGACGGATAAGCGCCTGCACAGTCGCCCAGGTAGTTTCCGTTTCCGAGTGGATTGGTATGATTGTATCCATCCCCTCCGACATCCGCAAAAGAGGGGTGGTCGGTGTTGATGCCGGTATCCAGTATCGCAACCACCATACCTTCCCCCATCACATCTAAGCCTGATGTTGTTTCAGTTCCATCCCATAGCGACGGTGCCCCAATAGTTTCAGCGCCAACATACGCATTTAATTTATGGATGGTATCTCTTCGAACTTTCTTTACGCCTTCGACATTTGCGAGTGATTCAGCCTGGCTTGCAGACATCTTGATAGCAAAGCCATTAAACGCTAATTGATACTGTGCTAACGGTGTCGGTAATGTGTCGTTCTCTTTAAGATAACTCAGCACGCGTTGCTGACGGTTTTGTAGGTATTGCCGATATTGCTTTACCGCAGTAGTTCGCGTATTCAATTTAGACTGCGAACCCTTCGTACTTGTTGAGCGAAAGCCTTCGATATTTCCGTTGTAAGTTACGACTGGCTCTTCGTTCAGTTCGACAATATAAACCGCCTCGCCCGATTTATGATTAGCTGCGACGGTTGTGGCTTTATTTTTATTCGTTGCTGTTTCAGCTGCAAATAATGGCGGTGTGGTAAGTAGACTAAAGCTCAGCGCACATGAAACCGCAATGGCGATTCTGTCATTCATATTATTCTCCTTTTCAGGCGCTACTGTCTGGCAGGTCAAGACTACCCGTTTATCCAAAGTTTATCCTAGTTCCTGAATTTTTCTGCAGTTTTACATGTTCAGGGGACTAGAAATCAATCTTAGAAATTATACGTCGTGATATATGAACGACTAATGAACAGTTTCAGATGCAAAAATGAAAGTGCGATGCATTAAATGTAATTAATAAATATTATTTATTTTAATGGATTGTTAATTCAATAGGATGAGAGTACTACTTATTGCCTATGGCCAAGGATGAAACTTCTTCCTAAGTGAATGGGCGGACTCGAATAAGCAAGGTCTTTCCGGTGAAACCACACTAGCATATTGAGTATCGATATTGCCATTGTGCATCACTCAATGAGGGCTTAGTTGTGCAGGACAGAAATCATCTCGCCAGCGTAAAAACCACCTATCAGGTAAAAATAATAGAAAATGGCCTGATAGACATTCCCATGCTGCAAATCTTGCAGCCAGATGGCAGCTTGCATGCGCAGGCTGACACACCAGATATAGCCAAAGAAACCGCAACCCGTATGCTGGATGTAATGCAATATATTCGCATATTGGACGAGCGCATGGTGGGTGCCCAGCGACAGGGCCGGATCAGCTTTTATCTGGCTTCAACCGGCGAAGAAGCCGCTGCAGTGGCCAGTGCCGCTGCGCTATCTGAAAACGACATGATCATGTCGCAGTATCGCGAGCAGGGGGCGTTAGCCTGGCGCGGTTACCGTACTGACCAATTTATGAATCAAATGTTCAGTAACGAAAAAGATCCCAATAAAGGTCGGCAAATGCCTATTCACTATGGTGACAAGGCGCTTAACTTTATGACGATTTCATCTCCATTAGGTACCCAAATTCCGCAGGCGTCGGGTTATGCCTATGGTCAGAAAATGGCGGGCAAAGAAGCCATTACCATTTGTTACTTTGGTGAAGGCGCTGCATCAGAAGGCGATTTTCATGCGGGTCTCAATATGGCGGCGGTACTACATTGCCCGGTAATATTCTTCTGCCGCAATAATGGCTACGCCATTTCAACCCCTGCAGAAGAACAGTTCGCCGGAGATGGTATTGCCTCTCGAGGTATTGGTTATGGCGTGAAAACCATACGTGTAGACGGCAATGATCCCTTGGCCATTTATGCTGCTACCCGACAGGCAAGAGAAATGGCGCTCAGTGATTCCTGCCCGGTGTTGATCGAGGCGATGACGTACCGTCTAGCAGCTCACTCTACGTCCGATGATCCCAGTGGTTATCGCTCTAAAAACGAAGAGAAAAAGTGGCGTCTTAAAGATCCGATTTTGCGCTTGAGCAAATGGCTGGAAAATAAGGGTTGGCTCGATACCGATGCTTTCGAAAAGAAAAAATCGGAAACCCGAGAGAAAGTGCTTGCGGCGCTTAAGGAAGCGGAAAAAGTGCCGGTTAATCCCATTGACGATTTGGTCACCGATGTTTTAGACCACGTTCCCTGGCATTTAAAAGATCAACTTCAATCGCTCAAACAACATATTGCCAAATATCCTGATAACTATCCTAAAACAGCAGGGAGAATAAAGTAATGGCGAAAATGAACCTGCTGCAGGCAATTAATAACGCCCTCATCACCATAATGACAGAAGACGAACGGGTGATGGTGTTTGGTGAAGATGTGGGCCATTTCGGTGGCGTTTTTCGAGCTACCAGCCATCTTCAGGAAAAATTTGGTAAGTGGCGCTGTTTTAATACACCGCTCACCGAACAGGGCATTATCGGATTCGCTAACGGACTCGCAGCTCAGGGCTCAGTGCCTGTGGCTGAAATCCAGTTTGGCGATTATATCTTTCCGGCCTTCGATCAAATCGTCAATGAAACCGCTAAATTTCGCTACCGTTCAGGGGGGCAGTTCAGTTGCGGTACATTAACAATAAGAACACCTTACGGTGGCGGCATTTCCGGCGGTCATTACCACAGCCAGTCGCCAGAAGCTTTTTTTGCACATTGCCCTGGCTTGCGAATTGTGGTGCCGCGTAACCCATATCAAGCGAAAGGCTTGTTGCTGGCATCAATACGAGACGACAACCCGGTCCTGTTTATGGAGCCTAAACGCCTCTATCGGGCGTCTGTGTGCGATGTACCTGAAGATGATTATGAATTACCACTCAGTAAAGCTGACATTGTGCAGGAAGGGAAAGATATCACGCTGGTGGGCTGGGGCGCACAAATCGAAATTCTCCAGAAGGCTGCAGAGAGAGCGCTGGAAGATGGCATTAATTGCGAAATTATTGATTTACGCAGCATTGCGCCATGGGATGCCGAGACAGTCGCAGGATCCGTAATGAAAACCGGACGATTATTGATTAACCACGAAGCGCCGTTAACCGGCGGGTTTGCCAGTGAAATTGCCGCCACCATTCAAGACAAGTGCTTTCTGTATTTGGAAGCGCCCGTTGCGCGGGTTTGCGGTCTTGATACGCCGTATCCACTTTCTCACGAGAAAGAATACATGCCGGATGAGCTAAAGACGTACGAATCCATTGTAAAAACCATGCATTATTAAGGGCAATCTGATGAATACTGAATTTATTTTGCCTGATATTGGCGAAGGGATCGTTGAATGTGAGCTGCTGGAATGGCTGGTGGCTGAAGGTGATGTGATTGAAGAAGACCAACCGGTTGCTGAAGTGATGACAGACAAAGCCACGGTACAAATTCCGGCCATGCATGCTGGTACCGTGCGTACACTTCACTATCAGCCTGGTGATATTGCGAAAGTACATGCTCCACTTTTTGCTATGACAGTAGCGCATAACGATGTTGCACACGACACTGCTTCACCAGATAACGTTTCCCACGACGTAAAGGCCCATGGTGATGCTGTGTCAGAAGATAAGCGAACTGATGCAGCTCAAACTGTAGAAAAGGCGAACACGTCAGATTCCACCTCTAATCAGGGAGAGGACTTTCTGCTTCCTGATATTGGTGAGGGTATTGTTGAGTGCGAAATTGTCACTTGGCAGGTGACTGAAGGCGATCAAGTTGCCGAAGATCAGGTCATCGTGGAAGTGATGACAGATAAAGCCGTGGTAGAAATTCCAGCCAAACATGCTGGCATAGTAAGCCGTCTTTATTACAAAGAGGGTGAAATTGCCAAAGTCCATGCCCCCTTATTTTCTCTACTCGCTGACAATGTTCATGCATCGGCGAGTTCTGATAAGCAACCGCAGGAGCTGCAATCGCCAGATCAGCCGTTGCAAGGTCAAGAATCGTGGGCGCCATCACAGGAGCATTTAATAAATCGAGCTGAAGCCGCCGACCCGAAAGTGTCATCGAGGGAAGGCCAATTCGAGCCACCTGTGGTCATACCGGGTAAAGTGCTTGCCAGTCCAGCCGTGCGTCGTGTTGCCCGTGAAAAGCAGATAGATTTAACAGCAGTCAAAGGAACGGGTAAAAAAGGCAGGGTTCTCAAGCAGGATGTAGTTGCGCTAAGCGGAGTGTCGTCATCCACATCATCATCAGTTTCGCAAAGCCATAAGTCTGGTCAATCGACTTCCCATGCCGTAACAGAACGTCAGACACCTGTGATAGGAAATACCCGCACAGAGAAAGTTCGCGGCGTGCAGGCGACGATGGCCAGGCAGATGCAGTTGTCTGTGCAAACCATTCCGCATTTTAGTGTGAGTGATGAGTTGCAAATGGACAACTTAATTGCGCTTCGTAATGAACTAAAGCCTGTTTTTGAAGAACAGGGGGTTAAGCTCAGTTTTATGCCGTTTTTTATTAAAGCCCTGTCATTGGCTTTAAATGAATTTCCTATCCTCAATAGTCAACTCAATAATGACGCTTCAGAATTGACGTATTTCGACGACCATAACATTGGTTTTGCGGTAGACAGTAAAATTGGTTTGTTGGTACCGAACATTAAGCGAGTGCAAGATTTATCGCTGTTCGATTTGGCTAAGCAAATGCAGCAACTTGTTGATCAGGCCAGAGAAGGAAAATTATCCGGTGAGTCATTGAAAGGCGGAACTATTTCAATTTCCAACATCGGTGTGTTGGGTGGCATTACGGCCACGCCGGTCATAAACAAGCCCGAAGCCGCGATTGTCGCATTGGGTAAAACCCAGAAGCTCCCTCGGTTTGACGAAAATGGAACTGTTACTGCCCAACATATCATGCAGGTAAATTGGTCTGGGGATCATCGCATTATTGATGGTGCTACCATGGTGCGTTTCAATAATTTTTGGTGCAGCTACCTGCAAGCGCCGTCGACAATGCTCATGCATTTGCGCTAACTAGAGGGAAAAGAGGAGCGATGGCTCCTCTTTCTGTGCTCGTTCAGGTTTCATGTTACAATGCGCATTCCTCTTCATTCGTAACGGATTGTTTGTGCTAAGTTATAAACATGCCTTTCATGCCGGTAATCACGCAGATGTGATTAAACACATGTGCTGGTTAGGTGTGATCAACTACCTCAAGAAAAAAGAAAAGCCTTTTACCTTATTCGACACCCATTCAGGTGCAGGCTGTTATCCACTAAATAGCGAACAAACCCAGAAAAATCGAGAATACGAAAGTGGTATCGATCCGCTGGCAAATGTTCAATCTAACGCTGAACTGCTGAAGATGTACCTGGATGCTATGGATTTTTATTGGCAGCAGCAGCAGTATCCCGGCTCTCCACTGATTGCCACGCGTGCATTACGTCCACAAGACAGTGCCCATTACATGGAACTGCATCCAAATGAAGCTGACATCTTAAATGACGTAATTCGTGGTGTCGGTATGGGCAACGCACACGTTCATCATCGTGACGGTTTGGAAGGGTTAATCGCAATGACGCCGCCTAACCCCAATCGTGGTGCTGTGCTTATCGACCCGCCTTATGAGCGGTTTGATGAATATCGCGAAGTTAAAGAGGCCGTCACAAAATTGTTCCGTCGCTGGCAAAACGCCCAATTGGTACTGTGGTATCCGTTATTGTCTGCGCGAGCAGATAAAAAATCCGGTGCCAGCGAAGTCATGATTGGGGCACTTGCCGGCATGTCAAAAACAGCGTTTAGCGCAGAATTACACATTGATAAAAAAGAAAATGACACCGGCATGTATGGTTCTGGTGTGTTGGTCATGAACCCGCCTTGGCAACTCGATGTTCAGCTTGACGCCGCATTGCAGGAAGTGTGTGGTCATCTTGGGCCTAACGCTATCAGCAAGATACGCTGGTTGAAACAAGAGAGAGACCAGTGACACAAGTCCGTGGTATCCGGCATTTTTATATTCCTGAAGATCAATCAGTCTATCTGTTGTCGCACAAAGATGCGGAAAAACTGAGAAACTGGGTTGAGCTTTGCACTCAGCAACTTCAGGCGCTGGGATACCGCGACATCGCATTGATTGGCAAAGGCGCCTTTGGTTTTGTGTTTGCCGGTGTGGCGCCTTCTGGCGAACATCTTGTGTTCAAATTCTCCCGTATTAATTTACCTGAACACGTTCAAGCCCGCTTAGAGGAAGAAGCCTTCATGCTTTCTAAGGTCGAACACGTTCGTGTGCCGGCACTGAAAGAATTCCAGCAAGTCGGCAAGCAGGCTATTTTGGTGATGGAACGGGCAAAGGGTTTGGATTTCGAACAAATCAGTTTGAAACAGGGCGCCTTATCTCCTCGCATCATTGTTCGTCTCGCTGTGCAGCTTGGAGAAATTTTGTTGTCTTTGCGTAGCCATCAAATGCGCAGTGAAATACGGCCCGTGGTTCATGGCGATATCAAACCTTCAAACCTAATGTGGGATGCCAGCAGTGAAACCGTCGGTTTGATTGACTGGGGATCATCGGTTTTTGCTCAGCTTGACGAGCATGGTCAACACGTTGGTAATAATGTGATGGATCTCATGTCCGGTGATATTCAGCAGACCAACTCCCGTCTTGGTGATGTATATTTTATCGGTAATGAACAGTTAAATGGTGCGTTGTCTTCCCCCCGTTTCGATGAACAAGGGTTGGCGAGCACACTCTATGCGCTGGCGTCCGGCCAGTCATGTCGCTTTGGTACCGCGGTGATCACTCCGCGCGCGCTTGGACTGCCTAAAATGCTCGCAAACATCTTAGAGTATATGCTCAGCGATGATCCGATAAAACAACGCCAGGGGGGCGACTACTTTTTTAATCATTTGCATGTGTTTAAAAGTATGGTGTTTTCCCAAGATAAGCCCGTTGCTCACAAAGCAATGATACCCACCTGGTGCACGCCGGTGAGTAAAGATATAGAAACCGTGGTGTACAGTTCGCGGAAATCATTTTTGCGCGAAGTGGCTGCTGTAACCGACAGCGATTTACGTTACATCAATGATGCGCAGTTCGATCGCTACTATAAAAATTATCTGCAGGGCATGGGTGAAACCGAAAAAGCGTTTATCGCAGCAGTGAGTCGCCTTGGTCGTTATCCGGTGGTCGGCGGAATGGCGATTCGGTGGATGCCTGACGGTATTTATGTAGATTCAAGTTTAAACCTCTATGACGAATCATTGAAAATAGCTTTTGAGCAATCGGTCAATAATGTTATTACCCTTGCCAGGGCCATCCATCGTAAAGGCATTTTCAAATGCTGTTTGTTTAATGCTAAAGATACACTGCACATTGAACGAGCAAGCGAAGACGAACCTTTTGTGCCTCATGCCAACTGCGTGATCCCGTTTGAATTGTCACGAATATCAGTGTTACAGGACAACAGTCGAACCCATTCTTATTTTGAAGATGGCGAGGACCCGGATGAACTGTTGCAACTGCCTGACAGTATCATGTCGGTATTGAAAGAACTAAACACGATTCATCACACGGGCTGTGTAATTTTCGAGGCGCTACCCACCCATCTTAAAATACACAGTTATTACACGTTGCTCGACCACGAACAGCAGCAACGTTTTACCTTATTACTGGGCAAACTGGTTGCTGCGGTTCCGGATATTACCGGCATCGGGCTTTCCGGCTTTATGAAATTACCGTATAAAGATACGCGCTATTTTGAGCATCGGGCCGAGTTACCCGAAAAATATTATCCCCGAAACCCCAAACAAGCGAACACGGAGACATCTGAAATCAATGGCTGATGTAAAACTTTCTTCACTGATGGAACTTGAAACTATCGAACAGGGCATTTACCGGGCACAGAGCTGGGATCTTGGCTTCCGGGCACTGTTTGGCGGCCAAGTTCTTGGACAGGCGTTGTCTGCGGCGTATAAAACGGTGGAAGAGGGCTTTGGTGCCCATTCATTTCATTCTTACTTTCTGTTACCGGGCGATGCAAAAAAACCGGTGATGTACGATGTTGAAATTGTGCGGAATGGTCGCAGTTTCTGTACTCGTCGGGTAAAAGCCATTCAGGAAGGCCGCAATATATTTTACATGACGGCATCGTTTCAATTACCGGAGGACGGTATGGAACATCAATTTGCTACGATGCCAGATGTGCCAGCACCAGAAGACATCACGCCGGATATCGCGTTTTACGAAGCCAATTTCGACAAGCTTGCCCGTCCTATGCAGGAAGCACTGAGCTATCACAAACCCATCGATATTCGTACTGTTGATGCGGTGAATTCATTTTCTGCTAAAAAGCGTGATCCCCAGCGATACATCTGGTTACGGGCGCAGGAGTCACTTGAACCAGGCGCGCAAATCAATCAGGCCATGCTGGCCTATGCATCCGACTACCATTTTCTGAGCACAGCGCTTCAACCTCACGGGGTGTCTATGGCCGACCGGGCTTTACGCATAGCCACCATCGATCACGCCATGTGGTTTCACAAGCCGGTAAACTTCAATGAGTGGTTGCTCTATGTGGCTGAAAGTCCGTTCAGTGGAAATTCGAGAGGCATCGTTAAAGGCCAGATTTTCAATCAGCAGGGTGAGCTTATTGCGTCGACCATGCAGGAAGGGCTGATGCGAAAAGTGGATAAATGAGCCGTATTCTATCTTCAAGACATTTCTTCAGCAGAATAAAAATGGCCCAGAACTGTCGTTCCGGGCCTAGGGGAATGGCTCATTGCTGAGCCGTGCGCTAACTTTTACAAGGGAGAAGTATTGTGAAGTTATTCACAACGGACTGTAACTATAGAACAAAACCGCTCACTTTATAAACAATTTTTTGAAAAAATTTAATCATACATTATCAGAGACTTATTTTGAGTTCCATCCCTGATTAAAAAACAACAGCTTATTTCTGGTCTGACTAGCCTGCGAGGTGTTCAAAATTTACCCACAGGATGGTCACATTTTATTCAGCATTAGAGTGCTAATACCTGGTGAATGATCTATCCGGCTTTCCATTCATATTATTTATACTCGTGATGAGCAATTGTTCCATTGGAATGATAATGCCACAATAGTTTTACAGATAAATTGCAGCGAGGCACGACAATGACTACTCCTACGACTTTTATTCCACCTGAGCGCACCTTAATGGGGCCGGGTCCTTCAGATGTTTCTCCCCGCGTACTGAATGCAATGTGCCGTTCTACACTGGGTCACCTCGATCCTTTATTCGTAGAGCTGATGGATGAAACCAAGGCCTTACTGCAATATGCATTTCGTACTGATAATGCGCTGACAATGCCTGTTTCTGCTCCGGGGTCGGCCGGTATGGAAGCCTGTTTTGTGAATCTTGTTGAGCCTGGCGATAAAGTCATTGTTTGTATCAACGGTGTATTTGGTAACCGCATGGTGGAAAATGTTATCCGCTGTGGTGGTGAAGCGATTAAAATTGAAGATGACTGGGGAAATCAGTCTGACTTAAACAAAGTGGAAGACGCCCTGAAAGCCCATCCTGATGCAAAAATTCTGGCCTTTGTGCATGCAGAAACGTCAACTGGCGTACGTAACGATGCGGAAACGCTCTGCCGGTTAGCGCAGCAATACGACTGCCTTACCATTGTTGATGCTGTGACATCATTGGGCGGTATCGATGTGAACGTAGACGGTTGGGGCATCGATGCCATTTATTCCGGTTCACAGAAGTGTTTAAGTTGCGTTCCAGGTTTGTCGCCAGTTTCGTTTAGCGATCGTGCGGTGTCTGTAATACAAAACCGTAAAACGCCCGTTCAGAGTTGGTTTCTTGATATGAACCTGATTGTAGGTTACTGGGGCCAGGGCGGAAAGCGTGCTTATCACCATACAGCGCCAGTAAATAGCATCTACGCGATGCATGAATCATTGGTGATGTTAAAAGAAGAAGGCTTAGAGAATGCCTGGGCTCGTCACCAGTCTGGTCATAAAAAGTTGGTCGCGGGTCTTGAGAAACTGGACCTTTCCATGGCGGTTGATGAAGCATACCGTTTACCGCAACTGAACTCCGTAGTTATTCCTGATGGTGTGGATGATGCTGAAGTGCGCAGCCGCCTGTTGAATGAATTTAATCTGGAGATCGGTGCGGGATTAGGTGCTCTGGCAGGTAAAGTCTGGCGAATTGGCCTTATGGGCTATGCGTGTAAAGACCGTAATATTGATCATTGTGTGGCGAGCCTGGATAAAGTGATCCGCTAAGTTCAATGACAAACTCTCTTGAAAAGCCGCATTAAGCGGCTTTTTTTATCCTTTCAATGCCAGAATCAACCAGCCAACAATTAACGCCACCGCAAAGCTCATTAATGTACCCAACATCATGTACTCCGTGAGTCGCATGTCTCGCTCGCGAGAGAGGTCGCCCACCCGGAAAACGGTTTTGGTGGCCACCAGAAAGCCTAAGCCTGTGAATTCATCTACCAGAATAAAAGAGAGTGCGAGCAAGCGTTCCACATAGCCTATCCAACGACCCGCATTACTCAGGCTTTTTTGTTCTGGTGTTTGCGCATTTTGTTGTTTTAGCTTTTCGGTGTGTGTCGCCAACAGCTGTCCAATAAGAATACTGGCGGGTTTGAAAATGACGATGTATCCAAGCACATATAACAGATTGTTTTTGGTGAGATAGGTGTCGGTTTGAGTGATGACATCCCAAACCGGCTTTTCTTCCAGCAGCAACGCAACTAAGACTATGACCGCGATGTGTGCCACTTGATCTATGACAAATGCGATGACACTGGTTCGGCCCGCTTTAGCCCAGTCGATCATAAAGTGCGTGGCGGTAATAAGTCCGGCTGTCATTAGCGCTTGATCAAGGGTGACATCAGCCAGCCACAGTGCCACTAAAGCGAGTATGGCATGAACACTGGCATGTAAATAGAGGGCAGGAGAGCGTACGCCTTTGTCGTTTCGGCTACTGATCCAGTTGTCTGGTTGCAGATAAAAGTCGCCGATAAAATGGGCAGCTATTAGTAGTAGAAACAGCGTCATTAAGCCTCATCCTTTTAGTGCATTAATGTAATCAATAAAGGGTGCCAGCAAGTCCCCACCGGCCGATTTTAGTCGCTCGCTGATATTCTGCCTTGAGGTATTGTTATTGTCAGCCAGAACTTGATGCGTTGGGAAGTTTTGTGACAAATATTGATACAGCAGATCCGCTTGTTTTTTACTGAGGCGGTTTAATACGTAGCTTAATTGACTACACATGATGTCCAGCGCGGTTTGTTGACCGTTTGTGCCTGATTGACCTGGCGCTAAAATAACCCTGAATTCTCCTCCTCGGGTGTTATCCAGGGTTCGGCCTGATAACACAAAGGCTTCGCCGTTAGAGGTCCCGGGACTTGATTCCGACAGCGTACCTTCACCATACGCTAGGGCCTGTGTGCAGTTTACTGCTACCTCGCTAATCTGG
Organism: Alteromonas sp. ABV4_515; assembly: GCF_056160345.1. Taxonomy (NCBI): domain Bacteria; kingdom Pseudomonadati; phylum Pseudomonadota; class Gammaproteobacteria; order Alteromonadales; family Alteromonadaceae; genus Alteromonas; species Alteromonas sp. ABV4_515. The sequence continues at coordinate 43,913 of NZ_JBSWWZ010000009.1, forward strand.
CTGTTCAGATAGAGCCTAATAGTAAATAATGCATGAATGGCGTGTTTCGGGTCGGGAAATACAACTTGAAAGCCATCACCTCGAAACAGTTCATAGGTACAACCTGTTTGCTTTTGAAGGTGATTTAGCACCGTGGTGAGCGCATTGATGGTTTGCGCATAATGTGTCGATGACAATCGGGTCGATTCGACTAAATCACCGGTCAGCACAGCAATCATTTCGCCTCCTGGGTAACAGCATCATGGCCATTGGTGGGTTTTATGCAAGGTTATAATCTTGCTTTATTAAATGCAAGTCTATAGCCTTGCTTTTATCAATGCAATACTCTGGGCTTGCAAATGCGGATTAGCGGTGAACGAAACCATTGTTATCATTTAATGATGTGAATACAAATTACCGTCGCCTGGTATCAAGGGCCGCTAAGAAGTTAAGGGCAAAAATAACCGCAAAAGTAGGCGAAATCAGCAGTACTGATCCGTTACACTGCCAGATAAAACCACTAAAACCAAAAATAAGGGATTATGCTTCATCGCATCTGGCTTTCATTTATCGTTCTGGCATTTATCGCCACTGTCTGGCAAGCCTTTTTCGGCCATGCACCGGGTGGGTTTCAGGATGTCATGCAGTCTATTACCAGTATGGCTCAGCTCAGTGTGGATATCGCCATTGGACTTATCGGCGTATTAGCGTTTTGGCTGGGGATATTTGAAGTGGCCGAGAAATCCGGCCTCATCAGTAAATTTTCTCGTGTTCTGGCTCCTTTCCTTTGCCGCATTATGCCTGATATTCCTCGCGATCATCCTGCGCTTGGAAGCATCACCATGAACATGTCTGCCAATGTACTCGGACTCGACAATGCAGCCACTCCTTTTGGCATAAAAGCCATGCAGGACATGCAATCATTAGCCACAGACAAAGAAACCCTAACAAACAGTCAGATCCTTTTCTTAGTTCTGAATACGTCATCAGTCACCTTGTTTCCCATCGCGGTATTTTTGTATCGGGCAGAGCAGGGCGCAGCGCAACCCACGGATGTGTTTATTCCCATTTTATTGGCAACCAGTGCGTCAACGTTAACCGGATTAATTGTCACGTGCCTGATTCAGCGGGTAAATTTATTTAATCGAGTCGTACTTTTTTATCTGGTAGGTCTGTTTGGCTTACTGGGTGCTGTTATCGTGTATTTTTCGCATTTAGCAGCCAGTGAACTGGCTTCCCAATCGGCCATTGTTGCTAACTTTCTACTGTTTTTATTCATCGTGGTTGTGCTTGTTACCGGATGGAGGCGCAATCTCAATACCTATGAATTGTTTATCGATGGTGCGAAAAAAGGCTTTAATGTGGCTATTTCTCTGATCCCGTTTCTATTAGCTATGCTCATTGCCATCGGCATGTTACGGGCCAGTGGCATTCTTGATATGGTCAGTACGGGTATTGCCTGGGCTGTGACTGCGGTAGGTGGCGACGCCCGCTTTGTAGATGCCTTGCCCACGGCCATCATGAAACCATTGAGTGGCAGCGGTGCTCGGGCGCTAATGATTGAAACCATGCAGCATCATGGCGCAGATTCATTTTCGGGTCGCCTCGCGTCAGTGCTGCAAGGTTCAACGGAAACCACGTTTTATGTTCTGGCGGTTTACTTAGGCGCTGTGGGCATAAAACACGCTCGCTATGCCGTTGCGTGCTGCTTAGCTGCGGATTTCGCCGGAATATTTGCTGCGATTGTCGTGAGTAACTGGTTTTTCGGTTAAGCCCGTGTTCAGTTTACCTAGTAATAATGAGGTCTTTTCTCAATAAAAGGTAATTCACTATGACCAAACACATTTCTGTGCTCAAACCTGTTTCTTTAGCACTTGCACTGTGTCTTTCTTCGGCCATTGCCCAGGCCCAGACGACTGAACCTGCCATTCAGGTAAACGGAACCGGAAGTTATGCCGTTGTGCCGGATGCCTATACCATTACTTTCGTGATGGAAGAAAAAGGTGAAACGGTATCCAAGCTGAACACCAAAATGCAGGATGACATGCAATCGGTACTTAAATTTCTGCTCAAAGAAGGCATAGAGGAGAAACATGTACAATCGATGCAAATCAGTCTGAATCCCTATTACGAGTCAACGTCACAAGGTCGTGAACAGCGAGGATTTGTCCTTAGCAGACAAATTCAGGTAACCGATACGGATATAAATCATTATGATCGTATCATTGACGGTGCTTTATCCCGCGGTATAGATCGTATACAAGGGTTTGAATTTATCGCCAGCCAGCAGGACAATGCCTATGAAAAGGCCTTGATAAATGCTGTTAAAGACGCAAAATTACGGGCTAGCCTGTTGGCCGACCAACTAGGCGTAAAAATTGGGAAGGTATTGTCGGTAACTGAAACCGGTAATAGCTATCCTATGCCGGTGATGAGAATGGAAATGTCAGCCAAAGCTGATTTCTCTTCGGCAATGCCAGGAGAACAAATGATCGAAGCCCGCGTTAACGTGAGCTTTGCGATTGATGAATAATTTTGAGGTAATTTTTGAAAAGTACGCTTTACGCTGAATTACTGGCCCAGGCTAAAGGCCTGATGGCCGGAGAAGCTGACCTGATTGCGAATATGGCCAATCTCAGTGCACTCATGTTTAATCGTTTGGAAAACGTGAACTGGGCTGGCTTTTATCTTTATAAAGAAGAACAATTGGTGCTTGGTCCGTTTCAGGGCCAACCGGCTTGTATTCGAATTCCCATGGGACGTGGTGTGTGCGGCACCGCCGCGGCTGAGCGAACCTCCCAACTGGTAAAAGATGTTCACGCTTTTGATGGTCACATTGCCTGTGACGCTGCCTCAAACTCTGAGATCGTGATTCCACTGGTGTTGAATAACGAACTGATTGGCGTTCTTGATATAGACAGCCCAATTTACAGCCGCTTTGACGAAGACGATAAACTCGGCCTAGAAGCCTTAGCTGCTGCATTAATGGACAGTCAGCAATGAAAGAATACGTAGACATTCATGTTGTGCTGGCAACGCCAGCCGACATGGAAGACAATTTCGATGAGCCGGAAGAGGCTGCTGAACGAATAAATTTTATTCTTCACTGCATTTACGACCGTGCTGACGAAGACGTTGATACCCAGTGGCTTGAGCGTTTATTGCACTACACTTGGGAAACATGGCATCAAACCGGCAATTTATTGGACATTGAGGACGATGAATTGCTTGATTGGGTTGACCACACGCTGGCAACTTGGGATGATGCTGACAATGAAGAAGATTATTAACCACACGTAAAGTATTGATGGAATCCACAGAGAAGTTTGCAAACAGTAAAGAAGTCATCGCCTTTCTGGCAGAAACCTTTCCAAACTGTTTTTCCACCGAGGGCGAAGCTCGACCTCTGAAAATTGGTATTTTTCAGGATTTGGCTGCACGCCTGGAAAACGAAGAACGCGTAAGCAAAACGCTATTGCGCTCAACGTTACGCCATTACACTAACAGCTGGCGCTATCTGCACAGCATCAAGGAAGGCGCATATCGTGTCGATCTTGATGGCAATCAGGACGCGCAGATTGAGCAGGAACACGCTGATCACGCCAAACAACAGTTGGATGAAAGCAAAGCGAAAGCGGCTGAAAAGCGCAAAGCAAAGCAAAAACCAGCCGGCGATAAGCGACCTCCCCAACGTCGTCCACGTAGCGAAAACGGCCAAAAGCCTCAGCCACGGGTGAACAAGGGAACTAAATCCAATTCTGAAAGACCAACTAGAACACCCCCTGCAAAATTAACAGATGCAGATTGCCAGCCAGGCACAGCGGTTACCGTAAAACTCGGTAAAGCACCAATGCCAGCAGTTATCACTGAAGTAGCCAAAGACGGTATTCACGTTCAACTCGATTCAGGCATGGTGGTGAAAGTTAACGCAGACGCGTTACGTTTGGCTAATACCAAGAGGTCGTAATATGAAAGAACTCCTTCGCATTTCCATTGCCAGTGCATTCCTCACCGTAGGAGTGGGAGCTGGAGCCACTACCACCACAGAACAGGCAGACGATACGCTGCCGGTACTGGAGCAGGAAACGCAACATAGCGTTGCTGCAAAACGGGTAGGGGCACTGTTCACACGGGCGCATTACAAGGAAATTGCGTTGGATGACGCCCTCTCTGAAAAAATCTACGATCGTTTCCTGCGCTCGCTCGACAGTAACAAACAAGTGTTATTGCAGTCTGATATTGATGATTTCGCAAAGTATCGTGATGCATTCGATGAAGCGCTGGCAAGAGGCAACTTGTCGGTTGCGTACAACATGTACAATGTGAGCGCCAAGCGTCGGGTAGAGCGATTCGAGTACGCGTTAAGCTTGCTTGACGAAGAGTTCGATTTTGAAAAAGAAGGCGATAAGTTTTATTACGATCGCGAGGAAGCCAGCTGGCCCGCAAACGAAGCTGAGCTTAACGAGTTATGGCGTCAGCGTGTTAAATACGATGCGCTGAACCTGATCATGGCTGATAAAACTTGGGAAGAAGCAAAAGACTTACTGACCAAGCGATATCAGCGGGCAATTAAGCGTTTACAGCAAGCAGAAAGTGAAGATGTGTTCCAAACCGTCATGAACTCTTTTGCTCGCAGCGTAGAAGCGCACACCAGTTACCTTTCACCTCGGAACGCCGATCGTTTCCAAATGGAAATGAACCTGTCTTTTGAAGGTATTGGTGCGGTACTCCAAAGTGAAGATGATTTCACGGTAATTAAAAGCATTGTACCGGGCGGCCCGGCTGACAAATCGAATGCACTTAAGCCAGAAGATAAGATCATCGGCGTAGCGCAAGACGATGAAGAATTCGTCGATGTTGTTGGCTGGCGCCTAGATGAAGTCGTTGACTTGATTAAGGGGCCAAAAGGCAGCACGGTACGTTTGCAGGTTCAAAAAGGGGCTTCTGACAGTAAATCTATGGCGGTGGTCAGCATGACGCGCGACAAGATTAAATTGGAAGACCGCGCTGCGAAAGGTGAAGTTTATGAGCCTGAAACCGGGCCATATGCGGGCGAGAAATTAGGGGTTATTACGATTCCCAGTTTCTACAACAACCTTAGCGTTGATGTGAAAAAAGAGCTGGATACGCTAAAAGCCCAGGACGTGAAAGGCATCATTGTCGATTTACGCGGCAACGGTGGTGGTTCACTTACCGAAGCAACCCTACTGACCGGTTTATTCATTGAAAAAGGTCCGGTGGTACAAATTCGCTACGGTGAAGGCAAGGTCAGTGTTAATCGCGATACTGACGGGCTGGTGACCTACGACGGGCCGCTGACAGTTCTGGTTGACCGTTACAGCGCATCTGCGTCGGAGATTTTCGCGGCAGCCATGCAAGATTACAGTCGTGCTTTAATTGTGGGTGAGCAGACCTTTGGTAAAGGTACGGTTCAGCAGCATCGTGGCTTAGGCCGGATTTACGACCTTTATGAAAATCCACTCGGCAGCGTTCAGTTCACCATTGCGAAATTCTACCGTATTGATGGCGGCAGTACGCAACATAAAGGCGTTGTACCAGACATTAAATACCCGTCACCTATCGATCCGGCTGACTGGGGAGAAAGTCAGGAAGAAAACGCGTTACCGTGGGACAGTATCGACCGTGCTAATTACACCACTTTTGGCGATAGCCAAAGTGCACTGGACGTATTGGCCGCCAAGCACAGCGCCCGGGTGATGAAAGATCCTGAGTTCATCTATCTTGCTGAAGATATTGATGAGTACAAGAAGAATAAAGACAAAGAATTTATCTCTCTTGTGAAGTCTGAGCGCGAAGCGAAAAAAGACGAAGCGCGCGAGCACGATTTGAAGCGTGCCAATGAGCGCTTAGCACGAATGGGCAAAGAGCCGGTGGAATCTTTGGACGACTTACCTGAAGATTTAGAAGAACTGGATCCGTTCCTCGATGAAGCAGCAAATATCACCTACGATATGCTGGATACCGGTAAGTACGCAATTCATCAACAAAAAACGCAATAATATCAAGACTACAGGGGCTGGTGCCAAGGCCAGCCCCTTTTTTGTGTCTATAAGAAAAATAAAACACTACAACAATAATAAAGGGAAACATCCATGGCAACGCGAGGTGAATTTTCATCACGGATAGGCTTCGTTCTGGCTGCAGCTGGCTCTGCGGTGGGACTGGGAAATATATGGGGCTTTCCTACACAAGTTGCGACCAACGGTGGCGCTGCATTTGTATTAGTGTACCTGTTACTGGCCTTCGTATTGGCTTATCCGGTACTCATGGCAGAGTTGATCATTGGTCGTTCTACCCGGGCCAATATGGTCGATGCGCTCACTAAAATATCCGGTAACGTCACAGGAACGCTAACTGGCTTATGGGGCTGTTTGACTGTTTCCGGCATTCTTGCTTTCTATGCCATTGTGGGCGGTTGGATGTTGTCATTTTTCTTAGATGGCATTGTTCGCGCACTTGGGCTAAACGACCTGTCACCGTGGATCACGGAATTCTCTACTTCCAGAAATATTCTATTTTGCCTCTGTTTCATGATTATGACGGCGGGCATCGTTTTGGGTGGTGTGAAGTCCGGGATTGAAAAATGGTCAGTGCGTTTAATGCCGTCACTGGTGGTTATCATTCTTGCGTTGATCGTTTATGTGAGTCTGCAACCCGGTGCAGGTGAAGGCTGGGCAGCGTACCTTTTGCCAGACTTTAGCCGCGTGACGGATCCTGACTTGCTCATAAGTGCCATGGGCCAAGCGTTCTTCTCCATGTCTTTAGGTGTCGGTACCATGCTGGTTTACGGCTCTTATGTGTCGAAGAAAGAAAACTTGCCTTCCATCGGTATGTGGGTTGCACTGGTAGATATCGGCGTGGCTATCATTGCCGGTATGCTGATCATTCCCGCCATGTACGTTGCATTAAATAACGGCGTAGAAATCTTTAATGCAGACGGCGCGCTTATTGACGGCGACCAACTTATTTTTACCGTTTTACCCGCATTATTTAACACCATCGGCACCGTAGGCATCTACGTATCCATCGCATTCTTTGCACTGATGGTGATTGCCTCGTTAACCTCTTCTATTTCTATGCTCGAAGTACCCGTTGCTTATCTGGTAGAAAATCATAAGAAAAAGCGCAGTACCGCGGTGTGGATCATGGCGGCGATTATTTTTGTTTCCAGTTGTACCATTATTCTCAATTTCGACGCTTTATTTGTATTGGTGATCACCGCCACCACTGAGTACAGCCAGCCGTTGCTTGGTTTGGTTCTGTGTATTTTTGCGGGTTGGGTATGGCGAAGAAATGCTATTCTCGAAGAGCTAAAAGACGGCTTTGCGGAAGCGGAACATAGTCTGTTCTGGAAAATCTGGCCCTGGTATGTGAAGTTCGTCTGTCCGGTGGTTATCTTCCTGATGTTTACTCGTTCGGTTCTGTAAGTTTCATAATAAGAGTCATAACTACAATGAAAAAGACAATAAAAGATCCTTCACTTCTCGACGCACTCATTCCTATTGTCGCGCTTGTTATCATGATGGGAAGCGCGGTTTATCTGTTTGCAGACAACTCGTCTTACGGTCCTAATCAGATTGCACTGTTATTAGGAACGGGACTCGCAGCCATCATCGGTATGAAAAATGGCCATAGCTGGAAAGAAATAGAAGCCGGCATCGTTAAAGGTATTTCGATGGCACTGGGCGCTTGTTTGATTCTTCTGGCGGTGGGCTCCCTCATTGGTACCTGGATGTTAGCTGGCACCGTACCTACGTTGATTTTCTACGGCCTTGAGCTGCTGAATCCTTCGTTTTTCTACGCCGCTACCTGTCTGATTTGTGCGGTTGTGGCTATGAGCATTGGTAGCTCCTGGACCACCGCAGCCACAGTGGGTGTAGCGCTCATGGGCGTGGCGACCGGTATGGATATGTCACCGGCGATTACGGCTGGCGCTGTGGTATCTGGTTCTTATTTTGGTGACAAAATTTCACCACTGTCTGAAACCACCAACCTGGCACCGGCCGTGGCAGGCACGGATTTGTTTGAGCATATCCGTTATATGCTTTGGACGACCATTCCTAGTTTCATCATTGCCCTTATTCTGTTCACGGTACTGGGATTTTCTGAAACGGACGCTGCGTCGTTAGCACGTATCGAGCAAATGCAAACGCTACTGGGTGAATCCTTTAATTTGGGTTGGTATATGCTAATCCCGTTGGTTGTTTTATTAACCCTCGCCGTACGTAAAATGCCCGCCTTTCCTGCGGTTTCGATTGGCGCTTTGTTGGGTGGGATTTGGGCAATTGTGTTTCAGGGCGATGTGGTGGCAGGTATGGCCGACAGTGCAGACTCAGAAGCCATCGGTACCTTGAAAGTGGTTTGGACGGCGTTGTTCGATGGCGTAAGTTTCTCCACCCCTGATGAAAACCTGAATGCGCTGCTTAGTCGCGGCGGTATGTCTTCAATGCTGAATACGATTTGGCTGATTATTTGTGCTATGTCCTTTGGTGCGGTACTGGAGCGAGTAGGGCTGCTAAAACGTGCGGTGAGCGCTATTCTTATTGGAGCAAAATCTGCTGGTGATATGATTAGCCGTACCATACTTACCTGTCTTGGCACTAACCTGGTCACTGCCGATCAGTATATGTCCATTGTTATGCCAGGCCGTATGTACAAACAGGAATTTGAAAAACGGGGATTAAACCAACTCAATCTTTCCCGCAGCCTGGAAGATGGCGGTACACTGACGTCGCCGCTCATTCCGTGGAACACCTGTGGTGCCTACATGCAAGGTGTCTTGATGGTGCACCCGTTTGAGTACATCTTTTACACGTTCTTCAACGTAATTAATCCTATCCTCGCAGTCATTTATGCGTATCTGGGCATTAAGATCCTTCGCCTGGAGCCTCCGTTCCCAAGCAGTGAAGACAAAGGGGAGCGCGCATAGTTTTTCTTTTATAAGGGGTTCTTATGAGCGTTAATGTTAAGCGTCGGCTGGATTACCAGCCGCCACTGTACACGATCACCAATGTGGTCATGCATGTACAACTTCATGCTACTGCAACACGTATCAAAACCGTGTCTACCGTCCAGCGTGTGGGTAACCATAATTCTCCGCTGTTTCTCGATGGTGAAAAAATGCAGTTGCTCAGCCTTGCGGTTAATGGCGAAGCCTACAACCTTTATTCTCACGTAGACGGTGGAATTTCACTTACCGAAGTGCCTGATACGTTCGAGCTCACCGTCGAAACTGAAATCGACCCGCAGAATAACAAGGCCCTTGAAGGCCTTTACCTGTCTAACGGTGTTTTTTGTACCCAGTGTGAAGCGGAAGGTTTCCGCCGCATTACTTATTTCCTCGACCGCCCTGATGTGTTGGCGAAGTATGAAGTTACCGTATCTGGCGACAAGAAAAAATATCCTACGTTGCTGGCAAACGGAAATCCTATCGCAAAAGGTGAACAGAGTGATGGAACGCACTGGGTAACCTGGCAGGACCCGCATCCTAAGCCTTGCTACTTGTTTGCTTTGGTTGCCGGTGATTTCGATTTACTTGAAGACAATTACATCACGACCAGTGGACGCGATGTTAAACTTGAATTGTATGTCGATAAAGGCAAACGTGATAAAGGAGTTTTCGCCTTAGAATCACTCAAGCGAGCGATGAAATGGGACGAAGATACCTTTGGCTTGGAATACGATCTCGACATTTATATGATTGTGGCCGTTGATTTCTTCAACATGGGGGCAATGGAAAATAAAGGTCTGAATGTCTTCAACAGTAAGTTTGTTCTGGCCGATCAAGACAGTGCTACCGATGAAGACTTCTTCAACGTGGAATCTGTCATTGCCCACGAATACTTCCACAACTGGACTGGCAACCGGGTAACTTGCCGCGACTGGTTCCAACTGAGCCTGAAAGAAGGTCTTACCGTGTTCCGTGATCAGCAGTTTAGCGCTGATATGACCTCGGCGTTAAGCAACCGTATTAAGCACGTGCGGGTGATGCGAGAGCATCAATTTGCGGAAGACGCCAGTGCCATGAGTCATCCGATCCGCCCTGATGAAGTTATCGAGATGAATAACTTTTATACGGTGACGGTTTACGACAAAGGCGCTGAAGTCATACGCATGTTCCACACCTTGCTAGGTGCTGATGGTTTCCGTAAAGGCATGGATGAGTACTTCCGTCGTCACGATGGCCAGGCAGTAACCTGTGATGATTTTGTCGCTGCAATGCAAACCGCCACTGAGCGAGATTTATCGCACTTTGCCAAATGGTACAGTCAATCGGGTACGCCTGTAGTTGGTGTTTCACGCATGTACGACAAACAAAAGCGTACGTTGCATATCTCGCTTTCTCAGCACACACCTGCCACTGCAAACCAACAAGAAAAAGAACCTTTATATATTCCTGTGGCTTTTGAGTGTATCGACGATATCGGCAAACATTATCCCGATGACGACGGCCTGATTAAAGACGGTTTAGTTATTCTCGATAAGCCTAGTGTTTCATTGATGTTTTCTGATGTGCCAGAGTCATGTCTACCGGTTGTGTTAGGGAATTTCTCTGCACCGGTCAAAGTGGATAATCCTCTTTCGGCCAAAGAACTGCTGCAAATATTCCGTTTCGCAGACGATCCTTTCAATCGTTGGGATGCAATGCAATCTCTGTATGATTGGTGTATCACACAAATTGAGCTCGATAAGCCGGTACCTGACTCTGTGTGGAAAGCACTCGCCGACGTGATTGCTGCAGAAAAAGACAATCATGAGCTTTTAGGCGAATGTTTATCGATCCCAAGTTTTGAAACCTTATGCCAAAATCGCGTTGGTGTGGATGTGGCTGCACTGGCTTCTGCCCGCCAATCATTCTGTGCGCAGTTTGCGTCAGAGCTGCATAGTGCATTGTTAACTGTATGGAACGGGTTTTCGTCGGTCAGTTATACGTATAAGCAAACAGACGTGAATGCGCGCCGATGTAAAAATGTGGTGTTAGGTCATCTTGCCCGCACCGCCGACGGTAAAGCGCTTATCGAAAAGCAATTTGCTGAAGCTGATAATATGACGGATTCGCTCGGTGCATTGCGTGCAGCCCAAAGCAGTAGTGCTGAAGTATTCAACAGCTTAATGACCGCCTTCGAACAGAAGTGGAAGCATGATCCGCTGGTGCTAGACAAATGGTTTGCACTGAATGCGACCACTGAGCGTGAAGATATTTTGGCTCACATCACCATGCTTAAATCCCATCCTCAGTTCACCATGGGAAATCCCAACCGGGTGAGGGCGCTCATAGGCAGTTTTGCTTTCTACAATCCGGTTGGCTTCCACCAGCCAGACGGGAGTGGTTACCAATACGTCACCGATTATTTGCTTGAATTGGATCAACACAATCCACAAGTGGCCGCACGCATCGTGACACCACTAACGCAATGGCAAAACTATGCGGAGAAGCATCAGCAAAAAATGAAAGCGCAGTTAACGCGCCTCGTTAATCATGAAGGGTTAAGCAAGGACGTGTTCGAAAAAGTGAGTAAAAGCCTGGCTTACGAGAAAAGTGAATAAACCTGACGCTTTTTATTTTTTTACCTTGTCACTATCTTACACAGACTGCCAGGCGCTTTATCAAAGCGCCGGCCAGTCTGCCATCCTGCTTTCTGAATCCGGCATTCGGGTTCAAGTTCCTGTTAGCCGCCTGCGTCCGTTTATCGACAGTCGTGGCCTGAAAGGGCGTTTTCGCCTGGTCGTGAGTGGCGATAATAAGATCAAAACATTCGAAAGATTACGATAATTTCAGCCAAAAACTGGCGATTCTTCTGATTCTGTTCAATAACTAGTTGAAAGAGAAAATTTTATTGCCAGTGTTAACTGGTACGATTAGTTCTTGCGAAACTGACAAAATGATGTAATCATTTTGTTAACTACCCAAGTTGGTCACACGTCTGCGCGTCGTTACCTGGTATCGTCAGCGCTGGATCAGGAGAATAAAAACTATGATAAACGGGCATAGCACATTTAAAAAGACACCAGTTGCCGCTGGTATCATTGCCTTACTTGCTACAGCCTCTCCGGCTACTGCCGCGAATTGGGAATTCGGAGATGCAACCATTACTCTGGATTCTACTTTCACCTTAGCGACAAGCATCCGTACTGAGGATCGTGATTATCGTCTTATTGGTAACAGCAACCACCCACAGTTCGATTGGACAGGGTATAATGCCGCGACCAACGTGATTTATCAGCCTGCAGATGTTTGGGCGCAAGCCAGTGGTGATTATTCCTCGAATAACGACCTCGGCGATTTGTCCTGGGACCCGGGTAAAGCTTTTTCAACACAGATTTCTGGTAACCATGATTTAGACATTAACATGGGCGACTGGGGTTTCTTTACACGCGCTTTCTGGTTCTATGATTTCGTTCAGAACGACAACGATAATGTCGCGGTAAATCCTATCACGGGGCAGAAGCCTGATCTCTGCGCGTCACCCGGTGCTGAAGAGTTGCTTTGTAATGATTTTCGTATCTTAAGTTCCTACTTTTACGGTGACTTCTGGATTGACGACAAGCCGTTTTCTATCCGTATTGGTGATCAAGTCGTGAGTTGGGGTGAAAGTACGTTTATCCAACACGGTATCAATACCACAAACCCAATCGATGTTAACCGTGCTCGTTCGCCGGGTGCTGAAATTAAGGAATTTTTTATTCCTGTTGGCATGGTGTACGCGTCTTTGGGTTTAACTGACGAAGTTAGTATTTCTGCATACTATCAGTATGAGTGGGAACGCAGCTGGTTGCCGGTTGCAGGCAGCTATTTTGCTACCAACGATTTTGCCAGTGAAGGCGGTCAGGCTAACAATATTCAGCTTGGTTTTACCGGTAACCCGGATATCGATCTGGACTTCCTGTTGACTTCGTTAAATGGTTTGGGTGACGCCCTACGTGCGGGTGCTGATGCAGGTACCATTGGTCAAGCGTATCTTGCTTATCCTACCAAAGTGGCAGTGCGCGGTTATTCTGATGACGCCCATGAAGATGCTGACGATCAAGGTCAGTACGGTGTTCGCCTGACCTGGTATTCTGAGGCATTGAATAATAGCGAACTTGGCTTCTACCACATTAATTATCATAGTCAGCGCCCACTGATTTCCGGTGTGACATCTGACTTTACCCAAGCCGGTATTGCCAGTGATTTAGCGCTAATCGCACAAAATCAAATTACCCGGGACAACATCACCGATTTAGAGGCGTTTACAGAAGCCCGTTTCTACTATCCTGAAGACATTAAACTGTACGGATTTAGCTTTAATACCAACATTGAAAGTTGGGCATTGGCCGGTGAAATTGCTTACCGTGTAGATGAGCCATTGCAAATCGACGATGTTGAACTGCTGTACATGGGTATGCCAGAACAGTTGGCCAACACGGGCTATCGTCCGGACCTGGCTGGTATTTCACAGCTAAACAATATTGATCGTGCGGTGGGACCTGGTGAAACCGCGCAAGGTTTTGTGTTCTCAGATACGGTACAAGCGCAGTTTACGTTAACCCAAGTATTCGGTCCTGCACTGGGCACAGACAATCTGATTTTCCTGGGTGAAGTGGGTTACGTGAGCGTATTGGACTTCCCCGATCCAAGTGTACTGCGTTTGAATGCGCCGGGAACGGGTAGAACACCGTCACTGGAGCCAACGGAAAGCGGTAACCCACGATTTGGTTTACACACCGGTTTGTCAAATGGGCCGGAAACAAACCCCTTTGCCACCGAAAATTCATGGGGTTATCGACTGTTGGCTGTCGCTGATTTTAATAACGTATTCTCAGGTGTGAATTTACGTACCCGAGCCACGTTCTCTCACGATGTAAGTGGTACCACACCGGACCCACTGTATGTCTTTTTGGAAGATTCAAAATCCGCCAGCCTGGCCTTTACGTTTAACTACTTAAATTCCTGGTCTGCGACGGCGTCTTACAGTGCCTTCTGGGGCGGTCTGGGAACAACTAACCAGTTAGCCGATCGCGATTTTGTGTCGTTCAATATCAAGTATTCGATCTAAGGAGTATCGCATGTTTAGAAAAGCAGGACTTATCGCTGCTGCAATGACCTTAGCCCTGTCATCGACCACCGCATTGGCTGCGGTGAGTCAACAGGAAGCTGACAAACTGGGTAATAGCCTCACGCCATTAGGTGGTGATGCGTCAGCGAATGGGGATGGTAGCATTCCGGCTTATACCGGCGGCATTACTAGTGCACCGGCGGGTTACTCTGTGGGTGATCACCATATCAATCCATTCCCGGAAGATAAGGTGTTGTTCGAAATTACTTCGTCTAACTATAAAGAATATGAAGAGTTTCTGGCGCCAGGACAAATTAAGCTGTTTGAAACTTACCCAGACACTTACCGCATGCCGGTATATCAGTCTCGTCGTTCGGCATCCAACCCACAGTTTGTTTATGATGCCACCAAGAAAAATGCGGTTAACGCCGCATTGATTGAATCGGGTAATGGTGTAACCGGCGCCGCAACCGGTATTCCTTTCCCAGTGCCACAAAATGGTCTTGAGGCTATCTGGAACCATATTCTGCGTTATCGTGGCCAGGCCGTGCAGCGTTTTGGTGGTCAGGCAGCGGTAACTTCATCTGGTGATTACAACCTTATTGGTTTCGATGAGAAACTGCTGATCCAGTATTCCGACGAAAACGCGAAGCCAGAAGAGCTGGAAAAAGACAACATCTTGTTCTTCTTCAAACAAAGTGTGACCGAGCCTGCACTGCTGTCTGGCAGTATTCTGCTAGTAAAAGAAACGGTGGATCAGGTTAAAGAACCGCGTAAAGCCTGGAAGTACAGCAGCGCCACCGGCCGCCTGAACGTTGTTCCGCAAATTGCGTACGACACCCCGGGAACTGAAGCGGATGGTCTGCGTACCACCGATGATTTTGATATGTTCAATGGTTCCCCAGATCGCTACACGTGGGAACTGAAGGGCAAAAAAGAAATGTACGTGGCGTACAATAATTACGATTTGCACAGTGATGAGGTGAAGTACGAAGACATCCTCAAGCCAAATCATATTAATCCGGATCTGACCCGTTGGGAAAAACACCGCGTTTGGGTGGTAGAAGCCAACTTGAAAGACGGTTTCCGCCATATCTATCAGAAGCGTACTTTCTACATCGATGAAGATAGCTGGCAAATCCAGGAAGCGGATATGTACGACAAGAACGGTGAGCTTTACCGTGTCGCATTTGCTTACGGCATCAATTACTATGATGTTCCAACCCAATGGTCGACACTGGATGTTTATCACGACTTAAACTCCAGACGTTACCTGGCTATCGGCCTAGATAACGAGACCAAAATGTATGATTTTACTATCCGTCCTCGTGAATCAGAATTCACCCCTAACGCGCTGAGACGGAGAGGCCGTTAATTTCATCCATGAAAAAACGGTTGGCAATGCCAACCGTTCTTTTTTCAACACTATGCGCTATTTAGGAAAATAATTTTTATGAAAAGCACGTTGATGGCAATCTTCGTATTATCTGCCGTGTTCAGTGCACAGGCCCAGGAAGCCTATCAGGCGCCACGGGTTACCGAGTCATTGCTTCTGGATATCGACCACACGGATTTTGTTGTTGCTGTGGGTGAACGCGGTCACATTCTTACTTCCTCCGACGGTGAAGTCTTCGAACAACAGGCCGTACCGACGACGACAACGCTCACTGCGGTCACGGTGATGGGCGATAAAGTCTGGGCAGCGGGTCATGATGCGACAATTCTGTATTCTGCCGATAAGGGTAAAACCTGGGTAGTGCAAATGGCAAAACCCGAGCTGGAAAAGCCCTTTTTCGATATCACTTTTTTCAATGAGCAACAGGGCATTGCCGTAGGTGCTTACGGGCTGTTTTTCCGCACTAACGACGGCGGCAGTACCTGGAAGCAAGAGCTTCACGCATCAATTTTAAGTGCAATGGATCAAGAGTACCTGGAAGAAGTAAAACAAGACTCGCCTGAATATTATGAAGAAGAGTTAAGTCTGATATTGCCGCACTTTAATAAATTACGCGTTATTAACGATAAACTGTACCTGGTTGGTGAAGCGGGTCTGGTGGCAACCAGCGACAACATGGGCGCATCATGGCAAAGACTGGAAATGGAGTACCAGGGCTCGTTTCAGGATGTCGCGCTTATCAACGATTCCACCATTATGTTAGCTGGCTTACGTGGGAATGTGTTCGTTCAACGTAACAACGAGGCATGGGAACAAGTGCCCACTTGCTTATCCGGCACATTAAATTCAATTTTGACCGACAACAGCAATGCCATCAAGTTGTATGGCAACAATGGCATGATGGTAACACTCGAAAAGCCTATCGATGCCGTGAGCTACGACCCTTGGGCCGCGCCTGGCCAATGTACGCCAGCAAAAGGTTTCACTGCCCAGCAAACCAAAGATAAAGCCAGTATTGTCAACGTAACGCGATTCAATGGCCATCTTATCGCCGTAACGGCAAATGGCATTCAGCAATTAGAAACGGAATAAAATAACAAATGGCTAGCTTTACCACGCTATTAGAACGATTAATTTTCGGTTACCGAAAAGTGGTGGTGGCGCTCTTCGCTCTTGTCACCCTTTACCTCGGTTTTCAGGCGTCGATGATGCACCTCGATGCCGGATTCGAAAAAAACGTGCCGCTAAATCACCCGTATATGAAAACCTACATGGATCACCGAGAAGATTTCGGTGGTGCTAACAGTGTGCTGGTTTCAGTTTGTGATGCGAACGGCAATATTTATAACCAGCAATTCATGGACACGCTCCAACAAGTTCATGATGCGCTGTTCTTTGTTAACGGTGTAGACCGTTCCTCAGTAACCAGCTTGTTTGCTGCCTCAACCCGATTTACTGAAATCGTTGAAGGTGGATTTTCTGGTGGTCCGGTGATTCCGGCAGATTTCGACTCTTCCCGACAGGCCGCACTCGATCAAGTCGCCGTTAACGTGGAAAAAGCACGTATTGTGGGCCGTCAGGTAGCCAACGATTACAGTTGTGCCATGGTTACAGCGCGCCTGCTGAATCTCGATCCCAAAACTGGCGAATCGCTGGATATGCTGCAAGTGGCATCCGATTTAGAATCAGATGTTCGCGGGAAGTTTGAAAATGATGCAGTGAGCGTACACATCATCGGTTTCTCCAAAATGATTGGTGATGTAGCCAATGGCGCGAAGGATGTTGTGTTGTTCTTTGCCATTGCACTGGCAATTACTGCCGTGATGGTGTTCTTCTTCTCCCGTAATATCATGATGACCATTCTGCCTTTGGTGTGTTCAGTGGTGGCGGTAGTCTGGCAGTTAGGTTTACTTACCGTGTTGGGCTTTGGCCTTGATCCCATGTCAATTCTTGTCCCTTTCCTGGTCTTCGCTATCGGTGTAAGCCATGGCGTGCAAATGATCAATGCGGTAGAGAAAAAAGTGGTTGCTGGCATGGGTGCGCAACATGCTGCAATGAGCGCGTTCAGAGCACTGTTAGTGCCTGGTGGTGTGGCTTTGCTGTCTGATACCGTAGGCTTTATGACACTGCTGGTGATTGATATTGGTATTATTCGTGAGCTGGCCATCACCGCGAGTTTGGGTGTGGCAGTCATTATTCTTACTAACCTTATCTTACTGCCAGTGCTTATGAGCTTTCTATCGCTTAACGACAACTACGTTAAGCAATTTAATAAGAAAGAACAGCGTAACTCAGCTTTCTGGAAAGCCATTGCGTCGTGTGCCAATAAGAAACCGGCCACCATCATTATGCTGGTAACTGTGGGGCTGTTCATTTTTGGTTGGTTCCAGTCACAGCAAATGAAAATAGGCGATCTGCACGCTGGGGCACCTTCGTTGCAAGAGAGTTCTCGTTACAATCAAGACACTTTCCTTATCACTGATAAGTATTCCCTCACCGTAGATTATCTGTCAGTGGTGGTGGAAACCTCACCCGAAGCCTGTACGTCTTACGGCGTAATGCGTGCCATGGACGATTTTCAGTGGAAGATGGCCAACGTAGAGGGCATTCAGTCCACCGTTTCTCTGGCATCAGTGGCGAAAAACGTGAATGCAGGCTTTAATGAAGGTAACGTTAAATGGCAGGTGCTACCCCGAAGTAACCAGATGTTGGCGCAAGACATTTCCATGGTGCCTACGTCATCGGGTTTACTTAACGGCGATTGTTCCGTGATGCCGATTATCCTGTTTATGGAAGATCATAAAGCAGAAACGATCTCTCGGGTGGTCACTGCCGTAAAGACGTTCCGAAAGGAATATGAAACCGACGACATGCAGTTCAAGTTAGCGTCGGGTCCGGTTGGCGTAATGGCGGCGACCAATGAAGCGGTGGAATCCGCCCAAGGGCCAATGATGCTATACGTTTTCGGCGCGGTGATCATTTTATGTCTGATCAGTTTCCGCTCGGTGCGAGCCACCTTATCAGTGGTATTGCCGTTATATGTGGTATCGGTTCTGGCCCAAGCACTGATGACGTATCTGCAGATAGGTCTTACCGTCTCAACCTTACCGGTAATTGCATTAGGCGTAGGGATTGGCGTGGACTACGGTATTTATATTCTTTCTACCATGAGTCATAAGCTCAAAGCGGGTGCCACTGTACAGCAAGCCTACCTCGATGCATTAAAAGAACGGGGTAGTGCGGTACTGTTTACGGGAATTACGCTTGCTGTTGGCGTGAGTACCTGGGTATTTTCATCGCTTAAATTCCAGATGGATATGGGTATTTTGCTGACGTTTATGTTCTTGGTGAACATGCTGGGTGCCATTATTGTGCTTCCAGCACTGTCCAGATTTCTCTGGTTGAGTAAAAATGACCCTGATGCATAAAACTTTTTTTGCATAGTTACTTACAAAAAAGGGCCTGATGGCCCTTTTTTTTATGCCTTTTCTGCATAGTTATCTATGCTGTTAATAAAGCGTTAAAACTTCCCTTTCAAAAGGACTGAAGATTAGCGAAAATAGGTAGGGATTCTGTGCACTTACGACTAATTAAGGTTTAACCATGACAGTCACCTCACAGCGGCAGTCGGTGCTGCTTGATAATGTTTTTTCACTTATCGATAAAAAGATTGATGCGCAACAAAAAGCGTTGGTAGAACAATTTGGCCAACATTTATTTAAAACGATTTCAAATGACGACCTGGAAGATCGAAACGACAGCGATCTCTACGGTGCGACGCTTAGTTTATGGCACGTATTTTCTTCTTTTGATTCTTCAGCTCCTTACATACGTGTTTTTAACCCGGAAATTGCCAAGCATGGCTGGCACTCCAGTCACACCATTGTAGAAATTATTGTTCGCGATATGCCGTTTCTGGTGGATTCGGTTCGCATGTGTCTTAATCGTCTTAACATCACCTCGCACTTAATGCTTCACAGCCCGGTTTGGTTGAAGCGCGACGATAAAAACCAGGTAGAGTCTTTCGTTGAACACGGCAGCAAAGACAAGCATGCCTTGAAACAAACGGTGTTGTTTATCGAAATCGACAGACAAACATCGAAGAAAGATATTGACCTGCTAACAAAAGAACTTCGTTCTGTTGTTGATGAGGTATCGCTTGCGGTAGAAGACTGGCAAGCCATGTCGACAAAGTTAGATACCGTCATTAAGACGGCTAGTAAACTCAACTGGCAGGTATCTGATGAACGCAAAAAGCAAGCAGTACAATTTCTCGAATGGTTAGCTGATCATAACTTTACCATGATGGGTTACCGGTATTACGATGCCAAAGCCATTGAAGGCGACTACCGTTGGATACCGGTCAATGACAGCAGCCTAGGCTTGATGAAAAAGTCAGTCAGTGACCGCGAACGACTCATTTCTAATTTGCCTCCTTCAGCCCGTGCCGAAGCCTTGAGTCAAAAACCGTTAATGCTAACCAAAACGAATTCCCGAGCCCGCGTACATCGCCCGGCTTACATGGATTATATTGGCGTTAAAGTATTCAACAAAGAGGGTGCCGTAGTGGGCGAGCATCGCTTCCTTGGTTTGTACAGCGCGTCTTTCTATAACTCCAGCGCCACTGAAATTCCAGTCTTGGCCAGTAAAATCAGTGAAATTTGCTCGTTGTCTGGTTATGAGCCTGGAACTCACGCTTACAAAGCGTTCGTGAATATCATTGAAACCTATCCCCGTGATGAGTTACTGCAAACCCCTGCAGATGAGATGGCGCAGATCATAATGGGCATCTTTCAAATGCAGGAACGGGGTATCACCCGCCTGTTTATGCGTAAAGACGTGTTCGGACGTTTCTTGTCGTGCATGGTTTATGTACCCAGAGAGCGCTACAACACGCAGCTCAGAAAAGATACGCAAGCCTTGCTTCAGCGTTCGTTTGGTACGGAAGAAGACGTGGAATTTACCACTTTCTTCTCAGAATCGGTTTATGCCAGAACGCACTATATCGCCCGGGTAAAAAACAACAATGTGGATTACGATGTGAAGGAAATTGAGCAGAACATCATCGAGCTGAGCAAAACCTGGAATGACCGCCTCGCATCAGCGATTAAAGCTGCCCACGGTGAAGCCTCGGGTAAGGCGTTAGAGCGTAAGTATACGAATGCGTTTTCCCGTAGCTATATGGAGCAAAACCTGCCCAGCGCCGCGCTCATTGATATTGAGAAACTTGAGTTGCTAAGCGACGACCATACGCTGGATATGTTGTTCTATCGTCCGCAGGAAGAAAATGTCAGCAGCGAAGTGGTGAAACTGAAACTGTTCCACCGCGCGGAACCTATTCACCTGTCTGATGTGCTACCCATGCTGGAAAACTTTGGCTTGCGCGTTATTGATGAGAGTCCATACAAGGTGCACTGTTCAGATACATCGCTGAACTGGGTGATGGATTTCACCATGCTGCATAAATCAGGTAGTCACCTGGATATGGAACAGGCACAAACACTGTTCCAGGATGCCTTTGCCAAAGTTTGGGCAAATACGCTGGAAGACGATGCTTTCAACCGCCTGATCCTGGGCGCAGGCATGACCGGACGAAAAGTGACTATTCTACGTGCTTACGCAAAATACATGCGTCAGACCGGCAGTTCTTTTAGCCGCGACTACATCGCCAATACGCTGTCTGCTTATCCTGATATCGCCAAGAAGTTAGTGGCTTTCTTTGATACGCGCTTCGACCCGTCGAAGAAACGTAATAAGAAGAAAGAAGACACCTTGCTTGATGACATCAAAAAACAACTGGATAACGTTAGCAACCTGGATGACGACCGTATAATTCGCCGCTATCTGGATATGATGCTGGCGACTTTGCGTACAAACTTCTACCAAGGCGATGCAGAAGGCAACGAGAAGCCTTATGTGTCATTCAAAATGAGCCCGGATATGATCCCGGAAATGCCATTGCCACTACCGAAGTTTGAAATTTTCGTATACAGCCCCCGGGTTGAAGGTGTGCATTTACGTGGCGGCAAGGTTGCACGTGGTGGTTTACGCTGGTCTGACCGACAAGAAGATTTCCGCACGGAAATTCTCGGTTTGGTTAAGGCGCAGCAGGTTAAGAACACTGTAATCGTGCCAGTTGGGGCTAAAGGCGGATTTGTTTGTAAACAATTGCCGACCACAGGCGGTCGTGCTGCATTCCAGGCCGAAGGTCAGGCGTGTTACCGCACCTTTATCCGCAGTTTGCTGGATATCACCGACAATATCGTTAATGGTGAAATCGTACCGCCGAAAGATGTGGTACGACTGGATGAAGACGATCCGTACCTGGTAGTGGCTGCCGACAAAGGCACCGCCACATTCTCAGATATTGCTAACGGCATTTCTGAAGAGTACAACTTCTGGTTAGGTGACGCCTTTGCGTCTGGTGGTAGTGTCGGATACGACCACAAGAAAATGGGAATTACTGCCCGTGGTGCGTGGGAATCGGTTAAGCGTCACTTCCGTGAAATTGGTATCGATTGTCAAACCACCGACTTTACCGCCGTGGGTATTGGTGACATGGCCGGTGACGTATTCGGTAACGGTATGTTGTTGTCGCGCCATACGCGTTTGATTGCAGCTTTCAACCACCTGCACATTTTCTTCGACCCCGACCCAGATGCAGAAAGTTCTTATAAAGAACGTCAGCGTTTGTTTGAAAACCCCAGTTTGAGTTGGGAAGACTATGACAGTGCATTGATTTCAAAAGGCGGTGGTATTTTCAGCCGTGCCAGTAAATCCATTAAACTGACTGCTGAAATGAAGAAGTGGCTGGGTACCCGCCAGGTGTCGATGACGCCTAACGAGTTGATTCACAATATTCTGAAGATGTCTGTGGATCTAATCTGGAACGGTGGTATTGGTACTTACATTAAGAGTAACAAAGAATCTCACGCCGAAGTGGGCGACCGCGCCAATGACGATTTGCGGGTAAACGGTAAAGACGTGAATGCGAAAATCGTAGGCGAAGGCGGTAACTTGGGTCTCACCCAATTAGGACGTGTTGAATATGCGGCCACTGGCGGTCGTGTGAACACCGACTTCATTGATAATGTGGGTGGTGTAGACTGTTCGGATAACGAAGTTAATATCAAGATCCTGCTTAACAGCCTGGTGAGTGCCGGTGATCTTACCGTTAAGCAACGTAACAAGTTGCTTTACGATATGACCGACGATGTGTCTCGCATCGTGCTTGAAGACTGTTACCGTCAAACCCAGTCTATTTCGATTACTGAACGGGCCGGGGTATCTCAGCTTAAAGAACAGTTGCGCTTTATTCATGGTCTTGAAAGAGAAGGGCGTTTGAATCGTGAACTGGAATTTATTCCTACGGATGACGAGATTTCCGATCGCGTTGCGAAAGATCGCGGCCTGACACGTCCTGAACTCAGCGTACTGATTGCCTACGGCAAAATGGTGCTTAAAGACGCGTTCAATATTCCCGCTATCACCGAAAATCCTTACCACGGAAAGCTGCTGGTTAATGCATTCCCTCCGGTGTTGCGTGACAAGTATCCGGAGCAAATGGAGCAGCATCCACTACGCGGTGAAATCATTGCCACCAAGCTGACTAATAATATCGTTAACGATATGGGTCTGAACTTCGTGTTCCGTATGCAGGAAGAGACGGGCGCAACCGTTGATGAAATTGCAGATGCTTATGCCGTAGTAAAAGGCATCTTCAACATCGACCCGCTGTGGCGCAAAATTGAAGCACTCGACAATGTAATTGATGCTGATTTACAGCTTAAGATTCTAGAGAGTGCCCGTCGAATTATGCGTAGAACAGCACGTTGGTATATTCGCCATGGCAATAAGTCACTGGGTATTCACTCGGCCATTGAGGCGTATCGCGCCACGTTCGACAATCTTGCTGCCAATATGCAAACGTATCTGGTACCAGAAGAATATGCCGCACTGAAGAAAGAAACGGCGAAACTGGTAGATAAAGGCGTGCCAGAAGACATTGCCACCCAGATCTCGAGCTTCTCGAATCTGTTCTCAAGTCTGGATTTAGCGCAAATTGATGATGTAGACAGCCATGATACCTCGGTAATTGCGAAGCTTTACTTCCAGTTAGGTTCGAAATTAGAGCTACACTGGTTCCTCGCGCAAATTACCAACCAGAATGTCAGCAACCATTGGCAGGCGTTGGCCCGGGCATCCTACCGGGAAGAGTTAGACTGGCAGCAGCGTTCAATTACACTGAACCTGCTTCAAACACGGCCTGACAGCCAGGATGCAGATGAAATTCTGCAAACCTGGATGGACAATAATCAGGCGCTGCTGAAGCGCTGGTATCATATGATGAGTGAGTTCAAAACCAGCTCCACACACGAATTTGCAAAATTTTCTGTGGCTTTACGTGAATTGATGCTTTTAAGCGCCAAGTCTAGCCATTAGAATACGCATATTCAAAAAAAGACGAAGCCCTGTTTTGACAGGGCTTTTTGTTAGAGAAAGACCATGCAATCCATCGCTCAAAAAATTTTACTGCAGTGTGAGCCCGAGAATAGCCACGATTTTGCCATTAAGTGGTTACACCGCACCCAGCACACACCGTTAAAGTGGCTTTACAGCAATGAAACCATTGCGAAACCGGTAAAAGTAGCCGGTATTAGCTTTCCAAATCCAGTTGGCCTGGCCGCTGGGCTGGATAAAAACGGAGAATGCATCGATGCATTCGGCAGTATGGGCTTTGGCTTTGTGGAAGTGGGTACGGTAACGCCAAGGCCACAACCGGGTAACCCGAAACCACGCATTTTCCGTTTGCCGGAAAAGCATGCCATCATCAATCGAATGGGCTTTAACAATCAGGGCGTCGATCACTTGGTTAGCCAGGTAAAAGCGTCAAAGTTCACCGGACCTATTGGCATTAATATCGGTAAGAACAAAGATACTGAAGAAGCGGACGCATTATCAGATTATCTAATTTGTCTGAATAAAGTCTATCCGTATGCCAGCTATATTACGGTGAACATTTCGTCACCAAATACGCCAGGGTTACGTAACCTCCAATATGGTGAAGCACTGGACAAATTACTTAATGGCCTGAAACTGGCGCAGGATAAGCTTTGTCAGTCGCACGGAAAATACGTACCGTTGTTTATTAAAATTGCACCAGATCTGGCTGACAACGAAATCGATAGCATCGCCCGTTCGCTGATCAACAGTAAAATGGACGGTGTCATTGCCACCAATACTACACTAAGCCGTAATGCGGTTCAGGGACTGAAACACGCAGATGAAGCCGGCGGTTTAAGTGGTGAAGTACTGACAGAGATGAGCCTGGGTGTGACCCGCAAGCTGTCTACGGCATTAGATCGCGCCATTCCGATTATTGGAGTTGGCGGTATTCATGATGCGCAAACAGCCAAAGACAGGTTGGCCGCGGGTGCGTCTCTAATCCAGATTTACTCGTCGTTTATCTACCAAGGCCCCAAACTGGTCAAAGACATTGTAAAGGCGCTGTAGTTAACCGCCTTTATCCGTTATTTTACTGCATCGCTGCGGCGGTGCAGCTTACATAGAAAATTATGAATCAAATACTTGTTACAACCAGTCGCGGACTGGACGAGCTGCTTAAATCTGAAATCGAATCCTTGTGCCCGGATGTTAGCTGCCGTCTGTCGCCGGGAACGGTAAGTTTCTCCGGTACCCTCGAACAGGCATATACGCTTTGTTTGTGGTCTCGTCTGGCCAACCGTGTGATATGGGTGTTAGCGGAAGGTCCATGTGACTCTGCTGACGAACTCTACGACACGGCATCGTCTGTTGATTGGCAGCAACACTTACGTCCAAGCGACACCTTAAGCGTACAGTTCAATGGTACCAATAGAGCGATCAAAAACTCGCAATTTGGTGCGGTTCGAATAAAAGACGCCATTGTCGATCAGTTTATGGAAGAGTTAGATCAACGTCCTTCTGTTGAGAAAAAACTGGCTGATTTTCCAATTTGGGCACGCTGTCACCGTGAGAAGGTTACCATTGGTCTGGATTTGTCTGGTAACAGTCTTCATCAGCGCGCGTATCGCAGTAAAACCGGTGAAGCACCGCTGAAAGAACATGTCGCCTGCGCCATGCTTATTCGTTCAGGTTGGACACAAGACACGACTAAACCCTTAAGTGATGTCTTTTGTGGCTCGGGTACCATTGCCATTGAAGCCGCTTACATTGCGCGTAATATTGCCCCCGGTATTAAACGTTCTTATTGGGGATTCAACCGTTGGTTGCAGCATAATCCATCCCTGTGGAACGACATCAATGACGAAGCATTGGCAAGCCAGAAAGCCTGCGATACGCCGATATACGCATCAGACATCGACAGTAAACTGGTGAATATCGCGCGTAAAAACGCTGATCAAGCCGGAGTATTCAACGATATCCGATTTGATGTGTGTGATGCATTAAAAGCGTCTCCACTGTCGAAAGAACCCGGTTACCTTATTTCCAACCCGCCTTATGGTGAGCGTTTAGGTGAACTGACTGATCTAATCCCCACCTTTGCAGAACTTGGCAAACAGCTGAAAAACGCTTGGGGTGAATGGCATGTATCCCTGCTAAGCAGCAATCGCGATTTGTTGCGCGTTCTCAAACTTCGCTCCGGTAAAGAATATGGCCTGAACAACGGCAAGCTAGAGTGTCGCTTCGTTAATTACCTGATGGATGAAGACAATTGCCGTCAATATGGTAGCGATGGCGACAATCACGAGTTTGCCAATCGCTTGAAGAAAAACCTGAAAAAGCTGAAGGGCTGGATCAAGCAGCAGGACACAAACTGCTATCGGATTTACGATGCCGACTTGCCAGATTACAACGTTGCTATAGACGTGTACGGTGAGTGGTTGGTGGTTCAGGAATATGCACCGCCTAAAACCGTATCAGAAGACAAAGCCCGTAAACGGTTACAGGAAGTGTTGCTGCATTTGCCTGCTGTTACCGGTGTGGATGCGAAGAAAATTGCACTTAAAGTACGTAGCCAACAAAAAGGCACTAAACAGTACGAGAAGATGGACCAAAAAGGCGAACGCTTAACCGTATATGAAAATGGTGCGCGCTTGCTGGTTAACCTCACAGACTATTTGGATACCGGTTTATTCCTTGATCACCGTGTCACCCGTCAAATGGTGGCGAAACAGGTAAAAAATAAAGATGTATTGAACCTGTTTTCTTACACTGGCAGCGTTTCGGTGCACGCGGCACTGGGTGGCGCGCGTTCAGTGACCACTGTTGATATGTCAAAAACCTATCTCGACTGGGCCAAAGACAACATGCACCTGAATAAAGTAAAAGGGGCGCAAGCCTTTATTCAGGCCGACTGTACCACTTGGCTTAAAACCCATCCGGGTAAGTATGATTTTATCTTTATTGATCCACCGTCGTTTTCGAATTCAAAACGCATGCAGGATACTTTTGATGTACAACGCGACCATGTCGCCTTGCTGAAAGATGCGTTCCGTTGCCTTAACGACGGTGGCGAGGTGATGTTTTCGAACAACCGCCGTGGCTTCAAGCTTGATTATGAAGCACTGGAAGAGGGCGGTTATAAAGACATTGAAGATATTTCTGCGAAGACAATTCCGGATGATTTCGCCCGCAACAGCAATATCCATAAATGCTGGGTGCTTAAAAAGTGAAATTAGCGTTTTACACCGGTCCACAGTGTCATTTGTGTGAACTGGCTGACGAGGTTCTGGCAAAGACATCACAGTCTCAGCAGCTCAACATCACCAAATATAATATCCGCGAAGATGCTAACCTGTATCATCTTTATGCCGTGCGTATTCCGGTAATTAAGCGCCTTGATACTGGCGCAGAACTCGGTTGGCCTTTTGACGTAGAACAGGCAGAAAATTTCTTATCATGAGTGTGATTCAGTTAAAAGATATTACCGTTATTTATGGTAATCCACCGTTACTCGACGGTGTAGATTTAGTGGTTCAACCCAGAGAGCGTGTGTGTTTAGTTGGTCGCAACGGCAGTGGTAAGTCCACGCTTATGAAAGTGATTGCCGGTGATATTATTGCAGACGATGGTCAGCGCATTATCGACAGCAAAACCGTGGTTGCCCGCCTTGAACAAGATCCTCCCCAAACCGTCGATATTTCGCTATTTGACTACGTGGCAGAAGGGCTTGCTGATGTGGGCGAGATCCTGAAACAGTATTTTCATCAGACACGAAAAGTGGCTGATGATCCGTCTGAAGCAAATCTGAATAAGCTCCAACATTTACAAGAAGCGTTGGAAACCCGCGACGCCTGGCAATTCGAACAACAGATTGAACAAACGCTGACTATGCTGAAGCTTGACCCCGACATGTCATTGTCGACATTGTCCGGTGGTTGGCGACGTAAAGCCGCGTTGGCAAGGGCCTTAGTAAGACAGCCCGATCTGCTTTTACTCGATGAGCCAACAAACCACTTGGATATCGAAATGATCCGCTGGCTGGAACAAAGCTTAAGTGCTTTTCAGGGCGCGATTGTTTTTATTAGTCACGACCGGGCGTTTATTCGCCAGATGGCCACACGGATTGTCGATCTTGATCGCGGCGCGCTGACAAGCTATCCGGGCAACTACGCCACTTACCTCGAAAAGAAGCAGCAGGATCTTGACGTTGAAGCCGCGCAAAATGCTGAATTCGACAAAAAACTTGCTCAGGAAGAAGTGTGGATACGCCAGGGCATTAAAGCCCGACGAACACGCAACGAAGGCAGGGTGCGAGCCCTTAAAAAATTGCGTGAAACCCGTAAAGCCCGGCGTGAAACCCAAGGTAATGCTGTGGTGGCACAGTCGACTGCCGCACGCTCAGGGAAGATGGTCTTTGAAGTGAACGACGCAAATTATGCGTACGGTGATAAATCCATAGTCAGCCGCCTGAACCTAAATGTGTTGCGCGGTGACAAACTGGCACTGATTGGTCCGAACGGTAGCGGTAAATCCACGCTTATAAAACTGCTGCTGGGCGAACTGACACCGAATACCGGTAATATTCGTCAAGGCATGAACTTAGAAGTGGCGTATTTCGATCAGCATCGTCAGGGGCTGGATTTAGAAAAATCGGTCATCGATGCGGTGGGCGATGGAAAGCGCGATTTGATGGTAAATGGCGCGCCTCGCCACGTTATTAGCTACCTTCAGGATTACTTGTTTACACCAGAACGGGTAAACGCACCGGTGAAGTCATTATCTGGTGGTGAGAAAAACCGCTTAATGCTGGCCAAACTCATGTTGAAGCCAAGTAACGTACTGGTACTCGACGAACCCACCAACGACTTGGATGTGGAAACCCTGGAAATGCTGGAAACCTTACTCAATGAGTACGAGGGAACTGTTTTACTGGTAAGCCACGACCGTGAGTTTGTTGATAATGTCGCCAATAGCTGCGTAGTGTTCGAAGGTAATGGCGCGCTCAAAGAATTTATCGGCGGCTTCAGTGATGTTGAAAGCTGGTATAAACAGCAACAAGTGGCACAGAGAAATGCTGAAGCAAGAGTAAAAGATGAAACTAAATCGGATCCGCAGAGTCCTAAGCCAAAGTCTTCTCCGCGTAAGACGAAAAAGTTATCATACAAAGATCAACGTGAGCTCGAATCGTTACCTGCAGAAATTGAATCGCTGGAAGAAGCGTTAGCCACATTGCAGGAAAAGGTGAATGATCCTGAGTTTTTTAAACAGCCTGCGGATGCAACAGCTGGTACACTTGCCACGTTATCAGAAACAGAAGAAACCCTGTCTCAGAAATATGCGCGCTGGGACGAATTGGAAAGCATGCTGGAAGACACTCAGCAGTAATTAGGATATTAGATGAAATTAACACAGCTTGCCGCCGCTATGGCGCTGACCACTGCGTCAGCAACTGCCCTGGCCGCTACCTATTCCGTTACGCCACTACCGGTTACTGATCGCAGTATTCACAACTTTGGACAGTCTATTGATGAATCAGGTCAGATGCTCACCATTACACAGAGCAGCCTGAATCTTTCTGTCGATGCAGATTTCCTTGAAGAGTCAGGCTTTATCGATACTTACGCTTCAAGTTTCGAAAATGAAGAAGATGTACGTCAGGGGGTATTTTCCACCGTTGACTATAACTACATTATTGCACAGCTGACTTCTCATTCCTCAACGGCCAGAAACTACTTCTTGTACCAGCACATTGGCACTTACTCCTCATACCTCTCTGATGGGGTTGATGTTGATTTGGTACCTGGCCTCGATGCGATATCGGAAGACACCAATGAGTACGAATTCGCGGTAAACACCTACGCTCGCGATAGCTTAAATGGCGACTTTGTTGTGGGTTCTACTGAAGGGCCGTACTACCGGTTAGACTACGAGAATGAAGATGGCGATACCACGATTCTTGTTCTAAACGATATCGAACAAACCGCATTTGTCCAGGTTAATGGCGAGACCAAACTGCTTCCTGCTGAAGATGATACCCTTGGCGGATTAAGCGAAGCTTTCGCGATTAACAATAGTTTACAAGTGGCAGGGAACAGTGCCGTTGATTATATCAGTGCCATTGATGACGCTGTTGAGAACTGCGAAGATCCTGAATTTCTGGGAGACATACCGGAAGCCTATTGTAAGCGCAATATCAGAGTAGATGCCTCTGGTGACAGCACAAGCTATGGTTTCAGATTACCCGATGTAGGTGATACGTCATTCCCTGGTACTTACGCGCGGGCGACAATTTGGCAACTTGATGCAAATGGAAATGTTATCTCTAGCGAAACCTTTCCACCTGTATTTGAGCCAGAAGCAGAAGATGAATCACCTTACTGGTCATTAGCAAACGATATCAATGATCAAGGTGTCGCCGTCGGAGCCTCTTCAATTGATGAGCGTCAAAATGTGCGTCGTCCAAGCTCAAGCAGCTACTATAACTACGAGTACACTAACGTGGCGGTGAGTTACGCCGATGGCGAAACCACTGAAATGTTACCTCGTGAAGATAATCTGCAATCTGAAGCGTTGTCTATCAACAATGAAAATTGGGTAACAGGCTACGTTCTTCGGGCACCGAATAGCACTGCGCGTAACAGAATATTCATCCATAATCTGGACAGCGGTGAAACGCTCTATCCGCAAGGCTTCTTTACCAACGCGGGCGCGGAGGGCAAAGCGATCAACAATAATAATATTGTTGTAGGTACTTCTGAAT
Source organism: Alteromonas sp. ABV4_515 (assembly GCF_056160345.1). Taxonomy (NCBI): domain Bacteria; kingdom Pseudomonadati; phylum Pseudomonadota; class Gammaproteobacteria; order Alteromonadales; family Alteromonadaceae; genus Alteromonas; species Alteromonas sp. ABV4_515. The sequence goes on from NZ_JBSWWZ010000009.1 coordinate 74,550, forward strand.
ATGATTCTACTGTAGATACCAATCGTGAAACTCACGGCTTTATGTTCGACGTGGCATCTGGTGAGCTCACTGATTTAAATGATCTGTTGCCCTGTGATTCTGCCTACACCATCGTTGATGCAATTGATATCAACGACAGTAATGAAATCATCGCTAACGCGCGTTTCAGTACGGCAGAACGTTATGCAAATGGTGAAGAAGTCATCAATGACGAAGGTGAAACCGAGATGGTAGACGTCATTGTTGCAGTTAAACTTTCACCTCTTGGCAGTGAAGTTGACGACAGTTGCGATGCAGACGATGACGAGGAAGACACTGGCTATGAGCGTAAGGGCGCGTCAATTTCACCGTTGTGGATGTTGTTGACAGCCGGCTTATTGGCTTTCCGTCGTCGCAAAAATGGCTAAAAATTAGACTTTCGTATAATGCGGTTTTTATCGAATTAACAGTGTGATAGCGCAATAAATATACGAATTGGATTGTTTTAGCTTAAAACATAAATAGCAAAAACCGCACCCAGTTGCGGTTTTTTTGTACATAGAGAAACTCGTTTTAAAAAACGTCATAATTATGCAAAAAAAATGTAATGTTAAATTAGACAAAATTTCATTACCTTACTATTTGTCAAGCCTGAAATTGAAGAAAATAAGTTGAACCTAACTGCCGGGTGCACTATCACATATATGTGCGCAACAGAAATTGACGGCACCCGCAAAATACTATGTTAGGAGAGCCCGAACACCGGTTGCGACACAAGTTAATCACAAATAGAGGCTTATCAATGAAACGACAAAAAAGAGATAAATTGACGCGTGCACACGCAAAAGGGTATCAGGCTGGTATCAGCGGTCGTTCAAAAGAGAACTGTCCATTCCAGGCTTTCGACGCTCGTTCGCAGTGGCTCGGTGGCTGGAGGGAAGCTGTTGAAGACAGGCAACTAGGATTCAACGTACGTTAAACATCTCTTTCAATAAAGGTAAGCCCCGATTAACGGGGCTTTTTTTCGTCCGAATTTCGGCATTATAAGCACCAGGGTGCTATCAGGATAATCAGAACTTAGACGTATCCTGGAACAAGCCGACTTTCAAATCTTTGGCTGTGTAGATAACGCGACCATCTACTTCTACCTGACCGTCAGCCAGGCCCATAAACAGCTTACGCTTAACAACACGTTTCATGTTGATGCGATAGGTGACTTTCTTTGCGGTTGGCAGGATTTGCCCGGTAAACTTCACTTCGCCTACGCCAAGTGCACGACCTTTACCAGGACCACCGCTCCAACCAAGGAAGAAGCCAACCAGCTGCCACATGGCATCAAGACCAAGACAACCAGGCATTACCGGATCGCCAGGGAAGTGACAATCGAAGAACCAAAGATCTGGTGTGATATCCAGCTCAGCAATGATTTCACCTTTATCGTATTCACCGCCTTCTTCACTGATATGACTAATGCGATCCATCATTAGCATATTAGGTGCAGGTAACTGACTGTTACCTGGGCCGAACATTTCACCGCGGCTACAGGCCAGTAAATCTTCACGGTTAAAGCTATGTTGTTTGTCGGACATGATATCCCTTTGTTGTTAGATTTTCAGCGTGGTAATTTAGCGAACACTTGTACGCTAAACAACTCTGAACAGTCATTTATTGTGAAAAAATCCATGTTACACTGCCAAGGTAACCAGGAGATGACATCCGTATGACTGAAAAGAAAAAGGCTAACCCTACCGCCAATGCAGATAAACAGCGTCGCTTTCGTGAGCGACAGAAAGCGGCTGGGAAGAAAATGGTACGGGGTTATGTGAGTCCGGAAGCGATGCAATGTTATGATGAAATTCGTGACAAAACAGGCTGGAGCGACAGTGAAGTACTCTCTAACGCGTTACGCATAACCTATGCAGCGTATAAATGCGGACAAATTAGGCTACTTAATCAATGGCTTAAAGAGCAAGACCGCTAAGTCTTACTGTTTACTTGTTTCAGCCATTGGCGGCTAGGGCTTAGGCGAGTGGTATGCCGCTGAACAATCCGGGCCGCTTCTTTCACCACATCATCACGTTGACGATATCCCCACAAACGGTCTCTCACCTCACTGTGCACTGCACCAATATCAATAATCGGTAAGACATAATCCACGGCACAGTCAAAATTTAGCATCATGGCTTCAAGTGGCGGAATTTTATCTGGCTGATGGCAAAGAGGTGCTGGTAATCGGTCTAGTTCAGGCACCCACTTTTTTATAAATGCAGCATGAGGGTCGAGTTTGCTCGATTGACTTGATGGGTTATACAAGCGAACTGTGTGAATACCCGTGATACTGGCCTGCATTTGAATTTGTGGATAATGAATACCAGGTTCAAAATCAAGAAACTGGTTTGCCAGATATTCTGCTGCATGTAACCAATGCACATTTAAATGGTGCACCAAAAAACTGGTTACCATGGCGCGCATTCGAAAATTTAAAAATCCTGTTGCGTTAAGCGCTCGCATACAAGCATCAACCAACGGATATCCTGTGGTACCATTTTTCCAGCGTTCGAAACGACGCTGCGCTTCTGGGCCTTCGATGTAGGGAAAGCTGTCGTATGCGCGGTTTTGTGCGCGCCATTCCATTTGATGTTCGCTCTCGAACTTTTGGATGAAATGACATCGCCAATGTATGCGAGAAAGTAACGCATTTACGGCGGGTTGCCAGCGACCACTTTGCTGCGAGTGTTTGAGGTGCGACTGTTGGAAGCGGATATATTGATAAACTTGCTTAATTGACACATTTCCCCACGCCAAATAGGGGCTCAGGCGAGTGCAGGATTTCCGGGCTGCCAGGGGCTTTGAAATATCTTGATGATATGAAATACCACGGCCAGCAAAGAAATCTTTCATCACAAACCAGGCAAACCGTTCACCGCCTTGCTGCATCAGATTATCACTCGGATAAGACGGGATATTTTGCATCGCCCTTAAAGGCGACGCTTCAACGGAATACCAGTTCACTGTGCTCAGTGTAACGTCATCTGTGGGTTGTGACATCACTTGTTGCCAATAAGACTCCCAATGTTGTCTGTTGGTGAGTCCACGGGTTACTGCACCATAATTATGCTCTGTCCATTCGATGTTGTGTGCACGGAACCAGGTAGCCATTTCACGATCCCGTCGAAAGGTAACGTCGAGGCCCACTTCTTCATAGCTGAATACGCGACTGATATGACAATGCGCGTTTATGTACGAAAAAGCCTCACGCACTTCATAGCAGGTTGAAAGCACCGAAATCCCATCGGGTAACTGCCCGTTCATATCAGTAATGCTTTCAGCTAAAAAACGCCAATGTCGCTGACTCATGTGTGGGTCGGCCATTAACGAAGGCTCAAAGCAGAACAGTAGCACGACGGGCAGGCCGGTTTTACTAGCTTCTAGCAGGGGCTTGTGGTCGCGTAGACGTAAATCGCGCTTTAGCCAAACCACCGCGACTTGAGGCTTCATTTTCGCCATGTATTGATGAAGGTTCTTTCGGGATCATAGCGTTCAGTTTGCTTTTGCAAATCGAATTGGCGATGGCCTCTGGGATCGTGGCCTACGCCAGCAAGATATAACCAGTTGCCCCAGTTACTGCCAACATCGTAGTCTACCAGCATGTGTTCAAACCAAGCCGCGCCATACTGCCAATTTTGCCCGAGTTCGTGAACAAAGCAGCTTGCCACCAGCTGGCGACCGCGGTTCGACATAAAGCCAGTCGTTTTTAATTGCTTCATACAAGCATCTACGATGTCGTACCCAGTTTCTCCGTTTTGCCACAGCCGGATCTTCGCTTCATCATGGGAAAATGGCCTTACCTCACCGCGACAGCCTGCTTGGCTAAACCAATCTGCACCATGGCGTTGCTGTATCCAGAAGAAGAACTCTCGCCACAATAACTCAAAATAAACCCAATACGTCGAATCGTTCGCGCCATGCGCTGCTTCATATTGCTTTAATTGCTGATAAATCCATCGTGGAGATAACGAGCCACTTGCCAGCCAAGGAGAAAACCGGGTGCTGGCATTCGCATCGTCCAATGCGTTTCGGGTTTCTTTGTAATTTGACACATGGTGATCAGTAAAAAAGTAATCCTTCAGCCGCTGTTGACCCGCCTTTTCGCCACCGCGGAACAAGCCATGGTCAGATATTTGTGCTTTCAAATTCTCTTGTTCAGATTGCAAATGGATTGGCGGCGGTAGTGACGAAAGAGCAGTAAGAGGCGCTGCTGGCGTGGTGTGTTTCTCTATTTTTTTTCGAAACGCGGTAAATTGCCCTGGCATATCGATAACAGAAAAAGGCAACTGCGCGCGGTCAAACAGGCTAATGCCATCTCGTTGGATGAATTTCACTGCCGGAAAGGTACTTTCCAACCTTTGCCAGTCCTGTATTTCGTAAAAGCCGCCGTGAAAATGGCTGGCAACATGGGTTATGTCATCGTTTTGTATAAGCGAATTTAGTACCGATACCGGCGTTCCCGTTTTTATCACGAGATGTTGACCCAGTGTCGCTAAGTCATCGTTCAACTCGCTCAAACACGCTTCAATAAATTGTCGGCGGTGAGGGCCCATTCCCGTAACGCCATACTGATTTTGCCCGGTGCTACGTTCGTCAAAAACATACACCAATAAAAGCTCATCAACTAGCTTACTCATTTCCAACAGTGCTGGCATATCCGTCAGTCTTAAATCGTGTCTAAACCAGAACAAACCCCGGGTAATTACTTTCATTACAAAACCTTAATTTTCATCGCCAGTGAAACAGTTTGGATATAATTGCGTATCACTTACTTAGAATGCATAAATAAAAAGGACATCGATGTGACGGTACCTGTCAGTATCGTATGGTTCCGCCAGGACCTGCGCGTAAAAGATAATCCGGCGCTACATGCTGCCTGCGATCTTGGCAAGATCATTCCAATTTATATTCACGATACGTCGTTGCCGGAAAAAAGACTTCCCGGTAGTGTATCGAAATGGTGGCTTCATCAATCATTAAACTCCCTTAATGATCGCCTTAATGGGCATCTTCAGGTATTCGAAGGCGACCCGGAAAAATTACTGCCCGAGCTCATGGACACGTTCAACGTAGAGCATCTGTTTTGGAATCGGTGTTATGAGCCATGGCACGTTAAGCGAGACAAAACGCTAAAAGAATCGTTAAAAGACAACGACAAAATCGTGAAGAGTTTTAATGGTTCACTACTCTGGGAACCGTGGGACATCGAGAATAAGTCTGGTAGCCCCTATAAAGTATTTACCCCGTTTTATCGAAAAGGCTGCTTACAGGCCAGTTCTCCACGTTATCCGCAAGCAGCAGTGGCGAGAATTACCTATGCTGACGTGACAAACAAAGGCCTGAGTATTGATTCACTGGGACTAATGCCAGACATCAAGTGGTATGACGGAATTGCCGAAACATGGAAACCTGGAGAGGAGGGGGCGGCAGACAGATTGGCAGATTTTATTGATGAAGCGGCCAAATCATATAAAAAAGATCGGGATTTTCCTGCTATTCGTGGAACCTCTATGTTGTCTGCGCATTTGCATTTTGGTGAAATCTCTCCTAATCAAGTCTGGTATGCCATCCTTGATGCCTTCGGCAGCGCCGACGACAACAACATCGATACCTTCCTGAGCGAACTGGGCTGGCGTGAATTTGCACATAGCTTGATTTATCACTTTCCTACTTTCCCGGATAAAAACTTTAACGAGAAATTCGACCAATTTCCCTGGCGTTCCAGCAAAAAAGATCTCGAAGCCTGGCAAAAAGGAAAAACCGGCATTCCCATTGTCGATGCGGGCATGCGGGAGCTGTGGCATACAGGCTATATGCACAATCGGGTAAGAATGATTGTCGGTTCATTTTTAGTAAAGAACTTACTTATTGATTGGCGCGAGGGCGAGGCCTGGTTCTGGGACTGCCTGGCGGACGCTGACGGTGCCAATAATTCTGCTGGTTGGCAGTGGGTCGCGGGCTCCGGTGCCGACGCAGCGCCCTATTTTCGCGTGTTCAACCCCGTATTGCAGGGTGAGAAATTCGACAAACAAGGGGAATATGTGCGTACCTGGTGCCCGGAACTGAGTAAGCTTCCCAACAAACTTATTCATAAACCGTGGGAAGCAGACAGTGCCGAGTTAAAACAAGCCGGAATCGTGTTAGGCGACCAATACCCTGAACCGATTGTTGATTTAAAAACATCTCGCCAGCGCGCCCTCGATGCCTTCGCTGAAATAAAAGGGTAGTTATGACAGGTAAACTGCGATTAATTCTCGGCGACCAACTCACGGCCACGCTACCGGTACTTACTGAAGCAAATAAGAGTCAGGACATTGTGCTGATGGCGGAAGTTCGGGAAGAAGCGACCTATGTGAAGCATCATAAAAAGAAAATCATTTTGTTGTTTTCAGCCATGCGTCATTTCGCGAAGAGCCTTAAAGATGACGGTTTCAAGGTTATTTATCGGTGTTATGACGACAAAGAGAATCAGGGCAGTTTACTCGGTGAAGTGCAAGCCGCCGCAAAAGCACATAACTTGAGTGAGGTGGTGGTAACCGAACCCGGAGAATACCGGTTACTAAAAAGCATGGAACAGTGGGAGCATCAAATCGGTGTGCCCGTTACTGTGTTGCCAGATGGGCGGTTTTATGCCACTAAACAAGAATTTTCCGCTTGGGCAGATGGCCGAAAAACCTTGCGCATGGAGTTCTGGTACCGTGAAATGCGCAAAAAGCACGGTATTTTAATGGATAACGGGGCGCCCGCCGGTGGCGACTGGAATTATGACAGTAAAAATCGTGAGTCAATGCCCGCCAACGTGTCACCGCCAGAACCTTCCCGATACAAGCCCGATGCGGTAACAGCAGAAGTCATCGAGCTAGTAGAGCGCGAATTTTCGTCTCACTTCGGTGATAGCAACGGTTTTCACTATGCGGTAACCCGTGAAGAGGCGCTAGATGTGCTCAATACGTTCATTGAACAACGGCTCCCCGATTTTGGTCACTATCAAGATGCCATGCGACACAACGCCGTATGGCTATTTCATTCTCACCTTTCTTTCTACATTAACTGCGGATTATTGAGCCCGCAGGAAGTAGTACAGCAAGCTGAAGCCGCCTATCATGCGGGTGAGGCGCCACTTAATTCAGTGGAAGGCTTTATCAGGCAAATTATTGGCTGGCGGGAATTTGTTCGCGGTTTCTACTGGTACTATATGCCTGGGTTACAGTCTGATAATTACTTCAATGCCAAGCGTGACCTCCCATCGTTTTTTTGGGATGGGTATACCAACATGAACTGCCTACGACAGTGCATCACAGATACCAAAAAACACGCTTACGCCCATCATATTCAACGTTTGATGGTACTGGGTAATTTTTCATTGCTGTGTGAATTTGCGCCGGAGCAAGTTCAGGAATGGTATTTGTTGGTGTATGCAGATGCCTATGAATGGGTAGAGCTGCCCAATGTCGCCGGCATGATATTGTTTGCCGATGGGGGCAATCTTGCTAGCAAACCGTATGTGGCCAGTGGCAGCTATATTAATAAAATGTCTGACTATTGCAAAAATTGCGGATACAGCGTGAGCAAGAAAACCGGGGAGGGCGCATGCCCATTTAATTATCTATACTGGCGGTTCCTCGATGCTCACCAGGATAAACTTCGAAAAAACCCTCGTATGGGCTTGGTTTACAAAAGTTACGACAGAATGGCGACAGAAAAAATCGAAGCCATGAAGCACGACGCCAGTCGCTTCTTAACCAAGTTGTCTAAGAATGAAGAAGTCTGAACTTCCCGAGAAAACGTGCCCGGTATGCGAGCGCCCTTTTGTATGGCGAAAGAAGTGGGAGAAAAACTGGGAAAGCGTGAAATACTGCTCTAAACGCTGTGCGGGGCAGCGCAGCAAAATGGTTAGCACTGATTAAAGAAGAAATGCGGCATCTGCCGCATTTTTTGTTATTCGATATTAATTAAAACATCCAACCCGTTGGATCTGGGTGCGCTTGTTGGTTATCGAGGTATTTCATGCCCTTCACACAACGAACAATGAGCCACACCATCCAGAACAACAGCACCAGGTAACCGACTAAGATGATGGAAAGAATAGAGCCAATGAACATGTATAGGAAGCCAATCCAGAATGTTCTGATTTGGTACTGGTAGTGCGTTTTTAGCCATTCAGGCGCATCTGATTTATTTACGTATGCGATGATTACGCCGACGATGCCGGTGATACCCACTAAAATACCAGCCAAGTAAAGAATGTAGACAACTTTTGCCATGCTACCGTTGTCGCTAGACGTTGATGGCGTTACCGGAGTTTCGTTCATGTTTGTTTTATCCTTTTCACAAGTTTTGTTTTCCATTGTATTTCGCGACAACCTATCGGTTAATCTGCAAAACAATTTCAGATTTTGTAGAGTTATCAACGATAAATCAATAATAAATAGAAAAACGTGATAAAAAAGTTGTATACGCAATCAGTCTTGAATTACCGATTCGAATTCACAATTGAAACTTATTTATTTTTGTCATTTCTTTTGTGGTAGCGCGTGATGCAAAGTGGTACACAAAACATTCAATTAAGGATTGTGGAATAAAAATGAGCAAAAGCAAAACGGCTTGTTGTGCGTTATCACTGGCAATGTTGCTGCTACAAGGGTGTACGAAACCGACTCAAAGTAACAATGCGCAACGTATATTTAATGGTGAAGATCTCGACGGTTGGGTGGTAAAAATTCATCATCATGAGACAGGAGAAGATCCCCTTAACACGTTCCGTGTAGAAGACGGCATGATCTCAGTAGGCTATGAGAAGTACGATGCATTCAACGAACAATTTGCTCATCTTTTTTACGATAAGCCGTTAAAGAATTTCCGCCTTAGCTTTGATTATCGGTTCAAAGGTGAATTTCTAGATTCAGCCCCTTCTTATGCCTTTGCCAACAGCGGCGTGATGTTCTTAAGCCAACCGCCTAATACCATCAATAAAGAACAAAACTGGCCAATATCTATCGAATTTCAATTGCTGGCAGAAAAGAAGCCGGGCAAATCCAGACCAACCGGCAATATGTGTTCGCCAGGCACTGAGATCTATTATCAGGATTCACTTTATCCTGAACATTGCCTCAACTCTGCATCAAAAACCTACCCAAAAGATGTTTGGGTGAACGCTGAACTTGTTGTCAACAACGGCGAAGTCATTCAAAAAATTAATGGGGAAACTGTACTGGAATATCAGGTCGCTTTTGCTCAACCCGATGGCCTAGTAACTGGCGAATCTGCTGACATTTGGGAGCAAGTAAAAAGTTTACAGGAAGGCTATATTGCTTTTCAAAGTGAAGGGCAGCCGATTGATTTTAAAAATATCGTATTAGAGGAGCTGCAATAACTTTAAGCAATGTGTGCCAATAGTCGCTTCTATTTATTAACTGGACTAATTGATAAGCTTTCACCTATTAGATTGAATCAGAAATTCTGATAGGCTAAATGCCATTAAATATTTAGTGTTAATCAGTACTGACGGAAAAGTATATGCGTGAGAACTATAGCGACATATTGGCATTTATTGCGGTAGCCCGGGAGAAAAGTTTTACGCGTGCTGCAGCGAAATTGGGTGTATCCCAATCCGCACTGAGTCACAGTATGCGCGCGTTGGAATCTCGTTTGGGTATTCGTTTACTCACAAGAACAACACGTAATGTCTCTACTACCGAAGCCGGTGAGCGAATTTTGAATCGCATTGCCCCGCGATTTGAAGACATTGATACTGAACTTGAATGTTTATCTGAACTAAGAGACAAGCCCGCCGGTCTTGTGCGTATTAATTGCAGCGATCATGCAGCGAAAACCATCATATGGCCCAAACTCGCCCCCATGCTTGAAAAATTCCCTGATATTCGTCTGGAAGTCAGTATGGATAACGGTTTTACTAATATCGTGTCTGGCCGCTTTGATGCCGGAGTGAGGCTAGGGGAAGCGGTGGAAAAAGACATGATTGCGGTAAAAATTGGCCCTGAATGGCGAATGGCCGTTGTCGCAACCCCCGAATACCTCGACAAATTTGGTCGTCCTGAAACTCCAGAAGATTTGCTAAAGCATAAATGCATAGGCATGCGCATGATAAGCGCTGGCGGCGTTTACGAATGGGAACTCGATAACGGTGACAGAGAAATTACGGTTAAACCCCAGGGGCAGGTTATTTTCAATAACCCGTACTTGATTCATCAAGCTGCCCTGGATGGTTTTGGCCTCGCTTTCCTTCCTGAAGATATCTTTCTCGCCGACTTTGAAAGCGGCAAATTAGAGCAGGTATTGACGGATTGGTGCTTACCGTTTACTGGCTACCACCTGTACTACCCAAATCGCAATAATCATTCTCCCGCGTTCAGTACCGTGGTTGATGCGTTAAGGCATCGTGTCTAAACTCTGCTGAAGTTACGATGTGGTAATTTACGATGTTGTAATAGCAGTAATCCCACGGCAACCGATGCATTCATTATGATGTAGCACTCATAAACAATACCCATCTCTTGAATAAGCATTTTATGAGACTTTTTGCTTCGTGATGCGTGCTGCTACCTTCTTTAAAATTTTCACAATTGAAACCAAAGTACCAAAAATGGCGCATATATATTGGTATTGATTGACCTTGCACGAATATGAAAATAGCGTATTTGAAATGTTAACTGCGCGTTAACTCGGCAAATCTGCATTGCCTATTTCAATAACGCTCGCTCGTGGAAGGTTTACTATGAAATTGAAAAAATTAGCTTTTTCTATTGTGATTGCATTGCAATCGGGTATCTCGCTGGATGTCCTAGCGCAACAGGAAAATGATGAGTCAGATGATGTAGAAGTCATAGAAGTCCAAGGTTTTCGAGGCTCATTGAATAAATCACTGCTAACAAAAAGGGCGAACGTCAATTCAATGGAATCAATATCTGCCGAAGATATTGGGAAATTTCCCGACTTAAACCTAGCTGAATCCCTGCAACGGATATCAGGTGTTTCAATAAGTCGAGAAGGAGGTGAAGGGCGACGAATCACCCTTCGCGGTCTTGGCCCTGATTTTACTCGCGCGACCCTAAACGGCATGGAGATCCCGGCAGAAACCGATCAGCTCGATTCGTCAATTTCGGCGCTTAGTGGCGGCAGAGCATTTGATTTTAACGTATTTGCCTCAGAGTTGTTCAACCGGGTGGATGTGCAAAAGTCGCCTACAGCGTCGATGGAAGAAGGGGGAATAGCGGGCTCGGTTAACCTCTACACCGCCAAACCTTTCGATAATCCAGGCTTTCACTATGCGGGCTCTGCTCAAGCAAACTATAACGATGTTGCAGACAAGACAAATCCGCGCACGGCGGTCATGGTAAGCAATACGTTTGATGATGATAAATTCGGTGTGCTTTTTTCCGTTGCCTATTCGACACGCGATGTGAATCAACAGGGGTTTGGCACAGTAGGCTGGCAGACGCCAGTGAATAATAATATGACCTACGCCGACACTAGCGACCTGCAGATAAATGGCACGCCTGCCAGTTCATCCTGTTCGCTGGGCGATGATTCTGTCGATCCAGTAAACTGCCTTTATACACCACGGATACCGCGTCCTGATTATTTTGGCAACGGTCAGAAACGACTGGGAATAACGACAGCGTTTCAATATGCACCCACAGATGATGTGGTACTGACCTTCGATTACTTGCACTCACAGCTAGAAAACGAGCGTTCGTATTACCACATGTATGCCATGTTCAGAAACTACTTTAATCAAATTACCCCGACCGAAGTAACTATTGCACCCAATGGACAACAGATTATCGCGGGACAGTATGATGGTGTGACAAATCGTGTTGAAAGCCGTGAGACAACCAGTGATACCGCATTTAATCAGTATGTATTATCTGGTGAATTTGCATTAACCGACAGAGTGGTGGTTGATGCCATGGTCGGTTTTGCTGAGATAGACTTTTCCAGAGAAGAATTCAGACACATTATGGACAGTGTTGATCCGCATTCCTTTGCGTTTGATTTTTCCGGTAACCCTAACGCGGCAATGCTGGATTTTCAGTTCGATTACAACGACCCGTCGCTTTACAATCTGTCATCTTACGACTTGAAAGACCAGACTGATAAAGAAAACGTAACCAGTAAAATTGATGCCAGATATGTTGGTGACGATGTTGAGGTGAAAGCGGGCTTCGCGTTCAACAATCGGAAAGTCTCCCGAGCTTACTCAGGTTTACCTACGTTCTCTGTTGATTCAGCAGAAGGACTGACTCAAATGCTTCCCGTTGATAATTTTGGTGACGGTTTTGACGGCAATTTATTCCCGTTTGTAGTCGCTGATTTTGCTGCTGTAAAGAATGCGATAGGCCCACTAAACTGGGAATCGCAGAAGCAGAAAGACAGCGAAGTTGAAGAAGAAACCATGGCGGTCTATCTCGAGTTCAATACGGATTTTGATATCGCAGATATGATACTTAGAACGAATTTCGGCATGCGCTATGTGGACTCAACCGCCACTTCCACGGGTTACATTAGATTGGCAGACTCCATTGAAACAGTAGAGGCTGAACACAGTTATAAGAACTTCCTGCCGGCATTAAACTTGGCTCTTGAACCTACTGATGATCTGATAGTACGTCTGGGTTTAACACGCTCAATGACCCGGCCCAGCTTGAATACACTGAACCCTGGTAATCCTGCGTTTCGTTATATAGAAGGCTTTGTCACCGTTGGTAATCCTTATCTAGATCCTTATGTATCGAACAACGTGGACTTCGGCGCGGAATGGTATTTTGATGAAGAATCGTTACTGTCAGCAACTGTGTTTTATAAAGACATCGAAACCTATATTCGCAGCACTCAAGAAGACCGCATGGTTGACAGTATCTACTATACAGCCATCGAAAATGATCCCGTTTACGATCCTGCAATCACGGTAAATCCGTTTACGCAGCCATACACCCATTATTCCTATGATAACGGTGAGGGTACGTCGATAAACGGCCTGGAGCTAAGCTATCAGCAACCGTTCAGTTTTTTGCCTACACCGTTTAACGATCTTGGTATGGTTGCGAATTATACCCGAGTTAGCTCTGGTGAAATTGTTGGTGTTTCTGAAAACTCTTACAATCTCACCTTCTATTACGAAACGGAGAAATACGGGGCGAGGGTATCAGCCAATAGTCGTGACGATTACTTTATTGAAGTACCTGGGATCACAGGAAACAGAGAGAACGGCGTGACCGGTCCGACCAATATTGATTTTTCATCTTTCTATAACTGGTCTGAAAATCTGACGTTATCCTTTGAAGTGATCAATGTAACTGATGAGTACTCCCGCTTGTTCGTAACCGGAGATGGCTCTCTCGACATGGTGCGCGAATATAACAATACCGGACGACAGTTCTTCCTCGGTGTGCGTTATCACAACTAAATGTTGAGTTTATCGCCGGCCCTCTGTGCCGGCGTTTTTTCCGCTTTCAGTACTCTCTTTCCAGGACACATTATTATGCAGCTTCGCTGGGTTCTTTTACTCTTTTTAGTTTTCAGATGCGATATGGCACAAAGTGAAGATACCACTGATGCATTTGTGTTTGATGTTCAGTCTGACCACGGTGAAATACGGGTTCAAAGCGACAGTAAATTAATCAATTGGGCCGCCGGCGATGTTGCTGGCGACCTTTCCGTTCGTGTGGGCATTCCGTTTAGCGCGAGTACTGGAAGTGGGGAAGTACCAAGAAAAACAGCCATTACCATAATTGTTGACGTAGATAGTGCCAATACTCAGCTCAAACAGCGAAAGTCAGAATACGGTATCTGGGAATCTTTTGTAATCTACAAAGAGTTAGACGCTCTTCATATCACCGGTGCCGATGAACGAGGCGCGGTATACGGTTTGTTTACGCTCGCCGAAAAGCTAGGCATTTCACCCTGGCAGTGGTGGGCCGATGTGCCACTGACCAAAAGTGAGACCTCCCTGAAGATTGACGGTTTACCGCTCGTGGATGGGCCAGCGGTAAAGTACCGAGGCATTTTCATTAATGATGAAGACTGGGGGTTGTTACCTTGGGCTACCAAAACATTTGAACCGGAATATGGCAATATCGGCCAGGTTACCTATGAAAAAGTGTTTCAGCTGCTTCTGCGCTTAAAGGCGAACACGCTGTGGCCCGCGATGCATCCAGGAACCCGTGCTTTTTTCAAAGCGCCAGCGAATAAGGTGATGGCACAATTGTATCAAATCCACATAGGCAGTTCCCACGCCGAGCCCATGCTAAGAAATAATGTGGATGAGTGGGATCATGACAAAACTGGCGATTTTAATTACGTCACCAATTCAGATACGGTAGATAAATACTGGGCTGAGCGTATTCGGCAAGTCAGTGATATGCCCGAACTCTCTATGTTCACGCTGGGCATGCGGGGCGTTCACGATAGTGGGATGGAGGGCATAGAAAATGATGCTGATGCCAGAGCCATTCTGCAAACTATCATCGACAGGCAAAGAGGGATGTTGGCTTCGATATTTAACCAAGCCGCTGAATCGCTCACACAGGTATTCACGCCTTATAAAGAGGTTCTAAAGCTCTACGAGCTTGGCCTTCATGTGCCCGATGATGTAGCCATCGTATGGCCAGATGATAACTATGGTTATATTCGCAGGCGTAGTTCAACCGCTGAACAACAACGTTCAGGCGGAACAGGGGTTTATTATCATCTCAGCTATTGGGGGCGGCCACATGACTATTTATGGTTAAGTTCTACCCATCCCGCATTAATAAAATTTGAAATGCAGCGTGCTTATGAAAACGGTGCCAGCCAGCTGTGGGTAGCCAACGTTGGCGACATAAAGCCCATCGAGTACAACATGGAATGGTTTTTACATCTCGGGTGGGCTGGTCCTGAAGATGACTCGGCCGGTGTTGTTGATTTTCTTAGACATCAATTGGCCCGGGATTTCAGTCCAATAGTTGGGAGTAAATTGACCGACTTAATGCTAAATTACTATCACCTGGCATTTGTGAGACGTCCTGAATTTATGGGTTGGAGCCAGACAGAACCCACGACATCGACACGCCTGTCTTCCTGGTCAAATGAACGGATTGAAAAGCGTCTGGCTGACTATGCCGTACTGGAAAAACAGAGTGAAGACATCTCTCGCTTAATGCCTAGCTTGTACTCATCATCTTTCCTTGAACTCGTTGGTTATCCCGTAGCAGCATCAGCCGAAATGAACCGTAAATGGTTATTGCGACATTTAGCTTCAATCTCAGGGAATTTAAAAAAGAAGGGCTCATTGATAAAAGACGCTCAACACGCACATGACAATATTCAAAAGCTTACTGCTCAATACAACGCTGTAGAAGATAAAAAATGGGCGTTTATGATGAATGAAAAACCGCGAAATTTGCCTGTTTTTGAAAAACCCCAAATATTGAAAGTAGGGAATGCAGAACTTGATAAGAGGGTTCCACAGCGAAAAAACACAAGGATGATAAAACCGGCTCTGGTAAAAAGAATCGCGCCGGCGGGATTTAGTTGGGTTCAGTTAGAAGAGTTAGGCTACTCACGAAGTGCGCTGAGTATATTTCCTCTTACCATGCAAACATTCGACGCTGGGGAAGCAGAACTTACATATAACTTCGAGAATGAAAAGTCGGACAGCCTTTCCCTGTTCATTGCCACACTGCCTACTCATGCAAATAACTACGATCAAACACTTACTGTCAGCGTAGATGGGCAGCAACTTCAAATCGTTTCATTAAATACAATAGGTCGAAGTGAGGAGTGGAAGCAGGGTGTTTTAAATAATCGAGTGCAAAGTGAAATTAAACTACATCACCTAGCTGAAGGGTCACATAGTGTAACGATTGAAGTAAACCAGAACGGCATTGTCATTGATGATGTATGGCTAACTAATGCAACGAATTAGCAGGGTTTTGAGGTACCGGTTGCACAATAACGTGCGACCAGTACGTGTTAAAAAACCTCGTGAGACAGACGCTGAAGCTTAGCTATTTTATTACTTGGAAATCCGCGCCGTCCACCAAGTAAATGATGCTGCAACCAATAGAACCGTTGCACTGAAGATATAGGTTGTAACGTAACCCTCAAAATCATACAACACGCCACCTAGTGTAGAGCCAAGCCCAATGCAAAGCTGTACAACGGCTACCATCAAACCACCACCGGCTTCAGCATCGTCAGGGAAGTTATGTGGAATCCACGCCCACCAACCAACAGGTGCAGCTGTGGCAATAAAGCCCCACAGTCCAAGTAATACTATCACAATCCACATTGAATGACCGAACATGGTTAAACTAACCGCAATAGCCGCAAGCATAAGAGGAATAGAAATTAGGGTAGGGTAGAAGGCATGCTTTAACGGTAAATTAATTAACGACGTGCCGATAAAACCCGTCACACCTATTAACATAAGAATAAGGGAAAGTGTGCCTACATCTACCTGAGTAACATTTTCGAGAAACGGACGAATATAGGTATATAAACTAAACTGCCCAAGGAAGAATAAGCCCACAGCAAGCATGCCGATGACAACTAATTTTCTTCTTAACAGCGCGAATACGGCAAAAAGTCCCGCACTCCCGTGATCACTAGATGCTGGTGGCATAGAGGGCAAGCTTAGCCACTGCCATAAAAAGGTAATTACCGAAACCGGTATCAGGCTAAAGAATGCCCCACGCCAACCAATCAGCGCGCCCAGGTAGGCGCCTAGAGGCGCAGCAATAACGATGGCTAATGCGTTTCCACTATTAAAAATAGCCAATGCTTTCGAAACCTGATCTTCCGGTACCAGCCGCATGGCAATGGCAGCAGACATAGACCAGAAACCACCAACAACAATACCAATCATGGCGCGTCCAATCATGTAAACAATGTAGTTATTGGCGAGACCGACAACCGCACCAGACAGCCCCATGAGCACCGTTAGAAATAACAGCAACGTTTTACGGTTTACGTTAGACGCAACTGATGAAATAAACAGGCTTGTTACTACTGCGAACGCGCCGGAAATAGCAATACCTTGACCAGCCATGCCGTTAGTCACATTAAGTGCATCGGCGATAGGCGTAAGCAAACTCACGGGCATAAATTCAGAGGCAACGAGAGTAAAAACGCAAACGGTCATGGCAAAAACGCCACTCCAATAAGCTTGCGGCTCGTCATTAATGATAGTGTTTTGTTGAAATGTCATGAATGGATTTCTACAGCAATAGTTGGTAACAAACAGTGCGCTGAAAGTTCTGCACAGTAGCCTGAGATAAAATAAGGAAGGTGCTATATTCTTACACAGGGGTTTTTTTGAATTAACATGGAAAGCATAAATACACTTATGAATGGTGTTCATTGAAGAGCCTGGAAAAATAATAATCGATGTAGTGCAACAACGGGGCTATGGATAGGAATTCGCAAAGGATTGATACACAATGATATTTTAACGCATTATTTAACATAATATACATTATGCGTAATTAAGTAATGATGTATATTGGAAGTTGTAGTGCGTATTTCCACTTTCATTGAGATTTCACATCAGTTGATATCTACATCGCTGTGACTGTGAACCTGAGCTTTGTGCTCAGTGACCACATTCTTATCAAGCAACTTGGTCACGACATTATCAAATGACCGGAAGCTCTGACCCGGTAGTCTTTCCATACGCAGCGAGATTAACTGGTACTGCAATGATGTTGATGCCGTTATTGAGATAAACGTTATTTGCCTCGCTCCACAGCTCTCGACCGCTCGATACACTCACAACTTCAACCACACTTAATCCTGCCATTTCCTTTCAAGTTGAGCTTGGCCGTTAAAGCCAACTAGGAATTCTCAGCAACTAACCGTTTTCCAGTTACTCATCGATCAACAGCTTCATGTGCATTGGTTGCCGAAAATTGTCAAAACTGCATCGTGCGCTACGTGAAATCTGCTGTATCACACCTCGCAAAATAAATCAGATTTCACGTAGCGCACGGATAGATTTTCGGAATTCTGAGCTTAATTTGCCAAGCGTGTTCAGACAGACAATCCTGTTTTATCTCTTAACTAGAGTATCTATTTTTGAGTGTCAGATATGTAGATAACTCCAGGTAAACATTTCACCGGTTCGAAATGAAATAAGCGTATAAATGTTCAAAGTTAGGCTGATGAGACTTTCCGATGTAAATCCTGGCGTAAGACCTGGTATAAAATCTGGTGTTAAACCAGTTGTAATATAACGACGAGCACGCGGATGCATTCAGCAGAACACGGGCATTACATCAAGAGAATTCAGATACCTGCTGTGCCCAAACCATTCACAAAGCGAAAGACTCGAAATTACCATGCACTGTATATTTATACAGTTATTTACCAGTAAACATGATGTGCAACTTAGCGAGATATAAACCCAGATCCATCACGCATGATAATTCCAGTTATCATGCGTGATGTGAAAATAAGACCATATTAATCAATGACTTAAAAGACATTCCACAGAGCCATGAAAATTGCTAGTCACCACATTTCTATTTCATTTTTTTGTTCATAATCGTCAACTTTCATAATCTCTTCATTGTAGAAAGCTTTCACAATCAACCCTCAACACCATAGTGCTACGCCAGTACATCGAAATATCAAGCGACAAATGCTAGCGATAATGAAAACTATCCTGTCACTCTCAAAGAAAAAACGTAATTAACTTACTAATGACATCGATGACATAAATACATTATAGTGTTACCAAATTTACTTTTTGTTAACCATATTGGTTACAAATATCTTTGTTCGCGTTAAGGTAAATTTTATCGTCGCCCTGCTCTATCACGAGCTTTAAGGCCCCTTAACCGAATGTGGTCGCTGTAAGGAATAAAATGATAAACAAGAATATGCTTAATACCATTATCGCAGGCAGCCTGGCGTTAGGCACAATGGTGAGCACAAGCAGTGCATTAGCCGCAGAAGAATTAACCGATTGTTCATTACGTGATGTG
Source organism: Alteromonas sp. ABV4_515 (assembly GCF_056160345.1). NCBI lineage: Bacteria > Pseudomonadati > Pseudomonadota > Gammaproteobacteria > Alteromonadales > Alteromonadaceae > Alteromonas > Alteromonas sp. ABV4_515. Next base: position 93,563 of record NZ_JBSWWZ010000009.1, read on the forward strand.
CCTTTTTCAAGCTCAATGCCAGCTTATGATGTAGTGATGCGTCCGAAAGCCAGAGCCATCGTTGAGAAATACTATCCTGGTGTTTTAGAAAAAGTACCAGCATGGATTTTAAGTGAATCCATGCCCTCCTTCAGTACACTGATTACTCTTGATCAACTTCTTGCTCGCATGGAGATAAAAGATGACGCTAACGCGCAATCCATGCGTAAAGAGCTTGCAGCGCTGCCGGTTACCCCTGAAGACAAAATTTCCCGCTGCGCGCGGTTTGATGCAGAACCCGTAAACTTTGATTTGGGTGATGAGCCCGTTCAGGTTCTGATTTATCAGAAAATAAATGGTTACGACCACGGTGAATCTGTGACTGCTGCCACTGAAAACCTGACCAAACTTGCCACAGAAATGGGATATGGCGTGTCGGTTAGTGCTAAAGGAAGTGCATTTACGCCTGAAAACCTCGCTGAATTCGATGTGGTAATCTGGAACAATGTCAGTGGTGATACTCTCACCCTGTCGCAACGCCAAGCATTTGAAGACTACATGAATAATGGTGGTGGTTTCTTGGGTATTCATGCTTCAGCCGGTGATTCTGTCTATTTCTGGGATTGGTATCGTGATGTACTGATTGGTGCGCAGTTTATTGGCCATCCAGGCGATGACAACTGGTTCCAGGATGCCTATTTAGATGTTACTCATCATAACTCGGGCGTTGCTGAAGGCATTCCCGCTCGTTGGGAACTTAATGATGAGTGGTATTCATTCTCAGACAGCGTGTCGTCGAAAGGTTACGACATCGTTATGGCTATTGATGAAACGACTTATGAGCCAGGTAAAGAGTTGGAAATGGGTGAAGACCATCCACTTGTTTGGACACACTGCATCGGTGAAGGTCGTGCGATGTACAGTGCCATTGGGCACCGAAAAGAAGTGTACAACGCGGAATACAATATAAAATTGCTAAAAAATGGTATGAAATGGACTGCAGGCCAAGGAAACGACACCTGTAAAAACTAAGCCTACCAAAAGAGCTTAATCATGAAGCCCGGTCAGTCCGGGCTTTTTTTGCTCCCTGGTTAAACCGCATCCAACGCGACCGCAGTGCCATATTCTGTTTATGTGACCTATTAGCCATTCATCAATAACTGTATTTATATACATATTTATTCGTATGTGTATAATGCAATTAGACTCAACATGGTTACGCATAACCCTTCTCCACCATTTGAACGCACATACTTTTACATGAGCAATCAGAGGCTTAAATGAAACTCCCCGCAGCACAGCAACTACAGTTTACTGAGTGCTACCGCGATGCGGTAAATCAGTATTTCAATGATATTTTCTCTCGGCTTCCTAAAAATACGCAGCGGGCCTATATCAGTGATTTCAACGAGTTTGCTATCTTTTGCCAGCAAGCTGCGCTGCCCGGATTCAACTCTTCTTTCGAGAACAATGAGCAGTGTGTAAAGGAATATGTAGAAATGTTGTGTCAGTCACCACTGGCATATCGAACGATAAAACGCAGATTAAGTGCATTGAGTAAATTTCTGGGTATTGCAAAGTTACCGAACCCCATTGTGCAATCGGTGTATTTGAAAGACTTTATTCGCCTTGCTCTGGCCGAGAATGAAAAGTACCAGTTTAGTCAGCACCAAGCTGTGCCACTAACCGTGGATCTGTTGGAGCTTATCAACGAGCGCGTCATACCTGATTCTTTGTTAGAATTGCGCGATCTGGCGCTAATCAACCTCATGTTTGACGGGCTGTTACGGGCTGATGAAGTGATCAGGGTTTGTTGTGAGCATATTGATAGACGAAGTAATGCCCTACTCGTTCTCACCTCCAAAAGTGATCAGGCGGGTAAAGGGCAATATCGCTATGTATCGCCGAGTACGCTGGATATGCTTGATGAATATATGGCTGAAGCGAATTTTGATCCCACACATCAATGTGAGCGTGACAGCACAGATCCCAGGCGAATCAATAAAGGTATTGTATTCCGTCGCGTATCTAATAAGGGCCATGCACTGCTTCCCTATGATGAATCAGCCAGTCTGAAGCAATTATTGAAACTCGAATATTCAAGTATTTATCGGATCTGGAAACGCATTGCTAAACTGGCGGGTATAAAAGAGAATATAACACCACACAGTGGCCGAGTCGGCGCAGCAGTTTCGCTTGCCGAAGATGGCGCTACGCTACCAGAAATGCAACTCGCAGGCGGCTGGCGTTCGCCTGAGATGCCTGGACATTACGGCCAGCAGGCAGCGGTAAGAAAAGGTGGGATGGCTAAGCTTGCGAAAAGAAAGGGCCGTTCAGGCACTTAAGTGAATTTCGGCAACGTTCATCCATCCCTACAATCATTCAGGTTCGTTCTTTTATCAATATTTTTGAGGTGTTATGACAACACGTTTTCATTCTTACTCGGTTTCTGCAGGTCACGGTCTACCTCACGACCCGTTTAAAGCCATTATTGCCCCGCGTCCTATAGGCTGGATTGCCTCGCAAAGTAAACAAGGCACAACTAATCTGGCGCCATACAGTTTTTTCAATGCGTTTAGTAACACGCCGCCATTGATTGGATTTGCCAGTATTGGATTCAAAGACAGTGTAAGCAATATTCAAGAATCTGGAGAGTTTTGCTGGAGTCTCGCAACCTATGAACTTGCTTCTGCTATGAATAAAACCAGTGAATCGGTAGACAGCAATATTGATGAATTTGAATTGGCAGGCTTAAAAAAGCGCCAATCCGATATTATCGATGTGCCTCACGTTGAAGCCAGTCCAGCCTCGATGGAATGTAAATTAACGCAGCTTATTCCTTTAACCGATCTCGACGGGAAAGAAACCGACGCCTGGCTTGTTATTGGTCAAGTGGTTGCTGTACATATCAATGAAGCCTATCTCACCGAAACAGGTTTGTTCGACACGGTAAAGGCCGATTCAATAACCCGAGCCGGTGGCCCTGCTGATTATTTTCGCGTAATAGAAGCAGCAAAATTCCAGTTAAAGCGACCAGGATAATTTTTACTTGGGAGAATCGCGGATAACATTGACTCAGTTACCTGTAACTCGAATAATACGCGTCCCACCAGCAATGAGCTAAAAACATGAAAAAACACCTGATACCTGCTGTCACTTTGCTGCTTACTGCCTGCCAGCCAGAAAACAACATGGCAGGACTAGACCGTGTTTATGTGAAGCCGGTCACCACACAGTGCCTCACTGACGTGATCACCGCACAACCTTTTGTTACAGACTTCTCTACCGATAAAGATGTGTTTCATTTCACACTAGATGGGTATGAAACGCGTATGTTGAATAAAAAACTCGATGGTAAAATTTCAGGGTATGCAATGACCATCGATGGCATGCGCCGGGGTGACGATCCAAACGCGTTCTATAAGAAAGTTCGTGAAATGGAAACCACCATCTTTACCACCATTACTGAAACTTGCTACTAACCCTGAAAAACGTACTCCTCTCGGGTATTGCACTTGTATTCAACGCTTTATCCTGTAGGGTTAGGCGCTTTGTAGTGTAAAGGATGAATGAATGAAAACAGGTATTGTTCTTGGTGCTGGCGTTGTAATTGGCGTAAGCCTTGCCGGTATATCTATGACCAAAAGTGGTTACGAGGCGTTTATTAACGAGCAGTCACAGCGATTGCTGACCGACGTTGCGCCGGGCACAACGATTACGCGCACCATTTTAAATGATGGTTTTTTCACTGTTGAAGACGAGTTCGTCTTTGCATTCGACCCCACCGAAGCAGGGTTAAGCAGTGATGCGAGAATGCAATTGACGGTGCAAAACAGTTGCACAGTATTGCCATTTTATCTTTCTTGTAACGATACGTTTAGCTATAAGGCTTCCGCTGAGCTTGAAGCACTGAAACAACAATTCCTGGACTACAATTATGAAGCAGGCTGGAATACCAGCCCCTTAACCCAGAATATTACAGGTTGGCTTCAAGGTGAATCGTATACATCGAGCTCAGAAAGTGCCCTAACCTTAGGCAAGCTTAATCTTAAATTAGACACAGACTTTGCTTTCTCTGCAGTTGGCGTCGACTTTACGCTGGATTCAGCCAGCATGAATGCCGATAGCGCAAACCTGCGCTTATCTGATGTGGTGATGACGGCAGATCTTACCGACATTCAGCAAAACTCCTGGATTGGTACGAATACCCTCACCCTTGAGGGCTTCACTGCAAATTCCGGGGATGGTAGCGAAATATCGCTCGAGGATGTGTTGGTAAGCAGCGTCACCACTGAATATGAAGAAGATAAATACGACCTTAATTACATCGTGCGTGCGCAACGACTTTCAGTTAATCAACCGGGTTTAACGTCGCAAGCGGATGACATCAATTTTGACATTAGAATGTATGGCATTTCTGCCGAAGCGTTAGATTTAATACAAGAGTTTGAACAAGCGAATTTAACGGATGCCGTCATTCTGAAACAGCTTATCGAGCAGCTTGGAAAGAGCGAACCTGGCCTTACACTAAACACTTTATCGCTGACGCTAAACGAAGCGCCCATCAATGCGACTGGCGAATTAAGCTTTGATCCGTTTACGTTCCAGGATTACGAGAATATGGCTGTCGCGGGTAAAGCTCACGGCAAGGTGCATGCAATGTTCAGCGGCGAACTCGAAACTGCGGCGCCAGCACTATTACCGGTTCTCCAACAAAGTGTACAAACCGGTATACTAACCCAAGATGAAAACGGTGATTTTGTCACAGATATACTTCTTGAAGGTGGCGCAATTACTGTCAATGGCACTGTTATCGGCCAGTTTTAACACTTCATTTGGGAGATTGCTATCTATTAGCATCTCCCTCATTTCAATGAGTTAACCGCCCACCCCAGTTACGCATAACCCTGAAAACTCATTGTCAGCAAACCAATTCATCATTGTTGTCGTAAAGAATCTCATAAACAATGAGGAGCAAATTTATGAGTTCAACAATCGATGCTAAACATGCAAAACTGCTCGCGGAAGTTATCGATCAGTCTTCAAAATGGCAACTGCAGCCTGAGAAAAAAACACCTTTCAAATCTACCGATGAAGCATTTGCTTATATCGAAGCGCACAACGAACCGCTATATATTCTTGTTCCAGTGAATGACTCAGAAGAAGAAGTGATGGTTAAAGCGTCTACCGAAGGCGACGACGTTTTACTGCAAACGGTGTCGATGCAAAATATGCAAGAAGCAAAGGTGCACCATTCACATTTGAAACTGGTGGAAAGTACTGTTACAGAACTGGTTAATGCCCAGTTGTCTGATGGGAAAAAAGCAGCGTCTTTTTAAAAACCTTAAAAGCGTTTACTGGCAGTGTGGGTTTACACCTTCACTGCCAGCACATCAACCTGTACCCCATGTAAAACGGCATTGGCGGTAGAGCCTAACAATAAGCGCATACCACTGCGACCGTGGGTACCAATTACAATTAAATCGCTGCCCAGCTTTTTTGCCGCCTCGTGTATTTCATCGGCCGCCCCACCAACCACGACGTGGGTGTGCGATATAGGAATGTTATGACGATGCGCAATACCTTCAAGTTTGTCTTTTGCCTGCTGACATATCTCATCTGAGAAATCACTTTCAAGAAATAAACCGTAGGGCTCTATGCTTGTCTGCGGATACACCACATAGAGCAGATTTAATTTTACATTATTTCCCGCCAGCTGCATTGCCCGATGGACCACAGCTTCATAGTCAGAATAAATATCAATTGCGACAAGAATGGACTCATAAGCGGCCATGTCAAACTCCTACTTGGTTTTATATCACTATAGTTGAAAAGCGCACTTTCGTGTTGACGAGAATCAAGCTTAAACCGCTTTTGTGTCTTCTTCTATATTTGCAAGGTGACTCGTTGGCATAAAGCTGCGGGCACTGCCTTCTTTCACATGTAATTTAAACGCGTCAGCAATGTTGTCGGTAAGAAAGCTGCCACGCTTTACTAATGGAAAAATATCGTCGTAGCGTTTTACTTCAAGCTGACTGACCCGACGGAATATATGGGTACGATTTAATGATGATGGTGAACCGTGGCCTGTTGAAGACAAAATGTCCATGACGGCTTTAATGGTTTTTCGATGAAAACGGGCCACACGTTGGTATTTATCTTCAACAACTAGGCCTTTTGCCAAAGATGGATCTTGCGTGGCCACGCCGGTTGGGCAGCGATTGGTATGACACGACAACGACTGCACACATCCGAGCGCTAACATCATGCCCCTGGCACTATTACACAAGTCGGCGCCCAGGCTCAGATTTTTGACAATATCGAATGCGGTAATGACTTTTCCTGACGCAATCAGACGAATATCTTCACGTAAATCAAAACCGATAAGGCAATCTTCAATAAATGCCAACGCTTCACGCAGTGGAAAACCAATTGAATTTGCATATTCTAATGGCGCTGCACCTGTGCCCCCTTCTCCACCATCAACGGTAATGAAATCTGGCTTGATACCCGTTTTTATCATCGCTTTACAAATTGCCACAAATTCACTTTTACGACCTAACGACAGTTTGAAGCCGATAGGTTTACCGTTAGAGAGTTCACGCAGCTCACTGATATATTCCATCATTTCAATTGGCGTTGAAAACGCAGAATGACGAGGGGGGGAATCGACTTGTGTGCCAGGCTCTACGCCCCGCACTGCGGCAATTTCAGGGGTGTTTTTGTGAGCAGGGAGAATACCGCCATGCCCGGGTTTAGCGCCCTGACTGAGCTTTATTTCTATCATTTTCACATTTGGATGCGAGGCTTTTTCGGCAAATTTCTCGGCGTTGAATGTGCCGTCGCTGTTACGGCAACCAAAGTAGCCCGTTCCGATTTGCCACACAACGTCACCGCCATTGTTTAAATGATACGGTGTTAAACCGCCCTCGCCGGTGTTGTGGTAGAAGTCACCTTTGGCTGCCCCTTTGTTCAATGCTTCTACTGCATTGGCACTCAGGGCACCAAAGCTCATGGCAGAAATATTAAGTAGGCTGGCGCTATAGGGTTGCTTGCATTCCTTCGAGCCAATGACGACACGAGGATTACGGTTCATTTCCTTAATGCCCATTGCAGAAAGTGAATGACCAATCCACTCGTATCCATTTTCGTAGGTATCTAACTGCGTGCCATAAGGTGAACTGTCGATATCGTCTTTTGCCCGTTGATAGACGATAGAACGGTGCATTCGGCTAATGGGCCGACCATCGGTTTCTGATTCAAGTAAGTACTGTTGTAAGAACGGCCGCAAACCTTCGACAATCCAACGTCCTCGTCCTATAAATGGGTAATTAATAAGAATAGAGTGATGTGTCTGCTTGGCATCGTATAACCCGATCGCTAAACAAAGGCCGCTGACGGGCAGCAACCAGAGCATTTCGTGCCACACGAGCCCGATGAGCAAGTTAATGAAAACGATGATGACTAAGCCCGTTAAGATGGGTTTTTGCATGGAAAATACCAGTCCTTGTAGAAATGGGTAACACTATGTGTGCGACCATAACAAAGATCATCTTATTAGCGGAATTATTCTAACGATGATCCGGTCAGAATATGAGACGTTTAAAATTCATCACCTGAATTTGCTGTCCGGTAACGGTTGCAGCAGGGAATAATATGTCTCTACTCCTGCTTTTTCTTTTTGCATTGTTAATCATAACGGTGTGGCGCACTTACCCAGATATCGGTCGCGTGGTATTGTCTTTGCGCAAATTCTGGCTTTGCCGTCGACACGGTTTTACCAAACTGACCTATCATATCAATGGGGTCCCTTTGAGCTGTGAAGACAACTACAATCGTGAGAAACCTCTACTCATTCTGATCCACGGTATGAGTGCCGACAAATCAGTTTGGTATTCGCTGTTAAAATCGTTAAATAGCGATTTTCGTGTTGTGGTGCCCGATTTATTAGGGCACGGAGAATCGCGCTACTCGCCGAGCTTTCGCTATGACGTACAATCTCAGGCACAAATTATAAACGCGCTTATCTGGCAGATAGGAACAACGCGGGCTCATGTCATCGGAAGCAGCATGGGCGGACATATCGCAGCTTATCTCGCGAGTACCTATCCAGAAACGATTAAAAGCTGTACGTTAATTAATCCAGCCGGTTTGCCAGCGTCGAAACAGAGTGAATTTGAGCGCTTGCTTGCACGGGATATTAATCCTTTTCTAATTACAGGTTCACGTACGTACCGAAAACTGCTTAATCTGACCATGGCACGCCCACCGCTGATTCCCTTTATGGTAAAAGATGCTTTATGCCAGCAGCATATGGAGAAGAATGAACACTACCGACATATTTTCCATGATTATCTGCAAAGTGGTTGGCTGTCGATGGCGCAATTAGAAAGTATATGTTGCCCGACACTGGTAGTTTGGGGCGCAAAAGATACCGTGATTGATGTAACCGCACTCGACAACTGGCAGCGAAGCCTGAATACACTAAAGAGTAGCCAAATCTACCCCGAGCTCGGGCATCTGCCCATGGTTGAGTCGCCCAAACGCGTGTATTACAGCTTCATGCATTTTTATCAGCACCACTGTGTCAGCAAGCCAGTTGCCCAAGAAACGGTGGAAAATCGAAAAAATGCGGGTTAAATCAAAGGTTCAGCCGGTCTTTAATTTACAAACTGCGTTGTGTACCGCATGCTATTGGTAAGCTAAACGAAAACTTACACTACGCACTTTCATGGAATACACCTTTCTTCTTTTTGCATTCATTTGTGGTTTGTCAGTTAAAATGATTGGCATCCCTCCCCTTGTTGGCTATCTGATTGCTGGTTTTGTTTTGAATGCTTTTGGGCACCAAATGACCCCAGATCTTCAGCATATCGCCGATCTTGGCATCACTATCATGCTCTTTACCATTGGGTTAAAGCTCAACGTTCGCGATTTAAGTAAACGTGAAGTCTGGTTTGGCAGTATCGCCCATACCCTGATATGGGTTGGTGCGGTTTCTCTTGCACTCTATGTGATTGCGGCTGTAGCTGCTTTTATGTTCGGCGAGCTAAGCTTCCAAAGTGCCATGCTTATTGCCTTCGCTCTGAGTTTTAGCAGTACTGTGTGTGTAATCAAAGTGCTGGAAGAAAGTGGCGAAAGCAAAACCCGTCACGGCAAACTGGCCATTGGTATTCTGGTTATGCAAGATGTGTTTGCTGTCGTTTTTCTGGTAGCGGCCACCGGAAAACTCCCCTCTGTTTGGGCCCTTGGATTATTAGCCATATTCCCATTAATGCCGTTGATAAATCGTATTATCGATAAATCCGGGCACGGTGAATTGCTTCCATTAACTGGCTTTGTGCTGGCGCTGGGCGGTTATCAACTGTTTGATCTCGTCAACATCAAAGGTGACCTTGGTGCGTTGCTGGTGGGTATCATCTTAGCCAAACACCCTAAAGCCACTGAGTTATCTAAATCACTATTGGCGTTCAAAGATTTATTTCTCATCGGCTTTTTTTTATCCATTGGCCTTACCGCATTACCTGATATGAAAATGATGGTTGCCGCAGTGATCATCTGTCTCTTCCTGGCCATGAAAGCGGCGCTATTTTTCGGACTGTTCACCTGGCTTAAACTGCGCGCCCGAACCAGCTACCTTACGTCATTGGTGCTCGGTAACTACAGTGAGTTTGGATTAATTGTTGCGGCACTGGCAGTGAGCTTAGGCATGCTCAGTGAAGACTGGCTGGTGATTATTGCCCTTGCCGTGTCGGTGTCGTTTGTTGTTACCAGTATTCTTTACCGCAATAGCCACGGGCGATACCTGAAAATCAAAGACTTTATCCAACGATTTGAAAGTAACAATCGTCTTCGGGAAGATATTTATCCGGTGGTCACCAACGCTGAGTTTCTTGTTATTGGCATGGGCCGGGTGGGCATCGGCGCATTTAATTCTTTGCACAAATTGGCCGAAACCCGAGTCTGGGGGATGGACGCTGACAGGGTTAAAATTCAGCGCTTGCAACAGGATGGCCTCAATGTGATTTGCGGTGATGGTGAAGACGTTGATTTATGGGAAAACCTTGATATTCGCAGTGTAAAACTGGTTTTACTTGCCCTGCCCTCTATCGAAGATGCCATAAACATCACCCGTCAGTTAAGATTTTCAGGTTATCAGGGCAAGGTTGCAGCTATTGCCCGCTATGAAGATGAGGTGGATAAGCTGCTAGACAAAGGTGTGGATAAAGTCTTCAACTTCTTTACCGAAGCAGGGCTGGGTTTTGCCGAAGAATCATTGGCTTACGTAAAAGAAGAAAGCGTAATCGCTTAACTAATGCGAAATAAGGACGACATGGGAATCGTTATCATTAGCATCCGATTGATTTTTAAAGGTTTTTTTTGATTTCACGCAAAATTTGTCCTATAATGCAGGCAACTCAAATAAGGAATCGTTTTTATGAAAGGTGATAAAAAAGTCATCGCCAAACTCAACGAGGTGCTGACCAGCGAGCTCACCTCCATCAACCAATATTTTTTGCATGCACGCATGTATAAAAATTGGGGGTTCGGCGAACTTAATGAAAAGCTGTACAAGAAATCAATCAAAGACATGAAACAGGCAGATGCGATTATCGAGCGCGTACTGTTTCTTGAAGGGCTACCTAACCTACAAGCGCTAGGCAAGCTTTACATTGGAGAAGACACAGTAGAAATGTTGAAGTGCGATAGTCGCTTCCAGCTTGAGCAAATCCCGTTAATTAAAGATGCTATCCAGTTATGTGAAGAGAAGCAGGATTACGTAAGCCGTGATTTGCTTGAAGATATTCTTGAATACGAAGAAGAGCATCTCGACTGGATTGAAACGCAAGAATACCAAATTGACGCCATGGGTATCGAGACCTACCTGCTGAAACAAATTGAGGGAGACGAATAATGAAAGGTAACGCGAAAATTAATGACGCGCTCAATGAGCTGTTGTCTTACGAACTGGCGGCAATGGATCAGTACTTCATTCACTCTCAGATGTATCTGGACTGGGGCCTAAACAAGCTTTACGAACGCATCAACCATGAGTTTGATGACGAAAAAGGCCACGCAACTAAACTCATCGAACGTATGCTGTTCTTAGAAGGTACGCCAGACATGGTTACGCGCACCGGTTTCAAAGTGGGTCACGATGTGCCTTCTATGTTGGAAAGTGACCTTCGTGTTGAGTACGAAGTCGATGCAAAGCTAAAAGAAGTCATAGCCTTGTGTGAACAAGAGAGCGATTACGTTACCCGTGACATCTTGGTTGAACTACTGGACGATACAGAAGTTGACCACGCCCACTGGTTAGAGCAACAACTTGGCCTCATCAAGCGCTTAGGCCTTCAGCTTTATATGCATTCTCAAATGTAACCAGTTTACGAAGTTAATCCTTGCATTAAAAATGCCCTGCGATGTCAGGGCATTTTTGTTTCAAAAAACATCACATAGGGTGTCTCTTCATTTTCTACATGGATGAGCATCTTCCAGCGCATAGTCGGCTCTGAACAACTCCCCAGCATAAACCAACCTGACCAATCGCCATTGTCCTGTTGTTCGGCTAGCACGGGAATCTTACCCATATACATGTTTACCCCTTCAATCCAGATACTTTGCACTTGTTTTGAAAGTGGTAACGACAAGTTAACGGTTATCGATTCTTCGACAACCGGTGATTGAGCAAATTCCGCATCAATATTGTCGTTTTTCATTACGATACTGCAATGCAGATTGACAAACTCACACTGATTGCCTAAACCCTTTGATGGGGTTGGCGTTATGCGAAAGTACTGGGTGCAATAAACGAGAATGGCTATGGCTAATATCAGTGTGGGAACCAGAAGTTTCTTCGCTTTATTTGTTGTAATCATGTGAAAAAAACATCCTATTCTTTCGTGGTTCAATGATACTTTTGACGGAGATCAACCGCGACTAGTTTATGGTATCTTTTTGTTAATAAAAATCTTATTATCCGCCTACCAGCTGACCTGTACAAAAACACCACACTTAATAAAAGGTTCAGTGTTTAGCCTGCAACTTGCATTAAAGCCTAAAAGTGGCAGTTGGAAACCCATTTACCATTGAAGTGGAATATCAATCAAATGAGTGAAATAAGCCAAGCACAACCTGACTACAACTATAAAGTTGTCAGGCAATTTACCATCATGACTATTGTCTGGGGTATTATCGGCATGGGCCTGGGAGCTTTTATTGCAGCACAATTGTTTGCACCCGCCCTCAACTTCGATACACCCTGGTTAACCTTCTCGCGCTTAAGACCGTTACACACGAACGCGGTAATCTTCGCTTTCGGCGGATGTGCGCTGTTTGCTACCTCTTATTACATCGTGCAGCGAACGTCTCAAGTGCGTTTATTCAGCGACAAGCTCGCTGCCTTTACGTTCTGGGGATGGCAGGCGGTTATCGTTGCCGCTGTGGTTACTTTACCGTTCGGTATCACCGCCAGTAAAGAGTATGCTGAATTAGAGTGGCCAATTGATATTTTAATCACCTTGGTATGGCTCGCGTATATCATCAACTTTTTCGGTACCATCATTATTCGAAAAGTGTCCCACATATACGTAGCTAACTGGTTCCTTGGCGCATTCATGCTAACGGTTGCTGTTCTGCATATTGGTAACAGCATGGCGATTCCGGTGTCGTTCACTAAATCTTACTCACTGTATGCAGGTGCAGTGGATGCCATGATGCAATGGTGGTATGGCCACAACGCGGTTGGTTTTTTCCTGACTGCTGGTTTCTTAGGCATGATGTACTACTTCGTGCCAAAACAAGCAGGTCGCCCGGTTTATTCTTACCGACTTTCCATTATTCACTTTTGGGCACTCATTTCACTGTATATCTGGGCGGGTCCACACCACTTGCACTACACCGCGCTGCCAGATTGGACTCAGTCTTTGGGTATGGTGATGTCAGTGATCCTGTTTGTTCCCTCCTGGGGCGGCATGATCAACGGTATCATGACCCTATCTGGTGCATGGCATAAACTCCGCACTGATCCCGTTCTGCGTTTCCTCATTGTTTCACTGTCGTTCTACGGTATGTCTACCTTCGAAGGACCAATGATGGCAATCAAAACCGTAAACGCCCTGTCTCACTACACAGACTGGACCATTGGTCACGTACACTCCGGTGCTCTGGGCTGGGTTGCCATGGTATCGATTGGTTCTATTTACCACCTCATCCCAGTACTGTTTGGACAACGGGCCATGTACTCAACCAAGCTGGTTAACGTGCACTTCTGGTTAGCCACCATCGGCGTGGTGCTGTACATCGTCGCCATGTGGATGTCGGGTGTTCTGCAAGGTTTGATGTGGCGTGCAGTTAATGCTGACGGCACGCTAACCTACAGTTTTGTTGAGTCGCTTGAAGCATCCTATCCTTTCTATGTGGTTCGTTTCATCGGTGGTGTGTTCGTGGTAGCCGGTATGCTGGTGATGGCTTATAACACCTGGAAAACGGTACGTGCGCCGAAAGGCAGCATTGCACCTGAGCCAGCAGCGCAAGCAGCATAAGGAGACGTTGTTGTGAAAAATCCACATGAGTTAATTGAAAAGAACGTCGGCCTGTTAACCGTTCTAATTCTTATTGCAATCAGCTTCGGTGCCTTGGTGCAAATCATGCCGCTGATGTTTCAGCAGCAAGTGCTTGAGCCGGTAAAAGGCCTTAAGCCTTATACCGCACTTCAACTGGAAGGCCGTGATATTTACATTCGTGAAGGATGTGTAGGTTGTCACAGTCAGATGATTCGTCCGTTTCGGGCTGAAACTGAACGTTATGGCCATTACTCAGTAGCCGGTGAATCTGTTTGGGAGCATCCCTTCCTGTGGGGGTCTAAACGTACGGGGCCAGATCTGGCTCGCGTAGGCGGTCGATACAGTGATGAATGGCATCGCGTTCACCTGCTTAATCCTCGTAACGTGGTTCCTGAATCCAATATGCCGGGCTTCCCCTGGCTGGCGGAAAACACCCTGACGGGTGAAGACACTGCCAAGAAAATGGAAGTGTTCCGCGGATTCGGTGTGCCTTATACCGATGAAGATATTGCTGGTGCACAAGACGCAGTTAAGGGCAAAACAGAAATGCAGGCTCTTATTGCATACCTTCAATCCCTCGGCACATATCTGAATTGATTATGGATCAGGGAATTGCAGGCAGCATATTTACTGTCGTCGTGTTTGTATCCTTTGTTGGCGTAGTTTGGTGGGCATTTAACGGTCGAAATAAACAAAGATTCGACGAAGCCGCCAACCTACCGTTTGCTGACGAAGAAAAAGAAGAATCGCAAAAAAATAAGCAGGAGTCTTGAACTCATGACCACGTTTTGGACAATATGGATTTCAGTGATAACACTGGGTCTCATCATCGGATGCTTCTTCCTGTTGCGTTGGGCGCTGGCCAACAAAACAGGTGTGCCTGAAGGTGAGTCTATGGGCCACGCTTTCGATGGAATTGAAGAGATTAACAATCAACTCCCTCGCTGGTGGACCATCCTTTTTTACATCACAATCGTGTGGGGTTTTATTTATCTGGCGCTATACCCGGGCCTGGGTGCGTATCAGGGCCTCTTGGGCTGGAAAAGCTCCAACCAAGGTGTACTTTCTTTAGAAGAATCGGCGCAAGCGCGCGCAGATGCCAAAGAAGAAGGGTTGCTGGTTGAGTACGATCGTGAACTCGACAAAGCCGCTGACGTGTACGACCCAATTTTTGAAGAGTATGCCAAAGTACCGGTTGAAGAACTGGTCAACGATCCGGAAGCGGTGAAAATCGGTCAGCGTCTGTTTTTACAAAACTGTGCGCAGTGTCACGGCTCCGACGCCCGTGGTGCGAACGTTGGCTTCCCTAACCTCACCGATGACGACTGGTTATATGGTGGCAGTGGTGCGAAGATCAAAGAAACATTGATGCTTGGCCGTCGCCCTATCATGCCCGCCTGGATTGACGCCATGGGCGAACAAGGTATCAAGGAAACGGTTGCGTATGTGCTTAGTTTAAGTGGCCGTGAACAAGAACCTGAAATGACCGCTCTAATTGATGCAGGTAAGGCACGTTTCATGGTGTGTGCAGCTTGTCACGGTATGGACGGTAAAGGTAACCAAATGCTGGGTGCCCCGAACCTGACAGACAATGTCTGGTTGTACGGTTCCACTGAGCAATCTGTTACTGACACCCTGACTTATGGTCGTAACGGCGTGATGCCTTCATTCAAGAAAACCTTGGGTGACGATAAAATTCACGTTGTAGCAACCTATGTATACAGCCTGTCTCATTAAACGCTGACAGCACACTAAAAGCCCCGTGTTTGCGGGGCTTTTTTGTGGGAGAATGGGAATAATATTGATAGAAATCATAAAATAACCGTGGTTAATCCTTTAGTCTTGGCGCTCATTCCGGGCATTAATTGAATGTGAAGTGTTATGCAAACTCCCTGGTACAAACAGTTCTGGCCGTGGTTCCTTATCGCCGTGCCGGTTATCACCGTCATAATGAGTGGTTTTCTGATCCATTTTGCAACGTCTACACAAGATACGCTGGTCATCGATGATTACTACAAAGAAGGTAAAGCCATCAATGCAAGGCTCGATAAAGTCGAAGCAGCGCGCCGACTGAATTTCACCACCGATTTAATAGTAGAAAATAACCGGGTTTCAGTGAAATTTCATTCAGGTATACCGCAAGAAGGTACGGCGCTCAAAATTGCGTTTTATCACGTTACCCTGGCTGAACGGGATACCGAACTCCTCTTAACCCGGGATGCGTCGGGTGTTTATCGGGGAACCACTGAAGCCGTACTCGACGGAAAGTGGCGAATCAGCCTTACCCCAATCGATGAAGCCTGGAAGATTCAAAATACCGTTTTATTGCCACAATCTCAGAAGATCCCCTTTAATCCGTGAGTACTGAATCTTGCTATCATTGTGGGGAACCGAACGACCACCGTCAGCTTTTCTCCACAATTGTCCTTGGTGAGCCCAGACAATTTTGCTGTCCGGGTTGTTTAGCTGTCGCCGAAGCCATTGTTGATAACGGCCTGGAAGATTACTATCAATTTCGTACCGAGCCCGCCGCGAAAGGCACTACTTCACCTGAAAGTGCACTTGATAAATTAGTACTTTATGACGAACCGGCACTCCAGGAAGAATTTGTCTACGACGAAGGTAAGCACAAGCAAATAGAATTTACTCTCGAAGGAATTACCTGTGCAGCCTGCGGCTGGCTAATTGAAAAGCAGTTATCAAAGGTAAGCGGTATAAAACAAATCGCAGTTAATGTGGCGCAACGGCGGGCCGTCGTGACCTGGGAGCCCGATACACTATCGCTAAGCCAAATTATGGCATCGCTTCAGCGTATTGGTTACCCAGCATTACCTTTTCAGCCCGACCAACATGAAGCCACTTACAAAGCTGAAGATAAGCAATTCCTGAAAAAGCTGGGGTTAGCTGGCCTGATGACCATGCAAGTTATGATGCTTGCCGCCGCGCTGTATTTTGATCTTCTGGATGCGATGGATCCACAAACGGTGTCTTACTTTCACTGGATTGCGTTAGTGCTTACCACACCCGTCGTATTTTATTCAGGCAGTACGTTTTATCTGGGGGCACTGAAAGCGCTAGCGGCCCGCAGCGTGAATATGGATGTACCCGTCACCATTGCGGTGTTCGCTACGTATTTGTCTGGCACCTGGGCAACCATTTCCGGTGGCGGCGATGTATTTTTCGAAAGCATCTGCATGTTCATCTTTCTGCTTTTGCTCAGTCGGTTTCTCGAACACCGAAGCCGTCATCGAGCGGCGCAAATCTCTGCCAATATGCTGCAATACATACCGGTTACGGCGAATAAACTAAACGCCGACGGCACATTGGTGCAAAGCCTTGCCAAAGCGTTAAAAATTAACGATACCGTGGTGATAAAAGCCGGAGAGACGGTGCCTGTCGACGGCATCATTGTGGATGGCAGCAGCGAATTTGATGAATCTATGCTTACGGGTGAGTTCAACCCGAGCAGAAAAACCGTCGGCGACACGATTTTTGGTGGTACCAATAATCTCAATAACAGCGTAACAATACACGTTACGCAAACGCTCAAACATGCGCTGGTTAACCAAATTATCCGCCTGCAAAGTGTTGCTATGGCTTCAAAACCCAAGGTCGCGCAGTTAGCGGATAGATTTTCCAGCTTGTTTGTATCGTTGGTACTTTTCATTGCAGCGCTGACCTTCGCTTACTGGTACTGGCAAGACGATCCGCGTACATTTTGGATCACGATTTCCGTATTGGTTGCAACCTGCCCTTGCGCGCTTGGGTTAGCAACCCCCACTGCACTTACCTGCGCCATGGCGACGCTTAACAAGCAGGGAATATTACTAAAGCGAGCCGATGCCCTAGAGCAACTCGCCAGTATAACTACCGTTGTGATGGACAAAACCGGCACACTGACAGAGGGTCGTTTTGCCATCACCGAATGCTGGTTTGCTGATAAAGAACAACAAGACTTTATCATGCACGTGATGGCGTCGTTGGAATCCCGTTCAGAGCACCCTATCGCCGCCGCATTTAGCGCAGACGATCTTGCTCCGGTAACGAATGTGACGATAACGGCGGGTAAAGGAATCGA
Organism: Alteromonas sp. ABV4_515; assembly: GCF_056160345.1. Taxonomy (NCBI): domain Bacteria; kingdom Pseudomonadati; phylum Pseudomonadota; class Gammaproteobacteria; order Alteromonadales; family Alteromonadaceae; genus Alteromonas; species Alteromonas sp. ABV4_515. The sequence continues at coordinate 111,185 of NZ_JBSWWZ010000009.1, forward strand.
AGGCGATATACATGGCCAATGTTACAAAGCGGGCTCAGCACGTTTTACAGCCTGCGATAAGTTAGAAATTCCGATAATCGCTAATGTATACCTTGTGTCGAATGATAAATGCCTTGCCGCATTCAGAGTGACTGATCAAATAAAATCGGATGCTGAAGACGTACTAAGCGCGTTTTCGAACTACAAAAAAGTGTTGTTGAGCGGTGATATCCAGCAAAACGTAGACGACATTGCCGCGCAATTACACATTGATGAAGCCATAGGTGGAAACAGTCCAGAAGATAAACTCAATGTTGTACATGCGCGCCAGGCAGCTAATGAGCACATTTTGATGATGGGAGATGGAATCAATGATGCGCCAGTACTGGCTGCCGCGGATGTTTCGGTGGCGGTTGGCAATGCTACAGACATTGCCAGAAGCGCCGCTGATGTGATTTTCCTCAATGAGAAGCTTACGTTGATGCGTCATTTGTTGAGCATGGCGAGCCGGGTGAAACGTGTAATCCGCCAGAATATGGCGTGGGCCATTGGCTATAACCTGATTGTATTACCCTTTGCAGTCAGTGGCATTTTAACGCCCTGGATGGCCGTTATTGGCATGAGCCTCAGCAGCATTATTGTGGTGACTAATTCTACCAAACTGTTAAAGTAATTCTTATGAGTATAATTTATGTACTAATTCCGCTGGCCATTATCATTGTGGCTATTGCTATCGGGGTATTCTTTTGGGCTGTGAAATCTAATCAGTTCGAGGATCTCGATCGTCAGGGGTACAGCATACTCTTTGACGATGACCTGTCGCCCGAAGAGAAAAAACTCGCTGAAGAACGAAAGAAGCTGAATGAGTGAGTTTTCTTTTCTATCGGCCTTTTTGGTTGGTATTGCCGGTGGTGTCCATTGCATTGGCATGTGTGGTGGCGTTTCAATTGCGCTTTCTGGTGCAATTCCCAGAAATGCCAATGGCTTTCCTTATGCTCTGGCCTACAACTTTGGTCGCATTACCAGTTATATTCTGGCTGGTGCAATTACCGGGGCAGTTGCGCAAATCGCCAAAAAGTACCTGCCATTATCGGGGCCGATCCTCGCTATTCTAAGTGGAATCATGCTGTTATCTATGGCGTGTTATCTTGGCAACTGGTGGAGAGGCATTATTCATATTGAGAAGCTAGGCAGTCATTTATGGAAATCTATACAGCCAACCGCTAAACGTTTTTTACCTTTCAGGTCTCCTCTCTCCGCTATTCCTTATGGTATGATTTGGGGGTGGTTACCGTGTGGGCTGGTTTATTCCACTCTCACCTGGGCATTAGCGTCTGGTACAGCCTTTTCTGGCGCGGTGATCATGGCGGGGTTTGGATTAGGTACACTTCCCGCGTTACTTGCCACCTGGGCAGGAGCGAACTGGGTCCTTAAAGGATTCAGACAGCCGATGGTACGGCAACTAATCGCATTGAGTCTGCTGATATACGCGCTTTATATTTTATGGCGGGCAGTCAGTAGTTTTTAAAAGCAGTTACGTAAAAATGGTAAGTAAGCATGCAAAAGCGTTCGGATTTCTCTATCCACTGTCAAAACTGCAGTTTTAGTCACTTATGTCTTCCAGTTGCTTTAAACAAAACTGAAATTGAATCGCTGGACGATATCGTTGAACGAAAAAAGCCGCTTCATAAACATGACACCTTGGTTGAAGCGGGTGATAAATTCACGTCCTTGTACGCTGTACGTGCTGGCTCTTTCAAATCATTTGTGACCGACAGAGAAGGTGAAGAGCAAATTATTAGTTTCCACTTTCCGGGTGACATTATCGGTTTCGATGGATTACGCGACGATACGCATCAGAGTTATACCCAGGCGCTGGAAACGGCCATGGTTTGTGAACTTCCCTATGCCACGCTGGAAAAGATGTCAGAACAGTTTCCTAAGTTGCGAAACCAGGTCATGCGCTTTATGAGTGCTGAAATCAAGCAAGATCATCAAATGATGATGTTATTGAATAAACGCACCGCAGAAGAGCGATTGATTTACTTTATTGCTCACCTTTCTGGTCGTTTTGAAGAGCGCGGCTTTTCTCATCGCCAGTTTAATCTAAGTATGACTAGAAACGAAATTGGTAATTATCTTGGCCTGACGGTAGAAACCATCAGCCGCTTGCTAACCCGTTTCCAAAAAGAAGGGATCATAAAAGTCGACGGCAAGCTGATCACCATTTTGGATTTTGAGGGCATGGATAAACGGTTACACTCTATGGATATCCCCACTACCTGCGTTGACTGATATCCGAACAGTCTATTGATCTGAAACAACGTCTCTCCTGGGCGGTTTACTATACTAAAGATGTAAGCCGTATCGCAGTCCATAGACTAAGGAGGGACGTCATGATCACTTACAACCGCATTCTCGCCGTTGTCCAACCGGACAAATCCGAACAGCCCGCCCTTTCAAGAGCCATTGAAATCGCTAATAAAACCGGTGCTGAAGTCCATGCATTGCTGGTTGTTTATGACTTTTCTTACGACATGACCACCATGCTCACACGCGCTGAGCGAGAGGCAATGCGAAAAGCGGTAACCAATGATCGCAAGCAATGGGCTGAAAATACATTCAGTCACTATGACGGATGCCCAGTAAAAGTGTCTGTCGTCTGGAATGACAAAAGATACGAAGCCATTATTCGCTTTGCGGTAGAACAAAATGTTGATCTTGTAGTTAAGTCAACCCGGCAGCATCACGAACTCAGCACCGTCATTTTCACACCCACAGATTGGAACTTACTCCGTAAGTGCCCCACCCCAGTGTTGCTGGTAAAAGACCATGTGTGGCCAGAAAATGGCACTGTGGTTGCAGCAGTCAATGTAGGTACTGAAGATAAAGAACATGCCGAACTGAATAACAAGATTACGGTTGTCGCCACCGACTATGCCAACATGCTAAGTGGTCAGGTGCATTTGGCAAATGCTTACCCGTCTACACCGTTGAATATTGCCATTGAAATCCCGGATTTTAACGCCCAAACCTATCAAAACTCCGTAAGGGACCATCATCTGAAAGAGATGGAAGCCCACAGTGCAAAATACGGTATTGGTATTGCCAACTGTCACGTTATTGAAGGCCTGCCAGAAAAAGCGGTGTCACGCATTAGTGAACAGTTAAATGCTGAGTTGGTGGTTATTGGCACGGTTGGCCGCACCGGACTATCTGCTGCGTTCATTGGCAACACGGCTGAACACGTACTCGACAGCTTAAATTGTGATGTCCTCGCTATTAAACCCGACGGATTTGTCTCGCCTATCAGGTAAGGTATTCACGCTGCCGCACGACTCTCTATGGCGGCAGCGCCCTTCGTTTTGTATAATGCCACTTTTATTTTTCCCATCGTCAATTCTGAAGTGTCATGAATCAATTAACATCAGCCAAATCCGGTACATCGAGCCACAGCGCCGAAAGCAAACAGAAGTACAATTTCAATAAGTTGCAGAAGCGCTTGCGTCGTAACGTGGGTAAAGCCATTGATGACTTCAAGATGATTGAAGACGGAGATAAAGTCATGGTGTGTCTGTCAGGGGGTAAAGACAGCTACACCATGCTAGACATTCTCCTTTTCTTACGAAAAATTGCGCCGATCCACTTTGATATCGTGGCGGTGAATCTTGACCAAAAGCAACCCGGGTTTCCTGAGCACGTTTTACCGGAATACCTGGCATCACTGGGCATCGATTATAAAATCGTAGAAGAAGACACCTACTCCATTGTGAAAGATAAGATCCCTGAGGGTAAAACGACCTGTTCTCTGTGCTCGCGACTGCGCCGTGGCATACTCTATCGCACTGCCAAAGAATTAGGCGCAACCAAAATCGCATTGGGGCATCATCGTGACGACATGTTGGAAACTTTGTTTTTGAATATGTTCCATGGTGGAAAACTCAAAGCCATGCCACCGAAGCTTGTTAGCGATAATGGCGAACATATTGTTATCCGTCCTCTTGCCTATTGCAGTGAAAAAGACATTCAGAAATACTCAGACGCAGCATCATTCCCAATCATTCCCTGTAATCTCTGTGGTTCGCAAGAAAACCTACAAAGACAGAACATTAAAATGATGCTTCAAGACTGGAATAAACGTTTTCCTGGCAGAATTGAATCCATGTTCAGGGCGATTCAGAACGTTGCGCCGTCTCACCTGGCCGATAAAAACCTGTATGATTTCGCAGCTATTCAGACAACAGGTGCGCCTGTTGCCGATGGTGATACCGCATTTGATGCGCCTGAATTTAAAGACGAGCTGGCAGAAGAAAATCGTTCAGACGTGCAAATTGTCAACCTGGCGGATTAACACATGAAAATAGGACTTGCCCTGGGTGCTGGCGCGGCCAGAGGATGGACACACATTGGCATCATTCAAGCGCTGGAAAAGCTGGGTGTAAAGATTGATGTGGTTGCAGGATGCTCCATCGGTGCCTATGTGGGCGCGGCCTATGCCAGTGGTAAACTAGAGCCACTCAAAGAATGGGCTTGCTCGCTGACTGAATGGCAGATTTTAGCCTTAATGGGAGTTGGCATTCGAAAAGGTGGTATTGCCAGCGGTGAAAAGGTATTTACCAAACTCGCTGACGAATTTTGTGCCCCGACCTTTGAAGAAATGCAAAAACCGTTCGCGTGTGTCGCGACGGATTTATATTCCGGTCGTGAGGTTATGTTCTCTCAAGGGCCGTTAGATAAATGCGTACAGGCGTCGTGTGCCATCCCGGCTTTGTTCAGTCCGGTGTCTTATCAGGATCGCTGGCTGGTGGATGGTGCTGTAGTGAATCCGGTTCCAGTAAATCTTTGTCGACAGTTGGGCGCTGATTTTGTTATCGCGGTTAATCTGAACGCAGACTTTAAACCACAACGGCTCGATAAGCCTGCCGAAGAACACGAGAAACTGCAGAAGAAAAATGATGATTTCTTCTCTAAAAGTACCAGCATGGTGAAGCAGTGGTTTTCTCACGACGAGAAAGAGACTGCGCCTCAGCCACCAAGTATTTTGGGTGTGATGACCAGTTCTCTTGAGATCTTACAGGCAAGAGTGACCCGCTCACGCCTTGCTGGCGATCCACCCGACGTTCTCATCGAACCTTATCTTTCCGATGTGGGATTGATGGAATTTCATCGTGCAGAAGAGTTGTGTCAGGAAGGCGAACGAACTGTTGCCCGGCTTGCAGAGCAGATAAAGTATCAGCTTGTCATTGAAAGCAAAGAAATCGAAGTAGAAGATCTTGATAATATTGAGAACGCCGAACAATAAGGTTTGGCGTTATTAATACTGCTTATTTTGTTGCTTTTGCCGTAATTCGAAACGGCTTTTCGGGCAGAACTAATCCTTTACTGCTCTCAATCCATTCGGCTGACAGCATTTGTGTTCCCATATTGATGTTCGGTGCATCTTTCACCGGCATACTGATATTGTTATCAGCGAACTGGATATTTAGTCCATCTACAGTTGGCATCATAAAAGACAAGAAACTGCCCATTTCATTGAAAAAAGAACGGTATTGTTCAAGCAAATACGTCAACTCTTCTTTGCTATAACGCGTCTTCAAATATGCGGTCTTTGTTTCAAGCTGTACAGACATATCACATAAATTGGCGGCCTCAGCCAAATCGATTTCGACAAAGGCTTCAGCCATTTTTAACACTTTTTCCGATGGTACCGTGAAACGATATTCCTCAGAAACCTCAAGTGGCAGTGTCTGTTTATCGGTAACAATCTTCGCGTTATTTATTTCGCACAAGCGCCCTTCACCCACACGCTGAAAACCAAATGCAAACTGCAATGCTTGCGTGTCTTCGCCGTCGAGCTTTTTAACATGACTATAAAACCGACTATATTCAACCTGAATGACTTCGGCGTAAACATTACCTGCAAAGAGCAGCACTAATGCTGCAGACAACACCATTTTCACTACATGTAATCCCTGTTGTAACGAATCATAGCCTGTAGCTCCTCTACGTAAGCTATGCCCCGCTCTGAGTAATTCATCAGCCCTTCGGCTAACGCGACACCTGTCACTGGTAATTGATTCGATCTGAGTGTACTTCGAATAGTACGCAGCTCTTTATAGGCATTGTGACGGTTAATATTGCGCATGTAGGTATAGGTAGCCTTTGATAAATTAGGGAACTTGGCTACCTCGTGATCAGCCCCTTCAGTACGGCGTGCCGGGACAAATCCACAGCCTTTACGAAAACACCAGAGACCAAAAAAATTATAACCTTTGCGTGCAAATCGACTGGTTCCCCATGCCGATTCATTCGCTGCCTGAGCCAGTACCAGCGACACCGGTAATATATCAACCCGACGCAAGAGCGTCTGTAATTGATCATCAATTTCAGCATCTTCATCAACTTTATACTCATTAACCAACCAGACAACCCGTTCCTGATCATCTTCAGTTAACGTTTCGCCTAATGAAATTTGACGCTGGAGAGTTTGAATGTAGTGACGTAAAGAAAGTAGGTACTCGTTTTGCTTTTCTACTTCAGGACGAAGATAATTGAAAAAGGCTTCTTTCTTTTCCTGTACGTTTTCGATATCGATAAAGTCAGGTACAGGCTCATCGGCCTGTTCGGTGATAGGAATATCAAGAATATCAGGCTCTCTGGAAGACATGATCCAGGCGTTAATCACGATAACCAGTAAAATGGCAACGGTAATTAACACAATATTCATGGTTTCTCTTTTATGCATCGAAAGTCGACTCCTGTCTATCACCCGTCAATGCCCGTTGGTCTTCTGCTGTATCAAAAATGGTTGTGTAAAGCAGTCCGGTTACCACGAAGTACAGTGGCATGATCACCAAAAAACCCAGGCCAAAAGTAAAAATACTCAGCAGAAACAATACGAGAAAAATCACAAAAAGAACAATAAATGATAACAAATATTGATTAACTGCCCGGCAGGAAGCCATTACAGCCTGAAGTACGCCCATCTTTTTATCGGCAATAAGAGGCAGTGTGAACGTAGAGGCAACAAAAACGTAAAGCCCGGGAATGATTAATACGGCCAAACCGAGCTGAACCAGCACGGAAATAAGCAGTTGAGCGAGTGCTAAGGGCAATACCCAGGATACAAATTTAAAGATATCCGTCATGGTGACTTTTTGCCGTCTAGCGATGTTAATTCCCATTACCGAAAGTCCCGCTGATAGCGGCGCCACAATAATAATCATCGCAATATCAAGAATACCTTGCTGCTGTGCAGGCATACCCGTGAGTTCCTCTAGGGGAAAACTATTGGCAATGAGTAAAGCAAAAGCAAGCACAGTAAAAACGATCACCGAACAGGCAGAGATGAGCGGCCAGATATTCGCTTTTAACAAAGCAATGGCAACCCGGGAAATCTGTTTAAAATCGAACTGCCCTTTTTCTTTAATGATTTTATAGCGATCGTTTAAAGCAGTATTAAATGGAGGTTTGTTTGATGCAGACACGAGACACTTCTTAATATTTTGATGGGCGGATTATACCGCAGGAGGCCGATTTGCCTACTAAAGCAGGACAAGTTTCATGGCCAAGCCGACGAGCAGTACGCCCATGGTACGGTCGAGCCAATAGCCCTTTTCACCGATAATTCTGGCAACACGACTGGTACTTAACAACCATGACAGCATACAAAACCACGCTGCCGTTGCCGCAGACAAATAAATGCCATATCCCAGTTTTATCATAACGGGGGTTTGAGGATTAATAATGACGGTGAAGAGCGAAAGAAAAAACAAGGTCGCTTTCGGATTCAGCCCGTTGGTCAAAAAACCGATTCGAAACGCTTTTGCTGCGGAAATATCTGGCGATGCAGCTTTATTCCTAAGATTCCCCGTTGGCGACGTTTTATCAGGCGGGCCGCTACGAAGAGCGCCTATAGCCAAATACAACAAATACGCTGCAGCTAAATAAGTAAAGGCACGATACAGCCAGGGTGTTGTGGTTAATAATACGCTTACGCCAATTAGGGAATAGGCAACGTGAACAAGAATGGCAAGCCCTATTCCCACACTGGTAACCATGGCAATACGGCGACCATAAGCAACACTATGCCGAACAACAACCGCAAAATCCGGACCCGGACTGGCTACCGCGACTAAGTGTACCAGCGCGATAGTGATAAATTCTTCTAGATAGGGAAACATAAACTACAGGGTGGCGGCTAGAGATAACTCTTCAAGCAAACTCTCAACAAAATTCGGAACCACTTTAGACGCTGGACCATGATAGGACTCGTCGAACATATCGAAGCCGTCGCTCGGTTCAAGGTTTAACTCTACCGTGCGTGCACCGCTGTCTTTTGCTACCTGAACGAACCCCGCTGCCGGATAAACCTGCCCCGATGTACCAATAGAAATAAACAAATCGGCTTTTGTGAGAGCGAGGATGATGTCGTCCATTTTAAGCGGCATTTCGCCAAACCAAACGATATCGGGCCGTAATACGCCAGAGGGCTTGCAGCATGGGCACGGTGTCGTTTCGTCGAAGGATGCTTCCCAACGGTGACTTTCACCAGAGTTAATACACCTGGCTGACAATAATTTCCCATGCATGTGGATCATGCGCTGACTACCCGCCCGTTCATGTAAGTCATCAACGTTCTGGGTTACCAACAGAAAATCTTTGCCAATTTGCTTTTCTAACCGTGCAAGTGCTTCATGAGCTGCATTGGGAACAACGGAAGGCTCCTGAAGTTGTGCTCTGCGTGCATTGTAAAACTTGTAGACCAGTTCCGGATTCGCTGCGTAAGCTTCAGGCGTGGCAACATCTTCAACCTTATGGTTTTCCCAAAGGCCATTGCTGTCACGGAAGGTTCGTAATCCTGACTCAGCAGAGATACCTGCACCGGTTAACACTACAACCCGTGGCTTATTACCCATCCTTATACCTCCACAGGAAAGTGTGAATTTGCGCCCCATTCTGACCAGGCGCCATCGTAAACACGAACATCAGTGGCACCACATAGTAATGCAGCCATACCAATAACGCATGCGGTTACACCTGAACCGCAGCTACAAATAATTGGTTTATCAAGGCTAATCTGAGTTTCAGCAAACAGTGCTTCTAACGCCGACACCTCTTTAAATTTACCATTCTCAAGTACAGACTGGAATGGCAGATTGTATGAACCGGGAATATGGCCACGCCGAACGCCAGCTCTAGGCTCGTCGACCTGGCCATGAAAACGTGCTGCACTTCGCGCATCAACAATTTGTGTTTCAGTGTTAATTGCCGCTAAAACGTGTTCGGCATTCGCAAACCAGGCTTTACCTGGCACAACGGCTTGATAATTACTCGTGCTGCTCTCGGTTGAGATATGCTTTGATTCCGAGAGCCCGGTGGCTTCCCAGGCAGGCCAGCCGCCATTGAGTAATCTCACTTTTTGATGGCCCAGCGCTTTCATCATCCACCACAATCTTGGCGCACTAAATATACCCCGGTTGTCATAAATGACTACATCGGAATTATTGTTTAACCCCAACTGACTCAACAAACTCGAAAAAGCTTCTGCCGATAAATTTGTATGTGGTAGTCCGCTGCTGTGGTCGCTCCCTTCGGCATCGATATCGACATCAATGGTGCCGGGAAGAAGTTGGGAGTCTCTGATATCTGCCGTTCCGTTAATCGGATCGGACATCAACGCGCGGAGTATAGTAATTGGTTGTTCAGATAACTGCTGCTGTAAATTTGCTGCTGACACCAATATTTGATTCATTCAGACCCTTCTCAGAACGGCTGTACACAAAACTGCACGATTTCCACACTATACGAAGATTCATCCTAAAAATACAGCCAATTATCGTCAAAAAAGCGAAAAATATAGCGGATGTTGCTTGTAAGACACTGAAAATATGATTTTTCCCATGACTTAAACAAGTGTAAAATATGTACAGAAATATCAGGATTAGATTTAGGTAAGATAAATGGTGCCCGGGGCCGGACTTGAACCGGCACGCTGTTACCAGCGAGGGATTTTAAATCCCTTGTGTCTACCAATTTCACCACCCGGGCATTGGGTTGTCGCTAGGACAGGTACAGGTTGGACCCTGCTGTTGCGTGAGCAACAAATAATGGAGGCGGAACCCGGAGTCGAACCGAGATCCACGGATTTGCAATCCGCTGCATAGCCATTCTGCCATTCCGCCATTTTGGAGCGGGAAACGAGATTCGAACTCGCGACCCCGACCTTGGCAAGGTCGTGCTCTACCAACTGAGCTATTCCCGCTAAGTCTGCATGATGCTATTTCTAGCTTCATCAGCGTTTTACTGAGGTGCTCCGTAAAACGTGGGGTGCATTCTACCTACCCGGATAAAACTGTCAACAGCAAAAACCATCAAAATACACCTAAATACCTAATTTCCTGTCTGTTTGCTTTTTTTTTACCCGCATTGTGCAAGAGACAAACAAACGTAATCAGCCGTGACGTCCAGCGAGGTGCTTCCAGGCCGCTGAGGTGTATACCAGCATAGACCAAATTGACAGCACTGCGGCAATATAAAGCAGGATATAACCTAATGTAACCCAATAAATTGGAAAGCCCATAAAAGTTTCAAGACCAGATAATAGCCCTATCAGTGCTAACATCTGCGCCATGGTCTTTGCTTTTCCAATAAAACTGACTTTTACCGTATCACTATAACCACGCTGGGCCATCCACTCGCGCAAGGCTGAAATATAGATTTCTCGTACCATCAGCACAATCGCCGGAATCGTGATCCATAACGTCCCATAGGTATGGGTAATCATGATCAGCGCCGTAGCGACGATAAGTTTGTCAGCTACCGGGTCTAAAAACGCGCCAAATGGCGTGCTCTGCTTCAGTTTACGAGCAAGATAACCATCGAACCAATCGGTTATGGCCGCTAGCCAGAAAACAAATGCGCCGGCCTCTTTTGCCCACTTCCAGTCAAGAAAATACACCGCGACAAACACTGGAATAAGCACAACACGAAAAATCGTGATGATATTAGGTACCGTCCACATAAATTACTTCTCGTTTAAAAATAATGACATCACGTAATGGAGGCATGTTACCACGCCTGCGATTTTACACATCCTCAAAGATGCAGGTGATCGTATATTGTTTCAGCCAGCTCCTGGCTAATGCCAGGCACATTGGCAATTTCATCTTTGCTGGCTTTTTTAAGCCCTTGCAAGCCGCCCATGTATTTGAGCAAACTCTGACGACGCTTGGCGCCTATTCCTGGAATATCTTCCAGGCTAGAGGTGTTTTTCACCTTTTGTCGGCGATTCCTGTGGCCGGTAATGGCGAAACGGTGTGACTCGTCACGTATGTGCTGAATCAAATGCAGGGCCGGCGAGTGACTTTCCATAGGCAAAGTTTCATGGGAACCAGCAAGAATGAGCGTTTCAAGACCCGGTTTCCGCGTTGTCCCTTTCGCTACCCCTACCAGTAACGGCTTTTTATCGACAGGCCAGTCTTCAAAAAATGCTTCTGCCTGTCCCAACTGTCCCTTACCCCCGTCGATAAACAGAATGTCTGGGATCTTACTCACTTCCTGTACATTCTTATATCGGCGTTTCAGGGCCTGAGCCATGGCAGCATAATCATCGCCTGGGGTGATCCCTTCGATATTGTATCGACGATAATCACTTTTCAGCGGGCCTTCGCGATTAAATACCACGCAAGAGGCCACGGTTTGCTGCCCCGACGTATGGCTAATATCAAAGCATTCCATTCGCTGAATGGGTTCATCCCGATCAAGTATGTCTTCCAGGGCCAGGTATCGCGCGTGCACAGATTTCTGCTGGCTATATTGGGCATCTAACGCATTTTCAGCATTCGTTTGCGCCAAACTCAGGTAGCGACGTTTTTCTTCTCTCGCCCCTTTGAACAACTTAACTTTGCGCTTGGCTTCTTCACTTAACACTTCAAGGATGCTGTGTTCTTCCGATAACGTACGAGGGATTACAATCTGCTTGGGAATGATCTTATTGCCAGACAAATAAAACTGGAGGAAGAAGGACTCAAAGATCTCGTCTTCGGTAGCTGCGGCAGGCACTTTGGGGAAATACGATTTGCTCCCCAATAATTGGCTGTCACGGATAAACATCACTTGAATACAAGCCATATTGCCACGTACCGCAAAACCAAATACGTCCATTTCGTCCTGGGTACCCGCAACCCATTGTCGCTCTTGCACTTTGCGTAAAACGTTAATTTGGTCTCGATAGCGAGCCGCAGCTTCAAAATTCAACTGCTCACTGGCCTTTTCCATTTTATTAACCAGTGTGCCAATGACCTGTTGATTTTTGCCATTAAGAAAGAGTCGGGCAAGCTGCACCTGCTCTTGATATTCCTCGTCGCTGACATAACCTTGTACGCACGGGGCGCTACAACGCTGCATCTGATATTGCAGACACGGACGACTTCGTGCGCGGTAATAACTGTCTTCACACTGACGAACGGGGAAAATCTTCTGCATGGTTCGCAGGCTTTCCCGTACCGCCCAGGCGCTAGGATAAGGACCAAAATATTCGCCCTTTTTCTTCTGCGGACCACGGTGAAATGATAAACGTGGGTGTTTATGATCAGACAAAAATATAAACGGGTAAGATTTATCATCCCGCATCACCACGTTATATCGCGGCTTATATTTCTTAATAAAATTGTTTTCTAGCAGGAATGCTTCGGTTTCACTATTCACCACCGTTACATCCATGCTGGCGATGTTCGCTACCAGCGACCGGGTCTTGGAATTATCTACATTTTTTCGAAAATAACTGGAGACCCGATTTTTAAGGTTTTTAGCCTTACCAACGTATATCACCTCGCCTTCGGCGTTGTACATGCGGTACACGCCAGGCTGGCTAGTAAGGTTTTTTAGGAAATCATTGTGGTCGAATTGTGACATTCAGCAAATCAAAGCATATTGGGATCGATGAGTTTGTGCCTGAGTGCCAAGTGCGTCAGCTCAACGTCGGTTTTTACGTCGAGTTTTTCGAACATACGATAGCGATAAGTATTGACTGTTTTGGCGTTGATACTGAGCTCGTTAGCAATTTCAGGCACCTTCTGTCCTTTTGTAAGGCGCATCGCGATATTTAGTTCACGACTGGACAAATTATCGAAAGGGTTATCAGCATCTGGCGCTAACTTACTTATAGCAATACTTTGCGCAATTTCAGGCGGGAGGAACTTTTGACCTGAATGCACCTTGTAAATCGCACGGATCATTTCATCGGGATCGGCATCTTTAGTCAGAAAACCAAAGGCACCAATTTGCATAACCTGCGAAGGAATAGGGTGTTCTTTATGCATGGATAAACAAATAACACGCGTGTTTTCGGACATGCGAACGATTTTTTTTGTGGCTTCCAATCCGCCCATGCCGGGCATATTGACGTCCATTAAAACGATATCCGGGGCATTTTGTCTGCAATATTTAACTGCATCTTCCCCGTTTTTTGCTTCCGCTACGACTGAAAAGTCGGAGACATCGTCCAGGATGCGTCGAATCCCTGTTCTGACCAACTCATGGTCATCTGCCAGGATAATCTTTATCACGTTTGTGCTCACTGAATAATCGTTATTATAAGTATTGAACGCAGCCACTAAACTGCGGAGGTCATAATACCATTTATTCAGTGAGAGTGAAGATAGTCTTACTACAAACACTTTTAAAGCTGTGGCAAATCAAACCAGAGCGCTTCGGTATCGTCGTGTGCATGTATTTGCAGGGTGTCGTCCTGGTAAACACCAAGTCCATCACCAGCTTCAAACGATTGGCTGTCGATACTAATCTCCCCCTTTATTACGTGCAAATAACCCATGCGTTTTTCAGTCGCGATAGAAATCGATTCATTTTCTGACAAGCGCAGGCGCGATAGGGTCATATCCTGATGCACTTTTACAGTGCCTGCTCGTCCGTCTGGTGTAACCATTGGCGTAAGCGCCCCTTTCTGCTGAATTGTTTTTTGCTCATAACCTGGCGTTAACGCGTTTTGGGCCGGTAGTACCCATATTTGTAGAAAATGGACTTCATCTTTATCAGAACCGTTAAACTCGCTGTGCATGATACCGCGCCCTGCCGTCATGCGCTGAATATCACCCGCCGGGATCACATCGCTGTTTCCCGTACTGTCTTTGTGTGCCAATTGACCTTCTATTACATATGACAAGATTTCCATATCTTTATGGCCATGAGTTTCGAACCCTCTTCCAGGCGCGACGCGGTCATCGTTAATAACCCGAAGTACAGAAATTCCCATATGTTCAGGCTCATAATAGCGACCGAAGGAAAACGAATGATGGGAGTTTAGCCAGCCAAAATCGGCGTGCCCGCGCTCACTGGCTTTTCTGATATAACGCATGTGTCTCTCCTGCAAAGGTAATGTGTGTATTTTAATCCTGTAGAGATGGATTAATACTTCAGAAACTAGCGTTAATTGTCCTATTTCTTAGAATCTATAATGGCGTAACGAGTAACGTCTTGGTGGCTTCGCTGTGCGCTGAAGGGAATCTTAGGAGAGAAAAAGCAAGCCGGTGGCCCGGCTTGCTCTCACATTGCAATAAAACTAAACGAATAAAAACGTAGGAAGCAAATTATTTAACCCGTTCAAATACGTTAAATTCTGATAATGAATGCTGAAATTTACGTTTCGTTTCACGAATGACAAAAGGCAGCTCCTGTGGCGCTGCAACGCGGGCAAAATGGTCACCAAGTGCTTGTTCAAGGGCAGCGGTAGAGGTAAGAGTTTCACCGTTTTCATCTTTGTATCCACCCAACCAGTTTTCTCTGGCGGTATATTCTTCCAACCAGGTAAACGGCGACGCTACCACCAGAATGCCACCGACATTTAATCGCTTTCTAATTTCATTAAGCAGTTTTTTCGGCTCGTAAACCCGGTCAATAAGGTTACTCATTAAGATTAAGTCGTAGCCGGTGAATTGGGGCTTGAGGTTACACGCATCCCCCTGAGCAAATTGGCACTTGTCTGCTGTTTCACTTAATCCTAAATCTGCCAGGCGCGCCACCTTAAATGTCGTGAGATCACCTTCGTCAATCAGATTGTACCGTACTTCTCCGTGTTGCTGCATAGCATACGCCGTTTTAATAAAACGCGCGGAAAAATCGATGCCGTCAACCGCATCGAAGTATCTTGCCAGTTCAAAGCTTGCCCGACCAACAGCACAGCCTAAATCCAATGCTTTTGCAGTGGGCTTATCTTTCATGAACTGCATTGCGTAAGCCACGGAAGCAGACGCAAAGTTCGGCACGCCGTGGTAGTTCGCTCCATAGTGGAACTCACTGTACTGAGAAACCTGTGTATCACTCTCGTAATCGAGATCGTTCACTTTAATTACCTCGTCAGACTCAACATAACGGAAGCCTGCATGTTGAAAGAAGTGACGGCGAAATGCATATCGACTGTGTTTCATGGCTTCGTTGCCAGTCGACACCCATGAGCCCCCTTTAAACAGATTATGTTTGTTATCGAAAGTTGGCGTGGTGAAATCATCGTACAAGGGGTGTACCTGAAAACCATCGAAAGGATAAATCGGGGTTTCGGTCCATTGCCATACATTTCCTACAACGTCATAAAAGCCATTTCGCTGAAAGCGATTAACGGGTACCGACGACGCGGGCCCATTCAGACCAATATTCCAGCAATCGGTATACAGGGTTTCATCCACACCGGCCTCATCACGCAAGCGACACCATTCATCTTCAGTGGGTAATTGAATATTTTTCCCAGTTTTACTGCCAAGCCAATTACAAAAGGCCTTTGCTTCGTGATAGTTCACATCAACAGGCCAGTCCATAGGAAGCGGCATCTCTTGGGTCATTGCGCGATAAAGATAACTATTACCCTCTTTTCGCCAAAATATGGGATGGACGGCCTTGGTGTAAGCCAACCACAGCTTGCCCTCTTCTTCCCAATATTTTGGTGAAGCATAACCATCATCCATGACGAAGCGCAGAAATTCACCATTACTGACAAGAAACTGTGACGCTGAGAAGGGTTTTACTTCAGCATGATGTTCACCATATTCGTTGTCCCAACCGTAATAGGCTGCGCTAAAAGGTTTACCGGCAGCTACCTCGCCGCCTTCAACAGGTAAAAGTGTATTTGCAGGTGCATCGCCGCTCTCTGCACAAGGAGACCAATCAAGCTGTTGTTGGACAAACGGGAGCGGTAACTGGCGGATTAACACGGAGGACGTTTCCAGATGAATGCCTTCGTGCTCAATGCCCATGATAATTGGCCACATGGGGCTTTCCCAGTCAATGGGTAAACGGAAATCAAGCGTGGCAATTAAATCGCTAACTAATCGGCGAACCTGGGCACGATACGCTCTGACTTCAGAAACCGCTGGCCACGCATAATTGTCGTCGTTGAGGTCATCCCAACTCATTTCATCAACGCCAATGGCGAACAGCGACTCAAAATGCGGATTGATGCGGTCGTTTATTAACTTGGCTAACACTAACTTATTTATAAAGAACGTTGCCGTATGCCCAAAATAGAAAATGAGTGGATGACGTAACTTTTCAGGGCGTTGATAAAACGCTTCGTCATTTTTTAATACCGAAAACAGGCTTTCGTAACGATCAAAAGACTGATGAAAATACGCCAAGATCTCTTTTCTTTTTTCATCTACGGTGCCTTCTTGCAGATGTGGTGTGTGCAGGACGTCCATAGCAACCCTTTTTTACTTTTTAAAATGCTCAATTGAAGAGAATAATGCGGATGGCAGATAACTGATGAACTATCTGGTTATATTAGGAAATATGACCTGCCCCGACTAAATTATCTTTCATAACGAAATATAATCAATTTTCTACGTGAACAGATTAAGTCAGATCAATGAAGGAAATGTAATGTTAACTGAGAACGGCACAAAAAAACACCGCCTGAGAGGCGGTGTTTTCTAGAATGTGGCGGAGAGAGAGGGATTCGAACCCCCGGAAGGTTTGACCCTTCGCCTGATTTCAAGTCAGGTGCATTCAGCCGGACTCTGCCATCTCTC
>NZ_JBSWWZ010000010.1:0-127479 GCF_056160345.1 Alteromonas sp. ABV4_515
CAGCCAACTTTGGTTGCAGCCAAAGTCTGGGCCTCACTTTACCCATCTTTGAAAACGTTGTGGGGAATTTAGGGAAGAATTATCCATACAAGCGCATTAACGCTCGCTGTGCTCGCTAGGGTCAAAAACACGTAGGCTCCCTGCGCTTCGCTTGGTATTGTAGCCTACGTATTTTTGCCCGTTATGCGGGTGTTAGGCGGGGAAAAACATGGAACATTATCTCGGATATGCTGTGGCAAGCTTGCTTGGACTATCAGCAGTATTACTTGGAATTCTTATTCCTGGCGGTCCAATTGAAAATAGAAATTTCTCGCATATATCTCCCATGACACTGGGGATATTCAATGTGTTTCTCACGGTATTAGGGATTGGCAGCCTTATATTGGTCTATTTTGCGTTTGTAGGATCCAAGCTTGCAGTCATCGCTTCAGCACTTTGTGGAATTTCGTATTTTTTTGTATATGCGCTGGATTTGGGAAAAATATTTCCTGTCTCGCCAGACAAAATGCCGAGAGTATTATTCTGTATTGAGTTGGTTGGGCTTGTCCTGTCGATACCGCTAACACTTTTCTCATTTATTTACCTATTCATACCAAAAACTGGTGAAAACGCATTCGGGATTTCATCTGGAACCACATTTTTGATACTGGTTGCAGTGATCGTCCTTGGTGTTGGAATAGTCGTATTCGCTACAAAATCGGCAATGAAAAAATCGCATAACAAGGCAAATTAACTCGGATGCAAATTCCGCTGCGCTCCATTTGCACCAGTTATTTGCGACGTTATGCTCTTTATTCGTTTGTTTGTTTGTTTGAGATGAAGATATGGAAGATACTGATAAAAAACTGTTGCTTGAGACGCTCTCATATATCGGCACTTTAAGCGAAGCTGATATGAAAAAAGCTCTCCCGTTTTTTAGTTTCAGGTGTTGCTGTTCGAAGGAGTATATCTTTTCTAGTGGCGATTTCCCCCTAGATGTCCATTTTGTTCTTAGTGGTGTTGGTAGGTATTTTTATGTTGATAAAAATGGTAACGAGCGGAATAAATCGCTGGTAAGAAAAGGCGGGGCTTTTGCGAGTCTTAGTTCAATTGTTGAGGGTAGTCCTTGCCCGTTTTTTGCTCAGACACTTACAAGGTGCATTATCGCTTCGGTAAGCTACTCAAATTTGCTGGAACTTTCAAAATCCAATAGTAATTGGGCAGACTTAGTGCGCAAGATGTTTGAACGCTTAGTTTTAAAGAAAGAAAAGAGAGAGGCGGGCTTTCTTATGTTGTCTGCGAAGGAGCGCTACTTGGAATTTTTAAATGAATTTGGTGATGACAGTCAGAGTATACCTTTTCGCCATGTCGCTATGTATATAGGTGTTACGGATGTTACGCTGTCTCGTATTCGTCGCGAGATGGGCTTAACATAGGTTAAGGTAACGGTAAAATGATTCTTATATGCTCAAGCTTTACTATAGCGGAGTGTCGAGATGAAAAAACTATTACCACCATTTTTGTTCTTAATTTTTGTCATTGTTATGGGTTTTATTTGTTGGGGTGTAGGCCTCCCCCACTCACTTGAATTTCCATACAACCTAACTGGCATTCCAATTATCGGTATTGGTCTGATACTTTCAATTTTAGGTAAACAATTATTCAAGAAGTTCAGCACTAATATTAAGACGTTCGATGAACCAACAGTGTTAGTTACGAGTGGGATTTATAAATATACTAGAAACCCTATGTATCTCGGGCTCACTATAGCAATGTTCGGTTTTTCTATATTAATGGGTGGTTCTCTTTCATCTTTTTTACTGACAGTTGCTTTCTTTTTAATAACTGATAGGTGGTATATATCGTATGAGGAACAAATGATGTACACAAAATTTGGTATAGAATACGAAGAATACTGTAGAAAAGTACGCCGGTGGATTTAAAGCATAACAAACAATTTAAGAGTGATTCAGCACGCTTGGCATTTTTTGTTTGGGTCTAGTTTAGTGTTTACGGTGGTCAAATTAAGTGTCGTGGTCGCGTGCTTCACCCCTTAATTTGGCGTTAGTTGCCTACAGGAAATTTTTGCTTCTGGTGTAAAACCCTTAGAATATGAATTACGTCTTCTTTTATGAAGTACGAAACAATCATTGACACCTCTGGAATAATTAAAAGCCGTCCAGGTATTCCTTCTCTTTCAACGCCCATCAACGGTTGCTGTATCAAGTTTTCAACTTTAGTCTCAATAATGGTGTCAGTTTTTTCAGCAGCAAGTGGGTTAAATTCGTATAAAAATTCGAAAATCACTTCTCGATCGTCCAATGAGTCTTTTTCCCAAACGATCATTTTTTTGCTCTATTCCTAATTTTCATCTTTCGCGCTTCCATGTCCAAGGAAGCTTCTTCATGAGTAACAAACTCACTTTTCCCACTATCCAATTTGCTAAACGCGGCGTTAACCTGTTCGGTAAGCCATTGGTCATGCGTCATAACTTTGCGTTGCTGCTCGGCTAGTTCTTCAGTAAGCTCTCTACAGGCATCACTTAAAGTACGCCCTTGGCTTTCAGCCATTAATTGAGCAAGGCGTTTCGTTTCTTCGTCTACTCTGAATTGTATGCGGGTATCCATTTTCAACTCCGTCTAGGTGTGCGCACAAACGTTAGCACGGAATTTGAGTTTACGGCAACTAACAAACGACGATTAAATCGCTCGCAAGCTCGCTGGGACGCTAACACATGGGCTCTGTCGCTTCGCTCGGATTTTAGCCCACGTGTTATAGCCCCTAAGCGGGGTGTTATGCGATAAGGATATCGATTTGAATTTTCTGGTAGTTTTAGCAAGCTCAAGATCTGACGGTAATACAGCAAAGTTATCCAGTGTGATTGCTGATAGCCTTCAAGCCCACACGGTCGATCTTCAAAATTTATCAATTTCATATTTTGACTACGAATCTCGTAATCAATCTGATGACTTCATACCGTTAATTGAACGCATCGTGTCATCAGACTTTGTTGTATTCGCTACGCCTGTATACTGGTATTCCATGTCAGCACAAATGAAAACGTTCTTTGACCGGTTTACTGATTTACTTACAACAAATAAAGAACTTGGACGAAAACTGCGCGGCATGCCAATATCGGTAATTGCTACAGGTACAGAGCCGGAACTGCCTTTTTGTTTCACAAGTCAATTCGAGCTAATCTCTGGATACCTTGGCCTGAAATACCATGAACCGCTATATTGTTGCTGCCCAGATGAATTTAACCTTGAACAACACCAGCAGGTAATTCAAAGTTACATAAAAAAAATCGCACAATAATCTGCTGTAGTCACCCGCAGGCTCGCAGGTACAAAGACACGGCGGCAATAAATAACACTTAGAATCATATAACAAGGAGGTTTTATGTTTCCGTTAGAGATAATCGTTACTTATACATTAGCTTGTTTACTTTTGGTGATCTCGCCTGGTCCGGATAACTTGCTCGCTATAGGTAGAGGATTAAGCCAAGGTCGACTGGCGGCGGTAATGTCAGGTATATCTTCTAGTGCTGGCATCACATTTCTGTCTTCTGGGTTAGCAGTAGCGTTTATGAAGCAGCGATAATCTGAATTTGTTAATAAGGTTGACTATCTGCATCGAAAAGGATTTGATGTGTAGCTACTGCGGTAAGTCGTTTTGAAATTTACTGCACTTATATTTTTATGGAGGAAAATATGAAGAAAATTTTATGTATTAGTTCTATCGCCCTATTGGCGGGCTGTTCGTCAATGAATTACACAAAAATTGAAAATAGTCAGGCCAATATCACTAATCTAGAAGTCGCTGAAATCGGAAAAGTTGGTACGGATAAATATCAACTGGATGTTAAGTTCGATTACAGCATCGATGATTATCATGAAATTTCTGATCTCTACTCCTGCTCGGTCTTGTTCGTAAGTTCGCAAACTCAAATGGTAACCACATCACAAGAGAGAAACCCTTGTGAGATTAACCAGCAGAACGGCTCTATATCGATAAAGTGGGATACGCCGTTATCTAAGGATGCTGGCTACTCGAAAGAGGCTCTCAAAAAAATGTCTCTTCCTCTTGAGTACCACATAGCAATTCATCAGAAAAAAACAAGCAATACGAACCAAGTGATTGGGATGAGCAAAGCGCTGTATTTAAATCCTAAAACGTAACAATGCTTAATCTGAATATCAGAAATGGAGTTTTGATGAAAAAAGTTGTCGTAATGTTCTTTACCCTTTTATTTTCCGGTGCTTTTCTTGCCCCTACTCTCGCAATAGGCTCTACAGTTCAGAAGATTGATTTTGAAGACGATGGTTTTGTCGCGCATTATTATGCGCAATCGCCAGAGTCTCTGAAACAACCCATTATTGTGCTTGGTGGCTCAGAGGGCGGCATCCCGACTCGTCTTGCTCAAGTAATTGCCGATAATGGCTTCCCTACCCTCGCAGTCGCCTATTTTAAAGAAGAATCACTACCTGTCGAATTAGAAAAGATACCTCTAGAGTATTTTGAAAAAGCGAAAAATTGGTTGCGCCACAAACACCCAGAATACAACAACCTGACACTAGTGGGCTGGTCGAAAGGCGCTGAATTATCGTTGCTTCTTGCTTCACAAGACACAGCGTTCAACAGAGTTATCGCAATTGCGCCGAGCTCGGTGGTTTGGGCTGGCATTTTAAAAGACTGGCAGAAAACGCCAGGTTCAAGTTGGACTCGTGAACAACAAGCATTGCCTTTCGTGCAATTTAATCCAAGTGGTGCCGTAAACGGTTTACTCGACCTTTATTCCCAGTCTCTCGCTAATCGTCAAGATGACGGTAAAGCAACAATAAAAACAGAAAATATACAGGGTAATGTTGTTCTGTATTCCGGTGGTAAAGATGAAATTTGGCCATCGAATTTAATGGCAGAAAAAGTCTGTGAAAGGATGAAGCGCAACAAGTTATCTACTTGTGAACACGTTAACTATCCAGCACTTAGCCACTTATTAGATTACAAATTTTTAGATAAATCTGAACAGCCATATCAAACGTTTGTGAGCAGCCTTGAGAGCAATTAACTACCTGCTTTGGTAGTGCTACCCACTTTGGAAACGCCACGCACTTTGGAAACGCCACGCACTTTGGAAACGCCACGCACTTTGCCTGGCGAGAATTCATCAAGCCGAAATATTCTCAAAAATACCTAACCTGGCTTTTGAGTACCCGCCTTATTGCAGGGCTCAAATAGCATAAAAGGACTTCATCATGGATACCGCAACATCAATCTTCATTTCTTGGTTTCCCTTGCTTCTGCTCATTTTCATTTTTTGGGGAATTCCGATCCTCGTGATTTCCAGTTCAAAGAAAGTAGGCCGAAGCGAAAAACTCGCTTGGATCATCGCGACTTTGTTTATAAGTTGGGCGTGTTTATTATTATATTTACTCCTCGCACCGTTGAAACCCAACGACGATTAAAACTGCGATCATAACTAAAGTGAGTAGCTTCTATGCTGAATAAAAATAACACTGGTTTGGTGGTTGTTGATATACAAGGCAAACTCGCGCAAATAGTTGCAAACAGTGATGCATTTCTTTCGAACTGCGCAAAACTGATCGAAGGCGCCCAAGCTTTGGACTTACCCATTGTGTGGTTAGAACAAAACCCCGATAAATTGGGCAAAACATCAGAGCAGATAGCATCTCACCTCACGGCTTATAAGCCTATTACCAAATTCACGTTTAATGGCTGTGAGGAACCGCGTTTTGTTGAAGAAATCGAAAGCTCAGAAAAAACCTCGTGGCTTATTTGTGGTATTGAAGCACATATTTGTGTTTATCAAACGGCTATGGGTCTCAAAGCGTTAGACTATGACATTCAACTGGTTAGCGATTGTGTGTCGTCCCGGGTGGATGCCAACAAGCAGTTAGCGATGGATAAGCTTAACGCCGCCGGGGTTGAAATTACTGGCTTAGAAATGTGTCTCTATGAGTTGGTCAAAGATTGCCGGTCACCCGCGTTTAAACACATTCTGAACTTAATTAAATAACGTGGGGCATCAATGAAAGTCACAGATATTAAAGCATTTGTGCCAGCTAGGGATTACGCTGTATCACAGGCATTTTGCACCGAAATTGGTTTTCATTCGGAATACGTCAGTGATGACCAAAAAATAAGACTATTCACTAAATTGTGGTTAACTTTCGTTCTTCTATTTTTCTAATAGCCGCTTCAGCCCACAGTTTTCATGGCTTTGTTTAATGGCACGGCGGTTGCTGTACAGGGATGAACCTAATTTTTTAAAGGACTAAACAATGAAAAAAGCACTTACCGCAACACTCGTCATCATCATCGGTGTATTACTTTATACCCAGTTTACTGAACTCGCCTATAAACTCGGGTTTGCCGAATTAAAAATGGTCGCGGTACTGGAAAACAGCGACAAAATGAAAGTGAAATGTGATACCTACGGATTGGGCTATTTCGACGAAATTAAATTGCAGAATAACTACCAAAAATGCATTAATGAGTATGAAGCGCAAGGCTACAAAGTTATCAGCCGCACGGATAATTGATTCCAGATCAGCCTTGTAGTGCGGTGACGAATAAAGCACCGCACTACCTGAGCTCACCAATTCACCGGCCTAACAGAACAAGTCGACACATTATTGGAATACCCACATCATGATAAGAAATGCACTCACCAGCGATGCCGAGGCGATTGCGAGTATCTATAACCACTATGTTAGCAATACGGTTATTACTTTTGAGGAAACGCCGGTAACAACCTCGGAAATGGCTAGCCGGATTGAGGCCGTTCTGGCATCAAATTTACCTTGGCTTGTGCTAACAGAAAGCGATGAAATTATTGGCTACGCATACGCCACGCCATTTAAAGCACGCAGTGCTTACCGCTTCTCAGTCGAATCTACTGTTTATCTTTCCCCTGAGCATCACGGTAACGGCTATGGCACGAAGCTGTACGAAACGCTGATAAATGAGCTACAGGCACTGGGCATAATCAATGTCATCGGTTGTATTACCCTTCCTAATCCCGGCAGCGTGGCACTCCATGAAAAAATGCAGATGAAAAAGGTCGGACACTTTCCGAACATCGGCTATAAATTTGACCAATGGCTGGATGTAGGATTCTGGCAGCGCAGTTTGGCGTGCAACTGACGCCATAGTGTCGTAAGGTTGTCGTATAAGAAATGGACAGCTCAGGGAGAGCGAGTTATGCGGTTCATAGCGTTAATCAAGGCAATATTAATTCCTTTGAGTCTTTTATTTGCCTGGCATACTCAAGCTGAAGACGCAGCCATTCAGGCTACCATTGCAGATAAATTTGATGTGGGCGGCTTTGATTTATATCTCGAGTGCTATAAGGGAGTTACCGACTGCATCCGTAAACATATTAAGCAAAAGCCGTAATCTGCAGCGGCGCAGGCCATGAATTAACTCGTTACATTTCCATGTTTGTAATTGTGTCGCGCCGCCTGTTTAATCTTCATTCACAAGATTTTATGCGAGCGTTTTCATGAAAACCTTTTTGCGTTACCTACTGCTAGCCTGCATTCTGTTTTTGGCTATTCACCTCTACTCACTAGGTATTTCTACCGGTACCTTTGCTCTGGTTGTATTAGCCTTGGCTGTAGAGAGCGTTTTTTGGATGGGTCTGTTTAAAAAGAACAAAAAGAAGCCTCTAAACCCGTAGGCATTATCGAGATTCAGTACCACCAAGGCTTGCTGAAATCGACATTCTGAGGCTCAATTTCTGCGTTATAAGGGGGCTCAAACCCGCGCCAGAATATACCTGCAAAGGCGGGAGCACGAATGATGAGCTTCTCTTGTTTTGCATATTGCGCTAAGAGCTTCTGATAAGCGCCAACAGGATATTGCGGAGCGGTTGAGCGGAATACCACTGGACCGCCAAATTCTTCGTACATGGCTTTCTCAGTTAGCCAGTGTTTAACCTGCTCTTCAGCCACTTCCTTTGGTGCTCGCTTTTTCTCGGCAAAGGCTTTCGCCAGCTCTTCATCTTCACCCACTTCCTTTGGAACATCATCTTGGGCAGCTAAACTTTCGCCGAAAACCTCGAGGAAGCGCTTCACCATAGCAGGATCTGCTTCGATGCCCTTCTGCAATGCATAGTCATCCAAAACAGCCTTGATGATCAGCTCGGTGAGTTGGGCATGCTGAAATTGAGACATCGCCAGGTCCCGAGAAACACCGGTCGCTTTGGCAACCGCATTCAACTCTTCCCCCGTAGGCGACACTTCATCGATTGTTATTGATTTACCTAACACCACTGCCACAATTTCATCTGCCGACTGAGCAAACGCGTAGGACGAGCTAAGAATATAACACAGAAAGACCAGAAAAAATTGGCGAGAAACTAGCGACATGAAAGCTCCTTTAAGATGTCTGTACGCGCACTATATTTAGCGTATACGTATGAGTATATGGAACAAGAGCAAATTGCAGTGAAATAAACCGTTACATAATGTAACTGACACAAAACGTTGTGCCAAGAATGCGCAGTTTTAAGTAAATAGTGCAAAGAAATAGAAATCAACAGCCATAAGACACGATGACCATCGTTGCTGTTAAAAGGGGGGGAGAAATAAAAAAACGGTGACAGATGTCACCGTTTTTTTGGAAATCAGATAGCGCTTACGTTAGCAGCCTGCAGACCTTTTTGACCTTGCTCGACTTCGAACTCAACTCGCTGACCTTCATTCAGGGTTTTGTACCCTTCAGAAACGATAGCACGGAAATGTACGAATACATCTTTGTCGCCGCTATCCTGAGTCAGGAATCCATAACCTTTATCTGCGTTAAACCATTTAACGGTGCCTGTAACTTTAGACATGTAGACCTCAAAACTTTCAATAAAACTGCGCCGAAGCGCTTTACTCTCGGCCTCTTTGAACGAAATATTTGGGTCTTACATTGGATGGAAAAACAACTTACTACAATTACAGGTGTAACCAGAGCGTTCAAAACATCATGGTAGAAACAAAAATAATCTCGTCTTAAAAAGACCTAAGGCAATTAAGCCAGAAACCACTATAACAGTTGGTTAGAAAAATGATACAAAAATTCACCGGTATCAGAAAATTATAATAATTTCGTAACGGGAATGTCAGAAAAAATGCCGTTTACGAAGACGCAGGATGGCTATGTCGCCAGCCTTGAATCCAACACCCCACCCCCACAGCACCGCTTATAACTGGTACCCACCATTGAGGAACGTAAATAGGCAGAATTGCCGCAACAACAATAAATGTCGCCCCAGCAATAACCCAGTGATTGGCTTTAGCCGCTTCCAACTGAAGCCTTGTGAGTTCCTGATGATTGCGCGATATTTGCAGCGGCATGGCTTTGACTTGCTTTAAGCTGTCGTACAGCAAATCGGGCATTTCTGGCAGCTTTTCCGACCAGAACGGCAAGTTATCTTTCACCTTCGAGAACATGGCCTTCACGCCAATCTGTTGCTTCATCCAGTTCTCTAGGAATGGCTTAGCGGTTTGCCACAAATCCAATTGCGGATACAACTGACGTCCCAACCCTTCAACATACAATAAGGTTTTCTGTAACAGCACGAGTTGCGGCTGCACAACCATGTTAAAACGGCGCGCGGTGTTAAACAGTTGCAGCAATACATTGCCAAAGGAGATCTCTGCCAGCGGCTTCTGGAAGATAGGCTCGCACACCGTGCGGATAGCCATTTCGAATTCATCAATATTGGTGTCAGCTGGCACCCAGCCAGAATCGGCGTGCAGCTGAGCGACTTTACGATAATCCCGATTGAAAAACGCGATGAAGTTTTCTGCCAGATAGCGCTTATCTTCACGGTTCAGCGTACCCACAATGCCAAAATCGATGGCGATGTATTGCGGATTATCAGGATGTTCTCGCGATACGAAGATATTGCCAGGGTGCATATCGGCATGGAAAAAGCTGTCACGGAAAACCTGAGTGAAAAATACCTCTACGCCCCGCTCTGCCAGCTTTTTCATATTGGTATTTTGTTCAAGCAGCGTGTTGATGTTAGAGATTGGAATGCCGTAAATACGTTCCATCACCAGTACATCGTGGCGACAATAATCGCTGAAAATTTCCGGCACATACAGGCTCTCAGAGCCTTCAAAATTACGACGCAGTTGAATACCGTTGGCCGACTCACGCATGAGATCAAGTTCGTCCACCAGGGTTTTCTGATATTCAGTTACAACCTCAACAGGGCGCAAACGCTTACCGTCAGGCAGCCATTTTTGCAGCACACCGGCCAGGGTGAACATGAGTTCCATGTCGGCGTCGATGGTTTTACGAATGCCTGGACGCAGCACTTTTACCACCACGTCCTTACCGTTTTCTTTCAACACCGCAGCATGTACCTGCGCGATGGATGCCGACGCCAACGGCTGTTCATCAAAAGAGCTAAAAATCAGATCTAGCTTAGGAATGTTTAGACTACTCAGCACCCGGGCGGTTGCCTCTTCTGATGGGAAGGGCGCAACTTTGTCTTGCAAGCGAGCCAATTCATTGGCGATAGCCGGAGGCAGCAAATCGCGTCGGGTCGACATCATCTGGCCAAATTTGATGAATACTGGCCCAAGCTCCTGCAACGCCAAGGTAATACGTTCGCCGGGCGTTTTGTCTTTATGTTCGTTGGGGATCCAGAATATCAGCTTGCGAGCGAGGCGCACGTACCAAGGCTGCCAGCGTGATGGAATAAGCTCATCGAGCCCGTGCTGCAGGAAGATTTTATTGATGAAATATAAACGACCAATACGCATGAAAGATCCGAATCAGAGATGGTCCGCAGACGTTGTTTTTTGTTCCAATTGGGCAAGTCGGGCTTCGAAACGTTCTACGTCGTCTCGTAAGTCAGTTACCTGGTCGGCGAAATGCGCTACGGCGATACTTGGCACTGCCACGTCTTTTTCTTCAGTAAGTGCATTGCCCAAACCGGTTTTTGCGTTACCGAAAAACCGCTCTGCTCGCTGTTTCACGTTTTGGATTGAAGAAAATAGCGTATGCGCTGCCACGTCGCCGATATATGCCGATGCGTGCTCTTCCCAGTCGATATGCAAGTTCTGGAACACGCTACTCACCTGCTGCGCAATGCTTAACTCGCCTTCAACCGATAAACGGTTTTGCTGAATCAGACTGGTAATTTTACTGCTCTGACGCAGCTCGGGCAGCACATCGGGACGGGTTTTAATACAGCACGTAGCACCGTCGAGTTCGGCAACCACGTCTTCAAAGCTTTGGTTCTCTGCCAGCACGTCGACTTTGTGTGAAAATACCAGTGTGAGCGCAATTGGCGTACCAGCGAGAAATACAGTGAGCCGCTTACCATTGAGAGGCTTGAGGCGGGCTGCACTGCCACTATCCAGTGACAATGCTTTATTTATCGCTGTCTCAATGGATGCGGTGAACAGTGCAACAGCAGGCATTAAAATTTATATCCCCGGTGCAAGGCAACAATACCACCAGTGAGGTTCTGATAATCACACTGCTCAAAACCAGCCTGCTCAAACATGCCTTTCAGTGTTTCCTGATCAGGGTGCATACGAATACTCTCAGCTAAGTACTGATAGCTTTCGGCATCGTTAGCCACTATCTGGCCCATCTTCGGCAAAATATGGAACGAGTAGACGTCGTATAATTTGCTGAGTTGTTCGGTAGTCGGTTTAGAGAATTCCAGTACCAACAGACGACCGCCAGGCTTAAGCACGCGGAAAATAGAATTCAGTGCGTTTTGTTTTTCGGTGACATTACGTAAGCCGAATGCCATGGTAACCACATCAAAGGTGTTGTCCGGGAACGGCAGTGCTTCGGCATCGGCCTGCACGTAATCGATATTGTTTACCAGACCACGATCGCGCAGTTTATCGCGCCCCACTTTCAACATAGAAAGGTTAATGTCTGCCAGTGTGACAGAACCGGTAGGGCCAACCAGACGAGAAAACTTCGCGGTTAAATCGCCGGTACCACCCGCAATATCCAGCACTTTGTGTCCCGCACGAACGCCAGAGCAGTCGATGGCATGACGCTTCCATAAACGATGAATACCCAGCGACATTAGGTCGTTCATGACATCGTATTTCGCTGCTACAGAATCAAACACACTGGCGACCATTGATGCCTTCTGCGACTTATCAACCTGCTTGTAGCCGAAGTGCGTCGTAGTGGGTTCGGAGGTAGGTGTATTTGTGCTTGCCGTATTATCGCTCATGGCAGTCCTGTCATTAAAATTAAGTGATGAGAAGTGTACCCAAAACCGATGACAATCTACAGCGCTTTGCCATCGGGTTTAGGATTTAAATCAATAATATTGTCCGGCCAGACGACGAGTATCAGTATGCCGAGACACGTTACTTCAGCGGTTATTGGTACCCCAGCTTAACGACACTATCTGGCTGATTTCCTGCAACGATAACCCGCTCTCTTGCTGCCACTGCACAAAACAAGCATTCGCGGCTTTCAGGGTTTTCTGGCTGGTAAGTGTACCATCAATGATTTCGTGTTTACGCAGGTAATCCTCTACGTCGCGAGAGAACAAAAACGTGTCTACACCCAATGCCCGCAACGTGTATGGCCCGGTATTGCCGCCCAGACGCGCACCATGTTTTTTCAGATACAGCCAAAGTTCGGTAATGCGCTCAGGCTCAAAGCTGGCAACGAATTCACCGAAACTTCCATGATGATGCCGGATATCCTGAATCATCAGGGCGTTATCCCGTACCGTCATCACTTTTTTAAAGTTTCTGACAATGCGTTTATCCGTGGCTTTTTGCTCGAACATTTCGTCTGGCATCAGCAGGATTTTTTCAATATCGAAACCAAAAAACACGGTTTCGAAATCTGGCCATTTGGCTTCAATCACCCGCCAGACAAAACCCGACTGGAACACTTTCTTGGTCATTTCGGCCAGAAAGCGAGCATCATCAATGGCAGCAATTTGCTTTCGCGGTAAAGGCTGAGACACATAATAAGAAAGGGCGGCAGCGCCACCCTTTCGTTGTTCAGCCCGTTTGAGAATATCTGCAAACGGTTCGATGTTCATTAGGTGCGGATCCCCGAGTGACGCAGCAGCGCATCCACTTTCGGTTCGCGGCCCCGGAACGCGACAAACAGTTCCATTGGCTCGCGGCTACCGCCCATTTCCAGAATATTTTCAAGGAACGACTTACCGGTATCCCGGTTGAAAATACCGTCTTCCTCGAACTTACTGAACGCATCCGCAGACAGCACTTCAGCCCATTTGTAGCTGTAGTAACCGGCGGCGTAGCCACCAGCAAAGATATGGCCGAAGCTGTGCTGGAAGCGGTTAAACTCTGGCGGGATAACTACCGCTACCTGCTCACGCACGCCATTTAATACGGCCTGTACATCAACAGTGGCACCGTCTTGTTGGTGCATTTGGAAATCGAACAAACTAAATTCCAGCTGACGCACCATCTGCATGGCAGAATGATAGTCTCGGGCAGCCAGCATTTTATCCAGCAGATCGTTTGGTAACGGTTCACCGGTTTCGTAGTGTCCAGAGATAAAATTCAGCGCTTCTTCTTCCCAGCACCAGTTTTCCAGGAACTGGCTAGGCAGCTCAACCGCATCCCAAGGTACGCCGTTGATACCAGACACACCCGCCACCGACATTTTTGTCAGCATGTGGTGAATTCCGTGACCAAACTCATGGAACATAGTTACGACTTCATCGTGGGTAAACAACGCAGGTTTGTCACCTACCGGCCCATTGAAGTTACAGGTCAGGTACGCCACCGGTAATTGGAGTTCGCCATCTTCTTTGATACGGCGTACACGACATTCATCCATCCAGGCACCGCCACGCTTTTTCGAACGGGCGTACAGGTCGAGATAGAAGCTACCACGCAAGGCATCGGCATCATCGGTAATGGTGAAGTAACGGACATCGTCATGCCATACGTCCACGCCAGGCTGCTCGACAATTTTTAAGCCGTACAGCTGGTGCACAACGCGGAACAGACCATGCAGTACTTTGTCTTCTGGGAAATAAGGGCGCAGCATTTCATCTGAAATGGTGTACTTTTCCTGCTTCAGCTTTTCGCTGTAGTAAGGTAAATCCCAGGCGTTCAGTTCGGTTACGTTAAAGCGCGCTTCGGCAAACGCTTTAACCTCTTCCAATTCTTGCTGGGCTTGCGGACGGGATTTAGCGGCGAGATCTTCTAAGAAGCCCACAACCTGATCCGTCGACTGCGCCATTTTAGTGGCAATAGAGCGTTCTGCGTAGCTAGAGAAGTCCAGCATTTTGGCAATCTCGGTGCGCAATGCCAGGGTTTCCTGAATGATACCCGTGTTATCCCACTTGCCAGCGTTTGGCCCCTGTTCAGAGGCGCGCGTGGTGTAGGCGCGATACATTTCCTCACGCAGCGCAGCGTTATCCGCATACATCATGATCGGCAGATAAGACGGAATATCTAGGGTAAACAGCCAGCCCTGTAGATCTTTTTGATGGGCAGCCTGCGCCGCTGCCGCCAATGCGGATTCTGGTAAGCCTGACAGTTCACCTTCGTCAGTAACATGCTTGCTCCACCCCATAGTGGCGTCCATCACGTTGTTACTGAAGGTTGAAGACAGCTCGCTTAGACGAGCCTGAATTTCAGCAAAACGTTTTTTCTGATCAGTAGGCAGTGCTACACCAGACAAAGTGAAATCGCGGATGGTATTGGTAATGAGTTTCTGACGCTGCTCGTCGAGTTTGGCAAACTCTTCGCTGTCTTTCAGCGCAATGTACGCATTATACAGACCTTCGTGTTGGCCAACCCAGGTGCCGTATTCAGACAACAGCGGCAAACAACCGTCATGAGCGTCGCGCAGTTCATCACTGCTTACCACGGAATTCATGTGGGATACCGGCGACCACATTTTGCCTAAACGGTCGTCGGCTTCTTCAATTTTTGCGACTACATTGGCGTAGCTGTAGTCTTGGCTCGCCACCACCTCATCAATGGTGGTTTTACAATGGGCAATCGCCTTTTCAATAGCAGGTTTAATTTCTTCAGGTTTGATGCCGGAGAACAGTGGCAATCCGTCGACTTGCTCGATAGCAGGGGTAGTCATAATGATCTCGCTCGTAATTTGATGTCATGTGACTTGATTATTGTAGCTAAGTGTCACTACGGGCCGTTGTCACACAGCCCGCATCACTTAATAACATTAACTCAGATGTTGGGATCACAGAACACAAAAACAAGCGTTTTTATATCATTGAGATAAATGGTTGCTTGATGACAATCTTTTCCAGTTCAATGCGCGGTACCGCTTTGCTGAAATAGAACCCCTGCACCTGTTCGCAACCGATGTGCTGGAGCACCTGTAACACTTCTTCGGTTTCCACGCCTTCAGCGATGGTTTCAATGTTCAGGCGCTTACAGGCATCAATCAGACTTTTCACCAATTCACGCTTATTCACTTCGAAGTCGATATTGTCGACCAGCGATTTATCCAGCTTCAATACATCTACAGGCAGCTTGGCCAGATATGACATTGACGTAAAACCTGCACCAAAATCATCAATGGCGATTTTTACTCCCAGTAATTTCAGTTGCCACAATAGTCCGTGCACATACTCGCTATTGGTGGCGATGGCAGTTTCAGTAATTTCAAGTTCCAGGCAGGCAGGATCGAGTGCGTACAGCTCAATCTCATCTTTTAGAATTTGCACAATGTGGTGATTCTGCAATTGCTTTGCAGACACATTCATCGAGATCCGCTTAATGTCAGGATTTAAACGGATAAGTTCAGAAGCGTTACGCACGCCCTGACGCAGCACCCATTCGCCAATCGCTTCAATCTGACCATCGAGTTCAGCTAAACGTACAAACTCAGCAGGCGGCACCCAGCCTAACTGATGATGCTGCCAGCGAAGCAATACTTCAGCCCCTTCTACCATGCCCGTTTTCAAGGTCACTTTCGGCTGGAACGCCAGCTTAAACTGGTTGTCATCTAACGCTCTTTGTACGTCGGCACGAATATGTTGCTGTCGTTGATAGCGCTCAATGGCATCATCATCGAGGTTAGACACGTTGCTGGAATGCATTTCTCGCAGAATCGTTAATTCCAGGTTTTTCACTAATGTATTGAAGTCAACGGGCGACTTACCAAGCACGCGGAAGCCAACACCCACCTGACAATAGACTGCCCGCTTATTGATCGAATACGTACGCTGTAATTTGCGGCGTAACATGGCACACCAACTTTGCAGTTCGGCTTCGTCGGTTTGACGCAATTGAAAAGTAAACAAACCAAACTCATCACTTTTCATATTGAACGCGTTTTCTGCAGTCTCGAAAATGATCTTATCAACCTCATCGATGAGCGCGGCCATAGTGGACTCCCCATGGCTATACGAAACATCGTCCATATTCACGAGTTTCACCGCGATGACCGCAGCACTGGCATCGATATTCACCACGTTAGAAGCGTCGGGTAACTCACTAGACTCTTCAACCTGGCTCGACAACTCTTCTATCCGGCGCTGCCAACCTAGCTCCCTTCGCCCTTTATAAAATGCAAAAGCTTGGTCGATTTCATTCACAAGCTGACCTGTGTTCCAGGGCTTAGTGAAATACTTATTCGCTAGGCCGTTATTCAACAAGCCCACCGCCATATTAAAATCGCTCTCACCACTAAGCATGAGCGTAATGGTTTGCGGATAAAACTGATTGATGTATTTCAGCAGTTCGGCACCAGACATGCCCGGCATTCTGTGATCGGTTAGCACCACCGCCACATTATTATTGGCCAGTACTTTCATGGCTTCCTGGCCGCTCCCAGCGGTATGAATCACGTAACCTGAGGGCCTGATAGCCCGCTTCAATGATCTGACGACCGACGGTTCATCGTCTACAATAAGAAGCTCAAGTTTGTGTAATTGCGTTACTGCCGTATTTGTTGCTGACATGATTTTCCTCACAGCCCGGAGCCAGAATGTTAGACACTGATAAAACTAAATGCGCAATGCAGGCAATATTGTTGGTTTTTTCAACATAATTACCCCTTTGCTTGATTATAGTTTCCGGTGAGGTTTTGGCTGAATGGGGATTAGTACTCAGTTATAAATTGATATAATTTTCCCTACTCATGTCTTAAAGCTTATATTTAAAAAATAAAAAACTGATAAATATTAGTGATTTAAAAATATTACGCACAAATCAAAATGTCACATTTGTCACATCATATACTTTAGTCTTTATTGTCACCTTGTATTTTCAGTGCTATAACTCAGTCGTACATTTTATAAGCACCGCTATGGAGCACTAAACATGAAAACCCTCACGTCTGGGGAGATCGCATCCTACTGCGACGTTAACCTCCGAACTGTCATCAGATGGATCGAGAGTGGAAAATTAAAGGGCTTCAAATTGCCAGGCAGAGGCAACAACCGGGTGCTGATAGACGATTTCATTGAATTTCTCGAACAGCACAACATGCCTATTCCAGCGCAGCTTCAAGGTGAAGCAACACCGGGCATTTTGATTGTGGACGATGAGTTGCCGGTAGCAAAATCCATTCAACGGGTGGCCAGACGCGCAGGTTACGACACTATGATAGCAACGGGTGGTTTCCAGGCCGGTGTTATGCTGAGTCAGCACAATCCTCGCTTGATGACATTGGATCTGAGTATGCCCGGCATGGACGGTTACAGTGTTATTCAGTTCACCCGCGAACAAGCACGGTACAAGCGTATGAAGATTGTCGTTATTTCGGCGCTTGATGACACCAGTCTTGAACGCGCATTGGATCTCGGTGCAGATGCGGTTTTATCAAAACCATTTTCAAACCATGATCTTACCGAATTGTTTGATAAATTCATGACGCCCTGAGTAGTCCCTACCCGCAGGAGACAGAAAATGGTTAGACGCATATTTTTCTGGCATTCACCGGTGGTCGGTGCCGTTGTTTTTGTGTTGATGACGTGCGCCGTTCTGGCCGATGAACCTCTTGCTGAGAATAATTTAACGACGGTTTGCATTCCAAAACTACATAAATTAGGTAATAGCGTCTATTTTTATGATTGTTGGCGGAATTCCGGGAACGGTATGGCTGTAGTTAGCAATTTCAATAATGACTCAATGCTGGCCTTTGGGCAGCTAGCAGCCTTCTTTTCATCCAATATTCCGGTACATCGGGAGCGACAGCCAGACGCCACAGGTCTGCATGCTATGTATCTGAACAATTTGTGTAGTACGGGCTAACATGACTGAACGAGATGTAAACCATAACATTGACGCGTTGCAGCTTGAGCTTGAAAAGAAGAACAGGCTTGTCGACAGCCTGAAGAAAGATCTTCAAGACACCCAGCGCCAGCTTCTGCAGGCTGAGAAAATGGCTTCAGTGGGTCAACTTGCTGCTGGCGTTGCGCATGAAATTAATAATCCGGTTGGATTTGTTTCCAGCAACATGGCAACACTCGCCGACTACATCAGCACCTATCAAATGGTTATGGGTCAAATGTTGGAATGCACCCAGTGCGATGACAAATCTGATTTGGAAGCAAAGAAAGTAAAACTCAAAGCCGCCATTGAAGAACACGACATAGAATTTATTAACGAAGATATTTTATCGCTGGTAGAAGAGTCGGCGGAGGGATTGATTCGGGTTAGTGAAATTGTGAAAGGTCTGCGACTTTTTTCCCGCATTGATTCTGACGACAGACAGTGGTTTGATATTAACCAATGCATGCAAACCACCTTGAGTATGGTGAACAACAAGCTGAAATATATTTGTCAGCAAGATATGCGTTTCGGCGAGGTGCCTCGGGTTTATATTAATGTTGGAAAAATCACGCAGATTTTTACCAACCTTCTGATTAACGCGGGCCAGGCCATCGAAGCAACAGGAAAACAAGGCCAGATAATTGTTAAATCCTGGCTGGAAGACGAATTCGTGCACATCAGTGTAACGGACTCAGGTTGTGGCATTAAACAGGAACACCTGGACAAACTGTTCCACCCGTTTTTTACGACCAAGCCAGAGGGTCAGGGTACGGGTTTAGGGCTTTCAATTTCGTTCGGTATTGCGGAAGAACACGGCGGTAGCCTTAAGGTGATCAGTAAAGAAGGCGTAGGGAGTACCTTTACGCTGGTGCTGCCAACCACCGGCCCAGAGGACGACGGTGATGAAACCAGTGCGTCAGATCAGGGATAACCTACTTCGTTGTGAAGGCGAACGCCAACGAATCGGAACGAGGTATCAGGAGAATTTATGAGCGAGCCAGCACCTAAGCAGGAAGAAAAGAAATATACGATATTGTTCGTCGATGATGAGCCGAATATTCTTCGTGCGCTGAAGCGTGCTCTGTTCAAAATGAATATTAATATGCTGCTGGCAGACAGCGGCAAGAAAGCCCTCGAACTGCTAGAAAGCAATACGGTGCATGTTGTGGTTTCTGACATGAAGATGCCTCACATGTCTGGCGCTGAACTGCTGGAACAAGTCGCCAAACTCTACCCCGATACATTCCGTGTCGTGTTAACGGGCTTCGCTGATATCGATTCGACCATAAAAGCGGTGAACCAGGGCAAGATCCATCGTTATCTGCAAAAACCCTGGGATAACCAGGAGCTCATGAACACCCTCGAGGAAGGTCTCGAGCGGGTTAAGTTGAAAGACGAAAATGCCCGTTTGCAAAAATTAACGCGCCTACAAAACAAGAAACTGAAAGACATTAATAGTCATCTTGAGCAAACGGTGGTTAAACGGACCAAGCAAATAAAGCTGGCTTTACAGCGCATCGAGAAACACAACCTGGCAATTGAACAGGTGCTGTTTAACGTTATCAGTATTAACCCGGATATCGACGGTAAGTTTGCCATTGAGGTTAGTGAATTGGCCACGCTTCTGGCCAAGCGTTCAGGATTACCACCAGAAGAAATCAAACTTGTACGCTATGCGTGCCTGATAGGTGAACTGGGTTGTTTAGGGTTGAAACCCGCCGACTATGCCACGCCGTTCAGTAAAATGAATTACGAGCAACAGAAGAACTTTCTCACGCAAACCCGGCAGGCAGCAACCATACTCGCCCCGGCTCAGCACATGCAGCCAATTTCGGACATTCTTGAGTTTCAGTTTGAGCATTACAACGGCTCAGGCCTTTATAACAAAGTGGCGAAGGAAATTCCCGTGGGCGCGCGCATTTTGGCGATTAGTCGTGACTATTGGCGTTGTGTTACCGGCAGACTCACTGAAAAGCATATGACGCCAAACGAAGCGAAACAAGAACTGAAGAAGCACCGCAATACCCGCTACGATGCCACGTTTCTGGATGTATTGCTGGAATCGCCGGAAATTGGAATGCCGAAGCATATCGACAACATGCTAAGTGCTAACGATCTTGAACCTGGCATGGTACTGGCGGCAAACCTGTATAACGATAGCCATATTTTAATACTGCCAGAAGGCCACGTATTTACCGATTCAACTATCGCCAAAATGCGTTCGTATGAAGAAGATCATGGCAAGCATTTTGAGATCACAGTGAAGCCTCAACAACCAGAGTCTCAACCTGAAGAAAGCGAGTCGTCTGAAGCGGAAGAAGAAACGTTGTAGTTTTAGCGTGCTGACAACTTATTCAACGTAAAGCGGGAAACTAATAACAAACTCTGTGCCCTGATTAATTTCGCTTTCCACGGTAACCGTTGCATTATGGGTTTGCAAAATGCCCGCAGAAATCGATAAACCTAGTCCTGTGCCTTCACCGGTTGGCTTAGTGGTAAAGAACGGCAAAAAGATTTTCTGCTGCGTTACCTTATCCATTCCCAACCCAGTGTCTTTAAATTTCAGTAACAGCCGGTTTGCAGTACTACTGATATCGATGGTGAGTGTGCCGCCGGTGGGCATCGCATGAGCCGCATTGATCATCATGTTCATCACCACCTGCTCAAGCTGAGAAGCATCCCCCACGCAAAAGGGTCTGTCGGTTCGGCAATTCACCACCACCTGGTGATTGTTATCGAAGCGGGTTTTAGTGAGTTTTACACAACGCTCCACCACGTCGGTAAGGGTAATCGGCAGCAACGTACCATTACCTTTGCGTGAGAAGGCATATAAATCGGAAACGATATCGCGAATACGATCGATGCCCGATACATTGCTGTTCACAATCTCATGAGCATCTTCGATGAGAAAATCGAGGTCGAATTTTTCCACGATCTCCGTTATCAGGTTGCCCCATTCTTCGTTAGTTTTCGCAGAGGATTTCAGTTCCTTGAACAAACTGTCAAAGGTATCGACGTAATCTACCAGGGTTTCAAGATTCGAACGGATGAAACCAATAGGATTATTCACTTCATGGGCAATACCAGCCGTAAGCTTACCTAATTCAGACATCTTCTCAGCCTGAACAAGCTGCGACATGGTTTCTGCCATGCCGCGGGTCATTTCTTCAATGCGGGTTTGCGCGCTATTGAGTAACACGCCCTGCCGACATTGGGTTACCCCATTTTGCAACCAAGGCACGATGCTACTGACATCTTTAAGTGTGGTTTCATCAAGTGGCGCATCTAATCCAAAAATCAGCCAGGTTTCAGGGTGCCCCTGATCCTGCAAACGAATACAAACAAACGGCTCTTCATTGCTGGAATACAGAAAATAACGGGAAGGATCGGCTTCGTATGCTTGATTAGCCTGCACGCATAATTTGTCTACCCGTTCTTCACTAGCTTGCCAGTTATCATCACGATAAACACGGAGCGATGACACCAGAGACAACTCTTCATACCAGAATGGCGTGTAAAAGCCGCAACCGGCCTGAAAATAATTTAGCAGATGTTCTACGTAGCTATCGAGTAACTCGTGCAGCGAGGGCGCTGCGCAAATAGTGTCTCCTATCTGCTGTCTGAGTAGATGGGTCTGCAAATTATCGTTCATATGCTGTCCTGGGCGTTACGGCTAAAATCCAAATAGGCTTTATTTGTTGTTACTTCGTAGTGTAGACAGTCGCCGCGTTTTGAGCGAAGAAAAGTTTCATGCAAGAATAACCATAAACCCAAATCAGGCAAAATAATTATGGAAACCTTTGATTATATCTGTATCGGTGGCGGTAGCGGCGGAATCGCTTCGGCAAACCGGGCAGCTAAACACGGCAAGAAAGTCGCACTTATAGAAGGGGCTGACATTGGCGGTACCTGCGTGAACGTAGGCTGCGTTCCGAAAAAAGCCATGTGGTTCGGTGCGAATGTGGCGGAAGCCATTCACAAGTACGGCCCTGACTATGGCTTTGATGTCACCGTTAATAACTACAGTTGGGAAGTGATGGTGGCCAACCGCCAAGCGTACATTGAGCGCATCCATGCTTCCTATGATCGCGTACTTGGCGCCAACGATATTACCGTTATCAAAGGCTTTGCCCGCTTTGTTGATGACCATACCATTGAAGTTGATGGCAAACAGTACACCGCAGAACATATCACCATTGCCGTTGGTGGTCGTCCTCGCTTCCCGGATATTCCCGGGGCAGAACTAGGAATCGACTCTGACGGTTTCTTTGCTTTGCAAACCCAGCCCAAACGGGCGGTGGTCGTAGGTGCTGGCTACATCGGCGTGGAACTGGCGGGCGTACTGCATTCACTGGGCACAAAAACCGATTTGGTGATCCGTCACGGTCAGCCGCTTCGTCATTTCGACCCCATGATTGCTGAAACACTCACTGAAATTATCGACAGCGAAGGCCCTGCCCTGCACAAATTTTCAGAAATTGAAAAGGTGGAAAAACAGGATGACGACTCGCTTAAAGTGACCCTTTCTACCGGTGAAGTCATTGAAACCGATGTGCTTATTTGGGCCATCGGCCGAGTACCTTCCAGCGACAAGCTGGCACTGGAAAACACCGGCATCGACACCGACGAAAAGGGCTTTATCAAAGTCGACAAATTCCAGAGTACTACCGTAGATGGCGTGTACTGTGTGGGCGACGTTACCGGCCATGCAGAGCTTACGCCCGTTGCGATTAAAGCGGGGCGTTTGCTGAGTGAGCGGCTGTTCAATGGCCAGAACGATGCTCATCTGGATTACAATCTTATCCCCACCGTGGTATTCAGTCACCCACCTATCGGTACCGTGGGCATGACCGAACCGGAAGCAGAAGAAGCCTACGGTAAAGAAAACCTGAAGGTATACACCTCATCGTTTGCCGCTATGTATACGGCTGTGACCAAGCACCGTCAGGCTACAAAGATGAAGCTTATTTGTGCCGGTGAAGATGAACGCGTGGTTGGCCTGCATGGCATCGGAATGGGTATGGATGAAATTCTGCAGGGCTTTGCCGTGGCGATGAAGATGGGTGCAACCAAGGCGGACTTCGACAGCTGCATTGCCATTCACCCCACCAGCGCCGAAGAGTTTGTTACGATGACTTGATTCGCGGAACGTTTTAACGCGCAAAGCCGGTTTAGATATAAACCGGCTTTTTTGTTTAGATGAGCGGCGTCACCCCTCCACTTCCTCAACATAATCCCACATTTGCTGTAATTGTTCGCTGAAGCCATTGTTCAGCAGTGGGAAGCGGTGGAAGGTTTTCGGGTCTAGCGAGACCTGTTCAATGTGGAATCCGGCACGGGTGCCGTAGCGTTTCCACGGATTACGGCAGAACAGTCTGAACCAGCGTTCCACATAAGCAGCCAACTGGCGCATGTCGTGCTCTTTATCGAAGCCGTTGAGCATCAGTTCTACCAGAATGCTCTTTGGCCACATCTGGCGGGCCAAATAGCAATCCATAATGAAGTCGCATACCACGTAAGGCATCAGATCCGCTTCATCAGTCTGCTCTTCCGGGCGCAGTTCCGCCGTGGGTTGCTGTACGTTCACGCGGTGCATTTCTTTCAGCTGATGGCGGGCGCTTTTACCATCAACAGACAATGGCAAACCTACTTCTTCAAGCCAGCGGTTGACCTTGCGGATAGTGGTTTTGTTGATACCGGCAATCACAGAGATCACACCAGAGGTATCACCATCCATTGTCGCGTAACCCAGTGCTGATTCAGACAAGTTAGAAGTCGCAATCAGCAATTTGTTCTCACGGTTCGCCAGCATCCACACACCCGGACTACGACTGCGGGCCTGAATGTTCTGCATGGCAATGTCATCGGTTTTCCAGCTCAGCGGACGATCAGGATACAGGCCGTTCACCAGTGAATGATACTGCTGTACTACCGGTTCAATGTTCCAGCTGTGGAAAGTGGCACCGATTTCCTCTGCCAGATACTTCGCCGCATTGAACGTAGTTTCCGATGAGTTATCCGTGCCTTGATACAAACACAGTAACACCTTCGGCATGGCCTTTTCTTTCAGCCAGGCAATTTTGTCTTCGCCCGGCGCGATAGCGTCGATTTTCGCAGCTAACCCTTTCGGCAAAGTCGCCAGGTAATCGTGTACGCCGAGTTGCTCCAGCGCCACAAAATGCGACACATACACCGAGGCTGCCACCAGCGCAGAATCCGCACCGCCGGACAAACTCACCACGTAACCGTCGGTATGGGTGCGCGTAGTCCAGTCCCACAGGCCGTTGCCAAGCGCATAGCAAATTTCGGTAAAAGCGTAGTCGTCGCCGCTGAGGGTATCCCAGAACACCGGCAATTCGTCTTTGGCGGAATCTACGCGGTCGTTACTGCGAGCAGCCAGCACGGCATCGTTAGGCAGGGTAAGTGACAGTTCGATATCCACCACATTGGTGTCGTCGATATCGATGGTTTCAGAGCTTATCACGCGGGATACACGGTTGGCGCTCACGTTCACCAGGGTTTGGTTCATCACCACATCGCGCACATTGAAGCGGTCGCCGCGGGAAACGATTTTTCCTTCCGACGCAATCAGGGAGCCGCCATCGAAAATGCTGGTGCCGTTTTCGGTACCGGCTAAATTCGCGTAGGCATACACCACACCAAAGGCACGTGAGCCTTCTTTAATAAACTGTTCACGGATGAAGTTTTTGCCCACGGCAAAATGAGAGGCGCTGGGATTTAAAAGCACATCTACATTACGATGATAGAGATCACGGCCGGGGCGATTTGCCACCCAGGCATCCTCACAGGTTTCTACGCCAATTCGCAGGCCACCGGCATTCACTACCACATCACCAAATGGCACATTAAACGTTGGATGGTTTACTACCCTGCCCCGCGGCCAAGCTTCGAACCAGCGCGGTTCATAGTGCAGGCCGTTTCGGGCCAGATATTGTTTGCAGGCAAAGCCATGCAGGCCGTCGGCACTGATAAACGCCGTGGTGTTATACACCTGACCGCCGGGAAACATAACCGGCATGCCCATAGCAATAAGCATGTTGTCGGCGTGCTCGCGCTCGTGGGCCAGTGCCTGATAGCCAGCCAATACATCGTTCAGTGCGGCTTCGGCTGCCTGATTAAATTCCTGGTAGCTGAAGTTGTCTTCACACCCGTAACCGGTGAGCGCCAACTCTGGCATTAGCAGAATGTTGATGTGCGCATCCAGTCCACGCTCGATGGCGGTAAGGATTCGGGAAACATTGCCCTTAAAATCAAAAGGGATCTGGCGCAGCGCCGCTGTACCAATTCGGGTGTAATTTGCCATAAAACTCTTATGCCCAGTTCACTTCAAATACCTTTTTCAGGTAGCTAACAAATTCAGGATCTTCGCAAAGGTTCTTGCCCGGCGCGTCAGAGATTTTCGCCACCGGCTTACCGTTCACCCGCACCAGTTTCATCACAATATTCAGTGGGTTTACACCACGCACGTCGTTAGACAAGAAGGTGCCAATACCGAAGGATGTCTTTATGCGACCGCGGAAACGCAAGAACAACGACACCATGGTTTCGAAATCCAGCCCGTCACTGAAAATGATGGTTTTGGTTTTCGGATCAATGTTAAGGTTTTCATACATGCGAATCGCCTTTTCACCGAATTCTATCGGATCACCGGAGTCATGTCTCAGGCCATCGAACAGTTTTGCGAAGTAGAGGTCGAAATCACGCACAAAGGCATCCATACCAATTGTGTCAGTAAGGGCATATCCTAGCTGACCGCGAAACTCTTTTACCCAGGTTTCCAGCGTGTGCTTTTGGGAATTCACCAATTGCACGCCCACCTGCTGTGACAGCATAAAGATTTCATGGGCCATAGTGCCGATGGGCGATATGTCGAACTCCTTGGCGAGGTGCATATTTGAGGTACCCACGAACACCTCAGGGATCATGCTTTTCAGCATATCTACTACAGTAAGTTGCGCTTCATAACTGAAACGTCTGCGAGTGCCAAATTCGGCAATTTGTAGTCCGGTAAGATCGTGCTTTTCATGCTGTTCCTTCAGCCATTTTAGCTTATCAAACAAAGGCTGGCGCACGTCTTCGTAAGTTTTATCGGGATAGTTACGGCGGTTAAAGACCTCGGCCACCGTGGACAGCACGGGCATTTCGAAATTATGCACATGCATCAATGGCCCTTTTGCGCGAATAGACAATTGACCGTCTTCTTCGCCAATCTGCAGAAACCGAGATTGATAAGACCACATTCTCACCCATTCAATGAAGTCTTTGGTGTACCACGGAATGCTTTCCAGCCAGCTAATTTGATCTGGGGTGAAGCGCAAGCCATCAAGCTTTTCTAACTCTTGCTGGATTTCACCACGATAGGGCCGCAAATCAATATCACTTCGTACAACGAACCGGTATTCAACGTCTTCAACGTAGGGATACTGGTGCATGAAGCACTGCCACATGTTCATTTTATAAAAGTCGTTATCCAACGCAGAAAAATTCAAATGTTCCTTGAATAATGAATTGCGGGACATGGGTTTGTTCCTTAAGGGATTATGCAACAATGGCTTTTTTGACATCGTCGATGGTGTCGGCGATGACAACTCCTGATTCCTGAAGTGATTGAATTTGCGCTTGGGTACCATCCGGAGCGATGCCGCGACAGGCATCTAAATGCAGAATAACCTTAAAACGCCCTGTTTGTTGTAACTGTCGTGCGGTAGTGGCGACACAGAAGTCGGTTGCCAGGCCACCCACAATAATAATGGTCACGTCGTTACAGCGAAGAAATTCTATTACGCCGGTAGACAGTTTTTCGGCCAAATCGTGATAACACGCGCCATAGGGATGAAGATCGGGGGCCACACCTTTCCATACGAAAAAATCATACTCAGTGGGTGCAGGCAAACCATCGAGTAATTCAAAACCCTTGGTGCCCGGCTTGCAGTGCATCTTAAACGTGGTGTCGGTATTGGCGTAATCCAGCGGTTTGAACTGGTCTTCATCGGCATCCACTTTAAACAGCGCGGCGTCGCAGTGGGAATCGCTGGAGCCTATCAAATAGTCTGCCAACGCATTCTGCGCCAACAGTGCCGGCACAATTTCGTCACCACCCGGTACCGGGAGTTCATCGGGGCATAGCGGGGTAAATCCTTTTTGCGGATCTACGTTAATCGATGCGATCTTCATAAACAGTCTCCTTTCGACAAAACGAGTATTCTATCAATACCCTTTAAAGTCAATTAATTTTTGAACATTAATTCGGCTCACCGCTTTA
Organism: Alteromonas sp. ABV4_515; assembly: GCF_056160345.1. Classification (NCBI taxonomy): domain Bacteria; kingdom Pseudomonadati; phylum Pseudomonadota; class Gammaproteobacteria; order Alteromonadales; family Alteromonadaceae; genus Alteromonas; species Alteromonas sp. ABV4_515. Next base: position 27,526 of record NZ_JBSWWZ010000010.1, read on the forward strand.
TCCCATATATTAATTATTGCGTCGCAAGCAATCTCTGAAATTCGCGGTTGCCTGTCTGCGATTAAACAAGTATCTTTTAAATACTCATTAGAAAGGGCTTTATATGAAAACCGCCGTATTTGGTTCCGCGTTCAATCCACCTACCCGAGGGCACCTCGATGCCATTGAGTATGTGCTGGACCACGATAATAATTTTGAACAGGTGCTGTTAATTCCGTCTTACCAGCATGCGTTTGCTAAATCGATGATTGATTACAACCATCGGGTGGCACTGCTACAGGTGTTTGTCGATGATATTGCTGATAAGCGGGTAAGGGCCTACCCGGTGGAGCACCTGATTGCTAGTGATGGCAAGCCGGTGTACACCTTTGATGTGCTTTCTCATTTGGAAAATACGGAATTTGGCGACAATCAGCTTAGTTTCGTGATGGGCCCGGATAATCAGGCCAACTGGTCGAAGTTTTACAAGGCCGAAGAAATCGAACAGCGCTGGGGCGTTTTTGTGGTTCCAGAGCGCAAGGCTATCCGCTCTACATTGGTGAGAGACGCACTGAGCACAAGCCAACCGATAGACCACTTAGTGACGCCTTCTGTGGCCGCCTATTTGCGGGAGCAAAAGCTCTATGACTAAGCGCAGCTATCCCACACCCGTGTGCACCATCGATGCGGTGTTGTTTCGAATTTATAACGAAATGCTGCAGGTCGGGCTTATCCGCCGTCCCGCCGACGCCCGGGTATATGCCAATGTGCTCGCTTTACCCGGAGGCTTCGTGCACACAGATACCGATCAGAACCTTAACGATACATTGCTCAGAAACCTTAAAGAGAAGGTCGCGCTATCGCCAGCTTATATCGCCAAGCTGGAATTCGAGGGCAATATGAGCCGCGATCCGGAAGGCTGGAGCATCACCTGCCCCTATCTTTGTCTTATAGACGAATCGGCTTCATGTAGCGAACAGGTTTGCTGGATGCCAGTGACTGATTTTCTTGGCGAATCACCGTCGGTTAATCTGCCCTTCGACCACCAGCAACTGATTCAGAAAGCATTTCACCGGTTGTATCACCGCGCCAAGTACAGCACCGAACCGAACTATTTTTTTCGCGAACCGTTTACCCTTTCGGAATTACAAACGGTGTATGAAATTGTGCTGGGTAAACCATTGCATAAAAAGAACTTCCGAGACCGCATCGAGGAAAGCGATTCAGTAGAAGAAACCGGCGAAAGTAAAATTGTAAAACGCAGCAGAGCAAAGCTTTATACGCATAAGCAACCGCAGAAACCGCACTTCTTCTCCAGAGTATTACAGGGTGCATTAGACTAGCTCGCACTGTGTTGAGCCGTCTCGATTATTTTCTCTGATTGATTTTCAAGATTATTGATATCGATTAACCCTGTTATCTTTATTGGGCGATACTATTCATACTTCACTGCATCGTTAAGCACTCAAGAGAAGACACATGAAAATCGACAATATCGTATTAGCCCTGCTTTTTACATTGGCACTGGCTGTCACATTCGCACTTACTGCCAATGTGGCTATCAGCCTGTTTGCAGGCGCATTACTGGTGGGTTTTCAGCTTGCGATGAACTGGGTAATTGCCGATATTTCTGAGTCTTTTACTTCCTGGTAAGTCTCGTTTTCTTTCCGGCGTTCACGAACAAATACGATGAACGCCCTCCCCCAACAAACCACTACCTTTGCCAAAACGTTGCCCCCTGACGTATTCTTGAATTTACCGCAGTGAGCTAACTAGTGCCGTGAAAAAGGCGAAATGGCGAATAACGCGAACCGGCAGTGAAGTGTTACGTGTTGTGACTCGGAAACACGCCGTGAATACATCCATGTAGGCTCGGCAACCGCATCCCTGCGGTTGACGGTTTCCTCGCCACAGCACTTCACACTTCGCCTGTTCGCGCTATTCGCTCGTGCTGGGCACTGCAGGGTGCCGCGGCGCGAGGGCTGGAGTGACATGCAACCGAAACTGTCTGCCGCAGGGATGCGGCAGTCAAGGCCCCAGGGATGGGTTCACGCCGTGTTTCGGTTGCTTGTCATGGAAGGCTTCGGCCGCGGCGCCCTTCGCAGTTTATTGGCGGTGGCGGTAATAACTAAAACAAATGATAAGATCCTCAGGGGAACACAATGTTAAAAACCTCACGACATGCTCTGGCTGTGGCCATGAGTTTGCTGCTGGGCAGCACCGCAGCACTGGCTGAAACAGAGAAATCAGACAAAGAAAGTTGGGACGTGCTAAACCCGCCGTTCAAACTGAACAGCGTTGAAATCAACACCAATGAAACCTCATGGTCGAGCCTGGATGTTGCGCCGGACGGTAAATACATGGTGTTCGACATGCTAGGTGACATCTACAAGGTAGATTTAAAAGGCGGTCAGGCGACACCACTGACTCAGGATTTTGCCTGGAACCTGCATCCGACCATTTCTCCAGACGGCACACAAATCGCGTTTATTTCTGACCGTGGCGGTTTATCTAACGTTTGGGTGATGGACATCAACGGCGATAACCTTCGTCAGGTGACCAAAGAAAAGAAAAACCTGATCCATTCACCTAAGTGGAGCCCGGATGGACAATACATTGTTGCCACCAAAGGCATTATGTCGAGCCGCAGTATTCCTGCCGGTGAAATCTGGATGTATCACATTGCCGGTGGCGATGGCCTGCAAATTAAAGCTCGCGAGCACGGCAATGGCGATCAGCAAAACATTACCGACGCGGTATTTTCGCCAGATGGTAATTACCTTTACTACACTCACAATACCGTGCCGGGCGCTGGCTTCGAATACAACCGCGACCCGCTGAAAGGCATCTTCGATATTACCCGCTACGACCGTAAAACCGGTGAAGAAGAAAGCTTCATCGGTGGTGTGGGCGGTGCCATTGTGCCTACACCTTCTCCAGATGGTAAATACGTGGCGTTCATCCGCCGGGTGAAAAACAAATCTGGCCTGTTCCTGAAAGATCTGGAAACCGGTCTGGAAAAACCGCTTACCCTGACACTGGAAAAAGACTTACAAGAAGGCTTTGGTACAGAAGGTTATTACGCCTACTACGACTGGCTGCCAGACAGCTCTGCACTGGTGTACTGGACCGGTGGTAAGTTCCACAAGATTGCCGTTAAAGATGGCAACATCAGCGATATCGATGTGAACGTGAAAGCCACGCTGCAGTATGCCGATGCACTGCGTTTCGACGTGGATGTCGCGCCGGATGAATTCGACGTGAAGATGATTCGCTGGTCGCAGAAATCCCCGGACGGCTCCAGCATCCTGTTCCAGGCGCTGGGTAAGCTGTACGTGAAAGATCTGAAATCAGGTAAAATGAAACGCCTTACGTCGCAGAACGATCACGATGAATACTTCCCACGCTACACCAACGACGGAAAATTTATCGTTTACACCACCTGGAACGATCAGGATTTAGGTGATGTGCGCGTGGTTTCCGCCAAAGGCGGCAAAGGTAAGGTGATCAGCAAGAAGCCGGGCCACTATATCGAGCCAAGCTTTTCACCGGATGGTCGCTACGTGGCATTCCGCAAATTCAACGGCGGCTATCTGCTGGATCCGAAATACTCTGTTGAGCCGGGCATTTACGTAGCCGACCTGAAAAATGATACCGAAATAAAAGTGAGTGATCGTGGTTCCGAGCCGCACTTTGCCGGAAACGATGGCCGTGTGTACTTCACTGAATATGCAGGTGGTTCTGCCTATCCTGAAACCCAGTTCAGCAGTGTAGACATGAACGGCGAAGACAAGCGTACGCATCTGTACGGGGCCGATCAGGTCAGTGAATACCGTTTGTCGCATGATAAGAAATGGGTGGCTTTCACCTATCAGTTTAAAACCTACGTCACGCCGTTTGTTGAGAATGGCAAAAAGGTCACTATCGGCCCGAACATGACGTCTCTGCCGGTAACCCAGCTTTCTGCCCGTGCCGGTGAATACCTGTCCTGGAGCCCGGATAACAAAACCGTTGGTTGGTTCCATGGCCCCAATTACTACGAACGCAGCCTAGACGATGCTTTCACCTTTGTTGGCGGCAAAGAAAAAGAAGCGCTGCCAGATCCACTGGCCGAAGGCATGAGTCTGTCGTTTAAAGCCAAAGCGGATAAACCCACTGGTTACAAAGCGCTAGTTGGCGGTAAAATTGTGACCATGCGCGATGCAGACAATCAGCAGGAAGTGATTGAAAACGGTGTGGTGCTCATTCGCGACAACCGCATTGAAGCCGTTGGCACCATGGATGAGGTTTCCATTCCTGATGAAGCCATGCGCATCGATGCCCGTGGTAAAACCATCATTCCTGGTTTGGTGGATGCCCATGCTCACGGCTCCCAGGGCCGCAACGAAATCATCCCGCAGCAGAACTGGAACCAGTACTCCAACGTGTCGTTTGGTGTGACCACCATTCACGATCCATCCAACGACACTACCGAGATTTTCTCCGCTTCTGAACTGCAGCGTCACGGCGACATCGTTGCGCCCCGTATCTACTCCACCGGCGCCATCCTGTACGGTGCAGAATCGCTGGGCTACAAAGCCATCATCAACAACTATGACGATGCTTACTTCCACGTTCAGCGCTTAAAAGAAGCCGGTGCCATTTCGGTGAAAAGCTATAACCAGCCGCGCCGCGACCAGCGTCAGCAGATTCTGTGGGCGTCTCACGAGCAGCAGATGATGGTGGTGCCGGAAGGTGGCGGTAAGATGCAGCAGAACCTGACCATGCTGGTAGATGGTCACACCGGTCTGGAGCACAGCTTCCCGGTTACCCGTGGCTATGACGACGTAACACAATTATGGTCGGCCACCGAATTCGGCTACACCCCAACCTTTATCGTGTCGTACGGCGGCCTGATGGGTGAAGAATACTGGTACGATCGTACCGAAGTTTGGAAAAACGAGCGCCTGCTGCGCTACGTACCATCCACCATGCTCGACAGCCGTTCTATCCGCCGCCCCACCGCGCCGGACAATCAGTACACCCATCCACAAGTTGCCAAGTACGCCAAAGAACTGCGCGACAAAGGTGTGAGCGTGCACATTGGTGCTCACGGTCAGCGTGAAGGTTTAGGCGCACACTGGGAACTGTGGAGCATGGAACAGGGCGGATTCACCCCATGGGAAGCGCTGCGTGGTGCCACCATCGACGGTGCAACTCACCTGGGTATGGGTAAAGACATCGGCAGTATCGAGAAAGGCAAGCTGGCCGATCTCGTGGTGATTGATGGCGATGTGCTGAGCGACCTGCGCCGCAGTGAGTTTGTGGAATACACTGTACTAAACGGTCGTGTGTATGAAGCCGCTACGATGAACGAAGTAGGCAGTCGTAAAACCCGCAAACGATTCTTCTTCGAAGACAACAACAAGCTGTTTATGCCGGAAGATACCGCAGCGGAAACCGAAGCCAAAGCGCATATGTACCATTGGAAGCATGATTAAACTGAAACCAGTTTAACGAGTGCTAAAAATAAACCGACGTCATGTCGGTTTATTTTTGTATGGGGTTTAAAGAAGCAGGTTTACTTCAAACAACAGTTTTTCAAGGTCCTGCCTTGAATCAATAACCAATAGCAGAATGACAGTCTTAGTTGACTCGTCCACTCTGAAAAAACAATGTTATGGTCATCGACGAGTAGCTGTCGGTACTCGGCCAGCCCTAATGCAAGTAGCCTGTCACTTTGAGGCGCGGAATGTGGATTGTTGGAAAGCTGAGATTGAACTTCAGTGCTAATCGCCCGTTTTGCTTTACGTGCAACGGTTTCACTAAACTTTCTGGTCAAAAATGAATCGAGCTTAGTTAAACTTAGTTTAAAAACGGATGTCGCTTTTATACTGTACTTAGTTGTCATCGAAAACATCGTCGAGATCGAGCAAGCCTGACTGCTTTGCGCTTCTTTCCGATAAATTAATGAGCTTCAACAACGCTAATGTTTGCTGCTGTTCTTCATAGTCTCTAGCATCCTGAATCACAAACTTAGGTTTACCATTCTGCGTGACTAAAATAGGGTTATCCAACTCTAAGTGGTTCGCGTGTTCTTTCATATAAGACACAGTTTGCGTTTTCATTAAAACCCCAATCAGACTAAATATGGTCTTATTATAGTCTGGTCAGCAAAAAACTGAACGATCATTTTTTGTTCAACACTCCGGAACAGGTTCTAAGACGCAGTTTGCAATACCTGTGGCGGCTGTAGCGCCTGAACAACCTCCTCAGGATTTTCGCACACCAGATACACCTCTTTCTGCTTGTCTTCGATACTCGCCATCATGGAATATTGCACCGCTGGCTCACTGAAACGAATGCGCGCATTGGCTGTGTCACCCCGTCCCAGCTGCAGACTTTCATCTATGTCACTTTTGTTCCATCTCCCAGCCTCAACACTTTCAATAGCCGACACCTTGCCGAAAAGCGTGCGATAGAAGCCCGGATTAATGACCAGATCATCACCCTGTATGTAAATAGAAAAGTGTCTTCGCAAACGTACCGCTGCGACCGCTGAAACCGTTCCCCACATAATGAGACTCGACACAATTATCGCCGCCGTCAAACTCCAACTTTCCAGTAACCAATAGGCAATAACTGCAGATGCTGGTACGGAAAGAATGGCCATCATTCCCAATACTGGATTACTCAACCGAGTCATAAGCTTACCGATGACAGGCACATGATTGCGTGAAAACCGCGGAATAGCGTAATACCACGATGCCGGTTCGTGAGACCAGAGCAGCGCAGCCGTGCGCTTACGGTCATCATCAGGAAATTGATTCTGCGCATGAAGCCGAGGGTCGCCCGGTAAATGGCGGGCTTTCCAAAGACTCTTTACCACCATATAAACAATGGCTAGCTCGAGCATAATCAACACCGCAGCTAATGGATAACGAATCCACGCAATAAACTCGAAGTAGGCATCAATCTCGGTAGGAAACGTATACCGCGCCACCAATGCACTCAAGCTGAAACTAATCAGCATTTTCCACAGTTTCTGTTTACCCACCACAATCATGCAATAAAAATACAGTGCGGGCAACGCAACAAAATAGAGTGCAGCAAAGACAATAGTTAGCCATTCATCGGCAGAAGAGGAGATAGATTCAGGCAGCAACTTATAGCCGCACAAATAAACAGCGACCATACAGATAAGATAAACAAAACGATAACGAACCGGCTTCTGCACAGCAAACATCCTTGAACTTTCTTCCGTGAAGTAGCCAGTTTATAGGAAACCCAAAGAGATTAGCAAAACCACAACCGTATCAGAATATTGCAGTTGCCAGTCCCGGCCGCAGCTGGAAAAGGGATTCTGGCTCGGAAACCGTCAACCGCAGGGATGCGGTTGCCGAGCCTCCATGGAAGGATTTACGGCGTGTTTCTGAGTCAGAACCCGTTCCCGCGTAAAGGCCGGGGTCGGCCCCTATCGGTTGCGCCCGTACTGTTCGTGGGACGATACCCAGTCGGAGGATGAGATGGCACTGGCTAATGAAATTTCGCCGGCAAGCGCTACCGCACCAACGATTTCGGCGAACTTATAAACTTTGTTTTTGCCGTAACAGTCCATCAGCTCCAAGCATTCTTTCTGCGTACCAATGCCCGTACCGCCGCCATAGGTGGCCACAATCAGCGAGGGGATTGTCAGCGACACGTAGAGATCGCCGTCTTCTGTGAGTTCGGAATACATGATGCCCGCAGAGGATTCAGATACGTTTGCCACGTCCTGCCCGGTGGCAATAAACATCGCCGTGATACCGTTTGGCGAATGCAGGCCCGTATTGTTCACCCCTGAAAGGAACGACCCTACGCCCGCGACTCTGCCGTGATAATCAATCTGTTTTGGGTCTACTCGCATTACGCTCAACAAGTGCTCGCGCTTAATCGTCGCTTCTGCCGTAACCCGTTTCCCTCGGGTACGCATGATGTTTATCTGCGATGCTTTCTTGTCGGTAGCGAAGTTCGATTCCAGATAGAAGTTTTCAATTCCTTCATAGTTATCCAAAATCCAGCCGCAGGCCGCGAAGGTCGCGCGCCCTACCATATTTTGCCCCGCCGCATCGCCGGTTAGATAATTAAAACGCAGGAAGGCAAACTTGTTCGACAGGAAATGATCGATATAAGTGAGTTTAGCTACAGAAGATGTGGCTTCCGCTTCATCACGAATTTGGTCGATGTTCTCGTTAACCCATTTCACAAAATCACGAGCACCTCGGGCATCACTGAAAATAAAGACCGGAGCCCGCTGCATCGCATCATCAACAACTGTGGCTTTTACCCCGCCCGACATGTTCAACAACTTCATGCCGCGATTATAAGATGCCACCAGCGTGCCTTCAGTAGTAGCCAAGGGTACAACGAACTCGCCCTGCGCATATTCGCCGTTAATTTTGAGCGGACCCGCTACGCCGATAGGCACCTGCGCCACACCAATAAAGTGCTCAATGTTGCCGCGAAGCGTGCCTGGGTCAATAGAATATTTACCAATGTGGTCCACAGGCGCGCCAGTGGCTGAAGCAAAATACTGCTGTCGCTGCTCAATAATTTCCGGGCGATAATCATCGTGAGGGTCGCGGGGAATACCCGCAGGCTTTTCCGCAATCGGAGAGATATTGTCTTCAACGGTAAATTTGAGCTTGCCGAAAGGCGCCGCTTTAAACTCGATCCCTAATTTGAGTTTCTCAGGCCCCGCCTTGGCTTTTACGTCGAGAAAAACCGTTATCACTTCTCGTAGCGGGAATGGCACGTTGCCACTGGCGTTCACTTCTTCAGCACTCAACAGGGTATCAGGCCCCACTTTAAGGGTGATTTTTTCGTTGGCGATGTGCTTTCCATCTAGTGATATCTGCAGGATTTCTTCAAGGTGCGCATCTTTCAGACGATTCTTCAGCATAAAGCACAACCCATCTTCGGTTTTCTGCAAACTGCCATGGGTATACAACTGCTTCAGTAACATGCTGGGAATAAACATTACGGCACCTTCCTTATCTTTTGGTTTTCCTTATTGCCTTTTCTTCTGCAGACGCTTTTTACCTCTGCACCATAACGTTAGTTCACAAGTTTTTCACTTTATATCGAGTATCGCGTTTGCATTCTTTGACCTTTCGCACATCGAAACCACTTGTCGAAAACGGACATGCTTTGACAAATCCGGCCAAAATCCCCCAAAAACAGTGCCCTTAGCGCCCCGGTCCCCGGCAGGAAAGCTGATTTATGCTGAACCGCTTAAATTTTGAACCGTCAGCAGGACGCTGGTGTTTACCGACAGATTGGCCTGATGGTTTGAAAGGGAGGCGTCAAGGATTGTGATGCCAGGGATTCAAAAATCAGTAAGGAAGTGAGCAGGACAATCTGTCGGTACTTTTGAACTTCAGGGAGTATTTATGCAGCAACATTTATTCAGACAGGAGGCCGTAGAATTTCAGTTCGCGGCTAATCAGGGAGAAACATTTGTACTTCCATCATTATCGACCAGGCTGTTGATAATGATCATTTTTGTCTGGGTAATTGCGCTCGGCTGGTACCTGAATACTCAGCAATACAAAACCTTCACCCGAGTCAGTGGTTGGTTGGAAACCACCGCGGGCAGTGTGCTGGTTTACCCTGACAACCTGAGCGGCCGCATCAGCAAACTGATGATAGAAAACGGCGATATTGTTAACGTTGGCGACCCTCTGTTACAAATCGACAGTGGCCAAACCCTTGATAACGGCGAGGCTGTTCACTCAGCTATTCTTAATGAGTACCTATCTCAGCAATCGCGTTTGCAGCAGCAACTTGAAGATCTCACGACCACGCAGCTTTTTAGTCAGCGAAACTTGCGCCAGCGCATTGCCGAGCTCAAAAACGATATTACCCGGCTTTCCCGGCTCACAGACGTGGTGGCAAAACGCGTCAGCCTCGCCCGGGCTTCTGAACAGTCTGTAAAAAAATTATCAGATGCCCAGCTCCTTTCTCAAAGCGATCACCGTAACGCCGCAAGCACCGTGCTCACTCTCGAACAAGAGCGATTAGAGTATCAACGTGAGTATGCCGCCAAAACTGCTCAACTCAATGAGGCTGAGAACGAGTTCGCCCGATTACCGGCACAGCATCGCCAAGAACGGCTCGACATTGAGCACCAGCTCAGCAACCTTAAAAACCAAATTCTGCAATGGGACAGTCAGCATAAGCGGGTAATTACCGCATCGATAAGCGGCCAGGTCACCGATCTTGACACCCAGGTTGGCGAATATATTTCATCTGCCCGCCCGCTACTTTCCATTATTCCCGAAAACGGTCAGCTCCACGGCAAGCTCCTGCTTCCTGCACAAACTGCCGGTCAGGTTGAGCCAGGCCAACCCGTGCGTATCAAGCTCGATGCCTTTCCGTATCAACAATTTGGTGTACTTGAAGGCACGGTTACCCGTGTTGCCGATGACGTAATGTCAGCTGAAACCCGCCAGCGCCAACCCATTGTGCTGAATGAGCCTGCCTATCTTATTGAAGTGCAATTATCGGCGCAAAGCATCGGCACTTTTGGTGAGCTGGCAGCGTTACGCAGCGGTATGACGTTTAGCGCCGATGTGACAACCCGCGAATCCAGCTTTATTGACTGGCTCATGTCGCCACTTCATGCCGTAAAAGGAGCCTGGTGATGAACATTTCTCTTGTATCTTCAAACCCATTTAACGGTTTTTCCAGCCAACCCAAACCAACCGTTGTCTATCAAGCTGAAGCCGCGGAATGTGGCCTTGCCTGCCTGTGCATGATTTTACAGGCACATGGTGACAAGCGGTCGCTAAGGGAGTTACGGCAGCAGTACGGATTATCGATGAAGGGAGCCACGCTAGGCGACTTGATGTCGCTGGCCAGAGAGGTTTCATTGTCTACCCGGCCACTTCGGCTAGAATTGTCATCGCTGGGAGAGCTGCAAACTCCGTGTATTCTGCACTGGGACATGAAACATTTCGTGGTGCTGTCGAAAGTAACCCGCCATGGCATTGTGATTCACGACCCAGCCCAAGGCAAACGCACGCTAAGTTTTGAAGAGGCATCGAAACATTTCACCGGTATCGCCCTCGAAGCCTGGCCAGAGCCCGATTTCGAGCCGGTAAAAGGCGCACCCTCGTTAAGACTTACCACCCTGTTCCAGCAAATTACCGGATTACGCCGCACGCTGCTCATCACGTTTACGATTACGCTGGTGATCCAATGTTTTGCACTATTATCGCCTTACTATATGCAGATTGTGGTTGATGAAGCCCTACCCGCTGGCGCTGATGATTACCTACTCGCCTTAACCCTCGGCTTCGGTCTATTTCTGTGTATCGAATGTGTGGCTTCTTTGCTTCGCCAGCATGTGTTACTGCATTTTACCAGTCGCCTACAATTGCTTATGAGTGCACGGGTTTTCGCTCACCTGTTACGACTGCCGCTCCACTGGTTTCATAGCCGTCACACTGGCGACATTATCTCAAAATTCGGTTCTCTAGCAGCGTTGCGCGACTTTGTCAGCGCTCGCTTCATCACCGTCATCATGGATGGACTTATGGCCACCATCACCCTTGTGGTCATGTTCATCTACGCCCCCACACTCGCCTGTATTGTTATCTGTGCAACCCTGCTATATGCGATCTACCGCATTATCGCCTACCAGTGCGAGCGGCCTCATCATGCGGAAAGACTGGTTCAGGGAGCTAAGGAACAAAGTCACTTTATTGAATCGGTACGCGCTATTCAAACCGTGAAGCAGTTTGATCAGGAAGTACATCGCCACGGTAGCTGGCTCAACAAACTCACGGCATCACTCAATGCGGATATTCGAATTGGTAAGTGGCAGATGCGTAATTCGCTGGCTAAACAATTTGTCAGTGGCGCAGAAAATTTGCTGGTCATTTACTTTGGTGCAGCAATGGCGATGGAAAATGCGTTGACCGTAGGCATGCTCTACGCGTTCATTAGCTATAAAAACCGCTTTGTCACTGCGTTCGAGAGTTTGATCTCTACAGCTCTAGAATGGCGCATGTTGTCACTCCACCTTGAGCGTCTGTCTGATATTGTGCAGTCAGAGCCGCTTCCTTCACTGCCTCAACACATCAACACCGCGTCATCTCAGCTGCCAACACTCACGCTTAATGAAGTGACATTCCGCTACGATAATCAGTCTTCACCGGTTCTCGACGAGGTTTCGCTAGAAGTAGCAGCCGGGGAAGCTATCGCAATTACCGGCAAGAGTGGCAGTGGTAAATCTACGTTACTGAAGTGCATTACTGGCATTAATGCCCCCACTCATGGCGCAGTTACGTTTGGCGGAAACCTGGTAAGCAAAGGTGCACTGAAAGGACGTTCAGCCGCCGTTTATCAGGATGACGCCCTATTAAGTGGTTCGATACTTGAGAACATATCCGGTTACACCGATACCCCAGATATTAAACTCGCCACTGCGGCCGCCCAACTCGCTTGTATTCATCAGGAAATCATCGCCATGCCCATGCAATATCAGACGCTAGTGGGCGACATGGGTAGCACGCTCAGTGGCGGACAAGTACAACGAATCATGCTGGCTCGCGCCCTTTATCAACAACCTGACATTTTGTTTCTCGATGAAGCCAGCAGTCATCTGGATATGGGCAACGAAGCGCAGATCAATAACAACCTCAAGCAGCTTCGGATCACCCGAATCATCATTGCCCACCGACCACAAACAATTGCGCTGGCCGACCGGGTTTTCGAATTACAGCAAGGCAAATTACATCCCGTCGCGGGGCTCGCGACACCTAATCTATCCACCAGCAAGGAGAACCACCATGAATAATGACCATACGATTAATGAGCGCCTGGACCAATTGTCACGTCGTGAACTGCAGGTTGCTTATAAGATTATGGAAGGCCTGCCCAACAAACGTATTGCGTCTCAGCTTTTTATCAGTGAGCGAACGGTAAAGTTTCACTGTGCGAATATTTATCGCAAGCTTGAAATCCGCAACCGCACCAGTTTGATGGCTTCATATTACCGCCAGTTTCATCAACCCTCTCAGCAACCTGAATAAGGGAAAACAATGAGCTTTCGGATCAGAAATACCGTTACCTTTGAAGCCGAGATGATGGTGGTAAACAGCTTAGTACCTATGGCTACAGCCTCGCTGTGCTGCCTAATTTATTTTGCAATTACTGGCCTGCAGCCAAACATGTGGGTAGTGGGCTTTACCTTTAACCTCTGCTGGGTGCTGAGCCTCAGAGAAACCATTCTCAGTAGCTATCTTCAAGGGGTGTCGGACTCAATACAGGATTCACCTTACCTGAAACCGAAAATGGGTAACAACCGCACTTACGGCCAGCAGACGGCAGAAGAAGAACCCGTAAACTAAACCCTGCTGTATGAATAACAGCAAACCAAATGGAATGACCAATGTTCAAGGAGAACACGATGAAATCAACAAACAAGACCCCGCAATTACTTACCGAAAACGCCGCTAAATCTGTGGCCGGCGCAGGCTTCATAAAGCTGCCCGTAGAGTTTGAGGACAAACCAAAACTTATCCCGCCTCGCAACTTTACCACTGCACTAGGTGAACACGGTGGTGACTTGCCAGAAGAATCTATCTGGTAAACCATCTCGTAGGCTTTGTGGCGGGAGTCATATCCAGAAGTCGCCACCTAGCCGGACTATTAATTAAACCGGTAAACCCACTATGACGAACATTCTCTGCCTGGGCAGTGAAAGCGATGGACAACTGCAACACCTGGCTTCCGCACTTCGCGATGCAGGAGCCTGCCCGCTAATAGTCAACACCGCGCACTATCCAGCATCATTCTCTGTGGTCTGCGAACCAAAATCAGACAGCTTTGCCCTGGTCATGGATAACGAAGTTTATGAAGTCGACCAGTTCGATAGCTTCTACTGGCAACGGTATTACCCACCAATTACCCAACATCTCCACGATAGCAAAAATGCCTTAAGTGCATTATCGCCACTTTTTTACTACCGCCCCGAGCGTTGGTTTAATTCGCTTTCAGCCGTTCGCTTTCATCAAGCGAAGCCTGTGCAATTGCAAGAAGCGCAAAAGCTTGGTGCGAATATACCGGCGACCTTGATCAGCAACGACCAACGCCGCCTTCAACATTTCAGTCAGCGCTATGACAAGGTGATCATTAAACCGGTATTCGGCGGCGCTCATACCCAACTGATTGGCCAGGACAATGCGCTAATGGTGCGCGATGAATGGCAACATCATCAACCTGTGACATTACAGAAATACATTGAGGGTGACGAAGTAAGAACTTTTGTTATAGGTCATCGTGTTTTTGCCGCCGCGATATATTCCGACCAACCAGACTACCGCGTCGACAGCCACACCCAAGCTGAAGCAATATCGTTACCGAAGGACATAGAGGCATTGAGCGTGGTGATTTGTCTGCAATTTGGCATGAAATGGTGTGCCATCGACTGGCGTCGCGAGGCAGATGGAAAGTATGTATTTCTGGAAGCAAACCCCGCCCCCATGTTTTACAAATTTGAAGCAGAAACCGGATTGCCTGTCACCGAAGCGTTGGTGCACGCTCTCACTAACGCAACAGGCTGATAAAAAGGTCGTGCTTAAAAGAGAATGCGTGGGCTTAGCGTTTAATATATGAACATTTTTGGTGCATAAATAGTACAGGCGTACCATTTTAGTGCTTTTTATTTAGTCCGACACCTTAGGCACGTTGCCACTTTCGATAGTTTGCACCGCCATATTTACAATCATTTTAATCACCGATTCACAGGCATAAGCATCAGATTTCTGATACCCGATAAACATGGTATGCCCTTCAATAGTAGCGGAAATAAATAACGCGATTAGCCGTCTCTGCTCAAGGGTTAAATCTGGATTCATTTGCAGCGCAATGTCTTGGTAAACCTTACGATAAACTTCGTACATGTGCTCCATGAGTTTATTGATGGTTTCATCATGATTCGACAACGACCAAATCTCAGGGAAGAAAATAGTGGTCTCTCGGGTTTGCAGATCCCGCGTCACAAATTCAATTACGTTTTGCAGGCATTCTTTCGGCGATGATGCTTCTTCTTTTAGCTCTTCAAGACGAAGTAAGTAAACACTAATTACATGATCTAGCATGGCAGCCACCAGGTCATCACGGGTAGCAAAATGGTGTTGTAAATTACCTGCAGAGATACCTACCCGCTTCGCCACTTTGCGAATAGAAAAGTTGTGGTAGCCCTCTTCAATCAGCAAATTTCTTGCTTCAACCAGAATCTGTTTCTGGCGTTCCAAACCGGCTTTGTAAGGTCCGCGTTTTACGCCTGTTTCACTCTGCTCATTGAGTCTGTTTGGTGACAAGCCGTGCTCCTGAAATTCCTGAAAAATACCTAACTAAGTATACGTTAATAACCGCCTTGAACATACCGGGATTAAACCCAAATTAGTTCACCCGTACCATTTTTGGCGTAGATGTTGCTCTTGCCCTCTCAGGACACACAAAAAAACAATTCAATTTTTTGCGACTGAGGGAAACCACATGAGAAAGAGCAAAATCGCTTTTGCTATGGCACTGATGGCCTGCGGCCAATCAGCATCATATGCGCAACAAGTGTTTGAAGAAATTAGTGTTGTAGCACAAAAGCGTGAACAAAGTGTCCAGGATGTTGGTATTGCAATTACCGCCTTAACCGGTGATCAGCTTGAAGCGTTAGGTTTTGATAATGCCCAGCAGGTAACGGCAATGGCACCGGGAGTACAAACTGTGCAGCCTAACGGCGAAGCAAACTATTCAGTTGGTATTCGTGGCGTCACCAATTCCGATTTCACCACCAATGTAGAAAGCCCGGTAGCGCTGTACGTTGATGAAGTATACATAAGCCAGATGTCCGGAGCCGGATTCAGTTTGTTTGATGTAGAGCGGGTAGAAATATTGCGCGGCCCGCAAGGCACGCTGTTCGGGCGTAACGCCACCGGCGGTCTGGTGCATTTCATTACCCGCAAGCCAACCCAGGATTTTGACGCCTACGCTAAACTTACCCTGGGTGACTATTCACAGAAAAAGTTTGAAGGCGCTGTTGGTGGCGGACTTACCGACGAACTCGCCGCGCGGGTATCGGTCAATATTAATAAAGCCGATGGCTACGTAGAAAACCGCTATACCGGTAACGATCTGAATAACGCTGATGATAAAACGGTACGCGCACAGTTTTTATTCACCCCCAACGAGAACTTCGATGCACTTTTAAATGTGCGTTACAGCAAGCAAGATATCGATACCGGCTTTTTTGAAAACGTCAGTTCCATTCGTGCCGGCGAACTCACCCCAACGGAAATGAACCCGATTTTGGAATACATCGACAACGACGGCGATGTCTACGCGGGTGATTATGATGATCCGGGTTTCAATGAATTAGAAACCAAAGGCGCAACGGCGACCCTGAATTGGCAAATCGATGAAGACCTGAAATTTGTCTCAATTACCGACTTCTCCACGGTAGAGCGCACCTACATTGAAGATAGTGATGCGTCGCCAGTCTCGTTTTTCAACTTCTTTTTAACTACGGATGCCGAACAATTTTCTCAGGAATTTCGCCTAGAGGGTAATGTAGGCGACCTGCTTTGGGTAGCCGGTGCCTATTATCTTGATCTTGATATTAGCGATTCTAACGGTGCCATTTCCGACCCTCTTATCGGTGGCGGCGGCACCAGTGCTGTCGGCAGTGAAGGCGGCCTTTACAACCCTTATCAATCTGATCTCACATCAACGTCGGTATTTGCACAAATAGAATATCCGTTGGCTGACGACCTTACCCTGATTGCGGGTTTACGGGTGATACGCGATGAGAAAGACTTTGATTTTTCTGTGATGGCGATGGAGTTCCTCAACCCATCTTCAGAACCTGGCTTCGCCGATGCCGACAATATGGTGTTACAGGCCACGTTAGGTGAGTACACCGCGAGCAGGGAAGATACCGAAGTGGCTGGCCGCTTACAGCTAAACTGGACGCCCACCAAAGATGTGCTGACCTACATCAGCTACAACCGCGGCGTGAAAGGGGGGGGCTACAATGCGCCAATCTTCCCGCTGGCACCACCGAACGATTATAACGATGCCACCCTGTCTTTCGATCCTGAACACCTCGATGCCTACGAAATAGGTGTAAAAACTCGGCTTGGTGATTACGGACGACTGAATGCGGCAGCCTATTACTACGATTACAACAACTACCAGGTATTCAACATCATTGGTCTGGATACCATCACCATCAACTCACCCGATGCTTCAGCCAATGGCTTCGAAGTGGAATATCAGGGGCAGTTAGCTGAAAACTGGGACGTCATGTTAGGCGCGGCCTACAACGACGCCGAAGCCAAACTCGCCGATGGCTCTACATCCCGACCAGTGCAATCACCGGAATGGAACTATAACGGTCTGCTTCGCTACACCATGGAATTGGATGCAGGATACCTTGCCTTTCAAACCGATTTCGTGTTTCGCGACGACGTGAAGTTTGCCTTGTCTGATGCCGAAACCGTGCAGCAAGACGCTTACACCTTATACAACGCCTCGGTGACCTATACCTCAGCCGACGATACCTGGCAGCTAAGTGCATTTGTAGACAACCTGGGGGATGAGGAATACATCGTTCAAGCCTTCGATCTCTCCGGTATGGATGTGTTCGGACTCACCGAACAGTACTACGGCAAGCCGAGATGGTGGGGCGTGTCATTCAAATACTCGTGGTTCTGATAAACCCGCGACTTCACTTAATACACTCTTTAAAACAGGGAGCACAGAACATGCAAAGAAAAATGCTAAAGGCATTACCCGCGTTACTGATGGCATGCGTTGGTTTGCCCGCCATAGCAGAACTTGAACCAGAGCCAATCCCTTCGGTAGTAACGTTACCGTCGGTCTATCCCGATTCATGGATTTTTGCTCACGACGTAAATTTCAATGCCATGATTTCCGGCAAGGTCGTCATTATTGATGCGGCGGCCGACACCCGCGAATACAAAGGCTTTGTAGATGCGTCGATGATGGCAAACTTTGTGGAATCGAAAGCGAAGCCGCTGTTGTACGTGGCTGAATCTTTCTATTCCAGAGGTACCAACGGCGACCGCACAGATGTTATTTCCATTTACGACAAGGCCACGCTGAAGAAAACAAAAGAGGTGATTTTGCCCAATAAAAACCGGGCGCAAATTGTGGCCAGCAAATACATGCTGAAACTGGTGAATGATGACAAGTACCTGTTGATTCTTGCGTTCACGCCGGCGGCATCGGTCATCATTATGGACACCGAAAGCAGTGAACTGTTGAACGAGATTAGCGTTGCAGGGTGTAACCTGATTTACCCGGCTGGCGATCACGGCTTTGCTTCACTGTGTGGCAACGGCGGCATGAAAACTATCGCCTTTGACGACAGCGGCAAAGAAACCAAGCGCACCGACATTCCACCGTTTTTTAGCGTGGATGACGACCCGCTGTTCGATAAGCCCGTGTACATCGGTGATACCGCCTACTTCTTCTCTTACCAAAGCAAAGTGCAGCCGGTGGATTTAACCACCCCTGATGCCAAGCTACTGCCCGTTTGGTCGCTGGTGAGTGAAGAGGAAGCGCATGAAAACTGGCGACCTGGCGGTTGGCAATTTGCCACTTCAGACGACAGTAAATTGCTCTACGTGGTGATGCACAAGAACGGCTACAACGGCAGTCACAAATTCGGCGGTGAGGAAATTTGGGTTTACGACACCACCATACAAAAACGAACAAAGCGCATCGAGCTGAAGAAAAACGCGTTCTCCATAGAGCTGACCCGCGGCGATAACCCTTTACTGGTGGTGACTAACACCGAAATGGGTTTGGATGTTTACGACACCAACGGTAAATACCAGCGCTTTATCTCGGTGGGCGATTCCACCATGCCCATCGTGCTGCACAAGGGGAGATAACCATGCTGAGTTCTCTTCTGCAGGTTTTGCACATTGGCGTACTGGGGTTTCTGCTCTCTCTAGTACTTGCCAGTGCTCACCATAAACTTCGTGCTCCTGGACAATTTCGTCAGGCACTGGTGGGTTACGAGCTGTTGCCGGGAAACCTAGCGTTGACTCTCGCCGGCATCGTACCCTTCATTGAATTCAGTGTTATTGCCATGGCGGTGCTTGCCTTCGCTTTGCAGGCAACAGCAGTAACCACGCTCATGTTAAGCGGCCTGCTACTTACCTACGCCACGTTCCTGAGCTTTGCCATGCTCACCGGCCGCTCCCTTGCCGACTGCGGCTGCTCGCTAAATGGCAGCGAAGCCAACGTAAAACCCGCCGTGTTAGTCATACGCAATCTGGCTTTGCTGGCACTGGTGGCGGTATTCCACCTTACCCAACAAGTCAGCACCGGCACACTGTCGGAATGGCTGATGGGCATCACCTTTTCACTGTTACTTTTTATTTCATACAGCAGCATTGATGGCTTGCTGGAAAACCACGCTTTACTGAAAAACCTGAGGTTACGTCATGACTAATTTACTCATCGCTTCAAACGTTATTTTATGGATTGCCGTTATCGTGCTGGCAACAATGGTGTTTGCACTGGTTCGCCAGATTGGCGTGCTTTACGAGCGTGTTGCACCCGCGGGGGCACTGTCTATCAACAAACAGCTCAAGGTAGGACAGAATGCCCCAGAGCTTGACGTCATCAATATGAAAAACCAGCAAATACTGCACATAGGCGGAAAATCGCAAGTAGAAAAATGTCAGCTGCTGTTTTTCGTATCGCCTACCTGCCCTATGTGTAAGTCACTCATTGGTGTTGCGAAATCAATCGCCAAAGAAGAACAGAACTGGGTGGATCTGGTCTTTGCTTCCGACGGCGCATCATCAGAAATAGACACCTTCATTGCCGCGCAAAAATTAGAGCAATCCAACTTCGTTAACTCTGAAATTGTCGGTAAAAGTTTCGGCGTGGCGAAACTGCCCTATGCCGTACTGATTGATGAAAAAGGCACGCTACAGGCCATGGGCATCGTGAACTCTCGCGAGCACATCGAAAGCCTGTTTAACGTGAAAGAGACTGGCTATGCGAGTCTTCAGGAATACATGCAGAAGAATTACGCGTAAGGAGCACACAAATGAAATTTCTCGATAAACTCATGGAGCGTGGCTCCCGCAAGGTCGCGCAGAATACGTCTCGTCGGCACTTGCTCACCAACCTTTCCAAGCTGATGGTGGGCGCTGCAGCCATTCCTTTATTGCCCGTTGCCCGAGCTTCGGAATCGACCGGCGCTTATCCGGGTGTAGGTTCTCAGGTATCTGGCCTGGAGGGTGACCCGGGCGATCCTACCAGTTGTGATTACTGGCGTTACTGTGCCATCGACGGATTTTTATGTTCCTGTTGTGGTGGCACGGCATCGAGCTGTCCGCCGGGCACGGAAATGTCGCCCATCACCTGGATTGGCACTTGTCGCAACCCTGCAGACGGTAAGGATTACATTATTTCGTACAACGACTGTTGCGGTAAAACCAGCTGTGGTCGCTGCTTGTGTAACCGCAACGAAAACGACAAACCGGTTTACCGCCCGCAATCTAACAACGACATAAACTGGTGCTTGGGTACCAGCAGTAATGTGTACACCTGCTCTACCGGCGTGGTACTGGGGGTGGCCGTTGATGCGTAAGTTACGCTCTATTGCCATGGTTGCGCTCTGCGCAGCCATGGGATTAAACACTACCGCCAGCCTTGCTGAAGGAAGAGACGGCAAAACCGTATTTACTACCTGCGCTGCCTGTCATCTTGCCACTGGAGAAGGGCTACCCGGCGCATTTCCGCCACTGGTTAACGTACCCGCAACTTTCGAAAAAGAAGGCGGAAAGGAATATCTCATCAGCGTGGTACTACAAGGGCTTAACGGGCCAATTAAATCGCAGGGGCAGACTTACGCCGGATTTATGCAGGCGTTTGCTCCTACTCTGAGTGACGATGAAGTTGCCGGCGTTCTGAGTTACGTTCTCACGGGCATTGCAAAATCGCCACTTGCAGAAGCAACACCAGTTAGCGCTGAAGACGTGGCGGCAGTGCGCAAGAAAATAGCAGACAAATCACTGCCTTCAAGCCATGCACTTCGCCAGCAGTTAGACGACTGAACCACAGTATTAAAGGGATGAGCAATGGGGAATGTAACCAAACTTTCGATGCTGGGCCTGCTCCTGCTTACAGGCGCATTGCAATTGGTCAGCGCCAAAGGCCTTACCCGGGCGCAGACCAATTACATGCTGCAATGTCAGGGATGCCACAAAGCCAGTGGTTCAGGCATGCCACCGCAAACGCCGGATTTTCATGAACATGGAAATGCATTTATGCATTCCGAAGCGGGAAGACGTTACTGGATAAGTGTACCAGGCGCAGCCAACTCCCCACTCACCGATGGAGAACTTGCAGATGTGCTTAATTATATCGCCAACGATATTGTGAAAGTCGACAACCACACCGCATTTACCGCAGAAGAAGTACGCGCCCATCGCGGAGAGAAAATGACGAATGTGTATGAAGTCAGGCAAAACCTTGTTGATAGCCTCGCTGCTACGCAGGCACCGCTTTCTTCGACTGTTCGTGAAAAGAATGCATCCCCCGGAGGATGAACTCCGTTGGCTCTGTCCGTTATCCGTTGCGGACAGGGTCTTTTTTCCGGGTTAGCGAATAGCGTGTTGAAAACAAAAAAGGCAGCAGGACGTGAGTCACTGCTGCCTTTTTCATGAGCGTATGCCTTACAACGTACGCCTTACAAGATAAAGCGGCTCAGATCTTCGTTATCCACCAGCGATTCCAGATGCGAATCAACATAGGCCTTATCGATAACAAATGTTTCACCGGATTTCTCAGACGCGTCGAAAGAAATATCTTCCATCAGGCGCTCAAGTACGGTGTGCAAACGGCGTGCACCAATGTTTTCCAGCTTCTCGTTTACTTGCCATGCCGCTTCAGCGATACGCTGAATACCCGACTCAACAAAATCAATGGTTACACCCTCAGTGGCCATCAGTGCACGGTACTGTTCAGTCAGTGCAGATTTTGGCTCGGTAAGGATGCGCTTAAAGTCTTCCACTTTAAGTGCTGACAGCTCAACACGAATTGGCAAACGCCCCTGCAATTCAGGAATCAGATCAGAAGGCTTGCTCATCTGGAATGCACCAGAGGCAATAAACAGCATATGGTCAGTTTTCACCATGCCGTGCTTGGTAGAAACGGTAGAGCCTTCAACCAGTGGCAGCAGGTCGCGCTGTACACCTTCACGGGATACGTCCGCAGAGTTGTTACCTTCACGCTTACAAATCTTATCGATTTCGTCGATAAACACGATACCGTGCTGTTCAACCGCATTGATCGCTTTTTCTTTCAAATCTTCCTGATTAACCAGACGCGCCGCTTCTTCTTCGATCAGCATTTTTAGCGCATCTTTAATTTTCAGTTTTTTCTTTTTCTTCTGCGAGTCAGTGTTCAGGTTCTGGAACATCGACTGCAGTTGGTTGGTCATGTCTTCCATGCCAGGAGGCGCCATGATCTCTACGCCCATTTGCGGCAGGGCCACATCAATTTCGATTTCTTTATCGTCGAGTTTCCCCTCACGCAGCTTTTTACGGAACGCCTGACGGGTACCACGATCTTCAACCTGTTCTTTCTTGCCCCATGGATCTTCTGGTGGTGGCAACAAGGCATCAAGAATACGCTCTTCCGCCGCTTCTTCGGCGCGGAATTTCACCTTCGTCATTTCCTGCTCTTTGGTGAGCTTCACGGCAATGTCTGTCAGGTCTCGGATAATGGTTTCCACTTCTTTACCCACATAACCGACTTCGGTGAACTTGGTCGCTTCCACCTTGATAAAAGGTGCGTTCGCCAGCTTCGCCAAACGGCGGGCAATTTCAGTTTTACCCACACCAGTAGGACCAATCATCAGAATGTTTTTTGGCGTAACTTCTACGCGCAGCTCTTCCGGCAGCTGCATACGACGCCAGCGGTTACGCAATGCAATAGACACAGCGCGCTTGGCATCCTGCTGACCGATGATGTGACGGTCGAGCTCGTGAACAATTTCTCTGGGTGTCATTTCAGACATAATAAACCTTCTCTTTCTTATGCCGCCCCGTGGCGGTAATCAGGCCCGTGCGCATTGTCGCGTACGAACCTGTGAATATTAATAATCCAGTACTTCAACCGTCTGGTGGTGATTAGTAAATACGCAGATATCGCCGGCGATGGTCAGACTCTTTTCAGCAATGTCTTTCGCGGATAAATCGGTATTTGCCAGCAGCGCCGTGGCCGCTGCCTGCGCGTAGTTCCCGCCTGAACCGATGGCAATTAAATCGTTCTCTGGCTGCACCACATCACCGTTACCGGTAATGATGAACGAAGCCGTTTCATCGGCCACTGCCAGTAGCGCTTCCAGTTTGCGCAACGCCCGGTCTGTACGCCAATCTTTGGCCAGTTCTACCGCGGCGCGGGTAAGATGCCCCTGATGCATTTCCAGCTTGGATTCAAAACGCTCGAATAATGTAAACGCATCGGCAGTACCACCAGCAAATCCCGCCAGCACTTTGTTGTGATAGAGGCGACGCACTTTTTTAGCGTTACCTTTCATTACGGTGTTACCCAGAGAAACCTGTCCGTCTCCGGCAATTACGACCTGATTGTCGCGTCTTACAGATACAATAGTAGTCACTACACTTCCCCATGTTTCGGGTGTCGCTGGCCGTCGCGCACAGCAAATTAATTTCAATGAAGAGATAAGTGGGGGAAGACATTATTTTTTCAAGGGAGAAACTGTGAGGAGTTGTGAACTCTTCTGGCCCGGGCAGGTAGTGCCGAGCACGGTTGTGAGTCCACGGACGAACGAAAGTCAGGCCCGCAGACAAAGAAAGAAAAGCCATTCCAAACCGTCAGCAGCAGGGATGCTGCTGCCGAGCACGGTTGTGAGTCCGCGGACGGGGTAAGGTGTTGTCGGCGAGAACCGTCAACCGCATGGATGCGGTTGTCGAGCCCCCAGGGACGGGTTCACGGCGAGTTCTCGCCGACAATGCCTGCCCCGGCCACAAGGGCTCACGGAAAAAGCGGAGAACCTTGAGCGCAGGGGTTGTAGAAATTCTGGTACAGAACCGTCAGCCGCAGGGAAGCGGCTGCCGAGCGCCCATGGATGGGTTTACCGCGAGTTCTGTACCAGAATTTCGGAAACCCCGTTAGCGGCAGGTTCTCTTCCTTATAAGTTCCAGGTGAGGATCATGCAGGTAGTGATGTTGACTTTTCTGAGGCTGTGTTTGGCTCGTTCTGCATCACGTTTGGTCTGCAATGGTCCCATGATCACGCGGAACCATTCGCCATTTGATCCAGTGGTTGCACGAACCTGCGCTTCCAGGCCCTGGAAGGCAATTTTCGCTTTCATTTCTTCGGCCTGAGAACGGGTACGGAAAGAGCCACATTGCAGCAGGTAAAGTTTGTCCGATTTCTGCTGTTCCGCAACTTCTACTTCCACTTCGTAGCCAGGCAAACTCTTAATGTAATCCCACTCTTCTTTTGGCACTTCCGGCAGTTCGTCTTCTTCCACGATTTGCGGCAACGGCTCCATGGTCGAATCAGCCGTTTCGTCTACGTTATCTTTAATTGAAAACAGAAAATAAATCAGTGCAAGAATGGCAATAATCACCACTACCAGGCGCATCCAGATCTTGGTTCTGTTCTGCTCTGGGGCTGGCGGCTTCCGCTTATTGTTATTTTTGTTTTTATTCTGTGGCGCACGTCCACGAGATACATAATCACGTTGAGCCATAACCGGCATCTATCCCGTTAAAAATTTATATTTCAGACAACTGACCATCGCTACTTTTATTCATTCAGAAAGCGTACATTCCGTAGCAATGGTTCAGGTAAGGCAGTGTAGCTTTTATTTCTTAACTTTGCTGTCGGTATCTTAGCCGAAGTCGCTCAGTCTAATGAATTCGTCGTCAGACTCAAGCAACATCTGCTAACTGAAGTCTGATGGATCGACATCTAGCGACCAGCGCACTTTGCTGGCCGTGGGCAGCGACGTAATGTTTGGTAGCGCTCGCCTGAGCAAATCATTTATCGCCTTGCGCTGCGCCGATTGCAAAACCAACATAAACCGATACCGTCCCTGCCGTTTCTCTATTAAACATGGAAGCGGACCATTCAGCCGCACCACTTCACTTTGCAGTAGCGTTCGAACCTGCTCAAGAAATTCCCAGGCCAGCTCACCATTAGTGGCTTCTGAGCGAATCACCGCTTGCGATTGAAACGGTGGCATCCAGGAGAGTTTTCGCTCATCCAGCGCCTGACGGGCAAAGTGGGCATAACCGTTGTGTACCAAATCCTGTAATAGCGGGTGCCCCGGGTTGTGGGTTTGCAGCCACATTTCTCCCGGCTTCGACGCCCTGCCCGCTCGGCCTGCCAATTGCGTTACCAATTGTGCCAGTTTCTCGCTGGCACGGAAGTCAGCACTGAACAGTGCACCATCACAATCTAAAATCACCACCAGCGTTACATGGGGAAAGTGATGGCCTTTCGATAATATCTGAGTGCCTATCAGCAGTTGGTATTTTTGCGCGTTGATATCATCCAGCGAGCGCTGCAGTTTGTCTTTACCGCGCACAGAATCACTGTCGATACGAATTTGCTTCACGTCAGGAAACATCTTCGCAAGACCATCTTCAATCTGCTCGGTGCCCACACCGGCTGTAATTAGTTCGTCTGATCCGCAGTGTTCACACTGGCGTGGAATCGGCCGGGTCGCATCACAGTGATGGCACTGCAGGCGCTGATGGGCTCGATGCACAGTATACGGCCGCTCGCAGCGACGGCAATCATAAGAATGTCCGCAGTGATGACAAATCAGCGCTGGCGCGTAGCCACGGCGGTTCACAAACACTAACACCTGATTACCCATGGATAAATGCTGGCGCATAATGCTGAGCATCCCATCGGCAATTCCAAATTGCAGCCGCTGATCACGTACATCCAGCACCTGCTGATGGGTTTTCGATGCGCCGCCCGCGCGCTTTGTCAGCTGCAGATGGCCGTAACGTTTCGATAGCGCGTTATTCAGCGTTTCCAGTGACGGCGTGGCGGTGCCTAATACCAGCGGAATGTTTTCCGAATGTGCCCGCATCACCGCCAGATCACGGGCGTGATAACGCAGGCCATCCTGTTGCTTGTAAGAATCATCATGCTCTTCATCCACGATGATCATGCCGGGAAATTTCATCGGCGTGAAAATAGCTGAACGAGTGCCAATGATCACACCCAGCTCACCAGCCCGGGCACGCTGCCACACCGATAGCCGGTCTTTATCATTAAGCTGTGAATGCAAAATACCAATGTCGATACCAAAGCGGTTTGCAAACCGGGACACCGTTTGGGGTGTCAGGCCAATCTCGGGCACCAGAATCAATACCTGCCGCCCTTCGGCAAGAATGTCTTCAATGGCCTGCAGGTATACTTCCGTTTTACCGCTGCCGGTAACGCCTTCCAGCAGATAAGGTGCAAACCGGGAACGACTCTGCACAATGGCAGAAATAGCCACCGCCTGCTCTTTATCAGGTAGCGGTTTCTTCGCCACCTCAAAATAGTCGAGCCACATTTTCGGGCACAGCGGCGGGGGCTTACTCTCCTGGCTGATAAAGCCTTTTTCTTCCAGCGCATTAATAATAGTGGTGGGAAAAGTATTCTTGAGGTCGCCTTCACGAACGGGTTCATCCACCAGCGCTTCCAGACAGGCATACTGTCGCTTCGCCCGTTTAAGTTCAGCCAGATTTTCATCCACGTTGTCTGCGGCGTGCCACCAGATTTCGTCTACCGGACTGGCCGACTCGCCTTTTCGTAGCAACACGGGTAGCACTGTGTGAATGACTTCACCGATGGGATGCAGATAATATTGCGACAACCAATGGCAAAGCTTAAGCAACACCCGGTCGAGTACCGGCGTTTCATCCAGAACTTTATCAATGGCTTTTATTTTATCCGGATTTTCAGGCGCGGTGAGTTCGCCGGTCACCACCCCCACCAGATTTCTCGGCCCGAAGGAGATACTCACCCGGCAACCGGGTTCCGGCAGGGTGTCACAGCTGTAGGTAAAAGTTTGGCGTAGCGGTACCGGTACCGCCACCTCGACAAAATGCATAATCCGCCTATTTTTTCCGCATTTTTCACTTATCGTTCTTGATCAAACGGGCGCCATACATTAATATGCGCCGCTCTTTACGGCAAGGCCAGTTGTGCCTTGCATTTGAATATAGTTGCGTATGGTGTTCAGCTTCGGGCTGGATAGCGATACGGCCTTAGATTTGAGGTAACCCATGAAACAAGATATCCATCCTACATACGAAGAAATTACTGCTACTTGTTCTTGCGGTAATGTTATCAAAGTTCGTTCTACTGCAGGTAAAGATCTGAACCTGGACGTATGTTCTAACTGTCACCCGTTCTACACTGGTAAGCAACGTAACGTTGACACCGGTGGTCGTGTTGACCGCTTCAAGAAGCGTTTCGGTGCACTGGGCAAAAAATAAGCCCTGCAGTGAATTGCGAAAAAAGCGCCTTTATGGCGCTTTTTTTGTGCCTGCAATAATTTCCATTTCGATATTCATCCCTTTAAGGCTGTCTTCTAGCCCCCCACTTCACTAACGTTCAAAAAACAAACACCAGCTTCTACGCTGTTTATATGCTTTTAAATATAAGTTAAGGACTGTTTATTAATTTGATAAATGGTCACCATTGATAATACCGTTTTGTGTCGTGGCGGTTTGACCACTAGAGTAATCATGAGATTAGTCCTGATCAGATATGTACTGTGAAAGGCGATATGCTACATTGGTCTTATATGGCTGTTATAACAAAAACAACAAATTAGCCAGAACGACAGGTGTATCTTTGTAACGAATAACCCTGAGAAGGACACATAAAAGCATGTCAGATTTCAGACAACGCGCCCTGGATTACCACGAGTACCCTACACCAGGTAAAATTAAAGTAGAGCTGTCTACCCCGGCAGACAGTGTTGATGATCTCGCTCTCGCTTACAGCCCCGGTGTTGCCGAGCCAGTCCGCGAAATTGCAGAAGATCCTGATGCCGCTTATCGCTATACCGCGAAAGGCAACATGGTAGCTGTTATTAGTAACGGTACTGCCATTCTGGGATTGGGCAATTTAGGTCCACTCGCTTCAAAGCCGGTTATGGAAGGTAAAGCGCTGCTGTTCAAACGGTTCGCGGGCCTTGACGCTATCGATATTGAAGTAAAACACCGCACCACCGAAGAGTTTATCAATACGGTAGCTAATATCGCCGATACCTTCGGTGGTATTAACCTGGAAGATATTAAAGCACCAGAATGTTTTGAGATTGAGCAGGAGCTGATCAAGCGCTGCAAAATCCCGGTATTCCACGACGACCAGCACGGTACTGCTATCGTAACTGCCGCCGGTATGCTGAATGCGCTGGAGATTCAGGGTAAGAATATCGAAGATGCAAAGATTGTGTGTATGGGTGCCGGCGCTGCCGCCGTAGCCTGTATGGAACTGCTTATTAAATGTGGTGCCCAGCGTGAACGCATTTATATGCTCGACCGCAAAGGGGTTATTCACACCCGTCGCGACGATCTGACTGAACACAAAATGCTGTTCGCCAACAACACCGATAAACGTACCCTTGATGATGTGATGAACGGTGCCGATATTTTCGTTGGTGTTTCTGGCCCGGATGTTCTGCCACCAGAAACCTTAAAACTGATGGCACCAAACCCGGTCGTCTTCGCCTGTTCAAACCCAGATCCGGAAATTAAACCTGAACTGGCCCACGAAGTGCGTTCTGACCTCATCATGGCCACCGGTCGTTCAGATTACCCGAACCAGGTAAACAACGTGCTGTGCTTCCCGTTCATTTTCCGCGGTGCGCTGGACGTACGCGCTTCCGCCATTAACGATGAAATGAAAGTGGCTGCTGTTGAAGCACTGCGTTCTGTCTCTAAAGAGCCGGTGCCGGAAGAAGTATTGAAAGCCAGTAAGTCTGCGTCGCTGACTTTCGGCAAAGACTACATCATTCCTAAGCCAATGGACCCTCGCTTGTTGCATCGCATTGCCAGTGCCGTAGCACAGGCAGCCATTGATTCAGGCGTGGCGGGCGTTGAGTCACTGCCAGCAAAATATCTGGGTAACAATGCCTAATTAGGGCATACTGCACTCATCTGCCACGGGCCGGTAATTCTACCGGCCCGTTTGCGTTTTGGCGCACGCATTCTTCTTCAATTCTAACGGATATAGATATCATGTGGTCTAAAGCACTCATTGGGCTCATTATCGGGCGTATTGCAACAACCCTGATTGGCTCTACCATGAGCGTCAGTATCGGCTGGCATTTGTATGAAGCTACCGGCGAAGCCTTCGACTTAGCGTTAGTGGGTATTTTTCAGATTGTCCCAGTGATTGGCCTGTTTTTGGTTGCGGGTTGGGCTGCAGATAACTTTTCGCGGAAGAGTATTTTGCTGCTCTCTGCCAGTCTGCAATTACTGGTGGTGCTGGCGGTGGCGATACTGATGAATCAGCCTGAGCTTAATAAGTGGGCACTATTCTGCTCACTGTCGGTGTTAGGCGCCGGCCGGGCGTTCTTTGCCCCAGCTATTCAATCTGTGCTTCCCAACATTGTGAGTAACGACCACTTGGGCCGCGCAGTTGCCGCCATTAGCTCAATGTGGAACATCGCGTTAACCGTGGGCCCCTTCCTTGCAGGTATTCTGCTGGCCATGCTTGACCGACAGCTCTATTGGGTTCTGATCATTTTCGGCTTATTCACCTTGGGCGGCTTCTCTTTACTGCCTGCCTTAAAAATTCACTCTGAGCGCAAGCTGGAACTGAAAGATATTTTCAGCGGCGTACATTATCTAATGCACAACAACGTGGTGCGTGGTGCTCTGTTTACCGATCTGGTGGTGATTTTATGCGGCAGCGTGATGGCCATCCTGCCGGTGTTTGTAAAAGACGTGCTGCATGAAGGGCCAGAAACCTTGGGTTTACTCCGGGCCATGCCCGCCGTGGGCGCAACCATTATCGGGTTAACCATGGTACGGCGTAAGCGCGCCATCGAGCGCAATGGTCCCTTGCTGTTCTGGTCACTGATCATCTTCAGCTTTTCCATTATCGGTTTTGCTTTCTCGCAAAATCTCTATGTTGCCTGCTTTGCGCTGCTGATTTACGGCGGTTCAGACATGATCAGCGTGGTGATTAGAAGCTCAGTAGTTCAGATCATGACACCCGACGCCTTACGAGGGCGGGTTAGTGCGGTTAATTCGTTGTTTATTGCCTCTTCTAACGAGCTGGGAGACTTCCGAAGTGGCTCGGTGACCGCAGCCATTGGTCCGGTTGCTTGCGCAGTAACGGGTGGTGTAATGAGCTTAGGCGTGGTGCTGCTGTTCGGAAAAACGTTCAGGCCTCTGTTTGAATTGCGGAAAATAGAGGCGCCATCGCCGGGTAAATCGGATTAAGCTCGGCGAAAGCATGTAAGCCGAGCAAAAAGAGAAAAGCCAGAGTACTGACTCTGGCTTTCGTTTTTATTCTTCTTCGTTATCCACTGATGGGTCGATGCCCATTTCTTCCATCATCTTTCTGGCAACTGCCGGGATACGATTTGGATTATCTTTACGCAAGTCATCATCGTTAGGCAATGGTTGCCCGGTGAACGCATGCAGGAATGCCTCACACAGTAATTCTGAATTTGTTGCATGACGCAGATTGTTTATCTGTCGCCGTGTACGCTCATCTGTGAGCTCCTTAAGCACATTAATAGGAATAGAAACAGTAACTTTCTTTACCTGTTCACTCTTTTTCCCATGCTCTGCATAAGGGTGTATATACTTACCATTCCATTCTGCCATGTGAAATCTCGGACTGCCTGTTATTTTATCTTATGAGCGGAAATTCTAAACAATGTAGCGAAAAGGTCAA
The DNA here is from genome assembly GCF_056160345.1 of Alteromonas sp. ABV4_515. Lineage (NCBI taxonomy): Bacteria > Pseudomonadati > Pseudomonadota > Gammaproteobacteria > Alteromonadales > Alteromonadaceae > Alteromonas > Alteromonas sp. ABV4_515. The sequence continues at coordinate 58,486 of NZ_JBSWWZ010000010.1, forward strand.
TTAAGCCGTGTAAACCTCTTGACGTCCAGACATATATTAATTAGTTTAGACGTCTAAACGGCCAAAAAGTGAGTGAGTCAGAAAATGGTTTCCTATGCACAGGGCATCGATGCCTTAAATCAATCTTTGTCAGAACTGCGTGACATCGATGTATCCTTCGAATTTTTTCCGCCAAACTCGGAAAAAATGGAACAAACCTTATGGAAATCTGTAGAGCGTCTGGCGCCTCTTAAGCCTTCATATATGTCTGTTACCTATGGTGCAAACAGCGGTGAGCGCGATCGCACCCACGATGTGGTAAAACGCATTCAGCAGCAAACGGGTGTGGCTGCCGTTCCTCACCTGACCTGTGTAGATGCCACTCGTGACGAACTGAAACAAATCGCTCAGGACTACTGGGATTCCGGTATCCGCCGTATTGTGGCCTTACGTGGTGATTTGCCAAAGGGCGTGGATAAAACTGAAATGTACGCGTCTGATTTGGTATCTCTGTTAAAAGACGTGGCTGATTTCGATATCTCAGTAGCGGCTTATCCAGAAAAGCATCCTGAAGCGCCAAACGCACAGTTTGATTTGCTGAATCTGAAGCGTAAAGCGGAAGCCGGTGCCTCGGAAGCAATTACACAGTTCTTCTTCGATACCAGTGTTTACCTGCGATTCCGCGACCGTGCAGCAGCGGCAGGCATCGATTTAGATATTGTTCCTGGCATATTGCCAGTTACTAACTATCAAACGCTGGTTAAGTTTGCGGGTTTCACCAACGTTCACGTACCAGGCTGGCTGCACAAAATGTACGACGGTCTTGACGACGATGACCAAGCAACCCGCAACCTGATTGGCGCCAACATCGCCATGGAACAGGTGAAGGTACTGGCTAAAGAAGGCGTGAAACACTTCCACTTCTATACCCTGAACCGCTGCGAACTCAGCTACGCCATCTGCCACATGCTGGGCGTTCGCGCTGACTAACATTTTCGAATACGCTGGGAGTGCGGTAATTCAGTAGCGCCTGAGGATGTCACCCGGCATCTTCACTGGGTGCGGATGTCAGAGAAAAAACACGCCGGAGCTCCATGCCTGGCTAAGCTGTTATAGAGAACGCTGCAGCATCCCTGCTGCAGACGGTTTTTTCTCTGGCATTCTCCCCCTTATCGCTACGATGCCCACTTATTCTCGTCAATTCGCCACTGCGCCAGACATTACAATCTGCTGAGAAATCAACAAAACATTCCCCCCATGACCCTGAATGGTTACACTGTACAAGCATGAAACTATCCATGCAGTTTGAAAGGAGTCTGTTTTGACAGATAATCGCTGGGTAAAACTGTGGAACGAAAAACGTCCCGGTATTATTGCTTTTTTCCATATTTTTCTGCGCCGTTGCAAAGCGGACAACATCACCATCTCTGCTGGTCACCTCGCTTACGTTACCCTGCTCTCGCTGGTGCCTTTTATCATGGTGACGTTCACTGTGATGTCAGCGTTTCCGGCTTTCGCCTCGGTGCGCAGTAAGCTGGAACAGTTTGTGTTCTCCAACTTCGTACCCACTGCTGGTGATGTGGTGCATAAGTACATGGGTGACTTTGTCGCTAACGCCTCGGAAATGGGGGCGGTAGGTATACTGTCGCTGCTGGTTGTTGCTCTGCTGCTGATCTCCAATGTGGATAAAACCCTGAACCGGATTTGGCGCACCCAGAGCGATAGACCTGTGATTTATACCTTCGCCATTTATTGGATGGTTATCACCTTGGGCCCGATGTTGATGGGGTCGAGTGTAGCTATCAGTTCTTATTTAGTGGGTGTGGCTGAGTTCGCTGAAGAATACACGCCGGGTGTAGGCACCTTTATGTTGAAACTGGTGCCGAGCTTCGCAGCACTGTTAGCTTTCATTATTCTGTACTTGCTGGTTCCCAATCGTCGGGTGCGCTATTCCCATGCGTTTATTGGCGCGGTGGTAGCGACCATCTTTTTTGAATTCACCAAAAAAGGGTTTGCGCTCTACATCACAAACTTCACCTCTTATCAGGTAATTTACGGTGCGATGGCGGTACTGCCTATTCTGTTCTTGTGGGTGTATGTGTCGTGGATTGTGGTACTGATTGGTGCAGAGTTTACTTGCAGTCTGGAAGATGCGTTTGGCGACATCAGGGCCAGTGAAGAGCCCAGAAAAGTCCCCACCGAATAAAAACAAAATGACCGGCAATTGCCGGTCATTTTCGTTTCATGATTAGTTTTTCATTGCGTGGATAAAGGCGTCAGATTCAGCCACTGAGGCTTTCATCTCGTTAATCAATCGCGATACATTTTGCTGAATGGTTTTTAACTCACCTTCCAGTGCACCAATGGCGCTGGCATTCAGGTTGTGCTTCAGATAAAGCACATTATCCTGCAGTGCCGTTAATACAGGCTCCATTCTACTTTCCGCTTTGCGCATCGCTTTGATCATGGTTTCATACTGACGACGAGTGGCACGCAATTTTTCCTCGCTGGAGCGACGTAGCGTAGCACTATCGTATTTAGTTAGCTCATCTTCCCACTCAGAAAATAACGCATCAGCAACGCTTTGCACTTTGTCTATGCGGTCAGACACTTCCTGCGCAGCGGCTTTACTGTCCTGATACTCGCTGTTTAGCTCGTCATAAACATCTTCTAACTCGTCGCCGTCGAAGTTAATGAGTGCGCTGAATTCTTCCAGAGCATCTGCAAACTGCTCTTGCGCATCTTCCTGAGATTCTTTGGCGTTTTCAACACGGTCCACCATGATGTCCCGCTTTTCTACACCGAGCTTTTCCCACGCGCCGTAATAGGCAGACTGACATCCAGAGAGTGCGAAACAGGCGGCAACCGCCATCAAACTCGTTTTTACTTTCATATTCATATTTAAATTCCGGGGCCGCGATAACGGGCCGCACTGATAATTGACCACAGATGGAAAATGGCGCCTACCGGCCATAGGAAAAACAGTACGACGGTTGCTGCCAGCCCGTAAAAAACTAAGCAAGCGAAGAAGAAAAACAACGCTCCCATAATTCTGCCCTGAACCAAATGGCCCAGCCCGGGAATAAAAAAGTTACAAATTGCGGCGATAACATTACCGCCAGAACCTTGCCCTGACATATAAACATCCTCGTATATTGCTTAAATATGTGGTTAAGTAGCTAAACTAAACCAAAAAAATACCTCAAACAACGCACTGAAACAAAATGAAACGACTTTACCCTGACATTGGATGTTACAGCAGTGGGTACTTTGAAACCGGAGACGGCCACTCTCTCTATTACGAGGAAAGTGGCAATCCGGATGGTTTCCCGGTGCTTTATTTGCACGGTGGTCCCGGCGCTGGATTATCCCCAGGCTATCGCCGTTTTTTCGACGGTAATCACTTTCGTATTATCGCTTTTGAGCAACGGGGTTGTGGCCGCTCCAAGCCATTCGGCTCACTCGAGAACAACACGACTCAGCACATACTTAACGATATTGCGGCGCTGCGCGCATTTCTCAAGGTAGACAAGTGGATCCTATTCGGCGGCTCATGGGGTTCAACGTTAGCGATGATGGCCGCGATTACCGAACCAAATACGGTTTCAGGCCTGATCTTACGCGGTGTTTTTCTCGCCAGAAGAGAAGATCGTGACTGGTTCATTTCCCAGCACGGTGCGGCGGCCACTTTGTTTCCCGAACACTATGAAATGTTCACCGACGGTATTAATCCCCCTATCACGACAACGTCGGTCTGTGAGCACTACCAACGCATGTTCGACTCGCCGGATGAACTTCAACGATTAGCCGCATTAAAGCGCTGGTACATCTGGGAAGAGAGGTTATCGAGGTTGTCACTACCCCACGGCACCGGGGAATTTACCAGCCACTACCCCATTAATTTGATGACGAGTCTCGCCAAGCTTGAGTGTCACTATCTGTCTCATCAATGCTTCATTCCGGAAAACTTTATTCTACAGAACGTGCATAAAATTAACCACATACCCGGTACAATAGTCCACGGCCGCTACGATGTAATATGCAGTACAAAATCTGCTTACACCTTGCACCAGGCGTGGAGCAACAGTGAACTTCAGATTGTGCAGGAAGCAGGTCATAGCACGTCGGAACCGGGCATCGCATTGGCACTTTGCAGAGCGACCCGGGACATGTCGAAATATCTACGGGAGAAAAAATGATAGGACTGGTTCAGCGAGTATCTGAGGCGCGAGTGACAGTGGATGGCGAAATCACTGGCGAAATTGGACAGGGTATTCTTTTGTTACTTGGCGTAGAAAAAGAAGATGCTCAGGAACAAATAGATAAGCTAGCCAGAAAAGTTGCTAATTACCGCATGTTTAGTGATGACGCTGGCAAAATGAACCTGAATGTACAACAGGCTGGCGGATCTGTGCTGGTTGTCTCTCAGTTCACTCTGGTTGCCGATACGCAGAAAGGTAATCGCCCTGGTTTCTCTAAAGGCGCAACACCCGCCCACGGCGAGGCTATGTACAACGCGTTTATCACCCACCTATCCTCACTGGGAATACCAGTACAAACGGGCCGTTTTGGCGCAGATATGAAAGTATCGCTGCTGAATGACGGGCCGGTGACGTTTCAATTTCAGGTCTGAAACTTTAGCCGTTATTTCCCGTACTTATCCTCTCAATAGATTCGGATCTTCACGCTCTTTGATAAATGCACTTGTGAACAACCTGTGCCATAGGGTTAAATGGATACCGGTCGTAATCACATAAGGCTTTAATATTGTGTTTAGAGTAGCCACTCCGAAAACTGAAGAAGAATTAGAACAATATTTCACGTTTCGCTGGACATACCTGCGCAAGCCATGGAATTTTGCCCCCGGCTCAGAACGGGACGAGTATGAACAGGTAGCCGAACACCGGGTTATCATGAATGGAAAAGGCGAAATCGTTGCTGCCGGCCGGGTGCATCTGAACACCGCTGAAGAAGCACAAATTCGTCATATCGCCGTGCACGGTGACTATTTACGTCGCGGCTTGGGTCAAATGATCCTGGGTGCACTGGAAGGCGTTGCCCGGGAATTAGGCGCCATTCGCGCGGTAACCAACAGCCGCGAAACCTCCATCGACTTTTTTAGCTCCTGCGGTTTTGTGATTGAGCGAGAAGCACCCAATGAACTGGGCATGCTCAAACGCCAACAAATGGTGAAAAAACTCACAGACCCGGGCATCGTGATGCTGCACCCGAAATGGTGTAAAGAACTTCAGGATACCTGGACAGAAACTATTCCTATTACTGAGCACATGGGCATAAAGCTGCACCAGTACACCGGTCGTACGCTGGAAACCCGCGCTTCACTGAACAAGAATATTAATATTCACGGCACTATGTTCGCCGGCAGCATTTTTTCACTCGCCACCCTCACTGGCTGGGGAATGATTTTCCTGCAGTTAAAAGAACGCCAGCTAATGGGCGAGATAGTATTAGGTGACGGCGATATACACTATCACAAACCCATCACCATGAAGCCACGGGCCATGTGTCACATTGAATCGCTCAGTGGCAAGTTCGCGCCATTGGAAAAGCGAAAGAAATGCCGTTTCACCTTGCAAGTGGATATTATGGACGACAATAACGCTGTGGCTGAATTCCGTGGCGTATTTTGGGTATTACCGCCGAAAAAAGAGAATGACGAAGAAGAGTAACGCAAAAACGTTGTTCCCACTGGGGTTCCAGACGCATTCAAGCCGGCGCAGATAGCCTTTGTGCCGGTGCCCCTCAGTCTCTCACGCTGGCTGCATTCAATCTGGTTTAGTGACAATCCCATTGTCTGCCAAGCCAAGATCGTTGTTATCCTGATGGCGGCGTGAGTTTGACATTTACCCTTTCAGATCACAGTCTCAACGCCAGTGTTCTTTTCAGTACGCGCACCGCGCCATTTGTCACATTACCCGGCGATGCGTTAATCAGTTTTCGTTTCCTGCCTGGTGCTTTTACAGAATGCTTTGGTATTCCCGCTGAATCGCTCCCCAGAGACACCATAAGCAGTTTTGCTTCACTGGCCGACGTCGCACTGACAAGCGGCTACTTTGATCAAGCGCATTTTACTAACCACTTCCATCAGTTTGTCGGAGAAACCCCGGCAGCCTACCGACAACGGAAAGTGTCGCGTTTTTCCAATATAAAAAAGTAGCCCCCCTCTATTCTCAACGTTAAACCTTGACGGAGAATATTATGTCTACAAGAATCGACCAAAACGATGTTTATCGGTTGGCACAGTGCATCTTAAAGAACCTGACCGGATTAAGTGAACAATCCTCTGTGAGTCCTTTCGGGGCTTCGCTTATCGGATTAATCCGGTTGAGGGTTTCTCAAATTAATGGCTGTGCCTTCTGTATGCATATGCATGCAGCAGAATTACGGGCGGAGAGTGAGTTGCAGGAACGATTAGATATCCTGGCAACATGGAGAGAAGTACCCGATGCATTTTCAGCTGCAGAGAAAAGCGCTCTGCATTGGGCTGAAACCCCTGACAACTGTTACCGATGGCGTTACAGACGCTGACTTTGCAGCCGTGTCAGATGTTTTCGACAAGCAAGCGATTGTCGAACTCACAACCATTATTCTTGAAATCAACAATTGGAACCGAATCTCCATCGGGTTTGGGTTCTTTCCTGAAATGACAAACCAATAAGGGGGTACGATATGTCGTTCATCAAACCCAAGACTTGTTTGGTAATTAACATTTTAGCTGGATTTTCTTTTCTGATAGGCAGTACATGTTTTCTGCCTTCATTGGCAGACTACGCGGTTATTGGCGTGTATCTGTTTATGTTGGGGTCACTTTTGTGGATCGTTGCTTGTGTTTCTGATTATTTAAATCTCAAACAAGATGCATAAAAAAAGCGCCGTTAAGGCGCTTTTTTTAAATATTTGACGCTATGCAGCCATTGCCGCTTGCAGTTTTTTCATCGCGTTCTTTTCAATTTGACGAACACGTTCTGCAGAAACCTGGTACTTATCAGCCAAATCCTGAAGCGTAATCTTGTTGTCGGCTAACCAGCGCGTTTCAATGATATCCTGGCTACGCTCATCCAACGTTTTAATGGCAGAATATAAGCGCTTAGAGGCGTTAGTATCCCAATCGTTATTGATAACGTCCATTTCCACGTCTGTGCTTTTGTCTTCTAAGAACTGCACAGGAGCAAAGTTGCCATTTTCGTCATCATCGGCGCTCAGATCAAAAGCTTGATCCTGACTGCTCATTCGCGCTTCCATTTGCAGTACTTCTTTGGTGCTTACACCCAGCTCGTCTGCAACAGTTTGCACTTCTTCATGAGTAAACCAGCCTAAGCGCTTTTTCGCTTTACGCAGGTTGAAGAAAAGTTTGCGCTGAGCCTTGGTGGTAGCAACCTTAACGATGCGCCAGTTCTTCAGCACGAACTCATGAATTTCAGCTTTGATCCAGTGAACAGCAAAAGATACTAGTCTCACACCTACGCTAGGGTCGAAACGTTTTACTGCCTTCATCAGGCCAATGTTACCTTCCTGAATAAGATCAGCCTGAGGTAACCCGTAACCCGAGTATGACTTGGCAATATGTACAACAAAGCGTAAATGCGACATTACCAACTGTCTCGCTGCCTCAAGATCGCCTTCATCACGCAGACGCGATGCCAGACTTCTTTCTTTTTCTGCAGTGAGCATGTCAATGCTGCTCACAGCTTGTACGTAGCCTTCGATGCTACCGCTGTGGGGCACCGATAATGCCATTGTTTGCATGTTATTGCTCATATTCACCTCAATTTGCTAAGCACTTCATGGTATCAAAAGTGGAAGTGCCTTTCGAGTCCTTGATTGTCGCACATCATTCCAATTCAGGAATATAGTGACAAATTACTAAATATCAAGACCTGATTTACCACAAAAAAGTTCCTTTGTGGCGATAAACCTGCATGAAGCAGCGTTCAGTGGCAGTTAGTGTAGAATGAAATTGTGAAAACGGATCGCGATTAAACGTAATTTTGCTGCGATCCAACCTAATCAGTGCATTATGATAGCTTAATGCCTAAGCCGCTGCTGCGCGGCAAGTCGCAAACCATCTACTATAGTTATTACGAATTGGGCGTGTATTCAGTTTTTTATTTATATGGTGATTATTGCAATTAAGCGGTGTGCATGAGTTAAAAGAATGACGAAACCATAGATAATCAGCGGCCTATAGGATAAAGTTGATACTTTGCTGTTGCAGCATTACAGGGTGATCATGTAGTGCAGAATCATTATATTTACCACTGATGGAAGGACACGCCAGTCGTATGTTCGCATTTATTGCACGCCAGCCGATACTAGATCGCGAAAAGGATGTTTTCGCCTACGAATTGTTGTTTCGCGACGGTAAGGGTGGCGCGTATCCAGAGTTAGAGCCAGAGAAAGCAAAGTACATCGCCCAGCATTTTCACCCGTTGGGTCTCGATGACATCTCCGGCGAGAAGCAGTCTTTTATTCACTTTAATCCAGACACACTGATCTCCCGTTTTCCAACGTCTTTAAACCCTGAGTCAGTGATTGTTCAGCTTAATGAACCTAACGCACCTACGCCCGGCTTGCTTGAAGCCTGTACCCATATTAAAGATCTGGGATTTAAACTGGCCATCGACGATCCGTTAATGTTGAGTGGCAAACAGGATATTTTTTCACTGATAGACATCGTAAAAGTGGATGTTACCCGCACCAATTACGATTTAATTGAAAAGAATATTCCTCGCTATATCGATTCAAATATCAAACTGGTTGCAGAACAGGTTAATACCCACGAAGACTTTGATAGCTGCCGTTCACTGGGTTTCGATTTCTTTCAGGGCTATTTCTTCGCCATGCCTGAAGCCCGTATTCAGCGCCATCTTCCCGCGTCGAAGATGAACCTGGTTGATCTAATGGGTGAAAGTGCCAACAGTGATTTTAATCTAAACCGAATTAATCAGATTATTGAACGAGATGCAGCACTGAGCTTCTTGCTACTGAAGTTTATTAATAATCCGGCTATCAATAAGCGCTATAAAATTACATCGCTAAAACACGCTTTGACCTATATGGGCGAAGTAGAAATTAAGAAGTTTATCGCGCTGTTATCATTGGCTAACCTCAGTGATGACAAACCTCTGGAGCTAATTCACATGTCTCTGGTGCGAGCGAAGTTTTTCGATTTGCTCTCTCAACAACGGGGCGTACATTTGAACCCGCCAATTGGCTTCCTTATCGGACTGTTTTCATTGCTGGATGCGTTGTTAGATCAAGACATGCCAGATGTATTAAAACAGCTGCCTCTGACCGATGAAGTGAATGATGCCCTGTTGGGCAAATCTGACGAATTTAACAGCTATATCACCTTGTCACGGGCATTCGAAGGGGCGCTTTGGATGAACATCATTAAACAATCCAAGGCACTGGATATCGATCAGAAGCAACTGCACATGATGTACAACCAAGCCATTCAGTGGGGTAACGGCGTACGTTCAACCATTTCGGCTTATTTCCCAAAGCCAGTTATCCGTTAACATAACAAAGACATACCGCTAAATCCCGGTAGCGAATCACACTACTGGGGTTCGATTTCTCTCACGTGGCGTTGCACCGACATCAACGACCCCAGTAAACCGAGCAAAATTGAAAGCCCGAGCATGGTAAGTAAGGCCGTACCTGACAGGCCGGTGATATTGAATTCTTTCTGATACATGCTGGCAAATGCCTGTATGCTGCTGTCCATCCACCAAAGGATGATAATAACGGCAAGCCAGGCAATCAGCCCGCCAAGCAACCCGTACCAGAACCCCGTATAGAGAAATGGACGATGAATAAAGGCGTCCGTAGCGCCCACCAGCTTCATCACCAAAATTTCCTCACGCTTACTGAGTATATTCAGGCGGATAGTGTTTCCGATGATTAACACCACCGACACGAACAACAGGATACCGATGAGAGATACCAGTTCCCGGGCAATATCAAGCAGCGCATAGAGGCGCTCTAGCCATTCAATATCGAGTTTGCCAATGTCTACCTCACGCTGACTCTTTAGCTTTTCCAACAGCATACGCGCCGCAGTGGGTGAAGCGTGTTTCTCGTTTGGCGAGATAAGTACTACATCGGGAAGTGGATTAGACTCAAGATAGGCAATGGCATCACCGAGCCCAGACAAATGCTGGAACTCTTTAAGGGCATCATCAGCCGGAATAAAGGTAACGCTGTCGATTTCCGGCCACGTATTAAGCCGGGCCACCAACTGCTGTGCACTGGCCGGTGGTGTGTCTTCTTTCAGAAATAAGGAGATCTCTGAGGCCTGATCCCAGCCAGCACTGATTTTTTCTGTGTTCTTCACCAGAATGTACAAGGTGCTTGGCAACGTGATACTCAAGCCCAACACCGCCACAGTCATGATCGATGCAGCAGGCTGCCGCCAAAGCTCACCCAGACTACCTAACGCCTGACGGGCATGCGAGATAAAAAAGGCAGTGATCATTTGCACAATGCCTATACGGGTATCACTAGCGCCCTGGGAACGACCTTTGAATAGAATACTCATTACCACCCCTCTCCTGCGGCATCATTCAGCCCATCTGTAATCATTTGTCCGTTACGCAATGTCAGGGTGCGATACTTCATTCTGGCAATGAGCCCCAGGTCGTGGGTGGCGACAAATACAGAAACACCGGCCTGATTAAAATCTTCAAACAGACGGATTATTTCCATTGAGAGTTTTGGGTCTAGGTTACCGGTAGGTTCGTCAGCGAGTAATAACGGTGGCTTGTTGACGACTGCACGGGCGATACCCACACGCTGGGCCTCACCGCCGGAAAGCATCATAGGCAAACTACGGGCTTTGTCACGCAAGCCGACCATCTCCAATGCCGCCTCTACCCGCTTCGAGGTTTCTTTGCGGGTATAACCTTCAATGATCAGCGGCAGTGCCACGTTATCGAATACTGTTTTGGAGTCGAGAAGGTGAGGACTTTGGAAAATCATGCCGATATCGCGACGAATAAAAGCAATCTGCCGACGCTTTATTTGATTGAGATCGTGACCATTAATCAGCACTTTTCCTACACTGGGACGTTCCATGATGCTGATCAACTTGAGCAAGGTACTTTTACCGGCTCCTGAATGACCAGTTAAAAACGCCATCTCACCGGGCTCAATGTGAAAGCTCACTTTCGACAACGCGAGCTGTCCGCCGGGATAGGTTTTACTCACCTGGTCAAATTTGATCATCTACTCGTCCTACAACGATGAAAAAGGCTGATAAAACAGTTACGTTAATCGTTTTCGGTCTCGCTGAAAAGAGCATCGATGAATTCGTCGCCATTAAAAGTGCGCAAATCGTCAATGCCTTCACCCACACCGATGTAGCGGATAGGAATACCAAACTGATCGGCGATTGAGAAAATCACGCCACCTTTGGCAGTGCCATCTAGCTTGGTTAATGTTAAACCCGTCAGACCCACGGCTTCATTAAACAGTTTCGCTTGGCTCACCGCATTTTGGCCAGTACCTGCATCCAAAGTCAGCATCACTTCATGTGGGGCATTCGGGTTCAGCTTTTTCATTACCCGTACGACTTTTTTCAGCTCTTCCATCAGGTTGTTTTTGTTTTGCAAACGTCCTGCGGTATCCGCAATAAGAATATCGGTTCCACGTGATTTCGCGGCTTCCAAGGCATCGTAAAGTACCGACGCGCTGTCAGAGCCCGTAGGCTGTGCGATTACAGGAATCTTGTTACGCTCGCCCCACACTTGCAGCTGCTCTACCGCTGCGGCACGGAAGGTATCACCGGCGGCCAGCATGACCTTCTTGCCCTGCTGTTGGAACTGCTTAGCCAGCTTACCGATGGTAGTGGTTTTACCCACACCGTTCACACCTACCATCAAAATGACGTAAGGCCCGGTACTAGCATCATGACTCTTCATGTCTTCAACCAGCGGACGCTCAACGGATTTGAGCATATCGCGCATCTGACCTTTCAGGATGTCGACCAGAGCCTCTGCGTCTTTCAACTGCGAGCGCTTGGCGCTATCCGTGAGCTTATTGATGATTTTCTGTGTAGTGTCCATGCCCACATCGGCAACCAGTAACTGGGTTTCCAACTCTTCGTAAAGATCATCGTCGATGGCTTTGCCACGAAACAAACTAACAAAACCGCTACCCAAATTCGCTTTAGTGCGAGATAAGCTCGCTTTTAGACGACTGAAAAGAGATTTCTTTTCTTCTTTCGGTTCTGGCTTTGCTTCAACAACCGGCTCAGGTTCTACTTCTACTTCCGGCTCCTGCTCCGTTTCAGATACTGGCTCCGGTTCCGGCACGGCGGCAACAACTGGCGTAATTTCTTCTGGCGTAATGTCTTCGTCAGCAACCACTTCCGGTTGAACGTCGTCTTGTTTTACCTGCTGGGTAACTTTCTCAGACTCAACCCATCCCGGCCCCGATACATCCTCAGGCACAGTTTTCCGTATTGACGGCTCTACAGGCTCATCAAATGCAGGCACGTCGGGTTCATGTTTTTCGGCAGCCGTACTCTCTGGTTGGGCTTGAAGGATGACCTGAGGTTCAACCGGCTCATCGACTTTCGCTTCAACCACAGATTCATTCTGTGCAGCTTCTTCAGGTTTCGTTTCTTCGGCAGGGGCCTCTGCTTCAACGTTACTTTGCGCGGGCTCAGGCACTTCTGTTGCTGGCGTCTCAACCGCGGTGCTTTCTTGCGGTTTTACTTCACTTTGTTCTTTTTCAGGTTGCTTGTTCTTTCTGAACCAGCCAAAAAGTTTCGACATTGTTTGGTCAAATCCTTAGTAAATCGGCAAAATTCGGCTACACTGGCCGGCTTTCAATAGCCGTTATCATACATTGTCAGCCCCTATGAAGCGAGTCTCCAGAAAGCCTCAGACACAAAAGACGAAATCAGGCAACGTCAGGATCATTTCAGGCCAGTATCGCGGCCGAAAACTGCCCGTGGCAGACGTAGACGGACTGCGCCCAACAACCGATCGCAACAAAGAAACCTTGTTCAACTGGTTGATGCATGATCTGCCTGAAGCGCACTGCCTGGATGCCTTTGCCGGCTCTGGCGGTCTGGGCTTTGAAGCCCTTTCCCGCTACGCAGGTTACTGCACATTTATTGAGAAAGACCGAAATGTGGCCACCCAGCTGAAAACCAACCTTTCGACGTTGTCAGCTAGTGGTGAGGTGATAAACGGCGATGCAGTACAAGTACTGACATCAACAGACAAGCAGTTCGATATTATTTTTATCGACCCACCCTTCAATCACGGTCTCGTTGAACCGGTTCTACAAGTCATTCTGAGCCGAAACCTGCTTAAACCTGACGGTGTTATTTACGTCGAACAAGAAATCAACGCTCCCTCCCCACTCATCAGCGAACGCCTGCAAGTTATCAAAGAAAAGAAACTCGCACAGGTGATGTACTGCCTGTTATCACTGGAAGACTAAAGGCGAGCAGTGAAGCGCGGCATCCCTGATGATGCCAATCAGAACGCGTAGCCGAAGGAAGGTATTGTTGCCGGAAACCGTCTGCCGCAGGGATGCGGCAGTCGAGCACTGCTGCACGCAGTGAGCCCGCAGGCGATGAAGGCGTGTGGTTCGGGAACTGTCAGTCGCAGGGATGCGACTGCCAAGCCTCCATGGATGGATTTACGGCGTGTTCCCGAACTACACGCCGATATCGCCGAAAGGGCTCACTCAGGATTGATTTCGAGGCCGATGTTGGAGATGCCTTCTTCGAGGGCGAGGGCTTTGAGCTTATCGCAGGTGGCCAGTGGGCTGCCGTCTTTTTCCAGCAAATCGAGCATTTCGTTTTGCAGCTCCACTTCAAATACCATCAGCGGGTGGCCTTTAATTTCTTCTTCGTCGACGCCAGACGCCAGCAAATAGGCTTCAACACTGCCCTGAGACAGTTTGCTTACTACGACTGCACCTTGTAAATCTTGCTTCAATACTAAACCAATTGCCGCCGCCAAACCAATAGTGGCATCGATAGCAGGGTATACACCAAAGGTGTCGTAGTCTGCCGTGTCCGGCGTGACCAGTTCCACTTTTTCCAGCTGCAGAGAAAAGTTAATTTTACTTTTTGGGCTACGCACCGATTCCCACAACAACGACAGGCAATTTGCACACACGCCTTCGTCATCGTAGCCGGTCACTTCTTTGAACAATGCGTAGTTCGGTAGCATACGCTCTAGCAGCGCTGCGCTGAAGGCTACCGCTTGCCAGCCTTCCAGCTGTCTTACACGGGCAAAAGTTGACAGTTTTTTCATTCTTGCAACGCTCCTGACGCGTGAACCAGGTAGTGGCTAATGCCATCTAAAAACATTTGAATTGAGATCATAACCAGAATCATTCCCATCAGTCGCTCCATGGCCGTGAGACCTCTTTCACCTAATAACCGATGGAACACTTCTGAAAATAGCAGAATTATCGCACTGATGAGCCAAGCACCACCTAATGCCAACGTCCAGTCGAGCATACGATTTGGGCCTTGGTTTGCCAGCAGAATCAATGCTGCCAGCGTCGACGGGCCTGCAATCATCGGGATTGCCAGTGGCACCAGAAAAGGTTCTTCACCCACCGCTAATCCAAGTGCATTACCAGACTGCGGAGGAAAAATCATTTTAAGCGCAATCAAAAACAGAATGATACCACCAGCAATACTTACGGTTTCCTGCCGTACATTCAGAAAATCCAACACCGCTTGGCCGCTGAATAAAAAGATGAGCAGAATCACCAGGGCGAAAATTAACTCGCGGATTAAAATCACTCTTCGGCGTTTCGGCTCAATACTTTTGAGTACCGACATAAACACCGGCAGATTACCTAGCGGATCCATAATCAGAAATAACATGATGGCCGCAGACCAGGTATCCATTAACGATTGACTCCTAAAGTGATATGAAATTGGACTTAACAGCATGCACTGCTATTTTTAAATTTCCGGCAAATGCAAATCAGATCCAGAAAGCTTCGGCAGGCAAGGCTGAATGAGCGCGGGATTGTCGCATTTACGCGTTGATTTTACTATCTAATCAATCAGGAATGAAAACTATGAGTATGATGTCTATAGAAGAAGTGGCAAATTATCTTGGCGTACAACCTATTCGTGTAGAGCGTCTGGAACGTGAGCACCTTTTAATTGCGAAAAGTAAATCTGAAGATGGCAAACCCCTTTTTGAAGAAGATGACGTTGCCCGTTACAAACAGCTGGCCGAGCGCCTGGGCGGTATATAGCCTCTTACACTATCTGCAAAAAAATAAAAAAAGCCGGTAACGTTTCCATTACCGGCCTGGTCGTTCATAGGTCTAATTAGCCCTGATAATCCTGCAACATTCTGGCGATACTGCGAATGCCAATTCCCGTTGCACCAGCAGGCATTTCTGCGGTTGCACTGCCGTGATAAGCCGCGGCTAAGTCGAGGTGCACCCAGCCAGTCCCTTCTTCGTTAACAAAACGAGACAAGAAGCCAGCGGCATTAGAAGCACCACCGGCACCACCACCTTTCTGGGCGCGGCTATTTGCGGTATCAGCAAACGCTGAAGGACACTTGTCTTGGTGGAATTTCTCAATTGGCAGCGGCCAGAATCCTTCGTTTTCAGCTTTACCCGCGTCAAGCATCGCTGCTCGGGCTTTTTCATCCATACTGAATACTGCATGATATTCGTTGCCCAGTGCAACGGTAGCCGCCCCCGTTAAGGTGGCGGCGTTAATGATAAGTGGAGCACCGGTTTCCGTTGCGCGGATCAAACCGTCAGCCAGTACCAAGCGGCCTTCGGCGTCGGTGTTCACGATTTCTACCGTCAGGCCGTTTTTGTAGGTCAGCACATCACCCAACTTGTAGGCATGGCCACTGATCAGGTTTTCAGCACAACAAAGCAGTAGCTTCACGCGCTTGTTTAAGCCCTGGCTGATTGCCAAACCCAGCGCGCCAGTGACGGTGGCTGCGCCACCCATATCACATTTCATGTCCAGCATACCTTCACTGGATTTAATACTGTAACCACCGCTATCGAAAGTAATGCCTTTTCCGACCAACACGGCATCTACCGGCGCGTCTTCTTTGCCAGAAGGATTGTAGTCTAGCTCTAAGAACACAGGGGGGCGCTCACTGCCGCGACCTACATTATAAATACCGGTCCAGCCCGCTTCTTTCAGCGCTTCACCAACAACCGTCGACACGGTAACTTTGTCACCGCCCAAGGATTCAATCCACTGCGCCGCACGCAAAGCCAGCGTTTCAGGTGACAGATCTTCCGGAGTATCGTTTACCAGGCTGCGGGTAAACAGCAAGGCGGCATAGCAACGCTCAAGCTCGTCTTTATCGGCTGTTTCTGCCCAGATAATTGAACCCGGCTTGCGAGCACGGGTGTAGCTCATTGCGAACGCCCACTGCTGATCTTTGCTCCATTCGCCACTCAGTTTCACTTCAGCAATACCCAAGCCATCGATACGACGACCAGCCTGACGAATCACCCGCGCGGTATCGCTAGCGCCACCTACATGCACTACGGCCCCCTCAGCCGTCATGCTCAGTTTTGCATTTTCGCCCCAATGGGCAGGCGCTTTATCAGAAGAAAGCGATACGGAAAAAATCGACATAACAATTCCTTATTTGCTTGTTACACTGGGCACACTGGATTCATTGATTGCGAACGTAACAGGTTCGCGGGTATGAAATTCAGCATGCCTTTATTTAAATCAAAATAATTTGTGGTCTGTATGCAGTTTACTACGCCGTTACTACACGGAAAGCTTATTCGTCGGTACAAACGATTTTTGGCTGATGTCGAACTCGACAACGGCGAAATAGTGGTTGCCCATTGCCCTAACACTGGTGCCATGACAGGCTGCGCCGAGCCAGGGTTCGACGTTTATCTGTCCCCTTCAAATAATCCGAAGCGAAAACTCGGCTACACCTGGGAACTG
This sequence comes from Alteromonas sp. ABV4_515, assembly GCF_056160345.1. Classification (NCBI taxonomy): domain Bacteria; kingdom Pseudomonadati; phylum Pseudomonadota; class Gammaproteobacteria; order Alteromonadales; family Alteromonadaceae; genus Alteromonas; species Alteromonas sp. ABV4_515. The sequence goes on from NZ_JBSWWZ010000010.1 coordinate 75,428, forward strand.
GCTAAAACCTTTAATAGCGATTTTATCGGCATAAACACCCACAATGCTAATAAACTGGTAGCGGAGGCACTGGATAACAAGGTCATCCCTGCTTTTTCTGCGATCAATGGGTGGAAAGCTGAGGTGACACCGCCAGGCGCAGACAGTCGTTTCGACTTTTGCGTTTATACAGATGCAGGCGATGCTTATATAGAAGTAAAGTCTGTCACACTTCTGTCCGATAATAAGGGCTACTTTCCGGACGCGAAAACCGACCGGGGAGCAAAACATTGTGAGACATTAGGTAACTTAGCGGCCAGCGGGGTGGCAACCACATTGGTGTTCTGTGTACAACACACCGGTATTACCAACGTGCGCCCAGCAGAACATATTGATCCTAAATATGCTGCCGCCGTAAACGATGCTCATGGAAAAGGCATGCGGATAATCGCGGTGGGCTGCGAGATCAACGAACAAAATATCAAAGTAAATCAAACACTCCCTGTTATTTTGTGAAAAAGTAGTTGCAATTTCGCAGATGGACGCCATATTTGCGCATTGCTTTTTACCGTAGTGGTGTATAAACGCCACCGGCGCTTTGCATCGATAAGCATTGGATGCAGTGATTAACGGAAGGGTAACTTTGACACCAACGTTGCCTGAACATAGTGATTCTGCTATAGATACTGGGTTGTTCAGGACAATAACTATGGGTGTCGTAGTGTAGGAGATGTGGCACATGCCAACAGGAAAAGAAACGAAATCCCTGGGCCTTTTAGCCTTAGCCGGCCTTGCGCCTTACCAGCCAAAGCCTGACGAAGAGTACATGAACGATGCACAAATGGAACATTTCCGTTTGTTGCTGAAAGCCTGGCGTGACCAATTGCGTGAAGAAGTTGATCGCACAGTAACGCACATGAAAGACGAAGCTGCTAACTTCCCTGATCCGGTAGACCGTGCCGCTCAAGAAGAAGAATTCAGCCTTGAACTGCGTACACGTGACCGTGAACGTAAACTGATTAAGAAAATTGAGAAAACCATGCGTCGCATCGAAGACGATGATTTCGGTTTCTGTGATCAGTGCGGTATCGAAATTGGTATCCGTCGTTTGGAAGCACGTCCGACTGCTGACTTATGCATCGACTGCAAAACCATGGCTGAGATCAAAGAGAAACAGCTGCAAGGCTAATCTCTGCTTTGTTATTTAAGAAGGTGCAGGTCTTGGATCTGCACTTCTAACTTTTTTACGCTTAAAATCATGACCGGTTCCTCCCTTTACATCGGCAGATTTGCTCCCTCGCCTTCCGGCCCGCTCCATTTCGGCTCTCTTGTTGCCGCGCTAGCCAGTTTTCTCGATGCCCGTGCTAATCATGGTAAATGGTTGCTTCGCATGGAAGATATCGATGAACCCAGATGCATTATCGGCGCAGACCAGCTCATACTACAAACCCTTGAAGCTCACGGTTTAACGTGGGACGGTGAGGTGATTTACCAGTCACAGCAACACGCGCGTTATCAAGCCGTAGTAGATAAACTTGTCGCCCAAGGTATGGCGTATTATTGCACCTGTACGCGCAAAAAGATTAAGGAAACCGGTGGTATTTATCAGGGGACGTGTCGCCACAGTCAGCATAGCAGTGAAGGGGCGGCGATACGGCTGAAACTAGATATGCCGGTAAACCAGTTTCGCGACCGTATACTCGGCGATATTACGGTAAAAGATGAACACGCTCTGGAAGATACGGTACTTAAGCGACGGGACGGCCTGTTTTCTTATAACCTGGTTGTAGTGCTGGATGATATTTTTCAAGGTATTACCGATATTGTGCGCGGCAGCGACTTACTTACCACCACTGCGACGCATCTCAGCCTGTATGCCTTGCTAAATGAAGTTCCTCCCCGCTATGCTCATATTCCGGTAGCTTCTATTGCCGAAGGTAGAAAGCTAAGCAAGCAGAACCATGCCACGGCATTAGACAATGCCCATGCAGCAGAAAACCTTCACCGGGCACTGGCCTTTCTCGGTTTGCCTGTACCGAATAGCCTGCTAAACGAATCGGTAAACGGCGTGCTACAATGGGCAATTGAGCACTGGAATTGTGATAAACTTCCTCGGCAGCGGGAAATTATTGTCGCTGCAACAGAATCCACTTATCATACGACTTTTTAGTTTCAGCCCCATTTTTTTGGAGACAGCATCATCATTACGCGCGTGTTAAAAACGGTAAAACGGGTTCTTAACAAGGACTCGGCCTCAGAAGCGGCAATACAGGCCTTTACCCTTCCCCGTGCAGAACACGGGATTTCACGGGAAGATATCAGTGATAACGCGCTGAAAGTGATGTATCGCCTCAATAAATCTGGCTTTGAATCTTACCTGGTAGGCGGCTGTGTCCGCGACCTCATGCTGGGCCAGAAGCCAAAAGATTTTGATGTGGTTACGAATGCCACACCAGAGCAAATTAAAGGGCTGTTCAAAAACTGCCGTCTGATTGGCCGTCGCTTCCGCTTAGCACACATCGTGTTTGGGCGTGAAATCATTGAAGTTGCCACGTTTCGAGGGCATCACAGCGATGGTGAAGACAACGATAAACTGGGTCAGCAAGATGCACAGGGCCAGTTAGTCAGAGACAATGTTTTCGGTAGCATCGAAGAAGATGCCGAACGCCGTGACTTTACCTTCAATGCCATGTATTACAGTGTGGCTGATTTCAGCGTGACGGATTTTGCCAATGGCCGCAAAGCCATTGCGAAGCGTGAAGTTGAGTTAATTGGCGACCCGGAAACCCGCTACCGTGAAGATCCGGTTCGAATGATTCGTGCGGTGCGCTTTGCCGCAAAGCTCGACATGACCATTACCCCTCGCACTGCCAAACCTATTCCCGAGCTGGCACATTTGCTGGCCAATATTCCACCCGCACGTTTATTTGAAGAAACCCTAAAACTGTTTCTCGCGGGGGCTGGGGTAAAAACGTTCAAAATGCTTCAGCAGTTTGGCTTGCTGGCACCGCTCTTCCCACAGTTAGAAACCATTGTGAAGAACCCGGAAAGCCGCGAGTTTCAATTTATTCTCAAAGTACTGGAAAACACCGACGAGCGCATTAATAGCAATCAGCGCGTAACACCGGCTTTCCTGTATGCGGCACTGTTGTGGTATCCGCTGGAAGAACATGCACAGAAGCTACAGGCAGAAAGTGGCCTGAACCAGCACGATGCGTTCAACATTGCTGCCGGTGAAGTCATTCACCGTCAAACTCAGCGCATTATGATTCCGAAACGCTTCTCTACAGTGATACGCGATATCTGGATTTTGCAGCAACGCTTGCCTCGTCGTTTTGGCCGCCGTGCATTCCAGTTGCTTTCGCACCCCAAATTCCGCGCTGGCTACGATTTCCTGCATGTTCGTGGTGAAATTGAAGGCGGTGATACCATGGAGCTGGCCGACTGGTGGACAGAATTCCAACATGCCGATCCGGGTAAGCAGAAAAAGCTGCTAAACACCCTGCGCCAAGCGGAAGGAGGCAGTGCCCCAAGACCACGTAAACGTCGCCGTCGCTCACCGGCTAAGCGGGACGCCGACAATGCATAAAGAACACGTGTATATTGGCCTGGGCAGTAACCTTGGCGACTCTGGTGCACTGTTGGAAGCGGCTTGCAGTGAAATGGCGGCGCTGGACCAAACCCGGGTACTTGCCCGCTCGTCTGTGTATGGCTCATCGCCTATGGGACCACAAGACCAGCCCGACTACCTGAATGCGGTTTGTCTGCTAGAAACATCGCTGGAACCAGTGACGTTATTGCACCAACTACAGCGCATTGAAAAAGAACACGGCCGGGAACGTAAAGCCGAACGCTGGGGTCCACGGACACTGGATCTCGACATATTGCTTTACGGCAATGTGGAAATGAATACCGAGGAACTCACCCTTCCCCACTACGGCATGCCCGAGCGGGAATTCGTGATGGTTCCATTATTTGAAATTGCCCCATCAATGATCATGCCTGACGGCAATCCTATCGCCTTATGGGTATCTCGCTGCAATCTTGATGGACTTCGACGCCTGACGCCTTCTACTCAGGCATAAATCCGAATGGTTCGCACATCGCCAATTGCCTGTGTCGGTTGTGCCAACTGAGGTTGTTCTATGAAAAAAATCACCATTTCTGGCCTGCAAAAGAAAAAAGCCGCCGGTGAAAAAATAACGATGTTAACGGCCTACGACGCCAGCTTTGCCAAAATGTTCGATGAGCAAAATGTTGATATTCTGCTTATTGGCGACTCTCTGGGCATGGTTTTACAAGGCGAAGATGACACCTTGCCAGTAACCGTCGACGACATTGCCTATCATACCCGCGCCGTACGTAAAGGTACGCAGCGTGCCTTCGTGGTTGCCGATATGCCATTCATGTCGTATCCCACGCCTGTCGCTGCTTACGAAAATGCGGCGAAGATCATGGCCGCGGGTGCCAGTATGGTAAAAATTGAAGGTGGCACCTGGTTGGCGGAAACCATTAGCGGCTTAGTAGAACGTAGCGTTCCGGTTTGCGGCCATCTCGGCTTAACGCCTCAGTCTGTACACGTTATTGGAGGATTTAAAGTACAAGGGCGCGAAGAAGATAAAGCGGCTAAGTTACTTGCTGATGCCAAAGCATTGGAAGCGGCCGGTGCACAAATGCTGGTTCTGGAATGCGTGCCCACCTCGCTGGCAAAAACTGTTTCCGAAGCCCTGTCTATTCCTGTTATTGGTATAGGTGCGGGAGCACAAACCGACGGTCAGGTACTGGTAATGCACGACATGTTCGGCATTTCAGCCAACTACATGCCGAAATTTTCTAAGAACTTCCTCGTTGAAACCGGAGATATGCGCAAGGCCGTACAAAAGTACATTGAAGATGTACAAAGCGGTGCATTCCCTGGCCCAGAACATAGCTTCGAGTAATCCATGAAATCACTGACTACTGTAAATGCTCTACGCGCCCAGCGCCGTGAATGGAGCAAACAAGGGAAAGTTGTGGGGTTCGTTCCTACTATGGGGAACCTTCACGATGGCCATTTGCAACTGGTTCACGCTGCTAAAGCGAAATGCGACGAAGTGGTTGTGTCGATTTTTGTGAACCCCATGCAGTTTGGCAAAAACGAAGATTTGGACAATTATCCGCGCACCCTGGATGCCGATAAAGCCAAGCTCGAAGCCGCTGGCGTTGCTGCAGTATTTTTGCCTTCAGTTGCTGAGATGTATCCTCGTGGACTGGAGCAGCAAACATTTGTTCAGGTGCCAGGCATTTCCGACATCCTCTGTGGTGCCAGCCGTCCCGGACACTTCCGAGGGGTAGCCACCATCGTGTGTAAACTCTTTAATATGGTAGCTCCGGACATCGCTTTCTTCGGTGAAAAAGACTTTCAACAACTGCAGGTCATTCGCTTAATGGCAAAGGATTTGTCGATGAACCTGGAAATCATTGGCGTTCCCACAGAGCGTGAAGCCAGTGGCCTCGCCATGAGTTCCCGCAATGGCTACCTGACCGACGCAGAAAGCGAACTGGCGCCTCAACTATATAAGCTGATTAGCGAAATGAAGGCGTCTGTCCTCGCCGGCAATAATGATTACGCCGCCCTGACTGAAGGGTTTGTTGGCAAAATTAATCAAGCCGGATTCAAAACGGATTATCTCGCGGTTAAGAATGCTACCGACTTAAGCGATGCCGACGCTGAAACAGAAAGCCTGGTGATTCTGGTCGCTGCGTATTTAGGGACTACACGACTGATTGATAACCTCTATTTCAGCGTGTAAGTACGGCCCGTTGGCTCACCTAAATTTGCCTACAAAAAAACCGCAATTTTTGCGGTTTTTTTATACAAGCCAATACTAACCACTAACTTGTTAGTGATGACTCACTTTTTTCCAGCTCTTTCCAGAGGTGGCGTGCATGGGCAATTTTAGATTGCTCTGCAAGAATGTTTTTAAGATCTTGCTCTGTAGTCAATGGATTCGCCATGACCACACGAAATACGGTGATCGGGCGTGAATTAAAGTCAGGATTTTCCAATCGGGTTCGAGAAACAAATGACTTACCGGCTTCACGCTGTAGCTTCTGCACATTCACCACCAGCGCATCAATCTTGTGATTGATATGGTTCTTCTCACCTTCATCAGCCGTTTTCAGTTTTTCCTGAATAACCGGCGGACACACACGATAAGTTAAAATAGATAAGGTTGGCGCAGTCACCAGCTCGAAATCTGGATGGGCTTTAATCATGTCGGCGAACTTACGGGCCTTCTTGATGCTTTCGTCTATCAGCAGCTCATAACCACGGCGACCGAAGATATGCAGCGACGAATACACCATCATAGCCATACCGTTCCGGGAGCCTTCCAGGGTAGTCGCACCTAAATCCTTTGAGCCCTGGCGCAAAATGTATTGAGCATGATGACGCACGTTATTCGCATCTTCCGGGTTTTTAAACAGCACCATACCCGCGCCCATCGGCACATACATTTGCTTGTGCGCGTCGATGGTGACTGAATCTGCTCGTTCAATGCCTTTTAAGCGTGAGCGATAGGTTTCTGAAAACAACGTCGCACCGCCCCAGGCAGCATCAACATGGAACCAGCACCCCAGTTCTCTGGCCACATCAGCTAATTCATCCAGAGGGTCTACGTGGCCGGTCTCAGTGGTACCACCGATCCCCACCAGCGCCAATAGTTTATTTCCCTCTTCCTGATAGCGCTTACCTTCGGCCAGCGCTTGCTCAGGCGATAGTGTTTGCTGCGGGCACGGCAATGTGATCAGGTTGTCACGGCCAATACCGAGTACATCCACCGCTTTAGACAGTGAATAATGACCCCGACGGGAGCACATGACGCCCATCTGATTGATATCGTAGTGACGGTACGCCGCAGCTAAACCTGATTTAGCCACACCGGCAAAGCCCTTATCCGCGACCAGCATTTTATTGCGTGCAACCCACAATGCAGTAATGTTCGCAACCGTGCCACCGGAACCAAACGCCCCCAGCGCATGACGGGCGCTGTGCAGATATTGCTGATACCAGCTGTCTTCTTGCCCATACACTAAGTTGTGCATCATTCCCAACACCTGACGCTCCAGCGGGGTAAACGCTTTGGAGGTTTCAATTTTCACCAGGTTCTGATTCAGCCCCACCAGCAGCTTGGCTAGCGGCAAATGAAAATAAGGAAGCGCAGAAGTCATGTGACCAATAAAGGTCGGGGAATAAGTATTAACAGAATGCGCGACCAGTTTGTCGAGCAAGTTTTCGGCATGAGACGACACGAACTCAGGTGACTCCGGTACAAAAGCATCGGAGAAATCCTGTTCAATCTCTTCAAGAGACGTCTTCTTTGTCACCACATGCTGGGATAAGAAATCCAGAATGTTATCTGACAAATGCTGTTCGATTTGTGCAAGCTTTGAGTCTTTGTGTTCAGGCTTGGTAAAGACCCGAAACAGATGTTTCAGACTAACTTGAGCTTCACCCACTCCACACACCTCTTATTTAATTCGGAGCAAACCGCGCTACGCCACTGTAATGGACGGCGTTTACCACTCCCTGACTCACTTCGTCAGTAACCATGAAAACTTAGCACGCATCTTACAAAGTGCGGAACTTTACCCCAGAAACCCTCGAACGCCAAGAGGCAGTCGAATTAAGCTGTCGTGATATACCGCCAACATGATGGTAACTATCGACCATCATCACCGTTTCCGCTACGAACGGTAAAAATAGAGAATGGGCAATCTGACAACCTCTGCTATAGTGAAAAGATGAGGAATAGCCAGAGGCGAGTGACATGCCATTTCGAGAAATAACAGATAACTACACTCTGGATGCTATTGTGCCTTACTTTCAACCTATCGTCGATATCCGGTCTGAAAGAGTATGGCGCTATGAGTGTCTGGCACGTCTAGTTACTCCAGAGCAGCGAGTATTTTTACCCAGCGATTTTCTTTATTTAATTGAGCGTCATAATCATGTTCAGCAGCTTGCTGAAATGATGTTTTGCAAAAGCGCTGTCTATTTCGAAGATTCCAATACCCCTTGGAATATTAATCTTGATGCCAGCGATTTGGAAAACGATGATCTGCTTCACTCTTTGATTGCGCAATTGGCAAACTATCCCAATCCGTCCCGGGTAAGTGTTGAGGTGAGTGCCGATGTGGCCTTTAAGCATTACGATAAGCTAAAGCGCTTTATTGATAAGTCTTTGCACAGTGGAATGGGCGTATTCATCGACAACCTAGGCAAACAAAGCGCTAATATCCGCAACCTGATGAACCTGCCCCTACGCGGTGTAAAGCTAGACGGGAGCCTGCTGCGCCGCCTCGACCAGCATTCAGCCATTGAAGACTTTGTATTGAGCGTTTGCGATTTAGCAAAAGAGCGTCATATGAGCATTGTTGCCGAGCACATTGAAGATGCCGACACCTTAGAGAAAGTCATGAGCATGCCTATTCAGTACGCTCAAGGCTTTGTATTCTGTGAACCTTCGCCGCAACCCAATACCGCTACGGCACATTAATCCCTCGCGGCGGCCAATACGGCCGCTGCTCTCATCCACTTATCGGCTTCTCTGCTACACATACCTCAAATTGACTGACGCTCTGATGCGGATAGGTTAAAACACTTTTAAGTCACTGACGTCAGCCTTATTACTCTGGGGCGACCAGCATGACGAACAAATACAACAATAAGTACTTACCAGGGGCAATATTTTGACTACCAAAGAAACCGCTAAAGCATTACTGGTGCTTTCTGCCGGATTACTGTTTAGCAGCCAGAGCGCAGCTCAGACCAAACCCGCATTTCAGGACATGGACGTATTCGACCTGGAATGGGCATCTGATCCACAAATCTCTCCCGATGGAGAAACCATCGTTTATAGCCGTAACTTTATGGATGTGATGACAGATTCCCGGCAGGGTCGTCTGTGGCTGATTGATGCTGACGGCAATCATCATATGAAACTAACCGATAAAGATATCAGCGAAGGCAGTGCCGTTTGGTCGCCCGACGGCACTCGCCTGGCCTATGTGAGCAGTGGCAAAAATGGCAGCGAAATATTTGTCTATTGGATAAAAAGCGGCAAAGTCGCGCGCATTACTGAACTTGAGCGCTCGCCCTCTGGCCTCAGTTGGTCGCCAGACGGCAAACAACTGGCATTCTCAACCCTGGTGCCGGAAAAGCCTCCGGTACTGGTGACCATGCCAGCCAAGCCGAAAGGTGCCAAATGGGCAGACAATCCGCGCATTACCGACCGCCTCAAGTACGAGCAGGATGGTCGGGGCTATATTGAGCCAGGTTTCAGTCACTATTTTGTGGTACCGGCAGAGGGTGGTACGCCCCGTCAGGTAACCAGCGGCAATTTTCATTATCGCGGCCAGCCACAGTGGACGCCCGATGGCAAAGCACTGGTTTTCTCTGCTAACCGTGAGGCAGATTTTGAGCGTCAGTTCCGCAATACCGATATTTTCAGCGTGGATATCACCAGCGGTGAAATCAGTAAGCTAACGGAGAATCCGGGGCCAGATCACTCTCCAGTAGTTTCACCCAATGGTAAGCAAATTGCCTGGTTGGGACACCCTGATAAAGTGCAAGCTTATCAGGTTACCCGTCTTTATGTAATGAACGTAGACGGTTCAGATAAACGAGAAATCGACACTGGCCTTGACCGCTCTCTCCGGAGCCTTAGCTGGACCGACAGCGGCCTCTATTTCCAATACGACAATCACGGCAATACCAAAATCGCGTCTACCACTCTGAAGGGTAAAGTAACCAAATTGTCTGATAATGTGGGCGGCACTACCGTAGCCCGCCCTTATGGCGGCGGCAGTTTCAGTGTGAATGACGAAGGTGATATTGCTTACACCTACACCACAGCATATCGCCCGGCCGACGTCGCGCTGATTGAAGGTCGTAAGAAACCCAAATTACTCACAGGGTTGAACGAAGATGTGCTGGCATACCGAAACCTCGGAAAAGTGGAAGAGGTTTGGTACAAATCCACAGCAGATGGTCGTGATATTCAGGGCTGGGTAGTATTCCCACCGGACTACGAAAAAGGTAAAACCTACCCGCTTATCGTAGAAAACCACGGCGGCCCAATTTCCAACTATGGCGATCGCTTCTCGCCGGAAATTCAGCTGTTCGCCAGCGCTGGTTATGTGGTGTTTTATCCGAATCCCCGGGGTAGCACCAGCTACGGTGAAGAGTTCGCCAACCTGCTGTTTAATAACTATCCCGGTGAGGACTATCAGGATGTAATGGACGGCGTTGATGAGATGATTCGTCTTGGCTATACCAGCGAAGACAAACTCTATGTCACCGGCGGCAGTGCTGGCGGTATCATGAGCGCCTGGATGATTGGCAAAAATAACCGTTTCGAAGCGGCTGCCGTGGTAAAGCCGGTGATGAACTGGATAAGTAAATTGCTGTCAGCAGACAACTACTACATGTATGCAGATTACCGTTATCCTGGGCAAGTATGGGAAAACCCTGAAACTTACTGGAAGTTCTCGCCTGTATCACTGGTTGGCAACATTCAAACGCCTACACTGGTGATGGTGGGCGATGCGGACATGCGGACACCGCTGTCTGAAGCCAAGCAACTCTACAGTGCTCTGAAAATTCGTAATATCGATACTGCACTGGTTGAGATGCCTGGCTCTTACCACTTCATCTCTAACCGCCCCAGTCAGATGATCAGTAAGATTAAGCATGTGCTGGCCTGGTTTGAGAAATATCCGTCTTCTGAAGATAAAGAATCTCGGGTGGCACCTTCTGCTCAGCACTAGTTGTTCACAAAAACCGTTGAGGCCACGTAATGTGGCCTTTTTGTATGCCACTACAAACCTGCTTACAGTTTTTCCTCACCGCAAATAGGAAACACCGCTATGATAGAGGCTTTGAGGCATAAAGGATGACAGCCATGGCAGAAAACGTCTTATTCAATGCACAGATGAACCCGGCAGTAAAAACCTACTGGCTAATCAATTTGCTGCTAATTTCCACCGTGACAGTGGTTGGTATTCCTTTACTTGTACTCTCAATACCTATTTTCTTTTTGTGCGCCGGACGCGTGCTCGCGTCGATTTCTGCCACCCTCACCGAACGCAAACTCATCGTCAAACGGGGCGTGTTCAATAAAGAAGAAAAAACCATTCCACTGGATAAGATCACCGATGTGTCTCTGGCCCAAGGCCCTATCATGCGTGCATTCAACATTCATAAACTGAGTTTCGAAACGGCAGGGCAATCCGGTATGGGGGCGCTAGTATCTTTGCTGGGTGTGGTCGACGCGGAACATTTTCGTGAATTGATACTGGAGCAAAAAGAGAACCTCGCTGGCAAGCCCTCAAGCCCACCTGTGAGCGACACGAAGCAACCAGCCGACACATCGGATTTAGCCGCCCTGACCGCAAGCGTACAACGCATCGAAGGCTTGCTATCCCAATTGATAGACACAAAAAAAACGGACTGAATATTTCAGTCCGTTTTGTTTTCTCAGTGAGTACATCTATTCAGCTTCGTCGTGATACACATTGAGCTGCCAGCAAGTCTGGCCGCTATCGCGGTATTTGCGCTCAAACGGCGTCATGTGATCATCACCAGTGATTTCGGCTACATCACTGGAAAGGCCGTAGTGCGTTGCCGCCCGGCCAAACTCCAGCAGATACAGCAGCCAGTTACTGCGCACCTCGATATTCGGCGTCAGCGCCATTAAATCCACCATGGCCGCCGATGCATACCAGCGTTTCTGAATTTGCGCTGACTTCGGGTACGGGTTGGGGTACAGCAAAAAGTGCCGTACGATATTCCAGTCTGTATCCCTAGCCAGACGCCAGAAATCATTCACATCAGCACGAAACACGGCGTAGTTCTGATTTTCAGACTGATAATACTCGTGTTTGCCCACCCGCAGTGCAGATTTATCTATGCCAATAATCCGCGCATCGGGGAACCGCGCAGCCAGATTGGCTGTGCTTTCGCCCACGCCGCAGCACGAGTCGAGGATCACATCACCCTGCCAGCCATCGAGCCAAGCGCACACATCGTTAAAGGTCTCGCGTGTGTGGTCGCTGATCGGACGCCTGTTCTCGCTGGTGCGATAACGGGCCACCAGCTCATCCAGTTTATCATGAATGCCCTGCTGATTAGTCAGGACTTCCCGGGAATTACCTGAACTCACATTAACTCCGGATACCGCGACCTTTAGTCAGCAGATAGTGCGCAATACCGTACAGCAGAATATTGAAACCAATCAGAATGCCGATGGACACAGACACGTTTACATCAGACACACCCAGAAAGCCGTAACGGAAACCGTTAACCATATACACAATCGGATTGGCTTTACTGACTGTTTGCCAGAATTCAGGCAATAAGGACAATGAATAAAACACACCGCCGAGATAGGTTAGCGGCGTCAGCACAAAGGTAGGCACCATACTGATGTCATCAAAGGTTTTTGCGTATAGCGCATTCACCAGACCCGCCGTAGCAAACAACGTTGAGGTTAAAAGCAGGGTAACGATAATGGCGGTGAAACTGTGAATATTCACGTCCACAAAGAACATAGACACCGCGGTAACAATGATGCCAATGAGGATGGCCCGCGCAACACCGCCACCTACATAACCAAAAATGATTACCCAGGTTGGCACCGGTGCCACCAGCAGCTCTTCAATATTGCGTTGAAATTTTGCGCTGAAGAACGATGACGAAACGTTAGCGTAGGAGTTGGTGATCACCGACATCATGATAAGACCAGGAACGATAAATTCCATGTAGGTAAAGCCACCCATTTCACCAATACGGTTACCTATCAGGTTACCGAAAATCACGAAATACAGTGACATGGTGATGGCCGGTGGCACCAGCGTTTGCACCCAGATGCGCAGAAAACGGGTACATTCTTTTATCCAGATCGTGTTCAGTGCAATCCAGTTATTTTGTCCGTGCATGCTTACGCCTCCTTCTGTGCCTGACGACCCGATTCAACTAAGGTCACAAATAATTCTTCCAGACGGTTCGACTTGTTCCGCATACTCAGTACCGGTACGCCCTGCTCAGTAAGCTGAGAGAACACCGGGTTTAACCCTTCACTTTTCTCTACATCTACTTCCAGCGTAGTGTCGTCGATAAAGCGGGTCTGATAGCCAGCAACTACCGGCTTGGCAGTGTACTCACCTAAGTCCAGTACAAAGGTTTCCAGCGTGAGCTTAGACAACAGCGCTTTCATGCTGGTGTTCTCAACAATGGTGCCTTTGTCGATGATGGCAATATTACGGCACAGCATTTCCGCCTCTTCCAGATAGTGGGTAGTGAGGATAATGGTAATACCCTGCTCGTTGATGGTTTTGAGGAAATCCCACATGGAGCGACGAATTTCAATATCCACGCCGGCGGTAGGTTCATCAAGAATAAGTAGCTTAGGTTCATGCATCAGCGCACGAGCTATCATCAGGCGACGTTTCATACCGCCAGACAAGGTGCGCGCAGCCATGTCGCGCTTTTCCCACAAATCGAGTTGCTTGAGATATTTCTCGGCTCGCTCTTTGGCAACACCACGTGGCACGCCGTAATACCCTGCCTGATTCAGTACAATTTGCAGTACCGTTTCAAACTGGTTGAAGTTGAATTCCTGCGGTACCAGTCCGATACAGGATTTTGCCTGCTCTTTCTGCGTGTTCAAATCGAAGCCAAACACTTTCACTTCGCCTTCTGAAGCATTCACCAGTGAACTGATAATACCGATGGTAGTGGATTTACCGGCGCCGTTTGGCCCCAGCAGGGCGAAGAAGTCACCCTCATCTACTTCCAGGTTGACACCGCGCAATGCCTGCACGCCACCTTTGTAGACTTTTTTAAGATCGTTTATATCCAGCGCTTTCATGCTCTGCCCGTCTTTTAATTCATATTTCAGCCGGTTAGTTTACCATGAAAAAAGCGCCCGTTGCGGGCGCTAAACGTTGCGGTTGGTAGGAACAACGAAAGGGATTTATCGCTGCGCGGTCATGCCGTTTTCGTCAGGCATAATTTGCATTACCACTTTGCGATCAAAGAAGGTACTTTCCGGCGAGTTACTGGTACTGCCCGCCTCGCCCACCGCCAGCAGAGAAATCTGCTCGCTGCTTACACCACGCTCGATGAGTGCTGTTTTTACTGCGTTTGCGCGCTGCTCTGACAACAGTTGGTTAAAGTCGCTATCACCGCGGTAATCAGCGTAACCGGTGAGTCGCACCGCCAGCCCTTTATGGCTGCGCAGGGCTTTGGCAATCAGATCCAACTGCTCGGTGTAAAGCGCTTCTATATTTTCAGAGCCGGTTTTGAACTGAATGGCGCTTTCCATAGCCATCACCTGCTCGTCAGGAAAAGACGTCAGGCCCACGTGGGTTATTGTCGCTTGCTGCTGAAGTTCATTGAGTGAATCCCGCACCGCAAATAGCTCTTTCTGTGATGCAGTGAGCGCTGCCTGACTGGCCGCTAGTTCTTCCCTGCTGTCGGAGAGAGCTTCCGTGGCCGCTTTATTCTCACCAATCATTGCGCCTAAAATGCCTGCTACACCGGCGCCGATAGGGCCAGCTATCACCGCGCCAACCACCATACCGGTGCCCAGTCCAATAGCCGCATTTTTGCTTTTCTCTTGCTCATAGTCTTTCGCCATTGCCACTGGGTTAAGACAAAGTGCGGTTGCGGCAGCGATAAGTGTTTTCTTAGCCATGTTCATCATGATTTCCTTAACAGTTTTGAGGTTGTCTGTGCTGATGGAATGCATTACACAATCACAATGTGACCTTGCCAGAGGAGAAATGGGGAAAGGTGGCGGAACATTGTGATGAAAAAGGTCAATTAGCCCATTGAGGCCGCTGCAGCTTGGTAAATTCGGGCAAATATGGCTAAAAAGTGGCGAGACGGGGAATTTTTGTCTCAATCAGGATTTGTTCAGTTTGCTTGGTGTATAGTCTTGCCATTGCGCAATTCACTGCTGCGCCTCAGTATTCAGGAACACGTATTATCATGCCAAAAACAATTGCCCTAATCGAAGATGATGTAGCCATTCGCGAAAACTATATCGCGGCACTGCAGGCGCAGGGTTATCAGGTAAATGCCTACGCAGACCGCCCTTCAGCTTCAGCGGCGTTTGAGCATACTCTGCCCGACCTGGCGATCATTGATATTGGCCTTAAAGATGAAATGGAAGGCGGCTTCATGCTGTGCCAGCAATTGCGTCAGATATCCCAGACCATGCCAATCATATTCTTTACTGCCCGTGATAACGATGTAGATACCATTAGCGGCCTGCGCATGGGTGCAGACGATTACCTCACCAAAGATATCAGCATGGCGCACCTGTTAGCGCGGATTGCCGCGTTGTTTCGCCGCACCGATTTATTGTCGTCGCCCAAGCAACAAAGTGAACAAATTCAATTGGGACACCTGCTAGTAGATGTCAGCCGGATGACCGTGAGCTGGAAATCCCAGCCCGTTGCCCTCACGGTGACCGAATTCTGGATGTTACACGCGCTCATTAAGCACCCTGGCCATGTGAAAAGTCGCCAGCAACTCATGGATGAATCCCGCATGGTGGTGGATGACACCACTATTACCTCTCACATCAAACGCATGCGTAAGAAGTTTGTACAATTGGATGACACCTTTGATCATATCGATACCGTTTACGGTATGGGCTATCGCTGGCAAGGCTGATAACACGTGAATTTTCGTTTTACCATCCGTTTGCAGTTACTGGTACTGTCACTGTTTCTATTCACCATTCCCTGGCTGGGTTACCGTTATGTCTGGGAGTTGGAGCAGTATCTGCGTATTGGGCAGGAACAGACCATGATAGGCACGGCCCGGGCAGTGGCGACGGCGCTGCATGAACGCCCTGCATTGTTTGACAGTCAGTCTGCGTACCTCAAAGATGTGCGCCCCGGTACCGACCTTTATGCGCCGCCGATCACGTCTCCCATTCAGTTAGATGGCAAGTTCAGCGATTGGCAATCGGTGCAGGGATTGAGTCAGGTTTATGGCGAGCAGCAAGTGGTGTCATGGTTTGGTCAGGTAACGAACTTTCCCCCTGTAACCCTTTCTTTCAGGCACATGGTGGGGCGCTACGATAAGTATCTCTATGCCATGTTCGATGTGGAAGATGATGCAGTTATCTGGCGTTCGACTAACGCGTTGGCCGTCGATCAAAGTGATCATCTGCTTATTAGCGTTATCGATGATAAAGAAGAACTGGAGCGTTTTGTTATTGCTCCCTACGGTGAAGGCTGGGTAAACGCCTTTAAACTCGACGACACCGCAAATGGCTACCGCGCCACCGACAACGAACTGCGTATTCAGGGCCGTTGGCAACTCACTGATAAAGGCTATGGCATTGAGCTACGTTTTCCTCTTGCTATGACCACCGGTGCACTGGCCTTTGCACTGGTAGATGTAGACAACCCAGAAACGCGGATTAAACAGTACGCTGTGGGCACCGCCAACCCCAACAACGCCGACGGCATGGGCACGGTGGTAACGCCGTCGCCGGAAATTGAACGTATTTTGTCTGGCTTGAAATATGCTGATTCCCGTGTGTGGGTGGTAGATAACCACAAGCGCGTGCTAGCCCGGGCGGGTTCGATACATTCAGCGTCGGGCTTTAAAGTACGTAACCAGCAAGAAGGCGGTTACGACTGGGTACGCTGGCTGGAAAATACCATCCTGTTTCCGCTTTATTACCATATTCTCACTCGTCCACCGGCAGACTTCGTCGACGAACTTCAAGGCGCTTACGCTCTGGCTGGCCAGGATATTTCCTCTGCGCTTGGCGGTGCCCCAGATTCCCTGTGGCGATTATCGCCAGACAGTAAAGCGGTGATTTTATCAGCCGCTTATCCAATTTATATCGGTGAAAATGTCATGGGCGCGGTGGTGGTTGAACAGACGACTAACGGCATCCGTACTTTGAGAAACCGAGCTCTGGAGCAGCTTTTTCACGTTATTCTGGCGGTCATGCTTTTAGGCACGCTGAGTTTATTCCTGTTTGCTAACCGCATTTCCAGTCGCATCCGCAAACTCCGTGACGATACTGAAGCGGTCATCGATGACAACGGTAAAATCATTGGTAGCCTGCCCGATGTTCGCCGGGTAGATGAAATTGACGATCTGCACCGCTCATTCTCCGATGTATTGTCCCGGCTGCAGCAATATAATTCCTACCTTGAGAACATGGCATCACGACTTTCTCATGAACTACGCACGCCAATTGCCGTGGTGCGTTCCTCTTTGGATACCATTGGGCAAGTTCAGGACCCGTCGCAGCAGTCTGTACTCATAGAGCGTGCACAAAGCGGTATTACCCGATTGAGCACCATTTTAAATAGCATGAGTGAAGCTACACGTCTTGAACATGCCATCGCTCAGGAAGAACCCGAATATTTCGATGCTGCCGCGGTGGTTTCTGGCTGTCTGGATGGTTACGCCCATATATTTACCGAGCGTCAATTCCAGCTAAAAATATCGCTGGAGGAAGCTAAATTGCGTGGTTCGGCGGATTTGTTCGCGCAGATGTTTGATAAGATCATCGCTAATGCGGTGGAATTTAGCCACGTAAGTGACACGATTACCGTGCATCTGTGGCGGGATAACAAACAAATGAAGCTTTCGGTTACTAACCCCGGTCCGCCACTACCAAAAGATATGAACGACCAATTACTGCAATCGATGGTCTCAGTTCGTCCCGATGAAGAAAGGCATAAAACCAGCGCACACCCTCATCTGGGCCTGGGACTGTTTATCGCCAATATGATTGCCAGCTACCACAAAGGGCGCATTCAACTGGCAAACCTGCCAGATAATACCGGTGTATGCGTAGTTGTGCAGTTACCGCTGCAAGGCTAATCTGAGCGTTTGCTTTTGATACCGGCTAAGCGTAGATGTCTGACTATTCTTCGTCAGACATTTTGTTGTCGGGTACATTCTTCATAAACATCGCCGTTCGCTTGCGCGCCACATTCTGCGCATAGCGTCGGATACTGACGGTCGAGTCTTTCTCATCGACAATCTCAATGCCCAGCAGATGTTCAATGGTATCTTCCAGGGTAACAATTCCTTCCAGACCACCGTATTCATCAACCACCAGAAAAATATGCACTCTTTTAGCCGTAAACAAGTCCACCACATTTGCGATGGGCATGCTGCTTAGTACGGTTATCATGTCGCGACGATAGTCTTTCAGTTGCTTCGAGGTATTTCCTCTGGCGTAAGCAAGCAGCAAATCGGAGCGCATGACAAAACCTGTGATGTGCTCACTGTCGTTCTCGCCATAAATCGGTATGCGGGAAAATTCCATATGGGCGTGCTGATGGAAGAACCCTTCCACAGTGAGATCTTCAGAGAGTGAAAACATGGATGTGCGGTGCGTCATGGCATCTTTCACCTTCACATCGTACATGTTCAGCATGTTCTGTAAAAACACGTTCTCTTTCTCAGCAAGCTGGCCTTCCTGCCGGGAAACGTCCGCCATTGCCTGCAATTCATTGCGACTTAATCCCCGTAACGGACTCTCTTCTTTAAATCCCTTGGTGATTAGCTCAGAGAACCACACAAACGGTGTTAGTAGCCAGGTAAGGTATTTTAAAAACCATGCTGTTGGTGTAGCTAACGCACGCCAGTAAGTTGCGCCGAGTGTCTTGGGAATAATTTCAGAGAACACCAGAATAAGCAGGGTAAGTATGGCACTGATGATTCCCAAGTAGGCATCGCCGAATACCACCGCAGCCTGCGCGCCTGCGCCCGCAGCCCCCATGGTATGCGCGATGGTATTTAACGTAAGAATGGCCGATAAGGGCTTGTTGATATCGTCAGTCAGGCTACGCAGTTGCTGACCGGTTGGGGAGCCTTCTTTTTCAAGTACAGAGATGTAAGCCGATGAGATACTCAGAATAACGGCTTCTGCAATAGAGCAGAGAAAAGAAAACCCGAGGGCGATAACAACATAGATAATGAGTAGAAACATGATTTTCGTTATTGTGTGCCAGCCATTCAGCCAACATTGAGTTTAATTGCAACCAGTGTACAGATTACTAAAACGTATTCCGAGATCAGTTTGTTCACTCTACTGTGAAATAAACGCCAATAAAAACGCCACCCGAAGGTGGCGTTTGAAGCGTTGAGAAGTCAATAAACGTTATTGAGACGCCTTACTTTCACGCTTAAATTTAGAAATTACCGACCAGGATTCCAGCATAACCAGAACACTCACCACCAGAACAACCGCGTCGAGTGTTACCAGCAGATAATTTTCTGCCAGCCAGTATTCTTTCAGTTTGATCACGCCAGCCAGGAACGCCATCACGATAACAAAAGTCATTGGGATTAACGTGTACTTCGCCGGACGGCCCATTTTGATTAGCATCACTGAGATCACCAGCAGCGTCATTGAAGCCAGGATTTGGTTAGTTGAACCAAACAGAGGCCAGATGATCATGCCGCCGCTACCTGACGAACCACCGGCACCAAAGGCTAAGAGCAAACAGGTACCTACTGCAATCATGGTAGCAACGAAACCACCTTTCAGCAGGCTAATATTATAGATTTCGCCCCATTCCTGAATGATGTAGCGCTGTAAACGCACACCCGAGTCCATGGTCGTACCGGCAAACAGCACTACCATGGTAGCCAGAATAGTCGACGAGAAATCTACCGGTAATCCCCAGCCTTGCTGAATAAGGTTTGCGCCACCGGTAATGAATGCAGACACCGAACCATCACCTAAATGGCTATACACTTCGTGCCATTCTTCAGGCGATGCAGCCAGTGCCACACCACTTACCGCAACGATGGTGATGAGTGCCAGACAGCCTTCGCCTACCGCACCTAAATAACCTACAAATCGCGCATCGGTTTCTTTGTTCAGCTGCTTAGAGCTGGTACCTGAAGAAACAATACCGTGGAAACCAGACACCGCACCGCAGGCAATGGTTACGAACAGCAGCGGAATAATACTGGGGGTATCTACCGCAGTCTGGGTATTAAATGCCGGAGCTGTAATGTCTGGCAGCGAGAAGAATACCGCGCCGTAAAGCAGGAACAAACCTACCAGCAGTTGCATACCGTTAATGAAGTCACGGGGTTGCAGCAGCATCCACACAGGTAGCAGTGAGGCAATAGCGGCGTAGATAAACAGGATGATGATCCAGTTCGCATTCGCAGACAAGCCGAACAGTGTTTCTGGTAACTCAATAGGAATGTAACTACCCGCAAACACCGAGGCGTACAGCACAATGATACCAACAACACACATAGGAATTAGGCTGAAATTACGCTTCAGAAGTTGGCCGATAATCAGGGCAACTACTATTGCCATCCAGGCAGGAAATACCGCGTTAGGTTGCGAAATGAAAGATTTGGCGATGACCACACCAAACACCGCATTTACCATTAGCAGCACCAGGAATACGACCACCATGAACAACGATCGGGAACGTTTACCGATGACGTCTTCTGCCAGCGCGCCCATGGATTTACCTTTGTGGCGGCTACTCGCCCACAACGCGCCCATGTCGTGGATACCAGCAAAAAACATGGTGCCGAATACCACCCAAAGTACGGCGGGAACCCAACCCCAGTAAACGGCAATGGCCGGACCGACAATAGGCGCAGCACCTGCTACAGAGGTAAAATGGTGTCCCCACAGAACAACTTTATTGGTAGGTACAAAGTCCACACCGTCACGCAATTCGTGAGCGGGGGTTACGAAGTTTTTGTCCAGACGGAATATTTTACTGGCAATGAATTTGGAATAAACGAACCATCCCAGCAACATGCCAATGATACCCAGCACGACGATCATAATTGACTGCATAGCGATATCCTGAAGGTAAAGTCGCATCCTTTCTGTGCTAACTACGGCTTCGCTAAACTTCTTTAACGAGTTAACAAATACACGCTGCCATCGATTATTTTTGTTCCCGCTGCAGACACGTATAAAAGATACTGAATTGTTTATAAGCCGTTAAATTTTAACTACGTTAATCTAACAAAACAGTTCATTCAACCTGATAAATATAACGTTGCTCTAAAAGCAGAATTCAGAAGGGAAAATTCAGTAAGTATCGACTTGATGTTCGCCACGGTTTCGCCGTTTGACCGCGTACATCAACTCATCGGCTTTAACCAGTAATGTGTTCAGGTCGGCCGATTCTTTCCTTAGCAAAATTGCACCCACAGTGGCTGACACCGCGCACTTTCCTACACCTTCAACGGGCACTGGCACACTGATCATATCGATGAGTAATTTGCATTGAATATCGATGTCGCTGATAAAACTTCGCGGGGCAATCAGGCCAACAACAAATTCATCGCCGCCCCAACGGCTACACACGCAGGTGTAATCAGAGAAGAATTTGGGTATTCGTCTGCCCACTGCTTCAAGTACTTTATCTCCAGCCTCATGACCAAACTCGTCGTTAATAGGCTTGAACCTATCGAGATCAATCATCATGAGTACAAAGGGCTTATCAATACTGGAAGCTGTGATCAGGTTGCGCAGGAAGGCTTCGCCCCCTCTGCGATTGTGCAAGCCAGTGAGTGGATCATGCTCTGCTGCAAAGCGGACCTGCTCTTCACGTTTCATTCTCTCAGTAATGTCATTGACCACCACTTCTATAAGTACATCCCCCTCACTGGCTCGATTTAATCGCTGCTCACTGACGACAGCGAAAAGGCAATGTACCCAGCGAATTTTCCCGTCTACATAATAAGACAGGTCGGCGGAGTCATGACTGGTGCCATTTTGCGAACGAATAGCTGTTACAATTTCATTTACCGTGTGTTCTTCATTAAAGGTTTTACAAAAATCCTGCATGCTATCAATTTTTCCCAGCATGCCGATAAACGCGGTATTGACCTGCAACACGCCGCGCTTTAATGATATTAAGGCGATGCCAATGGTTGCCCTTTCAAATAGCAAACGAAATTGACGCTCCAGTTTTTCCGTTTCTTTGCGTAGTAACTTTTCTTCCTGATAGAAATGGCGCGTGGCTGATATCATGTCGTTCATTCGTTTAATGAGATTCCCTAGCTCGTCCTCGCGGCGAGAGCCCTGCTTAATATTTTGCAGATTTTCTGGATCAGACGGATCTACAGATTCGAATTCCCGACTCATTTTAAGAAGCGGTCTGGACAACATTTCGTTGGTGACTACGGCTACCGCCACGGTAATGGCAAGTGCGACGAGCAGCATCGATAAACTGCTCTGCATAGATAGATTGCTTACATTCTCCAGAATAAAAGAGCGGGCAGGATATATAGTTAACTTACCTATGATTTGCTCTTCAATAAACGGATGGGCCAGTTGAATTTCAATGCCGGTTTCATCGGAAGGGATGGTGCCACTGACGGCGAGATCTTCTGTATTTCCGGTTACCACAGCCGAACGGATAAGGTCATTTTTAATCAGCCCTTCGGTAATCTCTTTAGCCAGTATGTCATCTTCAACGTAAACCGAAATAGCAGCAGGTTTGCGGGTACTATCGGCCAACTGCTGTATCAATCTGTCTGTCGACGTCAACAGTGTCTCTTCACTTTGTTGATAGACTATTGCGCCACCTGCTACAGCGATAACGGTGCCGATAAGAGCAATAATTGATGCAACACGTAAATGGAGTCGTTTGAGAAACATAAAACCTGTTCAGTCCGGCTACATTTAGAAAGTGGTACTGTAAGTTACACTGATAACGTTGCTGTTCTGATCGCCGGTTATCTGCTGCCCCACCGATGAGCCCCACAAGGCGTATCCAGGCACACGTATCCAGTAGTGATCATACTGAAATTTCAGGGCTGACTCTTCAGTGAAGTCCCATCGTACGCCCACACCCAGCGATTGCTGTTTCTGCGTAATTGCATCGGAAATGCTTTGTGTAATAAAAGACAGCTGTGCCAGGCTTTCTGCAGTTGCCAAATCTGGCGCGCGCTCATAAGCAGGCGTCGGTAGCTGCTTGGGAGATTCCAGTGGCTTGATTGCAGCAACCGTTACATAGGGCAGCAGCTCTCCAAACCGATAGCCGACGCTTAAATAACCTGCAAGATAAGGAGACAGCAACGTCCACTCCGAATTCATTCCAACCAATTCTGTCATGAACATCCATTCATCATCGTTGTACTGGTAACCCATAGACAGATAATAGATTGGCTCATCGTCCATATGCAGATGGTCATAAACACCAGCAACACCTGGCCAGAGAAAGTCTGGTGTATTCAGTAACGCATTGTAAATGGCATCAAAGTCTGCACCGCGGCTCTCCGTTTTATTACCCATAAAATAAGACGCTGTTACTTTGAATGACCAGTCGTAAGACTCAAAAGACGTTGTAGCATTAAGCACATAGTCGTAGAGGATGGTAGTGAAGCTGTCGAGTGTTACCAGGTTCGACTGAGATTCTCCGGCAGCGAAAGTATGCTGCCAGACACCGTTTTCACTGTTGTGACGGTATTGAATTTCCGCTCCGTCCACAAACGACACCGATGAAGTGGGAAGATAAAAATCTACCGGCGGACGCACCCAGGGATACGCATAGCTAACGTTTCGATACTCAGAAAGCAGGTAAGCATTGTAGTTCATTCGCCCCGCTCTCATAGACCAGTTGCGATCGAACTGATAACGTAAAAATGCCATTTCAAAGTAATTGGTAATGTCATGATCGCCCCGATCCTGAGCAATAGCCTGAACGACCATGTCAAAGTCACTGGAAAAGTGATAATTGAATTGAAAGCCAACCAAAGTGTCGGTAAGTAAATTAAAGTGCTTTTTCGGCTTATTCAGATACGAAGAACGAAACGCAAGTTCATTGTTACTGCTATAGCTCGCTCCCACCGTTGCAAACCCGCTGAAGCGCCAGTTATCGTTTTCATCTGCGCGCGTTTCGACACAACACAGTACCGGTAAGGCGAAAAGCAGAAGCCATTTATTCGAGTATGAGAACAATTTTCATCTCCTTCGAAACAGCATTCATAGGAACATAAGCGACATAATTTTGATTATCTTTGAAGAGATCATCCAAATTATCGATAGAAGAAACTTGAATGGGCGCTCTGGCACGCCCGGAGAACAGCAATCGAGACCAGTAGGAATTAACCTGACGTAACGAACGATTAACTAATGTTTGGTAAAAATCGCCTTTTAGCTCGCTTTCAGCTTTATAGTCTAGTGGTACCAGGGCTTGCCCTTTATTGGTTTCACTAAAGCGCCCCATAAACAAATCAATCACTTCAGATTTAGAAAGCGTTGTTACCTTGCTTGTTGATGGCACCACCACCACTATTTGCTGATCCGCACTTATTGCACACACGGCAAAAGGCGAAGTACTCAGTACAACAAAGACAAACAGCAGTTTGAGGCTAGCCAGACGAATTGCCATTTCGTTAAAAAAGCGCTCGCAATTAGGATTTAAGTCGATGAATTAACTATAGACGATAAGCGCAAGTACGCTAATTTAGCGAAGAGAAAAGATATAGCAGGGGCAAAGCCAGATTTTACAGCGGAACAAAAACAAAAAAGGCCGCTTTCGCGACCTTTTTTCGGACTAGTTTGTAGTCATCAATTACTTGATGATTTTCGCTACAACACCAGCACCTACAGTACGACCACCTTCACGGATTGCGAAGCGCAGACCTTCTTCCATCGCGATAGGAGCAATCAGCTCTACAACGAATTTCAGATTGTCGCCAGGCATTACCATTTCAACGCCTTCTGGCAGCTCAACGGCACCAGTTACGTCAGTTGTACGGAAGTAGAACTGTGGACGGTAACCTTTGAAGAATGGAGTGTGACGACCGCCTTCATCTTTAGACAGTACGTATACTTCTGCTTCAAACTGAGTGTGAGGAGTGATTGAACCAGGCTTAGCCAGTACTTGACCACGCTCAACGTCGTCACGCTTAGTACCACGAAGCAGAACACCAACGTTCTCACCTGCACGACCTTCGTCAAGCAGCTTACGGAACATTTCAACACCGGTACAAGTAGTCTTGGTAGTATCTTTGATACCAACGATTTCTACTTCTTCACCAACTTTGATGATACCTTGCTCAACTCGACCAGTTACAACAGTACCACGGCCTGAGATTGAGAATACGTCTTCGATTGGCAGGATGAACGGCTTATCGATAGCACGCTCTGGCTCTGGAATATAAGAATCCAGTGCTTCACCCAGTTCGATGATTTTCTTTTCCCACTCTGCGTCGCCTTCAAGAGCTTTCAGAGCAGAACCTTTGATTACTGGCAGATCGTCGCCTGGGAATTCGTATTCAGTCAGAAGTTCACGAACTTCCATCTCAACCAGTTCCAGCAGCTCTTCATCATCAACCATGTCACATTTATTCATGAATACGATGATGTAAGGGATACCAACCTGACGACCCAGCAGGATGTGCTCACGAGTCTGTGGCATAGGACCATCAGTCGCCGCAACTACCAGGATACCGCCGTCCATCTGAGCAGCACCAGTGATCATGTTTTTAACGTAATCAGCGTGTCCTGGGCAGTCTACGTGCGCGTAGTGGCGAGTAGGCGTGTCATATTCTACGTGTGAAGTAGAGATGGTGATACCACGTGCTTTTTCTTCAGGCGCGTTATCGATTTGATCGAAAGCCTGAGCTGAACCACCGTAAGTCTTTGAAAGGACGGTAGTGATTGCTGCAGTCAGAGTGGTTTTACCGTGGTCAACGTGGCCGATAGTACCCACGTTTACGTGGGGTTTCGTACGTTCAAACTTTTCTTTTGCCATTTTTCTAGTATCCCAGCAAAGTTACGTTAAAAATTAAATAATATTCAAACTTAAACATGAGCTGGGGAGAAAATGGTGCTGATAGGCAGATTTGAACTGCCGACCTCACCCTTACCAAGGGTGCGCTCTACCAACTGAGCTATATCAGCACTGATATGGAGCGGGCAGCGGGAATCGAACCCGCATCATCAGCTTGGAAGGCTGAGGTAATAGCCATTATACGATGCCCGCGTTCCTAATTCTCTGGCCACCTCATAGAAGAAAGTGGTGGAGGGGGCAGGATTCGAACCTGCGAAGGCTGAGCCGGCAGATTTACAGTCTGCTCCCGTTGACCGCTTGGGTACCCCTCCAGAGTTTGATGAATGGTGCCGACTGCCGGAATCGAACTGGCGACCTACTGATTACAAGTCAGTTGCTCTACCAACTGAGCTAAGTCGGCTCCTCATCAAGTGGGTGCGCATTCTAGAGTAACTCGTTACTCTGTGCAAGTGTCTTTTTTAATTTTTTTCGTTTTATTTTTTGAAGCGGTTAACGCTTATAAAACAACGAAAAAATGTTACGCGACAAGCTGACTTCTCGCGTAGCGGGCAAGACCTTGCACCACCAAATTCGCGGAACGGATAGTATCAGTGGATTCAATTATTGCAAGCATATTTTTGTCTCCACCACCGATAATTATCGCAAAATCGGGTCGTTCGCTTGCTAATTGAGCAATAGCGCTCAAATAAACACCATTTACTGCTGCCAGGCATCCCTGACTGACACATTCCTCGGTATAAGTACCAGGTGCAAGTTGGGAGGGTTTTGCCTCTTCAGCAAACACTCTTGCAGTATTTTTAACCAGTGCATCCTGCATAAGATGATACCCTGGGGTAATCCAACCGCCTAAATGTTGACCATCGACCACAAAATCACAGGTAATTGCCGTTCCCACATCAATGACACAAAATGGTTTTTCGGTCATTTCTTGCGCTGCCACCATGGCAAGCCAACGATCAACCCCCATTCTCGATACATTCTCATAGCGATTTTTAATGCCGAAGTTTTCTTTCTCGGTAAAAATTTCGATAAAAGCCACGTTTTGTTCAACACAAAAAGAAGCGATTCGCTCAGAAATGTCGTTTTTGCCAACATTGGAAAGGTAGAGATGGGAAAAGTTTTTGTTTTTTAGCCAGCCAAGAAAACTGTCGAGGGAAAGATGAACGTCCGGTTCTGACACATTCGCACTATTAAGCAGAACCGATTTAATTCGACTGTTGCCGGCATCCACCAGCAACACCTGTTGTTCAGATACCACGAAGGCTCACCTCACCACCATGGAATCGCGTAATGCCATCTTCAGTTTCTACAAGTAGTGCCCCACTTTGGTCCACACCACGATCGATACCAGAGAATCGCTTGTCACCCATTTGCAATACAATTTTCTTGTCGGCAAACAAATCCAGGGCTTCCCAATAAGGTACGAACTTGCCGAATCCTTGTTGAGTAAATTCCGGTAGCATCTCGCGTAACGACTCTATGACAGCAGCAGCCAGTCGGTTTCTGTCAGGCGTTTCGCCCAGATACCCGGTAAGATCGCTGTGAGGCTGGCCCACATCATATTGGGTATCTGGTACATTGACGTTTAGCCCGATGCCGATAACACTATGGGCCGTAGCACCAATCTGCCCTTCTACTTCTATTAATACGCCGGCCAGCTTACGACCATTCAAATAAATATCGTTAGGCCACTTAAGTTGGGCATCTTCAATATTGAACTTACGCAGTGCCTCGCAAATAGCAACGCCCACTAATAATGACAGGCCCGCCATGCTTTGGTAGCCGTCAGGAAACGACCAATACATCGACATGGTAAGGCTGCCCCCAACCGGCGCAGTCCATTTTCTGCCGTGGCGACCTTTCCCGTCGGTTTGCACTTCAGCCAGGATAACGTCTCCGTCTGCCAAATCATGACGCGCTTTTGCTATGCGCAGTTTCATTTCAGCGTTAGTGGAAGGTAGCACCGGCTCCACCTGAATCATCGACAAGCCCGGACGTCTCAGATGCTTTTTAATATGCTCTGCACTTAATAACGCAAAACCCTGGTTCAATCTGTAGCCCTTACCTTTTACTTTGAAAACATCCAGCCCCCAATCGGCGAGCTGAGAAATATGTCCGGCTACCGCGGTGCGTGACAGGTTAACCTGCTGCGCAATCAGTTCGCCAGAATGAAACTGACCGTCAGCCAGCAATGATAGAATATGCTGACGAATAATTTTTGATGCCTGCTTCATAGGTTGATTACTCCATTACGGCCAACCAGCCGCACTTCCGCTTCCAATGCAATATCGTAACGCTCACGCACGGTGTCCATAATTGAACGGGCAAGCTTAACCACATCGTTGCCAACGGCTTCACCAGTATTGGTGAGCACAAGGGGCTGCGTTATGTGGCAGCGAACGCCACCTTCGGTCTTTCCTTTAAAGCCGCATTGGTCGATGAGCCATGCGGCCGGAATTTTTACGCCGTTATCAACAATAAAACCAGGTATGCTTGATGCCGCTTTTTTAAGGCGCTCAAAATGACTGACACTGACCACTGGGTTTTTGAAGAAACTACCAGCATTCCCCAATTCATCAGGATCGGGTAACTTCGACTTCCGCACAGCAATCACCGTATCATAAACCTGTTGCGCAGTAGGATTATCAAGCGCAGCCAACTCACCGTAGCTCACCACTGGGGAGTACGCTTTTGGCAATGCGAAATTCACGTGGGTAATGAGCGTCTTTCCTGCTAACGCCTTTTTAAACACGCTATCGCGGTATCCAAACTCACACTCACTGTTATTCAGTGTTATCGCTTTGCCACTTTGAATATCGATAAGCTCTACCGAAGCAATAAATTGCCCCACTTCCACACCATAAGCACCAATGTTTTGAATGGGGGACGCCCCTACCGAGCCAGGAATAAGCGCCAGATTTTCCATTCCGTACCAGCCCTTACCCAAACAGTGAGTTACCAGCGCATGCCAGTTCTCACCGCCGGCTACACGAAGGAGGTGGTGAGTATCGGATTCTACATGTTCGATTCCACGCATTTCATTAATGAACACCTGGCCGTCGAAGTCTTCCAGAAAGAGTGTATTGCTTCCGCCACCCAACAAATAATTGGTGTCGGATTGCAGCCAGCGTGCCCGGAACAATTCGGGCGAAGAAAAAGAGATTATCTCCCTGCCAGAAGCCGGGAGATGAAAAGTGTGGTGTTGACGTAGTGAGGGCACAGATTCAGCTTTATTTTCTTTGTATGACTGTTCGCAATGGTAGGCGAACCGTCCAGAGATTAAAAGTAGCAGTAGGGATGAAAAAGCCTAGTCTGAAAGTCCATACGTGGCCTGCAGCAAATCATCAGTCTGTGGCGGTAGTAAAATAGTGCGCTACCGCATCCACCAATCGGTGGCAGTTCACCCATTCTGTCTGCTCAATTGTGTCAGCATGTTCTTCCGCCACTTTATATAAAGCAGAAATACCAGCCCGTTGCCCAGCTTCCATATCAGAGGTTTTGTCTCCCACCATGACAGAGCGGGATAAATCGATTTGGTGCTCCTGAGCAGCCGCTATCAACATGCCGGGGTTGGGTTTACGGTTTTCACAATCTTTCAGGTACTTGCCCCGACCGTGCGTAGCATGGTGTGGACAGAAGCGAACGTCAGCAATAGTAATCTGGCGACGGGCGAATTCCTGCTTCATCCAGGCGGTCAATGCGAGAAACTCATCTTCGGTGTAGTAGCCACGACCAATACCTGCCTGATTCGTCACCACCACAATCAAATAACCTTGTTCGATAATCTTCTTACAGGCTTCAAAAACTCCTGGTACAAAATCAAATTGTTCAGGGTGGCAAACATAGCCGTGATCGATATTGATTACACCGTCACGGTCGAGGAAAAAAGCCCGGTTAGTCATAGATACCGTATTTGTTTAAATCGAGTGGGGCATTATACGCAATAATCGCGACAGGATTAAGGTGAGACTGCCAGCGAGTATTGTTTAATCGCTATGTGCAAAACGAAAGAGCAGCGGATTTCGCTGCCCTTTGAGGAGTTGGTTAATTTAATTCAGGTAATACCTGGCTGTGTAGGATATCGATAAGTGCCGGGTTACTGATATCGTTACTCCATAGCTCGAAATTACGAAACCCTTCATTAATAAAGAACGACATCTCGTGAATAAATGCTTCCTCGGTAGTCCAACCTTGTCCACTGTCGAAGCGCTCAGGAGATTCTGTAAAGCTACCAATAGACTGACATACAGCAAAGCTCAGCTCTGTCGCCTGTTGTGCAATGTGATAAACACTGTACTCAGACTCGCGGGGGTTCGTTGCCATGCGCGAACTACACCACCAGATAGCGACACCGCAGCGAGACCCCATCGTGGCCTGACAATAGTCGAAAGCGTTCTCAGCCAACGTTGGCGAGCGAAAGACTTCATGTACCTCCATGATAATCGATGTGCTCGGAAACGCCGCGTTGTACATATCCATGATGGTGTTGTAGCTATTCAGTAAACGCGCTTTGGTATAACCGGCCGCAGTAAATTCCGTTTCACTCACACGCCAGTGCATTTCAATGCCATTCGTCATCGCAGCGTAAGAGAAATAGACCCCCGCTAAATTGGGATGGCTGTCGAATTGCTGTCCAAGGGCAGCCACCAGCTGTGATTTATACGCTTGGTAATCAGTATCCCAAGGTAAACAAGTGGTCTTTGCCTGACGGCGGAAATTGAAATCGAAAGTTTCACAGGCAGCGAGTACAAAATCCGGCATGGCAAAACTATCAAGAATGGCCAGATTAATCGCAGAATTCAGTTCTGCCGCTTTTTCCAGCTCATTGCTGATAATAGAGAAATTAAATACCCCTGGCGCTGTGTTGATAGCTGCCCATTCAACTCTTACCAAAGTGCCGCTCATGTGCGCCTGGTCGTTAATACCTTCCCGCACCAGTGTACCACCGCGATGATTCCGCGTGATCACGCCAGCGCTATGATAAATTCCTTCAGGCATTGCCTTTACATCCGGCTCAGGAGCAGGCTGCGGCTCGGGTTCAGGTTCTGGCTCAGGAGCGGGTGCTGGTGCTGGCTGACGTCCTCTTCGCATTTTACGTTTGAGTTTCCGTTCATGACGACGGTCTACCGCTGAGAGCGACCTGGCTTCTTCCGCCGTGACAACAGTCTCTGTAGCCTCGGCGGCCTGAACCAGATTGACCGCACTCAGCAAGGTAATACTAAGCGAGGTTAATACACTAATGATGGGTAAATGGAGTCGAACTTTCATAATGGTCAACCTTATCGATACGAAACACGGTACGCTGCGAATTAAAGTTGACCAATGAAGTTCTATAAATCTTCCTACAGATACGTAGGTATAGAGGAAAACATACCTTTGGGAGGTACAAAAAACAGGGACTTTCTAGTCGGATAAAAGTGGGAAAACAGGGTCAGAAAGAAAGCCCATGATCATAATGTTTTTTTCGGTTCACGCCCAATCAGAGCATTAAAAATCAGAATAGCAAGGTAGCAATCTCCAGCGAATTACGTATTGCCAAAAATAACGTCAGGTAAGCAAGTGAGAAGGTCAGCGTGATAAAATTACCACCATAATCACTTTTCCCACAGATATAGTCGACTGTCATAACTTTCTGCCACCACGGTCATATGTGTATTGATATATTCGAGCGTTTCAGCGTCTATTATGCGATTAAGGCCTCTTACTGGCGCAGCCACAAATAGCACTCGCTCATGCTGCTGTAATACATCCTGCAATTCCTGCTTTGAACGAAGTACCGGATTACCGACAAATTTATCAACGTAGTAAGGTGACTGCCGAACGGTGTCGTACACCACTTTACGGTCGGTAATAGTTTGAATGAAGTAACTGCCCTTCTCTTTAGCGTAGTGCTCTGATACAAGGGGGATAGTGGACATCACCACATCGCCTTCGCGCTGATACTGCTTCAGTGCGAGGGAAACCGTTCTGCCATCAACACCTGCAAGACCTGGGCGGTAGTCCACTCGCATTTGGTCGATGTTATCACCCATGAAACGGTAAATGTGCATCAGCCCAGACGTGGCAGGTAAGAACAATAGAAGCGTAAGCAACGTAATGGCGATTCCAGATTGCAGGTTTCCGGTCGCGCCAGAAATGCGTTGCCCTACGCGCTGTAGCCCTTTCACTGAATAGGTAAATACGGCGGCCACTGCCAGCAAAAATACCGGCAACACAAAGTAGAAATAGTGGGCATTATAAAAGCCTAATAAGTTTGTCAGCGACAGATAAGCCGTTACCACAAACAGCATCACGAAACTCAGCCTCCGTTGATAAAACATCATGACCAAACCAACGACAAAGAATAGGCTTAGTGCCAGGTTGAATTCGGTAAAGAAAAAATTCTGAATGTAGTAGAACGGATCGTAAGACGGATCGGTAAACGTTAGTTTCGGCGCTGACGTGTCACTTTTACCATAGCCAACCATGATGTAAGGCTCCTGCAAAAGCACACGCCTTATACCCTGCCCTATGGCGACGAACAGAATTAACACAGCAGCAATCCACAGATTGGGCTGGAAGAACCATTTCCAGTCACCCCATCGCATAATAAGAGCTACTACCACCATAACCGGCAATACAAGACCAGACCCTTCCCAGCTAAAATAGCTGAAGGCAAACGCTAAAGCAGAAAACACGGCGAGACGAATACTGATATTGTCGCTGCTCAGTAACCGATAAAACACGATCAGCGTAAGCAAATTGAAAAACTGGATTTGCGAAGGGTGAAAACAATTCTGTGCCCAATAAATCGCCCAGGGCGACACGGCATAGAGCAAACCGGCGATCAGTCCGGTTATGCGATTAAACCATTTTGAACCACAATAGATGATTACCCCACAGGTTGCAGTACCGAACAACAGTGCCGGGATGCGCAGGCCAATATCGCTGTAACCCACTATCGATACTGACGCAGCCAGAAAATAAGGCACCAGTTCATACGTGGCCAATTCCACTTCCATGCCGCCTACCATCAAATACGGATAGCCGCGCTCGAGTACACCACGGGCAAACCCGGCTATTGTGGCTTCATCCACCGTTAACGCCTGCTGCCCCATGCCTTCGACTCGCAGTAAACATGCTATGGCAACTATCGCTACGGCAACAAGCCAGAACAAATAGTGGTTGATGAGCCCAAGACTCGGTTCTTGCTGACGATCAATTGGAACAGTGGCTACGGCGGGTCGATGAAGCCAGGTTTGAATCATCGAGGCCAAAGTAAGCATGGCCCAGATCAGCATGAGAAGTAGTAGATTCGACCACGCAAATATCTCTCTGGCTGAAAAACGTACGTCTTGTGCCACCAGCCAGGCAACAACCAGCGACAATGTGCCGATGAGCCCCGGTAGAAAGAAGCTGTCGAGAATTTGTGAACCGTTCAGTCCAGCAAGGCGACCACCGGCCACGGCTCCTAATGTAAAAAGCAGTATGGCCAGTACCGGTAGCCAGGGCATGATCTGCGCAAGAGGCGGTGCGGAAAATGCCTCATTGACAGCCATCTGAAATATCGGTTGCTCTGACGACAGCGCCAGCGACAAAGGTGGCAAGGCTTTTTTTGCAGCGGTGATATCTGGATTGATATAGGTAGAGGCAGCATCGCGTTCTATTAACCATTGCGGTTCAATATAGCAGGTGCTAACAACACCACTTTCTTCAATAATGAGCCCCCCTGCTATTTGAGGTGGCATTCCGCCGGTAAAAAACAAAAACTGGATGGTGTTGTCACCCGCGTGCAACCGGGAACGAAAGCTGGTTAATTCAAGCAAATTATCGCTGGCGGAATACATGCCAGCGCTGACTCCATTCACCACCACCTCGAAAGGCACGGAACTGGCGATGGCAAACCAGGCTTGACGAGTGGCATCAGATACCTGCAGGTTTCCAGACACACTGACTGTCCAAAAGTTCTCACCAAACACTGTCAGCATGTCAGGACGAGGCAGTGTAAGAAATAAATCGTTAGACACATTGAGTTGCGCGGGGGGTTGCCGGTGCGACTCAATAGTCGCGTTTTTCCAACGAACATCATCATAGCTGCTATCTGACCAGGTAAGCTGACTTTGTACAGGAGGCAACCGACTCGCCACTTTCACGTGTTGCCCTGAATAAAAATACTGTAGTAATCCTGCATGGTTTATCGTTGCCAGCTCGTACCTTAGCTGAACGCCCTTCGGAAACGTCGCTTTGTTTACTTCAAAAGCAAGCAGGTTTCGCCCACTTTTCAGCCACGGTGATACATCAATAACCGCGGTAGGCAACATGGACCGTGCACGTTTTTCCTGTGCTTTACGGCCATTCACATACACCACGATATTGTCGGAGCCAGACACGGTGAGTACCGCCCGTTCGGGCACATCAGCAAGATCTACCGCTGCGCGAAAATAACCATTTGCAGTAGGATCGTTGGTACTCAACCACTGTGAACCGTTCCACTGCACCGGATACCGCGTATTCGCCTCATCTACAGATTTAAGATAGCCAAAGAGCAGTACGAGACAGATGAATAAGAATGCTGGGGCCAGCTTTAGTGATCCTCGGTTCATCATACTGCCTCAGGAGCCACTCAGGCCTTTAACCGCCCGGTAGTTTTTATCGCTGTCTAACTGAATGGAATGTTCATAAGCGTCACGGGCTTCAAGAATGCGTCCACTGGCCACCAGGCAATCCCCCTTTGTGGTCCAGATATCTGCTTCAACGGAGCGGTTGCTGATCGCAGGGATCAGATTGTCCGCCAACAGATTACAGGCTTCATGCTGGCGGGTCTCCTTATAGATATACAGCAGCGCAAGTTCAGATGCAGCATTTCGCCCTATTTGCAGCCCCTGTTGATAGTAATCTTCCGCGCGATACCAATCGTTGTCCCACAATGCCAGTAATGCCATTCGATTCAGCGCTGTCTGAGTCATTGCAACTTCCACGCGGTCCATTGCATTATCACGCAGCACGGCGTGATTCTTCGTTCTCAGCAATACATCGTGAAGCGTAAGCACGCCGTTGAAATCATTGGCCGCCAGGCGCTGGCTCATCACATAAGCACTTGCCAAGGGAGATTCAGGCCCTTCTACCTGATACGCCACGTAAGATTTCAGTAGAGGAAAGCCTGTAGAGAATGCTATAACCGGGTCCAGCTCTGTGACCTCTGCCAGCTGCACGATGGCACTTTCCACCTTATTGTCATTTAAGTCCCGAATACCCTGATTGAGTTTCAGGTAAGCCAGCAGTACTGAACCGGTGCCATTTAATAGTACAAGCGCAGCAATAAACACAACCACAATTAAAGAACTATGCAACCAGCGATGGACTTTGGCCCAGGCATATACGGTAAGCAGAACCGTCATTAACAAGGCAAGTTTTGGTCCCCAACCCAGTATGCCTGTTGTGGCAGCGAGGCGGTCGGAAAATGCGTAAGCGTCGAATACCAGCGGCGTTTCCACTGACCGCCCGGCGTTTGGTACATCGTGCAGCGCTAGTACATGCTGCATTTCCCGGAACTGCGTACTTTCGGTGATATATTGCAGTAAATGAGCGCCGTCGAAAAAGCTAACTTGCTGGGCAAGGGTGAAAACAAACCCAAAAAGGCTTAGCGCAATGACAAGGCGTACCAATGGCCTTTTCATCGCTGTGGCCAAAAGAAACAGCCCCATCAAACCTGCTGAAAGCAATAGGATATCTCGGGTTGCGGGGGTCAGCGCAGCTAAACGACTACTACCGGAAAGTGGCATATTCACCCACACGCCAGACATCCCCAACATAAGCAAGGCACCTGCAAGCAGTAGTGCCGGATAATTCTCAGCAAATCGTAACGGCGATAGGGCCCGATGAATGAGAGAACGAAATGACAACGTCGCTACAGCTTTCATCACGCGCTGCCTTCACTCGCCGACGGCGTTGACGACTGCCGGTTGGTAAAACGGGCTACCAGCGCTGAGACGTCCTGAACACTGAAAACTCTGAATGCAAACAGCCCTACTAAATACAAAAAGAAAAATACGACGGTGAAAATTATCTGGTCCCAGAACGTTTGAGGTAACCACAACAAAGCAGGTAAACAACATAAAATAGAAATGAATGCCGGACGCCAACAAAGTGAGAACCAATTAACGGTAATTTCACAGCACTTCAGGAATTTCAGAGCCAGTATAAAATAGCAAAGCTCCCCGCACAGCGTTCCCCATGCTGCTCCCTGCACACCCACCAGCGGAATAAGGACAACGTCAGCAAGCGCATTCACGGCTAAACACCCCAGTGCCGCAAGTAAGTAAAAGCGCTGATGATTAAGAGCCACAAACAAGTAGCTCAACAGCATATTAATAAACAGGCCAAATACGGTGAACGCCAGAACGCGAAGTAATCCACCGGCCTCTGCGAATTCATCCGCATAGAACAGGTTAACCAGGCTATCCGCTGAAATGAAAAGGTACCCGGTTAGTGGCAGCGCCAGCAGAACAAACCCTTTAAGGCACAAAAGAAAAAATGCATTCAATTGCTCTGCGTCGCCCGCGGCAAGCCGGGAAAAGGCCGGGAACAATGGCAAACATAAAGCGAAGGGAATCATGTCGATCATCTGCACTACTTTGTAGGCAGCGCTGAACACGCCGACGGCGGTAGCGCCCAGCATCAACGACAGGATCAGCACATCCACTTGCAGCGTTAGACGACGAATGACCATGGATGCACCCACCGGCACGGCAGCACGAAACAAAGACAGTGCATACTGCCAGTCGCGACCAAAGCGGATCGTTACGAAGCGTAACGAAACCACCATAAAGAAGAACAGGTACTGCAACAAATTGGCGACCAGATAGGCGAAGCAAATACCCAGTAAGGGGGAATTAAATGGCGATGACGGGCCACCCCACCACCAGGCCAGGGCCAGCAAAATGATTTTATGCGCGACAAAGCAAAACGCGTTGTAACCCATTTCTTCAAACGCCCGGCATACCGACGAATAAACGACGGAATGGTAAGTAGCAAGTACTGCTGCCGCCATGATGATGCAGGCATACCACGAGGTTATTGAATCGAGTAGCCCCCAGCCAACAAGAGTAATGATTACAAACATGATGGCCGACAAACACCACGCCAGCGTAAGCACATTCCCCATAATATAAGCAGTTTTGCTTTTATCTTTGGCGACCTCGCGGACGATTAAATTTGTAAGACCGAAATCAGCCACCAGCTGACAGACACTGGTAATGGCCAGAATAAAGGAAAACACACCAAACGCTTCAACACCCAGTAAACTGGCGCACAGCAGTAGGATCAGAAAACTGAGTACACCGCCCACGCCTTCACTGGCGAAAACGTAAAGCAGATTTTTAGCGACGTTTCCGTTACCGCTCATTTAGCCTTGGCTACCACAGGCGGTATTAGTAAATAGCACAGCATCCACATAGTTCATCCATGCGGCATTAAAGGCGCCCAGAAGATTCAAATAAGCATTGATACGGTCATCTTCCGCCTGAATAAGTGCTTCCAGACTATTTAAACCACTTCCTACCCTTTCCTGCTCGCTCTGCCAAACCTGCTCGCGCCTGGCCAACTCCATTTCAGCGACTTCTATCTTGCTACGGGCACTGTCGATACCATTTTTTATAGCCTCGGCTTGCAGTGCCTTCACCTTTTCAAGATATTTAAGTTCAGTGCTCACCGCTGTGATGGATTTTTGTAGACTACGGGATTCACCATAATTGGCAGGTATGGCACCCAGCGGATATTCAAATGATAACCCCACTTCTCCGTAGTCCTTTCTTACGGCAGACTCGAAGTTATCCCCGCTTCGCAGTTTTAAATATAGATTCATCGATGGCTTTAGCTTACCGCGCTGGGTGGCCAGCTTTTGATGTTCGAGTTCGAGCTGGGCACGCAGCATGCTGATATCTGGTTGGGCGCCAATGAGCGTATTGATATCACCGATTTCAACTTCTTTTTCGATGACGCTGCGAAGTTCCTTATTGGCTTTACCGTCTTCAAATGCCGTTAAGGTGACATCTTGGCCTGTTAGCAGAGACAGATAACGAATACTCATTTCTCGCTGACGGTAGGCATCGGTCAGCTTTTGTTTTAAGTTGTAGTAACCCGCACGAGCAGCAACCAGATCGTCGGCGGTCGTCACCCCCGCTTCCAGCGTGGCGTTCATGTTATCTAACTGTTTGTGGCGTTGATTAGTGACAGGCTCAAGCAAATCAATCTGGGCACTGTAGGTTAAAGCGTTGAAGTAATACTGACTTACCAGCTTATAAGCATCCTGCTGGGCAGACGATAACTGCGCCATGGCAACATCGTAGCCAGACTGGTTCTGGTATTCTGCCAAACCATCTTCGCCCAACCAGCGACCATCACGGTAAAGTCCCCACTTCATATCGACTTTGCCCAGCCACGCCTGACCTTTTTCATACACATTGGGGATGGCGGGATCCTGCACTGGTCCGTTTTCGATGGCGAAGAAGCTGGTGGGCTCCCCCCGG
Organism: Alteromonas sp. ABV4_515; assembly: GCF_056160345.1. NCBI lineage: Bacteria > Pseudomonadati > Pseudomonadota > Gammaproteobacteria > Alteromonadales > Alteromonadaceae > Alteromonas > Alteromonas sp. ABV4_515. Next base: position 113,749 of record NZ_JBSWWZ010000010.1, read on the forward strand.
GCTGCGTAGACATCTACGCCAACCGTGAGATCAGGCATCCATTTGGCTACCTCTCCAGTTGCTACCCGCTCCTGCGCCACATCGAGCTGCGCTTTCGCAGCTGCAGTAACGTCACTTCCTTCACAAACCAATACAGAAACCCGCTCAAACGATGGGATCACTACGTCTGCTGATACTGAAAACGCCGTCAGCCCGACTAATCCAACCAAACCATTAAAGCGCATCGCCAACCTCCACTTTATCTCCATCTTTTAATGCCTGTTGTCCAACAACAACCACGTCCTGTCCAGCTTTGAGGCCACTACGAATACCTACATAGCCCTGCTCATAGCCAGTAAGTGTTACTTCATTGAGTCTTGCGGTTTTACTCTCATCCACGGCGAACACAAATGCATTACGTCCGTCGCTACCAAGCAATGCGATAGCGGGAATACGAACAGCGTCTTGACCCTGCTCAAGTAATTTTATCGAGGCGACCCCGCCCATGCCCGGACGCAATATCAGATCCGGATTGTCCAGACGAGCAAACACGGAAAGTGCGTCAGACTGCTCGTCTACCTCGCTGCCAATTCTAAGTATGCTGGCCGAAAAGGTCTGCTCCGGAAACGCATCAAGACTGACATCCACCGCCTGACCTAGCGCCAACTCAGCATAAAACCGTTGAGCAACTTTCGCTTCAACATAAATAGGATTGGTAACGCTCAGGGTGATCAGCGGCGAGGAAGTTCTTGCCGTGGTATTGGCAAATGCGCTAACGGAGGTAACAACGCCGCCAACCGGTGCGTTTATGGTTATCTGCGAGTAATCAGATTTTGCAGTTTGCAGTTCGTACTGGTTGGTCAGCAGCGAGGATTTGGCCTGTTTCGCGGCAAGTGCCGCTTTGGACAGTTCGTCTTGCCCCACCAGCTTCTTACGAAACAATGCTTGTACTTTTTCAAAGTTATCCTGGGCTGCACTATTTTCTTCTTCGGCAATCTCCACCATAGACTCAGCCAGTTCGAGCTTGGCTTTAATCAGATCAGGATAGAAAGACACCAGCGGCTGACCTTGCTTCACCAGTTCACCGGTTTCCACATGTACGGTTTCAACCATAGCCTGAAATCCCGGGTAAACAGGCAGACTCTGATTCTCTACTAACACTGCCTGAGTAACCAGGTTTGAGGACACCGGCGCTGATTCTGCGCGCACAATTTTGACCGGTATTGGCGCATTTTTATCCCGGGCAAAGGATGGACTGGTGGCTTTAAGGTGTGAAGATACGATTTTCATCGCCCATGCCCCCATGCCTACCAGTGCAATGAGTAGCACCAATAACAAAGCGACGGAAATGACTTTTTCCGATTTTGTTTTTTTACTTGTCTCTTCCATAACAGCCACTTTTACTACCTGAAATTACCACTGAACACATTTACTACCAGCCGCTTAGTTTGCTCTCGTATGTCCTTTGACATCAGCCAGACGATAAGTCCAAAGCCGCCAAAAATAATCACTTCCCGAACCATGACCCAGAGATTATGCAGAGATAAAAACTCTTCCATGGAGCCGTGATGCGGCCCGAGAAACATGGTCAGCGGTGAATGAATACGGGCATCCACAAAAGGCCACAACACCACGGTACCAAAGCTTGGATGCCAGCCCGGGTTCGGACCGGTAAACCAGTCCACAGCAACATGACTCATAAGGCCGAAGCCTACCAACAACGCAAAAAATCGATTTTTCTTTTCATCAACACCGAATACCCGGCCAATCAGCCAGAATATCGCACCTGCTAGCAGTGCAAACACGATGGAGTGGGTTGCTTGCCCATGGAAATAATGATGATGCTCACCAATCAGTGGCCCTACCAGTAAGTCCAGATCAGGCGCATTAGCCAGAAACACGGCGGCAAATACCAGTGGTACAGAAAAGCGCGTCACATAGTGTGGTGCTATGATTCTGCCAACCATCAGACAATCAATGCCACATAATGCGTGGCCCAGTGTGCTTGCCATTATTTCCCCTGCTTACTTCTTACGGCTTAACGAGTTGTTCGGCAATGGCGGCCAGCGATGCTTCCAATTCCCGATTGCGCACATCCACATCCCATACTTCAAAATACTTCGCCCCCAACGCCATTCCTGCTTCTATGGTTGCATTCACACTGCCTTTTAGCAGTCGTTCCGGCTGTCGGGTTTGGTTACCAATGAGTTGCAGCGTGCAGAATGATGTTTCGCATGCCTTTTCAAGAAACGGATAAAGGGGCGCATTCCAGCGCTGCGACTTCCCGCTCCACCATGCCGAGAACAGACCGAATCGCTTGCCTGCTTGTTGCAAACCATATTCAAGAACGGCGTCTGCCGGTTCGTAAGAATCGAGCACTGGATGAATTTCAATATCCAGCGGCGTGACGGGAAATGCGCTTACATACGCATCGATAATAGATTGCAATGCGTTGATATGCTTCTCGACGGTATAGCCCGCATCATGCCACGGGCCGCTAGATACATTTTCTCTGCGGCCATTGACCCGCTGCTCGGGCAACTGCATCTCGAAGCCGTTTTTAGAAGAATGCGTGATGTGCACCAACGCAATTGCGCTTTCGTCTTGATAGCGCTCGCCTAATGCGGCGATGAGGGCACGCCAATGCTTTAGGTAAATAGTATCCCAGGGTAACGGAATTCGTTCCTGCCGGTTCCCCCTTTCAGAGTAACGGGTTTTAAATTCATAAGAAAAAGGCTTCGCACCAGCGTCATAAAGCCAGGCAGGTGCTCTGGGGCCATTAAGCACGCTGAGCGATACCTTTTTATTGTGCCTATTTGCCTGATTGATCAGTGCATCTATGGCGCTAAAATCATAGCGCCCGATTGCAGGTTCAATATCATCCCAGCCAACACGGATAAGGTTGCCGTGCACAAAAGGTGCAGATAACACTTTGTCACTGATGCGAGGGCCGGAACTAACGAAAATACCGTTGGGCGGAGCGGTTGTTGACGTTTCACTTTCTGCACTAGCAGGCACCAGCGCACCTGCTCCGACAAGTAATATCAGCGTTAGAATAATCCAGAAAGAAAATGAAGTTTCGCGTCCGTGCATGTTGTCTTTATCCTGCAGCTTTAATGCCGCACCACTGCGGCAACACCGGAAAATAGTGCGACGGATTTACCGTAAATTGCCGGTAGTCTTCAGGAATACCAATGTCGATAAAAGGACCAATGGCTTTCACCGCGTACAAACCCGATTTCACCAATAACGGCAGCACTTCTTGTTCCAACGAAAAGAACTGGTTTGCCGGCATCGCAGCAATCACACTCGCAGGAATACTGTAAACCCCAGCGTTTATCCAGCCACTTCGTTGCTCTGGCTGCTTTTCGTGGAACGACGTTATACGGCCGCTGGCGGTAACCCCCACTTCGCCGTAACGACTGATATCATTCACCTGCGCGACCACCATGGCAGCGCCTCGCTCAAAAGCGGTATCTCGCAGTTTGGAAAAACGGAAGTCGCAATAGCTGTCGCCGTTGAAAATAAAATAGTGCTTTGCAGGGTGTTGCTCGTAGCAGTAGCGCACCGCGCCCCCTGTTCCCAGTGGCTCAGGTTCAACGACTAAGGCAAGCTTGAGGCCTGGTAGCGCGTCCTGCTGATCTGCGATAAAAGTATCGAACTGTTCAGCTTTATAGCCTGCTGCAATCACAATGTCGTGAATACCCTTGCGATACAACATGTTCACCATGTAAGCCAGATAGGGAATGCCATTTACCGGTGCCAGAGGCTTGGGCACGTCACTCAACACTTCACGCAGCCGGGTGCCTAATCCACCGGCCAGAATAATGGCTTTTGAGCTCATACTGGTTCTCCGTTACTCAGTATCGAAACTGAGGTAATCACTAGTTACCCCCCGCGAGACTATCTTCGCAGGATTTCCTACTACAGAGCAATTATCGGGAATGGATGAAATGACCAGCGCATTGGCTGCAATCACCACATTATTCCCAATACTTACCGCGCCCAGAATTTTCGCACCCGCGCCGACAAACACGTTGTCACCTAATGTAGGCTTGCCTTCTCCGGTGTGATCACGACCAATGCACACGTTCTGATTCACCGTAAGATTGTTGCCAGCCAATGCAGGATCGATTTCAATTCCTGCGAAATTATGCAGAACCAGTCCGCGACCTATTTGCGCCGTAGGTGAAATACGGCAGTCAGTGAATAATCGCAGCACACCTTCGATGAGCCAGGCAAAAAATGATAACAGCACCGCGAGAATATCCGGTTTCACGGCATGGCATTGCTGGCGCAGACGAAACGCCATCACTGCCAGCGAGCCCCACTGCAACGTCATTTTGATGTACTTGTTCACAAAGTTATCTATACGGGTATAGTGACGACGCTTGCGCCTGAGATCGACATGCAGCGCTGCAAAACCGTTATCGACAACCGCTTTGTCAGAAACACTATTCGGCATCGACTACTCTCCGGCGTTCGATAAAGTCAATGCGCACAACATTTTGTCTACGTTCGCCTTTGCGCTGCTCTCGGATATCTGCAGGCAGTGCATCCGCATCCATCTGCCGGTTTTCCCAGAACCTTGGCTGATAGCTCTGCCGGATATAGCGCTTCAACTCCGGCTGCAGGGATTCATAATCACCGCTCCGCAACATCTGATAAATCACGGCAATGCCCCGCGCCAATACATCCCATTCGTACAGACTACCTAAAGTTCTACGTGCTTCGGTAGCAATTTTTTCGGCCATCGCAGGGCGATTCAGTAACCATTCAATGCTTTCAGCAAACTGCTCAATGTTATGATCTTCAGCCAGCACCGCATTTTTCATATGATGCAGCCCTTTTGCTGCACCGGTGAAACCGGCAATGGGAATATTGCCGCACATGTAGTTCAGAATTTTTACCGGGTGACCCGGGCAGTCAGTGCGGGGCAGCGTGGCCACATCCGCCAACGCCAGATAATCAGGTAGTTTTTCCAACTTCAGACCTTCTACGATATCCGTGATGTCACCAATATCTAATTCGGCAATCTTCGTTTTAATCGTTTCCAGATCTTTCGGATTGACGATATTGGCCGCCAGGATCAGTCTGAGATTATCAAACTTCGGCTTGATCACTGCTGTCGCTTCCAGCAGGTAATCAATGCGCTGAAAGGCATCCAGACTACCGGTGTAAATTACAATGTTATCGTCATCACCATAGCCGTATTTTTGCCGTAATGTCGACTTATCATTGGTTTCAAACATCCCCGGATTCACGCCCGCCGGGAGCACCTGAATCTTTTCTTTTTTCACACCGAGTTTAACCAGATAGTCTTTCAGCGAATCAGACACTGCGGTAACGTAATCGCCGGTAAACGGGATAGTTTTGTCCAGCAGCTTAGCCAACTTCGTAGCGAAGCCTTTGGACCAGATAAAATCATAGGTCACAAGCTCATCGACCATATTGTTAACGGCGTTATAAAGCATGGGCTTGCGGGTAACCAATTTGGCCAACCAGCCAATTAACGCGCCTTCATAGTTGTGCGCATGAATCACATCAATTTTATACTTCCAGATTAACCAGATAAGTCGGAAAACCATCAGCGGGTCGTAGACAAACTTTTCTAATGCCGGGCCGACTTTTACCCGCTTTTTATTCAAAAACGGGAACGATACCCGGTGAATTTTCGGGCCGGTTACCGGAATATCCTCTTTAATGGGATAGGTAAGAATATGCACCTCATGGCCCTGCTCGACCAACGCTTCTGACATCTCGCGAATGGATGCCGGAGAACCGTGATTCGCCGGAAACGGACAGGCTGCCACCATGACTACTTTGTGTTTTACTGACTCATCCATGCTGTACTTCTGCTTCGGTTTCTCTGATCCTCGATGGATTGATAATTAAGATATCCGGCATGCTTTCTACTTTTTTTGCGAAGCCGCCATACATGGCTTCAAGGCCATCAATGATTGGTTGCGGCTGTGACTGCCAGGCCGATTTGCGCTGCTTCACCGTAAAGGGTTTATTGCAGTCGAAAAAGGCCAGTACCTCATCGATATTTTCCGCCAGCGCCTCATATTTGATCAGCATTACCGGATGCCGGGTTTTAGCCGGGTCGGCCCAGTTGCTCAGTTGCCGGTCGAGATGAAAGGCATCCTCGCCCCCTGCCAGATATTGTTCCAACGAAACGCCTTTTAATTCAGGCGCTGTAGTCGGACTATTAGCGTTCATGGCGTTCGCATGCATGCCCTGATAACCACGGCGGAATACCGACAGCACGCTGTTGTAAGGATTACCGAATACGTACCCGAGTTTCACTTGCTTCTCGTCGTTATATACCTCTGGAGAGTAGGCATGTTCGCGGGGCGTTTTGTCTGCAATGGAACCGATATGTCGGGCCAGCGCCGTAGAGCCCACGCCGCCCATAGAGCAAAGTGCTACTGAAGATCCGGGAAAAATAATTCGACGTAATGCTGGCGCTTTGTTGATGAGAGATACCAGACCGGCGAGCTTTATCGTGTCCATATCTGCCCCTCCCTGCCAAGTAAGTTGGCTAAGCGAAGCTGCTCGTCCTCAAATATTGCTTTTAGTTCTTCTTTTGAAGCTGCGTCCATATCCGGTATGGGTTCTGATTTCGCATTAAAGCGACGCACCATTTGTGCCACGCCGGAACGTTTTAGTTGTTCTGCAAAACCAGTCATGCCTCTTCTCGCCATAAAGCGATAGAATCGCACCAGAATATTTTCGAGTTTAAGAAAGCGATAGTTCACTGCCTGATTACGCTTTTCCTCCACGCCTTCGGGCAGAAAGCTGATATCCTCTACGCCAATGAACTCGAATATTCTGCGATAGCATTCGGCGAGATCGTGCTGCATTTCCTCAAGCACCAGAACCAGAATATTTTCTTTCGGAAAACGTTCAAAAAACGGCACCAGATAATCGGTGTAGTACCCAAAGCGAAGCTTTCCTTCGTCTTTGATATATTGGGAAAACGGATAGTCAGGTGGCAGATCGCCCTTACGAATGAAATGCTGAAAGTCTGAATAGGTGCGAGCAACCGGATCGCGCACCATAGCGATAATTTTCACATCGGGAAAATGGTGGTAGATGCGTTCCGCGGCGTCAGGGTGGTACATGTAACTAATAGAAAACTCACCTTTGCGTTTATCCCCTGCGCCATTGAACAGCCCTTTGTACCAGTCAAATGTTTGTTGTTCATACAGGTCACCGAAGTAGTGAATTTCCTTCGGATTCCCATCAAATATTTCGGGATGTTGTACAAGATTTTCGAACAACCAGGTCGAGCCACACTTGCCCGAACCAATGCCAATAAAATCCATTTTAAAATCTTGCTGTGACATTTAGCTCTCCACTGCCTGCGCTTTCTTTTTTATTCTCGCCGGATTGCCTACCGCCATGGTGTCATCTGGAATGTCGGTAAGTACCAGGCTGTTTCCGCGGATAATCACGTTATTGCCAATGCTCACACTGCCCAGGATTTTTGCTCCGGGCTCTATGTATACGTTGTCGCCAATCACCGGCAGGGTTTTACTTCCCCGCACATTGCCTACCGTTACCCCGGAACCCACAGTAAAATTCTCACCTATGGTTTCAGCCAGAATAAAAACGCCGCCAGTGCCATTAACGGCAAAGCCTTTGCCAATGCGACAATGTGCCTGAATGCTGATCCCAGTGAGCCCCTGAGTCATGAAAAATACCGGGTAATAAAGCGCCTTTAGTACCAGCTTCAATGGTTTTGCTCTCGCATCACCAGCAAACCTGCCAAAGCGATAAACACAGGTGGCCAGCCAGGTTCTGCTAAAGAAGCTCAATAGCCGGCTGATACCCTCGTCGTTCTGGTCAGTAGTGATTAAGCGTTGACGGGCATCGGCTTTAAGATTTTCAAACATCTGTAATCTCGTTAATAATTGTTGTCGTTGCCTGCCAGCTTTTCGCTCATCCAGTTGGTTTCTCTGGAAATGATGCGCGCCGGATTTCCCATCACCGTGCAGTTATCCGGTACGTCATTAATCACCACCGAATTGGCGCCGATCACCACGTTATTGCCAATGGTGACACTACCGAGCACTTTCGCTCCGGCCGCAATCAGCACGTTGTTACCAATTTTAGGCGGCTCGGGCTGGCCGCGTAGGTGACCAATAGTGACTCCCTGAAACACAATCACGTTTTCCCCCATCTCACCTTCGCTGATAAAAATGCCGCTAAAGTTGTGGATGGTGAAGCCTTTTCCAATTTTTGCTTTTGACGGTATATAGATACCAAACCCGGTTACCACGATGGCTTTTAGAAAAAAATAGGGAATGCGAAATAGCACGCGAATGAAGCTGACTTTAATGGTGCGGGTCCAACTACCATAGCGATAAACGGTACTGGCGATGGTACCCGGGTCGAGGAAAATTCTGACGTTCTTCACAAACCAGCTCTTCTGGCTCAAAAACCAGTCCTGCTTGAATTTAAGATCGCCTTTGATTAACTCAAACACGCGCTGCTACCTGACCTTCAACATAAGCTGTTAGGGCGTTGAGCGTCTCGAATACTTCTGGGTCCAGTTCATCAGATTCAATTTCAATATCGTGTACCCACTCAAGCTCCACAATTAGTGAGATACGATTTATCGAATCCAGATTCAGCGGAGCATCAGCTTCTATAGTGCTGAAGTCCTTTTTGCACACTTTTGTCAGTGTTGCTCGTAAAGACGTGATGATTTCTTGTTGACTGCTCATAGTATGCTTCCTGATTACTTAGCTTTCTTTTGGAACAAGCGGATTGGGAATCTTTCGGTGATCTGCATCGCCGGTTTGCCGCTGATATTTATAATATAAGTGCGATATATCGCTTCGACGTATTCCGGTGCGCCAGAGGTATGTTCATTGGGCAGGAACACTTCGCGGCCAAAGTCGACAATTTCACGATAGGTCTCAAGGCCTATTTCCCGGAGCAATTCACCGATACCGATTTTTCCGTCCAGCATTTGTTTACGGACGTCATCATCTAGTAAATCCATGCGCAAATAGGAAGTGGCGAAAGCATAGATATCTGACGTGGTTTCGCCTTTTAAAATAACATCGCGCTTCAGCGCGTGGTCACCCACCTTTGCGTCGATCAGTGGTAGAGCCTGCGTTAGCCAAACCGGCTCTTGCCACTGTTTTTCAACACGAATTTTCTCCCAGAAAAACGCCTCCAGACTTTTGGTAACCGTTCCATCCGTCACCAGTAGCGTTCGCAGGAACGGGGGCAATGCTTCCATATCCATTGCGTTGTCATTGATATTGTGAACAATGCCACCCTCAATGAATCCTCTGCTTCTAAAGTGTTCTTTCAACATAATTGCTTCCTTTCTGTCGCGTCCACTGCTCGTGTTACAGGTATTTTCTTAGTATTTTTCCCAATGGACTTCGGGGTATCTCACTTCTGAACTCGATCATCTTAGGCCATTTATACTCAGCGAGATTCGCCTTACAGTGCGCCACAACATCACCTTCAGTAAGATCATCAGCAACGACTACCGCCTTTACCACTTCTCCGTAGTCGTTGTCTGGTTTCCCAAGTACCACCACCTCGCGAACCGGTTCGAGGGCCATGAGTACCTTTTCAACCTCAATCGGGTCAACCTTTAACCCAGCAACATTGATTAGTTGCTTTTTACGCCCCGTGATAAAGAGGTCGCCATGAACGTTCTTAAACCCGATATCCCCTGTGACATAGTTGCCTTCGATAAATGTCTCAGCAGACGCGTCTGGATTATTTTTGTATTCAGTCGCAGCTGAGGGACTCTGCACCACTATGTCACCTTCCACTCCTGGCGGACATTCCATACCATCATCATTAATTATTGAAACGACATATCCCTTTAGAGGGCGCCCTACCGAGTTTGCGGGTGCATCGCCAATATTAAGTGCAATAGCGCCAGCTTCCGTAGACCCATAAAGCTGACAGGCGGTAACAGTCAAAGTTTGCTGTAGGGCCTCACGAATCTCATCAGCTAAGGGAGCACCGGCAGTAAAGACCAAACGAAGTTGTGATAAGTCTGGTTGCTGCTTTAACCGTGTCGAAGCTAGCATCTTAAGCATGAATGTTGCGGAGGGGTAAACCGTGACAGCATGTTTTACAAGCGCTCGAATCACGCTTCGAGGATTAAATTCACCCGGCGTAATGACCAACTTGGCGCCATTGAGTAGGGAGGCCATAAATGCATTTGAAAAACCGTGGGCATGATGCAAAGGAACTGAACACAGGAATACATCCATAGCATCGACCAATGCCGTTTGCCTGAATGCTTCATACTCGGCAATGAGTTGCCGATAGGTTCGTACAACTTGTTTAGCCTTACCTGTAGAGCCAGAAGAGAATAAGACGAGACCCGGCGCTTGAGCGTCATCATCTTCAACTACACCATTTCCATCTGCAGACTCTATTGATTCAAATGCTATCGTAGAAAGCTCAACGGATAAGCTCGCGATACGGGTAATTTCTTCGGTAAGTGCAACGACGAGGGATGCCTCGGATCGTGACAAATAGTCCTTGATTTCGGTGTCTGTGAACTTTGAATTCAACGGTAAAAGACAAGCGCCAATTTTGAAAGAAGCTAGCATGGTCGCTATAAGCTCTATACCAGCTGGAAGTGATGTGGCAATGACCTTACCTTTCCCCATCCCTTCTTTGCCAAGGCGGAAAGCGATACTGTTTACCAAGCCATTTAATTCAGAAAAGGTCAGGTCCTGATTCCCACATACAAGAGCAACTTTATGAGGATGCTCCTGGACCTGTGTATAAAAATGTTTGTACAACATGAACACTTACCTCAGGAAATCTTCGCGTGAAGTTTAAACAGCTCGTAGAATGCTTTCAGGATAACGAAAGGATTAGCGCCCGTTTGCTCGCCGGCTTCTCTTGGGTAATGACTAACCGCCACATTAATCATGCTGAAACCTCGCTTCTTAGCTAATGCCAAAAGCTCGGTGTTAACCATGGCCCCGCCAGCTTCTAGTTTGATCACATCGAAAATATCGCGACGGAACAATTTAAAAGCACAGTCGATATCTTTGACTTTTATCTTGAATAAAAATCTTACCAGGCTTGACCATGCCCAACCATTAACACGTCGATGAAAGGGATCGGCACGATTCTCTCTGTATCCAAGAATCAGATCATAGCTATCCACATAAGTGAGCAGACGGGTAATTTCTTCTAAATCAAACTGACCGTCTGAATCGGAAAAGAAAACATAGTCATTCTTTGCAGCTGCGAAACCACTACGTAAAGCTGCGCCATATCCCTGATTATATTGATGATGAATCGGTTTGATTCGCTCATCAAATGCTGCAAGTGTATCTATGATTTCGCCCGTACTGTCTTCTCCACCATCGTTAACAGGGATGATGGTAACGGTATGAAAATATTTCGAGAACGCCTTTATTGCATTTTGAATTGAGCGAGTAATATTTTCTTGTTCGTTATACGCCGGAAAAATAATCGATACGCTAGAAAGCTTCTCCGGTGATTCCAACACTGCAATACGCTTCTTCGGCGCTTCATGCGTGTCTATAAAGTCAACTGTCGCTGTGGCACTTCCGCTGTTCATCTTTTAGTCCCTTACCCCTTCATCTACGCTATCATCAGACGGTGTCTGAGATGCTGCTCAACACGTTGATTACGCCACGATTCCACTCCATCAAGCTCAAATTTAAAGCTCTCAACGCGCGCACCCAACTTCTCTAACACGGAAACCACTTCCCGCTTCTTATTGTGTTCACAGTAAAACATCATGAAGCCTCCACCACCCGCACCACTTACCTTGCCGCCAATAGCACCTGCTTTTCTTGCGGCTTCGTAGATCTCATCGAGTTCTGCATTGGAAATGGAACTCGCCATCTGCTTTTTCTGCTGCCAGGCTTCATGTAATAATTCGCCAAACTCGTTTGTTTTACCTCGTAGTAAAACTCGCTTCATATCTAAGGCGTGCTGCTTGATCTGATGCATAGCGTCGATATTCGAAGCCTTTTTATCCTCAACGTTCTTAATCTGATCTTCGATGATGGTGGAGGACAAGCGAGACTTTTGGGTATAAACCAAAATCATGTTGTACTCGAGTTCGCGAACCACCCAAGGATCAATCTTAAGACGATTTACCAGTACGCTATCGCCGTCAAACTCCATAAAATTGAAGCCACCAAAAGCTGCTGCATACTGATCTTGCATTCCTCCCAGCTGTTTAAGTTCAAGTCGTTCAATATCGTGAGCAAGACGGCCAATTTCATAAGCGTTCATAGAGAGGCTTTCCATCTCATTGAAAGCACCAATAATTGAGACCATCATTGCTGATGATGAACCCAGCCCGGAGCCAGGAGGAGCGTCATTGTGTGTAATAACCTTCAAGCCGCATGCCTGGCCCATGAGGTGTTTGTAAACTGAACGCACAAAACAGGCATCGGAAAAGGGTGATTCAAGCGTTGAGCTGCAGAAATGGGTCGTCTTGTCAAAATCGTATGAAGTGACAGAGATATCAGATTGCTCACTACGGACTAAACTGGTGTAAGCGAATTTATTTATAGTGGCATTTAAAACAAGTCCACCATAGCGAGAAGCATAAGGGTTTACATCTGTACCACCGCCAGCGAACGATATGCGTAACGGAGCTCGAGAACGATAAATTTCCATATTTACATCCTTGAATGAATGCTGGCATAACCGGGGTAATAGCAATACCAGCTCGTCGCATCATCAAATACTTCCTATAGGTGACCCTTTGCGACTTTTTCAGCACTCTTCGATTGTAGAATCGGAATGCTTAATAATAGTTATATTGTGTAAATGTAGAGCAATATTAGTACCACTCAGATATTCCGAAAATGAGATCTCGGATATAGATCATAAAAATCATTGAGTTAATCAAAATATTCAATGACCAATAATAAAAGTGAAAACTTGATTTGCTATGGCTACAGTACATTTATAAAACTTTTCGTGCACCAAATCGATTCTTTTCTAACCGGGCTATTTGCGAACCAGATGATTACTGAGCAATATGAGGCAAATGTATTAGAAATTTTTTATGGATTATGCCGGTCTGGTGACTCTCGAAGAAAATCTAAACATCTGAAAATAAATAAATATTTAACTTAACGAACTATAAAGTGTAAAAAATATAAACAGCACTTTTGAGTTTCTCTTCTGGATCAGTAGTACCTTTTTTGTATTTTTTATTGGGCAAAAAAATCCGCTCTAAATTAGTGCAAAATTTCACCAGAATGAAAGATTGAACACGCGAGCATAATCATTAGAAATGAAGTGTTGGGAAATGTCTATTAAGGGTCAGGTTATAAACGCAAAAAGCCCGCTCAAATGAGCGGGCTTTTTTCGAAATGGGAGCCTGACGGTGTGCTACTCTCACATGGGGAAACCCCACACTACCATCGCCGCTAACGCGTTTCACTTCTGAGTTCGGAATGGGATCAGGTGGGACCACGTCGCTATTGCCGTCAGGCATTAAACTTTTAATACAACATCGAACTATGTCGCTGCTGTGTAGAAGAAGTTAAAAAAGACTATCTTCATTACCGTATTTGCTCATCAGGGCGTTATAAACATCGCCTGCCAATGCAGTGCCGGTGTTTATCAAAAAAGCCCGCTCAAATGAGCGGGCTTCTTCGTAATTGGGAGCCTGACGGTGTGCTACTCTCACATGGGGAAGCCCCACACTACCATCGCCGCTAACGCGTTTCACTTCTGAGTTCGGAATGG
>NZ_JBSWWZ010000011.1:0-111808 GCF_056160345.1 Alteromonas sp. ABV4_515
GGCTCTGGCTCTGGCTCTGGCTCTGGCTCTGGCTCTGGCTCTGGCTCTGGCTCTGGCTCTGGCTCTGGCTCTGGCTCTGGCTCTGGCTCTGCAGCAGTGTCATCAGCGTCTGCTACAGGCTCAAGTAAATCTTCCAGTGAACTGGGTTGTGAGACAGGTTCGGCTTGGGCCGTATCATCCGTTTCATGTTCGCCGCGCCCTTCGAGTTCGGCCAACAACTCATCAGCCAACGCATCCACTTCTTCGGGCTGATAATGTTCATATTCACTATCGGCGGCTTGAGGCATGTCTGCCGATGGCGGTGTGACATCGTCACTTTGCTCAGCTTCTTCTGCATCTTCCGTGTCGGCCTGTTCTGGCTTTAATTCTGGCTCTGCCTCAGGCGCTAGCTCTGATTCCTGCTCTGATTCTGCCTCGGGCGCTAGCTCAGGTTCTTGCTCAAGCTCTAGCTCTGGTTCTATCTCCGGCTCAACTTGCTCTTCCACTTCGGCAAACGCTTCATCTTCTTCAAGCGCTGGAGCGGCGTCGAAACGGTCTTCGGCTTCGGCTTCGGCTTCGGCTTCGGCTTCGGCTTCGGCTTCGGCTTCGGCTTCGGCTTCGGCTTCGGCTTCGGCTTCGGCTTCGGCTTCGTAGTCAGTATTCTCCTCGGTAACCGGCGAATCAACCTCTTCGGCTACCAATTCATCTTGTTTCTCTTCAGGCGCTTCAGATGCCAGTGCGTCGAGCTCATCCTCTGGTTCAACGTCATTTTCTGGTGTCGCGGTAGGCTCTTCCGCTGCGGCTTCAATTTCCGCCATCAATGCATCTGCATCTAATGATGTGTCTTCAGCTAGCGCTTCATCTTCATCGGAATCCGCTACCGAATCACTTTCAGATTCATCCGTTTCTACAGCGAGCGCTTCGGTATCACTTCCAAGTTCATTTTCATCGAACTCATCTTCATCGAACTCGACTTCGTCGGTCTCACCGGTGTCTAAATCGTCTGTATCGCCTTCGAGTTCTGCCAATAGTTCGTTGGTAAGATCATCGTCAAGCTCGGCGTTGAAATCTTCTTCATCGTCGCTGGATTCCAGCGCATCCGTGTCGGCGTTGATGTCATCATCAGCCGATTCTTCGGCTTCAAGTTCAGCGAGCAGTTCGTCAGACAACGAGTCCATTTCGTCATCTTCTAATTCAGCTAATAGCTCGTCTGAAAGATCGTCTGAGAGGTCGTTAGTAAGTTCGTCAGAGTCATCGAGGTCAGTTAACCCGTCCTCTTCTGCGGTCTCACCTTGTAATTCCGAGATTAATTCGTCTGAAAGTGGATCGGTGAATTCATCCGCATTTTCCATATACTCAACATCGATTTCGTCCAAATCTTCGCTAAAGGCGTCTAAATCCTGGATGGCCTGAGGCGACGGTGTGGTCTGCGTTTCAATTTCCTCTTCGGAAGCCTCATCGTCACCTAACATGTCAGCCATCTGGTCGAGCTGATCCATCTCGTTGATAATGTTGTCTGTGAGACGGTCGAGCTCCTGATTCTGATCGTTGATTTCGCGATCAAGCTTTTCGAGCATTTCCTCATCTACGCTGCCATCGGATGAGGTAATGTCTTGACCTGGCTGGTTATCCTCTAGAAGATCATCAATGTCTATTTCAGGTTTTTCGTCTTCATCGGCAGTCGCGGCACTGAATTCAGAGAGAATATCGTCAGGGTCAACCATCTGATCTTCTTCAACAATGGCATCCGCCTGAGCGCTTTCTCCGGCTTCATTTTCACCATCACCCAAATCAGCTGCATTGGCGTCTAGCAACGCATCTACGTCGAAATCATCGTCGTCCGCACTTGCAGCAGGTTCGTCAGGCTCAGGCGCGTTTCCTGCCAGCAATGCATCGATGTCGTCATCACTGACAACATCAGACGTCGCTTCGGGTTCAGGGGCTTCGGTTTGCGTTTCTTCAGTTTGCGGTTCAGGTGTTTCTTCATCGCCGGATAAGTCGATGCCATCCATTTCATCGGTTTCTGGCACCAACGAATCATCGGCTAACAAATCATCGTCAAACAGGCTGTCGAGTTCGTCCTGCCCTAATTCGGAATTTCCGTCTTCAAACGCAAAGTCCTCTTCAGGCACCAGCATGTCATCGTCAAGATCGGCAAAACTCTCTAAATCGTCATCGAGCGACTCTTCCAATTCGTTAGAGAGCACGTCATCGAGGAGTTCATCATCATTGAAAAGCTCATCGTCGGACAATTCTGGCGTGTCATCCAGATCAGGAATGATGGCAGCTGAAGCGGCTGCCGCGGCAACAGGTGCGGTATCCGCAGGCGAAACCTGGGCAACAGGTTGCACCGGTTCCACATCGTTGTTTTTATTGCCACGCTTTAAGAACCAGGCAACTAAACCGCCCACTAGCAACAAGGTAAGTACGCCTGAACCAATGATCAACGACATGGGTTGCATCAGGGTATTCATGAACGAAGCATCTTTTTCAGCCTGTCTTTCGGCTTGTTCCTGCTTCATCATGTCCAGCACTTGCATCAATTGGCTGGTTTGCGTGTCCATTTTACTCTGAACATCACCTTCGACCTGATTTCGCAAAGAGGCCAGATCTTCATTCACTTGTTCGACACGATCGTACAGCTTGCGGTTTTCATCCAGAATCGCCTGCACACTATCGAGGGAGGCTGCAAATTGTTGACGAAGCTCATCAAACTGCTCAGTTTGCTGACTGTCAAGGCGGGTGATCTTATCTTCAATCGCACTGCGGGTGGTGGTGAGGTCTTCTTGATTAACCAGTGGTACCGGCGGTTTGATGTTATTCGTACTGCTGCCCGGGCGATTTTCCATGCGGGCAAAATTGTCGTCATCTTGCTCGGCACGCATTTTCGCGCGCTCAGGGTCGATGCGGGCAATATAACGCTCTGATGGTAATTGCAGCATGGCGCCATTTACCAGCAGATTGAGATTTTGCTGTTCGAAGGCATCGGGATTAAGTTCATAAATCCCAATCATCACCTGGTAGACAGAGAGGTTCTTGTTTTGTTTGTAGCGGTTGGCAATACGCCACAGCGTATCGTTATCATCGATGGGGCCATACACATTGCCGGAATACTGACTGGTGGCATTTTTTGGCCCACGGATCGGCATTTGCCGTTCCTGCGCGTCACTGAATCCCGGCGCGGCTGCCAGTAACAATAAAAAAATTAGCAAGCCCGTAACATGCGATTTCATAGCGTTCCTATATGCCCTCAAGCGTACACCGGAAGAGATATTCCAGTTGGCCAGGCCAGGTGGTGTAACCAGTACACGGACAAGCCGGCACACCGCTGCCTGTTATTCTTATAATGTCAGAGCTCGTTTGCTCGTAACGTGCCAGTCCGACTGGCGAGTCAGAAAACCGTCACTATCAGAAATATTCCTGTAGATTCACGGTTTTATGCAAACTTCAATCCATGATGATAATTTGCACTTAACAGTTACCAAAACTATAAACCAGTTAACGGTAACTATCTAGAAAAACGCAAATTTCAGTGCAGACACGTTAATTTGCTTTAGAAAGGTTATCGGCAGGCCGGCGCAGAAGTTTACCCCTGCGCCGGTTTGACTTACAGGTAGTCTTTTATAAGGGTTTCAGCAATTTGCACGCTGTTAGTGGCAGCACCTTTGCGCACATTGTCCGATACCACCCACAGGTTCAGTCCGTTGGGGTGAGAAATATCATCGCGAATGCGCCCTACGTGCACCCAGTCGTTGCCGCTGGCACTGCTTACCTGAGTCGGAAATTCTTCACGGGCATCGTACACCTTCACGCCAGGGGCATCGGCAAGCAACTGCTTCACCTGCAGCGCATCTACTGGCATACGTGTTTCTAAATGAATGGCTTCTCCGTGGCCATAAAATACCGGCACGCGCACTGCCGTGGCATTGACCAACACGTCACTGTCACCCAGGATTTTCTGGGTTTCCCACACCATTTTCATTTCTTCTTTGGTGTAGTCGTTGTCCATGAAGGCATCGATTTGCGGTATGGCGTTAAATGCGATCTGGCGGCTGAAGGCTTCCGGCGTGATAGGACGGGTATTCAGCAGATTGGCCGTTTGGAGTGCCAGTTCTTCCATGGCTTTCTTGCCACCACCCGATACCGACTGATAAGTACACACGTTAATGCGCTCGATACCAGCCACATCATGAACTGGCTTCAGTGCCACCACCATCTGAATGGTTGAGCAGTTTGGGTTAGCGATGATGTTGCGATTACGAAAATCAGCCAGCGCCTGCGGATTCACTTCAGGTACAACTAGCGGTACATCGGGTTCGTAGCGGAAGTGCGAGGTATTGTCGATAACAATACATCCCGCTTCAGCAGCTATTGGCGCGATACGGGCCGAGACATCCCCACCAGCAGAGAAGAAACCAAACTGCACCAACGTCCAGTCGAAGTCATCCACGTTTTGCACTTCAATTTCTTCGCCTTTGAAATTAATTGTGCTGCCGGCAGAACGTTCACTGGCCAGCGCGTACAGCGTGCCTATGGGGAATTTTCGCTCTTCGAGCATTTCAATCATCGCCTGGCCAACTAACCCCGTTGCGCCCAGTACGGCTACATCAAAAACCTGTGACATGTTCTGTCCTCTTACTTACTCTGTTGTCACTGAAAATGGCTATCGCCATTTCAGCGTACAAAATTAAATTGAAATCCTAAACCCGACAATTGCTCAACAATCCCCTCGGATACCGGTGCTGGAATACGAAGAAAATGGGAGCCGCATTCCCGTCTTACTGGATAGTGCTTGCGCATATGCAAAAAACCGTCTCGGGAGGTATCGTGCTTGAACAGTTGATCATCTTTTCTGATGTCGTAAATACTTAACAATAATGTTGCCAAACTGTCCCAGTCCAACGCTTCTGCAGTGCGGTCTGATGGCGCAAATGGCAACGCTTCCGGTATTTCAAGGAAGTTATCCATGGCAAGTGTCGGCGACACGTTAATAGCTTCACAAACCTGCTCATACGCCATCTGCGTACCGCGCAGTTTACCTTCCACAGAATGCCCGGCAATGTGCGGTGTCGTCAGCCACACCAGTGGTAACAGCGCCTGATTAATTTCCGGCTCACTGAAAAACACATCGAGCACCACTGTAGGTGCGTCAGGTTGCCCGAGACGATGTAGCAAAGCGGCTTCATCTACCACTTCACCACGGCAGGCGTTAATCAACAACTGGTTCGGTTTAAGCGCGGCAATACGCTTTGCATCTAACAAATGAGCCGTAGCATGCTCCCCGGCTTTCACAAATGGAACATGCAGGGTAATCACATCACACGCCATGATTTCATCCATAGCTACAAAATGGCGGTGATCGCCGGCTTGTTGCAATGGTGGATCGCAAAGTTTGTAGGCAATATTCAGCGCATGCAGACGCTCGGCAAGTGCCGTTCCCACGTGACCCGCACCGACAATGCCTACGGTTATGCGACTGAGGTTGAGCTGCTTATCTTGATAGGCGCTCATAAGTGCACTCACCACGTACTCAGCCACAGCCACGGCATTACAACCACCGGCTGATCGCCATGCAATACCGGCTGCATCCAATGCAGATTTATCCATATGATTGGTACCGGCCGTAGCGGTGGTAACCAACTTCAACTTGTCGGCTTTTGCCAGCAGAGACGGAGTTACCGCCGTGGTAGAGCGCACCGCCAGATAATCTACATCACCGAGTTGCTCTGGCGCTAACGAAGGACCATTAAATGACGTGGCGTCGCCAAGCGTAGAAAAATATGCTTCGCCTTGAGGGATACTTTCTTCAAAAAAGATGCGAGTCATGTGTCAGTGTTCAGCCGTTTTGTCCGGGGGGCGGTATGATACTGGAATCGAATAGATTAAACAAAACGCCCGCGCCGACAGAGCCGGAACGGGCGTTTTATCAAGGCTGCATCACAGCCACGGCAATTGCGTATTAGCCGTTGTAGCGCTGCATTACCAGTGTTGCATTGGTACCGCCAAAGCCGAAGCTGTTTGACATTACCGTATTCAGTACCGCTTCACGGGGTGAAGTCACGATATCCAGGCCAGCAGCCGCTTCGTCCAACTGTTCTACGTTAATAGATGGCGCAATGAAGTTATGCTTCATCATCAGCAGGCTGTAAATCGCTTCGTTAACACCAGCGGCACCCAGGGCGTGACCGGTCAGAGACTTAGTCGCACTGATAGGCACACCTGACTGACCAAATACTTCTTGAATTGCAGCCAGTTCTTTCACATCACCTACTGGTGTTGATGTACCGTGGGTGTTGAGGTAGTCGATTCCGCCTTCAACGTTCTGCATAGCCATCTTCATACAACGCACCGCGCCTTCACCAGATGGCGCTACCATGTCGTACCCGTCTGAGGTTGCACCGTAACCAACAACTTCACCGTAGATCGTTGCGCCACGTGCCAGAGCATGTTCCAGTTCTTCAACCACAACCATACCGCCACCACCAGAGCTAACAAAGCCGTCACGATTCGCATCGTAGGTACGAGAAGCAACAGAAGGATTGTCGTTAAACTTAGAAGACAGCGCGCCCATGGCGTCGAACTGGCTCGACAGCGACCAGTGAAGTTCTTCACCGCCACCAGCAAATACCACGTCTTGCTTGCCTAACTGAATAAGCTCTAACGCATTGCCGATACAGTGTGCGCTGGTCGCACAGGCAGAAGCGATTGAGTAGTTTACACCTTTAATTTTGAACGGCGTTGCCAGACAGGCTGAAACTGTTGACGCCATGCAGCGTGGCACCATGTATGGTCCTACGCGTTTTACGCCTTTTTCACGCAGAATATCTGCCGACAACACTTGGTTCAGTGACGATGCACCGCCCGAGCCAGCAATGATACCGGTACGTTCATTTGAAATATCTTTCTCTTCCAGACCTGAGTCTGCAATAGCCTGCTGCATTGCGACATAAGCGAATGCAGCGGCGTCACCCATAAAGCGCATTGCTTTACGGTCAATATGTTCGGACAGCTCGATATCCGGCTTACCCCAAACCTGGCTACGCAGGCCCATTTCGGCAAACTGTTCAGAAAAAGTGATACCAGACTTGCCCGCTTTCAGCGATGCCAGTACTTCATCCTGATTTACACCGATGCTGGATACGATGCCCAGACCGGTAATAACTGCTCTTCTCATAACTAACCCTTTATTTTGATGGGGCATATGGTAACGATTTTCGTCGGTAAACTGGTCTGCTCTTTTTAGTTAACCATTATTATGAGCAGAACCAAATCTGTTCCCGGCCATACCGGGAACGCATATTCACAGGCTTCGAGTGCTGAATGTGGCAAACGTTCAGCTTTTAATCGAGGAACTTAGCGAAACCTTTTTTCAATGTAGCATGCAAGGTATCATCGCCCCAACGTTTGTATGCATGAATTTTGTTTGATGAAATCCCAGTCAGCTCAGGTCCATTTCAATGATAGCGGCACCCCAGTCGCCGATCACTTTGATGATGTTTATTTTTCTAACGACAGCGGTATCGACGAAACCCTGCATGTCTTTATCGGAGGCAATGATCTGAGTGAGCGCTGGCAGTCACATAATCGCCGAGACTTTGTCATTGCAGAAACCGGATTTGGCACAGGTTTGAATTGTCTGGTTGCCATGCAGGCTTTCAAGCAGTTCCGCGACGCCAACCCCGCGCACCCGCTAAAACACCTTTTTATACTCACCACTGAAAAATTCCCACTGAAAAAAGCAGACCTGCGGCAGGCATTAAACGCCTTCCCAGCATTAACTCAGGCAGCCGATGCATTGACCGAGCAGTACCCCATTGCTTTGCAAGGGTGTCACCGCATGCATTTCAGTGACTTTTCCTGCACGCTGGATTTGTGGATGGGCGACGTACATGAACTGCTCCCCCAATGGCATTGTTCTCGTAGCGGTTTGATTGATGCGTGGTTCCTCGACGGGTTTGCACCAAGTAAGAACCCGGAGATGTGGACCGATGCGCTGTTTTCGCAAATGACGAGATTAACCCGCCAAGGTGGCACGTTTGGCACTTTTACCGCAGCAGGCATTGTTAAACGAGGCCTGAGAGATGCTGGCTTCGTGGTGGAAAAGCGAAAAGGTTTCGGCCGTAAGCGAGACATGCTAGCGGGCTATTTTGACAGTGAAAAAGGCAAACAACCTGCGCCTCCCTACTCCCGCTATAACAATGCGTCACTAGGAGATGGTGAACGAATCGCGATTGTGGGCGGTGGTTTGGCCGCAGCCACGTTTGCCCATGCCCTGGCAGAGCAAGGCGTGGCCTCGAGCGTTTTTTGCGCCGATGAAACACTGGCTACCGGAGCCTCGGGAAATCGTCAGGGAGGATTTTATCCGCAGCTTCATAGTGAAGCCAGTATTGCCAGTCAAATTCAGGCACACAGTTTTCTGTACGCCAGGCGCTATTACAATGCCTTACCGGCAAATGATTATCGTCATCAATGGTGCGGAGTGCTGCAACTGGGATTCAGTGATGCGGTGATAGATCGTCAACAAAAACTGGCCGATGGTGAAGTATGGCCTGATGAACTTGTTCGCCCCGTAAGTGCCGAAGAAGCCACTTCTATTTCTGGGTTACCCTTGTCTGACAACGGCTTATTCATTTCCCTCGGCGGTTGGCTAAGCCCGCCGGATTTGGTACACGCCTTGATTAAGGCATGCGGTGATAAAGTGGCACTGCACCTAAATGCGAAAGTCTGCAACATCAGCGAGACATCCACAGGCGTCACGTTTTCTGTGAACGGCGAGAGCCACACCTTCGACCGCATCATTATGGCGACTGGCGCCGGTAGCGTATTGATTGACACGATGAATGCGTTGCCATTACGCCCTGTGCGCGGGCAGGTGGAAGCAATAGCAACCCAAGCGCCTATTAACCAACTCAACACCGTACTTTGCCACAAAGGTTACATGACCCCTCAAATGGATAGTCGTCATGCGCTGGGCTCTACGTATGGCAAAGGCGATACCGCAACGGATGTACGTGAAGCCGACACCCAGACTAATTTGGCAACCCACCAGAAGGCGCTAAGTAACGAAAGCTGGATAAGTGAACTGGAGCATGATGGCGATGCCCGCGCATCTGTGCGCCTGTCGCTACCGGATCATCAACCTGCCAGTGGTCAGCTCACGAGAGTAAACGTGCTTTGGGAACGTTATCAGGATCTCACCAACGGCAAACCCATAGACGGACAGGCTGAATTGCCTGAAGGCAGAATTTTTACTTTAACCGGATTAGGTTCAAGAGGATTAACCACGGCACCACTGATGGCGCAGGTTTTAGCATCGCAATTACTGCATCAGCCAATGCCGATGCCTGAGAAATTACTTCAAGCTGTAGCGCCGCAACGCTTCATGATTAGAAATTGTATTCGAGGGGAAGCGCCCTGAACCATCAATAGCATTATGGAGATGGTATAACACAATGCCATCCAGGCCCAGGGCAGCAAGCGTTATACAGAATATCCCTTATCCTGAATTTATCAAATAATATAATGCATTTGGATTGATTTACTTGTCAAAATCAACCATTTCGCTCAAAAATCATACTACCCGATTACACTCACACGGTCAAAGATCTTATTTACCCTTAGTGATTGTTCAGTCTTGCTACCATAAACGCTGGCACTACTAATGTAGAACTGCCCACTACGCGACCGGTTTTTACCGACACAATTCGCGCATTAACACGCACGCCACGGGGCTCTTCAATTAACGTTCCCGTGAGAATATGGTCCATTTCCATTTGTCTTGAAAGGGCTTCACCATTGCGAGTCATTGCCAAATCGCCATGAGGAGTAACCGTTAGTCCGCCGGCCATTTTAAAGTCGACGATACTCATACCCGCGCCTTGCAGTTCTGCAATCAATAACTCCGACAATTGATTTCCCATTATGGTGGTGTCTTGTAGACTGGTATTTAATCTCACAAAACTGGCTACACCAATTAAATCATTAGTGCTCAGCGTTTTTGCAGAACGCATTAATTTCATTGCCAGTTGAGCGGCGTAATCGTTTAACGCTTTGTGTGTACTATCGGGTTGATAACCGGTAATGAGCGGGTCTTGCCACACTCGGCCTGTGGTGGTTTCTGTGGAAGCCTCTTGCGCAGCCAGGTATTCGTCACGAGAATCGGGATGATACTCCCAGTCCCCCGTTTTAGCTGGCGTTGATGTGTTAATCGCCTGACTGGTGGTTGCTTTAAGCGCTATGCCGTCTATGGGAGCGTATTTAACAGGTTCACGCTGGGTTTCTGCCTGTTTATCCTGCGCTACAAGCCCAGCCTCAGGCATTCCTTCACCTTGAGTGGCATCATCAGCCTTCATGAGTTCGGGATCGTGCTCATGTTTGTCGGTAAACGCGTGGTACTGGTTATCCAAAGCAGTACAGCCAGACATCACCGAAACAGTCACGAGACAAGCCAGCGAAAGTGATTGCGAACAAATCGAACGAGACACGGCTTATCCTCGGGTTAGTTTAACGCCATCTCGAATACCACTTTTCCCGTTGCTATCGCTCGGGATAAGGGCATCCACTACATAGAATGGAATTAGTAACTGGGCAGAAGCTACTACCGCGCGGCTTTCAATCCCAAGAATACGCGCATTAACCAGCACGCCCCCCTGGTGTTTGGCCATGGTGCCAGTTAACACATAGTCCACTGGCAGGCTGCTGCTTAAATCAAGGTAATCCCGACTCAGCAGAAAATCGCCGTCGTCAGTCACGCGAATGTAGTCTGTGGCTTTGAAATCCACGACTGGAATGCGGTATTTATGCAGTTCGTGCATAAACGATTCCGCCATCTGGTGACCCAGTAAATTGGTATGCTGCAAGTCTGAATCCAGCAGTGCAAAGTTAGTCACTGCAACGGGGGTTTTGTTGCTGACGTACTCCATATTAGACACCAGATCCTGGGCCATATTGCGGACATAATCCCCGACATGATGAGTGAGCGGCCGGCCCTGATAGGCGCCCTGCACACTGCTATAAAGCTGTGGCTGCCCTACCGCGCCGAAGCTGTCTGTGCTGTCTGCGTCGGCTTCATTGGCCGCGGGTGAAGGCGCGCGATCTTCGGCGCGCACATCAATGACATTCATCACCGGCAGTGACGGAGTATTTTCTGCAGTTTCGGTTTGTTCATCGCTTAGCAAGGAACAGCCTGACAAACAGGAAAGCAGCACCGCAGTGGCGGTGAGGTTACGGCGGAAAGTCATTGGTGTTACCCCTTATCTTCGTTTCTGTACAGCCGCCCATTTCGGGTGGTCACCTTTTCTTCATCCCAGAATAGACCTTCCGGGAAAAAACGAGTGGCGGCTGCAACAACATCTTTGGTGCGCGCGTTGATAACCCGGGCATTTACCATGGCGCCTGATTGTTGGCGGATCACCGTGCCAGTGATATAAAAATCGACCCGCTCAATGCCTGGCAATAAATCAACATCACGGGTTAGCACGCGGTCTGCACGCTCTCCCATTATTATATCGTCCGTGAGTTTGAACTCTTGAGTGGTATAGCCCCGTTTTGTGGCTTCCGTGATTAACCCTTCTTCCAGTTGATGACTCAGCATCATCAGCGGATCTTGATTATTCGGGTTGTATTCCATTGAATCAGCAGGCACGAAACCCACAACGGCGTACTTGGCCTGCCGCGATGGACGGAGGTTAGCAAACAGTTCATTTGCCAGTACGTAGGTGTGGTATTCCATGTTGCCCAGTGCCGGCACGGCCATATTTTCTTCCTGCAGCACGGTGGCACTGTTTTCACTGGCGCAACCACCTAGCAATAGGGCTGATAATGCTGCCAGCATGGTAAGCCGGCGGGCATGAGGGATTACCTTCATAGTCAAATACCTGTCAGAGACGACGTTCTTATCCGACTGTTCGCAATATTCGTACCATAAAGCTAGGTCAGAGACATGACGCTGGAAACACGCAGAAAATGACGTTTTGCCATTATTGATGAGGGTAATACCGATAAGAAAAAGATAACGAAAGCGGCAAGGCCCTGCCGCTTTCGGATGATTGAAGACCTTAGTTGGCCGATTGAGATTGGTGTAGCAAGCGTTGCCATAAGGCTAAGACTTTTTCCTGATCGCCATCGTCCAGTTCTTTATTGTCGAACGCAGCCTGAAGGCTACCTTGCATCGCATCATCTAACGATGACAACGTTGCGTCTGATTCCATTTCCTGCCGACGGGCGATGACAGCAAAATGCCCTTGTAAATAACTGGCAATAAACAGTTCATCATCGTCACCATGGTCTACCACACCGTCTAGTGCTTGTTCAATTTGTCCGATTTGTTCAATAAACGCGGTGGAAGCCGCTGCCGGATACTGCATTTCTGCTCCTGTTATAAAATTCGCTGATAAGTCATTCTGCCGGATAAAGTACTTTGTCCCGGTAACCGGTGATCACAGAGAAATATCCTGCAAGACTGCTGTCGAGTTCACCGTCGCCGGTATCAAGACGCAGCGGGCGCCCTTCCAATGACTGTAATTTCGTTTTTGTGGCACAAATTAACATGTTTTCTTTGCTCATTTTGCGCAGGAAAGCCGGAGATAGCTGCTGATTGCCGCGGCCAAATATGTGGCCTTGCCCGCCAATCACGGTGATCACAAGTTTTACCGGCTCACCGTCAGTGAGTGAAAGAAGTTGCGAAGCCGTGACATCCGAAGCCACAAGCGCGCCGCCTTTGACGATATCCACCCCTAGCAAGGTGTTATTCAGACCGAGTCTTTCCATGATGTAGGCAACGGTGGAACCTGAGCCCATGACGAAACAGGTTTCTGGCTCGTCATCCATCATTTCACTGACTTCTGCGGCAATATCTTCAAGGACTAACTCATCGCTTTCTTTGCCGCCCATTTTCACCGCCTGTACATAGGTCAGTGCATCTGGCACCCGCATTTCACCAAAATGTTTAGCCAATACTTTGCCGTTTCGAAAGGCATCTTCATCGATGTCGCGGACTTCTGCGTCGGTTTCGCTCACCAGTTCACCACGCACCATCATCGCCACCACTTCCCCCGCCGCCACTGGGGTAACCGCATAAACGCCGGAATGGATTTTACAGCCTGCTGGCACACCAAGCACTGGTACTCGCTGCTGCGCAATACCACACACATTGCGTGCGGTGCCATCACCACCGGCAAACAATAGCAGGTCGATACCCGATGCCAGCATCGCATTCACCGCGGCTTCGGTGTCTTCGGCTTCTGTTTGTGGATTTTCTGGTGTGAACACCACGGTGGTGTTCAGTCCGGCCTGCTGACAAATATCTTCGCCCATTTCACCTGCTGCCGTTACCACTTGCACGTGTTCGGCAAGTGGCTCCACAAGCTTCAGCGCACGGGCCATTTTAGCGCCAGCAAGTTTCTCTGCACCGGCTGACAACGCTTGCTCACGGATTTCCTTGCCGTCGCTTCCTTTAAGTGCCAATGCACCGCCAATACCGGCGTAAGGATTTATCAAAACGCCAAGGTGAAAATATTTACTCATCGTAAGTTCCTCACCAATTCTGCGTTAACGGGGGCGGTGTTAAAGTGCAATTGTAACGCTTTCATCAAAGTCACTGCCCGTGGCGGGAAACCAGTTTCGGCGTACTGGCAAAGCTGCGCATAGACCGCCTCGGTAAACCCTTCACGATCAGGCTCTGCGCCATTCAGGTTGTCGGTACTCACGCGAAAACGGCGCCCTGCACTTAACGTTAGCGCCCATTCCACGGCTTGGGGTTTAATTTCCACCTGTTCAAACGCTTTCTGCTGAGACTCGTCCCGTCCATCGGGACAGTACCAGTAGCCGTAATCTTCCAGTAAGCGTCGCTTTTCCCCCGCGATGCACCAATGGGCAATTTCGTGCAGGGCACTGGAAAAAAAACCATGAGCAAATACGATTCGGTGGTAAGGCGTGTCTTTATCTGCAGGCAGATATATCGGCTCATCTTCACCGCGGATCAGGCGAGTATTGAAGGTGTCGGCGAAGGTATTGTCGAACAACGCAATGAGTTCATCGACCTGTGGGTCGAAATCTTCATCAAGCGTGGAAACCGTGTTGTTCGCTTGAGCATTGGCGACAAATATCTGCTGCATATATCCTGATAGTAACCGGGTGACTGAAAGGTGGCGAATAGTACCAAAAGCCACACGTTCCGCCAAATGGTGAGACAAATCACTGTTCCCCACGTATGGTATGCTTATCCACATTGAGTGAAACTAACAGGGGACTATTTTGGCGGCCACTCAAGACATTGTCGGGCACATACATCGGGTAAACGCACTTAAAAATCTCGCGGAAAAAATGGGCCAAATGCCTGCAATTCATCAACTGCAACAGTGGCAGTGCGAACGATTGCTGGTGACCCACAACGACCTGGCGCAGCAACCCGCCTATCAACAAGCGATGGCATTTTTCGTAGAAGAATTGTATGGCCCCAAAGATTTTAGCCAGCGTGATGCCGACATTGCCAGAGTGGTGCCCAAGCTTGCAAAGGTACTCCCCAGTACCGCCATGAATGCGCTAAACGATGCCTTAGCACTCAATGCATTGTCCTTCGAGCTAGACCAAAAAATGGTTAGCGCGCTGGAGGGAAAGTCGCTTAATGATGAGCCCCGAAATAACGACATATACGCCATGGCGTACCGACAAGTAGGTGAACAGGAAGCCAGAGAACGGCAGATAGCCATCATTCGCGACCTGGGTCACCAATTGGCAGACGTGATTGATATTCGCGGTATCGGTATGCTGATATCCCTCTCTCGTCGTCCAGCAAAACTAGCGGGGTTATTGTCGTTACATGAGTTTTTGCAACGTGGCTACGAGACGTTTAAGAAACTGGGAGACGTGAACAGCTTTATCGACCCGGTTATTGCCCGGGAAGAGCAAATAATGCTACAACTGTTCCAAACCGACTTTGAACTAGAAAGCGATAACCCGATCCCTTATGTCCCAACGTTGTGAAACTACCGTCAGCTGGTTGCTGCCCTCGCCTTTCGTGCAAACCTGGAAGATAGAGCCGCAACACATCGATCATTATAATCACGTTAATAATGTGGCTTATCTTAGCCGGTTAGAATCGCTCGCCTGGGCCCACTCGAATCACTTAGGCCTTAAGTTTGCCGACTATCAGGATGTGGGCAAAGGGATGGTTATTCGCCGTCATGAACTGGATTATTTACAACCCAGTCATTTGAATGACGAGCTCTTGTGCGCCACCTGGATTAAAGAATGCGATGGCAAAATTACCCTAACCCGACAGTTTCAGTTTGTTTGCCCACGTCGCAGTAAAACAGTATTCCAGGCGAGAACACAGTTTGTGTGCGTTAACATGCAAACCGGCGCGCCCGCTCGCATGCCCGCTTTGTTTCGCGATATCTATACCACTGCCGCGGTAAACGCATGAAGAAATGGCTGACAGGTGCGTTATTTGTTTCTCTGTCATTGAATGGGGCGCTGCTATGGTTTATCACTCAGACACGTCCTTCCAACGAACTCACCGAATTGACGTTTACGTCGTCGGCAAAGAAGCCAAAAACAGAGCCTGTTGCAAGCGCCCCTTCATCAGCGGCAGTGTATTCCCGACCCACTTCGGCATCTGTTAGCCCAATTCCCCATCTTAGACAATTGTTTTCCGACAACGACCCGAATTTTTATCCGGCGCTTAGTGCTGCATTACGGGCAGAGCCTGACAACTGGGAGCTGCTGATGCTGGAAGCAGAATGGGTAAAACAGGAAAAACCGCTGAGCGACGCCATCATTCACTACTATGGCCTGCTTGAGCGCAATCCACCCGCTGAAATCGACAGAGAAATACGCAGTATCATTCCGCCGCTTGTCGATGACGCGCTGGACAAGCTTCGTCTGGCCGGTCAGTGGGATACGCTTGCCCAGTTTATTGAGCCGTTGTTTCAGTATGCGCCGCAGAACCGCACATTTATCATGCAGCTGGCAGAAGCTTACGGTCGTCAGAACAAGCTGACACTGATGGAAAATGTGCTGGCTTCGGTGCTGCCCGACGATCCCCAGGCGGAAGCCATCCGCGCATCGGTTTATAAAAAACTGGCTACCCGGCAGGAAAACGATAAGCCAGTGTCTTCCCGGGGCGCTGCTGTTTCCGAACACGCTTTTGTGATGGATCTTGAACAGACTGGTGATCATTATCTTGCTCCGGTTAAACTCAACGGACGTCATTCCCGACTGCTCGTGGACACCGGCGCGTCGATAACGACTATAACTTCAGACGTTTTCAGTCAGCTACGACAGCGGGGGCACTATCGTGATCTCGGCAAGTTTGCCCTGAATACCGCCGGAGGGCGGGTAGAAGCCCGCATGGTTACTCTCGAAAAAGTGGAATTCGGGCCGTTCAGACTGAGTAACGTAACCCTGATGGTGTTGCCGGAGGATACCCTCACCGGTGCTGAAGGACTGCTGGGCATGAATATTCTCAAGCGATTTGAGTTTCGCATCGACCAGTATCAGAGCGCGCTGTTGCTGGATCCCATTCACTGATATCTCGAATATCAGTCACTTCGTATTAATTCAATACGCCTTAAAAACTGAAAATTCATGGATTGCGTATCTACGCCATGAAATCCAAAAACAGGGACTACGCCATGAGCCATCGTCCAATCAATGAAACCCAGCTCAGAAAGCTCATCACCAGCACGCCGGTAGAAGGCTCACCGGAAGCCATGCGTAAAGCGTTTGCACACATTGCCGGATTACATGACACCAGCGACGTGGAAGAAATTGACCGCGGCGGTGTTCGATGTCTTGCAATTGGAGTAGGCCCAGAACTTATCTGGTTCCATGGAGGCGGCTATGTATTTGGCAGCCCGGAAACCCACCTGACTCTGGCTCGTGAACTGGCAAGTTATGGATTAAGGATTATATTACCCGCCTACAGAGTGGCGCCCGAATACCACTGGCCAGCGCCGCTGGAGGATGCCGTTGCTGTTGCAGAAGACACTATTGCCACCACAGGCTCGCTCAACTTAGGTGGTGACAGCGCCGGCGGACACTTAGCGATTTGTGTTGCACTCAGACAGCAGGCTGACTGTCTTGCGCTCGTGGCGCCAAACACCGACCGGTCGGGAAAAAGCACTACCCGTAGACGAACTACCGACATCATGAACGAAGACAGTGCCGATGCTGCGCTGGCATCGATGATCATGCCGAATGTTAACCCGACTCACCCAGACGCATCACCGCTGCTGGGCGACCTTAGCAAGCTGCCGGCTATGCACCTTGAAGTCGCTGCCACTGAAGTACTACTGGATGACAGTTTACTGCTGGCACGGCAAGCAGCCCTTGCTGGCGTGGCAACATCGTTAAATGTCACACCAGGACACTTTCACATGTTTCCACTTTGGCCAGATTGCCTGCCAGAGGGCGCGCAAGCCCTGCAACGACTCGCGCATTTTGTGCTGGCTCACGGCGATGAACTGAAAGCTGGCTAGATGAAGCCTCGCTATCGGGGCATTTACAGCGACGCTGCCACCTTTGTGCCCTGTTCAATAGCCCGCTTCGCATCAAGCTCCCGGGCTTCATCGGCACCACCAATCAAGTGACAAGGCTTTTTCAGGCCCTCCTGAAGTGCGCGCAGCGGCTCCTGACCGGCACAAACAATCACGTTGTCTACCTCTAACACGGTGGATTCACCATCGATAATGCAGTGGATACCGTCGTCGTCAATGCGTTGGTATTGCACACCGGGGATCATTTTCACCCCTTTCATCATCAGATTAGCACGGTGTGACCAGCCAGTGGTTTTTCCGAGACCTGCACCAATTTTTGAGGATTTACGCTGCAGCAGAAAAATTTCCCGTGGCGATGGCTCCGGCTGTGGTTTCACACCTTCCACACCGGCGCGAGCCGTCATGGTCATGTCAATGCCCCATTCTTTCATGAAGAGCGGAATATTCAGACTTGGGGAGTCTTTACCGTGAGACAGGTATTCCGCCACGTCGAAACCAATTCCACCAGCACCGATGATAGCAACCTGCTTACCCACGGGCTTTTTCGCTTTTATCACATCGAGGTAAGTCATTACGCTGGGGTGGTCGATACCGTCGATGTCCGGCACCCGTGGCTCAATACCTGTAGCAAGCAGTACGCTGTCGGCTGACGAGTCGTTCAGCATTTCAGCCGTCACTTCAACACCCAGTTTTACTTCTACACCGTAAATCTCAAGCTGCTTGCTGAAGTAGCGTAGCGTTTCACTGAATTCTTCTTTACCCGGGATCTGGCGCGCTATATTGAACTGACCGCCAATCTCGCTGGCTTTGTCGTACAGGGTGACACGATGCCCACGGCGGGCTGCCGTTACTGCTGCGGCTAATCCGGCTGGCCCCGCGCCGACGATGGCAATATGTTGCGGCGCATCTGTGGGAGCAATCTGCAGTTGCAGCTCGTGGCATGCTCTAGGATTGACTAAACAACTGGTGAGCTTGCCGTTAAAGATATTATCCAGACAGGCCTGGTTACAGCCGATACAAGTATTGATTTCATCGCTGCGATTCTGTTCAGCCTTGGCGACAAATTCCGCATCGGCCAGAAACGGCCGCGCCATAGACACCATATCGGCATCGCCCCGGGCAAGCACTTCTTCAGCAACTTCCGGCGTGTTAATTCGGTTCGACGTGATCAGCGGCACGTTCAGCGCGGCTTTAAACTTCGCCGTCACCCAGGTGAACGCGGCGCGGGGAACACGGGTTGAAATTGTGGGAATACGGGCTTCATGCCAGCCGATCCCGGTATTAATAATGGTGGCACCGGCTTTTTCGATTTCTAACCCCAGCGTAACCACTTCATCATAGGTAGAACCGCCTTCGACCAAATCCAGCATGGACAGGCGGAATATAATAATAAACGCGTCTCCCACCGCCTCACGAACACGGCGAACCACTTCCACAGGCAAACGAATACGGTTTTCATAACTGCCGCCCCAGTCATCGGTACGCTGATTGGTTCGCACGGCGATAAACTGATTCAGAAAATACCCTTCAGAACCCATGATTTCGACGCCGTCGTAACCCGCTTTTTGCGCCTGTGTGGCGGCAAATACGAAATCAGTGATCTGCGATGCTATTTCGTCTTCTGTAAGCGCTTTTGGCTTGTACGGATTAATAGGTGCCTGGATAGCGGAAGGAGCCACCAGCTTTTCAGAATACGCATAGCGGCCAGTATGCAGGATCTGCATACAAATTTTCCCACCCTCGGCATGCACCGCATCGGTGACTTCTTTGTGGTGTGCTACCGCTTTATCGGAATCTAAGCGTCGGGTCATCGGGTGAGTAGAGCCTTCTTCATTAGGCCCAATGCCCCCGGTCACGATTAGCCCCACGCCACCGCGCGCGCGTTCTGCGTAGAAGGCGGCCATGTGTTTGTGTCCACCGGGCATTTCTTCCAACCCAGTATGCATAGACCCCATAATGATACGGTTTTTTAACTGAGTGAAGCCCAGTTCCAGTGGACGGAAAAGATGGGGGTAATGTGTGGTGCTCATGACTTGCCCTCTGTATATCCAAACGTTGATATTAGTTTAACAAATTGTTTACTGCACAAACTTGACAGCGTCAAGATAACATCAAAGTTGACAGTGTCAAGATTAAAAAGGACACTTCCCTCACTTTAGCAGCGATACGGTGACTTATGGCTAACAGCTCAAAATATCATCATGGAGATTTGCGTACGGCACTGCTTAATGCCGCCAACGCGATTATTGAAGAGCATGGCATAGATGCCCTTTCACTGCGCAAGCTCGCAGAGGTAGTGGGCGTTTCACGTACTGCCCCTTATCATCATTTCAAAGATAAAAACGCCTTGTTATGCGCTATTGCCGCGAAGGGTTTTGACGATTGGCACACATCAGCAAAAACCATATTTGAGCAGCAGGATAAAGCGCCTGGATTACGCTTTAGAGAATTCATTCACCAGTATGTTGGCTATGCTGCCCGCCACCCGCAAGTGTATGAACTGATGTTTGGTCGAACACTTTGGCATAGTCATCAAGCCACCGACCAATTAAAAGAAGTGGCCTATCCGTGTTTTCAATATCAACTTACGATGACCCGCACTTGGCAGGAATTCGGCTTGCTGCCTGACGATCAAGATGCCTTGCGCTTGGCCCAAGTTACCTGGAGCACCCTCCACGGTATTGCCCGGTTATTGATTGACGGCATTTATGCCGATGCCAGCCATGTGGCAGAAATGTGTGACTGTGCTGCAGAGGTCTTTATGCGTTCTGCCACAAGCCGCGAAGAATAAGATCTGCCATCCGCTCAGCAATCATGACAGTAGGAGCATTGGTATTGCCGCCCACCAGTGTTGGCATTATCGAGGCATCAATGACCCGAAGTCCGTTAACCCCCCGTACCCGACACTGATTGTCTACCACCGCCATAGGGTCATCGTTCTGGCCCATTTTGCAGGTACCCACCGGGTGATAAATACTTTCAGCATGATCACGAATGAACTGCGTAATTTCTTCGTCTGTAGACGAATGTGAAGCCGGCGATACGGATTTTCCTCTCACCGAATCGAATGCGGAACAGGACACAATTTTCTGCGCTTGTCGTACGCCGTCTATTAATACTGTGAGGTCATCGGGATGAGCGAGGTAGTTCGGATCGATGAGAGGATGGTCATCAGGGTGACTACTTTGCAACAGCAGTCGTCCTCTGGATTTTGGGTACAGTGCACATACATGTACGCCAAAACCATAGCCATGCACCATGCGTCGTCCGTGGTCAGCGAGAATGGCAGGCAGAAAATGAAACTGTAAATCTGGTAAACCATTTGAAGCAAGTGACGAACAAGCAAAGCCTCCCGCCTCGGCAATGTTTGAAGAAAACGCCCCGCGACGTCCGGTTAAATATCGCCAGGTGGCACCGGCATACTTTGGTACTGCCGATAGCGCCACACCATAACCGTGATGTCCTTTCGCCCGATACTGCACAATGGCATCCAGGTGATCTTGTAGGTTACAGCCCACGCCAGGTAAATCCACCTGTACGTGAACTCCTTTGTCCGCCAACATTTCACCGGGGCCGATACCAGAAAGCATCAGCAAGTGAGGAGTGTTGATTGCACCGCCGCATAACAGCACTTCCCGGGTAGCAAGAATTCTGCGATTTTTGCGTTTAAACCGCACTTGCACACCCGTCGCGGTGCCGTGATTAAACAAGACTTTTTCTGCACTGGTTTTGGTGTAAACCGTAAGATTCGGTCGGTTCAGCACCGGTTTAAGGTAAGCCTGTGCAGTAGACCACCGACGCCCATTTTTTTGAGTAACATGGTAGTAGCCAAGGCCACAACGCTGCTCGCGATTAAAATCATCCCTCTGCGTATACCCAGCTTCTTCAGCGGCGGCGATAAATCTATCGGAGAGCGGGTCGGTATGCTTTAACGCTTCAACTCGCAGCGGTCCGCCGACACCATGATAGGCATCTGCGCCTCGGAAGAAATCTTCAGCCTTGCGAAACCATGGCAATACATCATGATAGGCCCATCCTTGTGCTCCTTCCTGATGCCAGCGGTCGTAATCCTCTCGCTGCCCTCGAATGTAGCACATGGCGTTAACCGAACTGCTGCCGCCTAGTGTTTTTCCCCGGGGCCAGAACAACTCGCGATGGGATAAAGCCTGCTGCTCTGCAGTAAAATAGCCCCAGCCGATGTTGTCGAACCGACTAAGTAAAGCAAGGCCAAAAGGAATATGAATAAGCGGATTAGTGTCGGCGCCTCCCGCTTCAATCAAACACACTGACAGGGATGGATTTGCTGACAAACGGGCGGCCATGACGGCTCCGGCCGAACCACCACCTACAATTACGTAATCGAATTTCTCTTCATTCATTGTTCAATCCGTCAGCGCCAACTGCTCGTACCAGTTTAACAAATTTAACGCCGTTGTCTGTTTTATTTATGTTACTGTTGAACGGTTAATTTGAAACGCGTCATAAATACACGTCACAGCTAAAGGACAGTCGACACCATGAGCTGGCAGGAGCTAAGCAAAATATGGGTATGTGGTATGCTGATAAAAATTGGCCGACTCACCCATGATGATTTCAGCCGCGACGAACTCAACGCGTTAATTCAGCCCCATTTCCCCCGCCTGTTTCCCATTGATGTGCCCGCCGGCGCCGGTTCAGTGCACGTTACTGAAGCCCGGGTACAATTTAACGCGCAACAACAGCGTTTAGCGTTGGAATGCTTTGCCGAATTAGAGCTGAACGTTCTCGATGCAAAAATTTACCGCGCCCATGTCATCTTGGTGGTAAGTGCAGAGCCGGTTTACGCTCCCGCTGAGGGCATTGTGCGATTAACCGATGTGGATGTTGATGTGATTCAATTGGTTAACGATAATTTTAGTTTTATCAAAGACACACAAGATCTCATTTCACAAATTTTGCCTGGCCTCACGTTAGGGAAAAGTCTTAGTAATCTGCTTGCGCAACCCTTGATCAGCGTTGCCAGTGTGGCAACTACGGGGCGCAGCGATAAAATCGTGAATTACCTGCAACTTTTTCTCAGTGCCGATAAGCAGAAAATTCTCGACCACCATAAACCGGATATCTCCCGCCGGTTACTTTCCCTGCTTGATGAAGATGCCTTGTACTATCAACTTAGCGAAGGGTGGCGTGAGCGTACCTTTTTACGTTGGGGGAAACAGGTCTCAGTAGAAAAAGACAGCCTACGATTTAGCTTTTAGCCGTTAATTGATGACTCCTTAAGTCGCTGACACTTTCTATTCGCTAACGATAGAGGGCGGATAACGGTGAATTTGTTCGCCAATATCATCAATACCCACAGTAGGATCATCGACAGATTGCTCAAGTTTATTCAGCGCTTCCTGGGCATATTTTGCCAGTGGGTTTAAATCTTTCACGTGACGATTACAACACACCAGACCAATGTTTGCTTTGCCGCTGTATGTCATCACCGTAATGTTTACTCCCCCGCCCGGCGTCATGGTCGATACCGGATAGCAGGCTAGCAACTTACTGTCTTTTAAGTACCTGTATTCCACAGGGCCAGGCAGATTTGAGATAAGAATGTTAGCGATGGGTTTTACCCAATCGGACAGACGTAACCACTCAAACACCAGTGATACCGCTTGAATAGCGATTGTATAACCGCTGAAGGCCCTCGGTGTGGCCGACTGAGCAGCATTTTTGACAATTCTGTGGTTCACAATAATCTGCCGTAAACGAAGATACGGATCTCGCTCGCCGTGAGCCAGTTCAATGGGCACAATGGCAATTTTGTTGCCGGTGGTTTTCTCACCCGGCTTGCGAAGATTAATGGGAATGTTGGTGTAAAGTGGTCGGCTAAAGGTTTGCCCGTAATCATGCAGAAATCGATGAACGGCAATATCAAAAATACAGAGCAATATTTCATTGGCCGAAGACCGGGTTCGTTTGGCCAATCCGCGCACACGAATAAAATCAATATCCATGGTCGTTACCGCCCTACCCGGCTTTAACTGACCGGTTAGTGGGGTTTTCGTTCCGGTAAATGGCACAGGCATATAGTGGGTGTTGATGCGCATGATTTTCATCAACAGCCGCACAACGATGCAGCAACATTCCCACGCCGCCTTTAAAAACTGTAGGCTGGCATAAGCGCGGTCGCGCCAACGCACCAGACTTTTACGTTTGTGCCGCAACCGTTTAAGCGCCCACACTGGCACGAAGTCATCGTGGTTTGGCTTCGCCGTATAGCCGGCCTGAAACCAACGTACCAAGGTGGCGCCATCGCCGTACATGTGGTGAACCCGGGCGTAAATCACAAACTGTCGGCTCTTGCTGTCATGCATAAATACGAACTGCCACAGTGGCTTGTTTGGATCTAACCGCGAAGCATGCAGGGTTTCAACAAGCGCATCCAGCTTCTGTCTGTCGTGCACATCTTCAATACGATGGCACTGCACATGGTAATCCATGTCCATCTGTTTAACCGGTTGTAACCCCAGCGGATACGATAGCCACGTTTTTATCCGGCAATTAAACGGCGGGGTAACTTTATCGTGCGCTTTCACTTCCCGAAAAAGTGCATCGACATAGGTCGTCGGGTCTGCGTCGTCAGGCATTGCAAGAATTTGCAGACAACCCACATGTTTAGGGCTGGCGTCAGATTCCGCCAACCAAAAGGATTTATCAAGAAATGACAAAGAACGAGACATCAGACTGACTCGCCCGGTAGTTCGCTTTGCGTATTCTGTAAGTGAGGGCGTCTAAGATTGGCCAAACTATGGCTATCGATGCCTTTTTGCAGAGACCACAACTCTTCTTCCGGTAAACGTAAACGAGGTAGCAGACTGGTAAGCACCAACGATAAACAATGGTAGCGCTGCGCATCCTCGTCGAGCGGGCGGCTCAGCTGATCATATTGGAATGATTGGGTAAGAATGAGTGACAACAGTTCTGTAAGCAGAAGCAATTCGCTTTTACTGGCCAATAATTCATTTCGTTCCGTCATTTGTTGCAGCAGTCTATGCAGCTGTGACTCCAATGCATCTATTACGTTGTTTCTTATTTTGTGACTATGCGGGTATTTCTCTGCCAAATCCCCCGGACTGCGATAGAAAAAACGGAACACATGCATTTTTTCGATAATCAGGTACAGGTAGTAAAAGGCCTCTGCTCCCTCCACTTTGTCGAGCAAATCACGCCGTAATACCTGCAACATCTGGCTTTTATGCAACGCGATCAATTTTTCCACCATCACTTCCTTGCCTTTGTAATGGTAGTATAAATTCCCCGGACTGATATCGAGCTCCAAAGCAATATCGACACTGGTTACACTGTTTTCACCGTGTTCATTAAACAAGCTCAATGCGGTATACAATATGCGCTCTGCGGTTTTCATAATCAGAATGGCGCTCCGAATATCAAGGTTAGCTGGGCAATACCGGCGGCCAACCCTAACAGTGCCCCGGTAACAATGAGTTTCCACTCATCCTGCTTATAAGCCGGCCGCAACACCCCTTCAAATTCTTCGGGCGAAAGCGCCTGCATGCGCAAACATAAATCATCGCCCACCCGTAGCGCACCATGGGCGTAATCGTAGGCATAGAACAAGTACTTATCGGAATTTTCAAAGATGCGCTTCACCGCGAGTGACTTCATGCGGAAATAGTTATCCGACCCCACGCCTAATGCGAAATACGGCTGGGCAACGGCGACATACCGCTCAATAGCATCATTCACATGCAGCTCTATGAGCTCAAGCAACTGCGCCGAACCTGAACCATGCAGGATCACATGAGTAATATTTTGTGGCGTGATCAGTTTTCGCTCTATGATATCGGCATAAACCTTCGACACTTCCTGCTGTCGTTTCAGGAACATGCCCTGCAACGTAAAG
The DNA here is from genome assembly GCF_056160345.1 of Alteromonas sp. ABV4_515. Classification (NCBI taxonomy): domain Bacteria; kingdom Pseudomonadati; phylum Pseudomonadota; class Gammaproteobacteria; order Alteromonadales; family Alteromonadaceae; genus Alteromonas; species Alteromonas sp. ABV4_515. Next base: position 25,372 of record NZ_JBSWWZ010000011.1, read on the forward strand.
GGGCCAATCTTGATAGGACGCTTTGGCTGAAAAATAATCTTGATGGCAATCCAGTTAGTGATATATCCCACCAGCAATCCGCCCAGAGGGAGCAGCCACCAAGCCTGAAAGTAGTGCCACAACAACATGGTAGGTAAGCCAAACAGAAAGCCAAAATAGAACCCCGAACGAACAATGAAAGGGAACTCTTTTTCACCAGCAGTAAGAAAGATTTCATTAATGAGCTCAGGGGATTTCACCAGTTGCTCTACCACCAGCTCCTTAATATCTAAGATTTCGTTGATATTGAGCTGAAAATCGGTGACCAGCTTTTTCACCACGTGAGGCATGTCGTTTTCGATGCGACGATAAACCAGATTTTTGCCTTGCACAGGAATGGCAGCCCATAAATCCGGTGCAGACTCTTCCATGACCTCGTTAACCACGGCCCGTAACACCTGTTTGAGCCTGCGCTCGATAGACAGCGCCAGCACGTCGCCCTCTAAGCGCCCCGCCAATTCCTCAACACTAAGCAGCTTGCCGAGCACCAGCTCGACTTCAATTTCAGCCATTTCCCTGCGCTTGGCCGGGATCAGGCCCTGCCAACCAAAACAAGGGCGGTAACCCACGTACTCGATAGGATAAAACATCATCCTCACGGCAAGGTAGTTTGTTAACCAACCAACTATCGCACTGATCAGCGGGATAGACAGCAAGCTCAGCGTTTCAGCGTTCCATTCCATGCAAGCTATTGTGTTCTGGTTATTTTATCAACATAGGTTCAGGCTAAAGGCAGAACCGCGAATTAGCAAACATTTATCAGCAAAACATGATTTGGATGGCGCAGCGGATAAATCCAGGGGGTGAAATTAGGGTGTAATTTCAAATCAGGCTTTCTACACTCTTAATAATCCTGCTATCAGGCTTGTACTCGTTGCTTGCAAACCGTTACGAAAGTGGCATAGAGGAAGATCATGCGTATGAGCAAAGGCGAGCTTGGGTAGCATCGTTAAAGAGGTAAAGTATGGCCATTTTCCCCCCTGGACTATCTGCAATTGAAAAAGAAATAGCGAATGCTGCAGATTACCCCACTTACCGTGAAGCCAGTCTCGCTCACGACGCGCTGTCTGGCGCTGATGAGTGGAAAAACGAAGACGTAAGTCAGCATTATGATTACCGCCTTATCCGCAAACGGGTAGAAAGAATGCAGGCAGCAAGAAAGCTGCAGGATGTGTACGGCCTGATGTCCATCATTCATGAGGGGCTGCATGGGAACCTTGGGAATATCGCCAATCCCGCTCTGCTCGGCCATTGCCGAATAGGGACGAAAGATCTTATCCAGACTTTTATCGATGAAGTTGTCACCGCCCTTGACACCATTTATGAAGCCGACGAATCATTGGTGGATTTCTATGAGAAAAAACGCTTTTTTGAAGAGACAACGTACGCGTTTGGTCAATCATGTCTGATGCTGTCTGGCGGTGCCGGACTGGGTATTTTTCATGCTGGAGTCGTAAAATCACTGAACCAGCAAAACTTACTGCCCGGCGTGATTTCCGGTGCCAGCGCAGGCGCAATTATCGCCGCCCTTATTGGCACACGAAAACAATCAGAATTAGAAGCGTGTTTAGCCCCGGAATTTATTCTGGAAAAATTCAGATACTGGCGGCACTGGTCGGGATTCGGGAAAAAATCACTGTTCGACAGTCGGGCGCTGGAAAACACGTTAATTGAACTGTTCGACATTATGACCTTTGACGAAGCTTTTGCGCTTTCCGGTAAGCACATAAACGTAAGCGTATCTCCTGCAGATTTACATCAGCAGTCAAGAGTGCTCAATGCAAAAACATCGCCCAGAGCTGTTATTACGCAAGCGGTGCGGGCATCAACCGCCGTGCCGGTATTTTTCAGCCCAGTGCAATTAAAAGCAAAAAATCTTCAGGGCGATATTGTGCCTTACATTCCAAATCGCCGCTTTGTCGATGGTTCGATGATGGCCGATTTACCCTACAAACAATTATCACGCCTTTACGGCGTTAACCACAGCATTGTCAGCCAAACGAATCCCCTTGCTGTCCTTTTCGTACCCGCCAACCGAAGCGAAGAAACCAGCATTACCGGGCTGACATTCCAACATTTAAGGCAACTGGCGAAAAGTAACAGTGTGTTTGCGTTTGATATTCTGGAGAAGTGGGTCAATCACCGAGGCACCAAACTCGCAATCCATAAGGTGCGGTCTATAATAGATCAACAGTATGTGGGAAATATCAACATTCTCCCGCAACGGCAGTTGCGAAGTCTGACGCAAATTATGGCGAACCCAACTTTGGAAAGCGTTACCAACCTTATTTCAGACGGTGAGAGAGCCACGTGGGAACACATTGATATTATTGAGAGAAATACAAAAATTAATGAGACTTTAAGGCGTTTATTAGCTAAGCTGAAAGAACGTGAAGCCAGGGTGTCGGGTCACGCAACATCATCAGCTAGAACGGAATCTACTTAGATGGAACGTCATTCAGAAGGTTGTTGTGAATAGCAAACTTGAACAAGCTGATAGTCCGTTAGTCGTTAGAATTAAAAATCTGACAGAGCTTGTCGACGCTAACGGGAAAACCAAACCTACCTTAGTCTCACTTGCTCAACATTACTTCGAGACAGCGCCGGCACTCACTGCTGAGATCAATACCCTTGCGCTGGAAATAAACGAAGTAAAAACCCACCGTGCAAATCAAAAACTGCTCGATGAACTTACTGAAAAATACAATCAAAAAGTCGCTGCATACGACAAAGCCCTGCATGAACGCAACCAGCATTTGCAGCGTGTAGTTCGCATCATTTTAGACCTCTGTGAGGGTGAAACTTACTTCGAAACGCAGAATTCCACGGCACGTGTACTCGGGACCTTATTCCTTCTCACAAGGGAGAATAACCCTGGTTATACCCGCCAACATCAACGCCTAAGACCCCTTTACAAAGCGATTCTTGCACTGCGTTTGGTTGATAAAATACTGGCGGACGATGCCCTAAAGCACCCTTATCTGCTAAAGCATAGAGGATTACTGGGACGATTTGATGACCACGAGAAGATGTATGAGTGGACGCAGTACATTGCGGTTCCTGTTATTACGGCTGCGCTTCTGCAAGATATTGGCCTCAACCATAAAGCCGCGCAGGATATCCTGATTGGCAAACAAGGTAAGCTTGACCCCTTCAGAGAAATCAGCGATGCCGAAAGAAAACAACTGCTGCAATTAAATTATCAATACACGGTGACCTACCTGAAGGATGCCCTCACCCCAGAAGAGGCTTTTGGCAGCAAGGAAGGCCACGCTTTCGCCCTTGAAATCATTCAAAATACCTTTATTGGTAAAATCGGCATTGGCGACATCATCAAAATTCCGCAAGTGTATGCCTCCTTTGTGCTATCAACAAAAGCGGCTTACAGCCGAGCCTCTATTCCGAAAAGCTATATTCTCATCGAGCAATTAGCTAAGCAGCAAAATGTGAGTCGACGTCTCACTGAATATTTCATATCCATGGTGGGACATTTCCCCATTGGATTTGGGGTGTGTTTTATTCCTGTGGGTGACGACGGTAAAGAGAAAAATCATTATGAATATGCCATCGTAACAAGACTGAATCCGGAAAAACCGGATGAGCCTATCTGTAGGGTCGTTTCCAGACAGCAGCAGTTCTGCTCGCCCACAACAGAGGTGCGCATTCCTGCCGAACGCAACCTCTATTACGACAAAAGCAAACAAAAGCTGATGACCATGGACCGGGAGAGAATGGCGGAGATCATGAGCTTGCTTCGCAAGAACTTCACCATGGACGATGTGGATAATCATATTCCGGCATATTGGGAAGCCCATGAGTTCTATGCTGATAAGAAAAACCAGATCATTTGGCGGTGAATATGTTGAAAACGCCGACACCTAGCCGGCGTTAACTTAATTTCTTGTTGGTGGTTTTGCCGTCGACACTGAGCGTGTTTTCACTTTCGGCGTCGTCGCTACCGTTTTCTTGCGGGTAGAAGGTCGACGAGTGGGTTTCTCCGGCGTCGCGACTTTATCGTCGTCAGGTTTTACAACCGTCTCTGTGGATGCTGATGATACGGCTTCCGCCTCAGCTTGTTTTAGCTTTTCGGCGGCCAACTTTTCTGCTTTTACTTTAGCTTCTTTCGCAGCAAGCAGAGCCACCTGCTCGACCAACAGATCCACTTTGGCTGACAGTGCATCAAGCTGCTCTGCCCTTTTTGCGCCCTTGTTATTAAACGTAGGCACCAACGACCAAAGCGGATTCGCTTTAACCATTTGTTCAACGTTATCTAAAACGGTTGCCGGTGAAAGCGCTTGCTTTATTTTTGCATCCAGCACCGCGCCTCTAGCTTGAAGCTCATCGATGGTGCGTTGCTGATTTTCAATATGCGCATTAACCTGCTTGGTCACACCGGCTAATTGCTCTGCCACAAGCTCACTACCCGCTTCTAACCAACCCGTTAATGGACCATTAGGTTTATTTCTCGCTGTCATGATAATGCCCTTTGTCAGTAAATTACGTCTCGAGTGCGCTGCTAACGGCGTGTTACCAGCGCCAAATCGACTTACTTACTGGCAGCCAGCTTTGCTACCGCCTCGGTGAGGGCGTCGATCTTCGCAGACAATTCTTCGATGCGCTGATCGGTGTTGTCGACATCGAGACCAAGCTTTTTACGCACATCGCTAACACGGTTTTCAACATCGTCGGATGTTTCTTTGAACTTGGTACGGGCATCGTCTTCTAACGATTCACCTTTTTTCACTAAGTCATCGAATACTTTCGACGCTTCTGTGCTTAGCTTCTCGTAACGGCCCTGCGCTTCTTCCACGCTTTTGCCATAAGCGCCTAAGCCTGCAAGCCAAACTTTACGGGCAAAATCTTCAGCGTCATTCAGTTTACTTTTGATGGTATCTGATTTGGACATCACTCTGTCTCCTTTAACAAGCTATTTAACTACTCGTTAAACTAAGACATAAAGTTAGAAATCACATACTAAACTACAGGAATAAAAAAAGAGGCATAAGCCTCTTTCTTTTAAATCAATCGACCAAATCTTTTGGCATATCTTCGCGGATCTGCGACCACACCTTGCCGGATGCGATACCGTACTGACGGATAAGATTCGGTACACTCTCATGTTCACCGGATTTTGCCGTTTCCAGCAACTTGCTGTAAAAGTCTTTCGCCACATCACGGGCTGTTTGGTGTGAGAAGAAGTATCCACCAATACGGGAATACAACCCTCTGAAACCATTCATCATCAGCACGAAGACTTTATTCCCCGATGCCAACGCTAAATCGTGGTTGAGTTGGTAATCGAAGTGCGCAAAGGCTTTACCGTCTTCTTCCACTTCCAGATAACGAGCAATGATTTCTGCCGAGTCTTCAGGGTTGTTCCGAATAGCCATACGAATGAACACCGCACTCAAGTTAGTGCGTGCTGCTAACAGGTTATCAACCAACTCGGGAATACCATCTTGATCAAGGCGAGCCAGGGTTTCAAGAATATTCAGGCCGCAAGTTTCCCAGAAATTGTTTACCTTGGTCGGCTTGCCATGCTGAATAGTCAGCCAGCCATCTCTGGCTAAACGTTGTAGTACTTCGCGCAATGTGGTGCGAGTGACGCCAATCAGTTCGGACAGTTCTCGTTCTGCCGGAAGAATCGTTCCCGGTGGAAAGCGGCCGCTCCAAATTGACTCAACAATGTACTCCTCAGCAAAACCTGCCGGGCTCTGGGCTTTGTATATCATCGGTGTCTCGTCTGAATATCTCTTATTATCGAACTGATTGTACCAGAGGAATTTTCTTCAAGACAATTTTTATGTGTTATTTGTGGCGATTGTTAAGTGAATCGAGGATCTTGCATATTCTGGCGGATTTCGGATCGCCTCATGAGCTTTAAGCTCCACCGTCACTTTTATGAGCCATTGTGGTCGCGTAGTCAATTTGACCACCTGAGTAGAACTACTATGATAGCAGCAAAACAAAATTAGGAGACAACATGGCAAAGGAGAAAGGTACAAATTTCAGTCCTGATGAATCGCCACTAATTTCCTAGACGCCTCTCAGTTAGATAAACTAACTGAAAAGAGAGGTGTATATGAGCGGTAAACGCTATCCAGATGAATTCAAAATTGAAGCGGCCTAGTATCAACTTCCAAGTGCAACATTGATCATACATGCTCATTCTTCATCTCCCACGGCGATTTAAAGCCATATCGTTTTCTTGGGCGGCTGTTAAGCCGCCTTTCTATTGCAGTACATCCTTCCTGAGTCAGTTCCTTCATGGATGTTCGCTTTGGGATATATTGTCTGATTAAACCGTTCGCATTTTCATTGCTTCCTCGCTCCCAGGAGTGGTGGGGCGTAGCGAAGTAAAACAATGTACCGGTCCGTTTTTCTATTTCTTTGTATTGGTGAAATTCGGTACCGTTATCCGCAGTAATTGTTTTTACCGGAAGAGGACTATTCTTAATCAGCTTTATCGTCACCTTGTTTAGCGAAGCTGTTGTTCGGTCGGGTAGTTTTCCAATGAGCAGGTAACCTGTAGCCCGTTCCACCAGTGTTACTATGCAGTCTTTCGAGCCGTGACCGATGACCGTATCTATCTCCCAATGTCCCACTTCCTCTCGGTCTTCCACCGAAGATGGACGTTCTGTGATATGGCGTTTATCAGCCAGTCGGCCTCGGCTGTCATAGGCTTTGTAACGTTTTCTTCTTCGCTTGGGAGACTGCCTGAGGTTCTGCCAAAGCGCGCCGCCTGCAGCTTTGTCACGCCAGATATACTGGTAAATGCTTTCGTGACTAACGCATTTATGACCGTGTCGTTTCATGAACCCTGATATCTGCTCAGGGCTCCATTCATGACGCAGTAATACCTTCACTAGGGTAAAATCAGATTCTTGGAGCTTGATACCTTTGCGGCTCTTTCTTCGTCTGACGCGCGTCCGCCGCTGGGCGATAGCAGGACGATACGCGCCATCAATTCCCCAGCAGGAATTTCTTTTTACTTCACGCCAGATAGTTGAACGGTGTCTTGATAGTGCAGCCGCAATATCCGGTACAGTCAATCCTTGCTTTCTGAGCGCAGACAACATATACCTTTCATTCTCGGTGAGCTGTTGATACTTCATGACATTTACCTTCTTGCCGGAAAGAAAATGGAGAAGTAACGATAGCTCACCGTTTTAATTTTTGGGCCCGGTGCAGTTAGTATATGAATTCGGCCATGGCGCGAACATTACAATAACGTTCGACCACATAGATCACTGAATTACCTGCCGCCTGTTGAGTGTGCAAAACGGGCAGCATAATATGAAAAATCTCATCGAGAGATTGGTGCTAATTCAGGGGGAAGGTCAAACCATCAGTATCCAGTAGTAACCACACTAGTACACTTTAAAAAATCGCAATGACAGATAGAAAACTCCATCGAAGGTATCACTGTGAAACTTTATCAGTCAAACGGCTAACTGGCGACCAAGATTTTACCAGGGTTTAACCGAACTATAGTAGTTTCCAACTCTAATATCATCGTATTGAACTTCAAAATACTTTCCAGGTTCATTACCTTTGTAAATCCCGAGCTTCAAACGAAACCCCTGTCTAGGCTCGCCGCCACCGTCACATTTGCCGTCAGTATAAAATCCGAAAGCTCCAGCAAAGCTAGCTGGCGTACCATTTTCATCCTTCCAAACAGTAGCACTGCCTTGACCTGTTGGGTCAACGTTAACTTTAAATACAAAGTCATGCCACACATTAGGCAATAGATCATGTGACACGAAACTGGCACCGTTGCCGCTATCACGACGAGTCATAAAGTTAATTTTATGGCTATATCCATTGTTCACTCGGATACCCGCAATCGGGGATTGTGGGGAACACTGCCAGAGTTGCATGAGATAATATGATTTATCGGAGATGTCTACATCACTGGGGATCATCATTCTAAAGCCAATGTATACGTTTTCGTTGAACGGGAAAAAACGGTCTGTTATCGCGAGTTCTGTTCTATCATTGCCTGAATGTGTAACAGCAGGATCGGTAGAAAATTTAATATATTTTTGATATTCATGCGTTCCAGCAATCTCTGGCGATTTTCCGGCACCGTCGCATTTACCTCTGTACAAATACCCGGCTTCTATCAGATCGCCATTGCCATCTGATATGTCACCATCGCAGTTCGCGGGGTTTCTGATCATTGCACCTTCCGCATCTTCTGCGGTGATTTTGTAATAAGTTGCAGCATTAGAAAACGAAGATGATACGCAAAATAGTAAAGCAAAGACTTGATAAAACTTATTATTTAACTTCAATTTTAAATTCCTTTTAATATTAATGATTAGTAACTCTATTTTATTTTAAATTTAATAAACTCGTTTAGTTAGGTATAGTATTTTGAAAGCGGCCTCGCTATTTATAACCATTTCTACTTTCGAAATAAATTCTCACTTGTCTATTTAGAGGACTATGGTGAATATAAATTTTACCATCATATAATTTGTCATAATAACCTATCTTTTCTTCTAAGGATGGATCATTAATTGAAGTGTCCATATACCCATTTAAAAGACAGGTTGAATAGTTTTTTTCTAAATCAATATACTTTTCACTTGGAACTATTTCCATCACGGTCCAATCGCTAAAGATACTAGGAAATGAAATCCTTGAGACTTTGTTAACACTCCCTTTATACTCTAGAATACCCTCAACACACTTTTTCCAGCTTTTGTGAACTAGGATAAGAGCACTTTGCGGATCTGAAACAACCTTAAAATAAGTGGATGTTATTCCTGATGCTAAAATTGCTCCCAATGAAAAAAAAATTAAATTTTTATTCAACATGATTATCTCTAATTAATTTTTACAACATATTTTCTAATTTTGCCACCAATATCTAGCATTAGAAAATTCTAATTTACTATCTATGACAAATCGCTGTGAATAATCAATTTCCGTTGTAAATTGATAGTCTACACCTATCACTTGATTGGTATTTATATCGATTTTATCGAAAGTATAACGATATCTATTTTCTGCATACTCTACAGTTTCAACCATCGTCACATCAATAGTACCTATCCCATCCATAAACTTGACGATAGTTGATGCTCGACCAAGTGATCTTAGATAAGAATTATCGGAAATAAGCTCAATATCAGGAGTTATCACTTTTGCTGCTGCACTAAATGGCCCGATAGATTCAGTTTCACCGAACTCTTCTTTAGGAAAAGTTCTACTTACGTCAACCGCCATAAGTTTTCTAGATCCGCTCTGCATTTTGAATCGAAATTTTTGAGCTTGATTAAACAAAAACTGGAATGCCCCTGTCTGAGCGCCATTTGCAAATTTACCTCCAGAGATTACCGAGGCAGTACCTCCGATAACAGCAGATACAACAGTCCCTTTTGCGATTTCTCCACTGGTCAAGTCTGAACCTCCGGGTAGATATGCGCCACCAATTCCTTTAGTAACACCAGCACTAAAGAAGCCGTGCCCAAATTTACCACCTGCTAGCTCGGCAGCAATACCACCGACAACAGCATGAGATGCTATTTGTTGGGTTATCTGTCCCGATGTCAGTAAATTACCACCGAAACTATGCAACTTGTCGCCAGAAAGAGTATACCCATATCGATTTCCAGTTTTATTGAATATCCCCTTGGTATTGAAATGCTGACCTATTTGTTGGAATGCAGCGCCAGTAAATGCTCCTATTAAAGCTCCCTTCAAACTTCCGCTGGCTATACCGCCAGCGGCAAATCCTACAACAGCTGCATTCCACATGCTAGCGGCAGCCCATTGCCCAACACCGGGTATAAACATTAGTGCCACTGCAACAAATGGTGCAAAGTCACCCAGCAGTTTATTGAAACCTTTGAATATTTTGTCAATAAAATAACCTGAAGGATCGGTGTAACTCAATGGGTTATTCAACACGTAAGAATAGCGATTATAACTCTGGCTGTTTTGAGGGGCCTGGATAAACGGATCAGCCTGCAAGAACCTACCCAAGGTTGGATCATAGATCCGACCATTCATATGGATAATCCCTGCATGCACTATCCCTTCATGACCAGTGAAACCTCGCTGCGTAATATCCAGCGCTGAAATCAGTGACGGGGCCGCCAGGCTCTGCGTGGTCGGCTCCCAGTCGCTCTTATTGATTGACCGCTGTTTGCCCCATGCGTCGAAGTAAAGCTTATCAACGATTTTGCCGTTTTCATCTACCAGTGTGTCCGTGCTGCCCAGGTGGTCTTTGAGCGCATAATGTCGCTTGGTGATACCGGTGCTGTACGTTGTACTCATCCCACCCGGAATATACCGGATGGTCTTGTTGTACTGACCGTTAATGTAGATTTTTTCAACGTTACCGGCATAGTATGTCGTAGTGACTTCGCCATCATTGGTGGTCTCACGCTTAAACCGGCGCCGTGCTGTATCATAAGCAAAAGTCGTCGTTTCCCCCGCGGCTTCAATGGACAGCGGTTTATCAAAATAACTGTAATCGATGTCGCGACCCCGGCCAGTGAGCATATTGCCGTTGTTGTCATAATCGTAAGTATTGTTCGAACAGTTTGCTGAACTTCCTATACCGCTTACGGCATGTGGGCCTGAGCCTGCATAACAATAGTAGCCAATTCCTCGTTTCCATTTGATATTACCGTTATCGAAGTACCGCACTTGCTCGACATTATTAATGTGCGTCAGTCGATTCAAGCTGTCGTACTTAAAGGCTTCCTCATGGTAAGCCGATGTACTTTTCAGAGTGTCCCGGGTACGACTTCTTAAGTTTCCAATGGCGTCAAACTCATAGTGATTATCCTGCAGCAGTCCGGACCCGTTGACACTCGTCAGAATGTCAGTGAGATAGCCGGTTTTGCTGTCATACAGCTTACTGGTCACCGTTTTGCCATTGTTGAGTTTAAAGGATGTGACGTTACCGTAAGCATCCATGGACTCAATTTCCTGATAGACAAGCGGATTACCTCCACCGCTGCTTCTCGCCTCAGAAACTTTAAAGAGATACCCCTGGGCATTGTAATGATTGCGAGTGCCCTGGAATGACCCACTGGCATCAAATTGCTGGAACGTTCTGCCATACTGGTCGTAGGTCACTGAATCGAAGAAGAACTGGTCATCAACAATCGTGATGGTCTGCTCTACTCTGCCGAACGTATCGTAGTAATAGTTTTTTTCTGGGATTGCAGCTGAATTACAGCTCGTACTGTCAATAGTTGAACTGGTTGTTACACATTCTTTCTCAAGTTGATGGTTATCGAATGCATAATACGTCACCTCACCGCCCTGCTTACGGAAAACGGTCCGGCCGATACTGTCACGATAGAACTCTGTGACGACCTGGTTTGCACTGGTCTGTTTAATCAGTTCACCCAAAGCATTATATTCGTAGGTCCATGTGCCCTTGTCAACGTCATCCATCCGCTCCTTCTGACCCAGACTGTTGTAAGTGTTGACGACCAGCACGTCAGAAGTATCTTTAACTTTCGTGAGGTTTCCTGTGGCGTCATAAGAATAGGTCAGAGGATTGACACCGTCATTAACAGCCACCGTTTGCCCTAAAACGTCCTTCGTCTCTGTTTTAGCCTGTGTTTTCATACCCTGATTAAGGGAATCGAACGTCACAGAGGTCTCTGTTGTCAGGCCATTGTAGGTAATTTCAGACACGGAGCCATCGGCACTGGTAACAGACTTAATACGGCCGAACACATCGTATTCCGTGTTCGTCGCCTCAAGATTCCAACTGAACACGGCGCTGCTAAGTCCAGAGACTTTAATCGGAATAGTCTGGCTGACAGCACGGCCATAGCTGTCGTACCGAACATATTGGTGGATCCATTCGTTAGAATCAAAACCTTGCTTAACCGTCGCTACCTGTCGCCCCATCTGGTCATAATATTTATATATAGAAGGAGCGCCCGCGGTCAGTGTCCGCTCAGCATATTCAAACGGCTCGCTGATAGCCGGCGTACCGCCCCACAGGTTACTTGCCAAACGACGGTGAACCCGGGTATAGCCTCCGGCACTATTACTTTGGGCATACAGAACCCCAAATGAATCGTAAGCAAACCGCGAAACAACCCCGTTTATATCCGTTGACTTCGTCACCTGCCCCGCGGCATTTCTGTCAACAACGGTATTGAGCGTGAACTTATCGTTACCACTTTCATCAACAAACTGACCATTGCCGTCATAAATTTGCCACTCACGTCGGAAAACCGTAGTTAATGTTGTATCTGTATCTACATCACTTGCAGAGCAATCTTTGGTACCCATTCCGTCAAATTGAATTTTCTGCTTAACATTACCAAAACTGTCATAACAGTAGCGTGTTGACAGGCTCGATGCGTTATTCGGTCCGGATATTCGTTCATACTCCAGCATGCCAGCAAATGCACCGCTGGAGTAATAATCAAAACTTGACTGTCGCGTAATATTATTATTCGGGAAGCTATCCGCTTTGCTGTGCGTAACAGAAGTCGACGTGACACGTCCAAGCCACCAATCAGCAACACTCTCTGAACCGTAGCTATTTGTGGTAACTACGCTGCCCTTCTGTGTGCTATTAGAATCATAAGTTTTAACGGTGACTTTCGTCAGGTTGGCATGATTGTCACTGTACGTTTGATAAGTGTTATCCGTCACTGTATGAGCTATTTCAAAGCTACTGGTGCCGGCATCATTCAAAGCGTAACTGTAATCTTCACTCTTAGTCAGGTAGGGATAAACAACGCGGCCGCCTTTAAAGGTCTTCTTATCGTACGTGCTCTTTGCATAACTTAACGTGATGGAATCAGGGACCAGCTTGTCGCCATCCTCGTCCAGGCCATTATCCGGCGCGCCCATGTAACTGACGCTGGCCAGCGGCATCCCCGTAAAAGGAAAGTCCTGACGATAGCGTGTTTCTGACGTCACGTCGGTTTGCGGGTCATAGGTCGTCAGCTTCTCGAAGCCCAGCATGCCGCGACCGCCAGCCTGAGCGCGCAAGCCTTCATAAAAGTACTCAACCGATAGTGTGTTATCTGATTCGTAAACCGTGCCTGCGTAGCCAGGGGCTGATGAAAGAACCTCACTGACAACTAAGGCTGAACTAATTAAATCAAAGACTGGTGAACCGGCACCATAGATAAAATCAGATGCGCCAGTTCCTTTTGTATACACACTAGGGTCGTTTAATCTCTTGTATGATATCGTTGTAGAAAGCCCATAACCATAATCGATACTCCTTAACAAGTTTCGATTGTTGAGTGCCCCAGAAGTGCCATAATAAGGTCTGATTGTTTCTGACTGAATATCAGCCCGCATGAAATCTAAATCAGAATCACCATCGAAATTTGCCAGATAAGAAACGTAGCGATATTCATCATACAGTGCACTGTAAAGTTTCACTGGCGTTTGAAATATGCTTCCATCGAACAGATGATAATACCAATCGCCATCAGACTTCTTTTGATAAACAATATCACCTAATCCGTCCTGGTTGACATCTATAACCGACGTATTAACAATTTCATCGCCTTTGACAATTGACCCGTTATCATATTTTAAAACTTGTGAGTCGACGAGTTCTATAGTGCTACTGTGGCTTTGATATAAATTCCACCCGTCACTACCGTTGTAGCCATTCTTAACTAAAATATCAGTAAGGCCATCACCATTAAAGTCACCATATACGGTCTTCACTTCATAACCGCTACTTAATGGTATTTGACTATTTTCATCTAAAAGTGCGGCTAATTCGTAAGCGTTTGTAGTCTCATTTAAAATAAAATTAAAAGCATTCCAGAATTGGGTTTGTATTGTAGCGCCTCGCGCTTTTGTGCATGAGTAGACAATTTTTGCCGTAACGTCTCCCCTACCATCACCGTTAAAGTCTGCGACAATGCTATTTTTCTCAAGGATTATTTGCTTTTTACCTATGGGGTGTTCATCATCACATGTGAATAGGCGTTCTCGCGTGTCTACTTCATATGGCGCAGACAGTGTTCCATTGTCATTTATATATAAAGTTAGCGAACCGAGAGTTTGATTTTCATATATAAGATCAGGAAATCCATCCGCATTGACATCCATCCATTTATTGTAAACAGCCGTTCTGTCAACATCGTGCCCGAGAGCATGCAGTCTCCGAGAGGAGAAATCATAGTAATACCATGCCGGGGTGCCTGAGCTGTAACCGTAGGGAATAACAAGTTCCACCTGGCCATCCGCATCAATATCTAGAGGAAACATTTCAAACGAATTGTTTGTATTTACAGATTGAGTTAGATTCTGAGGAGTTGTAAAGGAAGCTCCCTCTTCATTGTATGATATGTATACCTTAAATGTGTCTCCAGACTTCATAACTAGAATAACATCATCAAAACCATCCGCATTAACATCAACTGGAATACTTCTGTAGTATTCTCCTGCTAAGGAACTGTAATCGACTTCATCGGCATACCACACAGTATTCCTTAACGTAGATGAACTCCAGTTGAAGCTAATAGGCTCTTTACATATTGAACCGCCGTCGCAATTTTCTATAGAAGCCAATCTCAAAGGAGCATTGTTATCGCTGTCAAAAACAGCCTCAGTTGCCACTTCATATGAAAAAATATAATTACCATAGGATACTGTATCCTGATAAAGCTTGATTTCATCAAGTCTAGCCGTCTGCTGTAAATTGGTATCAGATACATAAAAGCTTCGTGGAAGGATACTTGGGTTGCTGGGGTTAGAATCATAGAGAAACTCAATCGTTGATGACCCAGTAGTTATTTCCTTAACAGCTACCTCATTTACCCCAAACTCACCATTGTAATAGTCATATTGAATAATATTTCCAACGTTATCTTCTATTTTGGATAAGTACCAGAAAAGGACCGTTTGGTCAGATTTCTTCAATCGACTTTTCGCATCGCTTCCGTAGTATGATGTAGAACCATCCGCTTGCTCAACAGTGAAACTCAACGGGCCATTCCCACTCGTTCCGGATGCGGAAATTCGGGTTTGCGAGTCAATTTCAGTCCGGTACTCACTACCGCTTTGACCATATTGACCAGATACTAATATTAACCGTTGACCATTAAGACAAAATCTATCTTCGATATCACCAGAGATGGTAAGGTCAATTCCGTCAGTTTCGAATGTCTGTCGGCATCTTGAAATCACGGATGTCGCATTCAAACTCCAGCCAATTCCCATATTAGAATGACCCGAAGTCGAATTGTAACTAACCAATACTTGAGGTTTGATACCACCAGGTCCTGCGATAATATCAATAGGAATTTGATACGTTGCAGAGCCTGATTCATCCACACGAAATTCGCCGGCCAAAGTCCCGACTCGGGCAGATGCATTGTCCTGAGGAGGTAATCCCGCTAATGACGGCGCAACGGGTGTTTCAACTGAGGGCGCTTCATTTCTGGCATAAAAACTACCGCCCCCCGAATTTGCTATCAACTGAACAAGCTCATCTCCCGCTGCACTCCCGAGTGTTACACTTATGTCAGCCAAACCATTTCCGTCCAAATCGGTGTAGCTTACCACTGCGTCCTCAACTAACGCTGGTGATATAGAGCTGAACTCGTTGGCTGTTATCTCCTCTACACTCCAGAGCCCACCCTCTTTAACAAGCTTAAGGATTTCGCCCTCTGCATAAGTCGGCACGACAATAAAGACACTCCCTGCGATAGGTATCCAGTTAGGGTCTGTTTTCAGATAGTAGTCGCCATCCTTTTCATAAACCTCGTAGGATTCATCCAATGCAAATGCAGAAGAACTAAGAAAAATCAACGCAAATCCGAAACAAAGACTGACGAGTTTTTTTATGTTGAGCGTAGTAAAGTCTGACATAAGCTTTCCGTTGCTAATAGCTTGGTTATTCGTTATTTAATTTTGAGGGGTAATCATTTCAGAGCAGGCATTGATGGCTTGCAAACTCAATTAAAATTGACATCGATTCGATAGGCCTTCACGTTCTCCTGAAGACAACCACCAACACCAAATCCAACATCTAATCCTTGCGTAGCTGCGAGTAAGGCTACGCTGTACATCTCTTTTCCTTCAGTGTCGCTCAGTGTGATAGCGACAACATCTTTTCGTGGAGAACCACAACCCTGTGCCATTGCATATTCAGGTGAGAAAAAAATGAATGCCTGGTTTCCATAAGTGCTCATTCGGTGAATTTTTCTGTCAGTCGGGATTTGCTGTGATTCTGCAAAAGAGGAATGCGTGAGGACGAGACTAGGTATGCAGAAGAAAATAGTAAGTAATAATCTGTTCATTTAACATTCCATTGCTGATAGCTACGCTTATTGTTATTAGTTTATTTTCAAAGAAGTTTAGTAATCTTCCCTGTCAAGTCATCCAGACCTGAAGTTCATTATAGTCTTAACATTTAATTAAGGATTTTAAAAGCGCGTTCTCAGCTTAACTTTAAATAACTGCCTAATGAAAATTAAACATGACATGTCGGCAAGCCTGTGCTAACGATAAATAAAAAAACATCACTAACAGGAGAACAAAGTACAGATGAAGCACCGTCTAATACTCGTCCCAATTGCAATGCTATTCGCATTCAGCGCCAATGCGGATACTGTCATGTATGGTGTTAATATTCAGAAAGTCTATGCTCAGAGTAAAGCCGGTAGCACAGCCCATCTCATCAAAATTGATAAAGAATTACCTGAAACTTGCAGTGCTAACCGGCTTTATATCGATTTTGAAGATACAGATTTATTCGCCGCTGTGCTCGCGCTCTATATGGCTGAGAAACAGTTTGATATTGTTTATAACGTCGCGAGTCCGAGTCGTAAGGCCCGTCGCCATGCGACGACAACTTGCAAATTGATAGGAACTTTCTGAGTTACCAAAAGTACACAGGAATGTGCATGAAATTTTTATCGCTACTATTTACTCTTGCCTTTTTGAGCATCAGTAACGCAACGGCTGACACCATTGCATTTGGGAAACTTAGGGGCATTAAAACCTATGACTTTTCAAACAACAAGGTACTTAAACTGTATTTCTCCGAAAACGCCACTCTCAAGCAGGTCGAGGGTTGCAATGGTGTTGCCACCCTGACCTATTCCCAGCATTCAGAAGCGTTTATTACTCAGGTCACGAGTATTGCTCTGACCGCTTATACAACCGGGTTGAAAGTTAGGGCACATTCCAGCGACGACACCTGTGAACTCGATTTCCTATCACTTCAAGAGGCAAACTTCTGATGAGAGTAAGAAGCGTTTTAATTATCAGAACTTGATTTTATCCACATGTAATTAATTTCGCACAGTGCTGTGTCTTCATGGATTCGCAATCTCACTTCGGCATTGGTTGTCACTGCGGTCAGCGCCATGGAATAGATTTCTGAAAATAACGGGTGACTTTTGGCGAGTGTCACATATCTGCCTTCCGGTGGTGTGCAGTTAAGATTAGAAAGACTCGCTTCGTTGGGGATGATTAATACCCTCCCGCCACCTTGAGATGTTGCGGTGACGCGAGTGATAGTGGTATCACAGGCGTTTACGTTATACGTGGCCAGAGCGGAAAATCCAGCTGAAAACAGAGAACAAGCAAAAAGAAGTTTTAAGTAATTCATAATTTTGCATTCGGCTAAAGTTTGAGAATAAATAGGTTGCGTAGAAGCATCCAATATAGCAACATAAAATTAACGGATTAAAAAGAGGCAAGGATTACGCCCGTGAAATTAGTTTATATCTTCATTAGTCTGACATTTCTGTCTACCGCACACGCGGCCGTTCAAAGCACCGAAAAAGGTAAAATCCAGTTTACCGAAGGCCACATTGCGCCCCACTGCCGAACTATCGGATTTAAAGAAAACAACACGAACACGACGCATCGATTCAGAATTAAACGCATTGATGGAAGTGATATCTCAAGTGTTGTTCTCGCCGCCCTGACTACAAACGCCGATGTACAAATCTGGTACGACGAGAATGTAACCACCGGATGCGGAACAGAACCGCAAGTTAATTATATTAGAATTTATAAAGACTAGTTTTGAGTTTTATGAAATTTATCATAAGTGTTCTCACCTGTTTTGCAACTTTAAACGCCATGGTTGGTGCAGCAACTGGAAAATTTTTCGAAACCGAGGCTGGCCCTATAGAGAAGGTTCACCATTTGTTTATTTAAGGAACAATTAGCGATGAAAAAACTAATACAGCTTGCATTATTAGTTTCTCTTTTGATGGCAAATCTTACTGTAAATGCCGCTGACTCAACTCCAGGAATAGTGAAAGAAATAAGACGTGTAGGCTCTGTGATTATAGACTTTGAAGAAGAGATTGGCTGCAATGCAAAAAAAGCCGTCGTAGATGAATCTGATGAGCTCGAAAAAGATGCGCTCAGTATGGCCATGATGGCAATGGCGAGCGGTTACAGATTAAAATTTAGGTATATTGAGTGCAAAACATCCCCCTGGCCCCACGTAAATTCAAAAGATATTGCAATCGTTAAATGATGAGGCGGAAATGAAACGTACTATTTATTTAGCTTAGTGATTTATCTTTCACCCTGCCCATCTAAGTCCGATGTGTATGAGCAATGAAGGATTTATAAAATAAAAATTGACGGCAGCTCAAGCTCAAAATTAGGAAGTAAAATTACGTCACTTAACCAGTTGGGGTTGCGGAACACTGGAGTCAAAAAAGTTTACTCAATTGAAATATAATAAAGTGTTTTTTGCAATATCGAATATTTTGGATACTTCGTTCTCAAAATATTCGTATCGACAAACTAATTCACAAAAAGGATTTTTTTATGAAAAACTATTTAAGCATATTGCTTCTCATCTTAGTATCTACGTCAGCTACCGCAGCTCCTAGTTGTGAAGGCACTGTAATTTCAATTTTGGACTGGCCTAAACAATGCTCGGGGCTTATCGCTTATAAAGTTTCTACAAATGAAAACGCGTGGATTTGCGCAAAAACAGAAAAAAGTGAATCATTGGTTTTGATGGCCTATGCTGCCAAAGCAAATATTTATGTTAGATTGAATGATAACGTTCAGTGTTCAGAAATTGAAAACTATCACATTCCAATGTATATCCGTATACAGTCATGATTTTTAGCATTTTCTAGGTAAACCTTAGTTCAATTTTATAAAGCTAATCGGCAACTATACTAACTTACGCGAAAGATAGAATAGCGATAGAAAATTTAAAGCAATAATTTCAGATAAGGCATTAGCGCTAGCAAGCGTTGAAAAAAGAGGTATTAGTAAAGAAAGAATACCGATAGTGCTCTGATGTAAAAACGTATAAAAGCAAATCCAAATGGAGGAGCTGACGTTCGTCTCTGCTTTGAGTTTTGAATTTTGTTTAAGGAAATTTTATTGTGACAAGCTGTGTTTATAATTGCAGCTACGGATTAAGGATTAAAGGAACTTAGATTTACAAAAAAAGATTAATTCGTACCACTAATAAGAAGGAGTAGTTGAATGTTAAAAAATTTTTTTTGTTTGTTCATTATGGCATTTTCTCTAGATGCCTTTTCTGCTAACCAGGATGTGGAAATAACCGGAGTAGGGGTTAGTGAAAACACAAAAACGGTTTACATCACTGTCACACCAAATATTTCAGGAACTGTTTGTGGTAAAAAATATCAGGTTAGAATAGCTATTGATAGCCTTGTGGCAAAAGAAGTATATTCTGCAGCACTAACTGCACTTGCGAGCTCAAAAACAGTAAGTTTAGGCTATGATAGCTCTAGCTCCGCCCGATGTTTATATAACAATCCTATAATTGAAACCTTCTACATAAAAAAATAAATGAAAATCAAAATATGTCTATAAGGATTATTTAATGAGACTTCTTACCTTGATACCATTACTTTTTCTTTGTTTTTCTTCGCACGCAGATTGGGAAACGAAGTGTTCATCTGTAAAAGAAATTGTAGCTTGGCCGAACGGTGGCGACCAGTATGGATTACGGTTTATTTTGCAAAATAATCCAGATAATTGCGCTGGATTTTGGGTACCGCAAGACAGCAATAATAAAGCAGCTGTGCAAAGTATCTTTTTAACAGCCTTAGCAACAAGTTTACCTGTATGTGTCCAGTTTGATGCGAATCGTACTAAATACAATGGCGCTTGCAAGCTTAACTATGTAAAAATAAAAAGCAATTAGTCTAAATACACAAATAGTATATAATCGAATTCTATGAAAGCGATGATTAATCGCCGAAGTGCAACTCACTAATACCAATAACAAAACTCTCTAACCACACACCTACTAGAATGAAATAAATTAAACAACTCTAATTTAGGAACTTTATGTCCAAGCTAACGTTAGTATCTCTTACCACTCTCTTTTACTTATTTGCTTCCCCAAGCGAAGCTTCGTTTCATTATTGTACAGGAAAAGTAATTGACATTATTACCCGAGCGACACCAGAAGAAACCCAAGTTAGAATCGAAAATATGCAGGGATGGGCTAGTTTAAATTATGGAGATTCAGGACTTAGTGAAATGCATGAACGACAGTTTTCTATGCTTCTATCTGCTTTCATGGCAGAAGAAAACGTTGTTATTGAGTTTGTCAGCAATGAAACAGTAACAAAATGTTCTGATAACCATGATCATTTCCCTATTCGATATGTGCGCGTCAGAAAATAATTTTAGAAAAGATCTACATTGAGATGTCCATTTTTTTCAGTATATTGGAGATCTCATTAATATAATAGTTTTATTTTTTAGGGGGGAGAGGTCACGGGAAATTCGATTAAATTTAATGTTTTATTATTGCAATACGCAAACATGGTTCCAATAATTTTATCAAGCTAAGTGTGTAAAACGCCAATCCAAAGACCGCGAGATGTCTAAGCCAATTGTGGTAATTGATTTTTTCTCCTAATTTATTAAGCACTTTATCAAACTAAAATTTTGTCATAACATTAGCAAATCAAGAGACAAGTGCACTTAATGTAAGTGAAATTCGAAATTTGGCCTCGCACAATGGACTATACGTTTGGACTACGGAATTGACAAAAAAAAACCTACCAATTGTACATATAACGGTTCATATTCTCTTTCAGCAAATGCATCTGAAATATCTAAGAGTATGCTTCTTACCGCTTTTACAACTAAAACCCCTGTTAAATTCGTGATATATAGTGGGTCGTGTGCTAACAATCGGCCTAGCATTGTAGTAGTGAAACTTGCCAATGACTTAAATTATTTATATGAAACATCATAACTTCACGGAATTTATGTCATTGAGATCTTTCTCGAAAAATATCTTTGAAAAGCCACTAATTTTCAACGAATTTTATCAGACCAAAATAATTATCCGCTAATCTCACCTAACGTATAGCAAACTGCCATAGTAGTAGTTGCTCGATATCGGTTTCAGGTTTGCTGAGGTGCTCCAGGCAGTCCATGACATTTTCGAAGACACTGGGTCGTTAGCTTTTGCTGTTTTGATGATTCTGTAAAGAGTGGCGCCTGTATTAGTACCTGTTATTGTCTGGCTTAGCAACTAGTTTTTTCT
This sequence comes from Alteromonas sp. ABV4_515, assembly GCF_056160345.1. NCBI lineage: Bacteria > Pseudomonadati > Pseudomonadota > Gammaproteobacteria > Alteromonadales > Alteromonadaceae > Alteromonas > Alteromonas sp. ABV4_515. The sequence goes on from NZ_JBSWWZ010000011.1 coordinate 46,910, forward strand.
GCCAATACCGAACAGTTTTATGGTTCGTTATGCGCGGTTGTTGTCGATGGTGAGATGGCCATTGAGTGTATAACGATCCACCTTCATCTGGCAGGCCAGCCAATGTAGGCTGATATTGGCTGGTAAATACAATGTCTAAGCTGCGCATTCCAGAGAAAGTTGCCGCGTGCTATCTTCAATACGGGATTCAAACGTGGTGACTTCGAGCGTAACGTGAACAAACTTGTTACTAGTTCGCTGAAGCCGGATGTCACTGCGTCTGGCATAAAGTTTCTGAATATTTACTGATGCTTACGGCTAAACGCCACCGCCAATAGTCCACTTTGTTCCTGCCATTCGAGAAGCTCTAACCAGGTATTCACGTCTCGTCGTTGATATCGAATGCATGACCTCCTTAGTAAAAGGATATAATTCTGTAGAGACGTTACTTTTTGAACGAGGTAATTAACGGACGCTTAGCTATATTTGGTATTACAAGAAAATGGAACGGTATAGTAAAACCTGGTTGTTACAAGCTCAGGTCATTTATGCTAAATGGATTAAATTTTACGTTTACTATCCGGATGGAATAATTTTTAAAAAACAATTAAAACAACCCAATTCAAAACTGATTTATTTTAAAAAGTTAAAATCTATACAATAGAAAAAATAAAGGCGGCTTATCCGCCTTTATTTTTGAAAATACTCAGTCGCTAAAACCAATTTCATTAACTTTAGCCATATTAGAAACGTTACATCCATTTGCTTCATCGCTGCCTGAAGCTGTACTCTTCGTATACCAAATAGCGATTTTCTTTTTCGACATATGTGCGGCTAGAAGTATTGAAAGTATATTTTTATCCCGTTCCGTCGTTGCATCAAAGATAAACTGCCGCCCAAAATAATCACATGTTGAGTCCTCTGGAGCACTGTTTACTCCAAATTTAACCGTTGATGAACCAAATATCATTGATACTGTTCTTTCTCCGATATATTCCGCACTAACCCCCTGAGTAAAAAGAGCTCCAATAAACAACAGGACAATCCTTCTCATAACAACCTCCAACTCGCTGCCTTTAACTTAGAAAATAAATAGTTCTACCTAAGATCATGCATCTTTATCAATCTATATAAATTTATTTAAATATAAGGTACTACAGTGTCTGAATGTATGAAACACCTTCGGAATCACTATGGAAATTACAGTTGCCGCTTCCAACTACTCGGATAGTCAACCCTGACGCTTTAGCAGTTAAAATAGCAGAATAGATCGCTTTACCTTTATCAGTTGTAGCATCAACCACATAGCGACGAGTAACGTTGCAAGTTACTTCCAATTCATTTCTAGGAGGCATTGAATCTAACTGGAACCATACTTTCTGGTTGACCCACATAGTAGCTACTCTACCTTGCACAGTGTCAGCATTTGCCTGGCCCTGAATTAAGAAAATTAGATTTAAAAATATATATTTAAGTCGCATAACAGATTCCATATTCTTAGCTAGCAGTAAATTAATTTCACCTATTAAACAGCGAAAAACCATCCTTGTCTACATCACTTAACTTCAAAGGTAATTCCAATCATCATCCTACTTAAATTTATCACTACATTTCCTCCCTTACCTCTTTATTTCAGTTTATGAAATTTCAGAAAAAGCAACTAAAATTAAAGATAAGCGCGAGGAGCAGCAAAAAAGAAAACAAGAATCACTTGAAATTTATAAACTCGGCGTTTTATAAGTTAATTCAAGAAGTGATTTCACCTGATTATTGGGGTGATCCCCCTGCTCCGAGTTACCAACAGTATGAATATTTTAAGGGCTATCTGCAGGACTCATTCTATATCGACGACGTAGTTGAAATGTCAATGTTAATTGTTATGGTGTTTCGCTAAGCGTGTACCGGTGAAAACGGATGGCGGATTGTTAATTTGTCTTCCGACAGCCTTTCATTCTTATAACCACTGAAAATTGCCGGTAATTATGTTGCCAGAAACGACACAGATAAATACTTCATCTACACCGTACTCACTCACTTGAAATTTGTAGATTTAACAAATACTAACACAACGGTTAGTGTCTCGCCCCCCCCACCAGCAGGCCAGGGAAAACTGCTTATTAACTAGTAGAGCGAAGTAAGTCCCTTTAAGCCAACAATTTTTATTTACGTTACGACAGACCACTGCTCGCCAGTCAGCTTGAACAGACTGTTGGTTTCAAATGAAGGGCGTTAATCACGAAATTCAGTGATGTAAACTAGGTAATTTTTTATTAAAATCGATGCATAGTGCTATGCATTAGACAGTAGCCACAGCCTGAACTTTTTCAATGGTGTCCTTACGAGCACTACTCGTTTAGCGGGTCGGGCTGGGACGCGGAGGCAATAAGCAATTGACAATTTCCGCGCAAACACTTCATTGCAATGTCCTGCAAACCATGCCGATTACGGTTGCGTAATGTCATTTCTCTCCGAAGAGTACTTTTACCATTTTGATGTAAAACGTATTTGCCACTTCGAACACGGGCCTTTCGGTGTTGATAAGGTCAAGTGTTTTTTCTATGTCCAGGGCATGTTGATGGTGCACTTTCAGGACTCGCATTTCGACATTACAGCGAAAACCTTAATTGACTAGATACGGTGATGAAGCAGAGGTATATGAAATATTACAAACGCAGTGATTTTACTAATGCGGAATTCCAGCAAGTCCCTGAAGATGCAGCCGTAAACCAGGTGTCAGATTTTTGAATATGTATCAATCATGAGGTCGCTCAACTAAAAAACAACTCGGTTCCCTCTGAATGATCTATTCGAAAGACGAGAGCCATTATGTCATCTCAAATTTCAAAAAAATGTGTCACTGAACAACTTTAAAAGAGGGTTATCTAGCTCGGCGGCAAGTAACGGATGAATTACTTTCACCTAGTTTATATCAGGCAAAATATTTCTTAATACCCCATAACGCTATTGTGTCGCCCTGCCTGCCTTACAGGCGGGCTGGACTGAGCCTTAACTTTAAATTAAGACTGTGTAAACCCAGTTTGTGTTGCTAACCCAATAACGGTAACTTCGCGTATCAGGGACTAGCATTGATAGTCGACTGGTGACATTCTGTACTTGCTCGCGGGAGGAGCTTTCAACGGCATCGCCTTATCCCCCTCAGTGATCCCTCTACGCATCAATAAGCTCATCTTTCGACATGCTCGAACGCCCATCAATATCAATTTCCTGCGCACGCTCATAAAGTTCATCTTTGGTCCACTCTTCATATTTTTTGGCTTTACCGCCCTTCTCAGACGGATGCTGATTAGGATTCGCCTGCGCGTTAGAAATCCGCGCGGCTTTTTCCTTGCTGTAGCCTTTGTCTCTTAATGCTTCGTAACGATCATCGTTTTTTATCTGATTACCGTGGTCAGTGGCCATTACCGTCTCCTCAAACTTGAACTTAAGAACGTTGAATTCAGATTTGTTACGCAAGATAAGCGGCGAAAGATTAGATAAATTAAAGGGGATTTATGACCTGCTCAAAGTGCTTGAGCAGGCAAAATGTAGGAAGAACGAATTGAAAATTTGAGGGTATCTTACTTTCCGCTGGCAACCCGGTTGGCGTCAAAAATTTCAATCCAATAGCCATCGGGATCTTTAATAAAAGCTATATTGTTCATCTTGCCGTCGGCTAAACGCTTCTGAAACGCCACACCAAGTTCTTCGAAGCGAGCACATGCGCCTTCGAGATCGGGGACGTGAAAACCGATATGGCCGAAGCCCCGAGGTTCGCTGTTTCCATTGTGGTACGTTTTATTCTCTGCGGTATCGCCCCAGTTGTGGGTAAGCTCTAACATGGCAGGACGTCCGAAGGTTTGCGCCGTGCGCTCAGCTTCATCGCTGCTGATATCAGAAAAGTCTTCTCCGTGCGTCAAAAAATACAAACTGAACGCCATGTCTGGAAAATCCAACTTTTTCAATAACGTCATGCCCATCACCCGAGTGTAAAAGTCCAGTGACCGTTCGGGATCAGCAATACGTAGCATGGTTTGGTTAAACACGAAGCCGTTCGTTGCCGGATCTTTCTGTTCACATAAACCGTCTGCTTTTTCGAAATGGCGAGTCATTCATTTACCTTTGTAATAACGAGTTGAATTAATCGAATTGGGGGCAAAATATGCCAACGCAACCTTTTTACTTACTGCGCGTTATTTGTTGCCGGATAAGGCTCGAGAAGCTCACGGACTAAATCTGACAGTGCACGCTGTACACTAATATTGTCGCTGGCATCCAGTTCTGCGCTACCGGCCGCACTATAGATAAAGCTGCCATTTTTTATGACATCAATCTGCAAGTTTTGATATTCAGAGACCTGCTCACCCACAGGCACACTGAAGATACTGCCCAGCGAAATACCGGTGGTACGGCCAAATACGCCGGTGCCCAATCCCAAGCTTACCGATTTACCATCTTGCTTTCGCGCTGTTGTCGGCAAAAATGCGACTTCTATGTCGGCATCAGCCTGACCAACTGGGCTTAAACCTTTACCCCGCATGATGGAAGTAATGGCGGATTCGAGTTGATTTTCAAGAGTGAGGTTAACGGAGTTCAGCGGAGGCTTCACATAGAAGGTTTTGATGGCAGCAAAGTTTTGTTGCTCATCCATATTAATTTGGGGCTTATTAGAGGCACAGCCTGATAACAACATGAGAGACATGACGGCGAACAGAAAAAATCGCACCGGCGCTGAAGACATAATCGCTTCCACCACTTAAAAGTATTGATGATATGAGTTAAACGAAGTGAGACCGGAAAAAGGATCGCTTTAGTTCACTGCCGTTTGAAAACGCATTTCCACTTGCAAGCCACCTTTGTCAGCTCGGCGGAACACGAGTTTACCACTGTTCAGTCTCACCGCCTCTGCAGTTATGGCCAAACCGAGTCCAAGGCCACCAGTCTCACTGCTTCTCGCGCTATCTGTTCGATAAAATGCGTCGGTAAGTCGCGCTAAATCAGACTCTTCCACTCCGGGACCGTCGTCATTGATCACAATAATGACTTCATTATTCTCAAGAGCACAACGTAATGATACCGATGATGCTGCATATTTGAACGCATTGCGCACTACATTCTCAATCGCGGTGATAAACGGCTCTTCATACACGGTAAGAGTGGCATCACATAACGTATGCTGCCACTGCATGTCCAGCCCTTCAGCTTCAAATGCCGCGTCTTCACAGAGCGCTTCGAGCAACGAGGAAACACTCAAGGTTACCATGCCCTGCTGAATCGCCCTCGCCTCCATGGTGGTTAGGTCGGATAGCCGCTGAATATGCAAATTAAGTAGTTCATTTTCCCGCTCAGCGCGCTCTAGCAGAGGGAATAATGCCGGATCTTCACATTTGCGGCGTACCAGCGCCAGGGTCATTTGCAGTCGGGTTAACGGCGTTCTGAGTTCATGTGAAATATCGGCACTCTGACGTTTTTGATTTTGAATAAGGGCAGCAATTTTTGCTGTCATTTCATTAAACTGAGCAAAAAGCCGGGTGAAAGGCGCAGAAGATGCATACTCACTGTCTTTACTGCTGGCGTTATCGAACTCAATACGATGAGACAAGCCGCCATTCCCCACGGTCGAGAAAGCTGTGCCTAGCCGGTTTAACGGGCGGGCAATTGAACGCACGAGTAACCAACTCATTACAGAAGTCACAAGCACAAAGATAGACGCCATTAACCACCAAGGCATCGCCTGAAAAATATCTTCTGGGCGTGGCCGTTCAGGACGCCATAAAATGAGCTTCCAATCGGGGCGAGAACTCAGTGTTGCGGGTCCGATCATGCGTGTCCATTCCATGTTGATGTCGCGAGGATGTTCACCGCGGGCGAACAACCAGAAACGTCGGCTATCAAAACGGCTCTTTAGCGAATCTCTTACTGGCGCACTGCTGACAACGATCTCAAGCTCTTCATTAATGATAAACCATTGGAATGGCATTCTTTCATCCAGATCTCGATACCGTGATCGAATCTCCCGGCGGTTATCCCCTGTTTCTGCCACCACGGCATTCATTTTCTTCGCAAAATTTTCCAGCAGGTGGTTTTCACGGGAAGTGAGATGAGAGTTATCTGAAAGTTCCTGCATGATGTAAGCAGGGATGGCAATAGAAAGTAAGCACACCAGAATAGTCAGCCAAAACCAACTCAGCACCTTGAGATTAAAATTACGAATGGAGCGCATATCAGACGAAAATTCCGTAACCACGGCCGCGTTGGCTTTTTATATCCACCGAGGAGTTCACAGCATTGAGCTTTTTGCGCAGGTTACTGATGTGCGTATCAATACTGCGATCGAACGCTTGTAGCCTCCGGCCAAGACAAGTTTCTGATAGCACATCTTTGCTGATAAGTTCGCCGACCTTGCTTCCTAAATACTTAAGTAAGGCATATTCGCTGCCCGTTAGTTCCAGCTCGCTACCATGACAATTGACTGACATTTTTTGTGTATCAATTTCAATGTCACCGACTTGAAGTAACATTTTTTTGTTTTCGCGCGCCGCCTCTGAGGATGTTGATGGCTTATCGCCGGTCCGTCGAATAATGGCCCGAATTCTTGCCAACAGTTCACGGTCGTTGAACGGTTTTGCCAGATAATCATCTGCGCCCAACTCCAAGCCAAGTACTTTATCTAAGTCATCCCCTCTTGCCGTGAGCATAAGTACTGGCAACTCGCTCTGCTGGCGAATGCCTTTAAGCACATCCAGTCCATTCATTTTCGGTAGCATCACGTCTAACAGCACCAAGTCGATGTCGGCAGAGGTAAGCGCGGCCTGCAAACCAGCTTCACCATCGGCACAATGGACAACATCGTAGCCAGACATACTGAGAAACTCAGTAAGTAACTCGGCAAGACCTTTATCATCTTCAATTAATAGAATGCTCATTGGCGCCCTGTTTTTACTCTAACATGGCTAATAATGCCTGACTTTTCATATGTTCACACCAGATTTGCACTTCTTAACGTTTCGTGACATTCAGCGCGCTAGTATGAAGCTGTCCTCAATAAGAGGCTGAACAAATTTCCAGGAGAACATTATGAAACGTTCACTTAAAAAGATTGGTCTGGTCAGCATCGCAGCAGTGTTCATGGGCGCAAGTATCAATGGGCTAGCGCTGGCTGCAAATAGTGCCGACGATAAAGCGGATCGTATGGAACAAACCATGCCGCCGATGATGCACAAAATGATGAAAGACATTGAGCTAACCGACGCGCAAAAGCAAAAACTTGAGACACTTAAAGAGAAACAAAAGGCGCTGCGCGACGAATTCTGGACGGTATTCACTGACGAACAGAAAACGGCCATGTTACAAAAAATGATGTCTCGTGAGAAAAGAGATATGCGCGGCGGTCCACGTGGTGAAGGTCGTCATGACAAAGGCCCACGCGATAAAGGCGAGCGTAAGCGTTGGCGTGATGCGGCGCCAGAAGACACGCCAAAAACAGATGCAGAGCAGTAAGCTCAGCCCTCATTAAAAGTGAGATGAAACTAACGGGTCACCTTGGGTGGCCCGTTTTTTTTTAAATTGCACGCTCATTTGCTCCAAATCGCACGCAGTTCATTTTTTGTTCTACACTAAAAATTCTCCTTCTATAACCGGACAATTCTGAAAATGGATTTGGCACCTATCGATATCCTTTGGGTTCTTATTTCTGCTGGACTCGTGATGTTTATGCAAGCAGGTTTCACCATGTTGGAATCAGGCTTTGTACGAGCAAAAAACAGCTACAACGTCGCAATAAAAAATGTCAGTGATTTCATCGTAGCGGTCATTGCCTTCTGGTGCGTGGGTTATGCTCTCATGTTCGGCAGCGACGGGGGAACATTTGTGGCGTTTTCCGGCTTTATGGGCAGCGAAGTGACCACCCCTTCCACGATTGCGTTTTTTATTTTCCAGGCTACTTTCGCCGGAACGGCTGCCACCATCGTTGCCGGCGCGGTGGCAGAGCGAGCGAAATTCAATGCTTATCTTATTGTTACCATTGTGATAAGTGCCATTATTTACCCTGTGTCTGGTCATTGGGCGTGGGGCAGTATCGCCGGTGCTGAGCATGTAGGCTGGTTGGAAGCCCGTGGCTTTGTTGATTTCGCTGGTTCTACTGTTGTGCATTCAGTAGGCGCATGGGTCGCCCTGGCAGGTGTTATTGTACTTGGAGCACGAAAAGGCCGGTTCAACGAGAAAAAAGAACCGCAACCTATTGCCGGACACAATTTGCTTCTTTCCACCTTAGGTGTCTTTATTTTGTTTTTTGGCTGGTTCGGTTTCAATGGCGGTAGTCAATTAGCAGCCGACGATGCTGTTCCTGGTATTATACTCAATACAATGCTCTCTGCTGCCGGCGGTGGCCTTGCCTGCATTGTGATGGCGGCGGCCTTGGGCAAGGGTAAAATTGCCGTCGAAAAAACGCTGAATGGCGTATTGGGAGGCTTGGTTAGCATTACCGCTGGCTGCGCGCTTATATCACCGAATTATGCACTCATTGTGGGTGCGTTAGGTGGCATCATAGTTTATTTCGCTGAAGACTGGCTCATCTATCAATTTAAGCTCGATGATCCTGTGGGAGCCATTGCAGTTCATGGATTTGGTGGCGTATGGGGCACACTGGCACTCGCATTCTTCGCCGATCCGTCAGTTTTGCCTGCAGGCAGTGCCCTTTCTCAAGCAGCAACGCAAGTCACCGGTATTGTCGCTTATTTTGTCTGGGCTTTCGGACTCGGATACCTGGTATTTTTCATTCTTAACAAACTTCACGATTTGCGTGTTTCAGGTGGTGATGAAGACTTAGGCCTGAATGTGGTAGAACATGGTGCCCGCACGGTGTGGCTAGATACAATGCAGACCATGGACAAAATCGTAAAAGAAAAGGATTTATCACTTCGTGCCCCAGTAGAATACGGCACCGAAGCCGGAGAAACCGCGCTGGCATTTAATCAGTTACTCGGCGATTTTGAACAAAGTATTCGCATGATGTCTGCTACGGCCAGCGATATTCTCAGTCATGTTGAAAAGGTAAAACCTGAAGTCGATCATGCGGAAACGACCAGTTCGGAACAAAAACACAGTACAACTTCTGTGAGTGCTATGACCAGCAGTATCCTGGAAAAAGCCAATCAAATTCATGAACTTGTTAATCAGGGGGTAGCAAACACCCGTAACAGTCATCAGCAAGCCTCTTCAAATATTACGCGAATTCAATCATTTATCGATGAGTTTCATACCCTTCACAACGAACTAATGGCATCTAGCAAGAGTGCACAAGCCTTGTCAGAACATATTGTATCAATCGGTAGCGTGGTTGAATTGATCCAATCAATTGCTGAGCAAACGAACCTGTTGGCGTTGAATGCAGCCATAGAATCCGCCCGTGCGGGCGAAAATGGCCGGGGGTTTGCGGTCGTTTCCGATGAAGTGCGAGAGTTGGCAATGAAAACCCACGACGCGACTGAAAAAATTCAAATGGAAATTGAACAATTGCAACGAGAAAGTTTGAATAATGCTCAACAATTGTCCAGCTGCGCAACCATTGCCACACGCTCATCAGAAGATGCTAGCACTATGATTCACTCGTTTCGCCAGCTGGCGGAAGACATTGATGCGATAACCTTACTCAACCAAAAAATTGTTGAATCGACGCACTCGCAATTGGCATCGGTTGAAAATGCAGAGCAATTACTTCGCTCGATTTCTAATGGTAGTGATGAGAATCACCATCATTGCCTGGCGATAAAACAGGAAGCTGAGGCACTATCCAGGGCTGCGGTTACTTTTGGTAAGGTATCTGGTCAATATCGTTTTGCCTAACATCAACATGACTAAATTGAAACGTACACAAAGTGAGCGCGGACAACATAATCCGCACTAATGAGCTAACGATCGATGTTATTCTCACATTTGTAACGCCCCCCGTTACAAATGTGAGAGCTGGCGGGGACTGCGCCCCTTTTACGGCTACATTTTCACCAGTAAATGAATTGTTATTAAAATTATCCGAATTTCTTTTTAATTTTACATATCTAGCGGGCTGCTGGTTCGTTAACCAATTGGCTTTCATTAATTTTTTTGTAACTTATTGATGTTTAGATAATCTTACGTTTACTAGGTGCATTTTGGCCAACCCACCACTTTCTCTGCTGCACTGCAGCATGCCAACATCGATATCTGGCCCGACTTTCTCAGGGTTAAAATTTGATGTAGAGTCAGATGTCAGATAAGTCATGGGTCACAAAAAACCACTAAAAACCATAACTTGTCTTTTAAAACGGCTACACTGAATAATTATCAATATAGGGCCAGGCACACCGCCAACTTGTTGTTAAAGGAAAATTAACTATGCAAACATCGCTACCAATGGCGCTTTATAAGAACTTTCTGGGACATGCGCCGGACTGGTACAAAAAAACGATTGTAGCGTTTCTGATCATCAATCCCTTCCTTTTCATGGTGGATCCATACGCCGCTGGTTGGGTGCTGGTAATCCAGTTTATCTTCACATTGGCGATGGCGCTGAAATGCTATCCTTTGCAGCCGGGTGGTTTGTTGCTCATTGAAGCCATGTTCATAGGCATGACTTCGCCGGAACACATGATGCACGAAATCGAGGTTAATCTTGAGGTTCTGTTGCTGCTAGTGTTCATGGTTGCCGGTATTCACTTCATGAAAGACCTGCTGCTGTTCCTGTTTACCAAATTGGTTATCAGGGTAAAAAACAAGTTGGTCTTATCGCTTTCTTTCATTATCGCTTCAGCTTTCTTATCGGCGTTCTTAGACGCGCTCACCGTGGTAGCGGTAATCATTGCGGTAGGTTTAGGCTTTTACACGATTTACCACAAAGTGGCATCGGGTAAAGAGTTCCACCACGACCACGATCACACCGACGACGGCAATGTTCAACTCGGTAGCGATGACCTTGAGAATTTCCGCGCATTTTTGCGTAACCTGATGATGCACTCAGCAGTAGGTACTGCCCTCGGTGGTGTAATGACCATGGTAGGTGAACCGCAAAACCTGATCATTGCCGACAAAGCCAGTTGGGGCTTTGGCGAGTTCTTTGTTCGTATGTCTCCAATCACTGTTCCTGTGTTTATTTGTGGATTGCTCACAACCGTATTTCTGGAGAAGGCAAAATTGTTCTCCTACGGCGCGAAGTTACCTGAAGCTGTACGTGACATTCTGGTGTCTTACGACAAACACATGGACCAAGGCCGCACGAATCGCGACAAAGCGCGCCTGGCGGTACAAGCATTAATTGGTGTTTGGCTGGTTGTTGGGCTTGCCGGTCACTTTGCGTCTGTGGGTCTTATCGGCCTGTCGGTTATTGTTCTGGCTACCTCCGCCAGCGGCATCATTGAAGAACACGCACTGGGCAAAGCCTTCGAAGAAGCGTTGCCGTTTACTGCGTTACTTTGCGTATTCTTTGGTGTGGTTGCCGTTATTATCGACCAGGGCCTGTTCCAACCTGTTATCCACTGGGTACTGACATTCGAAGGCGAAATGCAGCTTGTTATGTTCTACCTGGCCAATGGTGCACTGTCTATGGTGAGTGATAACGTATTCGTAGGCTCTGTATATATAACAGAAGTAATGGCTGCGCTTCAGGAAGGCCAAATCACCCGTGACGAGTTTGATTTACTAGCGGTTGCTATTAACACCGGAACAAACCTGCCTTCGGTTGCGACACCTAATGGTCAGGCGGCATTCCTGTTCTTGCTCACCTCTGCCATTGCCCCACTCCTTCGCCTGTCATATGGCAAGATGGTGGTGATGGCACTGCCTTATACTATTGTACTCACCTTAGTAGGACTGGCAGCCACCTATTTTGGATTGGCAGACTCGACCCAGTGGCTTTATGATATGCACCTTATTGAGCATCATACTGCGTCACCGATGATGGGTGGCGAATCGCACTAAGGTCATTATCGGACAATGAAAGTCATTCAATGGATTAGCAGCCAGGCGGAGCACAAACCCGCCTGGCTGTTGTTGTTTCTCTCTGCCCTCGGGCTCTTTTCTACCGCATTATATTTCCAGCACGTAAACGGCTTACAACCCTGTATTATGTGTATCTATCAGCGCACCGCTGTGATTAGTATTATGCTGTCGGCGCTGCTGGTGTTAATCGTGAACAACGGCGTAACCCGCATGCTGGCATTTGCTGGCTGGATCATAGCTTCAGTATGGGGTTTTATGATTGCCCAGGAGCAATACGAAATCATCCATAGTTTTTCCCTTTTTTCCAGCTGCGGTATTGTGCCTAACTTCCCGGAATTTATGCCTCTGCACGAATGGCTACCGCCTATTTTTGAAGCGAAAGGCGATTGTCTTGATGATGGCTGGCGCCTGTTCGGTTTGGGCATGCCTGAATGGATGATGGTGATCTTCGGGGTTTACACTACCGTATTCGTAATCGTGTTTGGCAGCCGTATTCTGGACAAGAAACCCTTTTGATAGACTTATCTACCCTCCCTTCCCGGCTTCCTGCTATCGCTACCACTGCCAGCCCAATTAGTATTGAGCGGATCAGTGAAAAGCATGCTGAGATGCTTTGTGAAGCCGCACAGTTATCTATTAACCACGTACGTCCGTGGATGGGTACTGCGCTGTGCCCGGTTACCCTACCGCAGGCCCGTCAGTGCATCGCGACGTTAAAAGCGCAACGCGATAGTGGCTATGGCATTACCTACCTGCTTGTGATGGACGGAAAGTGTCTTGGCATGGGCTTTATTAACTATATTCACCCGCTGCATGGCAATGCTAACCTTGGCTTCTGGATCCGCCCTGAGGCGTGCGGACAAGGCGTTGCGGTGCAATTAAGTCAGGCACTGAAAAAGCTGGCATTTACTCAAATGAACCTGCACAGACTGGAACTTCTGATCGAACCTAACAACAAGGCAAGCCTTCGGGTGGCAGAAAAGTTGGGGGCAGAAAAAGAGGGTTTTTTACGCAAACGGGTGAGTGGAAGAAATGCACTGCTTTATGCAGTCACAACGGAATAACATGATTGAATTAAGCGAGCAGTTAAACAAACTGCTCGCTATTGCTCTGCCTCGTAAGAAGCCAGCGCTGTGATTAATCGATATCTTTTAATGGCCAGCTGGCGATGTAATCTTCGAAGGCATCCAAATCGACATCGGTTTCAAACACCGTTTTACCTCTTACCGACATCCCTTGTTGATGCATCTTAGCTTTCTTGCCTTTATGCAGCAACGGATGCCAGGACGGCAAACCACGTCCTTCATGCAGGCGACGATAAGCACAGCTTGGCGGCATAAAGAAGATGTCTTTCAGGTTCGCTTTCGTTAGCTTTACACAATCAGGCACCAACTTAGTTCGCTCGGCATAGCGGGTACAGGCACAGGTTTTGGTGTTCAACAGTGAGCACGCGATATTGGTGTAATGAATTTCCTCGCCTTCACTGATAACGTCTGTTGGGGCAGCTTCTTCGGCCTCATCGTCCTCAATGAACTTGTGCAAACAACACTTTGCGCAGCCGTCACATAACGATTCCCACTCGCTATTACTCATTTCTTCTAGCGATTTGGTTTCCCAGAAACGTTCCATTACGCTTCCACCCGGCTTGTAACCATTAAGCCACCCTCAAGAATAGCTTCAATGTTGTCACCGGCCACTAAAGGACCCACGCCTTTTGGCGTACCAGTGAGAACCACATCGCCCGGTGTCAGCGTAAATACACGCGACATTTCGGCAATGAGCGCTAATAAAGGTCGAATCATCTTAGCGGTATGCCCCTGCTGCTTCATCTCACCATTAATATGAAGGGTAAAATGAATATCGGTAGGATCAGAAAACGTAGACGCCGGAACAAAGCCTGATAATGGACAGCTACCATCGAACGCTTTTGCACGTTCCCACGGGTAACCCTGCGACTTGAGTTTACTCTGTACGTCTCTCAAGGTGAGATCCAACGCCAAACCGTAACCTTCAATTGCACCCAACACGTCCTCTTCAGACGCATTCTTCAGCGGTTTATTCAACAAAACCGCGAGTTCCAGTTCATTGTGACATTCGCCTAAATTGTCAGGAATCGTTACCGGCTGCGACATATCGCACAGTGCGGGAGCCGGCTTCATGAAAAACAACGCTTCATCGGGAACAGCATTGTTTAATTCTGCAATGTGGTCGTGATAATTACGGCCTATACATACCGCACGAGTAACGGGCAAATCAATGACTTGTCCATCTGAAGTTTTATGCTGGTACATGCTATTGCCCTTTTTTAATGCGATCGGCAAGATAACTCACAGAAATGCCGAAATAGGAAGACCGGTTCCACTTCATCAGTGTATGGAAGTTATTGTAAACCAGATACAGTCGCCCATCGATGCCATCAGGCATAATTAACGACGCGTTAATATCGACATCCGGTAAATTGGATAGGTCAAACTTACGCACACCATGTTGTTGCCATGTTGCAAGAGGGACAAAATCCGCTTTGCCTAAGCCAGCATTTTCACCCTTATAGCCATCAACAAATTTCACCTGACGTCCCCAGGTGTAATCGTCATTCCACCCTTCGCTAGACAAGAAATTGGCAATCGACGCAAACACGTCCGCTGGGGTTTGCCAGATATCTTTTCTGCCATCGCCGTCATAGTCCACAGCATAAGTTAGAAACGATGTGGGCATGAATTGGCTTTGTCCCATTGCGCCAGCCCACGAGCCTTTTAAATCATCAACGTGAATGTGACCATCCTGAATAATTTCTAATGCGGCATAAAACTGCTTTTTGAAGAGGGTTTCCCGGCGGCCTTCATAAGCCAACGACAACAGAGCGGAAAACACCGGATAGCTACCCTGTATTTTGCCGAAGTTAGACTCGTTCCCCCACAGAGCTAGTATAAAGCGAGGCTGTACACCATATTGCTTACCGATTTCATCCAGTAACGCTTTGTGCTGGTTATACAAATCCAGTGCTTGCTTCACTTTCCAGTCTGGTACCCGGGTGGCCAGGTAATCATCCAGGGTAATTTTCTTTTCCGGTTGATTTTTGTCAGCTTTCACCACCGTGGGTCTGAACGTTACGGTGGCCAGCGCACTGTCGACCAACGCAGCGTCAAAGCCTTTATTTACGGCTTCGGTTTTGATGTCGGCTAAATAAGCATTGAAACCCGCTTCTGTTTTTTCTTCGGCGTGCACGCTGGGTATGGCTAGCGAGAGCATTATACCTGCCACCATAAGGCAGCGTTTAGTCTGATTGAAAAACATTAGCGCTTGTTATCCACATTGGGGGCTAACCCCTGCTCTACGCGATGGGTCGCAAGCATGTCCTCTTCCTTTGGCGGCATTTGTAGATAAAAGCCTTTATCCTTTAACGCGGCTTCGAGATCGGCTTTGCTCACACCGGCTAATTGAGGCCGTTTATCAAGGGGAATGAGCATCACTAATTCAGGAGTGCCGAATTTTTGCATTAGAATTTCTGGCACGTCGTCAAAGGCATTTTTGCCCGGCACATACAAATACATGCCTTCTTTGCGACGAGTTTTATACACTGCACACAACATAAGATTTCCTGGGTTTATTCGGTATTATCGAAAGCCGTTAGCCTACTTGTCAAAGGCCAGTGGGCCCAATAGAGAGGTCAGTTTTTCCTCCAGCAGCGGCCGGCGCCATCCGGAGAGAAGGTCTGGTAACAAACCTTGTGAACGGGTTTCATCTAAATCGAACCACTGCCACTTCAGTAATTGATTGATTTGTTTTTTCGACGCTATGACTTCTTCGGTTACGGATTGTGCTTGCGCCACTTCCGCACAGATCCGTTTTACTGCCGCCAGGTTTTTCTTGTATTCAGGAAAATCGATAAGTCGGCGTATAGGTACAAGCTTACGATCAGCCGGCGTGTCTTCGAATAACTCTCGGGCTTCGGCCACCAGGTTAATAAGTATGTCACCATAGCGGCGCAGCGTTTGGGGCTGCAAGCCCTCGGTGCGACTCAGTGCACTACGACTTACTGGCATTCTGACAGCAATATCAAACATCTGGCCTTCTCGAATCACAAAATTCAATGCTAGATTCTTCTGCCGCGCCACTTTTAGCCGCCATGCCGCGAGATGACGAAATACCGTGAGTTGTTCAGGTGTTAAACGCCACAGGTTTTTTAGATGCAGATATGCCTGCTCTAAAGGCACCTGGGCTTTCTTTTTTTCTGCCAGTACAGCTATCTCCTGCGTTACCCACTCGTATTTACCAACCTGAGCAATTTTCTCAGCCAATTGGCGGTAAACGGGTAACAGGTAAAGCACATCGTTGGCGGCATAACTAAGTTGCGCTTCGCGCAATGGACGTGCCAGCCAGTCTGTACGAGACTCGCCTTTATCCAGCACCACGTTGCTCATTAATTCCACCAACCTGGCGTAGCCCAACGTGGGCCCCATGTCTAATACACTGGCAGCAAACTGGGTATCGAAAATGGGAGCTGGCACCATGCCGAAGGCAGCCAGAAACGTTTCTAGATCTTCAGAACAAGAGTGCAGCACCTTAACCACATTCGGGTTGGCCATCAGATCGACAAATGGAGACAGATCGTCAATCGCCAGCGGATCGATGAGTACCAGGTTTTCGCCATCGAACATCTGCAACAAACCTAGCAGAGGCGTCAATGTGCGGGTTCGCACGAACTCGGTATCAATGGCTACCGCATCAGCTTCCGCCGCTTTTTCGCACACGCTTCTCAGCGCTTTTTCATCGGTTATTAGTTTATATTTCATCATACAAAACAGCCGGCAAAGTAGCCGGCTGTCCCAAGTGTTTATTCGAGCAGGAGCGATTAATCCCGTAATTCCCGTCGCAGGATTTTGCCTACGTTTGTTTTCGGCAGGTCATCTTTAAATACCACTTTTTTCGGTACTTTATAACCTGTGAGATGTTTCCGACAGTGGGCAATAACCTGCTCGGCAGTCAGACTTTTGTCTTTGGCCACGACGAACAATTTCACCACTTCCCCACTCACATCGTGAGGCATGCCTACCGCGGCTGCTTCCACGACACCTTCGTGCATGGCTGCCACTTCTTCAATCTCGTTCGGGAACACGTTGAATCCGGAAACCAGAATCATATCTTTTTTACGGTCAACAATATAGAAATAACCTTCGTCATCCGACTTCGCAATGTCACCCGTTGACAGCCAGCCGTCTTTTAAAATTTCCGCGGTGTCTTCAGGACGATTCAAATACCCCTTCATCACCTGTGGGCCTTTTACCAGCATTTCTCCTGCTTCACCCGGCGCCACATCGTTACCTTCATCGTCTACCAGACGAATGTCTGTTGACGGAATAGGCATGCCGATGGCCCCTTTGTACGCTTTAATTTTAGGCGAGTTCACCGCAACCACTGGGGAACATTCCGTCAGACCATAACCTTCCAACAAAACCGTACCTGTTACGGCTTGCCAGCGCTCTGCTACCGGACGCTGAACGGCCATACCGCCGCCAAGACCAAATTTGAAATGGGAGAAATCTAATTCTTTGAAACCAGGTGTGTTCAGCAAACCGTTAAACAGGGTGTTTACACCAGGCAGTATCGCAAATTGATGTTTAGACAGCTCTTTGACAAAACCTGGCATATCCCGCGGATTAGTAATAAGCAGATTAGGACAGCCAAACTTCAAGAACAGCAGACAGTTCGCCAACAGTGCGAAGATGTGATAAAGCGGCAGCGCGGTAACCACTAAATCTTTACCGGGCTCAATAACGATTTCAAGAATACCGGAAACTTGCTCAAGATTCGCAATCATATTCCGGTGCGTCAGCATGGCCCCTTTAGACACACCTGTCGTGCCGCCGGTGTACTGCAGAAAGGCTAAATCCTCACCCTTAATGTCAGGACGTTGATAGCTTAACTTTTCTCCCGATTTTACTGCCGACATAAAAGATTCGGCAGTAGGCAGTGAGAAGTCAGGTACCAGTTTTTTGATATATTTAACGCCCAGGTTGACCACCCAACGCTTCGGCGCAGGCAACATATCGCCCAGGGCTGTGCGATAAATATGTTTAAGGTTTGTTTTGCCGACCACTTGCTGCAACGTGGCAGCAAAGTTATCAACAATCACTATCGCCTGAGCATTGGCATCATTCAGTTGATGCTCCAACTCCCGAGCAGTGTACAACGGGTTTACGTTTATAACGGTTAAACCGGCGCGGAGAACGCCAAACATGGCAACAGGATACTGCAGCACGTTGGGCATCATAATAGCAACGGCATCGCCTCGCTTCAGGCCACTGCTTTGCAAATAGGCTGCAAACTGGGCTGATAATTCATCAAGTTCTCTGAACGTGATGCTGTGCCCCATGTTCATGTAAGCAACCTGATCGCCATAGGTTGTTACAGACTGCTCGAAGATATCGACAATAGAGGCATAGCGGTCAGGGTCAATGTCTGCCGAAACACTTGGGTCGTAATGCTCTAACCAAATTTTTTCCACACACCCTCCGGTAACATTTATTTTTATAGTTGATTTACAGATACTGCTTAACCAATATTTTACAACTGGTCTGATTAGTTGCGTATCTTATAGGATGACAACAAAAAGATAAACGTTCCTGTTTACAATTGTTCAACAAACTGGCGAATTGCCCTCCCCACTTCGTCAGTTTTTTCCATATGAATATGGTGACCCCCATCAAACACTTCACATTGGCTAGAAACAAACCAATCTTTACGCGCGCCATATACATCCGGCATTTTCTTAAAGCTGTTGCTAGCAGCAGCGAACCACACCGGGCAAAGCACATTTCGCATGAGCGCTTCGGCCTGCTCTTCAGTATAGCGCAGGGTAGATTTGGTTCGCAGTTTAGGATCGCTCGACCAGAAACAGTGCCCCGATGCATCTTGCGTGAGATTGCGGGAGAGAATCACTCTAGCGTTGTCTTCATCAATATCTGATACCGCACAACGGGCTTTAACCGCATCCTCTAAATCAACGATATTTAGCCGGTTTTTGCGTTTCTTAAAACGACTTTGAATCGATTCTCGCATTTGTTCAGCACTGCTTTCCGCTGATTTTGTGAGTGGTCCACAGGCATCAATGCTAATAACGGCTTTGACGTGGTCGGGAAAAGCGGCAGCGTACAGTGTTGCTAAAATACCCCCCAGGGAATGGCCTAATAGAATAACGTCTGAAAACGCATTTTCTGTGATCAGCGCATACAAATCTTGCAGGAAATCAGCTTGATGGTAATGGGCGCCAGCCGGACGATGGGAAGAGTGCCCGTGACCAGCTAAATCCAGCGCGATAAACCGGCTGTTCTGCAAATACGGGGCAAGTGGTGCTAGAGAAGCCGCATTATCCAGAAAACCATGAAGTCCGATTACCACCGTGCCAGCACCCTGGTTGTCCAATGCTGATAGTTTGATATCACCCAGTTGAAACTCTGTTTCTTTCATCGCCATTCTCTCCAGCTATGCGGCAACAAATAACAAAAGAGCGGCAATCTCTTGCCGCTCTGCCAGGAAAAACGTGTCCGCATTTTATTACTGTTCTTTTCTCACAACAGATCGTGTTGCGCTTGAAGTTGGCCGTGGGGCTGCGCGACTCGATACGCTGCTTCGGTTTGAGCGTGAAGAACTACCCACGTTATTGATCGACGTTTTTCTCATACGAATGGCCGGACCGTTGCTGTACTGATAATAACCATTGTAAATACCAAAGCCCCAAGGCGATGAGAACGGTCTATAAGCACCGTAATAGAACGGAGAGTACCAGCCCATGCGGTAATCAAAGAACAGCGGATTGATATAGTTAACCGAGTTCTTACGCCACATATGATAATTTTCACCATTTAATAACGGATACATGTACGGTTGCTCGCCAACCATGCCGGCAATCGGTTTTTGCACTTCACCCACGAACGTCACCAGGCGCCCTTTTTCAAAATGAATAGGATCAACAAATCCGTCCATCGCGACTTTAAAGCGACCGATAGTCTCCTCGCCCGCGTTAGGTTTTCCGTAATGATTCAAAGGGAAATTAACGATTTCGACGAAGGTTTTTTCGGGTTTATTTTCCACTCCAACAATAATCCCGCCCCATCGAGCAGTCTGTCCGATTACAGAATCCCCACCGGTTACAGCGCGGTTATACGAAACAAGATTCGTATCGTCAGGCAAATCGATGTCGTCCGGAACAACAGAGCAACCTGTTGCCAGTGCAATTGCAGCTAATAAGAAAAGAGAACGCAGCATAGTAGTTCCTGAATATTTGATAGGCATGTTCATTATCCTACTGCAAGCTGAATGCTAGCTGAACAATAGGTATTCCTAAACATTATACGAATGAAGCACTAAGAAGGTTAACGCCTTATCGCATTAGGCGTAGAGATCAACGCCAAGTAATTCGCGAATATTGTCCCGTTGCGCTTCCCGCTCAAGACTTTGATAAGCTGCGACAGCTTGTCTGCCCTTTCCTTCAGGCTGGTCATAACCGGTTTGCTGTTGAAATTTGCGTGCAGAATTTAATACGTCGTCAGAGGCATCGTTGCGGATAGGTTTTAGCTCAACAATGCCCTCGAGCGGTTGAGCCTGGTCTTTCTGACGGGCATCAACACGCTCAGGCTGTGCGCGTTGCGGAGCCTGTTCCGGTCTGATGATGTCAAAGCCAGATTGGATTTCCATAATGTAAACGCGTTAACCCTTACAATTTATCGATTACATTTTATACAATGAGAGCCCATATTGAGAAAGAAGTCAAGCAAAAATTGCGCCATCACTCTCTTCCAGGCAACTTTTTCCAGGTGACCTTATCGCGTAAGTAAACCGGCTCAATATGTTCAGCTTCGCTTACATCACCTAGAGCAAATTGCTGTTCGCCAAGGCTTAACATAAAGCGAGCATCGGGATACAAAACCGCAACCTCGGCGTCGCACTTGGCTGTGAGTTCCGAGTACGCTGCCCACCCTGTTCCTGCTTGACTTGCACTATCGCTAAGCAAAGACGCAGCATGTTCGGGAGGACAAACCCTCTCTTCATCCAGCAGTTGTACCAGCCCGTTTTCAGCCTGATATTGTGCAAAATACACTTCGCTCATTCGCGCATCAATAGCCACTGCAACCGATGCGCTCCCCTGTGATTCAAGGACTTGTTGCGCCATCGCAGCAAGCGTACTCACCCCAGCCACTTTCAAACCTGAGCCCAAAGCCAACCCCTGAATCATACCGGTTGCGATGCGCACTCCTGTAAAACTCCCCGGGCCACGACCATAAACCAGACCATCAATGTCTTTTAGCGTAACGCCAGCCTCTTTAAGCACCTCGTCTACCATGGGCAGCAAACGCTGGCTATGTTGTTGAGGACAGATTTCAAACCGATGAAAATCACCCTGATCAGTTCTCACAGCCACTGAACAGGCTTCTGTGGCGGTATCTATAGCAAGAAGGTTCATACAATTCCTGTTAATCGATGGTTTTTAAAAATGACTCAACCACATCGAGTGAGCGGGTACGTTTCATGTCTGGCAGACTGGCAATAAATGTCTGCGCGTAATTTTTGGTTACCAGGCGATTATCGCAAATAACCAACACCCCTTTGTCGGTAGGGTCGCGAATTAAACGCCCTGCCCCTTGTTTAAGGGTGATAACTGCCTGTGGAATTTGAATGGCGGCAAACGGGTTCGCCCCCCGCTTTTTCACATCATCCATTCTGGCCTGTAACAACGGATCGTCTGGCGAGGCAAAGGGCAGTTTATCAATCATCACGCATATAAGGTCGTTTCCACGAACATCAACCCCTTCCCAGAAGGCACCGGTACCCAGTAATACGGCTTGTTCGTCGGCAAGGTATGCATCGAGCAACGCTTGTTTTGTGGTGGTGCCCTGAACCAGCAAGGTGTTTTCTACGGCAAATTCCAGACGTTTAGCAATTTCCCGCAACATGGCGTGACTGGTAAACAACAAGAAACATCGGCCTTTACTGGCGGCAATTAAACGTTTGGCCGTTTCGAATAAGGTATCTTTCATGCTGAAGCTGTTTGGCTCAGGCAAATACCGGGGCACACATAAAATGGCTTGTTCGCGGTAATCAAACGGGCTTTCTAATTCCAGGGTTCTGGCATCATCCAGGCCCATCCGCTTTTGAAAATGGATGAATCCGCCATCAACGGTAAGAGTGGCAGACGTAAACACCCAGCCGCGGGGCACTGCATTAATGAAACGACGGAACTTGGCTGCAATAGAGAGCGGTGTCAAATGCAGAATAAGATGACGCTGGGTGGTTTCATACCATAAGCTCACCCCATCCTGCTGGCCGTCACACAACGCTGCGAGCTGGTCGCGGGTTTGTGCTACACGCTCATAAATATTGTCGAGATCTTTATCACGCCCCAAGTGCAGTTTAATGACTTCGTAGAGCACAGCAATGCCGTCGGTCAAGCGGGAAATCTGCGTTTGGACGTCCTGCCTGTCGAGGGCTTCCGCCCAGTTGCCTTTTTCCGGCTGCTCAGGAAACAGCAAGCGTAAATCTGCAGCAGCAATTCGGCATTTCTCAGCAGATTTATCCAGTTGGTCGGCGTCTTTAAGCACGGTGCGATAAAGCACGTTGATGTCTTTTGCCAGTTCCTGCAGTTGGCGTGTCGACAACGATTCACCAAAGTAGTCACTGGCAATGTCTGGAATTTGATGCGCTTCGTCGAAAATAATGGCATCAGCTTCGGGGATCAGCTCACCAAAACCCGTATCTTTTAAGGCCATATCTGCAAAAAACAAATGGTGATTAACCACAATGATGTCGGCTTCCAGCGCTTTGCGACGCGCCTTTACAAGATAACAATCTTCATAGTCCGGGCAATCCCGCCCCAAGCAGTTATCCACCGTGGAGGTGATAAGTGGCAGAACTTTGGCATCTTCCGGCAGGGTTTTCAGTTCCCCTACATCACCGGTTTTAGTCGTTTCCGCCCAGCTGCGCACGGTAGAAAGCTGCCCCAGCACTTCTTTTTCCACCAGCATTGAATTTCCGCCATGCTGTGACATTCTATGCAGACACAAATAGTTGGCGCGGCCTTTAAGCAATGCCGTTTTACGGCGACTTCCCAACGCTTTCTTCATCACCGGTAAATCACGGTGATAAAGCTGTTCTTGTAGGTTTTTGGTACCGGTGGAAATGATCGCTTTACCTTCTGCCAGTAGCGCGGGGCCAAGATAAGCAAAGGTCTTACCGGTACCCGTTCCGGCTTCTACAATCAGGCTGTGTTGGTCGTCCAGCGCTGACTTCACCGCCAGCGCCATATCGGTCTGCGCTGCACGGGGCATAAAGCCAGGTATCGCCTGAGCCAATAATCCGTCAGCAGAGAAAATTGAAGAAACAGAAGGCATAGATCACAACTAAAAATTTAAAGCGCGTAGTATGCCAGAATTATCAGGAAAATGGGGCAGCTTTTCACTGCTCGGAAGAATGGATTCTCGAAGGCGTTTTTTTAAACGGCTTCGTAAACGCGATACGCCCATGGCGACAAAATTGGCGGCTGGGAGGCATCCAGTTCCACGCGCTGTTCACTGAGCACATCGATGTATTGCCCATTGTATAAATCGGCATCGAAGGTAGGAGAAACCACATCAGCTGACAAATTAAGGATAACTAACACCTTGCCGTTATCATCTTGCCGAACATAACTGAAAACCCGAGAGAGATCGTTACACACCACCTGCAACATTGTGGCACCGTATTCACCGTTCCATAACGCTGTAGTCCGTTTTTTGAGCGCGATGAGCTGTTTATATAGATCACCGATGGGATGTTCCTGCCATTCGATGGGGTCACGTTCAAAGAACGCCAATCGCTTTGATTCCCCGGCTTCCTGACCATTATGGATGAGTGGCACACCCTCACCGGTTACAGACAACACAATCGCGGCTTCTAAGGCGTTGGCAAATTGCTCGTGTTGCGTGCCATCCCAGGCGTTTTTGTCGTGGTTACTAACGAATGTCATCCGGTAAGCGGATTTTGGCCAACTGCGCTCATTCCAGGAATAATACTTTCTTAACCGGTCAACCGGCGCTTGCCCATGAGCGATTCCATGTAGCGCCTCATTCCAACTCCAGGCATAAGACATGTTGAAGGCTTTTTCATGCAAATCGCGATTTTCCCATTCCGCCAGCAGAAAAACCGGTTTAATGGTATCTAACGCCACCCGCGCCTGCGCCCAGAAATCATTCGGCACATACCCGGCAACATCACAACGGAAACCGTCAATGTCAAAATGCTCAACCCAATAGCACATGGCTTCCACCATGTAACGTCGAAGTGCGGGTACGTTGTAATCGAATTCGATGATGTCGTCCCAATCCCACCAGGGAGATGGTCGGAAATTTCCTTTGTGATCCCGGGCATACCAGTCTGGATGAGAAACGGTTAACGGGTTGTCCCAAGCACTATGGTTTGGGATCCAGTCGAGGATCAGCTTCATGCCCAGCGCGTGCACAGCTTTTACCAGCTTTTCAAAACTGCTGGCATCGCCAAACTCCGGGTTGATGGCATAGTAATCTTTTACCGAATAAGGACTTCCCAACTCACCTTTGCGATTCATTTCGCCAATGGGATTTACCGGCATCAAATAAATAATATCAGCACCAAGTGCTTTGATCCGTGCTAAGCCTTCCCGCACGCCGTCGAAATCGCCATTGCTGCTGAACTGACGGGTATTAACCTGGTAAACAACAGCATTTTTTGACCATTCAGGTTGTGACACCTGATAGGGATTTTGCGGTACAAACGGTTCTGCCATCTTCATTCCCTTTTCAGATTGAACGCCGGTAATTCCCTCGCATTTCATTAGCAGGTTTTCACCGGCACTACATTGTTTACGGTGCAATAGAGGAAAAGTTTGTCAGGCACTACAACATTATTGGCGCTAATGAAAAACCGGCAAGCCACTTAAGCCAAGTAACAGCACCCAAAAACCAAAAAACAATTTCAGTTTTTGTACCGAAAATGCTAGCACCACATAGCGGGCCAAGCGGCCGCCGATGATTGCCCCTGCGCCTGCAAATAATACCACCTGCCAGGCTACCGCCTGCGTTTCGACAACATGGTAGATGACGCCAAACCACACGGTTACCGCAGAAAGGATAACCGCCACTGCTATAGCCATGGTGACGCTAAAACCTCGCAAAATAAGTAGCACAGCCACGAGCTCACCAACACCAACAGATAACCATGCGGTAATCGCACCGCCGACGAACCCCACCACAGGTAGCAATAATACTTCCACACTGGACATTTCCGATTTGAATGCAGTTTTACGCAGCAGCGGAATACTGGCAAAAATCACCAGGGCTAGAAATACAGAAAATACGCCAAAACCAAGGTGTAAATCGTCCACATTGCCTTGAATGGCAGAGAGAAAAGGCACACTGCTCGCCGCGTACTGCGCCATAAGTAAACCACATACCGAACCAGGTATGGAAAGCACAAGCACCTGGGGTAAAACCGACCATTGCGCATTTTGCCTTTCAGTATGCGTAAAATGTCCCCACCAACTAAATGCCCCGGCAGTCATACCACAGCATTGAATGGCAAAGCTGGTGGCAACAATATCTACCGGTGCAAACCCTAAGTGGTTAAATACGGGTACGAATACGACGCCTCCACCAGCGCCCGTGGCGTTGGCGAAAATAGCCCCAATGACACCAAGCACAAAAAAGCCGCCAAAATCCGATGCCAGGTTTAGTGGTTCAGGCTGACTAAAAAACACCACGCCCCACACAAGCAGCAGAATAGAAGGTACGGTAAAACGGTTTAACAGAGTGGACACAGATAGTTACTTCTCAAATTCGATCATATTTTCGCCACTGGGGCGTAGAATCATAATGCGGTTTGTACTTTGATGACATTAGCAGTAAATTGCATAGCGAATAAATAGGGAATCGTAGCAAAGGAGTTCACCAAATGCGAAACATCAGGGGCCGCTTTAAGCCAGTTTTTCTTTCCAGCTTGTTCACCACGTTTCTGCTCAGTGCATTATCCTGCCAAGCAGCCTCCGTATGGCAGGTTTCCAAAGGTGACAATACGATTTATCTTGGCGGTACCTTACACATTCTGAGTCCTGATGATTATCCTCTGCCCAAACAATACGAAGTCGCTTACCAGGCTGCCGATTTACTGGTTTTCGAAACCGACCTGGCGGCACTCGTTTCTCCTCAGTTTGTTGAGCAAACACAACAATTAATGACCTACAAGAACGGACGCACCATTCGTGACGATTTAAGTGAAGATACGTACCAACAACTGAAAACCTATCTTGCGCGCTACGGTGTGAGCGTAACGCAGGTAGAAAAAATGAAACCGTCGTTTCTTGGCATAACACTTTCTATGATGGCGCTTCAGCATGCCGGGCTTACTAATCCCGGCGTCGATAACTTCTTCTTCACCAAAGCAGATGCCGACGAAAAACGGGTAGACTGGTTTGAAACGCCCACTCAACAACTTGAGATCCTGTCTAAACTTGGGGAAGGCGAAGAAGATGCTTATATTCGCTACTCTCTTGAAGAATTAGATACCATGTCTGAAACCCTGGAACCCATGAAGCAAGCCTGGCGCAATGGCAACATGAACCAGTTGTTTGATTCATCGATGGACACATTCAAAAACGATTACCCACAAGTCTACGCCAACGTACTGACAAAGCGTAATTTAGCCTGGCTGCCGAAAATAGAAGAATATCTGGCTACGCCCGAAACCGAATTTGTATTGGTAGGCACCATGCATATGGCTGGCCCCGATGGCGTGCTTAGCATGTTAGAAACCAAAGGTTTCACCGTGCATCAGCTCCAGTAAATAGTACAAATAAATGCTTAGTTTTTGTTTCGCTACATAAAAAATATAATCAGATGAAATAAAAACTCTCTTCATTTGAAGTTTTAAACTATTCTTACAGCATGACCCAACGAGAACATCCCGGATCTGACGCGACTGGTCCGGGCCCTATTGAGCTTTGCTTAGCTGAGAGATAAGCATTGTCGGAGTTTCCATGTCTATTAAGCGTAAGTTTTTAATTTCTATTTCTGCGGTTATCGCCCTTTTCACCGTTGTAATTTGTATCGTTACCGTGAGTGCGATTAAAACAGACATTGACGAACGGATCTCTTCACAGGTTGATGCAACCACCAATCGTTTGCTGAACATATTCACTGTTACCGATTCAATAATGAGTGAACGCGTTAAAAGTAGTATGGCGCTGCTTAAACAACGTGGACAAGCTATTGGCATACCGTCTCAACGGGGAACGGCAATGGTTAAAGAAACCACTGCCAATCAGCTCTATCTTGGTAGCCAACCACAGGCAAATAATTTTGCGTTGGTAGATGGCCTTACGCAAATAATGGGCGGCACAGCAACCTTATTCAGTAAGACTGGCGACGACTACATTCGGGTAAGCACCAACGTTATTAAAGACGGACAGCGCGCCATCGGCACCAAATTAGCACCTCAGGGCAAAGCCATGGCAATGATAAAAAAGGGCCAGGCTTACTATGGTGAAGTCGATATTCTGGGTAGTCCCTACCTTACTGGCTACGAGCCCATGTTTAATGCATCGAATCAGGTTATTGGTATTTGGTACGTAGGCTATTCAGCGGATCTAAAAGTGTTGGAAGAAGCTATTTCGTCCAGTCACATTCTCGATAAGGGTTTTGTGGCGCTTAGAGATGCGAAAGGCAATGTAAGAATGCACTCTTCACATGTAAAGATTTCAGACGTAGACGAAGCTTTGGCAAATCGCGGCGATTGGAAAATCACAGTAGTACCTTTTAAGAATTGGGGTTATGACATCATTCTGGTTGAATCGGAAAGCGAAAAATCCGGCATGTTGACCTCTGCGATTCTCCACCTGCTGGTCAAAATTTTGCTCGCAGGTGCCATCATTCTTATCGCCCTGGTGATACTGGTTAAACGGGTTGTTGGTCAGCCTCTCGACGAATTCCAAAAAGTGGTCAGCGACTTATCCAGTGGTGAAGGTGACCTCACCTTCCGTTTCGATGTGAAAAACGATGATGAATTTGGCCGCATGGCTAAAGCGTTTAATAATCTGTTAGAGCAGCTACAAACAACCTTACAGACAGTCTGCCAAACAACACAAACCATGTTGGCGAAATCACAAACGTTGAACGATACCGCCCATGGCGCTAAAACAACGGTGGCGTCACTCACCAACGAAACGGATGCCATTACGGGCGCGATCACAGAAATGCACCAAAGCGCTGAAGCCGTGTCCAACATAGTTATTCGCTCAAGCGATGCCGCCCGCGCTGCCGATACCGATACACGAAACAGTGTGAATGTACTCAAAGCCACCATTGCTGACATCGAGAAGCAAGCCCAGGAAGTCGACGCATCAGTACAGGTAATCACCGAACTTGCCCGCTCTAGCGAAGAAATTAGCGGTGTCATGGATGTCATTCGCAATATTGCCGAGCAAACAAACCTACTAGCGCTTAACGCGGCTATTGAAGCGGCGCGCGCCGGTGAACAAGGCCGGGGCTTTGCGGTGGTTGCCGATGAAGTTCGTTCACTCGCCAGCCGAACACAGAGTTCTACCGAAGAAATCAGAGTGATGATCGAACGCCTGCAACAAGGTAGTCGTGATGCCTCTGAGCGTATGCAATCGAATAAAGAGAATGCTTATAACACAGTGGAAGTTACGCAGAAAGCCGGAGAAACTCTGCAACAAGCGCTTACCGCTGTGGCGACTATTTCTGAATTGAACCAGGAAACGTCATCCATGGCGACGCAGCAAGCTGCCGTTTCTAAAGGTATTTCTGGTCGATTAGACAGTATTCAGCGCGCGGGTCAGGAAAATCTGCAGCATGCGCAAACGGTGTCTGATAACTGTGAAGAACTGGTGCAGCAAATTTCGCGAATGCAGGAACAGCTCAAACGTTATCGCTTTTAATTGTAGTTAAATGAGCGGCGTAAATCCGACAATGTGTCGGCAATTTGCGCCGCTTTTTTATTGTTAAAAGAACTGTAAATCTCGATTCCACCGCTTAACTCAATGATAGAGTTAACTTTTCTATACTTTGCACATTAATTGCAGTCAACGCTTATAACAATATTGTCGAAAGACAAATTGCCTGTTCAGCAAGTTGGCATCAGGCTGCTTTAAAGGAGTAATGAATGAAAAGTAAAATAAAAATGATAACAAGCGCACTGGTTCTGGCGACGATTGTCGCGGTATCTGGTTGTGCGTCAATGGGTCAAGGCACCATAGCTGAGAAACGAGAAGCGATTCTTACCATGCAAGATGTCGCGCTGGCTAAATTGTATAAAGAAAAACCGGATGTTCGTGCCCAAATCGAAACGGCACCAGGCTATGCCGTGTTCAGTAATGCCAACGTGAATGTGATTTTTGTTTCTGCCGGAACAGGGTACGGCGTGGTGAACGATAATGCCACCGGTCGTCAGGTCTATATGAACATGGCTGAAGGCGGTGTCGGTTTAGGTATTGGTGCAAAAGATTACCGCATAGTCATGGTATTCCATTCTCGCAAGGCTATGGATTATTTCGAAAAGAATGGTTGGACAGCTGGCGGCAATGCCGACGCAACAGCGAAAGCCGGTCAGAAAGGTGTTTCCGTAGAAGGTGAAGGCTATCTCGGCGATATTACTGTGTATACGCTGACAGAATCTGGTCTATCGCTACAAGCAACAGTTAAAGGCACAAAATTCTGGGTAGACAAGGCCCTCAACTAATTTCAGCGAACTAACCAGACACGGTGACAACTCAGATCTGATGAAACGCCTTAAATGATAACAGACACCCGCGAATTAACGTCGCATTGTGCATCGCTTCTATGGCAAAGTCCTGTACATAGGTCTTGCTTGGAAGCGGTGGCAACAGATATGGCCAAAGCTCTGGATCAACCACAACATCAAATAATACGCCTATATCACTAACCGTTAACTCTCCTTATTGACATGCTAGCCAACATATGTGAAATTACACATATGTTTAAAAACGTATATGTGATTTGATTCATTGTATGGATGTACTGCAACTATTTAAATGCCTAAGCGACGATACCCGCCTTAAGTGTGTGATGTTAATTCATTGCTTTGGCGAGGCGTGTGTGTGCGAACTTATGGAAGCGCTGGCACTGGACCAACCCAAAATATCTCGCCATTTAGCGCAGCTGCGAAAGTGCGGCATTTTGCTCGATGAGCGCCGTGGAAAATGGATGTATTACCGCTTACAGCCTGAATTATCAAAGGCTGCACGCGCCATTATTAGCACAGCGGTTGATTGTCAAAATACTGAATTTGACGCCCTTAAAGCAAAATTCACCCGCTGTCAGATCAGTGACTCTGGCTGCTGTTAACCGCTACTGAAAACATCAAGTAAGGAATATGATGAAAATATTATTTATCTGCACACACAACCGTTGTCGCAGCATTTTAAGTGAAGCCATCACCAATAAAATAGGCGAAGGTGTGATTGAGGCGCGCAGTGCGGGTAGTCAGCCCGTTGGTGATGTGCACCCGCTGTCAGTGAAGTATTTGGAAGAAACGGGCTATCACACTGAGGACTTGCGCAGTCAGTCCTGGGATGAATTCGAGGCATTCGACGCGGATTTAGTGATCACTGTTTGTGACTCTGCCGCTGGCGAAACCTGTCCGGTATGGTTTGGGAAAAGCGTTAAAGCCCATTGGGGGCTCTCTGATCCGTCGAAGGTAACCGGTACAGAAGAAGAGATTAAAGCCGCTTTCCTTGCCTGCATCGACATCATCGAAAAGCGTGCCGCCGAATTGCTTAGCATTGCGACACATAGCAAAGAACCAGCTGCACTCAGCGCCGCTTTAAAGAAACTAGGGGCACAAGCCTAATGACCAAGATACCAGATCTACCTAATATCAATGAGGACCAGTGGCATTCGCCAACATTTGATGCTTGCGCCCCAACGTCGCTCACACATAAACCACGCATTTTACTGCTTTATGGATCATTACGGGCCCGTTCATTCAGCCGCCTTCTCGTAGAAGAAGCTGCCCGATTGCTTACCGCCATGGGCGCTGAAGCTAAGGTGTTTAATCCCGAAGGGCTCCCCCAAACCGATACCGAAGACGAGCACCATCCCAAGGTAAAAGAATTGCGTGAGTTGATGATGTGGTCTGAAGGCCAGGTTTGGTGTTCGCCAGAGCGTCATGGCGCAATGACCAGTATCTTCAAAAGTCAGATTGACTGGGTGCCGTTAAGTATTGGTGGTATGCGCCCCACCCAAGGCAAAACCCTTGCGCTGATGCAGGTATGCGGTGGATCGCAGTCATTTAACACGGTGAATCAGATGCGGATTTTAGGACGTTGGATGCGCATGGTCACCATTCCTAATCAGTCTTCGGTTCCCAAAGCTTTCCTCGAGTTTGAAGAAGATGGACGAATGAAACCCTCGCCTTTTTACAACCGCGTTGTGGATGTGATGGAAGAGTTGATCAAATTCACCCTGTTGCTGCGCGGCAACAAAGATTATTTTGTCGACCGCTATTCTGAACGGGTGGAAAGTGCTGAAGCACTCAGCAAGCGTGTAAACCAAAAATCGATTTAGGACATTGTAATGGGATTATTTGAACGCTTCTTATCAGTGTGGGTGGCTCTCGCTATTATTACGGGTCTGGTGGCAGGCAGTCTGTTTCCGGATTTATTTGCAGCGGTAGCCGGGCTGGAATATGCCCATGTAAATCTGGTAATTGCGGTTCTTATCTGGCTGATGATTTATCCAATGATGGTACAGGTGGACTTTTCCTCTATCAAAGATGTGGGTAAAAAGCCTAAAGGATTGCTATTAACTCTTGTGATCAACTGGCTGGTGAAGCCTTTCTCTATGGCGTTTCTGGGTTGGCTGTTCTTCAAAGGCCTGTTTGCTGATTGGGTCGACCCACAAACCGCCAGCGAATACATCGCCGGTATGATTTTACTGGGTGTAGCGCCCTGCACAGCCATGGTATTTGTATGGAGCCAGCTAACGAAAGGCGATGCAAACTACACACTGGTACAAGTCTCAGTAAACGATATCATCATGATTTTTGCCTTTGCGCCTCTGGCAGCTTTTCTGCTTGGCGTAACCGATATCACGGTTCCCTGGGATACGTTACTGTTGTCTGTAGTACTGTACGTATTAATTCCACTGGTGGCCGGCGTATTCACTCGCAAAGCGCTAGATAACCACAATAACCACCAGCGGTTGAACCGCTTTCTTGCCACCATGAAACCCTGGTCAATTATTGGTTTACTGGCCACCGTGGTGCTGTTATTTGGTTTTCAGTCTGAAACCATCATCGCCGATCCGCAGGCCATTGTTCTGATAGCGATTCCCCTGCTTATCCAGACTTACGGTATTTTCGCTATTGGATATTGGCTGGCGAAAAAAATGGGGCTATCGCATCAGGTGGCCGCACCGGCCTGTATGATTGGCACCTCGAATTTTTTCGAGCTGGCAGTGGCCGTAGCCATTTCACTGTTTGGCCTGCACTCCGGTGCAGCCTTGGCGACCGTAGTCGGTGTGCTAGTTGAAGTGCCGGTGATGTTGTCGCTGGTGTGGTTTGCTAACCGAACTCGACATTGGTTTGCCTGAATTCGCTGCAACCTAATAGCAAATGCAATAAAAAAGGCAGCGTCTGGGTTCAATCAGACACTGCCTTTGTTTTTTCAAAGTAGAAGATTACTCGATGTCGAGCATCACCACTTTGCCCATCTTCTCAAGTTCGGCTTTATATAACGAAGCGTCCCCTACAATCATGTAGACAATATTGTCGGTGGTAAACAGGTCAGACTGCTCGCGCACATCGTCTAGTGTTAACTTGTCATATTCCTGCTGTAGTAGCATTGGATAATTCAGAGGTTTCCCCTGCATCAGACTGGACTGAATTTCAGACAGCACACTGTTGTTAGTCTCAAATGAACCCGGCAGCTTGCGGACCTCGGTAGTAACTGTTTCTGAAAGCTCGGTTTCTGTAGCCGGATTCTTACCGTTATATTCTTTCATTTCACGATCGATCTCTTTGATAGAGTCAACGGTTTTATCGCTCTGCACGGGCGCATAGGCGAACCATGGACGCATACCCGCCGTGGTCAGCGACATGGTACGGGCACCGTAGGCCCAACCTTTGTCCTCACGCAGATTCATATTCAGACGTGCCGTGAATTTGCCGCCAACGATAGCGTTAGCGGTGTCGATTGCCAGCGCATCTTCATCGGTAACGGAAGGAATTAATTTACCCGCCAGAATCAACGACTGCGGTGAGTCCGGGCGATCAGCCAGATAGAACGTCCGGCCCTTCACCTGCGGCACATCAGCAATGTCTTTTTTACCTGCTTTACCAGAAACTTTCCACTCGCCAAAGCTATCGTTCAGCATGGCTTTCAGCGTCGATTTCTCAATATCGCCTACCACGATGATTTGCGCATTATCCGGACGTAGCCAGGTGCTATGGAAATCTTTCAGCGTTTTAGTGGTAATGTTGCCCACTGACTCATTGGTACCCGAACCGGTTAGCGGCATGCCATAAGGATGATCGTTACCAAACAGCAACGTCGGCAGTTCCCGGAAAGCAAGCTGAACGGGCTGAGATTTCTCCTGCGCAATGTTCGACAGCCAGATTGGCTTCAGTTTGGTCAGATCATTATCTCGCATTGCAGGTTTTTGAATCACTTCACTGAAAAGCGACAGTGCAGGCTTCAGATTCGCCGTCAGTGATTGTAGATGGGCATAAGAGCTGTCCAGCGATGCGCCGAAATAACTGGCTGCGCCCAACATATCCATTTCGGTTTTATATGCCTCGCCGTCAGTTTTACCACTTCCCTCTTCCAGCATCCGCATGGTCATAGAAGACGTGCCCAGCGGATAACCACTGGCATCAGCGGCGTAACCACTGTCAAATACCACGCGCATGGAAACATCAGGCACCGCATCGCGTTTTACAAAGTAAACGGAAATGCCGTTGTCCAACTTGAACTCTTCAGGCGTCGGGAACGCAAGTTCAGGCATTTCGGTGACTTCAGGGAGTTTAGCGCGATCTGCGCTTTCACTGCTCACAGCATAATTAGGGAACGGACGCACAATCACCTGATGAAACCCGCCGCTCAGCCACGCTTTTGCGACCTCGTTGAGATCTTTTGGTGTTGCACCGGCATAGCGCTCGAGACTCTCCATATAGTGATTTGAGTCATCGGCGTAAAGCTCACCTTCGGCCAGTACGTTTGCCTTACCACCGAAGCCGCCGATTTTCTCCATACCGCGAATCGTCCGCGACAGCGTGCGCATACGGGCACCGTCCAGCTCAGACTTGGTTACCTTAGACTTCACCAGCTTTGCGATTTCCTCATCAATGATAGCGGAAACCTTTTCTTCATCCGCGCCGTCTGCCAGCGTCACTTCTACATTGAAAATACTGGCAAGCGTGTGTTCTTCAACATAGGCACTGACGCCGGTAGCCAGTTTTTCTTTTTCAACTAAACGCTGATAGAGACGCGATGTTTTACCTTCACCGGCAATTTTTGCCAGCAGGTTCAGCGCTTCAATATCGTCGGTAGTACGACCTGCCACCGGCCACACCCGATAAATTCTCTCGGCAGCGACCTTATCGAAGACCTCTTCATAGCTGCTGATTTCTTTTTCCGGCACATAAGATCTCAGGCGCTTAACTGGCGGCCCAGGCGGTATATCACCGAAGTAATGTTCGACCTTTTGTTTGGCTGCTTCAGCAGTAATATCACCGGCCAGTACAATAACAGTATTCGCCGCTCCGTAATATTGCTTAAACCAGTCTTTCACGTCGTCCAGGCTCGCGGCATTGAGATCTTCCATGGAGCCAATGGTGCTCCAGCGATACGGATGGCCTTCCGGAAAAATCCCTTTCAGCAAACTATATTCAGCTTTACGATATGGTGAGTTATCGCCCTGGCGTTTCTCGTTCTGTACAACGCCACGTTGGTTATCCAACTTTTCCTGCGTAATCGCCCCGAGTAAATGCCCCATGCGGTCCGATTCCATCCAAAGCGCCAAATCTACAGCCGTAGACGGTACGTTCTGGAAATAATTCGTGCGATCAAACCAGGTGGTCCCGTTCATGTCGGTGGCACCGACCTGTTCGAACGGCTTAAAGTATTCGCCGTCATAGTTCTCAGAACCATTAAACATTAGGTGCTCGAACAAATGGGCAAAACCGGTTTTACCTGGTTTTTCGTCTTTTGAGCCCACGTTGTACCACACCGACACCGCCACAATAGGCGCCTTATGATCTTCGTGAACCAGTAAGGTTAATCCATTGTCGAGTTCATAACGTGTGTGGGGAATTTCAAGGCTGTTAACGTCGATAGATTGCGCAAATAGGCTGGTGTGCGTAACCGCGAGAGCGGCCAGCAGAAGCGTCTTTTTCATGAGTTCTGTCCGTAGTCATTATTTTAGGGGCATTGAAGCGAAGCGACCATGTATAAGCCGCAACCCGGCCAACGTCTTTGTGACCAATTTTTATACTAGCGGATATTTGAACTGGGTGTGACGAAAAAAACGTTACTAAATATAAATATCAAGATGCTTAATTTTATCTTCATTTTCTGCATCTGGTTCAGCATCCTGATGTTCCTGCTCCTCTTTCAGATTCGCATTGCTTTCCTTGGTCTCATGTTCTTCGGCCATATGCCCATCTCGACCATACAAGTCATCATGCTCATGGAGATTCTGCTGATATTGCTTCCGCTCCTGTTCACTGCTGACACGGCGCTCTTCATCGTGCTCCATTCGCTCATGTTCACCAAGCGCTTCAATACGAGTAATTTTGCCAATTTTTTTCACGCGATTTCGAAATTGAACCGGCACGCGGCTATCCCGGGGAAGAATGGGAAACAGCAAATCATTTACCATAATTTCGCCTCCATTTATGACAATACTTGCACAAACACGTCAGTTTCGACCTTTTAAACTGAAGGATATAACTTATGACCAAACATTTGGTCTAATAATTCCCTAAAAAAGCCGTTTTGGGGTTGATTTAGCGCAGCCGATTAGCTAATGTTTGCCGCGTCTAAAGATTGGAAAGAATTACGTTACATGTTTAATTGCGCTGCGAACCATCACCACCATCATAAAGCATAGCCTTTCAGGTTTGTGCTGGAAGGTTATTTGTTCCTTCCAGCGGCGCAGATAAAGAATTCTCGACCCCCGGAAGGAAACTTCCGGGGGTTTTTCGTTTTAGCAGCTTCAAATCAGGTTCATAAAAGAGGAATGTTCACATGGGTGACAGCAAACGTCTGCGTATTGCAGTTCAAAAATCAGGCCGTTTAAGCGATGACAGCATCGCGCTGCTAAAAGCGATCGGTATAAAACTCTACATTCGCGACCGCCTCCTCATTGCCCATTCAACCAATGAGCCTATCGATTTGTTACGCGTTCGCGACGATGACATTCCAGGCTTGGTCATGGACGGCATCGTTGATCTCGGCTTCATTGGCGAGAACGAGCTGGAAGAAAAGATGCTTGAGCGTCAGTCTGCAGGTAAGCCCGCAGATTTTGAAGTTCTGCGTCGCCTGGACTACGGCGGTTGCCGCCTTTCTCTGGCAGTGCCGCAAGAAATGACGTACGAAGGTGTTCAATCGCTGGAAGGCAAAAAAGTCGCAACCACCTACCCTTACCTGCTTGAGCGCTACTTTAAAGAACAAAATATTAATGCCCGTGCGGTCATGCTGACCGGTTCAGTGGAAGTTGCACCTCGCGCTGGTGTGGCCGATGCCATCTGTGACCTGGTATCGACCGGCGCCACACTGGAAGCCAACGGTCTGGTAGAAGAAGATGTGATTTTCCGCTCCAAGGCAGTGCTTATTCAGCGCGCCGACGGTGCCCTGTCCGATGAAAAGCAGGCGCTGGTTAACCGCCTGGTGCCGCGCATCGACGGTGTGACTCAGGCTAAAGAAAGTAAGTACATCATGCTGCATGCACCAAAAGCCTATCTGGAACAGGTGAAGAGTCTGCTGCCAGGCGCAGAGAACCCAACGGTTCTGCCACTGGCTGGCGTAGATGATGTAGTAGCCGTTCACGTGGTCAGCCCTGAAGATCTATTCTGGGAAACCATGGAAAAACTGAAATCCTTAGGTTGTCGCTCTATTCTGGTTATGCCAATTGAAAAAATGATGGGTTAATCTGCAATGATCAACTGGTCCTCACTCTCACCTGCCGGGCAGACCGAAGCCCTTGCCCGGCCGGTAATGAAAAATTCAGACAGTCTGCGGGTGACCGTTTCAGACATTCTTGCTGCGGTTCGCCAGCAGGGCGATGCCGCGGTGCTGGAATACACCCGCAAATTTGACTGCGCCGCACTTGAATCTCTTCCTTTGTCCGTTGCGAAGCGTGATGAACTGGCGGCCCGGGTTGCTGATGAAGTCAAAGAGGCTTTGTTAGTCGCGTTCAATAACGTAAAACAGTTTCACGAAGCACAAAAGCCTCAGGATATTAACCTCACTACTACGCCGGGCGTAGTCTGCGAGCAGCGTTTTACCGCGCTGGATGCAGTTGGCCTGTATATTCCTGGCGGCAGTGCGCCGTTACCGTCAACCGTGATGATGCTGGGTGTACCGGCGCTGGTTGCCGGTTGCGAACGCAAAGTGCTGTGTACGCCACCTAATCAGGCCGGTGAAATCGCGCCGGAAATTGCCCTCGCCGCTTCATTATGTGGCATTGAAGAGATTTACCTCTGTGGCGGAGCCCAGGCCATCGCTGCCATGGCATTCGGCACAGAAACCATTGCTAAAGTAGATAAGATTTTTGGCCCGGGTAACAGCTTTGTAACTGAAGCCAAACAGCAGGTCAGTCAGCGTGCTGATGGTGCCGCTATCGATATGCCAGCCGGTCCTTCAGAAGTATTGGTACTGGCTGACGGCAACGCCAATGCCGCATTTGTGGCTTCGGATTTATTGTCTCAGGCAGAACACGGTCCGGATTCCCAGGCCATTTTAGTGACTGACAGCGAAGCGCTGATTGAAGTCACTAAAGCACAGGTAGAAGTGCAACTGGCAAAACTGTCCCGCAACAGCATTGCCTCACAGGCAATGGAGAATGCACGTTATATTCTCACCGGCGACATTAGCGAAGCCGTGCTGGTTAGCAATGCTTACGCGCCAGAGCACTTAATCGTGCAGACCGACAATGCCCGTGATCTGCTGATCGATATCAAGTATGCCGGTTCGATTTTTGTCGGCCGGTGGTCGCCAGAGTCTGCAGGTGATTACGCTTCAGGCACTAACCACGTACTGCCAACCTATGGCTACGCAAGAAACTACTCCAGTTTGGGGCTGCTTGATTTTATGCGTCGCTTCACTGTGCAGGAACTGTCTGCCGACGGCATGCGTAATCTTGGGCCCGCCATTATGAAGCTGGCCAGCGCCGAAGGCCTTGACGCCCACGAACAGGCCGTTGCCCTGCGCATGGCTGAGCTCGATAAGGGGGATGATCAATGAGCAGCCTGGTCGACCAACTGATAAATGACAACCTGATCCCGCTGAAGCCTTATGAGTCAGCGCGCCGCCTTTACGCCGGTGGCCAGGACTGGCTGAATGCCAACGAATCACCGTTTGCCAACCACTACGATGTGGACAGCAGCCACTTCAACCGCTACCCGTCCTGTCAGCCGGACGGCGTGATCAACGGGTACGCGACTTATGCTGGTGTTGCAAAAAGCCAGCTGATGGTGACCCGCGGCGCTGATGAAGGCATTGAACTACTCATCCGCACGTTCTGTACGCCGGGCAAAGACAGCATTCTGATTTGCCCGCCTACCTACGGCATGTACGCCATCAGTGCAGAGACCTGCGACATTAGTGTGAAGAAGGTGCCTCTGAAGTCCGATTTTAATCTGGATGTGGAAGGCATTTGTAGCAATGACGATGTGAATGTGGTGTTTATCTGTGCGCCGAACAATCCTACTGGCACACAAGTCGCCAAACAGGATTTAGACACTGTACTTCGCCACTTCACTGACAAAGCGCTGGTGGTTGTGGATGAAGCCTACATTGAGTTTGACGCAGAAAACACCTGGGCGAGCAAGCTGGCCGAGTATCCGAATCTGGTAATCCTACGCACCCTGTCCAAAGCCTTTGCCCTAGCCGGTCTGCGCTGCGGTTTTACTATCGCTAATGACGATGTGATTGCTGCGCTGATGAAAGTGATTGCGCCCTATCCTATTCCGGATCCGGTGGCGCAGATTGCTGCCGAGGCGTTAAGCGAAGAAAACATCGGTCGCCTGCATGCACAAGTCAATATTCTCAACACCGAAAAAGCCCGTCTCACGGAAGCACTGGATGCGTTTGAAGAGTTTGAGATGGTGGGCGACACCAAAGCCAACTACGTGCTGTTCCGTTATGCGCGCTGCAAAGAACTTATGGCATATTTGGTTGAGCGCGGCATGCTTATTCGCGACCAATCCAAACAGCTGAATCTGGAAAACTGCCTGCGCGTAACCATCGGCAGTCCGGAGCAGGACGACCGCCTGCTACAGCTAATTAATGATTATTTTTCCCAGACAGGAGCTTCCAAGTGAGTCAGCAAGCTATTT
Source organism: Alteromonas sp. ABV4_515 (assembly GCF_056160345.1). NCBI lineage: Bacteria > Pseudomonadati > Pseudomonadota > Gammaproteobacteria > Alteromonadales > Alteromonadaceae > Alteromonas > Alteromonas sp. ABV4_515. The sequence goes on from NZ_JBSWWZ010000011.1 coordinate 86,453, forward strand.
TATTTATCGATCGAGACGGTACGCTGGTTGAAGAGCCGCCGGTAGATAAGCAATTAGACAGCCTGGAAAAGCTGGTATTTGAGCCAAACGTTATTCCTGTTTTACTAAAATTAAAAGCTGCCGGTTTCTCACTGGTGATGGTGTCGAATCAAGACGGTTTAGGCACTGACAGCTTCCCGCAGGAAGATTTCGACAAGCCGCACAATGCGATGATGGCGATTTTCGAATCTCAGGGCGTCACGTTTGATGATGTGCTGATTTGTCCGCACTTCGACCACGAAAATTGTGCTTGCCGCAAACCTAACCTCGGGCTGGTTAAAGACTACCTGCAACAGGGCCGCATCGACTTCACCCGTTCTTATGTGATTGGCGATCGCATCACTGATGTGCAGCTGGCCGAAAACATGGGCATCAAATCATTCCAGTACAATCCGGAAACCAACAACTGGAAAGACATTGAGAAAGCCCTGCTGGCGTCTTCCCGAATTGCCGAGGTAGTGCGTAAAACCTCAGAAACCGATATCCGCGTGCGGGTGGATTTGGACTCTACGTCCAAATCACAAATTCACACCGGGATGGGCTTCTTCGACCACATGCTGGATCAGATTGCTACCCATGGCGGTTTTGAAATGCAGGTGTCGGTTGACGGCGATCTGCACATCGACGATCACCACAGCGTAGAAGACACGGCACTGGCTCTGGGCGACGCGCTGAAAAAGGCGTTGGGCGATAAGCGCGGCATTGGTCGCTTTGGTTTCGCACTGCCTATGGATGAATGTCGTGCCGAGTGCATCATGGACATTTCTAACCGCCCTTACCTGAAAATGGATGCCGAGTTCAGCCGCGATCAGGTTGGCGAAATGGCCACCGAAATGGTACCGCACTTTTTCTATTCACTGGCGCAGAGCATGGGCCTATCCCTGCACCTGTCCACCAGCGAAGGAAACGCGCACCATCAGGTAGAAAGCCTGTTTAAAGTGTTTGGTCGTGCATTACGTCAGGCCATTACCCGTCAGGGCGATGCCTTGCCGAGCAGTAAAGGAGCCCTGTAATGGCGCAGAAGATTGTCATTGTAAACACCGGCTGTGCGAATATCTCGTCGGTAAAGTTTGCCCTTGAGCGCCTGGGCGTTACTGTCGATGTGTCTGATGATTTCGACATTATCAAAGCCGCCGACAAAGTGTTTCTGCCCGGCGTGGGCAGTGCCTATGCCGCCATGCGCAGCATTAACGGCAAGAACCTTACCGACACCATTCGTTCACTGGAACAACCGGTGCTTGGCGTGTGTTTAGGTATGCAGCTAATGGTCGAAACCTCGGATGAAACCAGTAATGGCCAAATTGACTGTCTGGGTCTGATGCCTGGTCACGTTGCCCGCCTGCAGGCCGGTAATCTGCGCCTCCCTCACATGGGCTGGAACACGGTTACGCCGCTTGAGAGCAACACGCTGTTCAAGGGCATTCCGGCTGACACCTATTTCTATTTTGTGCACAGCTTTGCCGTGCCGGTATACGACAAAACCCTGGCTACCTGTGAGTACGGCCAAACGTTTTCTGCCGCCCTGCACAGCAATAACTTCTTCGGTGTGCAGTTCCACCCCGAGCGAAGCGGCGAAGCCGGCGCACAACTTCTGACTAATTTTGTGGAAATGTAATGATTATTCCAGCAATTGATTTAATCGACGGCGCCGTAGTGCGTCTGTTTCAGGGCGACTACAACCAGAAAACCCAGTACCAGAAAGATCCGGTAGACGTGGTACACGACTACGCCGAACAGGGCGCTGAGTGGCTGCACATTGTCGACCTCACCGGTGCCAAAGACACCAGCAAGCGACAGCTTACGCTTATTCGCAAAATGGTCGATACACAACGCATGAAGTTTCAGGCTGGCGGCGGTATTCGCAGCGAAGAAGACGTGGCCCAGCTGTTAGATTCTGGTGTAAGCCGCGTGGTCATTGGTTCATTGGCAGTAAAACAGCCTGAGCTGGTGAAAGGCTGGATGCAGAAATACGGCGCGGAAAAAATTGTGCTGGCGCTGGATGTAAACATCAACGACGCCGGTGAACGTATGATTGCCACCCACGGTTGGCAGGAAGACTCCGGCGTGGCGCTGGAAGGCCTGCTGAAAGATTTTCAGGAAGTGGGCGTGAAACACGTGCTGTGTACTGACATCAGCCGTGACGGCACCCTGCAAGGCAGCAATGTAGATTTATACACCGACGTATGTGCCCAATTCCCGCAAGTAAGCTGGCAAGCTTCCGGCGGCATTGGCGGCTTGGATGACATTCGTGCTCTTCGTCCTACCAATGTAGGCGGCGTGATCTTAGGCCGTGCCCTACTGGAAGGTAAATTTACCGTTGAGGAGGCAATCGCATGCTGGCAAAACGGATAATTCCCTGTCTCGACGTTCGTGACGGCAAAGTAGTAAAAGGCGTTCAGTTCCGTAACCATGAAATCATTGGTGACATCGTGCCGCTGGCCGAACAGTACGCTAAAGCCGGTGCCGACGAACTGGTGTTTTATGATATTACCGCGTCGTCTGATCAACGTGTTGTCGATAAAAGCTGGGTAAGCCGTATTGCCCAGGTCATCGACATTCCGTTCTGCGTAGCCGGTGGCATTAAATCGGTAGAAGACGCAGGACGCATTTTAGAAATGGGCGCGGATAAAATTTCCATTAACTCCCCTGCTCTTTCTAATCCAGATCTCATTAACGAGCTGCACGACATTTATGGTCAGCAGTGCGTGGTCATTGGTATCGACAGTTTCTACAACGAGGCGAATGGGCGTTACGATGTGTACAAGTTTACCGGTGACGAAAGCCGCACTCAGCAAACTCAGTGGCACACCATCGACTGGATTAAAGAAGTACAGTCACGCGGTGCAGGTGAAATCGTACTGAACTGCATGAATCAGGACGGCGTGCGTAAGGGCTACGACATCGAACAGCTGAAAGCCGTGCGTGAAGTATGTAAGGTACCACTCATCGCCTCTGGCGGTGCCGGCGCCATTGAGCACTTTACCGATGTATTTAAGCAGGCAGATGTGGATGGCGCGCTGGCCGCGTCAGTATTCCACAAAGGCATCATTGATATGCACGAACTGAAAGATACTCTGGCGTCTCAGAATATTCCCATGTGTATCCGTCACGCCCGTTAAGGAACCAATTTAATGATTATTACTAAAGAAAATCTGACGCAACTGGCGTGGGATAAAATGGACAATATGCTCCCGGCTATCGTGCAGGATGCGGTGTCTGGCAAGGTACTGATGCAGGGTTATATGAACCCGGAAGCACTGGAAACGACGCTGGACACGAAAAAAGTCACTTTTTTCAGTCGCTCTAAACAGCGTTTGTGGATGAAAGGCGAAGAATCCGGCAACGTACTGAATCTGGTAGAAGTGGGCAGCGACTGCGATAACGACAGCCTGCTTATTCTGGCTCGTCCTAAGGGCCCAACGTGCCACACTGGCGCGGAAAGCTGCTGGTTCGATAATAACCCGGCTTCGTTCAGTTTCCTGGCAGATCTTGAGCGGGTACTGGCGGATCGCAAGTTTTCCGACCCGGATTCCAGCTACACGGCATCTCTGTACAGTAAAGGCATCAAACGCATTGCCCAGAAAGTGGGTGAAGAAGGCGTGGAAACCGCGCTTGCAGCGACGGTGCAAGACAAAGAAGAGTTAAAAAATGAAGCGGCTGACTTGCTGTATCACCTAACCGTATTACTTCAAGCCAGCGATATGTCCATGGACGATGTCATTGCTGTGCTACGTGCTCGTCATCAGAAGTAGCATTGATGCCAAGCTGCTGTGCAGCGTCTTTCAGGCGCTGTACCACTGCTTTGTCAGTACCTTTACTCGCCGCGAGATAGCCCGTTAACGCCAGCTCTGGAATATCGGTCACCGGTACAATCTCTTCCCCGTTGATGTTTAATCGTTTTGCCATGGGTGCAATAAGAGACGGGTCCTCAATGATAAAATCTACTGTCCCACGAACCAGAAAATTCCACGAACACTGAATGTCGGCACACACCATGAGGTTATCTCCCTCGGTAAACCCCTGCTCGACCAACCAATCATGTGCCACATCGTCGCGCTGCACGGCGAAGGTAAAACGTGAAATGGTATCCATGGTAACCAATTTGTTTGCCCGTGCTTCATCCCGAAGGCCGACTACCGATAAGTGAAATTCCGATACCTTGGCTATCCAATAAAACTTATCTTTCCGATCTGCAGTTTTAGCAAGTGAAAAGATGAGTGTATCGGCATTTTTCTCCGCCAGGGTATACGAGCGCGCCCAGGGATAAACGGAAAAATCGGCGTCCAATGCAGCAAGTTTAAGGATCTGGCGAACTTTGTCGGTACTTTCCCCCGCCACACGCCCATATTTATCTACGTAGTGAAGCGGCGGTGATGACTCTGTGACCACAGACAGTCGCGGTGATTGCGCATAAGCGAACCACGGAAACAAAATAAACAGGGCAGTAAATAAGCGCATGTTGCATCAATGAATTATGATTATAAAACATACAATATCACTGTTTTACAAGAATAGCAGCCTAAGCCTTTAATGGATTACAGGAAGCCTACCAGGCAACTCAGCCACGATTTGAAAGAATTTGTTACATCTGCAACTGAACAATACAACCCGCTTAGCGCTCTAAGCCATGAGCAATTATCGACACAGAGGAAAAGATGAAAAAAGGACTCTCACTGAAAAAGATCTGGCAGGAAAATAAATCGTTTTTTATTTTTCTGGGACTCATGTTGTTTGTTCGCGCCGGTGTGGCGGACTGGTATTACATTCCCTCCGGTTCCATGGAGCCGACTATTGAGGTTGGCGACCGAATTTTTGTGAACAAACTGGCTTATGATGTCAAAGTGCCTTTCACCGACATCAGCCTAACAGAGACTGGCTCCCCTTCCCGTGGAGATATCATCGTTTTCGACAGTAAAGCTGCAGACAATCGCTTGATTAAACGTATAGTGGGCTTGCCCGGCGACCGCATCGCCATGCGCAACAACGTGTTGTATCTGAACAATCAGCCCCTACACTATTCCGGCGATGATGAAGATAAGCAGGAGCAATTGGGTGAAGTGCTTCATCAGATCCATCTGGACAAAACCGGCTCGCCGCTATCCTCCTTCAATACGGTAACTGTACCGGAACATCATGTGTTGGTGCTGGGCGACAACCGAAATAACTCAGCAGATTCCAGAGTACATGGCTTTATTCCTATGGATGAAATCATCGGCAAAGCCTCGCACATCGCCTATTCACTGGATAACGACAACGCCTATATACCAAGGCTCGCACGCACATTTCAGACGCTTGAATAAAAAAATTTAAAATTTTTTACTTGGAGGTGTTGAAAAGTTTTTTTTAGCACCTACATAGTAATTGTCGGCGCTTGATAGCAAGGTCGACAGAACCGCTGCCGCTATGTCGGGGCAAACATTTTAAACATATTGCTTTATAAAAAGGATATGACTATGCGTACTATCGATCTATCTCCACTTTACCGTTCTTTTATTGGTTCAGACCGCCTAGCATCTTTAGTGGATGCCGCTTCACGCTCTGAAAGCCAAAGCACCTATCCCCCTTACAATGTTGAATTACTGGGCGATGATAAATACCGCATTTCCATGGCCATTGCTGGCTTCTCTTCTGACGAAGTGGAAATTGTTGCACAAGACAACACCTTAACCGTAAGCGGAAAAAAAGCTCAACAGGAAAATGCCGCAGAGAGAAAGTTCCTGCATAAAGGCCTGTCTGAGCGTAGCTTCGAACGTAAGTTCCAACTGGGTGACCATGTGAAAGTCACCGGTGCAGATTTAAAACACGGGCTGCTTCACATTGAACTCGCACGGGTAGTGCCAGAAGCGAAAAAACCGCGTCGTGTTGAAATTGGCAAACCAGCATCAGATTCCGCTGAATAAGCCTTAAATACTTTGTTATTGATTTCCGGTATCGGTTTCCGTTGAGCCGATACCGTTAAAAAACCAGCTGCCGTATTCGGGGCTGACAACTTTACATATTGCTTAATTGAAAGGATATGACCATGCGTACTATTGATTTATCACCACTTTACCGTTCATTCATCGGCTCAGACCGTCTGGCTTCTTTTATTGATAACGCCACCCGCTTTGAAAGCCAGAGTGCGTTCCCTCCTTACAACATTGAGTTGCTAGAGGAAAATAAATATCGCATCTCTATGGCTGTAGCAGGCTTCGCCGACGATGACATTACCATTGAAGTGCAAGAAAACACCCTCACCGTCACCGGCAAGAAACCGGACGATGAAAAAGATGCAGCCCGTAAATTTCTGCACAAGGGGATTTCTGAGCGCAACTTTGAACGCAAATTCCAGCTTGGCGACCATGTGAATGTTACCGGCGCGAACTTGGAAAATGGCTTGCTAAGTGTGGATCTCGAGCGAGTTATCCCTGAGGCGAAAAAGCCCCGCAAAATTGAGATTGGCAACGCGGCCATCGAACACAAAGCTGAATAACTAACAGCAGAAGAATTGAGAACGGCACCTTCGGGTGCCGTTTTTGTATTCTGCGTTTATAAACCCGCTTCCTGAAACGCATTTTCATCCGGTAATAGTTACAGCTGAAGATACTATTTTCATAGCACGCCGGTTCTTCTCTCTGAACTATTTAAAAAAAGAAGCAGTAGATAACTTGCAATACACTGAAATTAATTAAGTTTTCAACTCTTAGATATATTCCGATGAATACAGCGTACTGGCATTTAAGATGCAGCGCTTAAAGCATAACTGTTTTTTGTTGAAGCGTATTCAACGAGCCAGATAGCTTAAGGAGTAACCGATGACCATTAATCAATTACCCACACTAGCACAGGCTGAACTAGAAGCTAGAAGACATGCCCAGGAATCCGAAGCGACTACAGAAGAACCTACAGCGACGGCGGCCGTTGCACCGGCTGAAGCGCTGCAGGCAGATGAACAACGCGAACAAGTACGTGAACAAGACATACGTGAGCAGGAAATACGTCGCGAGGAAGTCCGACGCCAGGAAGAGCGACAGGACGAGATAGAGCAACGACAAGCCCAAGAGGCTGAACGTCGTGCAGAGCGTAACGATGAAATAGAGCAACGTCGTACAGCTCGTGAAGAAAATCGCCAGCAGATATTGCGTGAACTGGATGAGCGTCAGGATGAGCGACGACAGGCCGAAGCCCGTTCTGATGAACGCTTGGAACAACTACGTGAAGAACGTGAAGCTCTACGTGAGCGAAGACTCGCGTTGCAGGAACAAGACCAACTTCAAGCACAGGAACAGTTAGCGAATCGCCGTGATGCTGCAAGGTTGCAGGCTGAACGCGAAGCAACCGATGAACTTCGCAATGAGCAGGCGCTGCAACAGCCCGCGACTGACAATTATGATCAAGTGGCGGGAGATCCGTCACGCCGCACTGCATTGGCGGATGACGAGGAGGAACTGGCAATCCGACTGAACTTCGATCAGACAACGGATTTAAATGCGCCGGATGAAAACCTCGAAGGGGCAGCGCCGGTCACCACAGCGACTGAAGTAACTGAGGTACAGTCTACGGCCATTGAAACGCTGGAAGACGTAGCCACAGTAGATCCATACGGGAATGAGGATTTAGCTGACACCATACAACTACTCCGGGCAGAAGCGGATGTTCTGCGCGAAATGCTAGAAATTATCGAAGTGGATGATGCCTCTCTACAAAGTGAACTTGACGACATCGAGCAGCGACTAGAGGATGAAACAGAGCGTGAAGCGAATCGCCTGCAAGCAGACCAAGGGTCGACAGACAGGCTGGGCAACTTTATTGACTCAGTTAGCTAATGAAAAACGGGCAGCGAGTAAGCTGCCCGATTCATATCCAAAGCATTGTTACGCGAAGAATGTTAGTGACAAAATCTTTTGGGTAGCAGCAGTCAGCGCTGCTTATTTAAACATGCCGTAAGCGACCAGAAAATCAATTAATACCCGGGTGCGCTGGGGAATGTGTTTGCGCGACGGGTACACCAAGGAAAACGCCAATCGTTCACCACGCCACTGGGTAAATATCGGTGTTAACGCCCCAGAATCCACCTCATCCTGAACCGTAGAGGGTAAAAAAGATGCCACACCCAGCCCAGATGCGGCCATTTTATGAATTAGCATAGGTGAATTACAACGGTGGTAATTTGTTGGGGTGATAACGCGGGTACCTGACGCGTTATGCAACCTTACCGAGTTATTCCAATTCGGCAAATCCAGCAATACCCAAGGCAGATCGGTTAAGCCTTCAACATTTTCAGGCATACCATATTTCGCCAGCATTTCAGGCTGTGCGTATAAAGCAAAAGCCTCTTCGTGCAATACTCTTGCTATTAACGAAGCATCTTTCGGAATACCAATACGCACCGCTAAGTCGACCTTGTCGTGGATCAGATCTATGCGTTCATCGCTGACCAGAAAATCCACGTAGACGTCGGGATACTGCGCTTTGAAGGCCACCAGCGCAGGCATAACAAATTTATGGGCGATATCGTGATTGGCAGTGATAGCCACCCGTCCTACGGGGTGCTCTGACGCCGTAATACTGTCGATGTTTTGCAAGACTTCCTGTAGCACCCTCGCCCGCGCATACACCCGATTCCCTTCCTCGGTAACGGTGAGTTGACGGGTCGAGCGCTGAAGTAAACGGCTGTCCAATGCACTTTCCAGCTCGGCAATTTGCTCACTCACACGGGAACGACTGGTGTGCAGCGCTCTGGCGGCAGCAGCAAAGCTACCCGCCTCAACCACCACACAAAAAATGGCCAGATGTCGAAGGTATTGATAGTCCATCAACCTTGCCACCAATTGTACTCAAAACCAGAACACTGCATTCTTTTTTGTCCTACTTATTAATACACCGATGTTACCTCATAATAATTTCATCGAGCAACACACCGACAAATTAAACTAATTTTTCAAATTCGATTTTTTTAAGAATACGAGGTAACTAAAAATGATTGGAATTACTGGCGCAACAGGTCAATTAGGCCAACTGACAATTAAAAATCTGCTGAACAAAATCCCTGCCGATACCATCGTCTCTCTGGTGCGGTCACTGGAGAAAGCGAAGCAATTGAACCCCGGCATTGAGGCGCGAGCGTTTAACTACGATACCCCTGAAACCCTTGAGCATGGCTTGCATGGTGTAACCACGCTGTTTCTGATTTCGGGCAGTGAAGTGGGTAGCCGCGTGCCTCAGCACACCAATGTTATTAACGCGGCGAAGAAAGTGGGTGTTTCCCACATAGTGTACACTAGCCTGCTGCGAGCAGATACGTCTAAACTCGCGCTGGCAGAAGAACACAAGGCCACCGAACAGCTCATCAAAGAATCTGGTATTCCTTACGTGATCCTGCGAAATGGCTGGTACTCTGAAAACTATCTTCAGGGTGTACAAGCTGTGATTGACTCTGGTGTTCTCGCGGGTGCTGCAGGCTATGGCCGCATCGACACGGCAACAAGAAATGATTACGCGGAAGCGGCCGCGGTGGTGCTGAATAACGTCAGCCAGCATGTGGGTAACGTTTATGAACTGGCAGGCGACGCGTCGTTTACGTTGCAGGGCTACGCAGATGCTATCAGCGCGGTCACGGGTAAAGACATTGCTTATCATCCTATGACACCGGATGAATATCAACACTTCTTAACAGATGTGGCGGGACTTCCTGCTGGTCTGGCCGGGGTATTGGCGAATTCAGAACAGTACGCGAAAGAAGGAGATTTAAGTGGTTCAAGCAACACGCTGCACGAACTCATTGGCCGTGCAACGCCGTCAATCACTGACTTGTTGAGACAAGCGGTATAACGACTTACCAACCGTCGGCGCTGTCCCAGACTTCGCTGACGGTTTGATTATCGCGGGTAACGAAGTACTTACGATATTGCCCTGCTGTAGCGCAGGCATGGTTCGGTAAGATTCGAAGCTGACTGCCAAATTCGAACAGACCGTCTGGAATTGGCAGTTTATCTTTATGCTCGATAATACCATGTTCCTGATTAGTCATACTCACATACCAGCCATCAAGCACCTTGCCGGCCGCATCTGCCACCAGCCCATAACCATGATTGTTGCTTCCCTTATCACGGGAAAGTCCCATCCAGCCTGCATCAACCAATACCCAATTTTTGTCCGGCTGATGCCCAATCACGGTAGTTAGCACCGATAATGCAATATCCTCCACTGCACAAACGTTTAGATCTGCCATTACCAGGTCAAAGGTGGCATAAACCCCTGCACGAATTTCAGTTATGCCCGTTTGCTTGTAGTCTGACAATGCCGTTGGCGTAGAACCCACGGAAACCACGCGGCAAGGCAAGCCTGCATCGGCTAATCGCTCTGCGGCCATTGCGGTACGTTCACATTCCTGCTTGGCCATGGCAGTTTGCGCAGCTTGCGTGTTGCAGCCGTAAGACGCGCCTGCATGTGCCATCACGCCAGAGAACGCAAGTTGTTCAGCATCATTGATTTGTTTTGCCATGGAAAGCAGCGTATCACTTTCGGGGGCGATGCCAGCGCGATGATCATCCACATCCAGTTCTATGACTACACTGAGCGGCTTGCAGAACAAACTGCTGGCACGCGTTAAGGCATCGACAGCTGACGGATTATCTACGGCGACGGTTATCGCTACGCCGTCGGCGAGTAGTCTGTTTACCGCCTCATACTTGTTCGGCGTTAGGCCCACGGCATAGAGAATATCCTGATAGCCTGCATTGGCAAAATAGCGGGCTTCCGCCAGGGTAGAAACCGTGATTGCAAAGGGTAAAGGCGCATAAATCGCAGCAGCTTGAGTACTTTTTAGTGTTTTAACATGAGGGCGCAACGGCAAATCTACAGTGCGACATTTTGCCAGCATCCGTTCGCTGTTTTGCTCAAGACGATTTATGTCGATGACACAAGCTGGGGTGATCAAAGCAGAAAGTAAGGTCATACGCCCCTTATTGGAATCAAATCCTGTTGATTAAATAATGTAGTGAATCATAAATAAATTCGCGCAGGCGAGAAACAGCATAGACAGAAACGTCAGGATCATCCCTGATAATCGCTGCCAACTCACGCCTTCACTCAAACGCAGGCCATACGCATGAAGAATGCGGCCGAACAATAACGCACAACCGCCAGCATGGATCACCCAATGTTGTGGATGCAAGCTTTCCAGGCAAGCTAGCAGGATGAGCGTTAAGGGCACATATTCATTGAAATTACCGTGCACTCGGATAGCTCGCGCCAGCTCGGCATTGCCACCGTCGCCTACACCAATTTGGGCGCTACGGCGAACATTAATAACAGCAAATGACAGATAGATATAGCACAGGGCCAGCAAACTGGCATAAAACGCGGTGATTGGAAAACTCATAGTCGTCAGTTATCTTTATTCTGGTTATTGTTATTCTGTCAATTTAACGGGTAACAGGCAAAATGTTTTACCTATTCTGACAGACAGGCACAAAAAAAGGCCGCAACTTGCGACCTTTTCAATCTGTGTGACTTAGCCTAGCAGTTCAGCCAGCTCTTTACTGACTTCGTCTACTGGCTTGGTACCATCGAGTTTGTGGTACTGGCAGTTACCGGCTTCGGCTTCTGCAGAGTAGTAGCTTACCAACGGCTCAGTTTGCTCATGGTAAACGCCTAAACGTGCGCGAACGGTATCTTCTTTGTCGTCATCACGGATGATCAGATCGTCGCCCGACTCATCATCTTTACCTTCCACTTTAGGTGGATTGTAAACAACGTGATAAACACGGCCTGATGCAGGGTGAACACGACGGCCGCCCATACGCTCAACAATAACGTCATCTGGCACATCGAACTCGATGCAGTGATCAACGTTCACGCCAGCTTCTTTCATCGCATCAGCTTGAGGGATCGTGCGCGGGAAACCGTCCAACAGGAAACCGTTTTCACAATCGTCCTGAGCAATACGCTCTTTAACCAGACCAATGATGATGTCGTCAGACACCAGCTTACCTTCGTCCATGACGCGCTTGGCGGCAAGACCCATCTCAGTGCCTGCTTTAATGGCTGCACGTAACATGTCACCGGTAGAGATCTGAGGAATACCATAACGACCCATCAGGAATTGAGCCTGAGTGCCTTTACCAGCGCCTGGTGCGCCGAGAAGAATGATTCGCATTTTGCGCTCTCCGCTTTATTTTCTTAACTGACGGCACTTTACACACTAAGAGAAAGCGAAACAAGTCCAGAGCAGAGGCTGAATCAGATAATACGACCTATGTCGCATGCTTTATGAACAATAGTACTACTATAACAGCAGATGGAAGGGACTTGTAAAACTTTCAGGCCAGACTACATTATGTTTATAAAACAACAATTAAGCCGTTGTTTTACAGTAACATTACGTGGCTAAATAAATGTTGATGATGATTACAATAAAAACGGGTCATTAAGACCCGTTTTACTATGTTTACATTTGAAACGATGGCGTTATTTCGCCATGTTCATCAGCAAGCTGTTCAGGTTACGAACAAAGCTAGCGGGATCTTTCAAACTGCCCTGCTCTGACAATGCCGCCTGGTCGAACAGTACGCCAACCCACTGGCTAAACAACGCTTCATCCTGCACGTCAGCCAGCTTTTTAACTAACTGATGTTCAGGGTTCAGTTCGAAGTGATATTTCACCTCTGGCACAGTTTGGCCAGCAGCCTGCATCAGCTTCATCATTTGCGTCGTCATGCCATTCTCGTCGGCAGTAATTACCGCAGGAGATTCTGTCAGACGGTGAGTGAATTTCACGTCGATAACTTTTTCACCCAGTGCAGTCTTGGCACGTTCCAGTACACCTTCAACTTCTTTCTCGGCGTCTTCCTGGGCTTTTTTGGTTTCCTCGTCGTCGAGATCACCTAAATCCAGGTCGCCTTTAGAGATAGACTGGAATTGCTTCTCGTTGAACTCAGTCAGGTGAGACATTAACCATTCGTCAATGCGCTCGCCCATCAGCAGTACTTCAATGCCTTTCTTGCGGAAGATTTCCAGGTGCGGACTGGTTTTCGCTGCCTGTAGGCTGTCTGCAGTTACAAAATAAATCTTGTCCTGACCTTCCTTCATTCGGCTGATGTAATCTTCCAGCGACACAGATTGTGCATCAGACTCATCATGGGTAGACGAGAAACGCAGCAGACCCGCAATCTTGTCTTTGTTGCTGAAGTCTTCAGCCGGGCCTTCTTTCAAAACGTTACCGAACTCGCTCCAGAATGACTGATACTTCTCGCCGTCATTCTTGGCCATTTTTTCCAGCATCTGCAGTACACGCTTGGTGCAGCCCTGACGCAGTGTCTGGGTGACTTTGTTGTCTTGCAGAATTTCACGGGAAACGTTAAGCGGCAGGTCATTGGAGTCCAGCAAACCTTTCACGAAACGCAAGTAAGTTGGCATGAACTGCTCAGCGTCATCCATAATGAATACGCGCTGTACATACAGTTTCAGGCCGTGGCTCTGTTCACGGTTCCACATATCAAACGGCGCTTTGCTTGGGATGTAAAGCAGGCTGGTATACTCGCTCTTACCTTCCACCTTATTGTGCGCCCACGACAGCGGATCAGCAAAGTCGTGAGAAATGTGTTTGTAGAATTCTTTGTACTCTTCTTCAGAGATATCTGACTTATCACGTGTCCACAGCGCAGTCGCTTTGTTCACGCTTTCCCATTCGCCTGGTACAGCCGGGATTTTCTCACCGTCTTCACCATCCTGCTCAGGGACTTCATCTTTCCACATCAAAACTGGAATGCTGATATGGTCAGAATATTTGCCGATGATAGAACGCAGACGCCATGCATCAACAAACTCTTTTTCGTCTTCACGGATATGCAACGTGATTTCAGTACCGCGTGTAGGCTTGTTAATTTCAGCCACGGTAAATTCGCCTTCACCGTCTGAAATCCACTCAACGCCTTCCGATGCATCAGCGCCTGCTGCACGTGTGCGAACAGTAACTTTATCGGCAACGATAAATGCCGAGTAGAATCCCACACCGAACTGACCAATCAGCTGCGAGTCTTTGGCGGCATCGCCAGACAGCTTGCTGAAGAAATCTTTGGTACCGGACTTAGCAATCGTACCCAGGTTAGCAATAACCTCTTCGCGATTCATACCGATACCGTTATCGGCGATGGTGATGGTGCCCGCGTCGGCATCGACGCTCAGCTTAACGTTCAGCTCGCCGTCACCTTCGTACAGCGCTGCATTTTCCAACGCGCGGAAGCGTAACTTGTCGGCCGCATCGGCGGCGTTAGACACCAGCTCACGCAGGAAGATTTCTTTGTTGGAATACAAAGAGTGAATCATCAGTTGCAGAAGCTGTTTTACTTCAGTCTGAAAACCATGTTTTTCTTGTTGGGCTGCTTCAGCCATAAACCAGAATCTCCTAGCTGTTTGAAACAATTTTCAGAGTAGGAAGTAAGGTCGGCAGAAATAATTTCAACCTGAAAAGTAGGGTTTTTATCAGATTTGATGAATTTAGTAGGATGCGGCTCTGCCAGCAACGCAGCTGACAGAGCAAAAGATCAGCAATTAAAGCTTACGACGACCAGAGAATGCGTGTGTGAGTGTGCTGCCGTCGATGTATTCCAGTTCACCACCTACCGGCACACCGTGGGCAATGCGACTAGCAGTGATATCCAGCGCGTTACACATCTGCGCAATATAGTGGGCAGTGGCCTCACCTTCCACCGTGGGGTTAGTGGCAAGAATAACTTCCGACACGGGTTCCTGTTTAAGACGGGTTTCCAGTTCAGTTAAGCCAATATCCGCAGGGCCGATGCCATCAATGGGCGACAAATGCCCCATCAGCACGAAGTAAGTACCGCCAAACGACAGCGTTTGCTCAATCGCCAGTACATCCTGGGGACTTTCCACAATACACAGTACGCCCGCTTCCTGACGTTTCGGCGAACGACAAATCTCGCACACCTCATCTTCGGTAAACGTACGACACTGCTGACAATGCTGAATATGCTCCATGGCATTGTGCAGCACAGTACCCAGTTTCATTGCGCCATCGCGGTTACGTTCCAGCAAGTGAAACGCCATGCGCTGGGCACTTTTATTGCCCACACCGGGCAGACAAGTGAGCGCACTGATAAGCTCACCAAGAAGCGGACTAAATTTCATTGGTTAAAACGGCATTTGGGAGATGAATGGGCTTCAGTCATTGTTTGTGCTGACATGGGATATTCTGTGGCCTGTAGTTCTGCAATCATTGTTTTCATCACTAATTATATCTCTTTTTGTTCCCACCGCGCATCAGGAAAGAGTGTTCTTGCGCTTAGCTATGTACTCATCTAACTGGGAAAGACCAACCTTACGCGTACCCTAATTCAACATCAAGGTACGCCATTGCGATTTCTAACGTAGGATAGGCGTAGTTATCGCGTATCAAACACTATCGTAAAAGCTCAGATTCAAAATATATGAGGAAGTGAGGATTTGTGGTTTATCACGTTATACCAGACAAAATACGCTTAAAGCTTGTCATAAATTTTTACACATGATGACAATTTTAACTATAGCATTAAGCGACACCCCGTACATTTCTAACAAATTCAGTTAGTTGTACAACATTCGATAATTGGCACATTTTGTGCGATAAAAGAACAAACCCAAAGTGATCCAAACTAACACTATTATATTGTAAAGGAAGTACGATGAAGTTTTTCAAATCTATTTTTATGATTGTTGCTCTGTTAGGGGCATCTTTAAACGCTCAAGCTACTTTAATTGATTTTGACGATATAACGACCGGCGATACTGTCGACGACTTCTATTCATCAATTGGTGTAGAGTTTGAACCAAGTGATTGGTTAGTTATTTCAAATTACGGTGAAACGTCAGCCCCCAATTTTGCTGTTTCACTAGAGAGTGTTTCGTACGTGAACTTTTTAGATGGCATCATTACTGGGGTTAATTTCTCATATGGCGCTTTCCAAGATGTCACAATTTCTCTTTTCGATGGCCTAAACGGTTCCGGTAACTTGCTTTCGTCATCAATCTTAACGACTAATGACCCAAATAATTTTGATTTTACAAATATCAGCTTTACTGGTACCGCGTATTCTCTTGTGGTTACCAGTTCGCCAAGTACTTTTGGCTGGGACGATTTAACGTTTACTGATGCAAGTACTACTACCGTACCAGCACCAGCTACAGGACTGATGTTTCTATTGGGCCTTGCAACATTAGCATTTAGACGCCGGTCTTAAACTTGAAGACCGCTTATTTTGTTGCTCGCAGCTACACGATAAGCAGTAAATTTTGATTCATTAAATTCTGATCAAAAGAAACGATTTTATCTTTCGAAAATACTAAACATCGTCAGAATAACGTTTCAAAAAACAAAAAAGCTCTAGCCAAAAACTAGAGCTTTTTTTGATCTTCTCGTTTCCCCCATTTGACCCCATCAAGAGAACAGTAAATTTACAGTCTACAGGGCAATAAATAAGGGGGAAGCAATTAAAACGGCATTTTGAAGCCAGGAGGCAGTGGCATGCCACCAGTTACATCGCCCATTTTTTCTTTGCTGGTTTCCTGTACGCGACGAACCGCATCGTTACATGCAGCCGCAACCAGATCTTCAATCATGTCTTTGTCGTCGTCCATCAACGACTCGTCAATATCAACACGGCGTACGTTGTGGTTACAGGTCATAGTCACTTTTACCAGACCGGCACCGGCTTCACCGGTCACTTCGATTTTTGCCAGATCTTCCTGGGCTTTCTGCATGCGCTCCTGCATCTGTTGCGCCTGCTTCATGATATTTCCCATTCCACCTTTAAACATGGTCGATTCTCTCTTTCTAAATTGATTGGAATTGCATTAGCGGGGCTGAACGGTATCTTCAAGTACCGAGGCAGCGAAAACATCCCGCAATGTCGTAAATTTTTCGTCGTTACTCACTACTTCGTGGGCATAAGCCTGACGCATGGTATCTATACGTGCCTGCAGCGATAACGGTGTTTGTTGTGGATGCCCGTAAACAATTTCTACGTTCACTGGCTGTCCTAATGCACTGGACAGCGCATCAGTGAGCTGGGCAATCGCATTATCGTTTATTAGATGGCTCTGACTCTGGTCTAATTCAAGCGTCACTTGCTCACCATTTTGCGAAAATGCTGAATTAAGTACGATTTGTTTCGTCAGACCAACCAGACCCAGGCTGGCTACGCGCTCGCTCCAACTATCGATTTGTCTGCCAAGCAGCAATTTCGTGCCGTCAGGTAGATATGCTGGAAGCGCGTCTTTATCTACGCTTTGTACAACAGGTTTGGCCGGTTCAGACGTTTGTTCTGATACCGAGGGCTGTTGTTCATCGCTATCTGATCCCGATTGTTCAGATTCAGTAGGCAACACACTTTCAGTGCTATTTACCACTTCGGCCACATGTGTCGATGTCGCATTATCAGCAGATTCTAGAGCGTCCGCAGGCGTTTCGGCATGAACCTGATCGTCCATCGATGACGGCTGTGCAGGTATCTCATCGATAGCCCATGGTGGCGGCTCTTCAGCAGCAGGAGGTTGGATTTCCGATTGCGGTACGGCTTGTTGATTTATCTCATGGGATGAAGGCTGAACGACTTCGGATTGTTCAGGACCGATAGCGTCAGACGACGTAACCGGCTGTTGGCCCCCTCGCTGACTTAATCTGCGAACGCGTTCGGATGTATCGGCTTTATCCGCTTGCTGCTTTTTTGCCGGTGACTCATCAGCCTCTTTACGTCCATTTTTGAGTTTCTGACGTAAAGCGAGCATTTCTTCAATTGACGTGAGTGAAGCCGTATTATCTACCGGAGCAGACACTTGAGCAGCCCCGCGCTGATTATCGGGTAAAGGATAATCATCGATGTATGCTTCATCATCGTAATCCTGCGCTGGCATGTCATCATAATGGGACGTTGGAATATCATCCCATTGCGGCGGCGCATTATCTGCGTGCTTAAAAGATTGATCAACCGATTGTTCAGGTTCAGATTCAGGTGCAGCACCAGCCTGACTCTCTTCTTGGGGTTGCGATGGATGAGGCTGTTGTTGTGATTCGCTTACCTTCTCAGGCACCACTTGTGGCTGAGGTTTGGGCGCCACAGTTTCAGCAGATTGACGAAGCTTGTTCGCTATCTGCTCAATGTCTTGTTGCTCTGCCTCTAATGAGGCAACCGACGGTTCATCATCGGCAACGTCCTCAGAAGCCATTGCTTCCGGCTCCTGCGTACTTTCAGCACTGTTAACACTGGGAGTTTCAGACTGCACGCTTTCTTCAGGAGCTGCAGACGACGTTACAGTTGAAGCCTCGGGCTCTGACTTTGACTCAGTCTCGGGCTCGGCGGAGTTCTGCATCGCAGTTGAGGCTTGGGTAAAAGACGATGCAGGAGCAGCTTGCGCTGAATTAACAGGTGTTAACTGTGCCCCATCACCTTCAACAATCAATTCAAGATTACCGTCATTTGGTGGAACGGGTGCAAAAGACATCATGCGCAGCAGTGTCATTTCCAGTGCAGAACGGCCATCTACCGCGTACGGTAAATCTTTCTTACCCTGAAGCGCAATTTGATAGAACAGTTGCACCTGCTCTGCTGGCATGGCCTTCGCCAGTTGATAAATGGCTTTAGCCGAGGTGGTTTCCAATTTACAAGCATCTGGCACCCACTGCGTGAGCGCAATTTGATGTAGCAAACTAGATAGCTCTGCCAACACCTGACCAAAATCCGGTGCCTGCTCAGCCATTTGTGCCACAATATCCAATAATTCAGCTGCGTCTTTCTTCACCAGGGCAAAAAGTAACTTAAGCACTTGATGGCGATCCATCAGACCTAGCATGTCGGTGACGACCGACGCTGATACTTGATTGTCGCCCTGGGCAATGGCTTGATCTGTCAAACTCAACGCATCACGCATACTGCCTTGTGCAGCACGGGCCAGCAGCGCTAGCGCAGCGGGCTCAAAACCGATCTGCTCTTGCTGCAAAATATGATCAAGCTGTCCAGATATTTGCTCCCGAGATAACGCCTTCAAATTGAATTGCAGACAACGGGATAAGATTGTAATAGGCAGCTTTTGCGGGTCGGTAGTCGCCAGCAGAAACTTAACGTGGGGAGGTGGCTCTTCCAGTGTTTTCAATAACGCATTGAAGCTGTGCTTGGAAAGCATGTGTACTTCGTCAATCAGGTACACTTTATAGCGCCCCCGAGTTGGCTTGTACTGCACGTTGTCGAGTAGTTCCCGGGTGTCTTCTACCTTGGTACGGGACGCCGCATCGATTTCGAGTAAATCGACATAGTTGCCTTGCTCGATTTCGCGACACGTATCACAAACGCCGCAAGGATTAGCGCCCTGCCCGGTCTCGCAGTTCAGACTTTTTGAAAAAATTCGTGCGATAGTTGTTTTACCGACACCACGGGTGCCGGTGAACAGATAAGCATGGTGAAGGCGGTCGTTATCTAATGCGTTGGCGATGGCAGTAACAACGTGTTCCTGACCAACAAGCTCACTGAACTTCCCTGGTCTCCACTTCCTTGCCAGAACCTGATAACTCATAAAACCAAGTTTTCCTTATTCACCTTCAAAATCACAAATTGAGTAGCATTCGATACCCAGCGCAGTCAGCTTGTCATAGCCGCCAAGATCTGGCAGACCAATCACGAACCCGGCGTGCTCAACCACACCGCCCAAGCGTCGAATAAGATTTGCGGATGCACCAATGGTTCCGCCGGTTGCCAGCAGATCATCGATTAGCAGCACACGGTCGCCTGGCTTTATTGCGTCTTTATGGATTTCCAGCGTATCTTTGCCGTATTCCAGTTCGTAAGATTCGCTCACCACTTCACGAGGCAATTTACCGGGTTTGCGCACAGGAACGAATCCCACACCCATTTCCAAGGCCAGCGGCGCACCAAACAAAAAGCCTCGGGCTTCAGTGCCTGCAACTTTGTCGAAGGTTATGCCCTGATATTGTTCAAGCAGCATAGCCACGCAAGCGGTGAACGCTTTATGGTCTTCCAGCACGCTGGTGACATCACGAAACATGATGCCGGGTTTGGGATAGTCGGGTACAGTTTTTATTACAGATTTTATATATTCAGCAGTCACTTCTTTGCCTTATGATTACAGCCAGAAAGTGAACCAGCCAGCGATAATATGTGCCAGAGGGAAAGCGACTAACGTGACAAGGATTGCCAGAAAGTACCACCAGTTAAACACTTCTTTAAACTCGCCGTTATCAGCCATAATCATTACCTGAAAGTTTTAAGTCAAAATGGTCGTAAATGTTAATCGAAACACTGTTCGAATAACAGAGCTAATGTCCATTATAGCCAAGAATGTTAATCCAACCTCAGCACATGAAGACTATTTTCTTTTCACAAAATGCGTGCAATGTTGTTGCGATGTAAGGCTTCAATCGTTTGATGGCGGCGGGTTCAACGAGACTTTCGAGATGGTGCAATATTAACGTTTCGGTTAAGGGCTGTTCGGATTCAGCCAGAACGCCCAGCAACAACGCTGATGCCGGCGTGAGTACAGAAAATTGTACTTCATCGTTCTCATCACGATAAACACAGTAGTGGTGAGGATTAGCGGCAAGGTCTCTGCCGGCGTGCTCTGCACTGATTTGATGTACCGCATAGTTATAGCTGACAACTTCTGCCAATGGCGACAAGGTAAATCGGTGGGCAGTATTGAGGTTTACATTTACAGGAAACGATTCTTGTCGGGTAGCGATGTCGATTTCCATCCATTCATAATGCGCGAGATCTCGGGCGAATGCGGGTAGTGATGTGGTAATAGCGTGATTATCATGCAAATATTCAAGAAATGCTTTACTGATGTCTACAAAATAAGGGCTATCACATCGATGATGGATAACAAAATGGCGAAGTATCGATTGCCATTGTTCCTCACGAATAAATGACTTCAAAACCGGAAAAGCAGAATCGACAAACTGGGTGATGTTGTTTAAAACCAATTGTTGATAAACACCCAAACGCTGCCTCGTCTCAGCAGTATCGGCACCATATTTTACGGAAGGATCACGTACAGCCCTGGCGAATGCGAATTGCTCTTCGAATGTTTTATTCATGCCGATTTACCTTCCCCCCGTTTGGAAGTTTGGTGAAAGGCGGCAGTTTCCTGGATATCTTTGATGCGGGAAACTTCACCAAGTAATTCAGCCATCGGCGGCAGATTGAAATCGCGCTCTAGCAAGGTAGGAAACACACCGTGCACGGTATATGCTTGCGCCAAAAGCGACCACACCGGTTCACATACCGCATCGCCATGGGTATCTATTTTTAGCGCTTCACTTTCGTCAAAGTGCCCCGCAATATGTCCCAATGCAATCCGCGACGATGGCAGTGCCTGCAGAAATTGAGCAGCATCGTATTTGTGGTTGATGCTGTTTACGTAGAGATTATTCACATCGAGCAACAGCTGGCAATCTGCGCCATCAAGCACAGCCAGAATGAATTCCAATTCAGTGAGTTGCCCATGAGGTTGATAATAATACGAGACATTTTCCAGTACTAATGGGCGCTCGATTATATCTTGTACCCGCTTAATGCGGTCTACCACATGTTGAACCGCTTCTTCCGTAAACGGGATCGGTAATAAATCGTATAGATGACCTTCTGAGGAGCAGTAACTTAAATGTTCACTGTATAGCTGAATATTGTGGCCGTCTAAAAAGGTTTTTACTGCTTTGACAAATTGGATATCGAGAGGATCTGGACTACCAATAGACAGTGACAATCCATGGGCAATCGTTGTGGCTTGAGAAGTACAATCACGAAGTTGACGCGCAAACTTTCCCCCCATGGGGATCCAGTTTTCCGGTGCCAACTCCCAAAAATCCACTTCAGACGGTAAATTGGGCAGGAGCGAAGGCAGCATTTCACGACGAAGTCCGAGACCGGCACCGTGTAAATTCATCGCCTTGCTCCTATATTTGTGATTATCTTAGCGCTTGCTCGCACCGCATTTACCCTCTCCACACTTCCCTTCTTTGTCAGCTTTTTTCATAGCGCTGCAATTTCCCTCTTTCATTTTCTTGTCTTCACCGCATTTTCCCTCAGCGGCTTTTTTTGCCATGGTTTCCGACATCGCTTTACTGTCTTTCATGGCTTTATCAGCTGAAGGTTTTGACTCACCACATTTTCCTTCCTCAGCCATCTTTTTCATGGCCTTTTTGTCACCGCACTTCCCTTCTTCTGTTTTCTTTTCTTTACCACCACATTTACCTTCGCCGCATTTGCCTTCGACAAACGTCTGCATATATCCTGACTCGAGTGTTTGCTGCCCGAATGGGTTTGAATCTGCCAGCACAGAACCACTGCCCATCACCGCTGCACTTACAATGCCGAGAGATAAAGTACGTTTAAAATTACTCATTTGTCTTGTCCTCAAAGAATGAATAACAGCAGTAGCGTTTGAATCACCACATGCTGTTTATGTCAGGTTATTTAAAGAGACCGACTATTAGAGGTAATACTTTCATCGTATGAAATGAAAGTAAGCAAACATTTGAGATAATAAAAAAGCAGCCCAAAAGCTGCTTTAAGTATTATGAGGAAAAGTCACCAACGCTATTTAGCTGTCCATGGCTTTATAACCAATTCGGAAGCCGCCCCAGTGGCGGCCTTTCACATAAATGGGGGCCGACAAATCATGCATCACTTCGCCGGTATCCCGTTTGTAAGTTTGTAGCAAAAATGATTCGGTGTTCTTTCCGCATCGTGACCCTGTGCGATCATCGAAAATACGCTTGGTTCGGCTTTGTGCCAAGTCGACGTCGTAATCACCGGTCATCGGTTTACTGAATTTCCGGTTATGGGTTGGAAAATAACCGTTCACGTCGACAGCGCCAGCATAAATTATGAAATTATTCTGCTCGAGGATAGGCTCCTGAATCTGAGGAAGCAAGTTATCGGTGAAGCTATCAAACTGGGTTGTGAACTTTTGCGGATTCGTCCCGGCGACAGGCTGATAGTTAAAATTGAATAAATCAGACTCACTGATTTTTCCAGATGCGATCGATGATTCAAATAGCTGACCAATCTTTGCAGCAGTTTCAACGGCAATGCGCTGAACTTGCCCGTTCCTATCATTCACTTCGAAGCTCTGTAGTAAACGGAAAATCCCTTCGGTCTGATAACTCAGTGCGATGACTTTCTCAGATACCTCAATAAGATCACCTTCCAAGTGCTGTGTATTTTCATGCAATGAATCGGCATTTACGGAAATACCGCGATTTGTCTCTCCATGAACGCCCACTGTATTAGCGACCTGCCCCATGGAATCTGCTGCTTCAGCAGAAATAATACTGGTTTCTTCAATGACTGTGGAAATCTGATTTATCACTTCAGACATTGACGAGTTAGCTACGGATACTTTGCCGATGGCGTCCACTGAGGATAGACTATAACGATTAATTTCATTGAGCACATCGTCAATCCCCTGCGTTGCGTTCGTGGTTTTTTGTGCGAGATCCCTCACCTCATCAGCAACCACGGCAAAACCTCTGCCCTGCTCTCCTGCACGGGCCGCCTCAATTGCCGCATTAAGCGCTAACATGTTGGTTTGATCGGCAAGAGAATTAATGGTTGTGGTAATACCGCTTATCGAATCTGCCTTACTTTTTAACGTGGCCAACATGTCTGAAGACGATTCAATTTCTTGCTTCAATTGCTCTTGCTGAAGCACCAGTTTTTGCAGAGAATCTTTGCAGTCTTGGGTTTTACTGTCTGCCGCCTGGATCTTCGACTGCGCGTCGGTAGCAAATGACACTAACTGCTGATTACCCTCTTCAAGATGTCGAATACTCGTAGCAATACCCTGTACATTATTCGCCTGATTCTTAAACACCTCAGCTAACTTATCGAGAAAATGAGAAACGGTTGCCCCCCCGATGGCGATGCGACTAGCCGACTGACTAATGGATTCACCTAGCTGAGGATCAATATTTACCTCAGTGCCATGTCCTTCTGGTTCTTGTTCAGAGGAAATGTTAACGAGTACAGCAGACACCAGTACAACAGCGAGTGCTGTGCACATCGCTATCCACCAATAAGCTAATTGCAAAAATCCGCACACCGCCACCACGACAGCTGCAACAATACCGATAACAATAGAGTTTTTCACTTCAAACAACATCCTGTTAACTTTTATAACCTAACTATAGACCAGTTATGGAAATTTACGGAAGCATAACCTATCGACATTAGTAGTATTTATTACAGATGTTTCGCTTCAACGCCGAATTTCCGTAAGTTAAAAATAAACGTCCTATATTGAGTGAAAAACTATCACTTTGTAAACATGATAGAAGTGACGACTGGTGGTACTTGTGAGCTAAATACTTGGGATTTCAGTAATATGAAAAGGTGTCATCTACAATACGCTCGTATAACTATTGACACAGTTTACATAACTAGATTTGAATATGGTGAAGCATTACGCTTACCGCAGCTTAACTTCAAAACAAGTCGCACTCACACTCTGGAAAGAATAAAAGGATATTTATGAAAATTAAGACCCTCGCTATGGCCACAATGATAGCGTTTCTCGGCTTTTCCGCTAATGCATCAGCAAAGAAATCAGACACTAAGCATAACGCTAGTCGAGTTGTGCAAGGTAGCTACACGGTAGTTTCAGGTTCAGTTGAAACCTTTGATATATCATCTGATCCAACCAAACTCGAACAATTAGGTACATACTCTATTTTATTAAAAAATACGGAGTGGAACCAACTTCCGTGGCGCGACAAACTCCGCGTTCGAAAGTATGTACACATTACTGGTAGTTTGAAGGGCACGATTGACGTGTCTAACCTTTACACTGTGGGTCCTGTGGTTTCCCACGTGATGATAGATGATGATCGCTCTACCGTTATTCGCTCAGAGAACGACGTGTTTTATCCAGTCTCAGGCGATCTTTTCTGTTCTACAGGTTCACCGATGGAAATTCTTGAGTATGTGAACCTGGTTGGAGCAACTGGGCAATATGAGAATTTGACCAGCGGTACAATTAGTTTAAGCGGTACTGTTAATAATTGCCCAGGACAAGAAGATTACGGCAAATATGATTTGTCAGTTGTGCCTGGCGAGAGCACTCTGATCTTCGAATAAACAGGCATCATTTCATACGGAAGTTACGTAATGTAACTTCTTTTTTTGTATTTTCAGAAATACAAAAAGCCCGCTCGAATGAGCGGGCTTTTTTTGAATTGGGAGCCTGACGGTGTGCTACTCTCACATGGGGAAACCCCACACTACCATCGCCGCTAACGCGTTTCACTTCTGAGTTCGGAATGGGATC
>NZ_JBSWWZ010000012.1:0-23173 GCF_056160345.1 Alteromonas sp. ABV4_515
ACTTCGATGGTTTCTTCCACATAACCGCCATTTTCCAATTCTCCGTGTTCACTTATCGGGTGGTTTACATAGTAAAGACGGTAAGCCCCGGTGTCTGCGAAACCACTATCATTTGCAATATCGCCATCTTGGACAACAACGGTATAAGTGCCGTTGGAAGGTAGCTCAAGATTTCCGAGACGAGTTACTGTCCCAGTTGTTGCAGTAGCGAATTCGGTTCCATCAGGATTGAAGATCTGGATGTACGGAGCTAATCTCGCATAGTTATAATCAGCAGCGTGTAGAGAAATGATGTCACCGGCTTGGCCTTCGAAGTGCCAAGTATCGATATCACCCACTTCGATGGTTTCTTCCACATAACCGCCATTTTCCAATTCTCCGTGTTCACTTATCGGGTGGTTTACATAGTAAAGACGGTAAGCCCCGGTGTCTGCGAAACCACTATCATTTGCAATATCGCCATCTTGGACAACAACGGTATAAGTGCCGTTGGAAGGTAGCTCAAGATTTCCGAGACGAGTTACTGTCCCAGTTGTTGCAGTAGCGAATTCGGTTCCATCAGGATTGAAGATCTGGATGTACGGAGCTAATCTCGCATAGTTATAATCAGCAGCGTGTAGAGAAATGATGTCACCGGCTTGGCCTTCGAAGTGCCAAGTATCGATATCACCCACTTCAATGGATTCTTCCACATATCCGCCATTTTCCAATTCTCCGTGTTCAGTCACAGGGGGATTAGTGAAATAAAGGCGGTAACTGCCTGTATCGTTTAAGCCATTGTCATTTGCGATATCTGCATCCTGAATAGTGACTGTGAAAGTTCCACTTGTCGGGAGCGCTAAGTTTTCAATTCGAGAGACTGTAGAATTGATGTTTGAGGCTAATTCAGCGCCGTCTGAATTGAGGATTCTGATATGCGGGGCTAACCCAGAGTAATTATAATCAGAAGCATTAATTGTAATTACATCCCCCGCATCCCCCTCAAACGTCCAGGTATCAACTTCCTGGGCAACCGCAATTTCGCCATCAACGAAGCCCCCATTACTGAGTTCATCAGCGGTAGCGGGGAAGGTGATAGCTGAGACCGCGAAAACGGCCCACAGTAGATTTAATGATTTACCGACAGAGACAAACCGCCGGGCGCATGTTTCTTTTAGTGTCGCATACAGGTATCTGTAAAAGAGTGTAGATCGCATTATCAACAGTCCTTTCTTCAATCAGAGTTTATAGTGCGACCGGGGCTGGTACGTCGTTCGTAGGGAAGTAAAACCCTAGAACATCCATCGCGGTCTCGAGGCCGGAAATGGCTTTTTCTACTATGAAAAAAGAAAGGACATTTTATAACCGGAGAAAAACGCTAACTGGAATTTCCCATGGTTAAGTGAGACTAAGTGAAACACTTTTTGCGCTAAATGCGTGAATAATTCAGTCTGAATTGTTTGCTGTGCACTCGTAGGTAGGAGGGTTTGTAGTAAATTCAGAACGTGCTTAAGTCGAGACTGTTGGTGCATTTGTCAGCCCTCGCTTTTTTCACAGGTATAACTTTTCATATCATCGTTGTATTGCAGTGATTTTAAAATGAAATCCAGGTAATTAGACTTAAGTCTAATATTTATGGCTGATGTTTTGTCACTGTCTATACTTCCTGTCTTTTAAAAAATTGGAAGGAAATGGCATGCACAGTTGCTAACGAAAGGGCAAAGAAATGGAAGCACAGTATCACATTGGACTCGTGGCGTTATCGCTGGGGGTTGCGTTTATCGCTTCACTCACCGCATTGGATATGGCGGGGCGCCTTAGAGCAACGAAAGGTTTGGCATCAAAGTTGTGGCTTGGAGGTGGTGCTTTTTCAATGGGCGTCGGGATCTGGGCCATGCATTTCGTGGGCATGCTAGCCATGGACATGTCTTCAGGCGTTGCTTACAACATTCCTCTCACCGTTATCTCCTTTGCCGCTGCTGTACTGTCTTCCGCACTGGCACTAACGGTGGTGAAAACCGGCAATTTAACTGCGACTCGTTTATGTTCCGGGGCTGCTCTCATGGGAGCGGGTGTTTGCCTGATGCACTACATCGGGATGGCGGCAATGCAAATTCACGGTGAAATCAGTTATCAACCGTTTATCTTCGCGCTTTCCGTGCTAATTGCCGTTACTGCATCTGGCGCCGCGTTGTGGCTGGTTTTCAGACTAAACCCAACTTCAAAGCAGCGTCCATCGTTGTGGTATCGCACAGGCGCAGGGCTGGTCATGGCGCTGGGTATTACCGGTATGCACTATACCGGCATGGCTGCGACCATTTATCCTGAACATGCAATGATGAACAATGCCGATGGCTTATCGCCCGCGCTGCTTGCGATTTATGTGGCAACGGTTTCTGTCATCATCATGCTTGGTGCATTGCTGCTTTCTATTTACGATACACACCTCACTTCGGCCAATGCACAATTGGCGGCGTCGTTAAGCGAAGCCAATACCGAGCTTAAAGGTATGGTGTATCGAGACCCGCTAACAAAATTACCTAACCGGTTATTCTTTGAAGAGAAGATTACCGAATTGCTCAGCGAGGGCTGCGATTCCTTTAGTGTTTTCTTTGTCGACCTTGATCACTTCAAGAAAATAAACGATTCGCTCGGTCATCATGTTGGCGACATTCTCATCAAACAATCTGCGGCGCGATTGAGTGCAGCGGTGCGTGATACCGACCTTGTCGCCCGGGTGGGTGGTGATGAATTTATGGTTCTCATTCAGGGAAATCCATCCAAAAAGACCGCTGAAAGTCTGGCATTCCGTATTGTCGAAACTTTGCAGCAGCCGTTTCAAATTGAAGATGTGATGGTAAATGTGTCGAGCAGTGTTGGCGTGAGCATGTATCCTGAACACGCAGAGCACATGCACGAGCTGATGGTTTATGCCGATGCAGCCATGTATGCAGCGAAAAAATCGGGGCGCAACAGTTATGTGTTTTATCAACAAGACATGACTAGCGGCACTGAGCGCAGAGCAAAAATGGATGAACGCTTGCGTCTGGCTTTAGCTAACGACAGCCTTCACCTGGCATACCAGCCTAAAGTGGATGTATTAACCGGTGTGGTCACAGGTGTTGAGGCGCTTATCCGCTGGCAAGATGAAGAGCTTGGTGTGGTAACGCCCGACGAACTGATTCCATTCGCTGAAGACTCTAACCTGATTTTACCGCTTGGTGATTGGG
The DNA here is from genome assembly GCF_056160345.1 of Alteromonas sp. ABV4_515. NCBI lineage: Bacteria > Pseudomonadati > Pseudomonadota > Gammaproteobacteria > Alteromonadales > Alteromonadaceae > Alteromonas > Alteromonas sp. ABV4_515. Next base: position 3,210 of record NZ_JBSWWZ010000012.1, read on the forward strand.
TGTTGAAAACGGCATGTCAATTTTCCGCGAAATGGGAGCAGGATAATGGTAAGCCGTTGCCGATAGCCGTAAATATTTCCGCTATGCAATTAAGCCATCGCGGTTTCATTGAAAGCGTTCGTCAGGTACTTGAAGATACAGGACTAAATCCCCACAGGCTGGAACTTGAATTAACTGAAAGTACGCTGGTTAAAGACCCTAAATATGCCCAGGAAGTGATGTCTCAGCTTCGTGATATTGGTGTATCGATATCCATTGATGATTTTGGTACGGGTTACTCAAACCTGGCGCAACTGCGACGTTTCCCTATCGACAGACTTAAAATTGATAAGAGCTTTATGTCTGAGGCGGTGGTGAACGAGCAGGATGCAGCTATCGTGAAGTCGGTTATTGCATTGGCGCAGATCCTCAATCTTCAGGTTACAACAGAGGGCATTGAAACCGAAGAGCAACTCGAATTTGTACGCTCGTTGAAAGGTCAGGAATATCAGGGGTACTACTATAGCAAGGCATTGGAAGCGGATGATCTTCGCGCTCTGCTTGTAGAGAAATTACAGTCTATGGATCTGACAGCCTAATCAACCCTAAGCGCTATAAGCTGATATTTTGGATATAGCGCGCTAATTTTGCCAACAGCGCCCGGCGGGCATCGGTTAATTCGAACGATGCATTTACCCTAAAGCAGTGAGCAAACTCGTTGTTCAGAGTGAAGAGCTTTCCTGGCGCAATGGTAACATGTATGCGCAGCGCTTCACGATAGATGTCCATGGTGTCTACCTGAGGTCGGCACTCAATCCACAGAAAATAACCACCGTCATCGATGTGAATCGTGGCGACATTTTCCAGGTTCTCTTTTAAGAACGCAGCCATCGCTTTCTTACGGATAATCAGTTTTTTTCGAAGCTGATTCAGGTGCGACTCATAATTTCTACTTTTTAAGTAATCAACCAGGGCCATTTGAATTGGCGCACTCGTTGCTAATGTGGTCATGAGCTGTTGCTTTTGAATATGCATACAATGGTGCCCAGCAGCCACCCAACCAATGCGGTATCCTGCAACAAGGGACTTTGAGAACGAAGAACACAGCATGCTGTTCCCGTTCGTCGTAAAGTGCTTTATTGGGAGTGGTGGTGCAGATGTCGCATACAATTCGGCATAAACATCGTCTTCGATGAGGGCGACGTCATACGTTTCCAATAATTGTGCAATACGCTGTTTTTTCTCATCCGATAAAGAATACCCAATGGGGTTTTGAAAGCTACTCATAAGCCAGCAGGCTTTTACCGGATAATTCTGAAAAGCGCGCTCCAATGCCGCGATATCCAGTCCATTTTTTGGCGTGACAGCGACGGTGATCACTTTTAATCCTAACCTTTCCAGCGCCTGCATCGCGCCATAAAATATTGGTGATTCAATTACTACCCAGTCGCCAGGGCGAGTGCAACATTGCAAACTGAGGTTCAACGCTTCGAGCGCGCCAGCAGTAATGACAATTTCGTCTGGCGAAATATTCATGCCTCTGGCAGCATACCGTTTGGCGATAATTTTTCTTAACTCTTCGTTACCCGGCGGAAAGTTATCCATGGCACTGGTAAGTGATATTTGCTGCGCGGCAGCGGCGATGGATTTGTTAAGTTGCTGCCTGGGGTACAGCGTGGGATCGGGATAGGCAAATCCGAGGCTGAACATGTGTGGATCTCGGGAAGCCTGGAGTACCTCATACACAAAGTCATTAATACTTACTGCGTCAGCCGCTTGCACGTTGTTCATCGAAGAAGGGCGCGTGGGGGCGGTAACGATAAAACCGGAGCGTTCCCGGGAACTGATAAGGCCCTGGCTCTCAAGAAGCTGATAAGCATGCAGCACTGTCATCAAGCTATAGCCACTGATTTGCGCTTGCTTGCGTAAGGATGGCAGTTTCTCATTCTCCTGCCAGATCCCATGTTCAATTTGCTGCTTAATTTGACTCGCTAAGGTTTCGTACTTTGCCACCTATCACCCCTCATGCAGATGCGAATTAAACTATAACAGCTGTGATTATTATCTGTTATATAAAAGTGCCTTTGGTTTGTATCTGTTTGAAAGCATATAATCGGGATATTGTGAATACCGTCAACTACCAAGCCTTCCATCTGTAAAAAGGAAGCGCGTGGAAACAAACATGGGGTGTCGCATGAAACTGTATCTACTTATTTTAACCTTATTAGTGGCAGCACCTGCCCAAGCAAGCGGTGGCACGGTGTTAGGAATGATATTTACGGTAGTATTCGTAGTAGTGATGTTAGTGCTGTACTGGATGGTTGTCGCTGAAGTGGGGGATAAAGATAAGCGTTGAAGAAGCGGAAGATATGCTCGAAAAATTGGTTAACAAGCATATCTGACCGCCTCGTGAATTAAACTGCTATTTGGCAACCTGCTTGCAGTTTAATTTTGTTTCCTCAACTGCAAATCAATATCCAATACAACTTCGTAAGCGACGCTGTCGTTGGTAGCCCAGCTGCCGCTGCCTATTTCGAATTCACGTCTGTCTATTGTCGCTGAGCCAACAAATTGCGCAGTGCTGTTATCTTCCTGCCAGTCGAAAGTGACTGCGATTGGTTTAGTAATACCTTTTAGCGTGAGTTCGCCGTTAGCCACAAACTTGCCGTCTTCAGCGCGAATATCACGACTAATATAATGCGCTTGAGGGAAAGCGTCAGTAGAGAACCATTGGCCGCCTTTGATGGTGCCGTCCCAGTCTTTATTATTGGTGGTAATACTCTGCGTATTAATGGTCACGTCGATAATGCCATCTGCAGGGTTAGCCGGGTCGAAGTAAATCTCAGGTGTAAACTCGCGGATAGCACCGACAAATGGCTGGCCTGCGTAGCTGTTGGTGAATGCGAAATTATCCGGACTGGCGACCAGTTGCCAAAGGGGGCTACCGGTCTCGATCGCGCTCTGAGTCGCATCAACTTCTGCTTCAGAATCAGCCGGTAATTGTGCAGCCGCTTGCGGTGAATCGGTGAATTCCGGCGTGGCTTTTTCCGCCTTGTAGAAGGTAAAGCCAAGTAATAACGCCAGCGTGATCGTCAGTGCGCTTGCGCCAACAAATACCTTGCCAGGGAGCATGCGCGGCAGCAGATTAACGCCATCAAAAAGCTTATGAACCACCAACATCGCGACATGGCCCGCCACCATTAATGCGATTCCGTAGAACAGGTAAACATGCAGTGACGAATATAGATCCCGGCTTTCGCCTTCCAACCCGGGAATATGGGGAATTGAAATTAAATTGAACCAGGCAAACGGATAACCCGCGGTAGAATTTAATAGCCAGCCACTAAGCGGCACGGCCAGCATCAAGAGGTACAAGCCCCAGTGTCCGGCTGCTGCCATTTTTTCTTGCAGGGGAGGGAGTCCTAGCGGCGCTGGTGGGTGTATCAAGCGCCAGAACAGACGAATGATGGCCAGCACCAGAACGGTAAAGCCCGCAGATTTGTGTAGTACAAATAACTCAATTTTATCCGGTGAGTTCGGCATATCTTCGGCAATCAAGCCGAGACCGATTGCCCAGAAGATTAATATTGCGATTGTCCAGTGCAGAATGCGGGCAACCAGATTGTATGGTGTTGTTGTCATTAGTGTTTCTAAAATCAGTTTGAACCTGCAGTTAGATTACCTTCGTTGTTCATGAACTGCGAATCTGGGGCATGTTTATTTTGAGAACAATTTATACTGATTTTTAGAATGTGAATGTTGATGCTGGGTTACAAAAGAGTGGGGGTCATCAATCAATTCAAACCGATTTAGTCTTCCGGTGGTTGCCTTTATGTCCATCTGTATGGAACAAATGAATCTAATGATCTGTATAGCGGTTGTATTTAAGAGAAATGTAGCGAGGAAATGGTGGCCCCACCTGGACTCGATTGGCACGTATTTAAAGGCTTTGGGGACAGATTTTAGGGCTGATTTTGCAGGCTTTTTTCTCTTTTTTTACATTTTTTCCTAGTGTAGAAAAAGGTGTAAAAAAATGAAATTGCGAACCACTTTCAAGTTCACGGACAAACGCGTTCAAAATATCCGCCCTGAGCAAAAAACGAGAACTTATTCTGACCAGTCATTCACCCCGTTGAAACTGGTTATCACAGCTTGCGGAACAAAAACGTATTACGCACGTTTTCAGTCCAACGGGCAACCATACAATTTTAAGCTAGGCAGAGCTGACAGGTTGAGTGTCGACGAAGCTAGGGCCCGAGCTGTAAATTTTATCAATCATGAAACAGGCAAACAAAAACACGTTCAATCATCGCTTACAGTAGATGACATTTTCAGTCTGTATAGAGATAACGAACTTGCGAACCGTAGGACGATAGCTGGTCGAAAGCATGGCTTAGAAGTTTCTTATGATAAGCATGTTAAACCCAGAATTGGTAAGTGGTTAGTAGATGAAATAACGAAGAAATCTGCCAGACAAGTATTTAAGGATCTTTCTGAGCTTGGCTACTGTGTTCACAACAGGAGTCTCACAGCAGTCAAATCGGCATTTAATTATGTTATTCAATATGAAGACGAGCTTGACGTGTCCAGTAACCCCTTTGTTGCTGTTAACAAAATGCCTGATGTTCAACGAAACCGCTACCTCACAAAAGCTGAAGCCAAAAGGCTACTTGACGCTTTAGCTGTAGAGCCAAATCAGAATATGGCTGACGTGTATAGAATGGCATTATTTACTGGGGCCAGACTATCCAACGTTAGAATGATGAGATGGGAAGAGGTGGACTTAATGGGCGGTCGGTGGCTCATTCCGGCAACAAATACTAAAACGAGACAGGTTTATCAGATCCCGCTTCATCAGCATGTTATTGGATTACTTGAAAGAAGGAGAAAAGCGGATTCTGGAGCTGGCTATGTATTTGCTTCCAGTCGCTCGAAATATGGTTATATTACTGGGGGGGATTCTGTCTGGAAGTCTGCAATTCAAAGAGCCGGACTCTACCATACAAACCCCGATATCCGCCCACGGCCTCATGATCTAAGAAGAACATTCGCGACGTGGCAGATTCAATCAGGTGCTGATATTAGCGTTGTTTCAAAAGCGCTTTGCCATACCTCTCTGAAGCATACAATGATCTACGCTCACACGAACATTGACCAAGTCAGAAATGCTATCAATGGAGCATTTGATTTCTTGTGAGGCTCTATTAGTTGAGATGAGTTAATTAGTTCAGTCATGCTGTGTCAGCGTTACCGCCTAACACAGCATGACTGACTTTCTGCGAGAATAGATAGCAGCTTTCAGTATTCTTTGCGATGTGGCTGCGACGCTATTTGCACCGGTTTGCTTGCAACAGCATTCGTTGAAATATCCCTGATTTACCTTTCGTTTCTCTCCGCATGATTTTTTACTGTCCAATATGCTAGGTCCTCAATTTAGAGGACACCTTATGCACCACGACAAAATTGATGAAGAACAGGCTATCAAACTACTTCGCCACTTCAGGCAGATAAAGCGGCCTAAGCGCTTTCATTTATCTGTTCTTTATCCTTACACCGCTGAAATCATCTATCTTAAAACCAACGGCATTTCATTCAATGAAATCGCCTGGTTTCTGGAAGAATTCTACGGGGTGCGAGTAAGTCGTTCGACCGTGTGCCGGTACTTTAATAAGGTTTGGGGCGAGCCTCAAGAGAAGGGCATGTGATGCCGTCATTTCGTTCTGCAAAATCTCAGGCTCGACATGCTGTTAAACAAATAACGCAACTAGGAACATCAAAACAGCAGGGCGGTAGCGGAATCATTCGCTCTGTAGGCACGGTCAGAGCCTACGAGCAGTCGTTAAGAAATGTGGTGGGATGGATGCATAGTCAACGGATAGGGCATTCACTCAACGAACTTAACCGTGAAATGGCTGAGCGCTATCTCAGTGAACGTTGTACTACCGTAAGTCAGAGTACTTTAGACCAGGACCGTCAGGCATTACAGGCCGTGCTTTCATGCAAACTTACAGTAATCAAATCTCAGAGTGTACAGACATCAAGAAGTAAGCCTCTGTCAGAAACATCCAGAATTTACTCTAGTGAACAATTTAATATGGTGTTAGCAAAACTCAAGGCTGAGCAGCGCTTTGCCGTTCAACTCTCTGCGGCCACCGGATTACGGGCGCATGAAATATACACGCTTCGGAGAATATCGGAACAGCCGAAATCTGCTGGCAGACCGTGGGACAGAGAGCGTCATCTAGGACAGTCAGGCATTGTGTACACTGTAAGAGGGAAGGGTGGTCTCATTCGCGAAATTGTCATTCCAACCGCGCTTGCAAGAGCGTTGGAATCATATTGTCTACCCACCCCCGCAACTGTCCGAGACCGCGGCATTACTTACCAATCCTATTACGCTTTACCTGGAGGGCAGCGACTTAGCGCAGCATTCAGTAAAGCGTCTAAAAGCGCACTTGGCTGGTCAAAAGGTTTGCATAGCGTCCGCCATATGTTTGCCCAGCAGAATATGTTGTGGTTGATGCGTCACGGTAAAACTTACGACCAGGCTCTTTTGTTGGTAAGTCAAAAACTCGCCCACTTCCGGCCAGCCATAAGTGAGCGGTACTTATTCTAATATTCAAGTGAGCGCTCGCATTCACTCAAAACCTGCGAGCCGCGCCATCAGCGTGTAAAACTGATGACTTGCCTAGGAGAGCGCATTTTAACATCCAGGTCCTGCCATTCGAGGGGGCGTCATGGTTTACGATAAAACCAGCTAGTGTGCACAGTCCGACTATATAACGGGGCGAGACGGGGAATAATCAAGTGCTGACCCGCAAGACAATAGTCTTTGCACGTTCTTACAACAAGTGAAATAAACCTAAGCGGCTATCTCATAGCCGCTTTATTTTTCTGCGTTCTCATATAATGCTGTAGAACGCAGGAACGCTGGTGCAAATCCATCTATGACGGCACACTATACCCACTGCCATAACGCGCGACGATTTCATCCTCGTATATAAAATGGATAAATGGACTGTGGGATGATTGGAACGTTTTAGGCAGTATTTTCTGTGCTGTACCGGCTAAATGCATAATGCTAGCTAGGTCGACCTGTGTCGGTGCCAGCACATTTTTTCAAACCCAACATTATTGAGTCTGAGTGGATAAATTCTGTACGTGTTCTGAATAGATATTGGGCTATAAAAGACCTTGAACCGCTGTGTGGGACGAGGGTGGAGCTAATGGAAGTTCGGAAGGATTTTAAACGAAGGGTTCAACGTTTCTATTTATTCCGACAGTTGCAGTTTAAATACGAATGCAGATAGCAAAAAAGCAGCTGAAGCTGCTTTTTTGCCCCCATCTCATGGGCCTGAGATTGAGTAGTATGATAATTGTGCCACAAGCACATACCTATGACTTGCCAGGGGCTACCTGCGACTTTGCGTTTTAACGGCCAAAGCCAATCCGCCATACCGTGCACTGATACAGTTATTATGAAAGAGCCGAAGTCACCAGCGTCAATACAGAAGCTAAGGTGGACAACTCAGTTCATGGGTTAATCATACAATGAAATTCACTTTGAAAGCGTCGAAACAGAGCCAAAAGTTGACGACTTTCAATTTAGTTTAAGTCCGCTAAGAGCGAGAAGCGGACATAAGGTGGTCAGATTAGAATCGTCTGCTAAAGACAAAAAGCGGTCGTTCAGCGCTCTTAGTTTTGACCTCGGTTCGTTCGTATAGCCGACCTTCAGTGGTTCAATGAATATGTAGATTCTAATTTTTCTTTTTTTTATACTAACCTTGGTTTAAATTTAGTCAAACGTCTAAACGGATGTAGAAATACAATTGCTTCTAGCAGAACGAATTATAGGTGGATTGTGAGAAAGGGACTGGTTTTATTAATAGCGATTTTATCGATGATAATTGGTGGAAGCTTCGTTTTGTTTGACCCTTTCAATATCTTCGAAACCCGCAGTTTTATTGTTCAAAACAAAGAATCTGACTCAATCGCACCTGACGAAAATGATTCAAAAAGGGAACAAAATGCAGCCACAGTTGAGGTTCTACCTACTAACTACTCACTAGAATTCGCTTACTCAGCTGAGAAGCTAGACAGCAAAAATGAAACACGAGAATTTCATCATTCAGGTAAGGGAGGCTGTGTGAGGCGAAATTATCTTTCCGATCCAGGCTGGATAATTAGCGATCTTCGCTTGGTCAAGGAATGGGGCGCTAGTAGCAATCAACAGATTATAAATGTTTCAAGCTCAGGTTTTGAAATCAGTTTGTGTGTTAAACCTCAGAATAAACCTTTCCAAGGATATCCTCCTGGATATAGACATGCTATCTATACGTGGGTCGAATCTAAAATAAACTATGTTTCAAGGCTTTCAAGCAGCGAGGGGGAATTTGACCAGACTCACATCGCGATAATCTCGTTTCCAAAAGACTTTAGCAACATTGCCAGTGTAGATTACGTCTCATTAGAATTAAAGTTCACAAATGGTAATTCAATTGTTTACTCTAATGCAGAGGATATTAAACGTTTGCTAACTATTGATGAGGAGAACCGGCATTTCGTTTTGAACGCGACAGCACTTATAAGCACGGAAGGTATCTAATGGAAAAGAATCAAAAACGTGATCCTTCACAACTAATAAAGCATGTATCGGAAAATAGATTCAACTGGCTGAATCTACTTTTAGCTTTCCTAGCGCTTCTATTCAGTCAGCTTCCACCTATTAGCAAGTGGATAAGCATAAAAGAAATCGAAGTGAAGCCAATTGATAGGATTTCGACGTTCGCATATTTAGGTGTACCAAGTTTCCAAGTTCCTTTAATACTCGTTAATACAGGCAACAGTGAAGTAACAATCAAAAGTATAGAGATGAAAATCACGCATAATGACAATGGCGATGAGTATATTTTCAGATCAGATACAATTAACAGCCCCAGTCAAACCGAAATTAGTCCCTCTTATTTTCCAGTCAAGGAAGATAAAACTGAAAACATAACGGCAATCTTTGTCAAAAAACTTTCCGAAAATCAGAGATTAAATATGCACAAGTTATCACGCAATGCTAATTGCGTAGAGAACAGAGACTGCTCACAAGAATTCAAGGATGAGTTAAAAACGTTTACAAACGAAGTGTTCAATATGATAGCTGGAAGTTACAGGGCTGAGGTAATTATAGAACTGGAAAATGGATTCATCTTTCCTGCAAGATTTGTGTTTAACCTCAATGATTCCACTATAGATTTTTTGGTTGAAAATTTTACTTTTAATAACTCTCCTGTAGAAATTTCAACAATTCATTCTATTTAAAAGGTGACCGGTGTTTTTGTAGGGTAATTTATAAACGTAGACATAGGACCGCTTTATTCGCTAATTGATGGTAAAGGTCCAATTGATCAACTTCCGGTTCACCTACACAGTTGCCTATTAGCGAGTACCGACAGGCATCAATAGACAAACAGCAGACGCTCAGGTTGAAGACACTGGGTTTCTGCCGTTGGTCAATTTCGGAAATGCAGCCATTGAAATCTCAATGACTGCTTTAGCAAAGAGCGGACGTTAACGCCCTCCACAAACCGCGTGAGCTTGCAAGCGTAGGGCGGTCGTAGGGATCGAGTTTAATGGTCTTGTTTATAGAGCTAGTTCGCTTTCTTGAGGAACTGGCACAGCAGACTCTAACTCTAAAACTTCTGAATACAGTGAAACTAAGTGCTCAATAGTCAAATCTAATATAGGTTCATACATGAAGGAGTTAAGGTGAATATTAGAGCTAACAGTAATGCTAACCTTCTCAAGGGTCCTGATAGCTTGACTATCAGGTAATTCTTTTTTATATGTCTTTATTAGAGCACCAAACTGATTTCTTGATTGACACCAATAAGAATCGTCGGATTTTATTTTTCGTATTTCTTCGATAAGAAAAATTTCAGACCTGAGTCTAATAGCTATTGATAAAACTACTTTATCTTCTAAATTAAGCCCCTCATGGTTAGCCCTATCTTTAATCTCATATGATTTATTAAATAATAATTCTATGAAAGAGTTTGCGTCGTTAGTTGAGTAATCTGTTTCAAATAAACGATTATAGATATCATAATAGTCACCAATACTAATCTGGGCTGTATCTTCTTTCCAGTGTAATAGACTAGTAAGCTTCAAGTAATCTGGATTACCTTCACCTTTAATATACTCGATTAAATTTCTTGTAAAAGGTACTGTCGCACACAATATGAAATCGCTATTAGTTATGTTTCTTTTCCACTTACCAATAAAGTAGTTTTTGATACCTTCTGCTTGAGAAAGCTCTAAACCATTTTCAGTTTTGTTGGCCATTAAACACCTTTCACGATGAATAAAGTTATTTGCCAAAGTTCTAAAGAAATCAAAATTATGAGTTAGAATTAATTGTGAGAAATGTTCAATTTCAGAGATATCCTCAAGGTATTGAACAATAGCATGCTTATTTTTGTAGTCGAAAGAGTCGGCAACGTCGTCAATAATAAAAAGAGTCTCCGCTGATTTTCTTATTCTATCTTCGACTTCAAATATAAAGTTTAGAAGATAGAGGGCGCGTTTCTCCCCTTGGCTTAAAGACTTTATTTCGCTTCTCGTGCAGTCTATTTGATCATCACCATCTTTGAACGTAAACTTTAACTTTGCTTTATCTCTTCCTAGAGCGGCTTCAACTTGGTTGAACAATGACAAAGTAAATGGCATATCGACAAAACGATTATTAAAAAGCTCGATAGCTTTAGACCAATTCGGAGCTTCTGTAGCAGCGTCCAATTCGATTTGACCTAATTCAGCCTGATTGGCAGAAAAAGCCTCTAGAAATATGTCAGCATCGGGACTATTTTTAACATAAAAAGCCCACAAACTTCTTTTGAACTCTGCTTGGTTCTCTGGCTTTATATTATGTAAAAGTAAATCAACTTCCGTCGCAGTAATATTTTCCAATAATGTACTTAGTGCTTGCGTTTGTGCATTTTTAGCTAAGTTGCTTCTTAATTTTTTAAGCTCAGAATCACTGTCGATTGATTCATGTACTCCCTTCATCTTTTCTTGAAGTTCTTCGTAATCGATTGAAGATTCATCACCTTTTAGGTGAACTTTATGTCCACCGGAAAAGTATCCTTGTTTATTTAAGGTGTTAAATGATGTGTCAGCTTTTGCAGGGTTAAAAATTCCGCGACTATAAATTGTTCCAGCTTGATCAAAGAGCTCTTGATACCGTTGATTAAACTCATTTGACTTTGATAAGAACTCGGGACTTTCTAATATTTCAATAGCTTTAGGGTCAAATATCTCATTATAAATGAAGCTTCCTAGGTCATCCCCAGTGTCAACTTCTTTTGCTAGCTTTATTGCTTTTGCGAAATCATCTGTCTGAAAGTCGTTTTTCAGTCTATTTTCGATATCATCTTTTTTTATTTTTGATTTTTTCTGAAGTGATTTTTCGAGTTTTGATTTCAACTTATTAATGTCTGATACTAATGAATCATATCTGGCTTTACTTTCCTGGTTAATAAGAATATTCGTTACAGCGTCGTTATCGGAGCTAATTTCTATTTCAGACTTAAGAACGTATACTTGTTCCTTTTGTATTACGATATTATCAACCTCGACAATACAAGTAGATTGGCGATTAAAACGTTCTTCCTTTGGCTGTTCTCCTTTTGATAAAGCATCAAAAGTTCTAGAAAACGAGGTTTTCATTAGTCCATTGGGGGCATAAATTGCGTAAGCTTTAGCTTTTCCTCCGGCACTCGATAAATCAAAAATTTCATCTAATGAAGAAATACCGTAACAGTTTTCGAGTTGTACTTTTAGGTTATCCATAACTCTTCCTTTTAATTATTCACCGAGAACAGCTCTCACCAAGCCCTATAACGCCGCCAGCAGAGGTAACAAAACCAGAGCGAAGCGGCGTTTTTGGTATCCCTCTGGCTGATCATATTATGTGATTTATGGACCATAAGTAGCATGCATGTCTGACTGCCAATCTCTAAGCACGTTAACTACTAAATCATACTTTTCCAGCTGCTCGGTAAGCAGATCCATTTTATCGCGCAAATTCCGTATATTAATATGCGTTAGACCATCAAGGTTGTTGTTTCCGTCCTTGTCTTTTGGGTACCTAAAGGAAAAAGAATCAGGGTCAACCTCGACAAAATCGCTAATTATCTTATCGATTAGATCCACGTCTTTCTTTGTGATGTAATCTCTAGCGCTGCTATCTACCTTTTTGATGATGCTCCTCATCAATCCTTTGGCATCATTCCAAAGATCCCTAATACGATGATGCTGGGGAAAATCATCCCCTTCATACAATAAAATTTTTGATTCACGTATTATTCTTTTTAGCTGGAGTTCAATGTATTGGCGATATAGGAATACTATCGGATACACCAATATGTCTTGATCTTTTACTGATTCGACTACTTTATGAGCGAGATCATCTGCCGCTTTGCGGTAACCATCAATATAAAGGCCAATAGAATCGTGTGACCAACTGACACAAGCATTACTTTGCCAATCTTCCCCTGATGAAAATATCGAGTTATTCATGTTCTTCGATTCTTCCTTCCGCATAACTGCTTATTCCTGAGACTTTATATTAACACTCGTATCCACTGAAAAAACATAATCTGTGTTTCCAGTGGAAAGAAAGTGAAATGATTGCTTTACGTACAAAGCAGTCCTATGGATACGAGTACCAATGACTAAATAACGAACAGCAAGTCTAAAAAGGATGAATTCTGATCAGGGTGTAAACCTCCTCTAAAACTGCCCATATGTACTGTTACCTGCGCCTTGGTAATTAGCATAAACGTGCTGATAAACAACAAGGTTTAAATCTGCTAATTCTTCGTCTGGGTAAGGTGCTTGTGGGAGATACTCAAGACTTCTAGTTATGATGGTTTTTACTTGTGCGCTAACCTGTGTACTTTCACGCCAGCGCTCTACTTTTAGCTTTTCCGCCTTAAGTTTTTCTAGTGTTTCCTTGGCTACTTTTTTAACTTCTTTTTCTTCTTCTTTGGTCAAAATTGGCTTTTTGAGTAAATCATAAATTGCCAATGTTTCTTCATCCAAGCCTTCTCTAATCGCTCTTTCTTGTTCTGGGCATATAATGTTTTGTGTGAGATTAGTAAGGTCATCAAATGCTTTTTGCACAGCTTGAATGTCTTTACCTGCGTTGTATTCTTCAATAATTCGTTTGTATTTTTCATAAAACTCGAGACGAATTGGATTTTCTCTAACCATCTTTTCAAGCTGTTTTTCAATGGCTTCTTGAAGGTCAAATACCACCGCATTTTTCTGTTGGGATTTGGCGAAAGCTTGTTTTAATTTGTCAAAGTCCAAGTTGCTCAGGTCAACATAGTCGCCTTCTCGAACTTCATTTGTAATGGTGCTAACGCTCATGCTGACTTCTTGTTGAAGCTTGCGCATTACAGATGAAATGTCAGCAGATATCGTCTTTTGATTAAGCTGGCTGTATATGGCTTCGATGGCGTTGTAGCGAGGAATAAATTGTTTAACTATTTCTTCTGGATAAAGCGCTTTGTATTTGCGCATAACATCACGAGCAGCCACTTCAAATTGAGTACGTGTAGTTTCATTTAGGCTAACTGCATTAGCGGCTTTACCAAGTGAAGCTAAACGTTCCATTGCAGTTTTGGCAGTTACTAAACCATCAAGGTTGAAGTCCACTTCAGATAAGAAATTGGTTACGGCAAGAATTGCAGCATTTAGCTCTTCTGCCATTTCCTCTAACTTTTCTACTGGATTGGTTGGCTTTTCTTCACCACCATCGCCTTTTCCACCTGGCGAAGTAGGTTTGCCACCTTCGCCATAAACGGAATAGGCTTTTTCTAGCTGGGTATAGACATTGCCATAATCAACAATTAAACCGTTTTCTTTTTCATCGTCATACACTCGATTAGCACGAGCTATGGTCTGCATCAGGGTGTGACCTTGAATTGGCTTATCAAGATAAACTGTCGATACGCATGGCGCATCGAAGCCAGTGATCCACATGGCACACACAATAGCTAAACGGAACGGGTTCTGTTCATCTTTAAATTCCGTTTCAAGATCTCGCTCCACCATTTTTTTACGGTGAGTTTCAATGTCTAATCCATGTTTTTTAAACTTCTTAACTTCGTTTTGTTCGCCACTGACCACCACGCAAACTTCGGTCTCCTCAACACGAGCGAGGTGTTTTTTAAGCGCTAGTTCTTCTTGCTGATCTTCAGCATCGTCAATGCGATGTTTGAGTTCTTCAATGTACTTAGGCCAGTATCCCATTACCAAGTTGTACATTCGAACTGCGGTTGGTTTATCAAGGGCAACAAACATCGCTTTACCTTGATAACCACGGTCATTGAAGTGCCAAACCAAATCTTTAGCGATTTTGTCTAAACGATCATCTGAGGTGAGAATGGGGTAGTCTCTGGCAAACTCTCTTTTTAGTTTGGCGATTTGATCGGTATCGAGATCTTCATTATTGATGATCTCCGCCATGCGTTCGTCTAAATCTGGGTTTTCAATATCGAGCTTTTCACCACGGTTTAAATAACGTAGTGGCAGTGTTGCACCATCATCCATCGCCTTTTTGAAATCATAGACTGAAACATAACCACCGAAGATTTTTTTAGTCAGTTCAACTTCATCGGCAATTAAAGGTGTGCCTGTACAACCCAAGAAAGATGCATTTGGAATGGCTTTAAAGCGCATGTTCTGAGCGTAAGTACCACCTTGAGTTCGGTGTGCTTCATCGGAGATAACAATAATGTTATCTCGCTCAGTAATGAGCGGATATTCGGTTTCTTTCTTTTTGTCGATGGCGAATTTATGAATAAGCGTAAACACATAACGATGATTTTCACTTAACAGTTCTCTTAAATGTGTTCGGCTTTTCGCTCTTACGTTTTCTTCGGTAACTGCGCCACATCCGGTAAACGTATCGTATAACTGGTTTTCTAATTCGGTACGGTCAACCACAATTAAAAAGGTATAACTCTTACCAAACTTACGTAAGATCTTTTGGCAAATAAACACCATTGAATAAGATTTACCCGACCCTTGGGTGTGCCAGAAAACACCGAGTTTACCTTTTAAGTCTTGAATGTTTTTTGCTTGCTCAACCACCTTATTTACACCTATGAACTGGTGGTTTTTGGCCATGATTTTTACGATGTAATCACCTTCGCCATCAAACAGCACGAAATTTTCAAACAAATCTAATAAACGATGCTTTTCACAGGTTCCTCGTAAAATGGTATCTAGGCTAACTTCGCCTTTATCGTCTTCTTCAATACGTTTCCATTCCAAAAAGAATTTATAGGGGCTGGTAACTGTACCGACTCGTGAATCTGTACCGTTACTTAATATGATAAAGGCATTGCTGTGCAGCACTTCTGGGATAGTATCTTTGTAATCGGATAGGTTATCTTCATAAGCGTTTCGCAAATCGGTGTGATGGGCTTTAAGCTCGAAAAACACCAATGGAATGCCATTAACAAAACCAACAATATCAGGGCGACGATTATAAAGTTTGCCCACTACTTCAAATTGCCTAACTGCTAGAAAGTGGTTATCTGTTGGCGTGTTAAAGTTAAAAACCTTAAGGCGTTTTCTTTGCAGTTTGCCTTTATCGTCTTGAAAGCTAACTTGCACACCTTTTGTAAGTAGTTCGTGCTTTGCTTTATTAATCATCCCTAAGCTTGTATCCGCCTCGACTTGGGTAATTTGGTCAATGGCTTTTTGATAAGCAGTATCTGGTAAATCAGGATTTAACTTGACTAATGCCTGTTTTAAGTAGCGAATGAGTATGACTTCTGATTTATTGGCACGGCCAAGCAAACCATCATTACGGTCTTCCTTAATAGACAAGGTTTCATTGTGCCATGCTTTTTTCACCTGCCATTGGAGGTCGAGCAACACCTCTTCGCTGGCCGCTTCTACTAATCCATCTTCAGAATAGTCATAACTCATTTATTGATACTCCATTCAATACGATTTTTTGCTTCTTTTCAAAGCAGAGCGCGTGTGATAGTTCTTTCTTAATTCTTTATACGGCTGTTGCCACTTTATCTTCTTGTTGTTCCAGCCGATTTAACATGGCTTCTGGTAATTCTACTTGCTCGATATCTATCATGCCGGTCATTAATCTAGGAAGAAGGATATCTCTGGCTTCTTTCAATAGCTTAATTTGCTCGTGTAATTTGTACTTTGTTGTCAAAATTGGTTCTGCAAATTTATTAAATTTATCAATAACGTCATTGCCAGGAAGTGTCTCTTCAAGTGCTCGGATAAACTTCAAACTGTAAAATTTTTGGGCTACACCAGATGACATACTATCTAATTTTTTTACGGTGTGTTCGCTAGCTAAGTAACTATATAAGAAGTATTCAAACCCCAGTTTTCTCTTGAAGATAACAACATTTTTACAGCTATATTCAAAATCTTCGGTAACGACACCTGTATTACCCAGCGTTCCTATGTTTGAAAACAAAATATCCCATTTTGATAACCCACTTCTTTTCTTGATCTTTTCGTGATCTTCTTGGCTTATCAAATAAGCATCATCAAAATTAATGAATCCGTTCTCAATATGCTTACCTGTGATTAAAGGGACACCCTGCTCAACTTGTTTGGGACTATCGTGAGTTCCGTCCGTAATTTTTTCGCAAAATTCACTAATTGGGCGTTTTTCCCAACCTTCAGGTAGGCCTGTTTCTTCATCAAAAACGGCGGTTTCATGGCCGGGGAATTTCATACGAACAAACCACTCTTCATATGTTATTTGCGCCATTTCCTCTAACAACTTGATGCGTTTTAGGTTGCTATCGATAAGGTCGTCATAGGCAAGTAAAACAGTTGCAATCTTGTTTTGTACTTCTCTTGGAGGTAAAGAAACTTTGAGATTTATTGCTGCATTTCTATTTAAACCAGGAACAGCAGCATCAGAGTTCATATCTTCAAAACCGCAAAGTTGAAAAAAGTAATATAAGAAAATTATGTTTTCTTCAGTACACGTTTTATCGACATAAAATGTTGTATCGATAGGAAAGTAATTCTCTTTACTAAGCTGAACCTTACCTACTGTGCCTTTTCTTCCAATAATTAATCCTGGGGCTTCAATCAAATAGTCTTCATGATAAGAAGCTATAGATGAGGAACCATAAACAGGGTAAGGTCCATCAACTCGCTTGTCTGCTGGCAAGTTCTTTCCATACTTAAATTCACAGAACTCTTTAATTTTCTTGGTTGGCCAAGCATTAGTCATACTTTAGCTCCTGGACAGCACCTAGTAGATCATTTGCATTAATAGATAGCTCTGACAACTCAGAATTAATTTCTTTCATGCGACTTTGGTAATCAAAATCTTCGTCAATTTGAATGCGATAACCAACATACCTGCCTGGTGTTAAGCTGTAGTCGTTTTCTTCTACTTCATCTCGACTAACGATTTTGCATAGACCTTCAACGTCTTGATATTGATCGTTAGAGAAGTTATCACGTAGCGACTGCCAGTCTTTAATGCGTTGTTTGTAATCTGCTAATTCTTGTTTGAGTAGTGCTTTATGAGCATTGAGCGCAGTAGTTAATGCTTTTAGTAATTTGCTGTTGGCATCAAGTTGCTTTTTAAGTTGTTTGTTTTCTTTGGTTGCCTTCTCTTCTTTGCTCAGTACTTTAAAGTCAGCCAAGGCTTTTTCAGACACAGCCTGATATTGCTCGATTAAGGCAAAAAGCTTTTCAACAGGCTGGTTAAAACGATCATTCCATGTTTGGCAAGTATCAAAGTCACTGTCATCAGCAACATTCAATATTTCATCTAATTCTGCGGTAATTGAGCTGAAATCAAGAGTTGGTTTTTCGCCTGTCCAATCTTCAGTATTTGGTGCCGCTAAGATGGTTTTGCACTCTTTGCGCAGTTGATTGATTTCAAGTGCAATGTCTTTGGCAAGGCTGATTGCTTTTTGGTTATGGATAGTTTGTGCTGAAGCGATAGCAGTGCTATCACCACGGTACGATTCCATAATGGCGTTAAAGTTCGTTAACTGACCTGGTGAGTAATCGTTAATGGTATTGGTGACAACTCGGAAGGTATTACGAGCGTCAATCATTAAGATCTTATCTTTGTTTGCTTCACTTTTGCCTTTATCTAAAAACCAGACATGACAAGGCAATGAGCGGGTATAGAAGAAGTTATTACCTACCGCCACAATACAATCGACAGCACCTGTTTCAACCAGCTTTTGGCGAATGTTTTTTTCGGTATTACCAGCGTCAGTTGCTGAACTTGCCATAACAAAACCAGCACGACCTTGCTCGTTTAGGTAATGATAGAAATACTGAATCCATAGGTAGTTACCGTTGTCGGCTTTTGGAATACCCACATCCTTGAACAGACGAACATCGGTTTTAACGTAGTCTTTTTTCTTATCGACTTTTTTTACGTTAAATGGTGGGTTAGCCATTACAAAGTCACACTTGCCTACCAGTGCATGCGGGTCTGAGTAGAAGCTGTTGCTTTCAATGATTTTGCCTTCAATACCATGAATGGCTAAGTTCATTTTGGCTAAACGGGTGTTGTTTGATTTTAGTTCTGAGCCGTAACAAGTTACCTTTGTATTTACCGAAGCATCTTGTTGCTCTTTTTGAACAAGCTCCTCAATAAAGTGGCCTGTTTGCACGAACATACCGCCTGAGCCGCAAGCAGGGTCGTGAATAACACCGTGATCAGGTTTGATCATATTTACGATAAGTTGTACGAGTGAAGGTGGTGTGAAGAACTCTCCGCCTTCTTGAGCACCAGCACCGTCCATTGAGAATTTCATCAGGAAAAATTCGTAAATGCGCCCGAAGATATCGCCTTTAATTTTCTTAACTGAGTCTTTGTTAAATACCCGAATAAGCTCTCTAAGCAGGTCTGCATCGAATTCTTGATAGTTTTTAGGTAAGACACCTGCTAAATCAGGATAAGCCTCTTCTATGAGCTTCATGGCGTTATTAATGGCTTCATCAAGAGATTCTGACTCTGGCAAATCTGCCAGGTAATCGAATTGCGACTCTAGCGGTAGCATCATTGCACCTGCGGCTAAGAAGTCGTCCTTGGTAGGTGCTCGTTTACCCCGAGGCCCTTCTGGAATGCTTGCTTCAATTTTCGCTTTGGCTTGGTCGTAGCGATTTTGTGCATAACGTAAAAGAATAAGACCAAGAACCGGGTCTTTATATTCGGCTGCGGTTAGTTTGGAGTTAGCACGTAGCGAGTTAGCGCTGTCCCATAATTCGGTTTCTAATTGTTTGATTTCTTGTTGGTTCATGTATGTTTAATTCTCAAACTTATTTTTCAAAGTATTCTACGTCTATTTTTTCAGGTGTAATACCTGTTCGCCTCTTTTACCGATGTTTTACCGTAGCATGAGCTTCGCTAATTCAGTGCCATTGATGAGTACAATGCGAGTACCTAAATTTTGCGCAGTTTCGGTTGCTGATGCTGAATTTCAACACAAGGAGCCCTCATCTCCGCATCTGAATGTGGCATAAATAAGCTAGCAAAAATACACTAAAATGGCGTGCAAAGCTTCATAATGGCGTAGAACAAGACCGCATGTTTTCATCTGAAAAATTTTTTTTCAGACTTAATTTTGACTCTATACACGCCTATTGAAGCTTCAGAGAAGTTCGCTATATCCCATCAGGATATAGCGGAGGCGCTTTCGTGCGGCTCATTGAAAGGTGTCAGGGTTGGAAAGTGTCTGAAAATTTCAATATTTCATTTAGCTTCGTTTTTGCATACTGATGCTATTGAACTTCTCAATTATTCAAGCGAACTCCAAAATTTCAATTTACTTTTTGACATTGATGTCGCCTCGAACAACGTTTTGCCAGAGCCAGAGCCAGAGCCAGAGCCAGAGCCAGAGCCAGAGCCAGAGCCAGAGCCAGAGCCAGAGCCAGAGCCAGAGCCAGAGCCAGAG
>NZ_JBSWWZ010000013.1:0-3313 GCF_056160345.1 Alteromonas sp. ABV4_515
ACAGAGAAAGTGGCAAGTACAAAGGCAAACAGGTTATCCAGGGTGGCCGCAGTCAGGTTCGCACCGTATTGTTCATGGCGATGATGTCAGCAATGCAGTGCAATCCGGTTTTTAAACGCACTTACAGCCGGTTAGTCGTAGCGGGCAAACCCAAGAAAGTCGCCATTATTGCCTGCGTCAGGAAGATGATTGTCATCCTCAATTCGATGGTGAGAGATGGCGTCATGTGGGAAGAAAAAAACTTCTTAAATTCAGGGTTGACGCCATAGTCGTTTGTTATGTGCCTGTTTAGACATCATAGGGAGTAAAGTTAATTCCGTAGCCAAACGGATTTTCTTTTGGTGGTTCTTCCGGTTCAGTCTCGTAAATTTCTACTTCTCCTTCTGAATCAAAGCCTACCTGTTGGCCAATGACATGAAGCATATCAGCAGCTTCGTTAGCATCTGTAGCCCAAACTTTTATAGCCATGACAGCTGGACCAAGTGGACATTCAAATCCATGATCATTATTAAAAACGTTTCCGGCTCCAAGTACGGTGAAGTGGGTAAAAGGAGTTACCTCCTTTCCATATCTGAGTTTTAACTTCCAATCAGAATTACTTGTCATCAAATTTCCTGTGGCACATAACACCCACATAAGGGGCAGTAACACGTGGGCTAAAATCCGAGCGAAGCGACAGAGCCCACGTGTTACTGTCCCAGCGAGCCTGCGAGCGACTTAATGTGATTGTTAGCAGTCTACTTGCTTTTGCTGTTTTTCTTGCTGCTCCTTAGCAAATTGTCGCCATTTTTCCCTGTCTCTTTCATCCTCAGCTTTTTCAAATATCCGATCTGCTGAGGTATACGTATTAACATGCAAGCGTTTATTTGATGATGATGTCATTCTTTCTACTTGCTCACGCAGTTTTTTCAAGTCTTGAGAAATAGTATGAAGAGGAGCTCTATCTCCAATTGTAGATATACCCTTGAATTCTTTAAAACTAATTACTATTTCATTCTGATACTGGCTACCCTCTACATCCTCAAACTTGATTTTAATTTTAAATTCAGGTGAGAAAATATCACCGTTTGGCAACTTTGATTTTATTTCATGAATGCTAAGAATGAAGCTTTCGATTCTTTGACCTATACCTAATGATGAAATGCCGCTCGAAAAAATGTGTATTTGTAAAAACTCATTTACTACTGGATCTTCTTCTAACTCACTTCCGTCTACATTACAAAACGAAAACTTGATATTACGCGCAATTCCTTTACCTAAATTCTCTATCTCAACAATTTTAAAGTTTATAGCAACAGGACTACTCAACATAGCTAGTGAAACATTTGGTCTAATATTCTCACGCCTTAGTTCGTTTACTTGTTGGATCTGGGCAACTCTCAGATACCATGTCTCCTTTGCTAAGACGAAAGTTAGTATCGCTATAGAAACAGTAGCAATAGCGCTGATCCATGAAGAAAGTGAATCAGCAGTAAGAATGTTCGACAGCTGAATTTGGCTACCAAGTATTATTCCGGCAATTAAAATTAATGGGGCAACTACAATGCCCGAAAGAATAATTAATGGTAATAAGCTTCTTTCATTCTTTGAATTACTCACAGAACTTTCCTTAGACTGCTAACACCCGCATAAAGGGCAGTAACACATGGGCAATAATCAGAGCGAAGCGACAGTGCCCATGTGTTACTGTCCCAGCGAGCTTGCGAGCGATTTAATGCATTTGTTAGCTACGATTTCAATTAAACCCTAACCCAATGATATGAATACCTATTAAATAATAGGGTACGCCCATCATAAACCACAAGATTAGCCCTTTACGCTTTGATATTTCATTTAAATTTTTAGGGGGATGATAACTGGGATCTATAAATGGTGTTTTAAAGTTTGGATAATACTCTTTAGTAATAGGCCCTAAAACGTGATACATGCCATAAAACAAAGCGATTACCGTTAAAAGTAGGAATATAAACACAACCGCTAAACGATAAAAAATCGTAGCTTCATCAATGTTCTCAAGTGCTAATTTCAGAAGGCCAGCAATAAAAACGAAATATCCGATAGATTGAAAAAGCTCCTTTACGTGCTCTTTGTTTGAAATAATCTTTTGCATAAAAATTCCCTTTAGTAGCTAACTTCTAAATATGGGGCACAAACAGGCAGGCTATAATGGCGAAGCCGCCTGCCTGTTTGTGTCCCAGCCCGCCTGCGGGCGACATGATTTTATTGTTAGCTACCATGCCAAATCAACCTTGCTTTTGGCAGCCACAGGCATGAAACCTAAAAAATACCCCGGCACGCAATGCATTATGAGATAAGGATAAGCTTTTAGCGTTTTAAAGCTTGGTAAAAATACAAATGGGTCGAATGCTTTAGATAACTTATAAAACCTTTTTGCGATTGGATGAACAAGGAACTCGTAATATCTTTTGGATAGAGCAATAAATTGAACTTGTAACAGTAGTAAGAAAAGCTCTAAACCAGCCATATCTATGAAAACACCAAGCGTTAATAGCTCAGGATTTACAATTAGTGTTGCAACTACGATAGCCGTAAGTACTTTCCAGATATATCCTTTCAATTTCATGTATCTTCCTTGGTAGCTAACACCCAAATAAGGGGCGGAAACACGTGGGCTAAAATCCCGAGCGAAGCGACAGAGCCCACGTGTTTGCGTCCCAGCGAGCGGAGCGAGTGCCTTAATTAGTTTGTTATCTTCTACTTCGATTGCCGACAAGTAGACCTGCTACACTCAGATCTTCATCCAGTTGCGGCCAGTGAATGCCTTCACCATCACCCAATAGCTCCCAATCCTGTAATTGTGATGTGCTTGCTTGAGAAAGGTTAGGAAACCATGATAAAGGTACAGAGATTGTTCTGCCGTCGATTAATTCGACGATTAAAGAACTTTCGTCGAAAGATACCGACAGAGCTTGTGGGTGATGTTCAATTGCTAAAGTAGCCATTCCAAGCCTCCAAAAAAGCATCTCTATTTTCGACAACCAGCTTTTCCAAAGTTCTGAGTTCTTTTGGAGTAAAGCGAGTTGAACTTGCTAACGCGACCGGACGAAGCCAGAACTTAGCTAGCGTTCTGTCGCGTTGAATATGAATGTGGGCAGGTTCACCGGTTTCATTGCTGTAGAAGAAAAAGCGATATGGCCCAATTTTTAATACTGTTGGCATGTAGAAAGGTTATATGAAAAGTGCAGGAATTCCAACGAGAAGATAACACCCGCATAAAGGGCGATAACACGTGGGCTAAAATTAGGAACGAAGTGACGCAGCCCACGTGTTAGCGTCCCAGCGAGCCTGCGAG
>NZ_JBSWWZ010000014.1:0-2303 GCF_056160345.1 Alteromonas sp. ABV4_515
GAAAAACAGCTTCAGACCCTTATGTTTAAATGACTTGATCACGGAAAGATTGTAGCGCATTGCGCAACGCGGTTCAACTTAACGCCTAACACCCAAATAAGGGGCGGAAACACGTGGGCTAAAATCCCGAGCGAAGCGAGTCAGCCCACGTGTTTGCGTCCCAGTGAGCGGAGCGAGTGACTTAATTTGTTTGTTATGTGCCAGCACACTCTCTACTGCCGCCATGCCTTTACTGTGCCCAATAAATAAAACGTACCATAAATACAGCAAATAATTGAGCTTACTAACCAAAAGGTTATTGAATTTTGGTGTACCACAGGTTCTGAAGTTAGAAAGGGACCAACTAACCCTGCGATACCACGCAACAAATAGATGGCAGTAATTAAAGCTAAACAGGTTTTTAGTAGTGGTAACTTGATGATGATACCTGCACCAGAAAATGCATATAAGCCCCAGCCAGTAAGAATTGAAGCAATTGCTAAAGTTACAATTGTTGGGTACGGGTCGCCCTGAGCTGCGAGTTGAGCCATGCGTTGACCCGCACCAAAAAAGAGATACCAATCAGGACCGCCGAAAATACAACCAATATGAAGTAATGCAGCCAGGATACTTAAACTGCCAGCGATTATTAGTTGATTATTCTTGTGCATGCAAATTCCTTTTGGCACATAACACCCAAATAAGGGGCGCAAACATGGCGGCTATATTCGGAACGAAGTGACACAGCCGCCATGTTTGTGTCCCAGCGAGCCTGCGAGCGCCTTAATTTGATTGTTATGTGCCCGCAACAAACAACAAGCATACGCAAATTATCCACAGCGCTGAAAGATTAAATATAACGGCAAGTCTTAGAGACCTTTTATTATCGCCCTTCAATGCGAAGAAAGAATAAATTGCTGGCAAGATTGCGAAAACACCGCCATAAACAAAGCCCTCAAAGAGCCCGGCAACTGGAGCCCACATATTTGACTCTGCGTCCCCTTCATACAAGAACGCCATGTATGCCCAAAAGCCTGCACAAATAGCTATAGAAACGATAAATAATCGAGTAGCAATACTTTTTTGCTGAGTTAGATTTTCCATATTCAAAATTCTTTAGCTTATTTTCTCAACAGGCATATAACACCCGCATAAAGGGCGATAACACGTGGGCTAAAATTAGGAACGAAGTGACGCAGCCCACGTGTTAGCGTCCCAGCGAGCCTGCGAGCGATTTAATGCGATTGTTATATTTTACATATTCTCGTTGTAATAGCTTGGCAACTTGGGACACTCAAAATCACCTTCACCAAACATATCGTTAATTCGCTCAGGAAACATATCTCGCATTTTTACATAGACTGCTTCATTCAGAATGTGAAACCCTGCTGTGTTATCCGTTGTGCCAAGGAATTTATGAATATCGCTTAGCTCAGGGTAATGCGCTGGTTGATGGAAAAAACGCATGTATTCTTGAAGAGTTTTGTAAACATACAGCAAATCTTTTAGATTGACCTCTACAGTCTCATTGGCATCGATTTTGTCTAGACCATACTCAACTATTTCTGCTTGATTATTTGTATAAACATCATCCATTTACTGCGAACTCTCCGTAAAATATAACACCCAAATAAGGGGCACAAACATGGCGGCAATAATCGGAGCGAAGCGACACAGCCGCCATGTTTGTGTCCCAGCGAGCCTGCGAGCGACTTAATTTTTTTGTTATGTGTTTAACGATTTACGCTTACAGTGCGCCAAGTACCCTTTGTAATATTTGGCTTTCATAATTTCCTCTACTTCGTTGAAATAAAAGACACTCTCTCTGTGATGCCTTCCATCGCCTTCAGAACCACTTCCAAGAACAAAATCTCCTTTACTCGGAAACTCCTCAGGTATCCAAACTGCTTGTCCTTCAGCGAAATAACCCCGATGAAATTTTACGTATGCTTTAGTTCCAGCACGAGCACGTTGTCTAATTGACAAAATTTCCACCAGATAAGGATTGCTTGATTCCTTGACACGTATTTGAAAACCAGACCACTGAAAATGCCTGTCTTCATCTCTGATCGCTATTAACTTTTTAAAAAAAGAAAATATCATTTAAACCTCCTTGTTTAAATTGACACATAACACCCCACTAAGGGGCGATAACACATGGGCTAAAATTAGGAACGAAGTGACGCAGCCCACGTGTTAGCGTCCCAGCGAGCTTGCGAGCGATTTAATGCGATTGTATGGATAATTCTTCCCTAAATTCCCCACAACGTTTTCAAAGATGGGTAAAGTGAGGCCCAGACTTTGGCTGCAACCAAAGTTGGCTG
>NZ_JBSWWZ010000015.1:0-2056 GCF_056160345.1 Alteromonas sp. ABV4_515
CTCACTTTACCCATCTTTGAAAACGTTGTGGGGAATTTAGGGAAGAATTATCCATACAATCGCATTAAATCGCTCGCAAGCTCGCTGGGACAGTAACACGTGGGCTCTGTCGCTTCGCTCCGTTTAGCCCACGTATTACTGCCCCTTATGTGGGTGTTAAGTGACAAGAGTGAATTATGACTAGTAAAGTCAAAGATATTATTGCTTACGGAACAAGCGGTTCTGTGTTAGGTAAAAAATTTAATGCTCTGTACCGTAATGGTTTCTATGAGCTTCATTCTGAAGAACTATCTAATAAGACGGGAAAGCCCCTTAATTATAATGCGACCAAGGTGTTTGTACCGACGTTAGAAGAGGCTGCAAAATTAATCTTAAAAGGTGGCTATCATTTAAGGCTAAAAAATGCCGAGACAGGCCAAGAAAATAAGAGAAAGCCAAGTGAAGTCGAGATCATCTGGGCTTGACACTTAACAATCACATTAAGCCGGTCGCAAGCTCCCTGGGACAGTAACACGTGGGCTCTGTCGCTTCGCTCGGATTTTAGCCCACGTGTTACTGCCCCTTATGTGGGTGTTAGTTCCCAAGCGGTACCCAATTGTTCAAAGGAATGAATTTGAATTTAGTAAAAGTAGAACTGCCTAAGTCGCTCTATTGGCCTTTTAAAATTTTACTTTGTTTAGCGGCTGCTTATGTTTTTTATCAAATCATGGTAGACATAAATGATGGCTTCATTACCCGGAGAGGTATTGTATATTCCTTAGAATCAGAGCCTCGAAGCTTCTATATTAATATTACTAAGCGTTTTGTTATTTTTGCGGCATTAATTTGGTTTGGAACATCAGGAACTCGCAAAAAGGTAATATCGAGCAATGGCAACTAACAAAAAAATTATGTCGCCCGCAAGCGGGCTGGGACACAAACAGGCAGGCGGCTTCGCCATTGTAGCCTGCCTGTTTGTGCCCCATATTTAGGCGTTAGCTGCCTAGCTTAAACATCGTATCAACAGTCATTTATAAGGAAATGATATGACTACAAAAAATATCAATGGTGTTATTTCTGTTATTCCAGTTAAAGAGTTCGATAAAGCTCTCGACTTTTATACCCTCTTGCTCGATAGGGAGCCTGACATGGTACCAATGGATGGCATTGCGGAATGGCAATTATTGCAAGGTGCATGGATTCAATTGTCGGTTGACCCTGATAAAGCAGGCTCCACAACCGTTGTTATAACAGTAACCGATATTGACGAGCAGCATCATTTTTGCAAATCAAACGGTTTACCCATCGGCGACGTAATCGAATATCCAGAGGTGATCAAGCTGGCTGATGTATCAGATCCAGAAGGAAATAAGG
Source organism: Alteromonas sp. ABV4_515 (assembly GCF_056160345.1). Taxonomy (NCBI): domain Bacteria; kingdom Pseudomonadati; phylum Pseudomonadota; class Gammaproteobacteria; order Alteromonadales; family Alteromonadaceae; genus Alteromonas; species Alteromonas sp. ABV4_515. Next base: position 1,354 of record NZ_JBSWWZ010000015.1, read on the forward strand.
TATCGTTTGTACAAGACATTTCGCAGTAAATGTCAGTGCATCCAACAATGGTAAATGTCGGCAGCTAACAATCACATTAAGTCGCTCGCAGGCTCGCTGGGACAGTAACACGTGGGCTCTGTCGCTTCGCTCGGATTTTAGCCCACGCGTTACTGCCCCTTATGTGGGTGTTAGGACAACGGAATGCCACCATCGGAAGTTTTATTAAAAGAAAGTCCACCTTCTGCTAAAGACTTTGCCTCTCTGAGAAATGCTGTTGGATGGACTAGTCCTGAGCTTTCAATAATAGAAAGCAGCATCAATTCTTCATTGTTTTGGGTTTCAATATTTCAGCGCGATCGACTCGTTGCATGTGGACGTGTTATCGGTGATGGTTTCATGTACTTTTATGTTCAAGATGTCATTGTACATCCTGAATTTCAAAAGCTTGGTTTAGGCTCAAAAATCATGCAGTCTATAAACGGTTTTCTATCTTCAAGTTGCCAGTCTGGTTCAACTGTTGGGTTACTGGCGGCAAAAGGGAAAGAAGATTTTTATCTCAAGCATGGTTTCGTATTGAGAAATGGCAAAGATCTAGGTTTGGGCATGTGCAGGTTCATTTAGCTCCAGTCCTAACAAACGACTATGGCGTCAACCCTGAATTTAAGAAGTTTTTTTCTTCCCACATGACGCCATCTCTCACCATCGAATTGAGGATGACAAT
>NZ_JBSWWZ010000016.1:0-1374 GCF_056160345.1 Alteromonas sp. ABV4_515
TGATGGCATTCACGTTGAGGATAGGCAGCGTGAGGTCGATAAGACCCGACGTGCTCACCGTGGCTAAGTTGCCTGCGGCATCTAGTACGGAGACATCGATGTTTAGCAGACCTTCATTCAGATCGGCAGGAACAACAACCGCCCAAGTGCCGTCCGGTTGAACAGTTGCAGTCAGGTTTTGTTGTACTCCAAGCCCATCTAGCAATACGATTTCGATAACCGCACCAATTTCATCGGAAGTACCTGAAATAGTGGGGCGAAGCTCATTCGTTGTAGCGAATGCATCTAACGTCAGACCTGGGTCAGCAGTATCGATAGTGCCCGCAACGCTAACATCAACAATATTGCCTGCATCATCAAATACCTGAGCTTCAACTGTGATTGAACCATCAGGGAGGACTGGTAAATCTGTGCTCCAGGAACCATCGGCTTGAACAATCGCCGAAAGATTGTATTCAACACCATTGGAGTCGGTCACCGTAATGATAACGACTGTACCTATGCTGACGTCGGTAGAACCTGAAATGGTAGGCGAGTTGTCGTTGGTATAGTCGATAGGATCTATTGTCAGATTCGGCGCAACCGTATCGATCGTTGCGGTTACCCAAGCCGTTGCTGTATTTCCAGCCGCATCTGTTGCAGATGCCTGCACGGTAAATTCGCCCTCCGCGAGCGGAGATGGCACTTCTATGCTGAATGAGCCATCGGGCTGGATGATTGCACTCAAGTTCTGCACGTCACCATTAGCATCAGTCACGACCAGAGTTACAGTATCACCGGAAGGCAGGTCCAGGTTTCCAGAGATGATTGGCGTATTATCATTAAAGGTGGTTTGAACATTCAGACTCCCTGCTGGAGGCGTTGTATCAACCGTTCCCGATGTGCTGGTCGTAGCTGAGTTGCCAGCGATATCTGTCGCGGTAACTTCTACCGTATAAGTACCTTCGGCTAAATCTGCTGGCACATCGGCACTGAATGTTCCATCAGGCTGCACGATTGCCGTGAAGGACTGGCTGTCCCCATTGGCATCGGTAACAGTAATGGTCACTGATTCTCCGGCTGTCAGATCTGTGCTACCGGAAATTTCAGGCGTAGCGTCGTTATCCAGGCCTTCCGGGGCAAGAGTGACTACTGGCGCCGTTGTATCAACTTCACCATTTGAGTCTGTGGCAGTGGTGCTGTTACCCGCAGCATCGGTGGCCGTGGCTTCGACGACATAAGCACCGTCGGCCAGATCGGCAGGCACATCGGCGCTGAATGAACCGTCAGGTTGTACGGTTGCGGTGAAGGTTTGGGCGTCGCCGTTAGCATCGGTCACTGTGATGGACACGGTTTCACCGACAGGCAAATCAGTAGTTCCCGACACTGTTGGCG
>NZ_JBSWWZ010000018.1:0-1111 GCF_056160345.1 Alteromonas sp. ABV4_515
TCACCATTGGCATCGGTTACCGTGATCGACACGGTTTCGCCTACTGGCAGATCAGTGCTTCCAGAAACCGTCGGCGTCGCATCGTTGCCGGCTGTCTGCGCGTCCAACGTGATGGTGGGCGCAGCGGTGTCGATTTCACCGTTGTTGTCGGTGGCCGTCGTGGCATTGCCCGCGGCATCGGTGGTAGTGGCTTCAACGGTGTAAGCACCGTCGGGCATGTCCGCGGGGACATCAGCACTGAACGAGCCATCAGGCTGTACGGTTGCCGTGAAGGTTTGGGCATCGCCGTTAGCGTCGGTCACCGTGATCGACACGGTTTCACCGACAGGTAAATCAGTGGTACCTGATACTGTTGGTGTGGCGTCATTGGCTGTATTTTGAGGATCTAGTGTTACCGTTGGTGCGGAAGTATCGACTTCACCGTTGTTGTCGGTGGCCGTTGTGGCGTTACCAGCAGCATCGGTGGCAGTGGCTTCAACCGTGTAAGCACCGTCGGCCATGTCCGCAGGGACATCCGCGCTGAAGGAACCGTCAGGTTGTACGGTAGCCGTGAAGGTCTGTGCATCACCGTTTGAATCGGTCACTGTGATGGACACGGTTTCACCTACTGGCAGATCTGTGCTTCCAGAAACCGTCGGCGTCGCATCGTTGCCGGTTGTCTGCGCGTCCAACGTGATGGTGGGCGCTGCGGTATCAATTTCACCGTTGTTATCGGTAGCAGTCGTAGCGTTGCCCGCTGCGTCTGTTGCAGTGGCTTCAATGGTATAAGCGCCGTCGACTAAATCCGCAGGGACATCCGCACTGAACGAGCCGTCGGGTTGTACGGTTGCCGTAAAGGTCTGTGCATCACCGTTTGAATCGGTCACTGTGATCGACACGGTTTCACCGACAGGTAAGTCAGTGGTACCTGATACTGTTGGTGTGGCGTCATTGGCTGTATTTTGAGGATCTAGTGTTACCGTTGGTGCGGAAGTATCGACTTCACCGTTGTTGTCGGTGGCCGTTGTGGCGTTACCGGCAGCATCTGTTGCAGTGGCTTCAACGGTATAAGCACCGTCGGCCATATCCGCAGGGACATCAGCGCTGAATGAACCGTCTGGCTGTACCGTTG
>NZ_JBSWWZ010000019.1:0-1024 GCF_056160345.1 Alteromonas sp. ABV4_515
TTGTATGGATAATTCTTCCCTAAATTCCCCACAACGTTTTCAAAGATGGGTAAAGTGAGGCCCAGACTTTGGCTGCAACCAAAGTTGGCTGTGCGGTAGTTCGATTATGCGATGGCTCCTCAGTTGAGAGACCGCTAACAAACATGAACACCACACAGTGCTCCAAGCAACATACTCGAATAGTCGACTGGGCCCCGAGCTCGCATTTAGCAAACCAGAGTTAGCTTATTATGAATAAATCAGCAGCGCAAAGAATTAACGTTGGCGTAGACACCGGCAAGCAATTCCTTGATATCCATGTTCGTCCGTCACATGAATATTTTCAGGTTAGTAACGATACAAAAGGCATATCTGAGGCAGTTAAACGGCTGAAGAAACTAAGTCCGGAACGCATTGTGATTGAATCCACCGGCCGTTACGAAGCCGCGTTTATTGCAGCATGTGCGAAAGCCCGCTTGCCGTTCAGCATGGTGAACCCCATACACGTAAAGCGCTTCGCCGGCGCAATTGGCAGAAAAGCCAAAACAGATAAGCTGGATGCTGCACTTATCGCACATTACAGTGAGGCCATCCAACCTGCCCTGTCGTCCCTGAAGCCTGAGACTATGCGGCTTATGGCAGATTTGGTATCGCGGCGGAATCAGTTGTTAGACATGCAGACAAGTGAGAAGAATAGGCTTCAAATCATGCCCAAAGCGACACAGGCCAGTATTAAATCTGTACTCCTGACCATCAAAAAGCAAATAGAAAAAATGGATGATGAACTGGGCAAGCTGATAGAAAACTGTCCGGAGTACAAAGCCAAAAGCGACCTTGTTCAAAGCATGCCGGGAATAGGAAAAGTATCAGCCGCAACACTCATCAGTTACCTGCCGGAACTTGGCTTGCTGAACAGTAAAGAAATTGCTTCACTGGTGGGTGTCGCACCAATGAACAGAGAAAGTGGCAAGTACAAAGGCAAACAGGTTATCCAGGGTGGCCGCAGTCAGGTTCGCACCGTATTGTTCATGGCGATGATGTCAGC
>NZ_JBSWWZ010000020.1:0-936 GCF_056160345.1 Alteromonas sp. ABV4_515
AAACGGTATCGATCACGGTGACCGACTCAAACGGTGACGCCCAAACCTTCACGGCAACCGTACAGCCTGATGGCTCGTTCAGTGCCGATGTGCCAGCAGATATCGCAGAAGGTGCCTATACCGTTGAAGCGACTGCCACGGATGCAGCAGGAAATACAACGTCTACTACAGATAATGGTGGAGTATTAAATACTGCAGCGCCAACGCTCACGTTAGAGCCACAATCCCCTGATACCGACACGACGCCGACTATCTCTGGAAGCACCGATCTTCCAGCCGGTGACACCGTCTCAATCACGGTGACGGATGCTAATGGTGATGCACAAACCTTCACGGCGACCGTGCAACCTGACGGAACATTCAGCGCCGATGTACCTACTGCTCTAGCTGAAGGCGCTTACACGGTAGAAGCCACCGCCACCGATGCTTCTGGAAATACAGCAACAACAACGGAAGTTGGCGGTGAAGTTGATACAACTGCGCCAACGGTAACGTTAGACGCGCATACAACCGGCAACGATGCGACGCCGACGGTTTCTGGAAGCATAGATCTGCCAGTAGGTGAAACCGTGTCGATCACAGTGACCGATTCAAACGGTGATGCACAGACCTTCATGGCTACCGTACAACCTGACGGTTCGTTCAGCGCAGACGTTCCAGCGGATTTGGCCGACGGTGCCTATACGGTTGAAGCAACCGCAACCGATGCCGCGGGCAATGCCACAACGGCCACCGACAACAACGGTGAAATCGATACCGCTGCGCCAACCATTACGCTGGACGCACAGACAACAGGTAATGACGCTACGCCTACTGTTTCAGGTAGCACGGATTTACCAGTCGGTGAAACCGTGTCCATCACAGTGACCGATGCTAACGGTGATGCCCAAACCTTCACGGCAACGGTACAGCCAGACGGTTCATTCAGTGCCGATG
>NZ_JBSWWZ010000021.1:0-910 GCF_056160345.1 Alteromonas sp. ABV4_515
TGGTGGCTCGTCTCGTGTCTCGGCCTTAAGCACCCGGATTTACCTAAGCACTCAGCCTACTCACTTTCACTTGGACAACCAACGCCAAGCTTGTCTAGCCTTCTCCGTCCCTCCATCACTGATTATATAAGTACGGGAATATTAACCCGTTTCCCATCGACTACGCATTTCTGCCTCGCCTTAGGGGCCGACTTACCCTGCCCTGATTAGCATGGGACAGGAAACCTTGGTCTTCCGGCGTGCGGGTTTTTCACCCGCATTATCGTTACTCATGTCAGCATTCGCACTTCTGATACCTCCACCAGACTTCACAATCCAGCTTCAGCGGCTTACAGAACGCTCCCCTACCCAAAGTACAAGTACTTTGCCGCAGCTTCGGTATATTGCTTAGCCCCGTTACATCTTCCGCGCAGGCCGACTCGACTAGTGAGCTATTACGCTTTCTTTAAAGGATGGCTGCTTCTAAGCCAACCTCCTAGCTGTCTTAGCCTTCCCACATCGTTTCCCACTTAGCAATATTTTGGGACCTTAGCTGGCGGTCTGGGTTGTTTCCCTCTTCACGACGGACGTTAGCACCCGCCGTGTGTCTCCCGGATAGTTCTCTTTGGTATTCGGAGTTTGCAAAGGGTTGGTAAGTCGGGATGACCCCCTAGCCTTAACAGTGCTCTACCCCCAAAGGAATTCGTCCGAGGCTCTACCTAAATAGATTTCGGGGAGAACCAGCTATCTCCCGGTTTGATTGGCCTTTCACCCCCAGCCACAGGTCATCCCCGCCTTTTTCAACAGGCGTGGGTTCGGTCCTCCAGTTGATGTTACTCAACCTTCAACCTGCCCATGGCTAGATCACCGGGTTTCGGGTCTATACCTAGCAACTCAACGCGCAGTTAACACTCGCTTTCGCTACGGCTCC
>NZ_JBSWWZ010000022.1:0-883 GCF_056160345.1 Alteromonas sp. ABV4_515
CCATACTCAACTATTTCTGCTTGATTATTTGTATAAACATCATCCATTTACTGCGAACTCTCCGTAAAATATAACACCCAAATAAGGGGCAGTAACACATGGGCTAGAATCCGAGCGAAGCGACAGAGCCCATGTGTTACTGTCCCAGCGAGCCTGCGAGCGGCTTAATTTGATTGTTAGCTGCCACCTACTAGTAATGGTAACGACACGAGATAACCGTAATTGCGGTATCGTCCACGGCATATACCAAACGGTTGGTGTCATCTATTCTGCGGGACCAGAAACCTGAAAGATTCTCTTTAAGAGGTTCCGGTTTTCCAATTCCATCAAATGGAGAACGCTTAACATCTGAAATTAACTTATTGATACGTTTCAATGTTTTCTTGTCTTGAGTCTGCCAATAAACGTAACTATTCCAAGCTTCATCAGTCCATGATAACAACCTGTTACTCATCAATAAGTTCTCGCTGGCTCGTTTTTGCTGCTTTAAACTGTGCTATTGAACGATTTAAGTGTTCAGCGTTCGCTGGAGAACGAAGTAGATGAACGGTTTCCATAAGGCTGTTGTAGTAATCTAATGACATTACAACAGCATCTTCAGAGTCACGACGAGTGATTACTGTTGTATCTGCATCGTTGATGACATTGTCCAAAACAGCTTTTAGACCATTTCGAGCTTCGGTAAAAGAGACAATTCTCATTTTGCACCCCACTTGTACATTATATTGGACAAGTTTAGATCAGAAATGAGCACATGTACAGGATGTTGTGCATTACTGTGCCGTGGCAGCTAACGCGCTGCTTAGGGGCGCAAACACGGCGGCTATAATCGGAACGAAGTGACACAGCCGCAGTGTTTGTGTCCCAGCGAGCCCGCGAGCGG
>NZ_JBSWWZ010000023.1:0-775 GCF_056160345.1 Alteromonas sp. ABV4_515
ATCCCAGGTTGAGCCCGGGGCTTTCACATCTAGCTTAACAAACCGCCTGCGTCCGCTTTACGCCCAGTAATTCCGATTAACGCTCGCACCCTCCGTATTACCGCGGCTGCTGGCACGGAGTTAGCCGGTGCTTCTTCTGTTGTTAACGTCACAGCTGGCAGGTATTAACTACCAACCTTTCCTCACAACTGAAAGTGCTTTACAACCCGAAGGCCTTCTTCACACACGCGGCATGGCTGCATCAGGGTTTCCCCCATTGTGCAATATTCCCCACTGCTGCCTCCCGTAGGAGTCTGGGCCGTGTCTCAGTCCCAGTGTGGCTGATCTTCCTCTCAGAACAGCTAGAGATCGTCGCCTTGGTGAGCCTTTACCTCACCAACTAGCTAATCTCACTTGGGCCTCTCTTTGCGCCGGAGCCTAAGCCCCGTTTGGTTCGAAAACATTATGCGGTATTAGCAGTCGTTTCCAACTGTTATCCCCCTCGCAAAGGCAAGTTCCCAAGCATTACTCACCCGTCCGCCACTCGTCAGCGAAGTGCAAGCACTTCCTGCTACCGTTCGACTTGCATGTGTTAGGCCTGCCGCCAGCGTTCAATCTGAGCCATGATCAAACTCTTCAATTAAATATATCGAAAAACTTTTATGAATCGTCGGTTGACACTCTTAACGAGTGCCCACACAGATTGTCTTGTTATACATTTTTAAAGAACAATGCTAAGTGCTTATTTAAAAGCTCTACTTAGCGGCTTCGAAGCTTTACCCCGAAGCGGGACGCG
>NZ_JBSWWZ010000024.1:0-762 GCF_056160345.1 Alteromonas sp. ABV4_515
TGGAGCCGTCCTTGAAATACCACCCTGGTATGTTTGATGTTCTAACGTTGGTCCCTAATCGGGATTGCGGACAGTGTCTGGTGGGTAGTTTGACTGGGGCGGTCTCCTCCCAAATAGTAACGGAGGAGCACGAAGGTTAGCTAATCACGGTCGGACATCGTGAGGTTAGTGCAATGGCATAAGCTAGCTTAACTGCGAGACAGACACGTCGAGCAGGTACGAAAGTAGGTCATAGTGATCCGGTGGTTCTGTATGGAAGGGCCATCGCTCAACGGATAAAAGGTACTCCGGGGATAACAGGCTGATACCGCCCAAGAGTTCATATCGACGGCGGTGTTTGGCACCTCGATGTCGGCTCATCACATCCTGGGGCTGAAGTCGGTCCCAAGGGTATGGCTGTTCGCCATTTAAAGTGGTACGCGAGCTGGGTTTAGAACGTCGTGAGACAGTTCGGTCCCTATCTGGTGTGGGCGTTGGATGATTGAGGGGAGCTGCTCCTAGTACGAGAGGACCGGAGTGGACGAACCGCTGGTGTTCGGGTTGTTTTGCCAAAGGCATTGCCCGGTAGCTACGTTCGGAATCGATAACCGCTGAAAGCATCTAAGCGGGAAGCGAGCCCCGAGATGAGTCATCCCTGACCTTTAAGGTCTCTGAAGGGTTGTTGAAGACGACAACGTTGATAGGCAGGATGTGGAAGTGTTGCAAGGCATTAAGCTAACCTGTACTAATTGCCCGTGAGGCTTAACCATACAACGCCTAAAT
>NZ_JBSWWZ010000025.1:0-725 GCF_056160345.1 Alteromonas sp. ABV4_515
TGTTAGGCGTTAAGTTGAACCGCGTTGCGCAATGCGCTACAATCTTTCCGTGATCAAGTCATTTAAACATAAGGGTCTGAAGCTGTTTTTCGAAAAAGGGAAAACTTCAGGCATACAGACTAAGCACGCGAAAAAACTCCGCATGCAGTTAGCTGCTATCCACACCGCACAAGATATCGGTGACATTGATTTACCAGGCTTTTCTCTTCATCAACTCAAAGGAGAATGGTCTAATATTTGGTCGATATCTGTTAATGGCAATTGGAGAGTAACTTTCGAGTTCACGGATGGTAATGCTTACATCTTAAATTACGAGGATTATCACTAATGAATATGCATAACCCACCACATCCAGGCGAATTTATTGAGTCCATTTATATGGAGCCACACGGCATAAGTTGCAGGACTCTTGCCACCCATCTTGGTGTTGCCGCTTCAACACTAAATCGTGTAGTGAAGGGCAAAAGTGCAGTAACGCCAGAAATGGCGTTAAGGCTATCAAAAGTATTGGGGCGCAGCCCTGAAAGTTGGCTTAGCATGCAAGACAATTACGAGCTTTGGCAGGCCAAACAGAACATCAACTTGGATGACGTGCAGCCAATAGATCTGCATGCCGCCTAACAATCTGCTGTAGCCGCTCGCGGGCTCGCTGGGACACAAACACTGCGGCTGTGTCACTTCGTTCCGATTATAGCCGCCGTGTTTGCGCCCCTAAGCAGCGCGTT
>NZ_JBSWWZ010000026.1:0-667 GCF_056160345.1 Alteromonas sp. ABV4_515
GTGAAGGTTTGGGCGTCGCCGTTAGCATCGGTCACTGTGATGGACACGGTTTCACCGACAGGCAAATCAGTAGTTCCCGACACTGTTGGCGTCGCATCATTGCCTGTTGTCTGCGCGTCCAACGTGATGGTTGGGGCAGCAGTATCAATTTCGCCGTTGTTGTCCGTTGCTGATGTCGCGTTACCCGCCGCATCGGTGGCAGTAGCTTCAACGGTATACGCACCGTCGGCTAAGTCCGCAGGCACATCTGTGCTGAACGAGCCATCAGGCTGAACAGTGGCAGTGAAGGTTTGAGCATCACCGTTTGAGTCGGTCACCGTGATCGATACCGTTTCACCGACAGGCAAATCAGTGGTACCTGATACTGTTGGTGTGGCGTCATTACCCAGCGAGTGTGGATCAAGGGTGATGACTGGTGCAGCCGTATCGATTTCACCATTGTTGTCCGTAGCCGTTGTCGCGTTACCCGCAGCATCGGTGGCAGTGGCTTCTACCGTGTAGGCTCCGTCGGCCATGTCCGCAGGGACATCAGCGCTGAATGAACCGTCAGGTTGTACGGTTGCGGTAAAGGTTTGGGCATCACCGTTTGAGTCGGTCACCGTGATCGATACCGTTTCACCGACAGGCAAATCAGTGGTACCTGATACTGTTGGTGTGGCGTCATTAC
>NZ_JBSWWZ010000027.1:0-630 GCF_056160345.1 Alteromonas sp. ABV4_515
CACTTCGTGTACGGGACTATCACCCTGTACCGTTAAACTTTCCAGAATATTCCACTATCACAACAGATATCGGCTAGTCCCCTTTCGCTCGCCGCTACTCAGGGAATCTCGGTTGATTTCTTTTCCTCCGGGTACTTAGATGTTTCAGTTCCCCGGGTTTGCCTCGTTAACCTATGTATTCAGTTAACGATACCCGCAAGCGGGTGGGTTTCCCCATTCGGACATCGATGGCTCAAATGCGTTTTGTCAGCTCGCCACCGCTTTTCGCAGACTTACACGTCCTTCATCGCCTCTTACTGCCAAGGCATCCACCGTATACGCTTAGTCACTTAACCATACAACCCTAAATAGCTTCCGCTTAAGAACCTGTGCTGCGCGACTCTTCCTCGCTCGCTCGGTTATATACTACTTGTATACGCCCTCGCTCACTCGTCGTATTCGCTTGCCCAGAACCTTAATCGTCGCTATTTCCTCTTCTCAACATGAGTAGTGAGTGAGTGAATAGCTATTACAGTGAAATCCAAGAGTTGCGACAACTCAAAAGGATGGATTTCGCTGCGCCTCCCCCCGCCTTTTTATCCGGGGTCAGGTGTGCATCAAAGCACTGCTGTATGCATGACTGTCTAATCA
>NZ_JBSWWZ010000029.1:0-517 GCF_056160345.1 Alteromonas sp. ABV4_515
CTGGCTGTACCGTTGCCGTGAAGGTTTGGGCGTCGCCGTTTGAATCGGTCACTGTGATGGACACGGTTTCACCGGCAGGTAAATCGGTGGTTCCCGAAACCGTTGGTGTGGCGTCATTACCTAGCGAGTGTGGATCAAGAGTGATAACTGGTGCTGCAGTATCAATTTCACCGTTGTTGTCGGTGGCGGTGGTCGCGTTACCTGCCGCATCGGTGGCGGTCGCTTCAACCGTATAGGCACCGTCGGCCAAATCCGCTGGAACGTCTGCGCTGAACGAGCCGTCTGGCTGAACTGTTGCTGTGAAAGTTTGCGCGTCGCCGTTGGCGTCCGTTACCGTGATCGACACGGTTTCGCCGAGCGGCAGATCCGTGGTACCTGAAACATTAGGCGTAGCGTCATTACCTGTTGTCTGTGCGTCCAGCGTGATGGTTGGCGCAGCGGTATCGATTTCACCGTTGTTGTCGGTAGCCGTAGTGGCGTTACCGGCAGCATCGGTGGCAGTGGCTTCAACGGTATA
>NZ_JBSWWZ010000030.1:0-483 GCF_056160345.1 Alteromonas sp. ABV4_515
CTGTTGTCTGCGCGTCCAACGTAATGGTTGGCGCTGCGGTGTCGATTTCACCGTTATTGTCGGTAGCCGTAGTCGCGTTACCCGCCGCATCGGTGGCAGTGGCTTCAACGGTATAAGCACCGTCGGCCATATCGGCAGGGACATCGGCACTGAACGAGCCGTCAGGCTGAACAGTGGCGGTGAAGGTTTGGGCATCACCGTTAGCGTCCGTTACCGTGATCGACACGGTTTCACCGGCAGGTAAATCGGTGGTGCCTGATACCGTTGGCGTCGCGTCGTTACCTGTTGTCTGCGCGTCCAACGTAATGGTTGGCGCTGCGGTGTCGATTTCACCGTTATTGTCGGTAGCCGTAGTCGCGTTACCCGCCGCATCTGTTGCAGTGGCTTCAACGGTATAAGCACCGTCGGCCATATCCGCAGGGACATCAGCGCTGAATGAACCGTCTGGCTGTACCGTTGCCGTGAAGGTTTGGGCGTCGCCGT
>NZ_JBSWWZ010000031.1:0-460 GCF_056160345.1 Alteromonas sp. ABV4_515
CGCAGACTTACACGTCCTTCATCGCCTCTTACTGCCAAGGCATCCACCGTATACGCTTAGTCACTTAACCATACAACCCTAAATAGCTTCCTTAAGGTAAACCTTGAGGCGTTGCTTCCGCTTATTCACATGAGTAAGGAATAAGTTTTCACAACCATTGGCTTCCACCCAAAACGTGCGACACGTTGAAAGAATGGGTTTCCGCTGCCTACCCCCGCCTTTTTATCCGGGGTCAGGTGAGAATTGAATCTCAGTTGTATGCATGACTGTCTAATCAATTTATCGTTCAAAATCGACGTTGTTTGTCGACTTTTGCGCAAGGAGGACGAGCAGTACACTCAGTGGTGTATGTCAGCCTTCTTACTACACTTTGTCAGATAGAGTAGCTTTTGAAAGAACATCTTTTCGATATTCTCAGTTACTCAATTTGATTGATTACTAATATCAGCTTTCCAAATTG
>NZ_JBSWWZ010000032.1:0-450 GCF_056160345.1 Alteromonas sp. ABV4_515
ATCGAAAAACTTTTATGAATCGTCGGTTGACACTCTTAACGAGTGCCCACACAGATTGTCTTGTTATACATTTTTAAAGAACAATGCTAAGAGTTTTTCTTAGCGGCTTCAGTGGTTTCCCCTGAAGCGGGATGCGTATATTACGCTTATTAATCTCAGAGTCAACACGTTTTTTGAATTAATTTTCAAATCGTTGTCTCATTCATTTTCATAACAAGACACTGCTCTGAAACCCGTTGCATCACCAGGATGCTAAGGTCACCTTAGTTGGTTGATGGCCGGAGCTGCTGCTCACAATAATCAAAAAACCTAGGCTTTCACTTATAAACGCAAAAAGCCCGCTCGAATGAGCGGGCTTTTTCGTAATTGGGAGCCTGACGGTGTGCTACTCTCACATGGGGAAGCCCCACACTACCATCGCCGCTAACGCGTTTCACTTCTGAGTTCGGA
>NZ_JBSWWZ010000033.1:0-443 GCF_056160345.1 Alteromonas sp. ABV4_515
ACCTTCAACCTGCCCATGGCTAGATCACCGGGTTTCGGGTCTATACCTAGCAACTCAACGCGCAGTTAACACTCGCTTTCGCTACGGCTCCGCTATTCGCTTAACCTTGCTACTAAATATAAGTCGCTGACCCATTATACAAAAGGTACGCAGTCACCCCGAAGGGCTCCCACTGCTTGTACGTATACGGTTTCAGGTTCTATTTCACTCCCCTCACAGGGGTTCTTTTCGCCTTTCCCTCACGGTACTGGTTCACTATCGGTCAGTAAGGAGTATTTAGCCTTGGAGGATGGTCCCCCCATCTTCAGTCAAGATAACACGTGTCCCGACCTACTTAATATGTACCTGTTGCCACTTCGTGTACGGGACTATCACCCTGTACCGTTAAACTTTCCAGAATATTCCACTATCACAACAGATATCGGCTAGTCCCCTTTCGCTCG
>NZ_JBSWWZ010000034.1:0-441 GCF_056160345.1 Alteromonas sp. ABV4_515
ACGGCGACGCCCAAACCTTCACGGCAACGGTACAGCCAGACGGTTCATTCAGCGCTGATGTCCCTGCGGATATGGCCGACGGTGCTTATACTGTTGAAGCCACCGCTACCGATGATGCGGGTAATGCCACTACGGCTACCGACAATAACGGCGAAATCGACACCGCTGCACCAACCATTACATTGGATGCGCAGACGACAGGTAACGACGCCACGCCAACGGTATCAGGCACAACCGATTTACCTGCCGGTGAAACTGTGTCGATCACGGTGACCGACGCTAACGGCGATGCCCAAACCTTTACCGCAACCGTACAGCCTGATGGCTCGTTCAGCGCTGATGTCCCCGCAGACATGGCCGACGGTGCTTATACCGTTGAAGCCACTGCCACCGATGCTGCCGGTAACGCCACTACGGCTACCGACAACAACGGTGAAATCG
>NZ_JBSWWZ010000035.1:0-434 GCF_056160345.1 Alteromonas sp. ABV4_515
TCGCAGACTTACACGTCCTTCATCGCCTCTTACTGCCAAGGCATCCACCGTATACGCTTAGTCACTTAACCATACAACCCTAAATAGCTTCTGCTTTGTCTCCTCCTCGTCGCCTTGGTTCGTCGTTCGCTCGGTTACATACTAAAGTATGCGCCCTCGCTCACTCCTCAGCCGGCTCGATGAGAAAACAAATCATCGCTATTTCCTCTTATTCACATGAGTAAGGAATAAGATTTCATAGCATTACTTTTTCTTCCAAAGGATGCGACATCCTAAAAGGATGGAAGATAAAGCGCCTACCCTCGCCTTTTTATCCGAGGTCAGGTGTGCATTAAAGCACTGTTGTATGCATGACTGTCTAATCATTTGTCAGATAGAGTAGCTTTTGAAAGAACATCTTTTCGATATTCTCAGTTACTCAATTTGATTGATTA
>NZ_JBSWWZ010000036.1:0-417 GCF_056160345.1 Alteromonas sp. ABV4_515
ATGGCGTCCCCTAGGGGATTCGAACCCCTGTTACCGCCGTGAAAGGGCGGTGTCCTAGGCCTCTAGACGAAGGGGACAGAAATTTCGCTTTGCGAAGCGCAGCTTCGCTAAATTTCTGTAAGGCGATTCACGATTTATCGTGAGAGCGACCTTATCCTAGGTTCGGAAGCAAGCTTCCGAGATTTTTAGCAAGGCGAATCGAGCCCGCGAGATGAGCGACCTTATTCTTCTTACTGAACTTTCAAGTCCTGGAGACAATTAAATGTAACTCACTGATGCGAACTACAACCACTCCGGCCTATCTCACAGTTTTAATCGACCGTGACGCGATATAAATGGCGTCCCCTAGGGGATTCGAACCCCTGTTACCGCCGTGAAAGGGCGGTGTCCTAGGCCTCTAGACGAAGGGGACTGAAA
>NZ_JBSWWZ010000037.1:0-411 GCF_056160345.1 Alteromonas sp. ABV4_515
CTTCTACCGTGTAGGCTCCGTCGGCCATGTCCGCAGGGACATCAGCGCTGAATGAACCGTCAGGTTGTACGGTTGCGGTAAAGGTTTGGGCGTCACCGTTTGAGTCGGTCACCGTGATCGATACCGTTTCACCGACAGGCAGATCAGTGGTACCCGATACTGTTGGTGTGGCGTCATTACCCAGCGAGTGTGGATCAAGGGTGATGACTGGTGCAGCCGTATCGATTTCGCCGTTATTGTCGGTAGCCGTAGTGGCATTACCCGCAGCATCGGTAGCAGTGGCTTCTACTGTGTAGGCTCCGTCGGCCATGTCTGCTGGGACATCGGCACTGAACGAGCCATCAGGCTGTACGGTTGCCGTGAAGGTTTGGGCGTCACCGTTTGAGTCGGTCACCGTGATCGATACCGTTT
>NZ_JBSWWZ010000038.1:0-400 GCF_056160345.1 Alteromonas sp. ABV4_515
TCACCATTGGCATCGGTTACCGTGATCGACACGGTTTCGCCTACTGGCAGATCAGTGCTTCCAGAAACCGTCGGCGTCGCATCGTTGCCGGTTGTCTGCGCGTCCAACGTGATGGTGGGCGCAGCTGTGTCAACTTCACCATTATTGTCCGTAGCGGTAGTGGCGTTACCCACAGCATCGGTTGCTGTAGCTTCGACGGTATAAGCACCGTCGGCCATGTCCGCAGGGACATCCGCGCTGAACGAACCGTCAGGTTGTACGGTAGCCGTGAAGGTCTGTGCATCACCGTTTGAATCGGTCACTGTGATCGACACGGTTTCACCTACTGGCAGATCTGTGCTTCCAGAAACCGTCGGCGTCGCATCGTTGCCGGTTGTCTGCGCGTCCAACGTGATGGTGG
>NZ_JBSWWZ010000039.1:0-397 GCF_056160345.1 Alteromonas sp. ABV4_515
TAGCTTCAACGGTATACGCACCGTCGGCTAAGTCCGCAGGCACATCTGTGCTGAACGAGCCATCAGGCTGAACAGTGGCAGTGAAGGTTTGGGTATCGCCGTTAGCATCGGTCACCGTGATCGACACAGTTTCACCAGCAGGTAAATCGGTGGTGCCTGATACCGTTGGCGTCGCGTCGTTACCTGTCGTCTGCGCATCCAATGTAATGGTTGGTGCAGCGGTGTCAATTTCCCCGCCAACTTTTGTTGCCGTTGTTGTGTTACCAGCGGTATCGGTCGCGGTAACGTCTACTGTATAGGCACCGTCGGCTAGATCCGCAGGTACATCCGCACTGAACGAGCCATCAGGCTGTACCGTTGCGGTGAAGGTTTGGGCATCACCGTTAGCATCGGTCAC
>NZ_JBSWWZ010000040.1:0-396 GCF_056160345.1 Alteromonas sp. ABV4_515
CGGCTAGATCCGCAGGTACATCCGCACTGAACGAGCCATCAGGCTGTACCGTTGCGGTGAAGGTTTGGGCATCACCGTTAGCATCGGTCACAGTGATCGACACGGTTTCACCGGCAGGTAAATCGGTGGTGCCTGATACCGTTGGCGTGGCGTCGTTACCTGTTGTTTGCGCGTCCAACGTAATGGTTGGCGCTGCGGTGTCGATTTCACCGTTATTGTCGGTAGCCGTAGTGGCGTTACCGGCAGCATCGGTGGCAGTGGCTTCTACCGTGTAGGCACCATCGGCCATATTGGCAGGCACATCGGCGCTAAACGAACCGTCAGGCTGAACAGTAGCGGTGAAGGTTTGGGCATCACCATTGGCATCGGTTACCGTGATCGACACGGTTTCGCCTA
>NZ_JBSWWZ010000041.1:0-374 GCF_056160345.1 Alteromonas sp. ABV4_515
GTCATTTAGAACTGGCAGACTAGAGTCTTGGAGAGGGGAGTGGAATTCCAGGTGTAGCGGTGAAATGCGTAGATATCTGGAGGAACATCAGTGGCGAAGGCGACTCCCTGGCCAAAGACTGACGCTCATGTCCGAAAGTGTGGGTAGCGAACAGGATTAGATACCCTGGTAGTCCACACCGTAAACGCTGTCTACTAGCTGTGCGTGAATTTAATTTGTGCGTAGCGAAGCTAACGCGCTAAGTAGACCGCCTGGGGAGTACGGCCGCAAGGTTAAAACTCAAATGAATTGACGGGGGCCCGCACAAGCGGTGGAGCATGTGGTTTAATTCGAAGCAACGCGAAGAACCTTACCTACACTTGACATGCAGAGAA
>NZ_JBSWWZ010000042.1:0-368 GCF_056160345.1 Alteromonas sp. ABV4_515
CCGCTCGCGGGCTCGCTGGGACACAAACACTGCGGCTGTGTCACTTCGTTCCGATTATAGCCGCCGTGTTTGCGCCCCTAAGCAGCGCGTTCAGTTGCCTACAGGAAATTTTTGCTTCTGGTGTAAAACCCTTAGAATATGAATTACGTCTTCTCTTATGAAGTACGAAACAATCATTGACACCTCTGGGATAATTAAAAGCCGTCCAGGTATTCCTTCTCTTTCAACGCCCATCAACGGTTGCTGTATCAAGTTTTCAACTTTAGTCTCAATAATAGTGTCAGTTTTTTCAGCAGCAAGTGGGTTAAATTCGTATAAAAATTCGAAAATCACTTCTCGATCGTCCAATGAGTCTTTTTCCCAAACGA
>NZ_JBSWWZ010000043.1:0-357 GCF_056160345.1 Alteromonas sp. ABV4_515
TTACCGTGATCGACACGGTTTCGCCTACTGGCAGATCTGTGCTTCCAGAAACCGTCGGCGTCGCATCGTTGCCGGTTGTCTGCGCGTCCAACGTGATGGTGGGCGCAGCGGTGTCGATTTCACCGTTGTTGTCGGTAGCGGTAGTCGCGTTGCCCGCGGCATCGGTGGCAGTGGCTTCAACGGTGTAAGCACCGTCGGCCATGTCCGCTGGTACGTCTGCGCTAAACGAACCGTCAGGCTGAACAGTAGCGGTGAAGGTTTGGGCATCACCATTGGCATCGGTTACCGTGATCGACACGGTTTCGCCTACTGGCAGATCAGTGCTTCCAGAAACCGTCGGCGTCGCATCGTTGCCGG
>NZ_JBSWWZ010000044.1:0-325 GCF_056160345.1 Alteromonas sp. ABV4_515
GCGATATAAATGGCGTCCCCTAGGGGATTCGAACCCCTGTTACCGCCGTGAAAGGGCGGTGTCCTAGGCCTCTAGACGAAGGGGACTGAAATTTTGCTCAGCGAAGCATGCTTCGCTAAATTTCAGTAAGGCAAGGTGAGCCTGCGAACCGCGCAGCATTTTTACTTTACTGAACTTTCAAGTCCTGAAGCAGCTGGCTAAACCAACCACTCCGGCCTATCTCACAGTTTTAATCGACTGTGACGCGATATAAATGGCGTCCCCTAGGGGATTCGAACCCCTGTTACCGCCGTGAAAGGGCGGTGTCCTAGGCCTCTAGACGAAG
>NZ_JBSWWZ010000045.1:0-316 GCF_056160345.1 Alteromonas sp. ABV4_515
CTTCGTCTAGAGGCCTAGGACACCGCCCTTTCACGGCGGTAACAGGGGTTCGAATCCCCTAGGGGACGCCATTTATATCGCGTCACAGTCGGTTAATACTGTGAGATAGGCCGGAGTTTGTAACAGTAATTTGAATCAGTGAATTACACGTAAACATCTCCAGGACTTGAAAGTTCAGTAAGAAGAATAAGGTCGCTCATCTCGCGGGCTCGATTCGCCTTACTGAAAATCTCGGAAGCTTGCTTCCGAACCTAGGATAAGGTCGCTCTCACGATAAATCGTGAATCGCCTTACAGAAATTTAGCGAAGCTGCGCT
>NZ_JBSWWZ010000046.1:0-312 GCF_056160345.1 Alteromonas sp. ABV4_515
GCAAATCAGTGGTACCTGATACTGTTGGTGTGGCGTCATTACCCAGCGAGTGTGGATCAAGGGTGATGACTGGTGCAGCCGTATCGATTTCGCCATTGTTGTCCGTAGCCGTAGTGGCATTACCCGCAGCATCGGTAGCAGTGGCTTCTACTGTGTAGGCTCCGTCGGCCATGTCTGCTGGGACATCGGCGCTGAATGAACCGTCAGGTTGTACGGTTGCCGTGAAGGTTTGGGCGTCGCCGTTAGCATCGGTCACTGTGATGGACACGGTTTCACCGACAGGCAAATCAGTAGTTCCCGACACTGTTGGCG
>NZ_JBSWWZ010000047.1:0-301 GCF_056160345.1 Alteromonas sp. ABV4_515
CACTCGCTTTCGCTACGGCTCCGCTATTCGCTTAACCTTGCTACTAAATATAAGTCGCTGACCCATTATACAAAAGGTACGCAGTCACCCCATCACTAAGCACCCTGCTTGATTTGGCGCGGTTTACCGTTGGCTGCTTCGCAGGTCAACGTTACGCTCAATCAGGCTGTTTGCACTTTGTGAGTCTCATCACTAAGGCACTTAGTGATGGGGCTCCCACTGCTTGTACGTATACGGTTTCAGGTTCTATTTCACTCCCCTCACAGGGGTTCTTTTCGCCTTTCCCTCACGGTACTGGTTC
>NZ_JBSWWZ010000048.1:0-299 GCF_056160345.1 Alteromonas sp. ABV4_515
TAATATCAGCTTTCCAAATTGTTAAAGAACAGGTTTAGAGTAAAAAACCCTAATCAATACTTACTCAAAGAGTAAAAATTCATTAGGATTTATCATTCTTTTTTTCGACCAACTTCGTTTCTATTTACATTCTTTTTCAGGCAAGGAAGATGAAACCGTAGTGTGCTCCAGCACATGAGGTTTTATCTGACGCGGCATGAGAAAGAATTGGTAGGCTTGGGCAGACTTGAACTGCCGACCTCACCCTTATCAGGGGTGCGCTCTAACCAGCTGAGCTACAAGCCTGTTATCATCAGCTT
>NZ_JBSWWZ010000049.1:0-292 GCF_056160345.1 Alteromonas sp. ABV4_515
GATAGGCAGGATGTGGAAGTGTTGCAAGGCATTAAGCTAACCTGTACTAATTGCCCGTGAGGCTTAACCATACAACGCCTAAATGGCTTTAACATTTAGTGTGTTGTGAGTTATTGACTGACTAATTAAGAGTTAGAGTAGCGTTACTCTGATTGATACTGATAGAAAGCTTTCTGAAATTGTTAAGTTACTGACTACGCAGTCGGTAACAACCAGTTAATGCCTGACGGCAATAGCGACGTGGTCCCACCTGATCCCATTCCGAACTCAGAAGTGAAACGCGTTAGCGGCG
>NZ_JBSWWZ010000050.1:0-280 GCF_056160345.1 Alteromonas sp. ABV4_515
GAGTTCGGAATGGGATCAGGTGGGACCACGTCGCTATTGCCGTCAGGCATTAACTGGTTGTTACCGACATCGTCAGTAACTTAACAATTTCGGAAAGCTTTCTATCAGTATTCAATCAGAGCAACTTCACTACTCTAACTTACATAATTAGTCAGTCATTAACATCAACACGCTAATGCTTAATTAATTTACCCCTTTAGCGAGTAGAAAAATGTTCAGGAAGGTTCCCTTCCGTTTAAGACATTTTTCACGACTCTCGCGTAGCGAGGTAAAAAGTCTA
>NZ_JBSWWZ010000051.1:0-277 GCF_056160345.1 Alteromonas sp. ABV4_515
TCGATGGTTTCTTCCACATAACCGCCATTTTCCAATTCTCCGTGTTCACTTATCGGGTGGTTTACATAGTAAAGACGGTAAGCCCCGGTGTTCGCATAACCACTATCGTTGGCGACATCACCATCTTGGATAACCACTGTGTAGATGCCAGTAGTAGGTAGTTCAAGATTACCAATACGAGTCACCGTATAGTCGGTAGCGGTGGCTAACTCGGTCCCATCGGGGTTAAATATCTGGATATAAGCAGCTAAACCTGTGTAATTGAAATCAGATGCAT
>NZ_JBSWWZ010000052.1:0-272 GCF_056160345.1 Alteromonas sp. ABV4_515
GGAAGTGTTGCAAGGCATTAAGCTAACCTGTACTAATTGCCCGTGAGGCTTAACCATACAACGCCTAAATGGCTTTATCATTTAGAAGTTGTTGGTAATGACTGACTAATTAAGAGTTAGAGTAGTGTTACTCTGATTGATACTGATAGAAAGCTTTCCAGAATTGTTAATTCATTGATGACTACATCAGTGAAAAAAGTTTTTGCCTGACGGCAATAGCGACGTGGTCCCACCTGATCCCATTCCGAACTCAGAAGTGAAACGCGTTAGCG
>NZ_JBSWWZ010000053.1:0-250 GCF_056160345.1 Alteromonas sp. ABV4_515
GGAAGTGTTGCAAGGCATTAAGCTAACCTGTACTAATTGCCCGTGAGGCTTAACCATACAACGCCTAAATGGCTTTATCATTTAGAAGTTGATGGTCATGACTGACTAATTAAGAGTTAGAGTAGCGTTACTCTGATTGATACTGATAGAAAGCTTTCTGAAATTGTTAAGTTACTGACGATGTCGGTAACAACCAGTTAATGCCTGACGGCAATAGCGACGTGGTCCCACCTGATCCCATTCCGAACTC
>NZ_JBSWWZ010000054.1:0-214 GCF_056160345.1 Alteromonas sp. ABV4_515
AGTAGAAATGGTAGGCTTGGGCAGACTTGAACTGCCGACCTCACCCTTATCAGGGGTGCGCTCTAACCAGCTGAGCTACAAGCCTGTTATCTTTTTAGCGTTAAGTTACTAACGTCTAAGAAGTGGTGGAGCTAAGCAGGATCGAACTGCTGACCTCCTGAATGCAAATCAGGCGCTCTCCCAGCTGAGCTATAGCCCCATATAGACTTGGTCG
>NZ_JBSWWZ010000055.1:0-208 GCF_056160345.1 Alteromonas sp. ABV4_515
AAAAGGATGGATTTCGCTGCGCCTCCCCCCGCCTTTTTATCCGGGGTCAGGTGTGCATCAAAGCACTGCTGTATGCATGACTGTCTAATCAATTACGTTGCAACTTTCGTTGCGCCGTTGTCAGATAGAGTAGCTTTTGAAAGAACATCTTTTCGATATTCTCAGTTACTCAATTTGATTGATTACTAATATCAGCTTTCCAAATTGT
>NZ_JBSWWZ010000056.1:0-203 GCF_056160345.1 Alteromonas sp. ABV4_515
AGTAGCTTTTGAAAGAACATCTTTTCGATATTCTCAGTTACTCAATTTGATTGATTACTAATATCAGCTTTCCAAATTGTTAAAGAACAAGTGTTTGCTCTGCGTCTTATTGATAAGACACATAACAAAACAATCTGTGTGAACACTACGCTAAAAGGCAGTTGACGATTTTTAAGGTAAGGAGGTGATCCAACCCCAGGTTC
>NZ_JBSWWZ010000057.1:0-203 GCF_056160345.1 Alteromonas sp. ABV4_515
GAACCTGGGGTTGGATCACCTCCTTACCTTAAAAATCGTCAACTGCCTTTTAGCGTAGTGTTCACACAGATTGTTTTGTTATGTGTCTTATTATTAAGACGCAGAGCAAACGCTTGTTCTTTAACAATTTGGAAAGCTGATATTAGTAATCAATCAAATTGAGTAACTGAGAATATCGAAAAGATGTTCTTTCAAAAGCTACT
>NZ_JBSWWZ010000059.1:0-200 GCF_056160345.1 Alteromonas sp. ABV4_515
GCACCTAGACGGAAAGACCCCGTGAACCTTTACTACAGCTTGGCACTGAACATTGAACCTACTTGTGTAGGATAGGTGGGAGGCTTTGAAATGAGGACGCTAGTTCTCATGGAGCCGTCCTTGAAATACCACCCTGGTATGTTTGATGTTCTAACGTTGGTCCCTAATCGGGATTGCGGACAGTGTCTGGTGGGTAGTTT
>NZ_JBSWWZ010000060.1:0-200 GCF_056160345.1 Alteromonas sp. ABV4_515
AAACTACCCACCAGACACTGTCCGCAATCCCGATTAGGGACCAACGTTAGAACATCAAACATACCAGGGTGGTATTTCAAGGACGGCTCCACGCAAACTAGCGTCTGCGTTTCAAAGCCTCCCACCTATCCTACACAAGTAGGTTCAATGTTCAGTGCCAAGCTGTAGTAAAGGTTCACGGGGTCTTTCCGTCTAGGTGC